>NZ_CP074101.1:0-1890000 GCF_024398395.1 Bacillus sp. FS02 | reverse complement strand
TCATACTGAGGTTATACATTAACAAGTAATGGCTGATGATCTCAGGAATCCCTAAAAAGGCATCTCGTGTTGATGGAATGAACCATTGATTCATTTCTAAATCATAATGAAGGTGAGTAGCAAGAGCAGGGTTTTCTTCTGAAAATACATCAAATGTTAGTTTTTTAGCTTCTCGTTGCTTAAGCTTCCAAGTTGTATGGAACTCAAAATATTCAATAAAACGTTCGGCAGACATGTTATAGAGCAAGGGAATATGATCTTGAATCAACATGCCATTTGCTTGTTCTACTTTCACTAAAGTAGAGGGTTGTTTTTGAAACTCCAGAATGTGACCCATTTCAGGTATTTTTGAAAGGAGATTGATCATCGTAAATCGCTCATCTTCAAGACCATTTAAATGAAATAAGTGCTTTAATACATGCATACATAATCCGTTTCGCTGAATCTTTACTTCATCCTCACTAAAACGATAATGTTGCTTCTTTCTTTTTCTTGAGGTGACGCCGTGAGCTAAGACAGAGGTTTGAGATGGATAGTCGGGATCTACTGTCAGTAAACATGCCTTTAACAGCTGTGCCATTCCATAAAATAATAAAATCGGTTTTAGTTCAAGTGGAGCTGATGCGGCTTGGTCATAAAATGTATGGCCATGCTTTAAAAAGTAAATAAATCGTTCACAGTTTTTATAGGCTTGTTGATTTGCATCCTGAATGTTCCGTTTCTCGTACTGTTGAAATAGAAACTTTTGGGAAGTTTCAAGTGAGTAAAAACGTTTTAAATCCTTCCATCCTGAACTTTTCATCTTCTTCCTCAACTCTCTTTATATTTTCTAAAAATTGCAACTGTTTGTTGCTTCCTTGACATGCTGTTTCCTAGTTGATAATCTACATATAATATTTTGCCGAAAAGAGGGGGATTTACTAATGTGGGAAAGTAAATTTTCAAAAGAAGGTTTGACGTTTGACGATGTGTTGCTTGTTCCAGCAAAGTCTGAGGTGCTTCCGCGTGATGTCAATTTATCAGTTGAGTTAACAAGCACTTTAAAGCTGAACATTCCAATTATTAGTGCAGGAATGGATACTGTGACGGAATCACAAATGGCGATTGCAATGGCACGTCAAGGTGGTCTTGGAATCATCCATAAGAACATGTCTATTGAGCAGCAAGCTGAACAAGTGGACAAAGTAAAACGTTCAGAGCGTGGTGTTATTACAAATCCATTTTTCTTAACACCGGATCATCAAGTATTCGATGCAGAACATTTAATGGGTAAATATCGTATTTCTGGTGTACCGATTGTTAATAACGAACAAGATCAAAAGCTTGTTGGGATTATTACGAACCGTGACCTTCGTTTTATTTCGGATTATTCAATGAAGATTAGCGACGTGATGACAAAAGAGGAACTTGTGACAGCTTCTGTTGGAACAACATTAGAAGAAGCTGAAAAAATCCTTCAGCAATATAAAATTGAAAAATTACCTCTTTTAGATGACGAAGGAACATTAAAAGGTCTCATCACCATCAAAGATATTGAAAAAGTGATTGAATTCCCTAACTCCTCTAAAGATGCACATGGCCGTTTAATTGTTGGTGCCGCTGTAGGTGTCACTGGCGATACAATGACTCGTGTGAAAAAATTAGTAGAAGCCAATGTTGATGTGATCGTCATTGATACAGCACACGGTCATTCTCAAGGTGTTCTAGACACTGTATCGAAAATCCGTGAAACGTATCCTTCTCTTAACATCATTGCTGGTAACGTTGCAACAGCTGAAGCAACAAAAGCATTGTTTGAAGCTGGAGCAGATATTGTAAAAGTGGGTATTGGACCAGGATCGATTTGTACAACACGTGTTGTTGCAGGGGTCGGTGTACCACAAATCACAGCGATTTATGACTGTGCAACAGAAGCAAGAAAGCATGGTAAATCTATTATTGCAGATGGTGGAATTAAATATTCAGGTGATATCGTGAAAGCATTAGCTTCTGGTGGACATGCTGTTATGCTGGGAAGCCTTCTTGCTGGTACATCTGAAAGCCCAGGAGAAACAGAAATTTTCCAAGGCAGACGTTTCAAAGTATATCGTGGTATGGGTTCTGTTGCTGCAATGGAAAAAGGAAGTAAAGATCGTTACTTCCAAGAAGATAACAAAAAATTCGTTCCAGAAGGTATCGAAGGACGTACACCGTATAAAGGACCAGTTGTTGACACTGTTTACCAACTTGTTGGCGGTATTCGCTCTGGTATGGGCTATTGTGGAACACAGGACTTACGTACTCTTAGAGAAGAAGCACAATTCATTCGCATGACAGGTGCAGGTCTTCGTGAGAGCCATCCACATGATGTACAAATTACAAAAGAATCACCAAACTACACAATTTCTTGATAAATTGTGACAATCAAATTACATTTGACAGGGTCTATGACTCTGTCTATTTTTTTTGTCTTTATTGTGATAAAATTTATACTGTTGTGTCGAAATAAGCCCTTGTGGATTAAATATATATGAAAAACGTCGAAAAAAGATGAATACGGAGGTATGACGATTGAACAGCAAGATGTTGAAACAGCTTATGGTCTCTATCCTTGCATTGGCATTGATTGTTACTGCATTTACCCCAATGTCCAAAGCAAAAGCAGCTGAAGATCCATTCAATGTGAATGCGAAAGCAGCCATCCTTATTGAAGCTTCTACAGGTAAAATTCTTTATAGTAAAAACGCAGAACAAAGACTGCCTATTGCAAGTATGGCAAAGATGATGACAGAGTATCTATTACTAGAGGCAATTGCTGAAGGCAAAGTGAAATGGGATCAAACATATACGCCAGATGATTACGTGTACGAAATTTCTCAGGACCGCAGTTTATCCAATGTTCCATTGAGAAAAGATGGTTCGTATACTGTCAAAGAACTTTATCAAGCAACGGCTATTTATTCAGCAAATGCAGCAGCAATTGGTCTAGCAGAGGTAATCGCTGGATCAGAATCAAAGTTTGTTGAAAAAATGAATGCAAAAGCAAAAGAACTTGGCTTAACCAATTACAAATTCGTGAATGCAACTGGATTAGAAAATAAAGACTTACATGGCAAACAGCCAAAAGGTACGGGACCTGATGAAGAAAGCGAAGTTTCCGCAAAGGATATGGCTTTGCTTGCACAGCATCTCATCAAAGATCATCCAGAAATTCTTGAAACAGCAAGCATCGCGAAAACAAAGTTCAGAGAAGGCACAGATGACGAAATGGACATGCCAAACTGGAACTTTATGCTTAAAGGACTTGTGAAAGAATATGAAGGCGTAGACGGTCTGAAAACGGGCTCTACTGATTCAGCTGGTTCTAGCTTCACAGGTACAGCAAAACGTGGTGACATGCGTGTGATCGCAGTTGTCCTGAATGCTAAAGGGAATCTTCATACAGCTCGTTTTGATGTGGCGAAAAAATTGTTCGATTATGCCTTTAAAAACTTTACGATGAAAGAAATGTACAAAAAAGGCCAACAAATCAAGGGACATGAAAACATCGAAGTCGATAAAGGGAAAGATAAAGAAGTACCCGTCGTGACGAAAGAAGCTTTCTCTGTACCGGTTAAAAATGGTGACGAGAAGAGCTATAAAGCGAAAGTAAATATTGATAAAAAGAACCTAGAAGCTCCTATTAAAAAAGGAACAAAGGTTGGCATGTTGACGACTTCTTATTCTGGTGATGAGAAGGACTACGGCTATTTGAGTAAAGACCAATCAGGTGTTGAGCTTGTGACGAAAACAGGTGATGAAAAAGCAAACTGGTTCATCCTTGCAATGCGTGGTGTAGGTGGATTCTTCGCTGGCATTTGGGGCGGAATCGTTGACACAGTAAAAGGTTGGTTCTAATAAAAAACTGCTCTCTATATGTGAGAGCAGTTTTTTTATCGTTAAAAGAAAAGAGATTGTTTGTGGTTTTGAGGTGTAGACAAGGCCTGCTGAAAAATACCACATAACTTTTCCATACCTTCTGTCAGTGCCTTTTCGTTCACATAAGAAAAACTGAGACGTATATAATTCTGCTTCGGCTCCCCAGGATAGCAGACAGAGCCAGGCAGGAAGGTGATTTGCTGCTTCCGTGCCTCATGTAATAGGGCACGTGTATCGACCCAGGAAGGAAAGCTAAGCCACAAATTGAGCCCGCCCTGTGGGATTTGCCACGTGACGTCCTTTGGCGCATGCTTTGTCAACACATCCATCATCAAATCGCGTCTCACCTTCAAGGCAGTTCTTAATTTTTTCGTATGATCGATCATTTTCTTGGATGTGAGAAACGGTAAAATAGCCTTTTGGGTGAGAAGTGGGCTCCCTAAATCATTATTGGCCTTTGCTGCTAATAAACGGTTAAATATAGAGCCTGACGCAGTAATAATTCCAATTCTGCATCCTGGAGCCAGTGTCTTGCTTAATCCTCGTAAATAAATGACGTGTCCATCGTGATCCAGGCTTTTAATAGGTGCCGGCGGTTTCTTTTCAAAATAAAGCTCACGATAAGGATCATCTTCTACAATGAGACAATCAATGCTTTGTGCCAGTAAAAGCAGCTGTTTTCTTCGTTTCAACGACATACTGGCGCCTGTAGGACTGTGAAAAGTAGGAATGGTATAGATGAGCTTTGGTTTATATTTATCACAAATGCTTTGAAGCTGTTTCATGTTCATTCCTTCATGATCGACAGGAACCGTAATAATTCGTGCCCCTCTCCCCATAAAGACATCAATTGCGCCTGGATAGGTGGGCGCCTCCATGACAACTACATCATCCGGCCCGATAAATGTACGTGCTACTAAATCAAGCCCTTGCTGAGAACCGCTAGTGACAAGGATATTTTCAGGAGTAGAAGGGACATCTAATTTTTCTAGAAATGATTGAATGACCTGACGAAGCTGAAGGTCACCTTGTATTTCTCCGTATTTTGACATGATTTGAGGATGCCGGGCTAGGACATGCTGCATTTCTTTTTCTAAATACCGGTTAGGTAAAAGACCAGGATCAATCATAGAGGAAGAAAGATTAATGGCTTCTTCGACATAGTGATACTGAGCAAATTGAGACCTTGGTAAATAATCAGGGATCGATAACTGCCAATCGAAAGAAGTAGATGACTGAACCGGGATGTCAGTGTGCTCATGCTGCTCATTCACAAACGTACCTTTTCCTTGTACAGTCGTTAAAAATCCGTCGTCCTTAAGCCGTGTATAGGCTTTTGCTGCTGTGACAAGACTTACATTCAGCTGTTTCGCTAGATCACGTACAGTCGGCAGCTTATCGCCTTGCTGAAGCAGACCTGATTGAATGTGATCAACGATGGAAAAGTAAATCTGATTCGAAAGAGATGTATCTGAATGTCGATGGATATCAATATGCATGAAAATCCTCCAATGGGTGTGGAATTGTTATAGATGTTTTCGAATTGTTATAGATGCATTATAACATGTTAATAACACTTAAAAGAGGGAATGATGCCTTTTTAACTATGAAACCTTGATATATAAGGGTTTCTTCTTTTTTGTGAGCTGATTGAATTGTTATACTATTCTCTTTATTGTTATACTCTATCGCTTGTATGATAAAGGTGTTGAATCAATCGAATAGACAAATGGGAGGAAACAATTGTGAGCAATAAGGGAACTGAACGAGTTAAACGTGGAATGGCAGAAATGCAAAAAGGTGGCGTCATTATGGATGTCGTCAATGCTGAGCAGGCAAAAATCGCAGAAGAAGCAGGCGCAGTGGCAGTAATGGCACTAGAACGAGTTCCAGCTGATATCCGTGCAGCAGGCGGTGTTGCCCGTATGGCAGATCCAAGAATCGTAGAAGAAGTACAAAATGCAGTAACGATTCCAGTCATGGCAAAAGCACGTATCGGCCACATCGTGGAAGCTCGTGTTCTTGAAGCACTTGGTGTTGATTATATTGATGAGAGTGAAGTGCTGACGCCCGCAGATGAGGAATTCCATTTAAATAAAAATGAATACACGGTTCCTTTCGTATGTGGCTGCCGTGATCTAGGTGAAGCGACTCGTCGTATTGCAGAAGGTGCATCTATGTTGCGTACAAAAGGTGAGCCTGGTACAGGAAATATTGTAGAAGCTGTTCGTCATATGAGAAAGGTCAATGCTCAAATTCGTAAAGTGGCGGCAATGAGTGAAGATGAATTGATGACAGAAGCCAAAAATTTAGGCGCACCTTATGAATTATTGCTTCAAATTAAAAAAGAAGGCAAATTACCGGTTGTAAACTTTGCTGCTGGAGGTGTTGCGACACCAGCAGATGCAGCATTAATGATGCAGCTCGGAGCAGATGGTGTATTTGTCGGCTCTGGTATCTTCAAATCAGACAATCCAGCTAAGTTTGCAAAAGCGATTGTAGAAGCAACGACTCATTTCACAGATTACCGTCTGATTGCAGAGCTTTCTAAAGAGCTTGGAACAGCGATGAAAGGAATTGAAATTTCAAATCTATTGCCAGAAGAGCGTATGCAAGAGCGTGGCTGGTAATTAAGGGAGCGCGACGAACATGCTAACAATTGGTGTACTAGGGCTTCAAGGAGCGGTGAGAGAGCATATTCAATCGATTGAAGCTTGTGGCGCAGCGGGAAAGATCATCAAGCGGGTAGAGGAGTTAGAAACGATTGACGGTCTGATTATTCCTGGTGGTGAAAGTACGACGATGAGAAGACTCATGGATACGTACCAATTCATTGAACCGATTAAAGCGTTCGCTGCTCAAGGTAAACCGATATTTGGGACTTGTGCCGGTTTGATTATGCTGGCAAAGCATATAGAAGATCGAGAAGATGCTCATCTTGGCCTGTTAAATGTATCTGTTGCACGTAATTCGTTTGGCAGACAGGTAGACAGCTTTGAAGCAGATGTAGAAGTGAAAGGACTGGATGCGCCGTTTACAGGAGTGTTCATCCGTGCGCCTCATATCATCAGCGCAGATGAGAGCGTAGAGGTCATGGCTGAGTATGACGGCAGGATTGTGATGGCGAAAGAAAACAATATCTTAGGTTGTTCTTTTCATCCAGAGCTGACAGACGACCATAGGTTAACACAGCTGTTTGTTGAGATGGTGGAGTCCTATAAAACGAAGCTTGCTGTATAAAACGGTTGAAAAGAGATAAAACTTATAGTACATTAAAATCACAATCAAAGATCGAAAAAGCGTTGACGGGAAATAGTAAGAAGCCCCTCTTTCTCAGAGAGCCGATGGTTGGTGAGAATCGGTGAAAGATGCATTCTGAATCCATCCTTGAGCGAAATGCTGAAACACGAAGTAAGCATTTACGGTGATGCCGTTACAGAGGAAAGAGGAAAGCATGCTTTTGGCGTGTTTTCAATCAGGGTGGCAACGCGAGAGCTCTCGTCCCTTTCAGGGATGAGGGCTCTTTTTATTTTTCGATAAAAAAGGAGTGTTACACATGCTGGATATTAAACAACTGCGCACGGATTTTGATCAAATCAAAGAAAAATTAGCCCATCGAGGCGAAGATTTAGCGGATTTTGATAAGTTTGGTGAGCTGGATCAAAAAAGAAGAGAATTAATCGGCAAAACAGAAGTATTAAAGAGCCGAAGAAATGAAGTATCACAGCAAGTGGCTGTTCTAAAAAGAGAAAAGAAAGACGCCGATCACATTATTCAAGAAATGCGTGAGGTAGGCGATGAGATTAAGAAGTTGGATGATGAATTAAGAACAGTAGAGGAAAGCCTGCAAACCATCCTGTTCTCAATTCCAAACATCCCTCATGATTCTGTACCAGTCGGTGAAACAGAAGATGACAACATTGAAGTGAGAAAATGGGGCGAACAGCCAGCCTTCTCATTTGAACCAAAGCCGCATTGGGATGTAGCTGATGAGCTGAAAATTTTGGATTTTGAACGTGCAGGAAAAGTGACAGGAAGCCGTTTCGTTTTTTATAAAGGGCTAGGCGCACGGTTAGAGCGTGCACTTTATAACTTTATGCTAGATTTACACGTAGATGAATTTGGTTTTACTGAAGTACTACCACCTTATATGGTCAACAGAGCAAGCATGACAGGAACTGGACAGCTTCCAAAGTTTGAAGAGGATGCTTTTAAAATTCGAGAAGAAGATTATTTCCTCATTCCAACGGCTGAAGTGCCAATTACGAACATGCACCGTGACGAAATTCTTGAAGGAGAGCAGCTGCCAATCAATTATGCAGCATTTAGTGCTTGCTTTAGATCAGAAGCTGGTTCTGCTGGCAGAGATACGCGCGGACTCATCCGTCAGCACCAATTTAACAAAGTAGAGCTTGTGAAATTTGTCAGACCAGAAGATTCTTATGAAGAATTAGAAAAACTAACAAACCAAGCAGAAAAAGTTCTTCAATTATTGAACCTGCCATACCGTGTCATGAGCATGTGTACAGGAGATTTAGGCTTTACGGCTGCGAAGAAATACGATATCGAAGTATGGATTCCAAGCCAAAATACGTATCGTGAAATTTCTTCTTGCAGTAACTTTGAAGCGTTCCAAGCGAGACGAGCAAACATTCGTTTCCGCCCTGAGCCTAAAGCAAAGCCAGAACACGTCCACACATTAAATGGATCTGGTTTAGCAGTAGGAAGAACTGTTGCAGCCATTTTAGAAAACTATCAACAAGAAGATGGAACAGTGATCATTCCTGAGGTGTTACGTCCTTATATGGGAAATAAAGAAGTGATAAAATAAGATGCCGTCATGGCATCTTATTCTTTTTACCTAAACTTCTACAGCTTTTCTAAAATAAGCCGATAAAAGAACTAAAAGCATCTAGGAAAGAAGGAATAACCTTGAATAGGCTTGACTATTATGTTGAAATGGCTCAATTACTCAGAAAAGTTCTAGATGAAAGTGTTCTTTTCGGCATCACTGATACAGAAAAGGTACTTTGCTATTATCCATCGACCACAGTAGATTTTGGCATTAAAGTAGGGGACGCTTTAAACCCAGAGGACCAAAACGTGGCGACGACATTAAGAGGACAAGAATATGATGGGCATTTGCCAGAGTCTTTATATGGTTATGAAATTGCTGTAAAAGGTTATCCGATTTTTGATGAAGATAGAAAAGTGATTGGCTCTTTTTTAGTGGCTTTTTCACATCATCGTGAGAAGAAATTAAGCGGCTATATGGAACATATCAATAAAGTAGCGAAAGAGTTACAAGGTGGAATTGAGCAAATTGCTGCTCATTCTCAAGAACTGGCTGCGACAAGCTTAGAAATTAGTGAGCAGGCCGGAAGAGCAGAAGAGAAATCCGCAAACATTGAAGAAGTCGTCAAAACCATTGGCGGTATTGCGAGACAAACAAACCTGTTAGGACTCAATGCTGCAATTGAAGCGGCAAGAGCAGGTGAAAATGGAAAAGGCTTTGCTGTTGTTGCAGACGAGGTACGTAAGTTATCAGATGGATCAAAGGAAGCAGCTGAAACCATTAATGCATTTTTAAAAGAAATCCAAGACAGCATTGGCACTTTATCTGAAAATATCTCACAAATCAGCAGTTCAACAAACGAACAAGCTAAACAAGTGACAGACTTTACAAAGATTATTGAGTCATTAAATGATTTTAAAGAAGAGATGAATCATTTTATTGAAGACATTAGACAGGATACGTAATAGATGAAGAGCAGCCGATAATCGGCTGCTTCAGCGTGTAGACAAACCCTCGCATTCTTTGTCAGTCCTGCGTGCTGGTGCTCACGAATGCCAAATTCGCTCCGCGCCAGTACTCGTCCTTCCTAGACTGCAAAGGTTTTCTATCACGCTGAAAAGAAGACAAAAGGCTAAAATAAAGTTCATTTTAGCTTTTTATAGGCTAAACATCATACCAAAATCAAATGTTGAAATTTTTTTCGAAAAGATGTTGACTTAAAATAAGATGATATGATATATTAATTCTTGTCGATACGGAGGAATACCCAAGTCCGGCTGAAGGGATCGGTCTTGAAAACCGACAGGGGTGTCAAAGCCCGCGGGGGTTCGAATCCCTCTTCCTCCGCCATATTGATTTTACCTTAGTTGAATTGAAACGCATAAAAATTGGAAATTGTCAAACCGCTGCATTCGAGAAATGCAGCGGTTTTTTTTATTTTGTGTTAGAGCGATTTTTTTGAATAACAGAAGCAATTTCATGAAGAATAGGATCAAGTGAGCTTTCATCATGAAGTAAGTCATAATCTTCAATATTAATTTTAATCACAGGGCACAGATCAAATTGTTCAATCCATTCTGTATATCGAGTGTACATTTCTTCCCAATATGCTCGATCGGTTTGAGTTTCCATCTCTCTCCCGCGCTCTTCAATACGGTGTAATATATGATCTAAATCCCCATGCAAGTAAATGAGGACATCTGGGTGAGGGAAGTAAGGTGTCATCACCATCGCCTCAAATAGACTCGTATACGTTTCATAGTCTACCTCTGACATGGTACCTTTGTCTGCGTGCATTTTAGCGAAAATACCAGTGTCCTCATAAATGGACCGATCTTGTACATAACCTCCACCAGACTCGAAGATTCGTTTCTGCTCCTTAAAACGTTCAGCTAGGAAATAGACCTGTAAATGAAAGCTCCATCTTTGGAAATCTGAATAAAAAGGCTCTAAGTATGGATTATCATCTACTTTTTCGAGAGAAGTTTGAAATCCTAGCTTGTCCGCTATTGTTTTCGTCATGGTCGATTTTCCGACACCAACTGTCCCTGCAATTGTGATGACAGCATCCTTTGGTATTTCAATATTTTTCATAGTACTTGCTCCTTTATGTTCTGTACAATTTGCTGGTAATCTTGCTGTGAGGAAACGAAGTCTGTATGATCGCCTTCAATTGTAATGATAGGAAGCCCTGGGTCAGTTTGTTTTAAATGCTCGATGGCCAACTCATAATCTTCAATCAGGGTTTTTAAATAAGCTGGATCAATGTCTTCTTCAAAAGATCGGCCTCTCATCTTTATTCTATCAAGTAAGGTGGGAAGGCTGGCTTTTATATAGATCATGGCATTTGGTTTAGGAAGATCATCTGTCAGCAAGTGATAGATCTTTCTGTATTTATCCATGTGCTTTTTGGATAAGGTTCTTTCTGCAAATATCATATTTTTATAGACATGATAATCAGTGACAATCGGCTGCTGTTTTTTGACATAGTTCTCTTCAATAGATTCTAACTGTTTAAACCGATTGCATAGAAAGAACATCTCAAGCTGAAAGCTCCATTGTTCCATATCTTCATAAAATTTATCTAAGAATGGATTTTCTTCTACAATTTCTTTTACTAAAGGAAATTGAAATTCCTTTGAAAGCATTGTAGCCAAGGTTGTTTTTCCGGCTCCAATTGGGCCTTCCACTGCAATAAAAGGGGCAGGATACATAGGCGTTCTCCTCTATCTATAAAGTTGTCAAACCAATGTATATTGTACCATACCCCTTCTGAGAGATAGAGCGTATGAATTACGATGTCGTTCTTTTTTCAATATTAAATTGATCTGATAACAACAACCAGTTTTGTGGGAAGGATAGACCTAATTTCCAGTAAGCAATTCCATTTAGGTTTAACTCTTTAATGAGATTAAATTTGGCTTGAATGGATCTTGCATCTTCAAACCAAACCTCGTGTTCTTTGTTGTTAGCATCTGTATAACGGAAATAAGGTGCTTGTGCTGTTTTGTCATATAAAATAGATACATTATTCTCTCTAGCAATGGCAATCGCTTGTTGAGGGCTGACGGCTTTGGCGATAGGGCCTCCTTGAACATAAGGAAGCGTCCAATCATAACCATATAAATTCTGCCCCATCACAATTTTATTGGCAGGTATGACAGTCAGTGCATATTCAATGACTTGGCGGACAGGGCCGATCGGAGAGACGGCTTGTGCAGGCCCGCCGCTGTAGCCCCACTCATAAGTCATTAGCACAACATGATCAACGATCTTACCGATTGCTTCATAGTCATGCGCCTCATACCACTTTCCTTTCTGTTCACTGCTTGTTTTAGGAGCAAGTGCCACAGAAATAGTCCAACCCTGTTGATGAAAACGAGTTGTTGCTTCTCTTAAAAATTGAAGGTAGGCTTCTTTATCAACAGGGCGTAAATATTCAAAGTCAAAATGGATTTCTTTTAATTGATACTTTTGAGCAACGCGGACGATTTCATTTAATAATGTCGTTTTGACAGCTTGATTTGTTAAAAGGATTCGCCCGAGTTCATCACTAAATTTATCATTCTCTAGATTTGTGACTACCATGGATAAAACCGTTCTGCTTTGAGCGGCAATTTGAGGCAATTGATCTAATGGTGGCTCGCGAAGTGTGCCGTCTCTTTGCGCTTGAAAACTAAAAGCGCCGAGATGTGTTAAGTATGGAGATGCCTCTCTGGCTGCTTGCTTTAAATTTTCGCTGACTTGGTTTCCGCGAGGTTCTATATAAGCGTTAGAATTAATATTTCTTTTCGGCCTTTGTGGAATATAAAGCAAAAAACGAATAGGCAATATGGCTTCAGGCCGTATCCGATTCACACGTGCCAATTCTTCTACCGAAATTTGAAATCTTCTTCCAATTTGATAAAGTGTATCATTTTGTTTGACCTCATAAAATTGACCTCTAATAGGGATGACAATTGTTTGTCCAACGACTAGTTGATTTGGTGTTTCGATGTCGTTGGTCCGAATGATTTCATTTACCGTTGTTTTAAAACGCATGGCAATTTCATTTAACGTATCTCCTCTTTTGACAACATAAATTTGAATGGTCAACGCCCCCTTTGTTATTGCTAACAATTTATGAGGGTGATGGATAAATCATGTTTGATTTTCATCCGTGATCTCTTTAGTTGTTGTGATTTTGGCAAGAAGAACGTTCTCCATCATCGTTAAAGCGTACTCGTTGTCTCTATCATCATTTGAAGCAATACAATCTTTAGGTACAGTGAGGTTGTACTCTCGCATGTAAGCGTCATTTGCAGTGAACAGGACACAGATGTTTCCGGCAATTCCAGTTAAAATAAGATCTTGCACACCTAATTCATTTAGGAGTGTCTCTAGTGCTGTTCCGTAAAAGGCAGAGTGCTTAGGTTTAATTAAGAAGTAATCATCTTTAGATGGTGCCATTTGTTCTAAAATAGGGGCACTTCTTTCGTTTTTGCATGTTTCCATAACAGCTTTGATATCAGCCTTCCAGAGTCCATAGTGGTCGTTGATATAGATAATTGGCCAATTTTTCTTGAAAGCGTGTTGTTTAAGGGCTAAAATTTTATTGGTCATTTGCTCTGTTTTTTCAGCGAGCACATGTCCCATTTTGAAATCAAAATTATTGATCATGTCAATAATAAGTAGTGCCTTTTGTTGTTTTGGCAAATCAAGACCCCCTTTAAAAGATTGTGATAATATGTTAACCTCAATATCCTTTAAAAAAACATGAAAAGAGAGCCGTGCTATGACGAAAGATGAACAGTTTATGCAAGAAGCTATTTCTGAAGCTTTGAAAGCAAAACAAATAGGAGAAGTTCCAATCGGTGCCGTCATCGTTGTTGATGATCAAATTGTAAGCCGTGCTCACAATTTAAGGGAAAGTGAACAGCGATCAATTGCTCATGCGGAATTACTTGCTATTGATGAAGCGTGTAAAATGACTGGTAGCTGGCGTTTAGAAGATGCTGTACTTTATGTTACACTTGAACCGTGCCCAATGTGTGCAGGCGCTATTGTACTTTCAAGAGTGAAAAAGGTCGTTTTTGGTGCCTATGATCCTAAAGGTGGATGTGCTGGTACTTTAATGAATTTATTGGACGATGAGCGGTTCAATCATCAGTCTGAAGTTATTGGCGGTGTGCTTGAAAATGAGTGTGGTGAGCTGTTAAGTCAGTTCTTTCGAGACCTCCGTCAGCGGAAGAAGCAAGCGAAAAGTAAATGAATGGATGTCGTTTGCAATTTTATCACTTAGAAGGTATACTTATGTCTGCGTCACCAACAATTTAATATTCATTTTGCCGTGCTAAGCGGGGAGGTAGCGGTGCCCTGTACTCGCAATCCGCTCTAGCGAGGCCGAATCCCTTCTCAAGGTTCGTTTACTTCAAGGTCTGCCTTAAATAAGTGGTGTTGACGTCTGGGTCCTGCGCAATGGGAATTCATGAACCATGTCAGGTCCGGAAGGAAGCAGCATTAAGTGAAACCTCTCATGTGCCGCAGGGTTGCCTGGGCCGAGCTAACTGTTTAAGTAACGCTTGGGGTAGCGAATCGACAGAAGGTGCACGGTAAATCAATATTAAATGTAACTCATCTAGTTTATCTAGGTGAGTTTTTTGTTGCTATTGAAAGAATATATCGGTTGCTTTATTTATACAAATAGCAAAAAAGCCATTTTCGGGTGAGGTATTTTTGAAGCAATTCACAAAGGGAACGAATGTTCTTGTTTATCTGGCAGGCATTTTCAGAGAGTAGGAAAACACGTTTTTTAATCACGAAAAGTAATAAGTCTTTAAAGGAAATGCTCTTTTTCGTTTATTAGAAAATAAAGGTGTACTTTTGAATTGATCGTTGCATCATGTATAATGAACATGATGATAAATGGAGGAGGGCGTATTTGTGAGTTATCAAGCTTTATACCGAGTGTTCAGACCTCAAGTTTTTGAGGATGTTGTTGGACAAGAACACATCACAAAAACGTTGCAAAATGCCCTTTTGCAGAAAAAGTTTTCTCATGCTTACTTATTTTCAGGTCCTAGAGGAACAGGTAAAACAAGTGCTGCCAAGATTTTTGCGAAAGCAGTGAACTGTGAAAAGTCACCTGTTAGTGAACCGTGTAATGAGTGTGATGCCTGTAGAGGGATTACGACCGGTTCGATTTCAGACGTGATTGAAATAGATGCTGCCTCAAATAACGGGGTAGATGAAATTCGGGATATACGTGATAAAGTGAAATTTGCTCCTTCAGCGGTTACATATAAGGTTTATATTATAGATGAGGTACATATGCTCTCTATCGGGGCATTTAATGCACTTCTTAAAACGCTAGAGGAACCACCTGCTCATTGTATCTTTATTTTGGCTACCACAGAGCCTCATAAAATTCCTCTTACCATCATATCAAGATGTCAGAGATTTGATTTTAAACGGATCACGACAAAAGATATTGTTGGACGAATGGAGAAAATTGTAGATGCAGAAAGCCTAAATATACAAGAGGGTTCACTCGAGATTATTGCTAGTGCGGCAGATGGAGGCATGCGTGACGCACTTAGTCTCCTTGACCAAGCGATCTCATTTAGTGGTGAACAGCTCACAATTGATGATGCACTTCTCATTACAGGTGCTGTATCTCAGCATTTCATTAGTCAGCTTGCTGAAGCCATTTTTGAGCAAAATATTGCGATAGCGCTGGATACGTTAAATGAATTGCTTCAACAGGGGAAAGATGCGGCGAAATTAATAGAGGATATGATCTTCTACTTTAGAGATATGCTTCTTTATAAAACAGCACCGGATCTTGAAGGTGTCCTTGAAAAAGTCAAAGTTGACGATAAGTTTGTAGCTCTTTCAGAACGTGTGGCACCTCAGTTTCTTTATGAAACGATTGAAGTGCTGAATAAAAGCCATCAGGAAATGAAATGGACAAATCACCCTAGAATTTTCTTTGAAGTAGCTGTGGTTAAGCTCTGTCAGTCAACGGCTGGTGCTGTATCATCTCCGGCTGATTCCGACCTAACAGCGTTAACGAATAAAATAGACAGGCTGGAACAGGAGCTATCTAGGCTAAAAGCTGAGGGTGTTCCAATGACTCAGTCTCAGAGTCCTCAAGCAAAAACGGAAGCACCTCGACCTCAAACGAGTAATAAAAATGGCTATCGTGCACCTGTCGGTCGAATTCATGAGATTTTAAAAGAAGCGAAGCGACCGGAACTAGAAAAAATAAAAGGCAAATGGGGAGAGCTTCTTGCCCAATTAAAACAGCAAAATAAGGTATCTCACGCTGCGCTATTAACAGATAGTGAACCAGTTGCGGCGGCAACTCATGCCTTTGTTTTAAAATTCAAATTTGAAATACATTGTAAGATGGTGGCCGAAGATAAAAGTGGTGTTCGAACCAATCTTGAGCAACTGCTAGAATCTATGCTAGGAAAAAGAGTGGAATTAGTTGGCGTTCCAGACGCTCAATGGGGTAAAATAAGAGAAGAATTTTTAAGAGATCATCAGCCTGAAGAACAAGCAGATGGTCAGGCAGCTTCTGCTGAAGAAGATCCATTAATTGCAGAAGCAAAGAAGTTAGTAGGAACCGATTTAATTGAAATTAAAGATTAACAATTTGAAAGAGAGTGGTGTTCATATGCGCGGTGGAATGGGAAATATGCAAAAAATGATGAAACAAATGCAAAAAATGCAGAAGGATATGGCTAAGGCTCAAGAAGAGCTTGCAGAAAAAGTCCTTGAAGGTACGGCAGGTGGCGGTATGGTCACTGTAAAAGTAAATGGACAAAAAGAAGTCGTTGATGTGGCAATTAATGAAGAAGTTGTTGACCCTGAAGACATCGATATGCTTCAAGACCTTGTACTTGCAGCAACAAATGATGCATTGAAAAAAGTGGATGAATTAACGAATGAAACAATGGGTCAATTCACAAAAGGAATGAACATGCCAGGTTTATTCTAGGAGGAATAACTGAAGATGCAATATCCTGAACCAATATCAAAGCTGATTGATAGCTTTATGAAATTGCCAGGAATCGGACCTAAAACTGCGGTCCGTCTGGCTTTTTTTGTTCTTAGTATGCAAGAAGATGTCGTGCTGGATTTTGCGAAGGCACTTGTTAATGCAAAGCGTAATTTAACTTATTGTTCTGTTTGCGGACATATCACCGATCAGGATCCTTGCTATATTTGTGAAGATACAAGAAGAGATCAATCTGTGATCTGTGTCGTGCAGGATCCAAAAGATGTGATCGCAATGGAAAAAATGAAAGAATACAACGGCTTATATCATGTGCTTCATGGTGCTATTTCACCAATGGACGGAATTGGGCCAGAGGATATTAAAATTCCTGACCTATTAAAAAGATTGCAAGACGATCAAGTCACAGAGGTCATTCTTGCAACCAATCCAAACATTGAGGGAGAAGCAACGGCCATGTATATCTCTAGATTGTTGAAACCATCAGGAATTAAACTCTCTCGCATTGCTCACGGACTCCCAGTAGGTGGAGACTTAGAGTATGCGGATGAAGTCACACTTTCTAAGGCTCTAGAAGGCAGACGTGAGATGTAGGAAGGAGAAGTACGGTACATGGGTTTTCTTCGCAGAAAATCAATTCGAAAAGAATTCGATGAGATATTAATTCAACAGCTTTTTAAGCAAAAGGAAGAATGGAACAGACAAAAAAAGCTTGTCGCAAACAGCGTTGAGCCTTCACCGGACATTCTATTCGAATTAAAGCTTGCTCAAGCGAAGTACTTTTTCTATCTGAGAGAAGCGAAAAAGAGAAATTTACGTTTAAACAACTGGAGATAGCAGGTCTATTTTCCATAATGCTCTCATATGCTTGTACTATTCATATGAAGAGGAGATGAGAGGATTATGGAACCTGTTATTGTGATTGGTTCAATTTTGTTAGCTGTTTTATTGTTGTTTATGTCAGGTGTTCAAGCGAATCCATTCAAATGGTTAGGGCTTATTGGAGTTAAGTTTGTCGCAGGTGCTCTTTTTTTATTTTGTCTCAATTTATTCGGTGAGAGTTTAGGGCTTCATGTTTCCATTAACCCTGTAACGAGTGGAATTAGTGGTTTGTTGGGCATTCCAGGTGTAGCAGCTTTAGTCGTAATTGAAAAGTTTATTATTTAATGCAAAATATTGTTGACTTTGATTATATATGGTGGTAAATTAATATACGTCGCTGATGACGAAGAAACGAAAAAACATAATAACAAAAAAGTTGTTGACACTAACAACTTGGACGTGATAAGATGTTCTAGTCGCTTCTGAAGCGGTAAACAAGTTCTTTGAAAACTAAACAAGACAAAACGTACCTGTTAATTCGAGTTTTTATAAAAAAATCCTATGATACATCATAGGTAGTCAGTCAAACTGGCGAAAAGCAAAACTTCGGTTTTGTACTTTTTCGGAGAGTTTGATCCTGGCTCAGGACGAACGCTGGCGGCGTGCCTAATACATGCAAGTCGAGCGGACAGAAGGGAGCTTGCTCCCGGATGTTAGCGGCGGACGGGTGAGTAACACGTGGGTAACCTGCCTGTAAGACTGGGATAACTCCGGGAAACCGGAGCTAATACCGGATAGTTCCTTGAACCGCATGGTTCAAGGATGAAAGACGGTTTCGGCTGTCACTTACAGATGGACCCGCGGCGCATTAGCTAGTTGGTGAGGTAACGGCTCACCAAGGCGACGATGCGTAGCCGACCTGAGAGGGTGATCGGCCACACTGGGACTGAGACACGGCCCAGACTCCTACGGGAGGCAGCAGTAGGGAATCTTCCGCAATGGACGAAAGTCTGACGGAGCAACGCCGCGTGAGTGATGAAGGTTTTCGGATCGTAAAGCTCTGTTGTTAGGGAAGAACAAGTGCAAGAGTAACTGCTTGCACCTTGACGGTACCTAACCAGAAAGCCACGGCTAACTACGTGCCAGCAGCCGCGGTAATACGTAGGTGGCAAGCGTTGTCCGGAATTATTGGGCGTAAAGGGCTCGCAGGCGGTTTCTTAAGTCTGATGTGAAAGCCCCCGGCTCAACCGGGGAGGGTCATTGGAAACTGGGAAACTTGAGTGCAGAAGAGGAGAGTGGAATTCCACGTGTAGCGGTGAAATGCGTAGAGATGTGGAGGAACACCAGTGGCGAAGGCGACTCTCTGGTCTGTAACTGACGCTGAGGAGCGAAAGCGTGGGGAGCGAACAGGATTAGATACCCTGGTAGTCCACGCCGTAAACGATGAGTGCTAAGTGTTAGGGGGTTTCCGCCCCTTAGTGCTGCAGCTAACGCATTAAGCACTCCGCCTGGGGAGTACGGTCGCAAGACTGAAACTCAAAGGAATTGACGGGGGCCCGCACAAGCGGTGGAGCATGTGGTTTAATTCGAAGCAACGCGAAGAACCTTACCAGGTCTTGACATCCTCTGACAACCCTAGAGATAGGGCTTTCCCTTCGGGGACAGAGTGACAGGTGGTGCATGGTTGTCGTCAGCTCGTGTCGTGAGATGTTGGGTTAAGTCCCGCAACGAGCGCAACCCTTGATCTTAGTTGCCAGCATTCAGTTGGGCACTCTAAGGTGACTGCCGGTGACAAACCGGAGGAAGGTGGGGATGACGTCAAATCATCATGCCCCTTATGACCTGGGCTACACACGTGCTACAATGGACAGAACAAAGGGCTGCGAGACCGCAAGGTTTAGCCAATCCCACAAATCTGTTCTCAGTTCGGATCGCAGTCTGCAACTCGACTGCGTGAAGCTGGAATCGCTAGTAATCGCGGATCAGCATGCCGCGGTGAATACGTTCCCGGGCCTTGTACACACCGCCCGTCACACCACGAGAGTTTGCAACACCCGAAGTCGGTGAGGTAACCTTTATGGAGCCAGCCGCCGAAGGTGGGGCAGATGATTGGGGTGAAGTCGTAACAAGGTAGCCGTATCGGAAGGTGCGGCTGGATCACCTCCTTTCTAAGGATATATGGAGCAGCGTACGTTTTTCGTCTTGTTTAGTTTTGAAGGAACTTGCAAAAGATCCTACAACATCATATCTTCGATATGAAAGATGGGCCTGTAGCTCAGCTGGTTAGAGCGCACGCCTGATAAGCGTGAGGTCGGTGGTTCGAGTCCACTCAGGCCCACCATCTTCTATTAAATCGGGGCCTTAGCTCAGCTGGGAGAGCGCCTGCCTTGCACGCAGGAGGTCAGCGGTTCGATCCCGCTAGGCTCCACCAACGTGTTCTTTGAAAACTAGATAACAATAAGTAATACATTCACATTGAATGCAATGCAAAGTTCATCACACATAGTGATTCTTTCTAAAGTAAGAAATGGTTAAGTTAGAAAGGGCGCACGGTGGATGCCTTGGCACTAGGAGCCGATGAAGGACGGGACGAACACCGATATGCTTCGGGGAGCTGTAAGCAAGCTTTGATCCGGAGATTTCCGAATGGGGAAACCCACTGCTCGTAATGGAGTAGTATCCATACTTGAATACATAGAGTATGAGAAGGCATACCCGGGGAACTGAAACATCTAAGTACCCGGAGGAAGAGAAAGCAAATGCGATTCCCTGAGTAGCGGCGAGCGAAACGGGAACAGCCCAAACCAAGAGGCTTGCCTCTTGGGGTTGTAGGACACTCTATACGGAGTTACAAAGGAACGATATAAGCGAAGAGGTCTGGAAAGGCCCGCCAAAGAAGGTAACAGCCCTGTAACTGAAATGTTGTTCTCTCCAGAGTGGATCCTGAGTACGGCGGAACACGTGAAATTCCGTCGGAATCCGGGAGGACCATCTCCCAAGGCTAAATACTCCCTAGTGACCGATAGTGAACCAGTACCGTGAGGGAAAGGTGAAAAGCACCCCGGAAGGGGAGTGAAATAGATCCTGAAACCGTGTGCCTACAAGTAGTCAGAGCCCGTTAACGGGTGATGGCGTGCCTTTTGTAGAATGAACCGGCGAGTTACGATCCCGTGCAAGGTTAAGCAGAAGATGCGGAGCCGCAGCGAAAGCGAGTCTGAATAGGGCGCATGAGTACGTGGTCGTAGACCCGAAACCAGGTGATCTACCCATGTCCAGGGTGAAGTTCAGGTAACACTGAATGGAGGCCCGAACCCACGCACGTTGAAAAGTGCGGGGATGAGGTGTGGGTAGGGGTGAAATGCCAATCGAACCTGGAGATAGCTGGTTCTCTCCGAAATAGCTTTAGGGCTAGCCTCAAGGTAAGAGTCTCGGAGGTAGAGCACTGATTGGACTAGGGGCCCCTACCGGGTTACCGAATTCAGTCAAACTCCGAATGCCGATGACTTATCCTTGGGAGTCAGACTGCGAGTGATAAGATCCGTAGTCGAAAGGGAAACAGCCCAGACCGCCAGCTAAGGTCCCAAAGTATACGTTAAGTGGAAAAGGATGTGGAGTTGCTTAGACAACCAGGATGTTGGCTTAGAAGCAGCCACCATTTAAAGAGTGCGTAATAGCTCACTGGTCGAGTGACTCTGCGCCGAAAATGTACCGGGGCTAAACGTATCACCGAAGCTGCGGACTGTTCTTACGAACAGTGGTAGGAGAGCGTTCTAAGTGCAGTGAAGTCAGACCGGAAGGACTGGTGGAGCGCTTAGAAGTGAGAATGCCGGTATGAGTAGCGAAAGACGGGTGAGAATCCCGTCCACCGAATGCCTAAGGTTTCCTGAGGAAGGCTCGTCCGCTCAGGGTTAGTCGGGACCTAAGCCGAGGCCGAAAGGCGTAGGCGATGGACAACAGGTTGATATTCCTGTACCACCTCCTCACCATTTGAGCAATGGGGGGACGCAGGAGGATAGGGTAAGCGCGGTATTGGATATCCGCGTCCAAGCAGTTAGGCTGGGAAATAGGCAAATCCGTTTCCCGTGAAGGCTGAGCTGTGATGGCGAGCGAAATTTAGTAGCGAAGTTCCTGATTCCACACTGCCAAGAAAAGCCTCTAGCGAGGTGAGAGGTGCCCGTACCGCAAACCGACACAGGTAGGCGAGGAGAGAATCCTAAGGTGATCGAGAGAACTCTCGTTAAGGAACTCGGCAAAATGACCCCGTAACTTCGGGAGAAGGGGTGCTTCTTAGGGTGTTAAAGCCCCGAGAAGCCGCAGTGAATAGGCCCAGGCGACTGTTTAGCAAAAACACAGGTCTCTGCGAAGCCGTAAGGCGAAGTATAGGGGCTGACGCCTGCCCGGTGCTGGAAGGTTAAGAGGAGCGCTTAGCGTAAGCGAAGGTGCGAATTGAAGCCCCAGTAAACGGCGGCCGTAACTATAACGGTCCTAAGGTAGCGAAATTCCTTGTCGGGTAAGTTCCGACCCGCACGAAAGGCGCAACGATCTGGGCACTGTCTCAACGAGAGACTCGGTGAAATTATAGTACCTGTGAAGATGCAGGTTACCCGCGACAGGACGGAAAGACCCCGTGGAGCTTTACTGCAGCCTGATATTGAATGTTGGTACAGCTTGTACAGGATAGGTAGGAGCCTTGGAAACCGGAGCGCTAGCTTCGGTGGAGGCATCGGTGGGATACTACCCTGGCTGTATTGACCTTCTAACCCGCTGCCCTTATCGGGCAGGGAGACAGTGTCAGGTGGGCAGTTTGACTGGGGCGGTCGCCTCCTAAAATGTAACGGAGGCGCCCAAAGGTTCCCTCAGAATGGTTGGAAATCATTCGCAGAGTGTAAAGGCACAAGGGAGCTTGACTGCGAGACCTACAAGTCGAGCAGGGACGAAAGTCGGGCTTAGTGATCCGGTGGTTCCGCATGGAAGGGCCATCGCTCAACGGATAAAAGCTACCCCGGGGATAACAGGCTTATCTCCCCCAAGAGTCCACATCGACGGGGAGGTTTGGCACCTCGATGTCGGCTCATCGCATCCTGGGGCTGTAGTCGGTCCCAAGGGTTGGGCTGTTCGCCCATTAAAGCGGTACGCGAGCTGGGTTCAGAACGTCGTGAGACAGTTCGGTCCCTATCCGTCGCGGGCGCAGGAAATTTGAGAGGAGCTGTCCTTAGTACGAGAGGACCGGGATGGACGCACCGCTGGTGTACCAGTTGTTCTGCCAAGGGCATCGCTGGGTAGCTATGTGCGGACGGGATAAGTGCTGAAAGCATCTAAGCATGAAGCCCCCCTCAAGATGAGATTTCCCATTCCGCAAGGAAGTAAGATCCCTGAAAGATGATCAGGTTGATAGGTCTGAGGTGGAAGCGTGGTGACACGTGGAGCTGACAGATACTAATAGATCGAGGACTTAACCTATATTCTAATGTGAAAAATGAACGTTGTTATCTAGTTTTGAGAGAACATTCTCTCCATCAGGTTTGGTGGCGATAGCGAAGAGGTCACACCCGTTCCCATACCGAACACGGAAGTTAAGCTCTTCAGCGCCGATGGTAGTTGGGGGTTTCCCCCTGTGAGAGTAGGACGCCGCCAAGCTTTTCAAAGGATCAGTTCCAATCGGAACTGGTCTTTTTTGTATTTTAAAAAAGGAACAAACACTCGATCTGGCATGGATACATATACTAAACTATCATCTGAAACATTCTTAATTTTGTATACAATTGAAAGCGCTAGGGCATACTGAAGCTATAAGTGGAGGTGTCACAATGAGCAAAAAAGAGCGAGAAGCAATTTGTTTGATTTGTGAAGAGAAAAAAACAAAGGGAATTTATTTATATCATCAGTTTTTATGTCGAGATTGTGAACAGAAGTTAATTTCTACATCAACCTCGGATCCTAGTTATGCTGATTATGTAAGAAAGCTTAAAAATCTTCATACGCCGCCTTTGTATTCATAGACCATTAGATGGTCTTTTTTTATGGGCAATCGGGGATTGGACCTGTTTTTTGGAACTTAGTTTGGACATCAACCGTAATAAATAATAAGATAAACAGAGAGCCTGATTATTCATAGGAGTCGATGAACATGAAATCAATTTTTTACACATTTGTATGGGCCGTTCTTTCTACTCTTTTTTCGCTGGTGATTTTAACTGTCAGTATTGGTGTTTTCCATCATCATGTTGGATTGTCGATACTGTATGCGATGATTGGGTGGGGTGTGATGTTTGCAGGAAGCCGATGGGCTGCCTTCCAGTTGTTTTTGAAGAAACACGGACTGTCTCGCAGTGATTATGTATATATTAAACAGCACTTAAAAGAAGCCGCGCAAAAGCTGGTTCGTTTGAAGAAAGCTTTATTTGCTGTGAAGAACGTACAGACGATCAAGCATAATTATGAAATTCTCCGGCTTGCACGACGCATCTATACGATAACAAAAAAGGAACCGAACCGGTTTTATGATGCACAGCGGTTTTATTTTGAGAGTTTGGATTCTGTTGTTGAATTAACTGAGAAATATGCACTGCTGTATAATCAGCCGAATCGTAGCCATGAGCTTGAAATGACATTAAGCCAAACTCGAGTCACGCTGACTGAACTGCAAAAGCAATTAACGAATGATTTACAGCAAGTTTTAGGAAGAGATATAGAAGCACTTCATATTGAACTTGAAGTGGCCGATAAAATGATTAAAAAATAGATATGAAAGGAGTCAAACTCGATGAAACCAGAAGATCCAGTCATACCACCAGCCCCATCTACTACAGATCTTCCGTTTCGGGTGTTTGATACCTTATCTGATGAGGAAAAGCAGGAGGCGCTACAGCGAGCTGAGAAGATCCCTGACCATCCACAAAAACTGCTTTTCTATGGCACGCGTGTGCAGGAACGATTGTTAGAACAATCAAAACAAATGATGCAATATGTGGAGAAAAAAGATATTGACCAAATCGGAGACGTTCTAGAAGCTTTTTTACAGCAACTGCATTTAGTGGAGCCAGAGGATTTATTGCCAAAGAAGCGAGGCTTTTTTTTAAGGTTGTTTCAGCGAGAAAAGCGTTCAACTCAGGAGATCATATCTCGTTTTAAACAAGCAGAAGCACAGATAGAGAGATTGTCAGCAAGGCTTCGTTACGCCAGAGGCGTGCTAATTTCGGACCATAAGTTATTGGAGCGTTTATTTGAAGAAAATCAATCATACTTTCAAGAGATGACGTTACAGGTTGCAGCAGTTGAAGCAAAATTGTCGCTGTTAGAGCAACATGCCCTAACAGAATCACAGTCACATGATCGGACATTAGAGGAACAATTGATGAGTCGGGAAGTCGATGAAGAAGAATATATGGAGAGATTAAAAGAACGGAAGTATGATTTGTTGTTGAGCCGTCAAATCGCACTGCAATGTAATGCCCAAATTCGAATGATTCAGCATACAAACCATACATTAGCCAATCATATTCAATCAACTGTTTCCGCATCAATTCCTTTATGGATCAACCAAATGTCGATTGCGTTCACTCATATTCAGCAGCGAGCCAATTCAGCGCTTGAGCAGCGTATCCAGCAAACATATGAACAGGTATCGAAGCAGCAAGGACAGCTGCTTGAAGATGCATCCTTAACGCCTATAGATACGTTGAAAAAGGTTCAGCGCCAATTGGCCGAAACATTGCAGGAAACGTTGCAGGTAAAAGAACATGGGAGCCAAGAACGAGCTCAATTAAAAAGTAGCATGCATGAGGCAGAGCAGAAGCTGGTGAATCATAAACCAATAAAGGAATGAGAATCCATCTTTCAGTTCACTTGTTTGAACGTTATAATAGATATAAGATATCGTTTAAGTGAAAAGGGTCGATTTGTTTGAAAACACCTTTATATACAGCATTATCACAACATGCGGAAAAGAAGCCCTATTCTTTTCACGTTCCGGGACATCACAATGGAGATGTCTTTTTTGATGAGGCACGGTCCTATTATGCATCCATTCTTCAGCTGGATGTGACAGAACTTGAAGGTCTAGATGATCTTCACCATCCGACTGGGGTGATTCAAGAGGCAGAGGATTTATTGGCAAAGCTATATGGAGCTAAACAAAGTTTTTTCCTTGTGAATGGCACAACCGTTGGCAATTTGGCAATGGTGATGTCTGCGTGTCAGGCTGGGGAGGGCATTTTCGTTCAGCGAAATTGTCATAAGTCTGTGTTCCATGCGATTGAGCTTGCGGGAGCGACGCCTATTATGTTAGAAACTGAGAGTGATCCGTACTTGCACGTCCCAACTCATGTGACGGAGGAAACAGTCAAACAAGCTATGGCGACACATCCTAACTGCCGGGCAATCGTTTTGACATATCCGAACTACTACGGACATGCAGCGGATTTATCAGGGCTCATTCAAATGTGTCATGAAGCTGGCATCATTGTATTAGTTGATGAGGCACATGGTGCTCATTTTGTATTAGGCGGTGCCTTTCCTCCATCTGCCCTTTCCTATGGAGCAGACGTGGTGGTACAATCAGCACATAAAACCCTTCCGGCAATGACGATGGGGTCTTATCTTCATCTTCAAGGAGACCGAATTGATGTGAAGCGGATAAAGACGTTATTAACGATGCTTCAAAGCAGTTCACCTTCCTATCCAATTATGGCTTCGTTAGATGTGGCGAGAGCTTATGTGGAGGAGTTGAAGGGAAAAGGGTTAATGGACGAAATCATGAGAGACTTGGCAAATCTGAAAGCACAGTTCAATATGATCTCCAATCTCGAAGTGGTTGAGTCTGACTCTTTACCTATGGATCCATTAAAATGTGTCATTCGTTCAACAAAAGGGCTGACAGGCTATGAACTAAAAAAGGTGCTTGAGTCGGTGGAGGTTCACCCAGAACTTGCGGATGAACATCAAGTC
The DNA here is from genome assembly GCF_024398395.1 of Bacillus sp. FS02. Lineage (NCBI taxonomy): Bacteria > Bacillati > Bacillota > Bacilli > Caryophanales > Bacillaceae > Bacillus > Bacillus sp. FS02. The sequence goes on along the minus strand of NZ_CP074101.1, from coordinate 1,863,538 downwards.
TTACTCGTTTTTGGTCTAGGACAGACAAAGGACGTTCCTTTTACAGCTATAGAGCAAGCTCTTCAGCAAAGTGATTCATTGCTTATAAAAAAAGAGCCTCAAACGGGATCGCTCTTCTTAGAGCACGATCAGCAAAAGCGAGATGTAGAAGCTGTTCCATTCGAAAAAGCAGCTGGCCGGATTAGTGCAGAATCGGTCATTCCCTATCCGCCTGGCATTCCTTTGATGATCAAAGGAGAACCTATTGAATCAGATCAAGTTGAGACGTTAAGCCGTTTGCTTGGGCATCAAGTTCATGTGCAAGCAAGTCAGGTGATTCACCAGAGAAAATTATATGTTTATATAGAAGAGGAGACACTATGAGCGGTATGTTTATTACGTTTGAAGGGCCAGAGGGTGCTGGAAAAACGACAGTGATTCGAAAAGTGTACGAAGAAATGGAACGTCAAGGCTATGCAGTGATGGCGACACGTGAGCCCGGAGGCATTGATATTGCAGAGCAAATTCGTGAAGTCATTTTAAATGAAAAAAATACAAAAATGGACGCAAAAACAGAGGCATTGCTTTATGCAGCAGCTAGAAGGCAGCATTTGGCTGAGAAAGTAGAACCGGCATTGAAGCGGGGGGAAACTGTTTTATGTGATCGTTTTGTCGACAGCTCCCTTGCTTATCAGGGCTATGCGAGAGGGCTTGGGATTGAAGAAGTCAAATCCATTAATGATTTTGCCATTAATGGCACGATGCCGCAAATGACCATTTACTTTTCCATTACACCAGAGGAAGGTCTAAAGCGAATTGATGCCAATCAAGGAAGAGAAAAAAATCGATTAGACATGGAAACACTGAATTTTCATCAAATGGTCAGAGAAGGATATGAGCAGCTTATTGCGCAATCACCAGAACGATTCCGTGTAGTAGATGCGTCTCAGCCTGTTCAGGATGTCTTTAATGAAGTGTTTCAGCTGATTCAGGACACATTAAAGAAAAATCAAATATGACCTCATTCCCAATCGTTGTTATAATATAGAGGAAGACATCGGCATGTCACCTGTGCCTAAAATGAAGGAGGCCAATCAAATGAAATTAATTGTTGCCGTTGTACAGGATCAAGATAGCAGCAAGTTATTGAAAATATTGACCGAACATCAATTCGGCGTGACAAAATTAGCTTCGACTGGTGGATTTCTAAAGTCTGGGAATACGACTTTTATCATTGGTTGTGATGATGTCCGAGTGGATAAAGCGTTACAGCTAATCAAGGAAAATTGCCGTAAACGTGATCAAATGATCGCGCCTGTATCACCAATGGGTGGAAATGCAGATTCATATGTACCATACCCTGTTGAGGTTGAAGTTGGTGGAGCTACCGTCTTTATTCTGCCAGTTGAACAATTTCATCAATTTTAAGGATGGGTTGCTGTGAAAATTAATCAAGATATGCGGCTGCTTTTAGAAAAGCGCGAACTTCAAGCGATGAAAGGAAGCCAAACTTCAGCATCGTTTAAATCATCGATGGAGACACAAAGTGGTAAAATGCGTTTAGAGCAGCTGACAGTCATGCTGAGCGATATCGAAGTCTTCGGCAAGAAACTGACAAAGTCACGAAACCTTAAAGATTTGGCTAGGTTTAAAGGACTTGTGAAACGCTTTGTAAAAGAAACAGTCGATAATGGATTAAATATAGAGACATCAAGGAGCTTTGACATTTATGGCAACACGAGAACACTCGCTTTAGTCAAAGCATTAGATGAAAAGCTGATTGAGTTAACAGAGGATATGATGAATCAAGAGAAACCCTCGATTGATTTGCTTGAACGTATTGGAGAAATAAAAGGTTTATTGATTAACCTTTACACATAGAGAGTGATAACATGGCAATTAGCTGGGATGACATGAATGATTTACAGCCGCGCGTCATGCGGCTGATTTTTAATAGTATTGATAAAGACCGACTGGCTCATGCTTACTTATTTGAAGGAAAAAAAGGGACCGGAAAGCTAGATGCTGCGATGCTTTTAGCGAAGAGCTTTTTTTGTTTGGAAGCAGGAGTGAAACCATGTGAGTCCTGTCAAAACTGCAAAAGAATTCAGTCTGGCAACCATCCAGATTTACATCTAGTGCAGCCTGACGGTCAATCCATTAAGAAGGCGCAAGTGCAGGCTTTGCAGGAGGAATTTACAAAAGCAGGCGTAGAATCGCATCGGAAAATGTATATCATTCTCCATGCGGACAAAATGACGGTCAATGCTGCGAACAGTTTATTAAAGTTCCTAGAGGAGCCCAACCGGGAAACGATGGCAGTTTTAATCACTGAACAATCGCATAAAATGCTGGATACGATTATTTCAAGATGTCAGATGCTTAGCTTTAAGCCGCTGCAGCCGCAATCTTTGGAGCAGCAGCTTTTACAAGAAGGCGTGTCTCAGGATCTTGCAAGGCTTTTGTCGAATTTAACCAATAATTTAGCAGAAGCACTCGAATTAAGTCGAAATGATCAGTTTGCAGAGTCTAGAGCGAAAGTGATAAAATTGTATGAAGTCTTACACCAGCGAAAAGAACATGCATTTTTTTATATACAAGATCAATGGATGCCTTTTTTCAAAGAGAAAGACCTTCAAGAAACTGGTCTTGATATGCTTTTATTTATATATCGTGATGTATTGTCGATTCAAATAGGAAATGAAGATAAAGTCATTTATCAAGACTTATTCCAGACAATGAAGCAGCACGCGCTGCATTCCACACAGCAGATGGTGACGAATCAGATCCTTGCTGTATTAGAAGCGAAAAAGAGACTTCAATCCAACGTGAATGCCCAAGGGCTAATGGAGCAATTGGTGTTGATGTTGCAGGAGGGATAAGCTTGTACAACGTAATTGGTGTTCGCTTTAAAAAAGCGGGCAAAATCTATTATTTCGATCCTAATGGATTTCATATAGAAAATGATAGTTGTGTCATTGTAGAAACAGTCAGAGGTGTTGAGTACGGGCAAGTGGTCATCGCCAATAAAAAAGTAGATGAACACGATGTGGTTCTCCCTTTGCGTAAGGTGATTCGCGTCGCAGACGAACGAGACCGGCTCATCGTTGAGGAGAACAAAGAAGCAGCGATGGCAGCCTTTGACACATGTCTTCAGAAAGTAAGTGAACACGGCCTAGAAATGAAGCTGGTTGATGTCGAATTTACATTCGACCGCAACAAGGTCATCTTCTATTTTACAGCGGATGGCAGAGTAGATTTCCGTGAGCTGGTCAAGGATCTTGCATCTATTTTTAAGACGAGAATTGAACTTCGTCAAATCGGTGTAAGAGACGAGGCAAAAATGCTAGGCGGCATTGGTCCGTGTGGACGTATGCTTTGCTGTTCAACTTTCTTAGGAGATTTTGAACCTGTGTCCATTAAAATGGCAAAAGATCAAAACCTCTCGTTAAACCCTACCAAAATTTCAGGGCTTTGCGGCCGTTTAATGTGCTGCTTGAAATATGAGAATGATGAGTACGAAACAGCAAAAGAACAATTACCGGACATCGGTGAAACGATTCAGACGTCTAATGGCTCTGCAAAGGTAGTAGGGCTTAATATTTTAGAACGAATTTTGCAAGTTGAATTAACCGGGCAAGAAAAAGTGATAGAATATACTTGGGAAGAATTATTACAAGAAGGCGTTGTATCTGCACAAACAACTGAGTAACGAGGTGTGCCACCTTGGATAAAAAGGAACTATTTGATACGGTGATTAATTTAGAAGAACAAATCGGTTCTCTTTATCGCCAGCTAGGTGATTTGAAAAATCATATCGGTGAAGTGATTGAAGAAAATCATCAGCTGCAGATGGAGAATCAGCACTTGCGTGAACGTCTGGATCAATCCGATCGAGATAAATCGTCTGAGGCAGAGCATGATTCTGCCCAGAAGCCAAGTCATTCTGATATAGGAGAAGGTCATGATAACCTAGCTCGTTTATATCAGGAGGGCTTCCATATTTGTAATGTACATTATGGGAGCATTCGGAAAGAGGGAGACTGTTTGTTCTGTCTGTCATTTTTAAATAAAAAATGAGAAAAGGCTTCCGCTGAATCGGGAGCCTTTTTCACAGGAAAAGAAAGGATACATCATGGTTTCGTTAAGAGAAGATGAACGTTTAGACTACTTGCTTGCAGAAGATATGAAAATTATTCAAAGTAAAACGGTGTTCGCCTTTTCATTGGATGCAGTGTTATTAGCAAAATTTGCGTATGTGCCGATTCAAAAAGGGGAGATTATTGATCTTTGTACGGGAAATGGCATCGTTCCATTGCTGCTTTCGACGAGATCTAAAGCCTCTATTACAGGGGTTGAAATTCAAGAACGCCTATATGATATGGCAAAGAGAAGTGTGGCGCATAATCAACTGGAGCAGCAGATTGAGTTGATCCATGGTGATTTAAATGATATGCCTAAACGGTACGGAAACCACAAAGTAGACGTGATTACTTGTAATCCGCCATATTTTAAGACTCCTTCTAAGGATGAAATCAATGAAAATGAGTATTTGGCGATCGCACGTCATGAGATTCATTGTACATTAGAAGATGTCATTCGTGTTTCTTCCACTTTGCTAAAGCAAGGAGGCAAACTGGCAATGGTTCACCGTCCTGGACGGCTGCTTGAGATTGTTGAAATGATGAAGAAATACCGAATTGAGCCAAAACGAATTCAATTTGTATATCCGAAACAAGGAAAAGAAGCGAATACCATTTTAGTGGAAGGCATGAAAGATGGAAAGCCGGATTTGAAAATTCTCCCGCCGCTTTTTGTTTATGGAGAAGACCAAGAGTATACAAAAGAAATCAGGACGATACTGTATGGAGAAGCATAGTCATTATTTCTATGTATTGAAATGTGCAGATGGTAGTTTGTACGCTGGGTATACAAATGATTTACAAAAAAGGCTGACTGCCCATAATAGTGGGAAGGGTGCAAAGTATACGAGAGCCAGACGACCGGTGGAACTTTATTATCACGAATGTTTTTCAACCAAAAGAGAAGCCATGCAACAGGAATATCGTTTCAAAACGTGGACACGTCGAAAAAAGGACATGTATATAGAAGAAAAGCGAATCAAAAAGGAGGCGGCACATGAAAAAGACACAGAAAAGCTTTGATGGTCAATCAGAAATGGGTATTCTTTATCTCGTACCAACCCCGATTGGAAACTTAGAAGATATGACGTTTCGAGCGATACAAACGTTAAAGGATGTAGACTATATTGCCGCAGAAGATACGAGACAAACGAAAAAGCTTTGTCATGTCTATGAAATTGATACCCCATTAACGAGTTATCATGAACATAACAAAGATAGCAGTGGTCACAAGTTAATCGAATGGTTAAAAGAAGGAAAGAATATTGCACTCGTGAGCGATGCCGGTTTACCGACGATCTCTGATCCAGGAGCCGAAGTGGTTCGAGACTTTACGAACATCGGAGGCTATGTCATTCCGTTACCTGGTGCAAACGCAGCACTTACGGCGCTCATTGCGTCAGGAATCGCACCACAGCCATTTTTCTTTTACGGTTTTCTTGATCGTCAAAAAAAGGAAAAGAAAAAACAGCTGGAAGCATTGAAGAAACGCCAAGAAACAATTATTTTCTATGAAGCGCCCCATCGGTTAAAAGAAACGCTGACTGTGATGAAAGAAGTGTGGGGGAACCGGAATATTGCCATTACGAGAGAACTGACAAAGAAATTTGAAGAGTTTATTCGTGGAGATTTAGAATACGCGCTGACTTGGGTGACAGAACAACAAATCCGTGGTGAGTTCTGTCTCGTCGTACAAGGAAATGATCAGGATGAAGAAGAACTGAATGAAGAAGCTTGGTGGAATTCTTTATCTGAAAAAGAGCACGTGATCCATTACATAGAGGAAGGGTTAACGTCAAAAGAGGCTATTAAACGTACTGCGGTCGAACGTGGTGTGCCAAAGCGGACGATCTATGATGCGTATCATATTGAACAATAAAGAAAGGTTCTTGCAAACGGTGCAAGAACCTTTTTATATAAAACTTATTTTTGTGATTGAAGTTGGTTTTGGATTTCGTTAATGATTTGCTCTGCACCTTCACGGCTAAGAACTAATTTACCATTAGCAAGTTTAAGGTTATCGTCTGATACTTCACCTGTTACTTGGCAAGTCATGTTTGGTTTATATTTTTTTAGGATAATTTTTTCATCGTCAACATAAATTTCCAAAGCGTCTTTTTCTGCGATTCCTAACGTACGGCGAAGCTCGATTGGAATCACCACGCGTCCTAATTCGTCAACTTTACGTACAATACCTGTAGATTTCATCTTCATTCTCCTCCCAAAAAGTTCTTATTCTTAATATAATATTATCTTCGTCATTATTCGACAAATTCCTTACATTCCTAGCATAACAAGGTTTCCATAAATCGTCAATCATTTTGTTTACTATTGTTTGTAAAATATGACTCTTAAAGTCAAAGGACCTTGAAACTACCGGTGTATAAGGATTTTTCAGAATTTATCTATAAAAATATGAAAAATGACGATAACAGATTAACAAGACTTTTGCCCTAATTTAGCCAAATGTAAATCTGGAAATAGATTTCATACGACAATATTCGACAAAATGTCGAGTGGTTTGTCGTTTTTTTCGAAAAACTCATCTTTTTCGTTCATTTCAATCTGTTCTATGTATATATGCTTGATCTTAAAGGCTAAGATGGTATCATAGAGAAAGCACAAGTGCAAAACATAATGAAATGATCTGACACATTTTAATGAAGTATGATGACCGCTCTCGTCCATTGGGCGGGAGTTTTTGACATTTACACACAAGCAGGAGGTTCCGACATGCCGGAAAAGAAAAAAACGTTTTATCTGACTACACCAATTTACTATCCGAGCGGAAAATTACATATTGGACATGCTTATACGACAGTGGCAGGGGATGCCATGGCTCGTTATAAACGTCTGCAAGGCTATGATGTGATGTATTTAACGGGTACTGATGAGCACGGACAAAAAATTCAGCAAAAAGCTGAAGAACAAAATATTACACCGATTGAGTATTTAGATCCGGTCGTTGCTGACATTAAATCATTATGGAAGAAACTCGACATTTCAAACGATGATTTCATTCGTACAACGGAAAAAAGACATACGAAAATCATTGAGCAAGTCTTTCAAAAGCTGCTTGATCAAGGAGATATTTATTTAGATCAATATGAGGGCTGGTACAGTATTCCTGATGAAACATTCTATACGGAAACACAGCTTGTTGATGTTGAGCGAAATGAGAAAGGGGAAGTCATTGGAGGGAAAAGCCCAGACAGTGGACACCCTGTTGAATTGATTAAAGAGGAATCATATTTCTTCCGTATGAGTAAGTATGCTGATCGCTTACTAGACTATTACGAAAAGAACCCGTCGTTCATTCAGCCTGAATCAAGAAAGAATGAAATGATTAATAACTTCATTAAACCGGGGTTAGAGGATTTAGCTGTATCAAGAACAACCTTTGATTGGGGCATTAAAGTACCTAATAATCCGAAGCACGTCATCTATGTATGGATTGATGCGTTATTCAACTACTTAACAGCGATTGGCTACGGAACCGATCAAGATGAAAAATATAAAAAATATTGGCCTGCCAACGTACACCTAGTCGGGAAAGAAATTGTACGATTCCATACAATTTACTGGCCAATTATGCTGATGGCACTTGATCTGCCGTTGCCAAAACAAATTTTTGCACATGGCTGGCTGCTCATGAAAGATGGCAAAATGTCTAAATCAAAAGGGAACGTAGTAGATCCTGTTACGTTAATTGATCGCTATGGTCTTGATGCTCTTCGTTATTATCTGCTACGCGAAGTACCATTTGGTGCAGACGGTGTGTTTACACCAGAAGGATTCGTGGAACGTGTAAACTATGATCTTGCCAATGATTTAGGAAACTTGCTTAATCGTACAGTGGCGATGGTGCAAAAATACTTCGACGGTACATTAAGCAGCTATAAGGGACCAGTCAATGAGTTTGATGAGGAACTAAAAGCTGTAGCTGAACAAACGGTGAAAGCCTATGAAGAAGCGATGGAAAACCTCGAATTCTCAGTGGCTCTTTCAAATGTTTGGACATTAATCAGCAGAACAAATAAATATATTGATCAAACAGCTCCATGGGTGTTAGCAAAGGATGAAACAAAACGAAAAGAACTGCATTCGGTGATGTACCATTTAGCAGAATCACTCCGAATCACAGCTGTGTTGTTAACGCCATTCTTAACAAAAACACCTGAGAAAATCTTCTTCCAGCTTGGAATTGAAGAAGAGAAACTCAAAAGCTGGGAAAGCATTCTTTCTTTCGGTGCGATCCAAAAAGCGACGGTACAAAAAGGTGAGCCATTGTTCCCTCGTTTAGAGGTTGAAGAAGAAGTGGCATACATTAAAGAGAAGATGCAGGGAAGTGCGCCTAAGGTAGAAGAAGAGACAGTTGAAATAGAAGAAACTGAATTACCTGAGCTGGGTGCCGAAATCGCCTTCGATGATTTTTCGAAAGTTGATCTTCGTGTAGCACAAGTATTAGAAGCAGCACCAGTGAAAAAAGCTGATCGTCTCTTAAAGCTTCAGCTTGATTTTGGATTTGAAAAGAGACAAATTGTCTCAGGGATTGCCAAGCATTATCAACCAGAAGAATTGGTAGGGAAGAAGCTCGTCTGCGTAGCGAATCTCACACCAGTTAAACTAAGAGGAGAAATTTCCCAGGGAATGATTTTAACTGGAGAAACTAGTGGTAAATTGCAGGTTCTTGAAGTAGATCAATCTCTAGCAAATGGAACGAAAATTTTATAATTTAACAAAGGTGTTCCACGTGTAACATTTCGTCGAACACCTTTTGTTTTTCAGAAGAATTGTCGAAAGGAGCAATCAACCATGTTATTTGATACACATGCCCACTTAAATGCTGAACAATATAATGAAGACTTAGAGCAGGTGATTGAAAGAGCCAAAAGTGAAAAGGTAGAGAAGATTGTGGTGGTCGGGTTTGATCGTCCAACCATTACGAGAGCGATGGAGCTAATTGAAGCATATGATTTTATGTATGCAGCCATCGGCTGGCATCCTGTTGATGCCATTGATATGACAGATGAAGATTTGGCTTGGATCAAAGAATTATCTCAGCATGAAAAAGTTGTTGCCATTGGAGAAATGGGTCTGGATTACTATTGGGACAAGTCGCCAAAAGATGTGCAAAAAGAAGTCTTTAGACGTCAAATTGCTCTTGCAAAAGAAGTGAATCTGCCAATTATCATTCATAACCGTGACGCTACGGAAGATGTAGTGACGATCTTAAAAGAAGAAGGGGCGGCAGAAGTCGGAGGAATTATGCACTGCTTTACTGGCAGCCTCGAAATTGCAAAAGCGTGTATGGAAATGAACTTTTATATCTCATTCGGTGGACCTGTGACATTTAAAAATGCGAAAAAACCGAAAGAAGTTGTAAAGGATATTCCAAGTGATCGTCTTCTGATTGAGACAGACTGCCCGTATTTAACTCCAGCGCCATTTAGAGGGAAACGAAATGAGCCGAGCTATGTGAAATATATCGCAGAACAAATTGCTGAATTGCGAGAAATAAGCTTTGAAGAGCTTGCTGCATTGACAACAGAAAATGCGAAAAAAGTTTTCCGTATAAACTGACAGTATATGATGTCAATCCTTGTTTAAGCTTGTCCAATTGTGAAACATAACGAAAAAGTTCTACACGTTTGCGCCTCCTCATAGGATAAGTTGTCGATAAGTCTTTCTTCCCTTCCTTCCAAAAATCTCCCATAATAGGTTTACAATCGAGCATTTTTGTACAGTGGGTGGAAGGGTTGACAGGTTTTGAGATACTCTATATAATCTCTCCGAGGAGAAGGAGGCGTTTTTCATCGTACAAAAAATGAAAAATCTGTTTTCTGTCAAGCTAGGAAAAGGCAAGGTTTTATTTCTAGTCACTTGCTTGCTTTTAGCTGGAACTGGGACGGCTTACGGTGCGCATGAGCTCACTAAGCAGTCTATTACCATTTCAATCAATGGCAAAGAGAAGACAATTCGTACACATGAAGAGACAGTAGCACAGCTGCTTTCAGATCTTGGAATAAGGACCAGGGCGGAGGATCATATCTCTCCAAGTCTAAATACAAAGATTCAAGACAACATGAACATTGTGTATGATGCGGCTATACCGGTTCATCTCACCCTAGATGGGAAAGAGAAAACGATATGGACAACAGATCAGACGGTTGGAGCATTATTGAAGAATGAGAAGATAGATATTGGGAAGCACGATCAAGTAACTCCAGGAAAGAATGACAAGATTAAAAAGAATATGGATCTTGTGGTTCAGCAGGCCTTCCAGGTCAGCTTAAACGATGGAGGAAAGGATAAGAAAGTGTGGACCACTTCGACTACGGTCGCTGACTTTTTAAAGCAACAAGAGCTGAAGCTCAAGAAGCACGATAAGATCAAACCTGCGTTACATAGTCACCTTTCTAAAAAAAGCGCAGATGTGAAGATCACTCGGGTGGAAAAAGTCACCGATGTAGTGGAAGAGAAAATTGCTTTTGATACCAAACATAAAAAGGATCGATCTCTTGAAAAAGGAAAAGAGAAGGTGCTTGAAAAAGGTGAAGAAGGTAAATTAAAGAAGCACTATGCCATTGTGAAAGAAAACGGCAAAGTGGTGTCTAAAGAATTAATTAAAGAGGTTACTGCAAAAGACAGTAAGGATCGTTTAGTGGCCGTTGGTACACAAGTGTCCAAGAAGGAACCTAAAGCGTCACCTGCGGTTTCAAGAAGTAATGAATCTTCAGGAAAAGAGTTCTATGTGACGTCTACAGCCTATACAGCGAGCTGTGCTGGATGTACGGGCAGAACGTCTACAGGCTTTAATTTAAAAGCAAATCCAGGTGCAAAGGTCATAGCAGTTGACCCGAGTGTCATTCCGCTGGGCTCTAAAGTGTATGTGGAAGGCTATGGGTATGCCGTTGCATCAGACACTGGATCTGCTATAAAAGGGAATAAAATTGATGTGTTCGTCCCAAGTAAGTCGGCAGCTTATCAATGGGGAAATAAACGAGTGAAAATTAGAGTGCTCAAATAAACACATCAAATCATTTATATGAACAGAGGGCTTTGCGCACCCTCTGTTTTTTTGGTTATAATAGAAGCACTGTTTTCTAATTAATTAGACGCAAAAACAGCATGGAAGGTTTCATTTTTTGACAAAAAAATGTAGATTGTTTTTGCAAGCGGAGGAATACATGAAAATCAAAGAAATCATTGTGGTGGAGGGTCGTGACGACACTGCTAGAGTAAAGATGGCAGTTGATGCAGATACGATTGAAACGAATGGATCTGCCATTGGCGATACAGTCATTCAACAAGTGCGTCTTGCTCAGGAGACGAGGGGGGTTATCATTTTAACTGATCCTGATTTCCCTGGGGAAAAGATCCGTAAAACCATCGCAGAGGCTGTCCCTGGCTGTAAGCACGCCTTTTTACCAAAACACCTTGCGAAAGCGAAGCGGGACAAAGGAATTGGTGTTGAGCATGCTTCCTTGGATAGTATTCGAGAATGCCTTGCTCATGTCCATGAGGAAATGGAAGAATCAGAAAGCGAGATTACGTTAGACGATTTATTTGACGCAGGCCTTATCGGAGGCGAAGCATCAAAACGCCGCCGCGAACGATTAGGTGTGCTTTTAAATATAGGATATACAAATGCGAAGCAGCTGCAAAAGCGTCTTCACATGTTCCAAATAACGAAAGAGGATTTTATTGCGGCCTTAAAGACCGTCATGCAGGAGGAAGCCGATGAATAAAGATATTGCGACGCCCATCAGAACGAAGGAAATACTGAAGAAGTACGGTTTCTCTTTTAAAAAGAGCTTAGGGCAAAACTTTTTAATTGATACGAATATTTTAGATCGCATTGTCGATCATGCAGAGATTACGGATGAGACAGGTGTGATTGAAATTGGCCCTGGTATCGGTGCGTTGACTGAACAGCTCGCTAAACGGGCAAAGAAAGTCACGGCTTTTGAAATCGACCAGCGCCTATTGCCGATTTTAAACGATACGCTTTCTCCATACGATAATGTCACCATTATACATCAAGACGTATTGAAGGCAGATGTAAGAAAGGTGATTGAAGAACAGTTTGCTGACTGTAAAGAAGTAATGGTCGTAGCAAACCTTCCTTACTATGTGACGACACCAATTATTATGAAATTGCTTGAAGAAAACCTTCCATTGAAAGGAATCGTTGTCATGCTGCAAAAAGAAGTAGCAGATCGCATGGCTGCTGTTCCTTCATCAAAAGAATACAACTCTTTGTCGATTGCGGTGCAATTTTATACAGAAGCGAAGACGGTAATGGTTGTGCCGAAAACGGTTTTCGTCCCACAGCCAAATGTGGATTCAGCCGTGATCAAACTAACTGTTCGTGAAACACCTGCGGTCTCAGTAGACAATGATACGTTTTTCTTTCAACTGATTCGTGCGAGTTTTGGCCAGCGCCGGAAGACATTGATGAATAACTTGATGAACAATCTGCCAGATGGCAAGAAACATAAAGCCATCATTGAAGAAGCCCTTGTAACAGCTGAGGTTGATGGGAAACGCCGCGGTGAATCATTGTCAATCGATGAATTTGCCCGTTTGTCCAATGTTTTACACAAAGCCCTTTCATAAGGGCTTTTCAGCGTGTAGACAAACCCTCGCATTCTTTGTCAGTCCTGCGCTCTGGTGCTCACGAATGCCAAATTCGCTCCGCTCCAGTGCTCGTCCTTCCTAGACTGCAAAGGTTTTCTATCACGCTGAAAAGAAGACAAAGCCCTTTCATAAGGGCTTTTTTCTTTTGGTTTTCACCACTTCACCTGTTCAGGCATAGGCTAGAAAGAACAACACACCTGAAAGAAGAACAAGTGTAGCGTAAGACGATACCAACAGGATAAGAGCCTGATTGTGGAGTGAAAAGCATGCAATTTCAAATAGGAGATATGGTGACGAGGGCATCCTATCAGATGGATATTATGTTTCGTATCATTCGAATTGATGAGACAGACCAGCACGAAGCCACCGCCATTTTGCATGGGAATGAAGTGAGGCTGATCGCCGATGCGAAGATGTCAGATTTGGTCTTGATTCAAAAAGAGGAGCAACTGACAAGAGAGAAGGACGATGAACGGAAAATTAACGAATCGCTCGACTTACTCAGGCAAGATTATCAGCTGCTTCGTGAAAAACAAGAGTATTATACGTCTGGACAATATCAGCATCAGGAGCAGTATTTTCATATGCCCGGAAAGGTTCTGCATTTAGATGGAGATGCTTCATACTTAAAGAAATGCTTAGATGTATATGAAAGAATTGGTGTACCTGTGTATGGTGTGCATTGCCACGAGAAGAAAATGCCAAGCATGATTGATTCATTAATTGATCAATACCGGCCTGATATTTTGGTCATCACAGGACATGATGCGTATTCTAAACAAAAGGGCGGTGTACACGATATCGGTGCATATCGTCATTCTCGTCATTTCGTTGAAACGGTTCAAAAGGCAAGAAGGAAGGTTCCGCATTTAGATCAGCTCGTGATCTTTGCAGGTGCCTGCCAATCTCATTTTGAATCATTAATTCAAGCAGGTGCTAATTTTGCAAGCTCACCCTCACGTGTCAACATTCATGCACTTGACCCCGTCTATATTGTTGCCAAGATCAGCTTCACTCCATTTGTAGATCGAATCAACGTGTGGGATGTGCTCCGAAATACACTGACGAGAGAAAAAGGTCTCGGAGGGATTGAAACAAGGGGTGTTTTAAGGGTAGGTATGCCATATAAAAGAGACCATGAATCGACATAACCCGACTGATTTCAGTCTGGTTTTTTTTATGCTCAAAAAGAAATTTCATATGAATACATAATTCACCGGAATTTGAGAAAAATAGGGAGGAGAAAAGGTAGAAGTTTGTCAAAATTATTTTGTTGACAATGGCTCGTGTTGGTTGATATAATTTAATTTTTATTTGACAAAAATGGGCCGTTGTTGTATAATTATCTCAGTGAGGTGGATGCAATGGCGAAGACTTTGTCCGACATCAAAAGATCGCTTGATGGTAACTTAGGTAAACGTTTGACGTTAAAGGCTAACGGAGGCCGCCGAAAAACAATTGAGCGTTCGGGCATTTTAGCTGAAACGTACCCTTCTGTTTTTGTGATTCAATTAGATCAAGATGAGAATTCGTTTGAAAGAGTTTCTTACAGTTATGCAGATATACTGACTGAGACGGTCGAATTAACGTTCGATGATACCGCTAGCTCAGTCGCCTATTAATGGGCAGTGAACTTTTTGTTTACTGCTTTTTGTTTTGCCTTTTTTTCTGTATGGGAGGCTGTCCATTATTTGAAAGGGGTAAAAGGCAGGAATCGATGCAAAATAAGAAAGCCACAAATGAGTGGCGATGATTCGAATTCTCGACCAAAGGGGCTGTTTCGTTTGGGTAGACGCCGAGGCATTATGTCAGATGAGTTCAAATACGAGCTGGCGAAGGATCTTGGATTTTATGATACCGTCAAAAATGGAGGCTGGGGAGAGATTCGTGCGCGTGACGCAGGAAATATGGTCAAACGTGCCATTGAATTAGCTCAACAGCACATGGCTCAAGAAGAGAATCAATGATAAAGAAATGATCAGGGATACCTCGGGTGTCTCTGGTCTTTTTTGCTTGAAAAAGTGAGTGTGCTGGGGGCAAAAGCCAATATTCATCAGATCCATCAAATGTGATACAATATTGATACTTATGTTTAGATGGAGAAGTAGGTGAAATGTTTGCGTATTTTAGAAAAAGCACCGGCAAAAATTAATCTCTCACTTGATGTTCATGGAAAAAGACCGGATGGATATCACGAAGTGGAGATGGTGATGACAACAATAGATCTTGCAGATCGACTAGAGCTGACGGAGCTGGACAAAGACGAAATCCGTGTATCATCTCATAATCGTTTTGTGCCAGATGATCAACGGAATTTGGCTTATCAGGCAGCTAAATTATTAAAAACAAGATTCGGTATTCAAAAAGGCGTATCGATTGTCATCACAAAAGCAATTCCCGTCGCAGCAGGTTTAGCTGGAGGTAGCAGTGATGCCGCAGCAGCGCTTCGCGGCTTAAACCGTTTGTGGAAGTTAAATCTCACGTTAGATGAACTAGCTGAGCTTGGAGCGGAGATCGGCTCAGATGTCTCTTTTTGTGTGCACGGAGGGACAGCGCTAGCGACAGGACGTGGAGAGAAACTAAAGCATATTGCGACACCGCCGCATTGCTGGGTGATTTTAGCGAAGCCGGTGATTGGGGTATCTACAGCTGAGGTCTACAGACAATATGACGCAAGCAAAGTAGAACACCCAAATGTACAGCGTATGATTGAAGCAATTGAAGCGAAAGATTATAAAGAGATGTGCGGCTCACTCGGTAACGTGTTGGAATCTGTGACATTAAAGATGTATCCAGAAGTCGATATGATTAAGAGACAGATGAAGCGTTTCGGAGCAGATGCTGTATTAATGAGCGGCAGCGGGCCAACTGTATTTGGCTTGATTCAATATGAATCGAAGGTACAAAGAATATATAACGGACTGAGAGGATTTTGTGATCAGGTTTACGCTGTCCGCATGATCGGCGAACAAAATACCCTTGATTAAATCCGTATATTAAGTTATATTATTCATAAATTATTCGGGTTCTGGGGGTAAGTTCATGAAGTTTCGTCGAAGCGGCAGATTGGTGGACTTAACAAATTATTTGTTAACCCACCCGCACGTACTAGTACCTTTAACTTTTTTTGCAGAGCGATATCAATCTGCGAAGTCCTCTATTAGTGAAGACTTAACGATTATCAAACAGACCTTCGAACAGCAGGGAATAGGGACTTTACTTACTGTACCTGGTGCTGCTGGCGGAGTGAAATATATTCCAAAGATTCATCTAAAAGAAGCAGACGAAGTCGTCAACGATATCGGAGAAGCATTATCAACTCCTGAACGTGTGCTTCCTGGCGGTTATTTATATTTAACTGATGTTTTAGGCAATCCATCGATTCTTGCGAAAATCGGTAAGCTTTTTGCGACCATTTTTTCGGATCGACCGATTGATGTTGTCATGACTGTTGCGACGAAAGGTATTCCGATTGCCTATTCTGTTGCAGGTTATTTAAATGTGCCTGTTGTGATCGTTAGAAAAGATAATAAGGTAACTGAAGGATCAACTGTGAGTATTAATTATGCATCAGGTTCTTCTAACCGAATTCAAACCATGTCACTTGCAAAGCGGAGCTTAGATAAAGGATCCAATGTGTTGATTATTGATGACTTTATGAAAGCAGGCGGAACCATTAATGGCATGATGAATCTTCTAGAGGAATTTAATGCAAATGTTGCAGGGATCGGTGTTTTATTAGAAGATGAAGGCGTAGATGAACGCCTTGTCGATGAATATGTATCACTTTTAAAGCTTTCAACCATTGATATGAAGCAGAAAATCATTGAGATTAATGAAGGTAATTTCCACGAGTTTTTTCATTCGAAAGCTTAAGCTTTGATCAAACATGTATTTGAATGGGAGAGATTGATATGACAAAAGTTGTTCAAACCAAAAACGCGCCAGCAGCCATTGGACCTTACTCTCAAGGGATTATCGTCAATAACATGTTTTACAGCTCAGGGCAGATTCCGTTAACGCCAGCTGGAGATTTTGTGAATGGAGATATTAAAGAACAAACACATCAAGTGTTTCATAATCTTAAAGCCGTCCTTGAAGCAGCGGGTGCTTCCTTTGAAACAGTCGTGAAAGCAACGGTTTTCATTAAAGATATGGAACAATTCGCTGAAGTGAATGAAGTGTACGGTGAATACTTCCATACACATAAGCCAGCTCGTTCATGTGTAGAAGTAGCCAGACTTCCAAAAGATGCACTTGTAGAAATTGAAGTTGTGGCATTAGTGAAATAAACAGGCCATCTCTTTGGAGGCCGTTTGGTTTCATTATATGTATGAAAAGACATCATCATGATGTCTTTTTTTCACGAAGAGAATGTAAGCGCCGTCACGAAGATGACAAAAAATGTATAAATATCCCGATATTTCAAAAAAAGTTTAAAAAAAGAGCAGGAGAATCACCACAATCGTTGAATACCTAATTAATGCTTTTATATTGGGAAAAGGTGGTGAACTACTGTGGAAGTTACTGACGTAAGATTACGCCGCGTGAATACCGATGGTCGCATGAGGGCGATTGCATCCATCACGCTGGACCACGAATTTGTTGTTCATGATATTCGTGTGATTGATGGAAACAATGGCTTGTTTGTTGCAATGCCTAGCAAACGTACGCCTGATGGAGAGTTTCGCGACATTGCACATCCAATTAATTCAAGCACTCGGGGTAAAATCCAAGATGCTGTTTTAAATGAGTATCATCGCTTAGGCGAAGAGGAAGAGACAATTGAATATGAAGAAGCTGGAGCTTCTTAAAGATATGTGAACCTAAAAAGACAGCTTTAAGAGAAAATGAATGTTTTCTTTTAAATGCTGTCTTTTTTGCGTTTTTTCTCTTGTTCCTTATGTCTCCCGTTCATTAGAAAATTAATGCACTTCCTCTTGTATCCTTGAAATCAGTCCTTATTTAGGATATATTTTTCTATGGATAATAGGGATATTGGAGGCCAATCAATGGATAAGCGGTTCGCAGTGATTTTAGCAGCGGGAAAAGGAACAAGAATGAAGTCAAAGTTATACAAAGTACTTCATCCAGTTTGCGGAAAGCCAATGGTCGAGCATGTGGCAGATCAAGCGTTAAAGCTATCTTTAGCCAAGCTTGTGACGATTGTCGGTCATGGAGCAGAGGACGTCAAGAATCAGCTTGGGGACAGAAGTGAATATGCACTTCAAGAAGAACAGCTGGGAACAGCACATGCCGTCAAACAAGCTAAATCGTTCCTCGCGCAGGAAAAGGGAACAACCATTGTCATTTGTGGAGATACACCATTATTGACAGCGGAAACAATGGAAGCCATGTTAAGCGAGCATCAAAAACAAGAAGCGAAAGTGACGATTTTGACAGCACACGCGGATGATCCAACAGGTTATGGACGTATTCTTCGTGATGAAACAGGTGCTGTAGTAAAAATCGTCGAGCATAAAGATGCAAATGATGCTGAACGTCAAGTGAATGAAATTAATACTGGAACCTATTGCTTTTCAAATGAAGATCTCTTCCGTGTGATTGAGCAAGTGTCAAATGAAAATGCACAAGGTGAATACTATTTGCCGGATGTCATTGAAATTCTAAAGAATGAAGGACAGACGGTTGCAGCGTATCAAACACCACATTTTGAAGAAACACTTGGAGTCAATGATCGTATCGCTCTATCACAAGCAGAGCAATTCATGAAGCGACGTATTAATCATCAGCATATGAAGAATGGTGTAACCTTGATTGATCCTGAGAACACGTATATCTCGCCCGATGCAGTCATCGGTGAAGATACAATGATTTATCCTGGGACGGTCATCAAAGGGAATGTAAAGATTGGTGCAGATGCCACAATCGGTCCGAACACTGAAATTGTTGATAGCGTAATTGGAGATCGGACAGTCATTAAGCAGTCTGTTGTCTGCGATAGTGAAGTTGGGGTAGATGTGACAATTGGACCGTTTGCTCATATTCGCCCATTGTCGAAAATTGGCGATGAAGTGAAGATCGGAAATTTTGTCGAAATCAAGAAAACAGTTTTCGGTGACCGAAGCAAAGCGTCTCATCTCAGCTATATTGGAGATGCAGAGGTCGGAACGGATGTAAACCTTGGTTGTGGATCTATTACAGTTAATTATGATGGGAAGAAGAAATTCTTAACGAAGATTGAAGATGGCGCATTTATTGGCTGTAATTCAAATCTCGTTGCACCAGTCACTGTCGGAAAAGGGGCATATGTTGCAGCCGGTTCAACGGTTACAGAAGATGTACCGCAGGATGCATTGTCTATTGCTAGAGCAAGACAAGTCAATAAAGAAGATTATGTGAAAAATATTCATAAAAAATAATCCAAATACCCGGAGGTTTACCATGTCTAATCGTTATGCTGATGCGAATTTAAAGATATTCTCTTTGAATTCAAACCCTGAACTTGCCAAAGAAATTGCCGATCGTATCGGAGTTGATGTAGGAAAGAGCTCTGTTAAACGTTTTAGTGACGGTGAAGTCCAAATCAATATTGAAGAAAGTATCCGTGGCTGTGATTGTTATGTTATTCAATCTACTAGTGCGCCAGTAAATGAGCACATTATGGAGCTACTCATTATGGTAGATGCACTAAAACGCGCTTCTGCGAAAACGGTCAATATTGTCATCCCTTATTACGGATATGCACGTCAAGATCGTAAGGCGAAACCTCGTGAGCCAATCACGGCGAAGCTTTTTGCGAACTTACTTGAAACAGCAGGTGCTACACGTGTCATCGCACTTGACCTTCATGCGCCGCAAATCCAAGGTTTCTTTGATATTCCAATCGATAACTTAATGGCTGTGCCAATCTTAACAAACTATTTTGAACAGAAAAACTTGAATGATATCGTTGTTGTGTCTCCTGACCACGGTGGTGTTACGCGTGCGCGCAAAATGGCGGACCGCCTGAAAGCACCAATCGCAATTATCGACAAACGTCGTCCGAAGCCGAACGTGGCTGAAGTGATGAACATCATTGGGAACATTGAAGGCAAAACGGCGATTCTCATCGATGATATCATTGATACAGCTGGTACGATTACACTTGCTGCAAATGCACTTGTGGAAAATGGAGCGGCTGAAGTCTATGCTTGTTGTACTCACCCAGTATTGTCTGGACCAGCAGTAGAACGTATTACAAACTCTAAAATTAAAGAATTAGTTGTGACAAACAGTATTCACTTAACAGATGACAAGAAAGTTGGAAAATTCATTCCGCTTTCAGTTGGGCCTTTGCTTGCAGAAGCCATCATCCGTGTACATGAAGAAGAATCTGTGAGCTACCTTTTCAGCTAATTTTCTGATTGGAAAAGGCCCTAGGCATCAGCTTGGGGTCTTTTTGCTGTGATAAATGAAAGACAAACATGTTTAAAATGATTCAGTTATGGGTATTTATGAAAGTAGTGACAAAAAAGAAATAGGATGGTGCTGAATATGGCAACTTTAAAAGCAAATAAAAGAACTGATTTCAAACGTTCCACACTGCAAAAAATCCGTCATTCAGGACACGTTCCTGGTGTCATATACGGAAAAAATACAGACAATCTGGCTGTTTCATTAGACAGTATTGATTTATTAAAGACATTACGTGATGAAGGAAAAAACACAATCATCACATTAGACGTTGGCGGTGAAACAAAATCTGTGATGGTAACAGAACTGCAAACAGATCCGTTGAAAAATGAGCTTGTCCACGCTGATTTCCAAGTGGTCGACTTACAGCGAGAAATTGACGCAGATGTACCTGTACAACTCATTGGCGAATCCAAAGGTGTAAAGGATGGCGGTGTGCTTCAGCAGCCACTATTTGAGCTATCCATTACAGCGAAACCAAAGGATATCCCGCAAAATATTGAAGCTGATATTACAAACTTAGAAGTAAATGACGTACTAACAGTTGGTGATCTGTCTGTTCAGTCTACGTATCAAATTAATAATGATCCAGAAGAAGTTGTTGCTTCGATCTTACCGCCTCAGCAATCAGAGGTTCCTGAGCCAGATAGTGAAGAGGAAACGCAAGAGCCTGAGGCCATTAAAGAAAAAGATGACAGCGAAGAATAACTGGTCAATTAGAGACGTAACCCTCCCGCGGTTACGTCTTTTGTGCTAGAATGAAAAGAATTCATACGTTTTGCATGAGGCAATCACATTGGCTCATTTTTTAGGCGTGTGCATGTGCGACAAAGGAGGTTATTGGTTTCATGATTGCGTTCGTTGGATTGGGTAATCCAGGAAAAGAATATGAAAAAACAAGACATAACGTCGGGTTTATGACAATAGATGAACTATCAAAAAAATGGGACATCCCATTAAATCAATCAAAATTCCATGGACAATATGGAACTGGGTTTGTTTCGGGGCAAAAGGTTCTACTTGTGAAGCCTCTTACATATATGAACTTATCAGGGGAATGTGTGCGTCCGCTGATGGATTACTATGATATTCCCCTTGAACATTTGAAGGTCATCTATGATGATCTTGATTTGCCAACGGGCCGGATTCGTTTGCGTACTAAAGGAAGTGCAGGCGGACATAACGGAATCAAATCGTTGATTCAGCATTTAGGTTCACCAGAGTTTGACCGATTCCGTATCGGCATCGGCCGTCCACAAAACGGCATGAAGGTCGTCGATTACGTACTAGGACGCTTCTCAGAGGAAGAACAGCCTGATATCTCATTTGCTATTCAAGCATCTGTTGAAGCTTGTGAAGCCGCTTTAACAAAGCCATTTTTAGAAGTGATGAATGATTTTAACAAGAAGGTATAAGAATGATAAGCAAGGCACATACTGATCATAAAATCTCAGCATGGGAGGATCACGTATGGCTTTGCACTATTACTGCCGGCACTGTGGTGTAAAGGTTGGCAGTCTAGATGAATCCGCTGTCCAAAGTGAAGCACTTGGATTTCATCACTTAACAAATGAGGAAAGAAACGATATGATTTCTTATAGGGAAAATGGTGATTTACATGTACAAACCATTTGTGAGGATTGCCAAGAGGCGCTCGAAAGAAATCCTGATTACCATCAGTATCATACCTTTATTCAATAAAAAGCTTTGGTGTAGATAATAGACCAAAGCGTTTTTCTGTTTTAAACAAGCAGGGAGGAGGAGCCAAATGAAAAATATACAATCATTTATCAAACAAAGTGATGATTTTCAGTCCATTTTTAATGGGCTAAAGGAAGGTTTAAAAGAACAACTGCTCGCCGGACTATCAGGCTCCGTCAGATCTTTATTTACAGCCGCCATATCAGACGAATTAAAGCGGCCGATGTTTATTGTGACACACAACTTATATCAAGCACAGAAGGTCACAGATGATCTAGCAAGTGTGATGCCAGATCGCTCGGTCCTTCTTTATCCTGTCAATGAACTCATTGCATCTGAAATTGCTGTGGCAAGCCCGGAGCTTAGAGCGCAGCGTCTTGATGTATTGAATCGTCTTGCGAATGGAGAAAATCCGATTGTCGTGACCCCAGCAGCTGCAGTGCGTAGAATGCTTCCTCCTGTTGAGCTCTGGAAGGAGAGTCAGATCCATTTAAAGGTTGGTGAAGAAATTGATTTGGAGGCGTTTTCAAAACAACTCGTGCAAATCGGTTATGACCGGACGTCCATGGTCGCTGCGCCCGGAGACTTTAGTGTGCGCGGAGGCATCATTGACATTTATGCGTTAACGGAAGACCACCCGATCCGTATTGAGCTGTTTGATACAGAAGTGGATTCTATTCGGTCCTTCCACTCTGACACGCAGCGTTCATTGGAAACACTTCAAGAAATCAAGATTGGCCCGGCGAAAGAGCTGATTGTAAGAGGGCCTGAACGAGTGAGAGCGATTGAACAGCTTGACGAAGGTCTTGCCAGCAGCTTAAAGAAATTCAACTCGGATAAACAAAAAGAACTGCTCCATCAGAATATTTCTGCTGATCGTGAGAAGCTGCTAGAAGGTATTGTGACACAAGAAATGACGAAGTATCTGTCCTATTTCTATGAAAAGCCTGCTAGTTTGCTAGATTATACATCGCAGGATACGGTAATCATTCTAGATGAAATCAGCAGAATTCAGGAGATGGAAGAACAGCTTGAACAGGAAGAAGCAGATTGGACAATTAGTCTGCTGGAAGAAGGGAATATCCTGCATGATCTAGCCCTTTCCTTCCCATTTCAAGAGCTATTCAATCAGCAATCGAGATCGATTCTGTACTATTCCTTATTTTTGAGACATGTTCAGCAGACCAATCCGCAAAATATCGTCAATGTATCTAGTAAGCAAATGCAGAATTTCCATGGGCAGATGAATGTGCTTGCAAGTGAAATTGAACGCTACAAAAAGCAGAATTATACGGTTGTCTTTTTAGGTGCGGATGAAGAGCGGACAGAGAAGCTGTCATCTGTCTTGCATGATTATGACATTGAAGCAGCTCTTGCTAAACCTGATGCTGAGCTTGTCAGCGGGCAAGTATATATTTTACAAGGTGAGCTGCAAACCGGTTTTGAACTGCCTTTATCCAAAATTGCTGTCATTACAGAGGGTGAACTTTTCAAGAAACGTGTGAAGAAGCAGGCACGTAAGCAAAAGCTGACGAACGCAGAGCGAATCAAAAGCTATTCAGAGCTGCAAGTGGGCGATTACGTGGTACACATTAACCACGGGATCGGTAAGTATTTAGGAATTGAAACGCTTGAAATTGGCGGCATTCATAAAGATTATTTAAATATTCATTATCAAGGAAGCGACAAGCTTTATGTCCCTGTTGAACAAATTGATCAGGTGCAGAAGTATGTTGGGTCAGAAGGAAAAGAACCAAAGCTATACAAACTAGGCGGTAGCGACTGGAAGCGCGTGAAGAAAAAAGTAGAATCATCTGTGCAGGACATTGCAGATGATCTAATTAAGCTGTACGCAGAACGTGAAGCAAGCAAAGGGTATGCCTTCTCGCCTGACCATGAGATGCAGCGCCAGTTTGAATCTGCATTCCCTTACCAAGAAACAGACGATCAAATTCGCTCGATTCATGAAATCAAGCAAGACATGGAGCGGGAGCGCCCGATGGATCGTCTGCTTTGTGGAGATGTGGGCTATGGAAAAACAGAGGTGGCGATTCGAGCGGCCTTCAAAGCCATTGCTGACGGGAAGCAGGTGGCACTGCTTGTACCAACAACGATCTTAGCGCAGCAGCATTTTGACACGATTATGGACAGATTCCAAGACTATCCTGTTAAAATCGCTCAGCTTAGCCGCTTCCGTACACGAAAAGAAACAACAGAAACATTAAAAGGGCTGAAAAACGGAACGATTGATATGGTCATTGGGACGCATCGTCTTCTTTCAAAAGACATTGTGTACAAGGATTTAGGACTGTTAATTATTGATGAAGAGCAGCGCTTCGGTGTGACGCATAAAGAGAAAATTAAACAAATGAAAGCCAATATTGATGTGCTGACGTTAACGGCAACGCCAATTCCTCGTACGCTTCATATGTCGATGCTTGGCGTACGTGACTTATCTGTTATTGAAACACCACCTGAGAACCGTTTCCCAGTTCAAACCTATGTTGTCGAGTACAATGGTGCGTTAGTTAGAGAAGCCATTGAGCGAGAACTGGCAAGAGGCGGTCAAGTGTACTTCCTTTATAACCGAGTGGAGGATATTGAACGAAAAGCAGATGAAATCTCGATGCTTGTTCCAGACGCAAAAGTGAGCTATGCACACGGGAAAATGAGTGAGAATGAGCTGGAATCCGTGATGATTAATTTCCTAGAAGGTGAATCGGATGTACTCGTCAGTACAACCATTATCGAAACGGGCGTAGACATACCAAATGTGAACACGCTCATTGTTCACGATGCTGATAAAATGGGGCTTTCGCAACTGTACCAGTTAAGAGGACGAGTTGGGCGCTCGAATCGTGTGGCCTATGCTTATTTCACTTATCGAAAAGATAAAGTGCTTTCTGAAGTAGCAGAGAAAAGACTTCAAGCTATTAAAGAATTCACTGAGCTCGGATCAGGCTTTAAGATTGCGATGCGTGACTTAACGATTCGAGGAGCAGGAAATTTACTTGGTGCACAGCAACATGGATTTATTGATTCTGTTGGATTCGACCTTTACTCTCAAATGCTGAAAGAAGCCATTGAAGAAAGAAGAGGCGATACGACTGCTCAAGAAAAATTTGAGCCGGAAATTGATCTCCAAATTGATGCCTACATTCCAGATAGCTATATTTCTGATGGCAAACAAAAGATCGAGATGTATAAACAGTTTAGAGCGATTGGATCAATAGAAGAGCGGAAAGAGCTTCAAGATGAAATGATTGACCGATTTGGAGAATATCCGCAAGAAGTGGCTGATTTGTTCACGATTGCGACGATGAAGGTGTACGCTGTGCAGGAACGTGTCGAGTTGATCAAGATGGAGAAAGGCATTGTCAGACTCACTCTCGATGAAAAAGCAAGCAGCGACATCGATGGTCAAAAATTATTTGAGCTTGGCAGTCAATATGGACGTGATATCGGTCTTGGCATGGAAGGCAGCAAGCTGATTATTTCTGTCCAAACAAAAGGCAAGAAAACGGAGGAGTGGCTTGAAGTCGTTCTTCGTATGCTTCGAGGTCTTCAAGATGTGAAAAAAGAAACCATTCCATCTTCATAAAATTTTGTTGGTCTCTCGTGTATATTACGTTTGATGTGACGGATACTAATCTCAGGGTCAAGTGGTGAATGTTGCATAAAGTGGACGCTTTTGTTCCATTCACCCAACACATCATCAAACGAAAGAGAGGCAGCAGTGAATGAAAGCAACTGGAATTGTACGCCGCATCGATGATCTAGGTAGAGTGGTTATACCGAAGGAGATTCGCAGAACATTGCGCATCCGGGAAGGAGATCCACTTGAGATTTTTGTCGACCGCGATGGAGAAGTCATTTTGAAGAAGTATTCACCGATTAGTGAGCTAGGAGACTTTGCGAAGGAATATGCTGATGCATTATTCGACAGTTTGGGTCATTCTATCCTCATCTGTGATCGTGATACGTATATTGCTGTATCCGGTAGTTCAAAAAAAGAGTATTTAAACAAATCCATTAGTGATTTACTTGAACGAACAATGGATCAGCGTAATTCTGTATTAGAGGACAGCAAGAAAGAAATTCAGCTTGTGGATGGTATTGATGATGATGTATCAGCTTATACCATTGCACCTATTGTTGCAAACGGAGATCCAATTGGCGCCGTCGTCTTATTTTCTAAAGAGCGTTCAATGGGAGAAGTGGAGCATAAAGCGGCAGAAACGGCAGCTGGCTTCTTAGCCCGTCAAATGGAACATTAGGTCTAATAAATCTATATCATTTTGATAAAACGAAAGAATGCCGATGAAATCATCTGATTTTGTCGGCGTTTTTTATATGGGATGAAACAAAACAATGAATGTATCGTCTACTCCTTAGAAAGAAACGGCTTGCCAGTCACGTATGATATAATGAGTGCGTTTAAATGCAGGTATATTTTTTGATTGAACATAAAGGAGTCATCCATGAAAAATGCTGTAAATCAGCCGCATTGGCTTTTCCAAGGTGCGGTGATTTTAACCATCGCAGGCTTGTTATCAAAGGTACTGAGTGCCGTATATCGTGTCCCTTTTCAAAATATCGTAGGAGACACAGGTTTTTATATTTATCAGCAGGTCTATCCCTTTCTTGGCATTGCGATCATGCTCGGCACCACTGGTTTTCCTGTGATGGTGTCCAAGCTCCTGAGCGAGCATGGTGAGGAGAATCGCCGAATCATTACAAAGGTATCCTTGGTGTATATCACTTTGCTGAGCTCGGTCTTATTTCTTTGTTTATACATAGGAGCAGGCACAATTGCGAATCTCATGGCGGACAGTCAATTAATGTTGCTCATCCAGATGAGTTCGTTTGTGTTTTTGTTTCTGCCGCTTACCGTGATGCTGAGGGGTGTTTTTCAGAGTGATGGGCTGATGCTCCCCACTGCGGTCTCTCAATTGGCTGAGCAGCTCATCAGAGTAGGCGTCCTGCTTGTTTTATCTTTCTATTTTGTGAGACATGGCTATTCGCTTTATGAAACAGGAGCGGGTGCGGTGTTCTCTTCTATAGCTGGAAGTGCGGCTTCACTCATTTTGCTTCTTTTCCTTTGGCTGACCTATCGGAAGCGGTCGTCAGCGAGCAAGACATTAAAACAGGCTACACTGCGGAAAAAAGATGTGCTGAAGAGTTTGGTGCTGTATACATTGACGATTTGTGTGAGTGGATTGCTGATCCTATGGATGCAAATGATCGATGCTTTTCACTTGTATGCGCTACTGCGCAGTGAGGGACTGAGTGAAGCAGCTGCAAAGGCGGCAAAAGGCGTGTATGACCGAGGTCAGCCGTTCTTGCAGCTCGGGACGGTGTTTGCAATTAGTATCGGGACGTCTCTTGTTCCGTTTTTGTCGTCGGCCTTAAGAAAAGGGCAGCATAAAGCAATTCGTGAAAAAGTACGTACATCGTTTAAGGCAACATCGGTGCTGGGGATTGGTTCAGCTGTCGGTCTTATATGTATTTTATCGTCTGTGAACATCATGCTTTTTCGTAATGACTTAGGGACAGATGCGCTGCAAATATTTTGCATATCCATTGCCTTTACATCAATGGCGATTACGCAAACCGCTTTACTTCAGGGTCTAGGACATACCGTGTACCCAGCTGTTGTGGTCCTGATCAGTGTACTGGTGAAATGGGGGCTGACGCTGGCTCTTGTCCCGTTATTCGGCATTTATGGAGCCGCATGGTCGACTGTTTGTGGGTTTCTCGCCGCCGCTACGCTCAATGCGGTGTATTTGAAGAATAAAGGGTGGATTTCAATAAGAGAGCTATTCCCAGTGAAAATTCTTTTATCAGCAGCATTCATGGCCGTCGTTTTAATTGGATATCAGGCAGTGTTTTCTTGGGTCATTCCCTTTGAGAAACGTCCGTTTTCTGTTTTAGAGAGCCTGACTTCAGTTTTTATTGGTGGTTTCGCCTTTTTATATAGTATTCTTAAGCTAGACGTATTTACGGAAGAGGAATGGAGACTCATTCCATTAGGAGAAAAGATTTTATATTTTAAACAGATGAGAGGGAATCGAAATGGCAGGTAAGATTACAGTCGTTGGTCTTGGGGCAGGCGACATGGATCAGCTAACGCTCGGTGTATATAAGCAGCTGAAGCAGGCGAAAGAAGTATACATGAGAACGCAGGATCATCCACTCACCGCAGAATTGATGCAGGAGGTCCCGTCTCTGACCTTTTTTGATGAGATATATGAAAAGCATGATCAGTTTAATGCAGTGTATGAGGAAATCACAGACATTCTCTTCCGAGAGGCTGAGGAGAAAGATATTGTGTATGCAGTACCAGGTCACCCGTTTGTAGCGGAAAAGACAGTGCAGCTTCTTGTTTCACAACAGAAGGAGCGCGGGATTGAGGTGTACGTGGCTGGTGGACAAAGCTTTTTGGATGCGACGTTTAATTCCTTACAGATTGACCCAATCGAAGGGCTTCAATTCGTTGACGCAGGGGATATGAGAGCGGATGATCTGAAGTTGACCCAGCATGTGCTGATCTGTCAGGTATATGATCAGATGACAGCCTCGAATGTGAAGCTGACCCTCATGGAAAAGCTACCTGACGATTATGAAGTCTTTATCGTAACGGCAGCTGGAAGCAGTCAGGAACAGATTACAGGTGTTCCTTTATTTGAACTTGATCGAGATGTGTCGATAAATAACTTAACGAGTGTTTATGTGCCTCCAATTCAAGATGAAAAGCTACTCTATCAGCAATTTGACACTTTCCGTGAAGTCATTCGTACATTAAGAGGTCCTGGCGGCTGTCCTTGGGATCAAAAACAAACGAATGAGTCGCTCAAACCATATTTAATTGAAGAATGTTATGAGCTGCTGGAAGCCATAGATGAAGACGATCCAGATCATATGGTTGAAGAACTCGGAGATGTACTGCTGCAAGTTTTACTCCATGCCCAAATTGGTGAAGATGATGGTTACTTCTCAATGGATGACGTCATCCAGCATGTCACAGAAAAAATGATTCGACGACATCCACATGTGTTTGGTGATACGGATGTGTCTGAAGCATCAGATGTAGTCGCCAACTGGGAAAAAATCAAGCAGCAGGAAAAACCGGAGCGTGCAGCTTCTATTTTGCAATCCATTCCAACGACTCTTCCAGCTTTAACAAAAGCCTATAAGCTCCAAAAGAAAGCAGCAAAAGTGGGCTTCGACTGGACAGAAGTAGAGGATATTTGGAACAAATACGAAGAAGAAAAGCAGGAATTCCTTGTGGAAGTGGCAGATAAGACGGATGAAGGTGCAACAAAGCAGATGAAGGATGAATTTGGGGATCTTTTGTTTGTTCTCGTCAACATTGGCAGATTTTATCATCTAGAGCCTGAAACCGCCCTCTCTTCTGCAAACACAAAATTCATGCGGCGCTTTCAGCATATTGAACAAAAAGCAAAGGACATAGGGCGTTCACTAGAGGACTTGACCCTAGAAGAAATGGACGATCTGTGGAACGATGCCAAACGCATAGAAAGAGGTGAACTTACATGAGACTAGATAAATTCTTAAAAGTGTCTCGTTTAATCAAAAGAAGAACATTGGCAAAAGAAGTAGCCGATCAAGGGAGAATTTCCATTAATGGCACGCAGGCGAAAGCCAGCTCTGACGTGAAAGAAGGGGACGAGCTTCAAATTCGTTTTGGCCAAAAGCTTGTGACTGTTCAAGTCAACGAGTTAAAAGACACAACGAAAAAAGAAGAAGCTGCTGGCATGTATACCGTGCTAAAAGAAGAAAAAACAGCAGAATAGGGCTTGTTCTAAATGTCCCGCCTGTCACATACAATGCAGTAACAATGCAAGTATGAGATATGGGGGATGTATAAATGAATCAATATTATAATCAACTTCAAGGCACAAAGTTGTCATCAGAAGCCGAGCATCATGTCACAATGCGCAACAGAAAGCATTTAGATATTACTGGGGTCAAACAAGTCGAGAGCTTTGATAATGAAGAATTTCTGCTTGAGACTGTCATGGGAGTCCTCGCCATTCGCGGAGAAAATTTGCAAATGAAAAACTTAGATGTAGAAAAGGGCGTTGTGTCCATTAAAGGGCGTGTCTTTGACTTAATCTATGTAGATGAGCAGCACGGGGAGAAAGCTAAAGGATTTTTTAGCAAGCTGTTTAAATGACACTGACGGTCCAGTTTTATACGATGCTTTCGATGGCGGCGATGGGCATCTGGCTGGGCGCATCGCTGGATACGTACAAGCTGTTTGTGAACCGGGAAAAAACAGCAAAATGGCTGCTGGTCATTCACGACCTCCTTTTTTGGGTGGTGCAGGGTCTCTTATTCTTTTATGTCCTGCTGCTGACCAATGAGGGAGAATTCAGGTTTTATATTTTTCTAGCTGTTGCTCTAGGTTTCTCGATGTACCAGGCATTGATGAAACAGCTGTATATGAACATCCTCAAGTTTGTGATGAGGTGTATTTATCAGACTGTTCTCTTCCTGAAAAGGCTGATCATGTCGATGGTTTTCCAGCCCATTCGCTGGATCGTCGGTTTGATCATAAGTGCTCTTCTGTTCTTGTTCCACTCGCTCTTACGCCTTGTTCGTTTTGCGTTTCGACTCGTGTGGAAGGTGCTGTATATTGTTTGTTATCCGCTTATTTGGTTACTCAATGTGACCAATATTCATCGAATTCCCGAAAAATGGCGAACATCAATGAGGTTGTTTTTCTCAAAAGGAGCAGGAATTTTACAAGGGATCAAGAAATTATCTCGTACCATGAAAACGAAATGGAAACAATTCTGGACAAAGTAAGAGAGGAGGCCTTCATCCTTGAACGAGAGAAAAAGAAATATCGCACAAATTCAAAATGATTATCAAAAACAAATGGAACAGCAAGCGCAGCGCCTAAAACGCAAACGCCGGGGACTCCTTAGAAGGCTTACCGTGTTTGGAGTCATTGTGCTCATGTTTGCTGTTTTGGTAACAAGTGCCCTCTGGTCGCAATCGTCTGCATTGAAAGAAAAAGAAGAGAAGAAGGTTGCGCTTGAAAAAGAATTGAAGCAATTACAAACAAAGCAGGAAGATATTTCTGATGAAATCAAAAAGCTGAAAAGCAAAGAATACGTACTCGAACTGGCACGACGGGACTATTATATGTCTAAAAAAGGCGAAAAAATCTTTGATGTGGGCAATAAGAGCGATTAGCCTTGTTGACACTTAAAATTCAGTTTATGTATAATTGAACAAATGAGATTTTTTTATAAGTCTAAGGAGGAGCACTTTTTTTATGTCGATTGAAGTTGGCAGCAAGTTACAAGGGAAAGTTACGGGCATTACAAATTTTGGAGCTTTTGTGGAGTTGCCAGGCGGTTCAACTGGTCTCGTTCATATCAGTGAGGTAGCCGATAACTATGTAAAAGATATTAATGAGCATTTAAAAGTCGGTGAACAAGTTGAAGTGAAAGTGATTAACGTTGAAAAAGACGGTAAAATCGGCTTGTCCATTAAAAAAGCAAAAGATCGTCCTCAACAACAACAATCAAGACCGAGCAGAAATGATTTCCGTCCGAAGGAATCGTTTGAGCAAAAAATGAACAAATTCTTAAAAGATAGCGAAGATCGCTTAACATCTTTAAAACGTAACACGGAATCAAAACGTGGGGGGCGCGGAGCAAGAAGAGGTTAACTTGTTGCTGCTTTCTATATATTTTTCACAACAAAGCATCTGCTGTTTAGCGGGTGCTTTTTTTTTAATACAAATTCAACGTTTTTTGTGCATTTGCCATTTAATTTAAAACTTTCTATTGACGGACAAGCGAATCCTTTGTATTATAGTTCTTGTGCTTCTTAGCGCATTTTACATTATGGCGGTGTAGCTCAGCTGGCTAGAGCGTACGGTTCATACCCGTGAGGTCGGGGGTTCGATCCCCTCCGCCGCTATCCTTTTAAAAAGAACAATAAGCAAGGCCCGTTGGTCAAGCGGTTAAGACACCGCCCTTTCACGGCGGTAACACGGGTTCGAATCCCGTACGGGTCATCTTCAAAACAGCTTTCTATAGGAAAGCTGTTTTTTTGTGCTTTCGTAAAATTCTGATGAAAGACATCGACTTTCAAGAAAGTATGCCTCTTTGGCAAATAAAGCGTCGAACGTTTTATGGAAACGACAACTTCTTTTGACAAAATTTCTTTTTCACCTTCGCTATAATGACAAGCAACGAATATCAGGTGGGGGATGAAAAGATGGAAAAACTAGAAAGAAGAACTGATTTAACGGGAGCCGGGTTTGAAAGAATCAGTGCAGGGTTAAAAAAGATGAAAAACCTGTTTCTTCATCATACGCATTCTCTTTTTTTCTATAAAGGGTTTATTTATGTTGTTCTAGGCTTTTTATTGGGACGAGCCTTTATCTTATCTGAAATTATGCCGTTTGCATTGCCTTTCTTTGGGTCCATGCTGCTCATTAAAAGGGATAAAGCGATGCTTGCTTGTCTTGCTTTACTCGCTGGAGCGATGACGATATCACCTCAAAATGCATTATTCGTGTTTGCGTCATTGATCGTGTTCCTCCTCATGTCAAAGGTCGTTTCTTTTATCATCAAAGACCCGGTGAAAACATTACCGGTTGTGATTGTGCTCTCAATGCTGATGACCAGGGGAGCTTTTGTATACCTCGAGCAGGGTGCGGTTCAAAGTTATGACTATGTGATGGCGGGGGTTGAAGCTGGACTTGCCTTCATTCTGACACTGATATTTCTTCAAAGTTTGCCGATTTTTACAGTCAGGAAAATCAAACACTCTTTAAAGGTTGAAGAAATTATTTGCTTTATGATATTAATCGCTTCAGTTTTAACAGGTCTGGCTGGGATCACATTTCAAGGAATGCAGGCAGAGCATATTTTGTCACGATATGTAGTGCTGAGCTTTGCCTTTATTGGAGGAGCGAGTATTGGTTGTACAGTGGGTGTTGTAACTGGATTAATTCTTGGTCTCGCCAACATCGGCAACCTTTATCAGATGAGTCTGCTTGCCTTCTCGGGCTTATTAGGCGGATTACTAAAAGAGGGGAAAAAAGCAGGAGCCGCCATCGGCTTGATTGTGGGTTCTTTACTAATCTCCCTCTACGGTGAAGGGTCAGCAGGGCTAATGACCACGCTATATGAATCACTCATCGCAGTTGCACTGTTTTTGCTCACGCCACAGTCAGTAACGTCTAAGGTGGCAAAATATATTCCTGGTACGGTAGAGCATGTACAGGAACAGCAGCAATATGCCAGAAAAGTACGAGACGTGACAGCAAAAAAGGTAGATCAATTCTCTAATGTATTTCATGCGCTGTCTGAGAGTTTTGCGACATTTTACGAATCCATTCCTGAGGAAAAGAAGCAGGAAGAGGATGTAGATCTTTTTTTAAGTACGATCACAGAACGTTCCTGTCAAACGTGCTATAAGAAAAATAAATGCTGGGTGCAGAACTTTGATACAACCTATGAACTCATGAAACAAGTTATGCATGAATCTGATGAAAAAACGTACGAGCATAACCGGAAGTTGAAAAAGAAATTCAGTCAGCACTGCTCAAAATCAAAGCATGTAGAAGAATTGATTGAAGAGGAGATAGCTTACTATAAAGCAAATCAGACCTTAAAGAAAAAGGTCCAAGACAGCAGGCGCCTTGTGGCCGAACAACTTATGGGTGTCTCACAAGTCATGGAGGATTTTTCCCGGGAAATAAAACGAGAAAGAGAGCAGCATTTTATTCAGGAAGAGCAGATGATAGAAGCACTTCAGAACTTTGGAATTGAAATTCAGCAAGTTGAAATTTATAGCTTAGAACAGGGAAATGTTGATATAGAGATGAGAATTCCCTATTGCCAAGGTCATGGGGAATGCGAAAAAATCATCGCTCCAATGCTCTCGGATATTTTAGAAGAACAAGTTTTAGTCAAAGCAGAGCAGTGTGCGGAACATCCAACAGGTTATTGTCATGTTGTATTCGGTTCTGCAAAATCGTATCGAGTGTCTACAGGTGTAGCACATGCAGCGAAAGGCGGAGGATTAGTATCTGGAGACAGCTACAGCATGATGGAGCTGGGTGCAGGTAAATATGCCGCAGCTATTAGTGATGGGATGGGAAATGGAGCAAGAGCCCATTTTGAAAGCAATGAAACGATCAAGCTGTTAGAAAAAATCTTGGCGTCTGGTATTGATGAAAAAGTAGCGATTAAAACGATTAATAGCATTTTATCTTTACGGACAACAGATGAAGTCTATTCCACATTAGACTTATCCATTATTGATTTACAGGATGCGAGCTGTAAGTTCCTCAAGATTGGCTCCACCCCAAGTTTTATTAAACGTGGTGATCAAGTGATGAAGGTACAGGCCAGCAACTTGCCTATTGGCATTATTGATGAATTTGAAGTAGAAGTGGTGAGTGAACAGATGAAGGCAGGAGATCTCCTTATCATGATGAGCGACGGGATCTTTGAAGGACCAAAGCATATCGAAAATCATGATTTGTGGGTCAAACGAAAAATGAAGAGCTTTAAAACAGAAGATCCGCAAGAGATTGCTGATTTATTAATGGAGGAGGTCATTCGCACAAGAGCAGGTCAAATCGATGACGATATGACGGTTGTCGTCATTAGGCTCGACCACAATACACCAAAATGGGCATCCATTCCGACAGGTACATTCTACCTTCAGAAACAAGAGATTTCTTGAAATATCGTATAATATGAATTTCTTCTGGCGATGATGGGGATATAAGCATTCAGTTACAATCCCAGGAGGAATGAAGATGCGAAAAGGTCACGTAAACCAAATCTTACTGATTACAGATGGCTGCTCAAATCATGGGGAAGACCCACTTGCGATTGCCGCATTGGCAAAGGAGCAAGGGATCACAGTCAATGTCATTGGCATTATGGAAGAGAACAGACACGATCATGAAGCGATGAAAGAAGTAGAGGGGATTGCTCTAGCAGGCGGAGGCATTCATCAGGTTGTCTACGTTCAGCAATTGTCTCAAACCGTACAAATGGTGACAAAAAAGGCGATGACGCAAACGTTACAAGGTGTTGTGAATAAAGAATTGCAGCAAATTCTTGGCAAAGATACTGAAATTGAAGAACTTCCCCCAGATAAGCGTGGAGAAGTGATGGAGGTTGTGGACGAGCTCGGTGAGACGGTTCATCTTCAAGTGCTTGTGCTTGTGGATACGAGTGCAAGTATGAAACCGAAGCTGCCAACGGTAAAAGAAGCACTCATCGATCTCTCTATTAGTCTAAATTCGAGAATTGGTGAAAATCAGTTTGGGATGTGTGTATTTCCCGGGAAAAACTCAGATGCAGAAATTGTGTTGAACTGGACGCCTCGGTTCGATTCGTTATCATCGATTTTCCCGAAGCTGACAACAGGAGGAATTACACCGACTGGACCAGCAATTCGAGAAGCACTCCAGCATTTCAAATCAGTTCGTTCACGAAAAGGGCTGCTTGAAGCGAAGGAAGAACATGATGAATTCGGCTTCTAACATCCCATTAGGTACAATGATAAAAGGAAAGTGGCATCATCAACATTACCGCATTGTAAAAGAGCTGGGAAAAGGGGCGAACGGTGTGGTTTATCTGGCCGAATCGTCAAAGGGGCAAGTGGCCCTTAAAGTGAGTGATGACAGTATGCTCATTGCATCTGAAGTCAATGTATTAAAATCCTTTTCAAAGGCTCCTGTGAAAACCATGGGGCCTTCTTTTTATGATATGGATGATGCTCTTTATCCTGGTATGTCAGAGAAACGGTCGTTTTATGTCATGGAGTATGTCAGAGGACCATTGCTACTTGAATTTGTCAAACAAAAAGGCGATGAATGGATCGTCGTTCTCATGATTCAACTGTTGTCTAACCTTGCTCACTTACATAAGGAAGGCTGGATATTCGGTGACTTGAAGCCTGATAATCTCATCGTTTCAGGCCCCCCAGCTACGATTCGATGTATTGATGTTGGAGGAACAACGAAGGCGGGAAGGGCGATTAAGGAATACACCGAGTTTTTTGACCGCGGCTACTGGGGCTTCGGTACAAGAAAAGCAGAACCTTCTTATGATCTATTTGCCTTAAGTATGGTCATGGTGAACTGTGCCTATAAAAAAGAATTTAAAAAAGGGGCAGAACCAGAAAAGCAGCTTTATCGAGCGATTGAAGGACATCCTTTATTAAAGCGATATGAGAGGGTGTTAAAAGCGGCTCTCCAAGGCAAATATCAATCAGCGGCAGACATGAAAAGCGCGATGTTGAAAGAAGGACAATTGCTTGCTTCAAGAAAATCACGACAAAAGAAGCCATCACAGCAAAATAGGCAAAAGTCAGCTGTTCCTCAACATCAACAGACCGTACCTTCACGATCAAGAGCTGCTGCTGCGAAAAGAACATCAGTACGCAAAAAATCAGGCGGTCTTTTTGAAACCATTCTCATCTTATGCAGTGTGCTCGCTCTTTACTGTGCCTATGTGGTTTTATTCCTATTATAGAGCTGTAAAAAAGCAGGCTTCTTCTTTGCTTGGAGCTAATGAAAGTGATAGGATATGTATATCTTTAAATTACCTGCTCTTTGTGAGGAGGAAGTTGTGAATAGAATTGAATCTTTTTTGAAAAAACATGATGTTTTCCTTGAAAATACGACAGTCATTGTCGGGGTTTCTGGCGGACCAGATTCTATGCTCTTGCTGCATGAACTAAACAAACGTCGAAAATGTTCCTTTCAGCTGATTGCAGCCCATGTAGATCACATGTTCAGAGGAGAAGAATCCTTTGCTGATTTGGCATTTGTTGAAGCGTACTGTAAAGAGCATGAGATCCTTTTTGAATCGGCTCGTATACAGGTCACCCAATATGCAAAAGAAAACCGCTTAAACAAACAGGCAGCTGCAAGAGAGTGCAGATATGCTTTCTTTCGTCAATTGATGGAACAGTACAACGCTCAATTTATAGCGCTTGCACATCATGGAGACGATCAAGTAGAAACAATGGTGATGAGGCTGACAAGAGGGACTGTTGGAATAGGACTCGCAGGTATGCAAGCAAAGCGCCCTTTTCAAGAAGGGTGGCTGATTCGTCCGCTGATTGGATATTCTAAGGATGATGTACTCACTTCTTGCGAAAAAGAACAAGTTCCTTATGTCATTGATCAAAGCAATCACACCGATGACTACTTGAGAAACCGGATCAGAAGACACGTTCTTCCCGTGTTAAAAGAAGAGGCACCTCATGTGCATGAAAGCTTTCAGTTTGTAAGTGACATGCTGACTGAGGATGAGCAGTACTTGCAGGCATTAACAAAGGATCAAATGCATCAAGTCATTACGAATCAAACGCCTAAGCAAATTGAGATCAAAACGAAGCCTTTGCTTGACCTGCCTTTGCCTTTACAAAGAAGAGGCATTCAACTAATATTAAACTATCTTTATGAAAACACTCAATCAGCGTTTTCAAACCAGCATATTCTAGGGACTTTGGACTGGTTATCTCATACTGATCAACCGTCTGGATCATTAGATTTGCCAAAAGGTTTACAAGCTGTCAAATCTTATGATCACTGTATGTTTACCTTTGAACGATCGCTTGTCATAGATCAGTCATATACTCATCATTTAAAAGGTGAGCTTGGCGAGGAACTTTTTCTCCCGAATGGACAGTCTATCTTGGTATCAAATCATGTTCCGAAGGATGCACGGAACGGAAACCATTTTTTCTTGCTTCAAAAAGATCATGTTCGTCTTCCTTTGATCATTCGCTCACGAAAAAACGGTGATCGAATCAAACTTAAAGGGATGAATGGATCAAAAAAGGTGAAAGATATATTTATTGATAAAAAAGTGCCTCTTGCAGAAAGAGACAGCTGGCCGATCGTCACTGACTCGGATCATCAAATCATCTGGATCCCAGGTCTGAAAAAATCCATTTTTGAAGAAATTGATATGACAAACAGCGATCTCATTGTATTACAATATAGACAGCACGAAAATTTGTAGGGGGCAAGCAAAAGCATGAAACAAGATATTGAAAAGATTTTGATCTCAGAAGAAGAGATCCAGCTAAAAGTGAAGGAACTGGGTGCAACATTAACCAGCGATTATGATGGTAAATTTCCCCTGGCTATTGGTGTTTTGAAAGGGGCTCTTCCATTCATGGCAGACCTGATCAAACACATTGATACATATTTAGAGCTTGATTTTATGGATGTATCTAGCTACGGAAAGTCTACCGTATCTTCTGGAGAAGTGAAGATCATCAAAGATCTAGATACTTCTGTTGAAGGAAGAGATATTCTAATTATGGAAGATATTATCGACAGTGGGTTAACTTTGAGTTATCTGGTAGAGCTTTTCCGATACCGTAAAGCAAACTCCATTAAAATTGTGACATTGCTTGATAAACCAAGCGGCCGCAAAGCAGACATCAAAGCAGATTATGTTGGGTTTGAAGTACCAGATGCATTTGTTGTTGGCTATGGATTGGATTTTGCCGAACGTTACCGAAACCTCCCGTATATTGGAGTGTTAAAACCATCTGTTTACGAAGGCTAATGAGCACACGTTTACATGAGGTTATTGGTTGTGTTGGAATGATTTTCTATGATACTATTGAACATAGTTGTGCTTACTGTGGGAGGAGGTAAGGAATGAATCGGGTTTTTCGTAATACGATTTTTTATATACTTATTTTATTACTTGTGATAGGGGTTGTCAGTTGGTTAGGATCCCCTAATCAAAAGCCTGAGAACATGTCTTACAGCAAATTTTCGCAAAATTTAAGTGCGGGAAAAGTGGAGAGTATCTCCATCCAGCCTGTAAGAGGGGTTTATGAAATTCGTGGTCAATTAGATGGCGCGAAGAAAGATGAATACTTCATTACCCACGTTCCAGACGGTCAAGGAGTTGACCAAATTTACAGTGCACTGAAGAATACAGATGTAAAAGTAGAACCAGCACCTGAAACAAATGGATGGCTGCAAGTTCTGACAACCATCATTCCATTCATCATCATCTTTATCCTGTTCTTCTTCTTATTGAACCAAGCTCAAGGCGGTGGAAGCCGTGTCATGAACTTTGGTAAGAGTAAGGCGAAGCTTTACACAGAAGAGAAGAAACGTGTGAAATTTAAAGATGTTGCCGGTGCGGATGAAGAAAAACAAGAGCTCGTAGAAGTGGTTGAATTCTTAAAAGATCCACGTAAATTTGCGGAGCTTGGCGCAAGAATCCCTAAAGGGGTTTTACTAGTAGGACCTCCAGGTACAGGTAAAACATTGCTTGCGAGAGCATCTGCAGGAGAAGCAGGCGTTCCTTTCTTCAGCATCAGTGGTTCTGACTTCGTCGAGATGTTCGTCGGTGTCGGTGCATCACGTGTACGTGATTTGTTTGAAAATGCGAAAAAGAATGCACCTTGCTTAATCTTTATTGATGAGATTGATGCAGTGGGTCGTCAGCGTGGAGCAGGTCTTGGTGGTGGTCATGATGAGCGTGAACAAACGCTTAACCAGCTTCTTGTTGAAATGGATGGTTTTAGTGCCAACGAAGGGATTATTATCATTGCTGCAACTAACCGTGCAGATATCCTAGATCCTGCATTGCTGCGTCCGGGACGTTTTGACCGTCAAATTACGGTTGACCGCCCAGATGTCATTGGCCGTGAAGAAGTACTGAAGGTTCATGCGAAAAACAAACCGCTTGATGATACAGTCAACTTGAAAGCCATTGCAAGCAGAACACCAGGGTTCTCTGGGGCAGATCTTGAGAACTTACTAAACGAAGCAGCACTTGTTGCTGCCCGTCAAAACAAAAAGAAAATTGATATGCGTGATATCGACGAAGCAACTGACCGTGTCATTGCTGGACCGGCTAAGAAAAGCCGTGTCATTTCTAAGAAAGAACGCAATATCGTGGCGTACCACGAAGCAGGTCATACCGTCATTGGACTTGTCCTTGACGAAGCTGACATGGTGCATAAAGTAACGATCGTTCCTCGTGGTCAGGCAGGCGGATATGCGGTCATGCTTCCAAGAGAAGACCGTTATTTCCAAACGAAGCCAGAGCTTCTTGATAAAATCGTCGGCTTGCTCGGCGGTCGTGTTGCAGAGGAAATTACGTTTGGTGAAGTAAGTACAGGCGCTCACAACGACTTCCAGCGTGCAACAGGCATTGCAAGAAGAATGGTCACAGAGTTCGGTATGTCTGATAAACTTGGTCCTCTACAATTCGGTCAAGCACAAGGAGGTCAAGTATTCCTTGGCCGTGATTTCAACAACGAGCCGAATTATAGTGAAGCGATCGCTTATGAAATTGACCAAGAAGTTCAGCGCTTCATCAAAGAAAGCTACGAACGTGCGAAACAAATTCTCACTGAGAATAAAGATAAGCTAGAAATCATCGCACAAGCTCTTCTAGAAGTGGAAACATTAGATGCTGAACAAATTAAATCTCTTTACGATACTGGAAAGCTTCCAGAGCGTGTATACGCAGATGACGAAGAGAAAAACGATGATGTGAAAGTGAACATCAAGAAAAAAGAAGAAGACGAGGAGATTTAATCTCCTTCTATAAAAAGCTGTCGGGCTCACCGGCAGCTTTTTTTATTTCGATTCATGAATGGATCGGTTTCGAATTGTTTACAAATGGAACTCAATTCGTGTATGGTATGATAGAAAGTCGAAAAATGCTCTTTTTGAGACACTATTCAAAGTGGTGATGAAGTTGTTACTCGTGATAGATGTAGGAAACACAAATACCGTTTTAGGTGTTTATCATAATGGCGATTTGAACTACCATTGGCGGATTGAAACAAGCCGTCATAAAACAGAAGATGAATTTGGTATGGCAATCCGATCCTTATTTGACTATGTAGGGCTGATGTTTGACCAGATAGAAGGAATTATCATTTCTTCTGTTGTCCCGCCAATGATGTTTGCTCTGGAAAGAATGTGCGAAAAGTATTTTCACATTACTCCTCAAATCGTTGGGCCTGGCATGAAGACTGGATTAAACATTATGTGTGACAATCCAAAGGAAGTCGGCGCTGATCGAATTGTGAACGCAGTGGCGGCCATTCACCTGTATGGGGCCCCTCTCATTGTGGTAGACTTTGGAACAGCCACAACCTACTGCTATATCAATGAACAAAAACAATACATGGGTGGCGCAATTGCACCGGGTATTACCATCTCAACAGAGGCTTTATATACAAGAGCGGCTAAGCTGCCAAGGATTGAAATTGTTCGTCCAGATCATATCGTAGGGAAAAACACGATCAGTGCGATGCAATCAGGTATCCTGTATGGATATGTTGGTCAAGTCGAGGGAATAGTGAAACGGATGAAGCAGCAAGCCAAACAAACACCGAAAGTCATTGCAACAGGCGGTTTGTCTACATTGATTGGAAATGAATCAGACTGTATTGATATTGTCGATCCGTTCCTCACATTAAAAGGACTCCAATTAATTTATGAACGTAATCGTGTCGGTGTATTATAGGAGGGTTTAATCAAAATGGATTATTTAGTTAAAGCGTTAGCATATGACGGGAAAGTCCGTGCGTATGCTGCGAACACAACAGATACAATCAACGAAGCGCAGAGAAGACACCATACGTGGCCAACTGCTTCAGCTGCAATCGGCAGAACCATGACAGCGACTGTCATGATGGGAGCCATGCTGAAAGGCGAGAATAAATTAACTGTCAAAATTGAAGGCGGTGGGCCGATCGGAGCCATCATTGCGGATGGAAACGCAAAAGGTCAGGTGCGCGGATATGTCTCAAACCCACAAGTTCACTTTGATTTAAATGAACATGGGAAGCTGGACGTTAGACGTGCTGTTGGAACATCTGGAACGTTAAGTGTTGTCAAAGATATCGGACTGAAAGATCACTTTACAGGGCAAACGGAAATTGTCTCAGGTGAAATTGGAGATGACTTTACTTATTACCTGGTCTCCTCTGAACAAGTGCCATCCTCTGTAGGTGTGGGTGTTCTTGTCAATCCAGACAACTCGATCCTTGCAGCAGGCGGTTTCATCATTCAATTGCTGCCTGGAACAGAAGATGCAGTCATCGAAAGACTCGAAAAGAGATTATCAACCATTGAACCGATCTCTAAACTGATTGAAAAAGGGATGACTCCTGAAGAAATTTTAGAAGAAGTGCTCGGTGAAAAACCTCAAATCTTAGAAACTGTACCTGTCGAATTTTCTTGTAACTGCTCAAAAGAACGGTTTGCCAACGGTATTATCAGCCTAGGGAAAGCCGAAATTGAGGATATGATTGAACAAGACGGACAAGCAGAAGCTCAATGCCATTTTTGTAACGAAACGTATGTATTTACAAAAGAAGAGCTAGAAGAGCTACGTGAAGAAATAACCCGCTAAGCTCTAAGCAGCGGGTTTTCTTTTTAGAATGGAAAGGAGACGAAAGATGAGACTGAAAGCAAGAGTGGTATGGACATTTATCCTTGTTCTGCTCATGATTAATGCCGTGGTCATTGCATATGTATTAACAAAGTCACAAATGTCGCAGGCTTCTTCAAATGGGAAGAGCGGTGAAGAAATTGCTTCTATTGGGAAAGAGAAAGTCACACGTCAAGAATGGTTAAAGAAAATGGAAGACCGCTACGGAAAGGCAACACTTGAACAAATGATTAATCAGAAGGTAGTCAATCAGCTTGCGAAAGAAAACAAGCTGGAGGTATCTTCAAAGGAGATCAATCGTGAGCTGCTGATGCTGAAAGCGGTATCTAATAATTTCTACGAAGACGGTCATACAAGTGAAAAGGAATGGAAAGAGCAGATTCGTTATCAAATTTTATTAGAACAGCTTCTAACGAGAGATGCGGTCGTTTCTGAAAAAGAAGCCAAATCCTTTTATGAAAAAAATAAAGACTTGTATCAATATGATGACTCATACCGAATTCGCCACATTGTTGTGAAAACAAAAGACGAGGCACAAAGTGTATTAAAAGATTTAAAGGGCGGATCTAGTTTCGAAGCTGTAGCAGCTGAGCGATCCACCGATCGATATACCTCTCCTTACGGCGGAGATCTTGGATTTGTCACAGAAGAGCAAGAAAGCATTCCAGCCCTATACATACAAGAAGCCCAAAAGCTTCAGCCAGATGAATGGACGAAAGAGCCGATCGAGATCAAAAATGGTTATGCCATCATACAATTAAAAGAAAAATTAAATGGCCGCTCTTTCTCTTATGAAGAAGTCAAAGATCAGATCAAAAGGCAGATCGCCATGGAAGATCTGGGTGAAAAGGCGAATGTCAAAACCCTGTGGAAAGAAGCAAAAGTCACATGGTTTTACGATGGAGAGCAGGACTAAAAGCATTGACAAAATTTTTCGAAATTGATAATTTAATATTAATACAATAAAATTACTCGGAGATAGAGGTGTTAGTGATGGCTCGTATTGCAAATTCAGTTTTTGAACTAATAGGAAATACACCAGTCGTTAAATTAAACCGTTTAGTAGATGAAGACAGTGCGGATGTCTACTTGAAACTTGAATATATGAATCCAGGCAGCAGTGTAAAAGATCGTATTGCGTTAGCGATGATCGAAGATGCTGAAGCAAAAGGTACATTAAAAGCTGGTGACACACTCATTGAGCCAACAAGCGGAAACACAGGAATCGGTCTTGCGATGGTCGCGGCTGCAAAAGGAATCAATGCGATTTTAGTTATGCCGGATACAATGAGTCAGGAGCGCCGCAACCTTTTACGCGCTTACGGTGCAGAGCTTGTCTTAACACCGGGTGCAGAAGGAATGAAAGGTGCCATCAAAAAAGCAGAAGAATTAGCGGAAGAGCACGGATACTTCATGCCTCAGCAGTTCAGCAATGAAGCCAACGCTGAGATTCACCGCCGCACAACAGGGAAAGAGATTCTTGAACAGTTTGACGGCGAACTTGATGCATTTATTGCAGGAGTTGGTACGGGTGGTACGATTACAGGTGCTGGTGAAGTCCTGAAAGAAGCCATTCCATCTATTCAGCTTTATGCGGTAGAACCAACAGATTCTCCTGTACTATCAGGCGGGAAACCAGGTCCGCATAAAATTCAAGGCATCGGAGCAGGGTTTGTTCCATCTATCTTGAACACAGAAGTATATGACGGCATTATCCAAGTGAAAAACGAAGATGCATTTGAACTTGCAAGAAAGGCAGCGAAAGAAGAAGGAATCCTTGGTGGTATATCTTCAGGAGCAGCCATTTATGCAGCGCTTCAAACAGCGAAGAAGCTTGGTAAAGGGAAAAAAGTTCTAGCGATTATTCCAAGTAACGGTGAACGTTACCTTAGTACGCCGCTTTATCAATTTGATTAAACAATACACCCCAGCATTTGCTGGGGTTTTTTCATGAATTCTGAAGATGGAAAGCAAATACTATTTTCTAATTAAAATGGATTGCATTACAATAAGATTAATGAAAATGAAAAAGGATGATAACATGACACAACGTAGGCCGATGGGCATCAAAATTCCTTTTACGAAAGATGCATTCTTGAAACGATACGAACAATTAACGGCTCATGAATCACATCACGTCCTTCTTGAAAGTGCACGTGGCGGAGAATACAGTATTGCCGGCATTCAT
Organism: Bacillus sp. FS02; assembly: GCF_024398395.1. Taxonomy (NCBI): domain Bacteria; kingdom Bacillati; phylum Bacillota; class Bacilli; order Caryophanales; family Bacillaceae; genus Bacillus; species Bacillus sp. FS02. The sequence continues at coordinate 1,818,992 of NZ_CP074101.1, read as the reverse complement.
CCGATCGCTAAAGCGAAAGGGAAGGACGGGATGACCACCATCCATTATCAGAATGAGGTGTTGTTCAAAGAGGGAGATCCTTTTAGGGCATTTGCTGATTGGTTTCAAACCCTACAAACCGAAACGAACGACGAATACCCTGACTTCCAAGGTGGAGCGATTGGATTTTTAAGCTATGATTACGCAAGATATATCGAGCATTTTAAAATGCTGTCCATCGATGATTTGAAGACGCCTGATTTGTATTTCCTCGTATTCAATGATGTCGCTGTCTTTGATCATAATAAAGACGTCCTCTGGCTGATGACTCATACAGAAGGAGACGAACCTGTCAGTGAAGTTCATCAAAGACTCGAAGAATTAAAGCAAAGCTGGACAAGCACATCAGAAGAGTCAGCACATTCATCTGTCAACGTGTCTTCTTCGGAATGTGTACCTGCTGCACCTTTTACTGAAGAAGCTTTCGGGGAAGCTGTAGAAACGATTAAACAATATATCGCGAACGGTGATGTGTTCCAAGTGAACCTATCCATTAGACAAGATGAACAGCTTCATACCCACCCATATCATTTATACAAAACATTACGTCACGTGAATCCATCTCCATATATGTCATATCTGCACACGCCAGATTTCCAAATTGTCTGTGGATCTCCAGAGCTGCTTATTAAGAAAAAAGGCATTCAGCTCGAAACAAGACCGATCGCTGGCACAAGATCAAGAGGCAAGGATGATGTGGAAGATCAAGCGCTGGCAAAAGAACTCATTGAAGATGAAAAAGAACGCGCAGAACATGTGATGCTCGTTGATCTTGAGCGGAATGATCTTGGACGAGTGTCTACTTATGGCTCAGTCAAGGTGAACGAGTTTATGGCCATTGAGAAATATTCACACGTGATGCACATTGTATCAAATGTCCAAGGGGAGCTGCGTGATGATTGTGATGCGGTAGATGTCATGAGAGCTGTATTCCCAGGCGGCACGATTACAGGTGCGCCAAAAGTGAGAACAATGGAAATCATAGAAGAACTTGAGCCAACAAGGCGTGGGCTTTATACTGGATCTATAGGCTGGTTTGGATTCAATCAAGATATGCATTTTAATATCGTCATTCGTACGGCTTATTGTACAGGGGGCAGAGCCTTCATGCAGTCAGGTGCAGGCATTGTCATCGATTCTGTACCAAAGCACGAATACAAAGAATCGATTAAAAAAGCCTATGCAGTGAAAAAAGCATTACAGTTGAGCAAAGAAGAGACTATTTTGAGTTAGAGGTGAGCAGAGTATGATATTAATGATTGATAATTACGATTCATTTACGTACAACCTGGTCCAGTATTTAGGTGAGCTTGGGGAAGAACTGATTGTAAAACGAAACGATCAAGTCACTATTCAAGAAATCGAAGAGCTCAAGCCAGACTTTCTGATGATTTCTCCAGGACCTTGCAGTCCGGATGAAGCAGGAATTAGTATGGAAGCGATCAAACATTTTGCTGGGAAGATTCCGATCTTCGGTGTCTGTTTAGGTCATCAATCCATTGCACAAGTATTTGGTGGAGATGTCATTCGTGCGGAGCGGTTAATGCATGGGAAAACATCAGAGATTGAACATGACGGCAAAGGTGTCTTCACGGGACTCCAAAATCCGCTCGTCGCAACGAGATATCATTCATTAATTGTTAAAGACGAGACGCTGCCGGAGTGCTTTGTCAGAACAGCGAGCACAAAAGAAGGCGAACTCATGGCCATTCGCCATAAAGAACTTCCGATTGAAAGTGTTCAATTCCATCCAGAATCGATTACGACGTCCTTCGGTAAGGAAATGCTCAGAAATTTCATTGAAACCTATCGTAAAAAGGGGAATGAAGTAAACGCATGATCATTTACCTGAACGGTCAGTATATAGAGGAGAAAGACGCGACTCTTTCTCCTTTTGATCATGGTTTTCTATATGGCATCGGTGTATTCGAAACATTTACCTCTCTAGCAGGACAAGTCTTCTTGTTAGACTGGCATCTTGAAAGGCTCAATCAATCATTGCGTGACCTTTGCATCGAATCCACAATAGAGAAACCATTTGTACTCGACATCATTCATACATTATTCAATCAAAACCAAATAACGGACGGTTATGCGAGGATCCGCTTCAATGTTTCTGCGGGCAGAGGCAATGGATTTTCTGCAGACCCTTATGAGGAGCCTGTTGTTTTTGTGATGATCTCCCCATTCCGGCCAGAATCAATAGTAGATGAAAAACAGGGAATCATTCTTGATACAAGAAGAAACACACCGGAAGGTCCAAGACGGCTCAAGTCGCATCATTACATGAACAACCTGCTGGCGAAAAGAGAAGTAGGGAACGATCCGTCTGTAGAAGGGATCTTTTTAACAAAAGAAGACGATGTGGCAGAAGGAATTACGTCAAATCTATTTTGGCGAAAAAAAGATGTGATCTATACACCTTCACTTGATACCGGCATTTTAAACGGGGTTACCCGTCGATATTGTATCGAAACGCTGCAAGCTTCGGGGATCCCACTAATAGAAGGAAGATATCCACTCTCGCACTTGCTCTCAGCTGATGAGGCGTGGATGACCAATTCGGTTCAGGGAATTGTGCCTTTTAAAAATATCGGAGACACCGTCCTGCAAAACCACAACCGAACGATTTCGACCAAGTTGAGAACAGAATATACAAAAGAACGTCTAGAACATAAAGAGTAGGTGGACACAATGACACAACAATTGATAAAACAGCCTAAAATCATACAAGCCAAGCACCATACCCTTAGTTATGAAGAAAAGACATTGGTCATGGGCATTTTAAATGTCACACCGGACTCTTTTTCAGATGGAGGAAAATTCAATCAAATGGATAAAGCGCTGGCTCATGCAGCGCAGCTCATAGAAGATGGGGCGCATATTATTGATATTGGCGGTGAATCGACTCGGCCGGGGGCGGCACTTGTCTCAGAGCAAGAGGAGCTTTCAAGGGTCATTCCTGTCATTGAGAAGATCACAAAAGAATTGGACATACCTATTTCTATTGATACGTATAAAGCCCCTGTCGCAGATGAGGCAGTGAAAGCAGGAGCCTCAATCATTAATGATGTATGGGGGGCGAAAGCTGATCCTCAAATGGCGCATGTGGCAGCGAAGCACAACGTGGCAATCATCTTAATGCACAATCGACCAGAGCGGAATTACACCCATCTGATTTCAGATATGATTGCAGATCTGAAAGAAAGTGTTCAAATTGTAAAACAAGCGGGTGTCCGTGATGACATGATTATATTAGACCCTGGTGTAGGATTTGCGAAAAATAAAACTGACAACCTCATGGTCATGAATGAACTTGAACATTTTTGCCACCTTGGGTATCCGCTGCTGCTAGCAACATCCCGCAAACGATTCATCGGTGCAGTTTTAGATCTGCCGCCTGAAGAACGTACTGAAGGAACGGGTGCGACGGTCTGTCTTGGGATTCAAAAGGGCAGCGCAATGGTCCGAGTGCACGATGTAAAAGAAATCGCAAGAATGGCAAAAATGATGGATGCCATGCTGAATAAAGGAGGCGCTTATCATCGATAAAGTATATGTAAACGGAATGGAATTTTACGGCTATCACGGTGTATTTACAGAAGAGAATAAACTAGGCCAGCGCTTTCGTGTGGACCTAACAGCTTCACTTGATTTAAGTAAGGCAGGACAAACGGATGACCTAAATGAGACCATCAACTATGCTGAACTCTACAACATCTGCAAAAATATTGTAGAAGGGAACCCAGTGAACCTCGTTGAAACGCTGACAGAAAGAATTGCAAACCAAGTGTTAAAGGACTTTCCGACAGTTCAAGAATGTACAGTAAAAGTAATCAAACCAGATCCGCCAATTCCAGGACACTATCAGTCCGTTGCTATTGAAATGACGAGATCACGCGCATGAACAATACAGCATATATCGCTTTAGGTTCAAACATAGGAAAAAAGGAAACCTACTTAAAAGAAGCTGTCAAAAAACTTCACGAACATCCAGGTGTTCAAGTTGAATCCATTTCATCTATATATGAGACAACACCTGTAGGCTACGAGAATCAGGATGACTTCTTGAACATGGCTGTGAAGATTTCCACCTCGCTTCGTCCTGAAGAACTTCTATCACTGACTCAGAACATTGAGCAGGAGTTGGGCAGAACAAGAGAAGTGAGGTGGGGTCCACGGACAGCTGACCTTGACATTTTACTTTATAATCGTGAAAATATTGAAACAGAACAACTTGTAGTGCCGCATCCTAGAATGTACGAACGTTTATTCGTTCTTGTTCCGATGAGTGAGATTTGCCCAGAAATCGGCGAAGCCCAGATAAACGCCGTAACAGACCAAGAAGGTGTAAGCATATGGAAAAAGACATGTGGGGTAGAAGAATTCGTGCATACCGAAAGCTAAAAGGGTATACTCAGGAAGGGTTCGCCAAAAGACTGGGCATCTCTGTCTCTGTCTTAGGGGAAATTGAGCGAGGCAATCGATTACCAACAAACCAAATGGTTGGTCAAATAGCAGATGCTTTAAATATAACGGTGGAAGAACTTTCACCAATACTTGAAGAGGAAAGGAGGGGACTAGATGTTTAAAGTCGGAGATATCGAAATTAAAAACAAAGTAGTGCTCGCACCAATGGCTGGTGTGTGTAACTCTGCTTTCAGACTCACGGTGAAAGAGTTTGGAGCGGGCTTAGTCTGCGCTGAAATGGTCAGTGACAAAGCGATCTTGATTAATAATGCCAGAACGATGGGCATGCTGTACATTGATGAACGTGAAAAACCGTTGAGCCTTCAGATATTTGGGGGAGAAAAGGATACGCTCGTAGAAGCGGCCAAGTTTGTAGACCAGAATACAACGGCGGACATTATTGATATTAATATGGGATGTCCTGTACCAAAGATCACGAAATGTGACGCAGGAGCGAAATGGCTGCTGGATCCTAACAAGATTTACGAAATGGTATCTGCAGTCGTAGAAGCTGTAGATAAACCTGTTACTGTGAAAATGAGAATTGGCTGGGACGAAGACCATATCTTCGCTATCGACAATGCCCGTGCTGTTGAACGAGCAGGTGGACAAGCGGTTGCGCTTCACGGACGGACACGAGTGCAGATGTACGAAGGAACAGCGAATTGGGATATTATAAAAGAGGTCAAACAATCTGTTTCCATTCCAGTCATCGGCAATGGAGATGTCAAAACCCCTCAGGATGCAAAACGTATGCTTGATGAAACGGGTGCAGATGCTGTCATGATCGGAAGAGCCGCACTAGGAAACCCGTGGATGATTTACCGGACGGTTCATTATTTAGAAACGGGTGAACTAAAAGAAGAGCCTAATGTGCGTGAGAAAATGTCTGTGTGCAAACTTCACTTAGACAGACTCATAGACCTGAAAGGCGAGCATGTGGCTGTCAGAGAAATGAGAAAACATGCAGCATGGTACTTAAAAGGTGTCCGAGGCAATGCAGATGTAAGAAACCAAATCAATCAAAGTGAAACGAGAGCGGAGCTTGTAAAAGTTCTAGATGACTTTACGATCGAAGCCGAGGCAAAAGAGCTTCAAAGAATAAAAGTAGGATAAGACTATCTTTCTTTTTGTAGCTCACTGCTAGTGCACGTACTGGCAGTTTTTCTGCTTTTCTCTGCAAAATACATTATTGGAGTGATATAAATGAGTAATGAAGGGCTTAATAACGAAGAATTAAATGATCAATTCCAAGTAAGACGTGACAAAATGAATAAAATGAGAGAAGAGGGTATCGATCCATTCGGTGAACGATATGACCGTTCTCATCAATCTGCACAAATTATTGCTGAATATGACGAGTTTTCAAAAGAAGACTTAGAAGAAAAAGCAGCTCAAGTAACAATTGCTGGCCGTATGATGACAAAGCGTGGAAAAGGGAAAGCTGGCTTTGCACACATTCAAGACTTAGAAGGACAAATTCAAATCTATGTACGTAAAGATAGTGTAGGAGAAGAAGCTTACGAATTATTCAAAAGCTCAGACCTAGGCGATATTATTGGTGTGACGGGAACCGTATTTAAAACGAATGTAGGAGAACTTTCAATTAAAGCGACTAGCTTTGAGGTTCTGACAAAAGCACTTCGCCCGCTCCCTGATAAATATCACGGACTAAAAGATGTAGAACAACGCTATCGTCAGCGTTACCTTGACTTGATTGTCAATCCAGAAAGTAAGCAGACGTTCATCATGCGAAGCAAAATCATTCAATCAATGAGAAGATACTTAGATTCAAAAGGATACCTAGAAGTTGAAACACCAACAATGCATAGCATCCCTGGTGGTGCATCAGCTCGTCCTTTCATTACTCATCACAATGCACTTGATATGCCGCTTTATATGCGTATTGCGATCGAGCTGCATTTAAAACGTCTAATTGTCGGTGGTCTAGAGAAAGTATACGAGATTGGTCGCGTATTCCGTAATGAAGGAGTCTCAACTCGTCATAACCCGGAATTTACTATGATTGAGCTGTATGAAGCATATGCAGACTATAAAGACATCATGAACCTAACGGAAAACTTGATTGCTCATATTGCCCAAGAGGTACTAGGAACAACAACGATTCAATATGGAGAAGATGAAATTGATCTAAAACCTGAATGGAAGAGACTCCATATGGTTGAAGCAGTCAAAGAAGCGACAGGTGTAGACTTCTGGCAAGAGATGTCTGTTGAAGAAGCAAAACAGCATGCGGCTGATCATGGTGTTGAAATCACGAAAAATATGACAGTAGGTCATATTATCAATGAGTTCTTCGAGCAAAAAGTAGAAGAAACATTGGTTCAGCCTACATTCATTTACGGACACCCAGTGGAGATTTCTCCATTAGCTAAGAAAAATCCTGAAGACCCTCGCTTTACTGATCGCTTTGAGCTGTTTATCGTACGCCGCGAGCATGCAAATGCATTCACAGAGCTAAACGATCCGATCGATCAAAGAGAACGCTTTGAAGCTCAATTAAAAGAACGTGAAGAAGGAAACGACGAAGCACATCTAATGGATGACGATTTTGTTGAAGCGTTAGAATACGGTATGCCTCCAACAGGTGGTCTAGGAATCGGAATCGACCGATTAATCATGCTTTTAACAAATTCTCCATCAATCAGAGATGTACTGCTTTTCCCACAAATGAGAAACCGTTAATACATCAACCAAAGCGCCATTTTATTTATGGCGCTTTTTATTTTTCATAAAATGAAAATTTTTTTAAAAAAACTATTGCAAGGAAAGAATCCAGATGGTATATTATTATTCGTTGCCGCAAAACAGCAACGAGGTTGAAAAAAGAAAATGAAAAAAGTTCTTGACTTCAACTGAAGCGAAATGTTAAGATATTAAAGTCGCTTACGAGCGATAACGAAAATGATCTTTGAAAACTAAACAAGACAAAACGTACCTGTTAATTCGAGTTTTTATAAAAAAATCCTATGATACATCATAGGTAGTCAGTCAAACTGGCGAAAAGCAAAACTTCGGTTTTGTACTTTTTCGGAGAGTTTGATCCTGGCTCAGGACGAACGCTGGCGGCGTGCCTAATACATGCAAGTCGAGCGGACAGAAGGGAGCTTGCTCCCGGATGTTAGCGGCGGACGGGTGAGTAACACGTGGGTAACCTGCCTGTAAGACTGGGATAACTCCGGGAAACCGGAGCTAATACCGGATAGTTCCTTGAACCGCATGGTTCAAGGATGAAAGACGGTTTCGGCTGTCACTTACAGATGGACCCGCGGCGCATTAGCTAGTTGGTGAGGTAACGGCTCACCAAGGCGACGATGCGTAGCCGACCTGAGAGGGTGATCGGCCACACTGGGACTGAGACACGGCCCAGACTCCTACGGGAGGCAGCAGTAGGGAATCTTCCGCAATGGACGAAAGTCTGACGGAGCAACGCCGCGTGAGTGATGAAGGTTTTCGGATCGTAAAGCTCTGTTGTTAGGGAAGAACAAGTGCAAGAGTAACTGCTTGCACCTTGACGGTACCTAACCAGAAAGCCACGGCTAACTACGTGCCAGCAGCCGCGGTAATACGTAGGTGGCAAGCGTTGTCCGGAATTATTGGGCGTAAAGGGCTCGCAGGCGGTTTCTTAAGTCTGATGTGAAAGCCCCCGGCTCAACCGGGGAGGGTCATTGGAAACTGGGAAACTTGAGTGCAGAAGAGGAGAGTGGAATTCCACGTGTAGCGGTGAAATGCGTAGAGATGTGGAGGAACACCAGTGGCGAAGGCGACTCTCTGGTCTGTAACTGACGCTGAGGAGCGAAAGCGTGGGGAGCGAACAGGATTAGATACCCTGGTAGTCCACGCCGTAAACGATGAGTGCTAAGTGTTAGGGGGTTTCCGCCCCTTAGTGCTGCAGCTAACGCATTAAGCACTCCGCCTGGGGAGTACGGTCGCAAGACTGAAACTCAAAGGAATTGACGGGGGCCCGCACAAGCGGTGGAGCATGTGGTTTAATTCGAAGCAACGCGAAGAACCTTACCAGGTCTTGACATCCTCTGACAACCCTAGAGATAGGGCTTTCCCTTCGGGGACAGAGTGACAGGTGGTGCATGGTTGTCGTCAGCTCGTGTCGTGAGATGTTGGGTTAAGTCCCGCAACGAGCGCAACCCTTGATCTTAGTTGCCAGCATTCAGTTGGGCACTCTAAGGTGACTGCCGGTGACAAACCGGAGGAAGGTGGGGATGACGTCAAATCATCATGCCCCTTATGACCTGGGCTACACACGTGCTACAATGGACAGAACAAAGGGCTGCGAGACCGCAAGGTTTAGCCAATCCCACAAATCTGTTCTCAGTTCGGATCGCAGTCTGCAACTCGACTGCGTGAAGCTGGAATCGCTAGTAATCGCGGATCAGCATGCCGCGGTGAATACGTTCCCGGGCCTTGTACACACCGCCCGTCACACCACGAGAGTTTGCAACACCCGAAGTCGGTGAGGTAACCTTTATGGAGCCAGCCGCCGAAGGTGGGGCAGATGATTGGGGTGAAGTCGTAACAAGGTAGCCGTATCGGAAGGTGCGGCTGGATCACCTCCTTTCTAAGGATATATGGAGCAGCGTACGTTTTTCGTCTTGTTTAGTTTTGAAGGATCATTCCTTCAAACATGTCTCTAGCGAGACAGGATTGTTCTTTGAAAACTAGATAACAATAAGTAATACATTCACATTGAATGCAATGCAAAGTTCATCACACATAGTGATTCTTTCTAAAGTAAGAAATGGTTAAGTTAGAAAGGGCGCACGGTGGATGCCTTGGCACTAGGAGCCGATGAAGGACGGGACGAACACCGATATGCTTCGGGGAGCTGTAAGCAAGCTTTGATCCGGAGATTTCCGAATGGGGAAACCCACTGCTCGTAATGGAGTAGTATCCATACTTGAATACATAGAGTATGAGAAGGCATACCCGGGGAACTGAAACATCTAAGTACCCGGAGGAAGAGAAAGCAAATGCGATTCCCTGAGTAGCGGCGAGCGAAACGGGAACAGCCCAAACCAAGAGGCTTGCCTCTTGGGGTTGTAGGACACTCTATACGGAGTTACAAAGGAACGATATAAGCGAAGAGGTCTGGAAAGGCCCGCCAAAGAAGGTAACAGCCCTGTAACTGAAATGTTGTTCTCTCCAGAGTGGATCCTGAGTACGGCGGAACACGTGAAATTCCGTCGGAATCCGGGAGGACCATCTCCCAAGGCTAAATACTCCCTAGTGACCGATAGTGAACCAGTACCGTGAGGGAAAGGTGAAAAGCACCCCGGAAGGGGAGTGAAATAGATCCTGAAACCGTGTGCCTACAAGTAGTCAGAGCCCGTTAACGGGTGATGGCGTGCCTTTTGTAGAATGAACCGGCGAGTTACGATCCCGTGCAAGGTTAAGCAGAAGATGCGGAGCCGCAGCGAAAGCGAGTCTGAATAGGGCGCATGAGTACGTGGTCGTAGACCCGAAACCAGGTGATCTACCCATGTCCAGGGTGAAGTTCAGGTAACACTGAATGGAGGCCCGAACCCACGCACGTTGAAAAGTGCGGGGATGAGGTGTGGGTAGGGGTGAAATGCCAATCGAACCTGGAGATAGCTGGTTCTCTCCGAAATAGCTTTAGGGCTAGCCTCAAGGTAAGAGTCTCGGAGGTAGAGCACTGATTGGACTAGGGGCCCCTACCGGGTTACCGAATTCAGTCAAACTCCGAATGCCGATGACTTATCCTTGGGAGTCAGACTGCGAGTGATAAGATCCGTAGTCGAAAGGGAAACAGCCCAGACCGCCAGCTAAGGTCCCAAAGTATACGTTAAGTGGAAAAGGATGTGGAGTTGCTTAGACAACCAGGATGTTGGCTTAGAAGCAGCCACCATTTAAAGAGTGCGTAATAGCTCACTGGTCGAGTGACTCTGCGCCGAAAATGTACCGGGGCTAAACGTATCACCGAAGCTGCGGACTGTTCTTACGAACAGTGGTAGGAGAGCGTTCTAAGTGCAGTGAAGTCAGACCGGAAGGACTGGTGGAGCGCTTAGAAGTGAGAATGCCGGTATGAGTAGCGAAAGACGGGTGAGAATCCCGTCCACCGAATGCCTAAGGTTTCCTGAGGAAGGCTCGTCCGCTCAGGGTTAGTCGGGACCTAAGCCGAGGCCGAAAGGCGTAGGCGATGGACAACAGGTTGATATTCCTGTACCACCTCCTCACCATTTGAGCAATGGGGGGACGCAGGAGGATAGGGTAAGCGCGGTATTGGATATCCGCGTCCAAGCAGTTAGGCTGGGAAATAGGCAAATCCGTTTCCCGTGAAGGCTGAGCTGTGATGGCGAGCGAAATTTAGTAGCGAAGTTCCTGATTCCACACTGCCAAGAAAAGCCTCTAGCGAGGTGAGAGGTGCCCGTACCGCAAACCGACACAGGTAGGCGAGGAGAGAATCCTAAGGTGATCGAGAGAACTCTCGTTAAGGAACTCGGCAAAATGACCCCGTAACTTCGGGAGAAGGGGTGCTTCTTAGGGTGTTAAAGCCCCGAGAAGCCGCAGTGAATAGGCCCAGGCGACTGTTTAGCAAAAACACAGGTCTCTGCGAAGCCGTAAGGCGAAGTATAGGGGCTGACGCCTGCCCGGTGCTGGAAGGTTAAGAGGAGCGCTTAGCGTAAGCGAAGGTGCGAATTGAAGCCCCAGTAAACGGCGGCCGTAACTATAACGGTCCTAAGGTAGCGAAATTCCTTGTCGGGTAAGTTCCGACCCGCACGAAAGGCGCAACGATCTGGGCACTGTCTCAACGAGAGACTCGGTGAAATTATAGTACCTGTGAAGATGCAGGTTACCCGCGACAGGACGGAAAGACCCCGTGGAGCTTTACTGCAGCCTGATATTGAATGTTGGTATAGCTTGTACAGGATAGGTAGGAGCCTTGGAAACCGGAGCGCTAGCTTCGGTGGAGGCATCGGTGGGATACTACCCTGGCTGTATTGACCTTCTAACCCGCTGCCCTTATCGGGCAGGGAGACAGTGTCAGGTGGGCAGTTTGACTGGGGCGGTCGCCTCCTAAAATGTAACGGAGGCGCCCAAAGGTTCCCTCAGAATGGTTGGAAATCATTCGCAGAGTGTAAAGGCACAAGGGAGCTTGACTGCGAGACCTACAAGTCGAGCAGGGACGAAAGTCGGGCTTAGTGATCCGGTGGTTCCGCATGGAAGGGCCATCGCTCAACGGATAAAAGCTACCCCGGGGATAACAGGCTTATCTCCCCCAAGAGTCCACATCGACGGGGAGGTTTGGCACCTCGATGTCGGCTCATCGCATCCTGGGGCTGTAGTCGGTCCCAAGGGTTGGGCTGTTCGCCCATTAAAGCGGTACGCGAGCTGGGTTCAGAACGTCGTGAGACAGTTCGGTCCCTATCCGTCGCGGGCGCAGGAAATTTGAGAGGAGCTGTCCTTAGTACGAGAGGACCGGGATGGACGCACCGCTGGTGTACCAGTTGTTCTGCCAAGGGCATCGCTGGGTAGCTATGTGCGGACGGGATAAGTGCTGAAAGCATCTAAGCATGAAGCCCCCCTCAAGATGAGATTTCCCATTCCGCAAGGAAGTAAGATCCCTGAAAGATGATCAGGTTGATAGGTCTGAGGTGGAAGCGTGGTGACACGTGGAGCTGACAGATACTAATAGATCGAGGACTTAACCTATATTCTAATGTGAAAAATGAACATTGTTATCTAGTTTTGAGAGAACATTCTCTCCATCAGGTTTGGTGGCGATAGCGAAGAGGTCACACCCGTTCCCATACCGAACACGGAAGTTAAGCTCTTCAGCGCCGATGGTAGTTGGGGTTTCCCCCTGTGAGAGTAGGACGCCGCCAAGCTTTTCAAAGGATCAGTTCCAATCGGAACTGGTCTTTTTTGTGTTTTAATAAATGATATATCTATCTATATTGAAAATAGTGGTCTTTCACTACATTCTCAATAACTCATTCATTTCATCCCCTTCACTGGAATTCTAGACATTCTATAAAATTCTTATCATCCAATCTCGTCGCTCGCTCATCTTGCTAAGAGTCAACATCGAAAGAGCAAACATGTCTAAAAAGGATCTTCTCCTCTGGCAACCATATGTAGCGAACTGCGCTTGCTGCTAGATCATTGAAACCTACATAAGAGAGCAAAGGGCATCTTGGTTTGCTAATGAGAGAGGGGAGGAAGATTTGAGTTAAGCACCACAATGTTTGATGAGGTAAGGGAACACTGAGACGAATTTTTGGAAAATGACCAGGATCAATTTAATATAAAGCAAATATACAAAATGGTTTCTCGGAAAAATAAAATAATAAAAAAATTCGTTTCTATATGCACGTTATCTGAGGATTTAAGGAATAAAACAAACATTTTTCAGCTTTAAAAGAGCTGTTTTTACATTGAAAAAGCGCTATTAATGCCCTTTTTAACAAAAAAACATAAAAAAATGAAAAAAAGACTTTTAAAATGAAGAGACAAGTGGTAAACTTCTTTAGGTGCCTTAACGAAAAGATGTGAAAAAATAGCTTTAAAATAAATTCAAAAATTATTTTAAAAAAGTCTTTACAAACAATATCTTATCGTTATATAATACTATTTGTCAGATCGAGAGACATTCGAAACGACATAATATGGAGGATTAGCTCAGCTGGGAGAGCATCTGCCTTACAAGCAGAGGGTCGGCGGTTCGAGCCCGTCATCCTCCACCATATTTATTCTTACATAATGTTAGGATAGATAAAGCCGGTGTAGCTCAACTGGTAGAGCAACTGACTTGTAATCAGTAGGTTGGGGGTTCAAGTCCTCTTGCCGGCACCACTTTCATATGGTAAGATAGACAAGTCGCTTTAAAAGCGAGCCATTAGCTCAGTTGGTAGAGCATCTGACTTTTAATCAGAGGGTCGAAGGTTCGAGTCCTTCATGGCTCACCATTTTTATGCGGGTGTGGCGGAATTGGCAGACGCGCTAGACTTAGGATCTAGTGTCTTTATGACGTGGGGTTCAAGTCCCTTCACCCGCATTGCCAAACAACATAAAGAAATCCTGTAATGCGGAAGTAGTTCAGTGGTAGAACACCACCTTGCCAAGGTGGGGGTCGCGGGTTCGAATCCCGTCTTCCGCTTATACCATCCACGCCGGGGTGGTGGAATTGGCAGACACACAGGACTTAAAATCCTGCGGTAGGTGACTACCGTGCCGGTTCAAGTCCGGCCCTCGGCATTATAAAATAAGCGCCCGTAGCTCAATTGGATAGAGCGTTTGACTACGGATCAAAAGGTTAGGGGTTCGACTCCTCTCGGGCGCGCCATTAAGATCGGGAAGTAGCTCAGCTTGGTAGAGCACTTGGTTTGGGACCAAGGGGTCGCAGGTTCGAATCCTGTCTTCCCGACCATCTTTTATGGGGCCTTAGCTCAGCTGGGAGAGCGCCTGCCTTGCACGCAGGAGGTCAGCGGTTCGATCCCGCTAGGCTCCACCAATATGATCTTTGAAAACTAAACAAGACAAAACGTACCTGTTAATTCGAGTTTTTATAAAAAAATCCTATGATACATCATAGGTAGTCAGTCAAACTGGCGAAAAGCAAAACTTCGGTTTTGTACTTTTTCGGAGAGTTTGATCCTGGCTCAGGACGAACGCTGGCGGCGTGCCTAATACATGCAAGTCGAGCGGACAGAAGGGAGCTTGCTCCCGGATGTTAGCGGCGGACGGGTGAGTAACACGTGGGTAACCTGCCTGTAAGACTGGGATAACTCCGGGAAACCGGAGCTAATACCGGATAGTTCCTTGAACCGCATGGTTCAAGGATGAAAGACGGTTTCGGCTGTCACTTACAGATGGACCCGCGGCGCATTAGCTAGTTGGTGAGGTAACGGCTCACCAAGGCGACGATGCGTAGCCGACCTGAGAGGGTGATCGGCCACACTGGGACTGAGACACGGCCCAGACTCCTACGGGAGGCAGCAGTAGGGAATCTTCCGCAATGGACGAAAGTCTGACGGAGCAACGCCGCGTGAGTGATGAAGGTTTTCGGATCGTAAAGCTCTGTTGTTAGGGAAGAACAAGTGCAAGAGTAACTGCTTGCACCTTGACGGTACCTAACCAGAAAGCCACGGCTAACTACGTGCCAGCAGCCGCGGTAATACGTAGGTGGCAAGCGTTGTCCGGAATTATTGGGCGTAAAGGGCTCGCAGGCGGTTTCTTAAGTCTGATGTGAAAGCCCCGGCTCAACCGGGGAGGGTCATTGGAAACTGGGAAACTTGAGTGCAGAAGAGGAGAGTGGAATTCCACGTGTAGCGGTGAAATGCGTAGAGATGTGGAGGAACACCAGTGGCGAAGGCGACTCTCTGGTCTGTAACTGACGCTGAGGAGCGAAAGCGTGGGGAGCGAACAGGATTAGATACCCTGGTAGTCCACGCCGTAAACGATGAGTGCTAAGTGTTAGGGGGTTTCCGCCCCTTAGTGCTGCAGCTAACGCATTAAGCACTCCGCCTGGGGAGTACGGTCGCAAGACTGAAACTCAAAGGAATTGACGGGGGCCCGCACAAGCGGTGGAGCATGTGGTTTAATTCGAAGCAACGCGAAGAACCTTACCAGGTCTTGACATCCTCTGACAACCCTAGAGATAGGGCTTTCCCTTCGGGGACAGAGTGACAGGTGGTGCATGGTTGTCGTCAGCTCGTGTCGTGAGATGTTGGGTTAAGTCCCGCAACGAGCGCAACCCTTGATCTTAGTTGCCAGCATTCAGTTGGGCACTCTAAGGTGACTGCCGGTGACAAACCGGAGGAAGGTGGGGATGACGTCAAATCATCATGCCCCTTATGACCTGGGCTACACACGTGCTACAATGGACAGAACAAAGGGCTGCGAGACCGCAAGGTTTAGCCAATCCCACAAATCTGTTCTCAGTTCGGATCGCAGTCTGCAACTCGACTGCGTGAAGCTGGAATCGCTAGTAATCGCGGATCAGCATGCCGCGGTGAATACGTTCCCGGGCCTTGTACACACCGCCCGTCACACCACGAGAGTTTGCAACACCCGAAGTCGGTGAGGTAACCTTTATGGAGCCAGCCGCCGAAGGTGGGGCAGATGATTGGGGTGAAGTCGTAACAAGGTAGCCGTATCGGAAGGTGCGGCTGGATCACCTCCTTTCTAAGGATATATGGAGCAGCGTACGTTTTTCGTCTTGTTTAGTTTTGAAGGATCATTCCTTCAAACATGTCTCTAGCGAGACAGGATTGTTCTTTGAAAACTAGATAACAATAAGTAATACATTCACATTGAATGCAATGCAAAGTTCATCACACATAGTGATTCTTTCTAAAGTAAGAAATGGTTAAGTTAGAAAGGGCGCACGGTGGATGCCTTGGCACTAGGAGCCGATGAAGGACGGACGAACACCGATATGCTTCGGGGAGCTGTAAGCAAGCTTTGATCCGGAGATTTCCGAATGGGGAAACCCACTGCTCGTAATGGAGTAGTATCCATACTTGAATACATAGAGTATGAGAAGGCATACCCGGGGAACTGAAACATCTAAGTACCCGGAGGAAGAGAAAGCAAATGCGATTCCCTGAGTAGCGGCGAGCGAAACGGGAACAGCCCAAACCAAGAGGCTTGCCTCTTGGGGTTGTAGGACACTCTATACGGAGTTACAAAGGAACGATATAAGCGAAGAGGTCTGGAAAGGCCCGCCAAAGAAGGTAACAGCCCTGTAACTGAAATGTTGTTCTCTCCAGAGTGGATCCTGAGTACGGCGGAACACGTGAAATTCCGTCGGAATCCGGGAGGACCATCTCCCAAGGCTAAATACTCCCTAGTGACCGATAGTGAACCAGTACCGTGAGGGAAAGGTGAAAAGCACCCGGAAGGGGAGTGAAATAGATCCTGAAACCGTGTGCCTACAAGTAGTCAGAGCCCGTTAACGGGTGATGGCGTGCCTTTTGTAGAATGAACCGGCGAGTTACGATCCCGTGCAAGGTTAAGCAGAAGATGCGGAGCCGCAGCGAAAGCGAGTCTGAATAGGGCGCATGAGTACGTGGTCGTAGACCCGAAACCAGGTGATCTACCCATGTCCAGGGTGAAGTTCAGGTAACACTGAATGGAGGCCCGAACCCACGCACGTTGAAAAGTGCGGGGATGAGGTGTGGGTAGGGGTGAAATGCCAATCGAACCTGGAGATAGCTGGTTCTCTCCGAAATAGCTTTAGGGCTAGCCTCAAGGTAAGAGTCTCGGAGGTAGAGCACTGATTGGACTAGGGGCCCCTACCGGGTTACCGAATTCAGTCAAACTCCGAATGCCGATGACTTATCCTTGGGAGTCAGACTGCGAGTGATAAGATCCGTAGTCGAAAGGGAAACAGCCCAGACCGCCAGCTAAGGTCCCAAAGTATACGTTAAGTGGAAAAGGATGTGGAGTTGCTTAGACAACCAGGATGTTGGCTTAGAAGCAGCCACCATTTAAAGAGTGCGTAATAGCTCACTGGTCGAGTGACTCTGCGCCGAAAATGTACCGGGGCTAAACGTATCACCGAAGCTGCGGACTGTTCTTACGAACAGTGGTAGGAGAGCGTTCTAAGTGCAGTGAAGTCAGACCGGAAGGACTGGTGGAGCGCTTAGAAGTGAGAATGCCGGTATGAGTAGCGAAAGACGGGTGAGAATCCCGTCCACCGAATGCCTAAGGTTTCCTGAGGAAGGCTCGTCCGCTCAGGGTTAGTCGGGACCTAAGCCGAGGCCGAAAGGCGTAGGCGATGGACAACAGGTTGATATTCCTGTACCACCTCCTCACCATTTGAGCAATGGGGGGACGCAGGAGGATAGGGTAAGCGCGGTATTGGATATCCGCGTCCAAGCAGTTAGGCTGGGAAATAGGCAAATCCGTTTCCCGTGAAGGCTGAGCTGTGATGGCGAGCGAAATTTAGTAGCGAAGTTCCTGATTCCACACTGCCAAGAAAAGCCTCTAGCGAGGTGAGAGGTGCCCGTACCGCAAACCGACACAGGTAGGCGAGGAGAGAATCCTAAGGTGATCGAGAGAACTCTCGTTAAGGAACTCGGCAAAATGACCCCGTAACTTCGGGAGAAGGGGTGCTTCTTAGGGTGTTAAAGCCCCGAGAAGCCGCAGTGAATAGGCCCAGGCGACTGTTTAGCAAAAACACAGGTCTCTGCGAAGCCGTAAGGCGAAGTATAGGGGCTGACGCCTGCCCGGTGCTGGAAGGTTAAGAGGAGCGCTTAGCGTAAGCGAAGGTGCGAATTGAAGCCCCAGTAAACGGCGGCCGTAACTATAACGGTCCTAAGGTAGCGAAATTCCTTGTCGGGTAAGTTCCGACCCGCACGAAAGGCGCAACGATCTGGGCACTGTCTCAACGAGAGACTCGGTGAAATTATAGTACCTGTGAAGATGCAGGTTACCCGCGACAGGACGGAAAGACCCCGTGGAGCTTTACTGCAGCCTGATATTGAATGTTGGTATAGCTTGTACAGGATAGGTAGGAGCCTTGGAAACCGGAGCGCTAGCTTCGGTGGAGGCATCGGTGGGATACTACCCTGGCTGTATTGACCTTCTAACCCGCTGCCCTTATCGGGCAGGGAGACAGTGTCAGGTGGGCAGTTTGACTGGGGCGGTCGCCTCCTAAAATGTAACGGAGGCGCCCAAAGGTTCCCTCAGAATGGTTGGAAATCATTCGCAGAGTGTAAAGGCACAAGGGAGCTTGACTGCGAGACCTACAAGTCGAGCAGGGACGAAAGTCGGGCTTAGTGATCCGGTGGTTCCGCATGGAAGGGCCATCGCTCAACGGATAAAAGCTACCCCGGGGATAACAGGCTTATCTCCCCCAAGAGTCCACATCGACGGGAGGTTTGGCACCTCGATGTCGGCTCATCGCATCCTGGGGCTGTAGTCGGTCCCAAGGGTTGGGCTGTTCGCCCATTAAAGCGGTACGCGAGCTGGGTTCAGAACGTCGTGAGACAGTTCGGTCCCTATCCGTCGCGGGCGCAGGAAATTTGAGAGGAGCTGTCCTTAGTACGAGAGGACCGGGATGGACGCACCGCTGGTGTACCAGTTGTTCTGCCAAGGGCATCGCTGGGTAGCTATGTGCGGACGGGATAAGTGCTGAAAGCATCTAAGCATGAAGCCCCCTCAAGATGAGATTTCCCATTCCGCAAGGAAGTAAGATCCCTGAAAGATGATCAGGTTGATAGGTCTGAGGTGGAAGCGTGGTGACACGTGGAGCTGACAGATACTAATAGATCGAGGACTTAACCTATATTCTAATGTGAAAAATGAACATTGTTATCTAGTTTTGAGAGAACATTCTCTCCATCAGGTTTGGTGGCGATAGCGAAGAGGTCACACCCGTTCCCATACCGAACACGGAAGTTAAGCTCTTCAGCGCCGATGGTAGTTGGGGGTTTCCCCCTGTGAGAGTAGGACGCCGCCAAGCTTTTCAAAGGATCAGTTCCAATCGGAACTGGTCTTTTTTGTGTTTTTGGGACGTTTGGCACCAGATAAATGTGGAAATAATATTGTTAGTTGAGCGATTATCTTGAAAAATCGATCGAAAAAATTTATAGTAAGATTAAAGTCAAATATAGTCAAAGTCAATGGAGGAGGAGGCGGAGTGGCACAAAATATTTCTGATATCATCGAGCAGTATTTGAAGGAAGTCTTGGATCAGAATGGTCGAGAAATATTAGAAATTAAACGCAATGAAATTGCAGATAAGTTTCAATGCGTACCTTCACAAATTAACTATGTTATCAATACACGCTTTACGAGCGAAAGAGGTTATATCGTCGAAAGTAAGCGTGGCGGCGGTGGCTATATCCGTATCATTAAAGTCAAAATGAATGATGAAGTCGATTTATTGAACAACATTATTTCCCAAATATATCATCGTTTATCACAGGCTGCATCTGATCATATCATCATGCGTCTTGTTGAGAACAACATTTTATCCGAAAGAGAAGCAAAGATGATGATTAGTGTCATGGACCGTTCTGTTTTACACATTGATTTACCTGAACGAGATGAACTGAGAGCTCGGATGATGAAAGCGATGTTAAATGCTTTGAAATTAAAGTAAAGCGGGTGAAAAGATTGATTTGTCAAGAATGCAATGAGAGACCAGCCACTTTTCACTTTACGAAAGTAATAAATGGAGAAAAACAAGAAATGCACATATGTGAACAATGTGCAAAAGAAAACAGTGATTCATATGCTATGAGTGGAAACCAAGGTTTCTCGATTCACAACTTATTATCAGGCTTATTGAATATTGATCCTAGCTTTACCACAAGTGCGAATAAAGGATCATCTATTTTTCAAGAGGCAAGAGAAGTGGATCAATGTCCTAAGTGTGGCTTAACTTTTCAGCAATTCAGGAAAACAGGCCGTTTTGGTTGTGCAGAATGTTATCGAACCTTTGATCAGTATTTAAATCCTGTTTTAAGGAAAGTCCATAGTGGAAATACAGTCCATAATGGAAAAGTCCCTAAACGGATTGCCGGTAGTCTGCATGTTCGCCGGAAACTTGAGTTAATGCAGCAAGAACTGAAGCAGCTGATTGAACAGGAAGAGTTTGAAAAAGCAGCGGAAGTTCGAGATCAAATTCGTGCGTTAGAGCATGAGCAATCTCAGCAGAGGGAGGGAGATTAACGACATGTCGCTCCAGCATTTTATTCAAGACGCATTAAGTCAATGGATGAAACAGAAAGGACCAGAAAGTGACATTGTTCTAAGCAGTCGTATTCGGCTGGCACGCAATCTAGAGCATGTTCGTTTCCCAACTCAGTTTTCTCAAGAGGAGGCTGAAGCTGTTCTTCAGCAATTCGAGCAAAAGTTTGCGAGCCAGGAAGTGAAGGACATTGGAAACTTTGTTCTGATTCGAATGAATGACACGCAGCCTTTGGCTAAAAGGGTACTTGTTGAAAAGCATTTGATTAGCCCCAATTTAGCAGAATCAAGATTTGGAGGCTGTTTGCTTTCAGAAAATGAAGAAATCAGTGTCATGCTGAATGAGGAAGACCATATTCGTATTCAATGCTTGTTCCCAGGATTTCAGCTGGCTAATGCACTAAAAGCAGCTAACCAAATAGATGACTGGATTGAAGAGCAAGTGGATTATGCGTTTTCTGAAAAGCGAGGATACTTAACGAGCTGTCCGACCAATGTAGGTACAGGTATTAGGGCTTCAGTCATGATGCACTTACCAGCATTAGCCCTGACAAGACAAATGAATCGCATTATTCCTGCAATTAATCAATTAGGTCTTGTGGTCAGAGGAATTTATGGTGAGGGTAGCGAAGCAATAGGAAACATCTTTCAAATTTCAAATCAAATGACACTGGGTCAATCAGAAGAAGATATTGTAGATGACTTGAATAGTGTGACGGCGCAGCTCATTGAACAAGAGCGATCTGCACGTAAGGCATTATATCAGACGTCTAAAATTGAACTTGAAGACAGAGTGTACCGTTCCTTGGGGATTTTGGCTAATTGTCGCATGATTGAATCTAAGGAAACGGCTAAGTGTTTGTCAGATGTGCGACTTGGAATTGATTTAGGTATCATTAAGGGGCTTTCAAGTAATATACTGAATGAACTCATGATTTTGACACAGCCTGGCTTCCTTCAGCAATATTCAGGAGGAGCCTTGGAACCAAATGAAAGAGATATAAAACGAGCAGCAATTATTAGAGAAAGGCTGCGCTTAGAAATGCATAGGAATGGACAGGAGGATGAAACGATATGATGTTTGGAAGATTCACTGAAAGAGCTCAAAAGGTATTAGCACTTGCACAAGAAGAAGCCATTCGCCTAGGCCATAAGAACATCGGAACAGAGCATATTTTACTTGGTCTTGTACGTGAAGGTGAGGGCATCGCCGCAAAAGCATTAGAAGCACTGGGCCTTGTTTCAGATAAAATCCAAAAAGAAGTCGAGAGCTTGATTGGAAGAGGGCAAGAGGTGTCTCAAGCTATTCCTCATTACACACCTAGAGCGAAGAAGGTTACGGAGCTTTCTATGGATGAAGCGAGAAAGCTTGGTCATTCCTATGTAGGGACAGAACATATTCTTTTAGGTCTTATTCGTGAGGGAGAGGGGGTAGCTGCCCGTGTCTTAAATAACCTCGGAGTAAGCTTAAATAAAGCACGCCAGCAAGTATTGCAGCTTCTAGGCAGCAATGAAACGGGTGCATCTGCGGCAGGATCTAATAGCAATGCCAATACACCAACTTTAGATAGCTTGGCAAGAGACTTAACGGCTATTGCGAAAGAGGACAGCTTGGACCCTGTGATTGGCCGTAGCAAAGAAATTCAGCGTGTCATTGAGGTCCTAAGTAGAAGAACAAAGAATAACCCTGTCTTGATTGGAGAGCCTGGTGTTGGTAAAACAGCGATCGCAGAAGGCCTCGCACAGCAAATTATTCACAACGAAGTGCCTGAAATTTTGCGTGATAAACGAGTCATGACACTTGATATGGGAACCGTTGTAGCGGGAACGAAATATCGTGGTGAATTCGAGGATCGTTTGAAAAAAGTCATGGACGAAATCCGTCAGGCTGGAAATATCATTCTCTTCATTGATGAGCTTCATACACTGATTGGTGCAGGAGGAGCAGAGGGTGCGATTGATGCCTCTAATATTCTAAAACCATCTTTAGCACGTGGTGAGCTTCAATGTATCGGGGCAACAACGTTAGATGAGTACCGTAAATATATTGAAAAAGATGCTGCACTTGAACGTCGATTCCAGCCAATTCAAGTGGACCAGCCATCTGTTGATGAAAGTATTCAAATTTTAAGAGGGCTTAGAGACCGTTATGAAGCACATCACCGTGTGTCTATTACAGATGAAGCCATTGAGGCGGCGGTAAAGCTTTCTGATCGTTATATCTCTGATCGTTTCCTTCCAGATAAGGCGATTGACTTAATTGATGAGGCGGGTTCAAAAGTTCGCTTACGTTCTTTCACAACACCGCCTAATCTAAAGGAACTTGAGCAAAAGCTGGATGAAGTACGCAAGGAAAAGGATGCAGCTGTTCAAAGTCAAGAATTCGAAAAAGCCGCTTCTCTTCGTGATACGGAGCAACGTTTGCGTGAAAAGGTAGAAGTGACGAAGAAATCTTGGAAAGAAAAGCAGGGACAAGAGAATTCAGAGGTTTCTGTGGATGATATCGCAATGGTTGTTTCTAGCTGGACGGGTGTACCTGTTTCGAAAATTGCTCAAACAGAAACAGATAAGCTCCTGAACATGGAACAATTGCTCCACTCTCGCGTCATTGGACAGGATGAAGCAGTTGTTGCTGTTGCAAAAGCTGTAAGACGTGCCCGTGCTGGACTAAAAGATCCAAAACGTCCGATTGGCTCCTTTATTTTCTTAGGGCCAACAGGTGTTGGTAAGACTGAGCTTGCAAGAGCACTCGCTGAGTCTATCTTCGGTGATGAAGAAGCGATGATTCGTATTGATATGTCTGAGTACATGGAAAAACACTCGACTTCAAGACTTGTTGGATCACCTCCAGGCTATGTGGGCTATGATGAGGGCGGTCAGCTGACTGAAAAAGTGAGAAGAAAGCCGTATTCTGTCGTGCTTCTAGATGAGATTGAAAAGGCGCACCCTGATGTGTTTAACATCTTACTTCAAGTGTTAGAAGATGGTCGTCTCACTGATTCTAAAGGTCGTACTGTTGACTTTAGAAATACGATTTTGATTATGACTTCAAACGTTGGAGCTAGTGAGCTGAAGCGCAATAAATATGTTGGCTTTAACGTGCAGGATGAAAGTCAAAATTACAAAGATATGAAAGGCAAAGTAATGGGTGAGTTGAAACGTGCGTTTAGACCGGAGTTCATCAACCGTATTGATGAAATCATTGTCTTCCACTCACTCGAAAAGAAACATCTAAAAGAGATTGTGTCTCTCATGTCTGATCAATTGACAAAACGACTAAAAGAGCAGGACCTTTCAATTGAATTGACGGAAGCAGCAAAAGCCAAGATTGCCGACGAAGGCGTAGATCTTGAGTATGGTGCTCGTCCGTTAAGAAGAGCGATTCAAAAGCACGTCGAGGATCGACTTTCTGAGGAATTGCTGAAAGGCAATATTGAAAAGGGCCAACATATCGTATTAGATGTAGAAGATGGAGAAATTGTCGTAAAAGCAACGGCTGCTACGAACTAATATAGTAAGAAAAAAGTGTGAGGCATACCAGTAAGTTGGATGCCTCCCTTTACTTATTTTCTGACCAGTATAAGGAGTTGTATTCTTCAATCTATGGCTAAGTCAAAATCAAAATTTATATGCCAATCGTGCGGTTATGAGTCAGCCAAATGGATGGGGAAATGTCCCGGCTGCGGCACTTGGAACAGTATGACAGAAGAGGTCGTTCGTAAAGAGCCGGCAAATCGTCGAAGTGCGTTTAATCATTCTGTTCAAACCATTCAAAAACCTTCACCTATATCTGCAATTGAAACATCCGAAGAACCCCGAATTAAAACGAATTTAGAAGAATTTAACCGAGTATTAGGAAGTGGAATTGTCAAAGGTTCACTCGTTCTTATTGGCGGTGATCCTGGGATTGGGAAGTCCACACTATTATTACAAGTTTCAGCACAGCTATCAGATCAAAATCAGAATGTGTTATACATATCTGGTGAGGAATCAATCAAACAAACGAAGCTTAGGGCGGACCGTCTCGGTATTGAAAGTGCCTCTTTACATGTTTTGGCTGAAACCGATATGGAGTATATAACGTCTGCTATACAAGAGATGAAACCCGCTTTTGTTGTGGTCGATTCAATTCAAACCGTTTATCAAAGCGATATCACGTCAGCTCCTGGATCTGTTTCTCAGGTGAGGGAATGCACTGCCCAGCTGATGAAAATTGCCAAGACGAATGGTATTCCTATTTTTATCGTTGGTCACGTGACGAAGGAAGGCTCGATTGCTGGGCCGCGCCTTTTAGAGCATATGGTGGATACAGTTCTTTATTTTGAAGGGGAGCGCCATCATACGTTTCGTATTTTACGGGCAGTGAAAAACCGTTTTGGTTCAACGAATGAATTAGGGATTTTTGAAATGAGAGAGGAAGGGCTCACAGAGGTATTAAACCCATCAGAAATCTTCTTAGAAGAGCGGTCAGCAGGTGTATCTGGATCGTGTGTTGTTGCCTCAATGGAAGGAACAAGACCTGTTCTAGTGGAGATACAAGCACTTATTTCACCGACGAGCTTTGGGAATCCACGGAGAATGGCTACTGGCCTTGATCATAACCGAGTGTCATTGCTTATGGCCGTTTTAGAAAAAAGGGTAGGGCTGCTGCTGCAAAACCAAGATGCCTATTTAAAGGTCGCAGGTGGTGTGAAACTTGACGAACCAGCGATTGATTTGGCTATTGCCGTCAGCATTGCATCAAGCTTTAAAGATGCAGCGCCGCATCAAGCAGATTGCTTTATAGGAGAAGTGGGTCTGACGGGAGAAGTCAGAAGAGTATCAAGAATTGAACAGCGTGTGCAGGAAGCTGCTAAACTAGGATTTAAACGAATGTTTATTCCTCAGGCGAATATAGATGGATGGAAAAAACCGAGAGGGATTGAATTAGTCGGTGTAGAAAATGTAGCAGAGGCACTTCGTATTTCACTAGGGGGATCATAGAAATGGAAAAAGAGAAAAAAGGAGCGAGAGAAGTCGATCTCTTAGATATTGTCCAGTTTGTGGCACCGGGGACACCCCTGCGGGCAGGGATTGAAAACGTCCTAAGAGCCAATACTGGAGGGCTCATTGTTGTTGGTTATAACGATAAAGTGAAAAGTGTGGTAGATGGAGGATTTCATATTAATTCTGCATTCTCCCCAGCACATTTATATGAATTGGCGAAGATGGATGGGGCGATTATTTTAAGTGACTCTGGTCAAAAAATCTTGTATGCGAATACACAGCTCATGCCGGATGCAACCATTCATTCATCAGAAACAGGCATGAGACACCGAACGGCTGAACGTGTAGCAAAGCAGACAGGCTGCTTAATCATTGCCATTTCTGAACGTCGGAACGTCATTACCTTATACCAAGGGAATCGACGATATACGCTGAAAGATATTGGTTTTATTTTGACGAAGGCCAACCAAGCGATACAAACACTTGAGAAATATAAAACCATTTTAGATCATGCCATTTCTGCGTTAAGCGCCTTAGAATTTGAAGAGCTTGTGACCTTTGGTGATGTATTATCCGTGCTGCATCGTTATGAAATGGTACTTAGAATCAAAAATGAAATCAATATGTATATCAAAGAGCTTGGGACAGAAGGACACTTGATCCGTCTGCAAGTCAATGAGCTGATTACAGATATGGAGCAGGAAGCGGCTTTATTTATTAAAGATTACGTGAAAGAAAAGATCAAAGATCCATATGTGCTGCTGAAACAGCTCCAAGATATGTCGAGCTTTGAACTTTTAGATGACTCTATTTTGTACAAGTTACTCGGCTATCCAGCATCTACAAATATTGACGAATATGTGTACACAAGAGGATACAGATTACTTCATAAAATCCCTAGATTGCCTATGCCGATCGTTGAAAACGTGGTCGAAGCATTTGGTGTGCTAGATCGAATTATGGAAGCAGATGTACAAGATTTGGATGAAGTAGAAGGAATTGGAGAAGTAAGAGCGAAAAAGATAAAAAAAGGATTAAAAAGACTGCAAGAAAAACATTATATCGACCGTCAGCTATAAAAAGAGAAATTTTTCTTAAATACGGTTAAAAATGGATGAATATGGGTATATTAATGATGGTTTTGTTTTCTGTTCATGATGATAGGAAACTTAAGCATATATCAATGTCAGATGAAGGTGGATTGACAGATGAAAAATAAAGGAGGTGAAGGTATGTTAAAAAGAATCGTTCAGGCGTTTTTTATCATTTTCGGTGCAGTTGTAGGGATTTTTATCATTCCAGAGTTATTTCTGCTGTTAAATGTGAAGGACATACCTTTCATAACAAATGCTTACTCTTCAGCACTAATAGGAGCCGCTGTGTTCTTTATCATTGGTAAATGGTGCACAGGCTATGTGGTTAATTGGGTGAAATGGATCGAGGATTCTCTATTGAAGGCGCCTCTTCCTGATCTTATATCTGGAAGTTTCGGTTTAGTATTTGGACTTATTCTAGCATATCTTATTGTAAACGTGATCCCGCTAAACAATATCCCATATCATATTTTTGGTACCATTATTCCGATTTTCCTGGCTTTCTTTTTAGGATACCTTGGATTTCAGGTAGGGTTTAAGAAGAAGGATGAAATGATGGGGCTGTTCTCTCGATCTGCAAAGGTCACAAAGAAAAAAGGAGCAGCTGATGATGAACCTGAAATAGAAGATAAAAAGCTGAAAATTTTAGACACAAGTGTTATCATTGATGGAAGAATCGCAGATATTTGTCAAACTGGATTCCTAGAAGGTGTGATGGTCATTCCTCAATTTGTACTCGAGGAATTACAGCATATTGCAGACTCTTCTGATGTATTAAAGAGAAATAGAGGCCGAAGAGGTCTTGATATTTTAAATCGTATCCAAAAAGAACTGGATATTAAAGTTGAAATTTACGAAGGTGACTTTGAAGATATTCAAGAGGTTGACAGCAAGCTTGTGAAACTCGCTAAGTTAACTTCAGGTGTTGTTGTGACAAATGATTTTAATTTAAATAAAGTATGCGAACTTCAAAAAGTAGCAGTGTTAAACATCAATGATCTAGCCAATGCAGTCAAACCGGTTGTACTGCCTGGGGAAGAAATGAAGGTACAGGTCATCAAAGACGGGAAAGAGCATAACCAAGGTGTTGCTTACTTAGATGACGGTACGATGATTGTGGTCGAAGAAGGACGCAATTATATTGGAAAAGACATTGATGTGCTCGTCACGAGTGTGCTGCAAACTGCTGCTGGAAGAATGATTTTTGCGAAGCCAAAACTTCTGGAGAAGGCGCTCTAAAGGGAGAACGAACATGTATTATGAAGTAGTTATTCCGGCTGCGGGGCAGGGGAAGCGAATGAAGGCCGGCCGCAATAAACTTTTTATTGAATTGAAAAGAATGCCGGTCATCATCCACACACTGAAGGTGTTTGACGCTCATTCACAATGCAGACGCATGATCTTAGCGATCAATGAAGAAGAGCGTCGTGACTTTGAAAGGCTACTGAAGGTACACGCTTTTCAAACGCCTGTTTCACTTGTCACTGGCGGTGAAGAACGGCAGCAAAGTGTATACGAAGGATTGAAGGCTGTGCAAGATGCGGACATCGTGCTTGTTCATGATGGCGCAAGGCCTTTTATTAAGCATACACAGATTGACTTGCTCGTTAAAGCAGCGATTGAAAAAGGCTCCGCAGTCGTAGCGGTACCAGTGAAAGACACAATCAAACGCGTTCAAGAAGGCAAAGTGGAACAAACCATTGAACGTCAGAGCTTGTGGGCAGTCCAGACCCCACAAGCTTTTCGTCATTCTATTTTAAAAGAAGCGCATGAACATGCGGAGCGGACAGGCTTTCTTGGAACAGATGACGCCAGTCTTGTGGAACAATTACACGGTGAGAGTGTGTATATTGTCCAAGGAGACTATACCAATATTAAACTGACAACACCGGATGATTTATTGGTTGCCAAGGCAATTATGGATGCGGAAAGAGGGTACTAGAACATGTTTAGAATAGGACAAGGTTTTGATGTACATCAATTAACAGAGGGAAGACCTCTTATTATTGGCGGTGTGACGATCCCTTATGAAAAGGGTCTACTTGGGCATTCAGATGCGGATGTACTGCTTCATACTGTGGCGGATGCCTGCCTAGGTGCGATTGCAGAAGGAGATATCGGCAGACATTTCCCAGACACGGATCCGGAGTTTAAAGATGCAGACTCTTTTAAATTACTTCAGCACGTGTGGGCGCTTGTAAAAGAAAAAGGCTATACACTGGTGAATATCGATTGCACGATCATGGCGCAAAAACCAAAGATGGCACCTTACATTCAGCCAATGTGTGAGAAAATCGCAGAAGCCCTTGAGGCAGATGTCACACAGGTGAATGTCAAAGCAACAACGACAGAGAAACTTGGATTTACAGGAAGAGGCGAAGGAATTGCCTCTCAAGCAACCGTACTTCTTCAGAAAAAGTAAAATCCATTTTGATGAGAATGGGTTTTGATGATAAAATACGTTTATAAAAAATTGGTGTCAGACAACATGATGCAGATGAAAGGAAGTTAAACTCATGGGAAATGAAGTGCGTGTTCGTTATGCACCGAGTCCAACTGGTCATTTACATATTGGGAATGCTAGAACGGCTCTTTTCAACTATTTGTTCGCACGCAGCCAAGGCGGCAAATTTATTATTCGAATCGAGGATACGGATCAAAAGCGTAATGTAGAAGGCGGAGAAGAAAGCCAGCTTCGCCATTTGCAGTGGCTCGGGATTGATTGGGACGAGAGCATTGATAAAGATGGGGGCTACGGTCCTTACAGACAATCAGAGCGTAATGATATTTACAAAAAATATTATGACGAGCTGCTAGAGAAAGACTTGGCGTATAAGTGCTATTGTACGGCTGAAGAACTAGAAGAAGAGCGTGAAGCACAAATTGCCCGCAGTGAAATGCCTCGATACTCTGGTAAATGCAGTCATTTATCAAAAGAAGAAGAGGACAAGCTGATTGCTGAAGGAAGAGAGCCAAGCATCCGCTTCCGAGTGCCTAAAGGAGAAATCATCAAATTTGACGATATGGTCAAAGGCGAGATTTCATTTGAAACAGACGGCATCGGTGACTTTGTTATTGTGAAGAAAGATGGTACACCAACGTATAACTTCGCTGTAGCGGTGGATGATCATTTGATGAAAATGACTCACATTCTTCGTGGTGAGGATCACATCTCGAATACACCTAAACAAATTATGGTCTTCAATGCATTTGGCTGGGATGTTCCGCTGTTCGGACATATGACGCTGATTGTAAACGAGAACCGCAAGAAATTAAGCAAACGTGATGAATCAATTATCCAGTTCATCGAACAGTATAAGAACTTGGGCTATTTACCAGAAGCTTTGTTTAACTTCATTGCACTACTTGGGTGGTCTCCAGTTGGCGAAGAGGAACTATTTACAAAAGAGCAGTTCATCGATATTTTCGATGTCAATCGACTTTCTAAGTCACCAGCTCTATTTGATATGCATAAACTAAAATGGGTCAATAACCAATACGTGAAAGCACTTGATCTTGATCAAGTTGTGGCACTTACACTTCCACATCTTCAAAAGGCAGGCAAGGTAAGCGAGCAGCTGACAGACGAAGAAAACACGTGGGTGCGCAAACTCATTTCTCTATACCACGAGCAATTGAGCTACGGAGCAGAAATTGTTGAGTTAACAGAGTTGTTCTTTAAGGAACAAATTGAGTATAATCAAGAGGCAAAGGAAGTTCTTGCAGAAGAGCAAGTACCAGAAGTGATGGCTTCGTTTGCAGGTCAGCTTGAACGTCTTGAGTCTTTCACACCTGATGAAATCAAGGCTGCCATTAAAGCTGTGCAAAAAGAAACAGGGCATAAAGGTAAGAAACTATTCATGCCAATTCGTGTGGCTGTCACTGGACAAACGCATGGCCCAGAGCTTCCGCAAAGTATTGAACTACTAGGTAAAGAGACGGTATTAAACCGCATTAAACAAATATAAGGAAAATCGTTGCGAGGGAGAAGTACAATGTTTTCGCCTATCACAGAAAGAGTCTTCACCGGCTGAAAGAGACTTATGGGCAGACGTTGGAAATGCACCCTCAAGACCCTTGAGGAACACGTATGTTAGTATGCAAGGGCGGTACCCTCCGTTATGGGATGAAGTTGAGAAGGCTGCGAAATGAGGGCTTTCTAAACAGAGTGGAACCGCGTTTTCAAAACGTCTCTGTCATATGGCAGAGGCGTTTTTTATTTGTCCAAAAAAGAGAGCAAGTCCTAAGAGAGATTGATGGGGAAGAACGGGGGGAGCATGTGTTTTTCAAAATGCTGAAAGAAGATATTGATACTGTGTTTGATCAAGATCCTGCTGCTAGAAGCTATCTTGAAGTAGTGCTAACCTATTCAGGGCTTCATGCGATTTGGGCTCATCGTGTTGCGCATGCATTTTACAAGCGTAAACTGTATTTTCTTGCGCGGATCATTTCTCAGGTCAGCCGGTTTTTCACAGGGGTTGAGATTCATCCAGCAGCAACCATCGGCCGGCGGTTCTTTATTGATCACGGCATGGGCGTCGTGATTGGGGAAACATGTGAAATTGGCGATAACGTCACTGTTTTCCAAGGCGTGACATTAGGGGGAACAGGGAAAGAAAAGGGAAAGCGGCATCCAACTATTTTGGACGATGCGCTGATTGCGACTGGTGCTAAGGTGCTCGGTTCCATTACCGTAGGAAAAGGGTCCAAAATTGGTGCGGGGTCTGTTGTGTTAAAAGACGTACCAGACCATTCTACTGTTGTAGGTATACCTGGGCGAGTGGTCGTTCAAAATGGAAAGAAAATCAATCGTGATCTCAATCATCAAGATTTGCCAGATCCCGTTTCTGATCGTTTCAAAGAATTGGAGCGAGAAATGGAAAAGCTAAAACGTGAACTGGCTTCATTGAGCAGAAAGGAAGAACAATCATGACAATCAATATTTATAATACATTGACACGTAAGAAAGAAGAGTTTGTCCCACTTGAACCAGGAAAGGTCAAAATGTATGTATGCGGACCAACCGTGTATAACTACATTCACATCGGGAATGCAAGACCTGCCATTGTATATGACACGGTACGTAAGTATTTAGAATATAGCGGCTATGATGTGAATTTCGTATCCAACTTTACTGATGTGGATGATAAACTCATCAAAGCAGCAAATGAATTAGGCGAGGATGTCCCAACGATTGCTGATCGATTTATCCAAGCATACTTTGAGGACGTCAGTGCATTAGGCTGCAAAAAAGCAGACCTTCACCCGCGAGTGACAGAAAATATGGATGATATCATTGCGTTTATCGCCACATTGATTGAAAAAGGCTACGCCTATGAAGCAGATGGTGACGTGTATTACAGCACACGCTCATTTGAAGGCTACGGAAAACTGTCTCACCAATCGATTGATGAATTAAAGACAGGTGCCCGTATTCGTGTAGGTGAAAAGAAAAGGGATGCACTCGACTTTGCATTATGGAAGGCCGCAAAGGATCAGGAGATTTCTTGGGATAGCCCGTGGGGAGAAGGGCGGCCAGGCTGGCACATCGAGTGCTCTGCGATGGTCAAAAAGTATTTAGGCGATACGATTGACATTCATGCTGGCGGACAGGATTTAACGTTCCCTCATCACGAGAATGAGATTGCTCAATCTGAGGCTTTGACAGGAAAACCTTTTGCGAAGTATTGGATGCATAACGGGTATATTAATATTGAGAATGAAAAAATGTCAAAATCACTTGGGAACTTTGTGCTCGTACATGACATTATTAAAGAACAAGATCCAGATGTGCTTCGTTTCTTTATGCTGTCGGTTCACTATCGTCATCCAATCAATTACTCCATTGACTTATTGGAAAGTACAAAGAGTGCATTTAACAGACTCAAAACATCTTATTCAAATCTACATCATCGCCTTGAGAGCAGTACCAATTTAACAGAGGATAACACGGAATGGCTGACAAAGATTGAAGAGCAGCGTGCGACATTTATTTCTGAAATGAATGATGACTTCAATACGGCAAATGCCATCTCTGTTTTATTTGAACTAGCGAAACAAGCGAATTACTATATGGAAAATGATCATACTTCTGAGGAAGTGATCAAGGCATTTATTGGCTTGTTCCAAGAAATCACATCCGTCCTCGGCTTCTCACTAGAAGAAAAGCACACGCTTGACGAAGAGGTAGAAGCATTAATTGAGAAGCGGAATGAAGCTAGAAGGAATCGTGACTTCGCATTGTCTGATCAAATTCGTGACCAGTTAAAGAGCATGAATATTGTATTGGAGGACACTCCTCAAGGTACGCGCTGGAAAAGAGGAGAATAGGTCATGTTGAATTTTGAAAAGCTGAAAGACGGAAAACAGTTGAACGGACTTGCACTTGCTTATATGGGTGATGCCATTTTTGAAGTATACGTGAGGCATCACCTCCTCCAAACGGGGGCGACCAAACCAAATGAGCTTCATAAACGTGCAAGTAAGATCGTTTCAGCTAAATCTCAGGCCGCTATTTTATTTGAGCTTCAGCAGAAGGGCTTTTTCACAGAAGCGGAAGAAGCGGTGCTGAAAAGAGGAAGAAATGCAAAATCAGGCACAGTGCCTAAAAACACAGACGTTCAAACGTATCGTTATAGTACAGCGTTTGAAGCGCTCATGGGTTATTTATTTATTGAGAAGCAGGACGAACGCTTAGAAGAGTTGATTAGTCAGGCGATTGAAATCGGAACGTCAGGGAGGAAGACAAATGAGTCAGCAACATGATTATGTGATTGGGAAAAATGCAGTGATTGAAACACTGAAGTCAGATCGGGAGTTATACAAGCTCTGGATGGCAGAAAACACTGTAAAAGGACAAGCCCAGCAGGTCATTGAACTCGCGAAAAAGCAAAATATCACCATTCAGTATGTTCCGAGGAAAAAGCTTGATCAGATGGTAACAGGTCAGCACCAGGGAATCGTTGCACAAGTAGCAGCATATGAATATGCAGAATTGGACGATCTGTATCAAATTGCTGAAAAGCGGAATGAACAACCATTTTTCATCATCTTAGATGAAATTGAAGATCCGCACAATTTAGGGTCGATCATGCGTACGGCCGATGCTGTTGGTGCACATGGAATCGTCATTCCAAAACGACGAGCGGTAGGCTTGACGACAACTGTTGCGAAAGCATCTACTGGAGCCATTGAACATATCCCGGTCGCAAAAGTAACCAATCTTTCCAGAGCTCTTGATGAAATGAAAGAAAGAGGAATCTGGGTCGCAGGAACAGATGCATCTGCGAAGCAGGACTACAGACAATTTGACGGCACGATGCCTCTCGCTCTTGTCATCGGCAGTGAAGGAAAAGGAATTGGCCGATTGATTAAGGAAAAATGTGATTTCTTGATTAAATTGCCAATGGCCGGGCAGGTCACTTCATTAAATGCATCAGTTGCCGCTAGTCTATTGATGTATGAAGTGTATCGAAAACGTTATCCGTTAGGAGAATAGAGATGGACATCCTCTTAGTCGATGGATACAACATGATAGGTGCATGGCCTCGTTTGCAGCACTTAAAAGAAAACAGCTTTGAAGAAGCCAGAGACGTGCTGATTCAACATTTAGCAGAATATCAAGCATATACAGGGTATCGAGTCATTGTCGTATTCGATGCCCATATGGTCAAAGGAATCGAAAAGAAGCGGACAAACCACCGAGTAGAGGTCATCTTTACAAGAGAAAATGAAACGGCTGATGAGCGGATTGAAAAACTGGCACAAGACTTGAATAACATTCGGACGCAAATTCATGTGGCGACCTCTGATTATACAGAACAATGGGCAATTTTTGGACAGGGTGCACTTCGTAAGTCAGCACGAGAGCTCTTAAGAGAGATAGAAGTGATTGAACGAAAGATTGAAACACGTGTCAAAAAGATTACTTCTGATAAACCAGCATCCAAAATTGAATTGTCAGAAGATGTATTGAAAACGTTTGAAAAATGGCGGCGGGGAAACTTGGAATAGCTTGACGATATTTCAACCATTATTGTATAATATTTCTATCTAGGTGCGGTCGGGGGATCGAAGTGAATCTAAACAACAGCAAGGGTAAGTCCATCAGAGAGCAATTTTGCCAGTTGGAAGATGAACAAGTCATTGAAAGGGTTCATGTCGGAGATAGTGATGCGCTAGATTATTTAATAACGAAATACCGCAATTTTGTACGTGCGAAAGCAAGATCTTATTTCTTGATTGGAGCGGATCGAGAGGACATTGTCCAAGAGGGGATGATCGGACTTTATAAGTCTATCCGCGATTTCAGAGAGGACAAGCTTACTTCATTTAAGGCTTTTGCAGAATTATGTATTACCCGCCAAATTATCACCGCAATTAAAACAGCTACTCGCCAAAAACATATCCCGTTAAATTCCTATGTATCATTAGACAAGCCGATATACGATGAAGAATCGGACAGAACATTATTGGACGTCATTTCCGGTGCTAAAGCGCTTAACCCAGAAGATTTAATCATTAGCAAAGAAGAATTTGATGATATTGAAATGAAAATGGGTGAATTACTAAGCGAGCTGGAAAGAAAGGTACTTGTGCTTTATCTTGATGGTAGGTCCTATCAGGAGATTTCTGAAGATTTAAACCGTCATGTGAAATCAATTGATAACGCACTCCAAAGAGTAAAGAGAAAATTAGAGAAATATTTAGAGCTGCGCGAGATCAGTCTCTAATCAAACCTATATTGACAGCTTTTTCGACACTGTGATAAGGTACTAAGGAAATGATGTCGAGAAAATAGGTGTAAATATGAGGAAAAAGATTACTCTAGCCTGTAAAGACTGCGGAAGCCGCAATTATACGACAATGAAAAGTGTTGCTTCAGCAGCTGAAAGATTAGAAGTTAAGAAATATTGCAAGACTTGTAATTCACATAAAACACATTTAGAAACGAAGTAGGATTTGCGTTCTTTAATCTGTGGAGGTCTTTTACATGCGTATTATCAGTTTCTTAAAAAGTGTCGGGAAAGAAATGAAAAAGGTCAGCTGGCCAAAGAAAAACGAAATGGTCCGCTACACGATCACTGTTATTTTAACAGTCGTATTTTTTGCCATCTTTTTCTCTTTTCTTGATATAGGAATCTCACAATTAATCGAATTAATTCATTAATACTTGAATAATGGTCTGCTGAACGTGCTATAATAGATCATAATATGACTTGCCAAAAAACCCGTTTTACGGGTTTTTTCAATTGCTTGAAAATATTTACCGGTACTCGAGATTCGTCAAATAGACATTACGAAATGTGGGGAGGGAAGGACTAAATAGTCCTGAACGAAAATGGAAAAGAATTGGTATGTTGTGCATACGTACTCTGGCTATGAGAACAAAGTGAAAGCGAACTTGGAAAAGCGTGTTGAATCAATGGGCATGCAGGATAAAATTTTCCGCGTTGTTGTACCAGAAGAAGAAGAAACGGACATTAAAAACGGTAAGAAAAAAGTAGTGAAAAAGAAAGTATTCCCTGGATATGTGTTAGTAGAAATCGTCATGACTGACGATTCTTGGTATGTCGTTCGTAATACACCAGGTGTGACAGGATTCGTTGGATCAGCTGGATCAGGCTCTAAGCCGACAGCGTTATTACCTGGCGAAGCAGAAACCATTCTGAAGAGAATGGGGCTTGAAGAGCGCAAGACAGAAATCGACTTTGAACTTAAAGAAACAGTCAAGGTCATCGATGGACCATTTGCTAACTTCACAGGCTCTATCGAAGAGATTGATTATGATAAAAGCAAAGTCAAAGTATTCGTTAATATGTTTGGTAGAGAAACTCCTGTGGAACTTGAGTTCACACAGATCGATAAATTGTAATTTAAAAGAGCTTGAAATGAGTGTATAGAAGTGGTAATATAGCAAAGGTACGTCTTGAGTTCGCTCAAGATCGCTAGCTAGTTATTTCGTCATTCATATAAAGAATGAAGTTGTTGAGTGGGAGGGGGATTCCCCTATTACCACATCACGGACTTTAAGGAGGTGTGTCTCGTGGCTAAAAAAGTAGTTAAAGTTGTTAAATTGCAAATTCCTGCTGGAAAAGCTAACCCAGCTCCACCAGTTGGACCTGCACTAGGTCAAGCCGGTGTTAATATCATGGGATTCTGTAAGGAGTTTAACGCTCGTACAGCTGACCAAGCTGGTCTTATCATTCCTGTTGAAATTTCGGTTTTTGAAGACCGTTCATTTACATTTATTACTAAAACTCCACCTGCTGCAGTTTTACTTAAAAAAGCAGCTGGTATTGAGTCTGGTTCTGGTGAACCTAACCGTAATAAAGTGGCAACTGTTAAGCGTGATAAAGTACGCGAAATCGCGGAAACAAAAATGCCTGACTTAAACGCTGCTAGCGTTGAATCAGCTATGCGCATGGTTGAAGGTACTGCACGCAGTATGGGTATTGTCATCGAAGATTAATTTTTTGTCTTGTTGGGTTGCGAGTTTGGTTTTGACAAGTTCGCAACCCTTATTCGTGGGAGGTTATTCCGCTAAAACCACATAAGGAGGATTTTTATAATGGCTAAAAAAGGTAAAAAGTATGTAGAAGCTGCTAAGCTAATCGAACGTACTAAAGCGTATGATGTAGCTGAAGCTGTTTCTCTTACAAAAAAAGCAAATACAGCGAAATTTGATGCGACTGTAGAAGTTGCTTTTCGTTTGGGCGTAGACCCTCGTAAAAACGATCAACAAATCCGCGGTGCAGTTGTACTTCCTAACGGAACTGGTAAAACTCAACGCGTTCTTGTGTTCGCTAAAGGCGAAAAAGCAAAAGAAGCAGAAGCTGCTGGAGCAGACTACGTTGGAGATTCTGATTACATCACTAAAATCCAACAAGGCTGGTTCGAATTCGATGTAATCGTTGCGACACCTGACATGATGGGTGAAGTTGGTAAGATCGGTCGTGTACTTGGACCAAAAGGTCTTATGCCAAACCCTAAAACAGGAACTGTAACTTTCGAAGTAGAAAAAGCAATCAATGAAATCAAAGCTGGTAAAGTAGAATACCGCGTTGATAAAGCTGGTAACATCCACGCGCCAATCGGAAAGGTTTCTTTCGAGGACGAAAAGCTTGTTGAGAACTTTGCAACAATCTATGACACAATCCTTAAAGCAAAACCTGCAGCGGCTAAAGGTGTATACGTGAAAAACGTTTCTGTTACATCTACTATGGGCCCTGGCGTGAAAGTGGACCCATCTTCTTTCTCTGCAAAATAATTCTTGACTTGTCACAACCGTTTTGATAATATCAAAATGTTGTAAAATAGAATAATCATTTATACCGTAGACAGCAGGGGCCTTATGGCTTAATTAACCCGCCGAGGTGTATATGTCACAGTCTTACGTTAACGTATGCTTGTATATACAGCCTCCATGTCTTAATGGAGGCTTTTTATATGGAGAACCGTTCGTTAGGAACGTGATGGCCTGATCGGTATAAGTGTTACACAAAGAATGTACAGGAGGTGTAACCATGAGCAATGCAATCGATACTAAAAAAGTTGTCGTTGATGAAATTACTTCTAAATTTAAAGACAGTATGTCTACTGTAATCGTAGATTACCGCGGTCTTTCAGTTTCTGAAGTGACTGAACTTCGTAAACAGCTTCGTGATGCTGGCGTAGAATTCAAAGTTTACAAAAATACTTTGACTCGCCGTGCAGTTGAACAAGTTGAACTAACGGGTTTAAACGATTTCTTAACAGGTCCAAACGCTATCGCATTCAGTAACGAAGATGTAATCGCACCTGCGAAAATCATCAACGAATTTGCGAAAAGCCACGAAGCTTTAGAAATCAAAGCTGGTGTTATCGAAGGAAACGTAGCGACTGTAGAAGAAGTGAAGGCTCTTGCGGAACTTCCGTCTCGCGAAGGCTTACTTTCTATGTTGCTTAGCGTTCTTCAAGCTCCAGTTCGTAACCTTGCTCTTGCTACTAAAGCAGTTGCAGATCAAAAAGAAGAACAAGGCGCTTAATGCGTACTTGACGTAAAAAAACTTAAAATGGAGGAATTACAAATGGCTTTAAATATCGAAGAAATCATTGCTTCAGTTAAAGAAGCAACTGTACTTGAGTTAAACGACTTAGTAAAAGCAATCGAAGAAGAATTTGGCGTAACTGCTGCTGCTCCTGTAGCTGTAGCTGCTGGTGGCGGTGCTGCTGCTGAAGAAAAAACTGATTTTGATCTAGTACTTGCTGGTGCTGGAGACCAAAAAATCAAAGTTATCAAAGTGGTTCGTGAAATCACTGGTCTTGGCTTGAAAGAAGCTAAAGAACTTGTTGACAACACTCCAAAACCACTTAAAGAAGGTATTGCTAAAGAAGAAGCTGAAGAACTTAAAGCTAAGCTTGAAGAAGTTGGCGCTTCTGTAGAAGTTAAGTAATCTTCGCCTAATCTTTTGGGAAAGCTCGCTTTTACTGGCGGGCTTTTTCTTTTCTTATCTCCTGAAACGATTGAATCCAGAGGAGGTCCATTCACCATGAGTGACCACTATTATACGGAAAAGCCATCAGTGAAAAGCAATAAACAGACATGGGACTTCACCTTGAGAAACCGTAGCTTTACTTTTACAAGTGACAGTGGAGTGTTTTCTAAGAAAGAAGTCGACTATGGTTCGAGGCTTTTAATTGAAGCTTTTGAAGAACCTGACTTGGATGGCGACGTCTTAGATGTCGGTTGCGGTTATGGACCGATCGGCTTATCGTTAGCAAACGAAATGACAGGCCGCACCATTCATATGATTGATGTGAACGAAAGAGCAGTCGAACTTTCAAAGGAAAACGCTAAGCATAATCGCATTGATAATGTCCGCATCTATCAAAGTGATTTGTTCTCGAATGTTCATTCATCAGCTGCTTTTGCCTCTATACTGACCAATCCCCCAATACGGGCAGGGAAGAAAGTAGTACATGCGATCTTTGAAAAAAGTGCTGATCATTTATTGCCGGAAGGTGAGTTGTGGGTGGTTATTCAGAAAAAACAAGGTGGACCATCTGCGATTGAGAAATTAGAGCAGCTTTTTGGAGAAGTGACGGTCGTTATGAAAAAAAAGGGCTACTATATTATCAAAGCTAAAAAAGTTTGACGCAGTTTCCTAGCTGTGTTAACATTATAAAATGCCAATGTGTATATTTTGCTTGATAGGCTTAAAAAACAACTATTTTGTATAAATTATGCATACTTGGGAAAACTAATAAAATCGGTATTTGTTTTTGGATGTGGTTTTCTTATTTTAGAAACCCTTTTTTCTTTTGTCTTGTAAAAGTATTTCTTTACTGACATTTGAAAGACAGAAATACTTTTTACACATATAATACGCATGATTTGAGGGGTGAATCAGTTGACAGGTCAACTAGTTCAGTATGGACGACACCGCCAGCGCAGAAGCTACGCACGCATAAGCGAAGTGTTAGAATTACCAAATCTCATTGAAATTCAAACCTCTTCTTATCAGTGGTTTCTTGATGAGGGTCTTAGAGAGATGTTTCAAGATATATCCCCAATTGAGGATTTTACTGGTAAC
Organism: Bacillus sp. FS02; assembly: GCF_024398395.1. Classification (NCBI taxonomy): domain Bacteria; kingdom Bacillati; phylum Bacillota; class Bacilli; order Caryophanales; family Bacillaceae; genus Bacillus; species Bacillus sp. FS02. The sequence goes on along the minus strand of NZ_CP074101.1, from coordinate 1,779,127 downwards.
CTTTCTCTTGAATTCATTGATTACAGCCTAGGGGATCCTAAGTATCCTGTAGCAGAATCAAAAGAACGTGATGTAACTTACTCTGCTCCACTAAGAGTAAAAGTTCGTTTAATTAACAAAGAAACTGGAGAAGTAAAAGACCAAGATGTGTTTATGGGTGATTTCCCAATCATGACAGACACAGGTACTTTTATCATTAATGGTGCGGAACGTGTAATCGTTTCTCAGTTAGTACGTTCTCCAAGTGTATATTTCAGTGGTAAAGTAGACAAAAACGGTAAAAAAGGTTTTACTGCGACTGTCATTCCAAACCGTGGCGCATGGTTAGAATACGAAACTGATGCGAAGGATGTAGTCTATGTACGCATCGATCGCACACGTAAGTTGCCGGTTACGGTTCTTTTGCGTGCTCTCGGCTTCAGCTCTGATCAAGAGATTCTTGACCTCATTGGCGAGAATGAATACTTACGCAACACGTTGGAAAAAGACAATACAGAGAATGCCGATAAAGCACTTCTCGAAATCTACGAGCGTCTTCGTCCTGGAGAGCCGCCAACTGTTGAAAATGCGAAAAGCTTGCTAGACTCTCGCTTCTTTGATCCGAAGAGATATGACTTAGCAAATGTTGGACGCTACAAGATTAATAAGAAGCTTCATATTAAAAATAGACTATTCAATCAAAAATTGGCTGAAACGCTAGTTGATCCTGAAACAGGTGAAATCCTAGCAGAAAAAGGTCAAATTTTAGATAGAAGAGTGCTTGATAAAGTTCTTCCATACTTAGAAAACGGCATCGGATTTAGAAAGCTTTATCCAAATGGTGGCGTAGTAGAGGATGAAGTAGAACTTCAATCTATCAAGATTTATGCACCAACTGATCAAGAAGGCGAGCAAGTGATCAACGTGATTGGTAATGCATATGTAGAGGAAGCTGTGAAGAACATCACGCCTTCTGACATCATTGCTTCAATCAGTTACTTCTTTAACCTGCTTCATGGAGTAGGTGACACAGATGATATCGATCATCTTGGTAACCGTCGTCTGCGTTCTGTAGGTGAACTTCTGCAAAACCAATTCCGTATTGGTTTAAGCAGAATGGAGCGTGTTGTTCGTGAAAGAATGTCGATTCAAGACACGAACACGATCACACCTCAGCAGCTGATCAACATCCGTCCTGTGATCGCTTCTATCAAAGAGTTCTTTGGTAGCTCTCAGCTTTCTCAGTTCATGGATCAAACAAACCCGCTTGCTGAATTGACACACAAACGTCGTCTATCAGCGCTTGGACCGGGTGGTTTGACACGTGAGCGTGCAGGAATGGAAGTTCGTGACGTTCACTATTCTCACTATGGTCGTATGTGTCCGATTGAAACACCAGAGGGTCCAAACATTGGTTTGATCAACTCTCTATCTTCATTTGCGAAAGTGAACCGCTTCGGATTTATCGAAACACCTTACCGTCGGGTTGATCCTGAAACAGGTAAAGTGACGCCGAGAATCGATTACTTAACCGCTGATGAAGAGGATAACTACGTTGTAGCACAAGCGAACGCTCAGCTAGCTGATGATGGTTCGTTTATCGATGATAACATTATCGCTCGTTTCAGAGGGGAAAACACCGTTGTTCCTCGAAACCGCGTTGACTACATGGACGTTTCGCCGAAGCAGGTTGTTTCTGCAGCGACAGCATGTATCCCATTCTTAGAAAACGATGACTCTAACCGTGCTCTAATGGGAGCGAACATGCAACGTCAGGCTGTGCCTTTGATGCAGCCGGAATCACCGATTGTTGGTACAGGTATGGAGTATGTATCAGGTAAAGACTCTGGAGCTGCTGTGATCTGTCGTTACCCAGGTGTTGTAGAACGTGTTGAAGCGAAGAATATTTGGGTTCGCCGTTATGAAGACGTTGACGGACAACAAGTCAAAGGAAACCTAGACAAATACAGCTTGCTGAAATTTGTCCGCTCTAACCAAGGGACTTGCTACAACCAGCGCCCAATTGTAAGTGTTGGAGATGAAGTCGTCAAAGGAGAAATCCTTGCAGACGGTCCTTCTATGGAAAAAGGTGAATTGGCTCTAGGACGTAACGTCATGGTCGGCTTCATGACTTGGGACGGTTACAACTATGAGGATGCGATCATTATGAGTGAGCGCCTTGTAAAAGATGACGTCTACACTTCTATTCATATTGAAGAATATGAATCAGAAGCTCGTGATACAAAGCTTGGACCAGAAGAAATTACGCGTGATATTCCAAACGTTGGGGAAGATGCTTTACGCAACCTTGACGAGCGTGGAATCATCCGTATTGGTGCAGAAGTAAAAGACGGAGATCTTCTTGTCGGGAAAGTAACGCCTAAAGGTGTAACAGAACTAACAGCTGAAGAACGTCTATTACATGCAATCTTCGGTGAAAAGGCTCGTGAAGTACGTGATACGTCTCTACGTGTACCACACGGCGGCGGCGGAATCATCCACGATGTCAAAGTCTTTAACCGTGAAGATGGAGATGAATTACCACCAGGTGTTAACCAGTTAGTCCGTGTATACATCGTTCAGAAGCGTAAAATTTCTGAAGGTGACAAAATGGCTGGACGACATGGTAACAAAGGGGTTATCTCTAAAATCCTTCCAGAAGAAGATATGCCGTATCTTCCAGATGGAACACCGATTGATATCATGTTAAACCCTCTAGGGGTACCATCTCGTATGAATATCGGTCAGGTACTTGAGCTTCATATGGGTATGGCTGCACGTTACCTAGGCATCCACATTGCGTCACCAGTATTTGATGGTGCTCGTGAGGAAGATGTTTGGGAAACGCTTGAAGAAGCAGGTATGTCCCGTGATGCGAAAACAGTCCTTTATGACGGTCGAACTGGTGAACCATTCGATAACCGTGTATCAGTCGGAATCATGTACATGATCAAACTGGCTCACATGGTTGACGATAAACTTCACGCTCGTTCAACTGGACCATACTCACTTGTTACGCAGCAGCCACTGGGCGGTAAAGCACAGTTTGGTGGACAGCGTTTCGGAGAGATGGAAGTATGGGCACTTGAAGCTTACGGTGCAGCATATACACTTCAAGAAATCTTAACTGTAAAATCGGATGACGTTGTGGGTCGTGTGAAAACATACGAAGCGATCGTCAAAGGGGATAACGTACCTGAACCAGGTGTCCCTGAATCATTCAAAGTATTAATTAAAGAACTTCAAAGTTTAGGTATGGATGTGAAAATCCTATCTGGCGATGAAGAAGAGATAGAAATGAGAGATTTAGAAGACGATGAGGAAACGAAGAAAGCAGACGGATTAGCGTTATCTAATGACGAAGATGCTGCAGACCTCGCACCTGTCGATCTTGAACGTGACGCAGTCACAAAAGAATAGCAGAAACGATTAGAGCAAGTGACTAGGGTATAACCCGAAGATTAAAAGGGAGGTAGGCCCCTTGCTAGATGTGAACAATTTTGAGTATATGAACATCGGTCTCGCATCACCTGATAAAATCCGTTCTTGGTCTTTTGGTGAAGTGAAAAAGCCTGAAACGATTAACTATCGTACACTGAAACCGGAAAAAGATGGTCTCTTTTGTGAACGTATCTTCGGACCGCAAAAAGACTGGGAATGTCATTGTGGAAAGTATAAACGCGTTCGTTATAAGGGTGTTGTATGTGACCGTTGTGGTGTAGAAGTAACACGGGCAAAAGTCCGTCGTGAGAGAATGGGGCATATCGAACTGGCTGCCCCAGTTTCCCACATTTGGTATTTCAAAGGTATCCCAAGCCGTATGGGTCTTGTTCTAGATATGTCACCACGTGCGTTAGAAGAAGTGATTTACTTCGCTTCTTACGTCGTGACTGATCCGGGCAACACACCGCTTGAGAAGAAACAACTTCTTTCTGAGAAAGAATTCCGTGCTTATTTAGATAAATACGGTAACACCTTCCAAGCAGCTATGGGTGCAGAAGCAATTAACAAACTTCTTCAAGATATCGATCTTGTGAAAGAAGTAGATACACTCAAAGAAGAGCTAAAAACAGCTCAAGGACAGCGTCGTACACGTGCGATCAAACGCCTTGAAGTGTTGGAAGCTTTCCGTAACTCAGGAAACAAACCGTCTTGGATGATCCTTGATGTACTTCCGGTTATTCCACCAGAATTACGTCCAATGGTTCAGCTTGATGGCGGACGTTTTGCTACTTCTGACTTGAACGACCTTTATCGTCGTGTCATCAACCGTAACAATCGTCTGAAACGTTTATTAGATCTTGGCGCGCCAAGCATCATCGTTCAGAACGAGAAGCGTATGCTTCAAGAAGCTGTCGATGCCTTGATTGATAATGGACGTAGAGGCCGACCAGTAACAGGACCAGGAAATAGACCATTGAAATCTCTTTCTCACATGCTGAAAGGGAAACAAGGGCGTTTCCGTCAAAACTTGCTTGGTAAACGTGTTGACTATTCTGGACGTTCCGTTATCGTCGTTGGACCACATTTGAAAATGTATCAGTGTGGACTTCCGAAAGAAATGGCTCTTGAACTATTCAAACCATTCGTGATGAAGGAGCTTGTTGAAAAAGGATTAGCTCACAACATTAAGAGCGCGAAACGTAAGATTGAGCGCGTGCAGCCGGAAGTTTGGGATGTTTTAGAATCAGTGATTCGTGAGCATCCAGTCTTACTAAACCGTGCACCAACTCTTCACAGACTTGGTATTCAAGCGTTTGAACCTACACTTGTGGAAGGACGCGCAATTCGTCTGCATCCACTTGTATGTACTGCCTACAACGCTGACTTTGATGGTGACCAAATGGCGGTTCACGTACCATTATCTGCTGAAGCTCAAGCTGAAGCTCGTATCTTAATGCTTGCTGCTCAAAACATTTTGAACCCGAAAGATGGAAAACCTGTTGTTACGCCATCTCAGGATATGGTGCTAGGTAACTACTACCTTACACTTGAGCGTAAAGGTGCTATCGGAGAAGGTATGGTCTTCAAAGATACGAACGAAGCCCTTCTAGCTTATCAAAATGGATATGTGCATCTTCATACACGTGTAGCTGTCGCAGCTAACTCGTTGAAGAATGTGACATTTACTGATGAACAGCGTTCTAAATTGTTGATTACAACAGTTGGAAAACTAATCTTTAACGAAATCTTACCGGAATCATTCCCTTACATGAATGAGCCGACAAAGAGCAATATTGAAGAAAAAACGCCTGACCGCTTCTTCCTTGAAAAAGGAGAAGATGTCAAAGCTGCGATCGAGAAACAAGAAATCAATGCGCCGTTCAAAAAAGGTATTTTAGGTAAAATCATTGCGGAAATCTTTAAGAGATTCCATATCACTGAGACATCTAAAATGCTTGACCGCATGAAAAATCTTGGTTTCAAATACTCTACTAAAGCGGGTATTACGGTTGGGGTGTCTGATATCGTCGTATTAGATGATAAACAGAAGATCCTCGAAGAAGCGCAAGCAAAAGTAGATAACGTCATGAAGCAATTCAGACGTGGTTTGATTACTGAAGAAGAGCGTTACGAGAGAGTCATTTCGATCTGGAGTTCTTCTAAAGATGTCATCCAAGGTAAACTGATGAAGTCCCTTGATGAAGTCAACCCAATCTACATGATGAGTGACTCTGGAGCGCGTGGTAACGCATCTAACTTCACTCAGCTGGCTGGTATGCGTGGTCTGATGGCCAACCCGGCTGGACGTATCATTGAACTTCCGATTAAATCTAGTTTCCGTGAAGGTTTAACCGTATTGGAATACTTTATTTCCACTCACGGAGCGCGTAAAGGTCTTGCCGATACAGCTCTTAAAACAGCTGACTCTGGTTACCTCACGCGTCGTCTCGTTGACGTTGCGCAGGATGTTATCATCCGTGAAACAGATTGCGGTACAGACCGTGGAATCTTGGCGAAGTCCATTAAAGAAGGAAATGAAATTATTGAGAAACTTGAAGAACGTCTGATCGGACGTTTTGCAAGAAAACCAATTGTTCATCCTGAAACGGGCGAAGTCATTGTTGGCGAAAACGAACTAATTGATGAAGATAAAGCACTTGAAGTAGTTGAAGCAGGAATCGAGGAAGTATGGATCCGTTCTGCATTTACATGTAACACGCCTCATGGTGTATGTAAACGATGCTACGGCCGTAACCTTGCAACTGGTACTGACGTTGAAGTCGGTGAAGCAGTTGGAATCATCGCTGCACAATCGATCGGTGAGCCAGGAACACAGCTTACAATGCGTACGTTCCACACCGGTGGGGTAGCAGGAGACGATATCACTCAAGGTTTACCTCGTATCCAAGAGTTATTTGAAGCGCGTAATCCGAAAGGGCAGGCAACCATTTCTGAAATTGATGGTGTCGTTGCTGAAATTAACGATGTTCGTGACAAGCAACAGGAAATTGTGGTTCAAGGCGAAGTTGAAACTCGCTCTTACACAGCTCCTTACAATGCACGTCTGAAAGTTGTTGAAGGTGACAAAGTCACTCGTGGTCAAGTACTGACAGAAGGTTCAATCGATCCGAAAGAACTTCTTAAAGTGACTGATATGACAGCTGTTCAAGAATATCTGCTTCATGAAGTACAAAAAGTATACCGTATGCAAGGGGTGGAAATCGGAGATAAGCACGTAGAAGTAATGGTTCGCCAAATGCTTCGTAAAGTGCGTGTCGCTGATGCAGGGGATACAGATGTATTACCAGGCACACTTCTTGATGTACACCAATTCACAGAAGCGAACAAAAAAGTACTATTCGAAGGCAAACGCCCTGCAACAGGCCGTCCAGTTCTTCTTGGTATTACAAAAGCATCGCTTGAAACAGACTCATTCTTGTCTGCAGCATCCTTCCAAGAAACGACTCGTGTCCTAACAGATGCGGCGATCAAAGGAAAACGTGATGAACTGCTTGGCTTGAAAGAGAATGTCATCATCGGTAAACTTGTTCCTGCTGGAACTGGAATGCCAAACTACCGTAAAGTTAAGCCGGTTTCACAAGTGCAGCCGTCTGACGATATGGTTCCTGTAGAGTAATCTTTCTCTTAAGATTTCTATAAAAATCATCAAAAAATGGTGAAGGATGTCAAGATTATCTGTCAAACGATATTGACATCCTTCTGCCATGATGATAATATAACCAAGGTGCTCAAAATAAAACCTGTTACTTTGGAGGATATTCGATGTCTTATGATAAAGTATCACAGGCTCAATCCATTATTATTGGTACGAAGCAAACAGTAAAAGCTCTGAAACGAGATTCAGTGAAGGAAATCGTCGTAGCGAAAGATGCTGATCCTGCTTTAACCGCTAGTGTAATGAAACTAGCGCAAGAGAAGGGTGTAGACATTTTAGTGGTAGATTCCATGAAAAAGCTCGGCAAGGCCTGCGGAATTGAAGTTGGGGCAGCAGCTGTTGCCATTATGTTATAGCGTACTTGTTTTGTTTTTGCATGCTTAAAATGCAAAAGCATTGTTTTTTGCCTTTTGATGAACCACCTGGGTATGTGGGTTATAAAAAAAGTAATGAAGGGAGGAATAACAACATGCCTACAATTAATCAGCTAATACGCAAAGGACGCGTGAGTAAAGTTGAAAACTCAAAGTCTCCTGCACTTAACAAAGGATACAACAGTTTCAAAAAAGAGCACACTAACGTAACATCTCCACAGAAGCGCGGGGTTTGTACTCGTGTCGGTACAATGACACCGAAAAAACCAAACTCAGCACTACGTAAATATGCTCGTGTACGTTTGTCTAACCTGATTGAGGTAACAGCTTACATTCCTGGTATCGGACATAACCTACAAGAGCACAGTGTAGTACTTATCCGTGGCGGACGTGTAAAAGACTTACCGGGTGTACGTTACCACATCGTTCGTGGTGCGCTTGATACTGCCGGAGTTGACGGTCGTATGCAAGGACGTTCTAAATACGGAACAAAACGCCCTAAACAAAGCAAATAATATAAACAAACATAAGGGTTTTTAGAAGTTGAGTTCAGTTCAGTGGAGTCAGGCAGCTGACAATGAAATTGAGATGAAAGACAGATAGAAATCCTTTTAAAAGAGAAGGGAGGCTATTCAGATGCCACGTAAAGGTCCTGTAGCAAAAAGAGACGTTTTGCCAGATCCAATTTACAATTCTAAACTTGTATCTCGTTTGATCAACAAAATGATGATCGACGGTAAAAGAGGAAAGTCACAAACTATTCTCTACAAGTCATTTGATATCATCAAAGAACGTACTGGTAATGAAGCGATGGAGGTTTTCGAACAAGCCTTGAAAAACATCATGCCAGTTCTTGAAGTTAAAGCACGTCGTGTAGGTGGAGCTAACTACCAAGTTCCTGTAGAAGTTCGCCCAGATCGTCGTACGACTTTAGGTCTTCGCTGGTTAGTAAACTACGCTCGTCTTCGTGGAGAAAAAACGATGGAAGAGCGTCTTGCTAACGAAATCCTTGACGCAGCTAACAACACTGGTGCTGCTGTTAAGAAACGTGAAGATACACACAAAATGGCAGAAGCGAACAAAGCATTCGCTCACTACCGCTGGTAGGATTTATACCAAACTAAAAAAACTATTCCCTAATAAGGAAGGAGAAATTACCCAATGGCAAGAGAGTTCTCCTTAGACAAAACTCGTAATATTGGTATCATGGCTCACATCGATGCCGGTAAAACGACAACGACTGAGCGTATCTTGTACTACACTGGTCGTATCCATAAAATTGGTGAAACTCACGAAGGAGCTTCACAAATGGACTGGATGGAGCAGGAGCAAGAACGTGGTATTACAATCACTTCTGCTGCTACTACAGCACAATGGAAAGGTTACCGTGTAAACATCATTGATACACCAGGACACGTAGACTTCACTGTTGAAGTTGAACGTTCTTTGCGTGTACTTGATGGTGCGGTTGCTGTTCTTGATGCACAATCAGGTGTAGAGCCTCAAACTGAAACAGTTTGGCGCCAAGCAACAACTTACGGAGTACCTCGTATCGTATTCGTTAACAAAATGGATAAAACCGGTGCGGACTTCCTTTACTCTGTAAGCACATTAAGAGATCGTCTTCAAGCGAACGCTCATGCAATTCAATTGCCGATCGGCGCTGAAGATCAATTCGAAGGAATCATCGACCTTGTAGAAAACGTAGCATACTTCTACGAAGATGACCTTGGAACTCGCTCTGATGCACAAGAAATCCCTGCTGAGTATAAAGACAAAGCTGAAGAGCTTCGCAGCAGCTTGATTGAAGCTGTCGCTGAGCTTGATGAAGAGCTTATGGAAAAATACCTTGAGGGTGAAGAAATCACAATTCCTGAATTGAAAGCTGCAATCCGTAAAGGAACTTTGAATGTTGAATTCTACCCAGTTCTTGTTGGATCTGCTTTCAAAAACAAAGGTGTTCAGCTTGTACTTGACGCTGTGCTTGACTACCTTCCTGCACCAACTGATGTTGCTGCAATCAAAGGTACATTGCCAGATACAAATGAAGAGGTTGTACGTGAGTCTACTGATGACGCACCATTCGCAGCTCTTGCATTTAAAGTTATGACTGACCCTTATGTTGGGAAACTAACTTTCTTCCGCGTATACTCTGGAACACTTGATTCTGGTTCTTACGTGAAGAACTCTTCTAAGAACAAGCGTGAGCGTGTTGGACGTATCCTTCAAATGCACGCAAACAGTCGTGAAGAAATCTCTACTGTATATGCAGGGGATATCGCAGCAGCTGTTGGTCTTAAAGATACATCTACTGGTGATACTCTTTGTGACGAGAAAAATCTTGTTATCCTTGAGTCTATGGAATTCCCAGAGCCAGTTATCGATGTAGCAATCGAGCCTAAATCTAAGGCTGACCAAGATAAAATGGGTATTGCTTTAGCTAAACTAGCTGAAGAGGATCCAACATTCCGTACACAAACAAACACTGAAACTGGTCAAACGATCATCTCTGGTATGGGTGAGCTTCACCTTGATATCATTGTTGACCGTATGAAGCGTGAGTTCAAGGTTGAAGCTAACGTAGGAGCTCCTCAAGTTGCGTACCGTGAAACATTCCGTTCTAGTGCAAAAGTTGAAGGTAAATTCGTACGTCAGTCTGGTGGACGCGGTCAGTTCGGACACGTTTGGATCGAATTCGAACCAAACGAAGAAGGCGCAGGCTTCGAATTCACAAATGCAATCGTCGGTGGGGTTGTTCCACGTGAATACATTCCAGCAATTCAAGCAGGTCTTGAAGATTCACTAGAAAATGGTGTATTAGCTGGATTCCCATTAATCGACATCAAAGCAAAATTATTCGATGGATCTTACCACGATGTTGACTCTAACGAAATGGCGTTTAAAATTGCTGCATCTATGGCATTGAAAAATGCTGTCAGCAAATGTAACCCAGTTCTACTTGAGCCAATGATGAAAGTAGAAGTCGTTATCCCAGAAGAATACATGGGAGACATCATGGGTGATATCACATCTCGTCGTGGACGTGTAGAAGGTATGGAAGCTCGCGGTAACGCTCAAGTTGTTCGCGCTATGGTTCCACTTTCTGAAATGTTCGGATATGCAACTGCACTCCGTTCTAACACACAAGGACGCGGTACTTTCACTATGCACATGGATCACTACGAAGAAGTGCCTAAGAGCATCAGTGAAGAAATCATCAAAAAAAATAAAGGTGAATAATTGATTTTGCCTTTAAACTAAAGTATAACTACTATTGAAGATCAGAAAGTGAGAGGTAACTCTTCACTTTCTATCACTCATACCAAATACAATGAACCTTTAAGGAGGATTTTTAGAATGGCTAAAGAAAAATTCGACCGTTCCAAATCGCATGCTAACATTGGTACAATTGGACACGTTGACCATGGTAAAACAACTCTAACTGCTGCTATCTCAACAGTTCTTCATAAGAAATCTGGTAAAGGTACAGCTATGGCTTATGACCAAATCGATGGTGCTCCAGAAGAGCGCGAGCGTGGAATCACAATCTCAACTGCACACGTTGAGTATGAAACTGAAACTCGTCACTATGCACACGTAGACTGCCCAGGACACGCTGACTATGTTAAAAACATGATCACTGGTGCTGCTCAAATGGACGGCGCGATCTTAGTAGTATCTGCTGCTGATGGTCCAATGCCACAAACACGTGAGCACATCCTACTTTCTCGTAACGTAGGTGTTCCTTACATCGTAGTATTCCTTAACAAATGTGACATGGTTGACGATGAAGAGTTACTTGAACTTGTTGAAATGGAAGTTCGTGACCTTCTTTCTGACTATGACTTCCCTGGTGACGATGTACCAGTTATCAAAGGTTCTGCTCTTAAAGCTCTTGAAGGTGATGCTGATTACGAAGCAAAAATCTTCGAACTTATGGATGCGGTTGATGAGTACATCCCAACTCCAGAGCGTGACACTGAGAAGCCATTCATGATGCCAGTTGAGGACGTATTCTCAATCACTGGTCGTGGAACAGTTGCTACTGGTCGTGTTGAGCGTGGACAAGTTAAAGTCGGTGACGAAGTTGAAATCATCGGTCTTCAAGAAGAAAACGGTAAAACAACTGTTACAGGTGTTGAAATGTTCCGTAAACTTCTTGACTATGCTGAAGCTGGTGACAACATCGGTGCACTACTTCGTGGTGTATCTCGTGAAGATATCCAACGTGGTCAAGTACTTGCTAAACCAGGTACAATCACTCCACATAGCCGTTTCAAAGCTGAAGTTTATGTACTTTCTAAAGAAGAGGGTGGACGTCATACTCCATTCTTCACTAACTACCGTCCACAGTTCTACTTCCGTACAACTGACGTAACTGGTATCGTACATCTTCCAGAAGGTACTGAAATGGTAATGCCTGGCGATAACACTGAGATGGAAGTTGAACTTATCTCTACTATCGCTATCGAAGAAGGAACTCGTTTCTCTATCCGTGAGGGTGGACGTACTGTAGGTTCTGGCGTCGTTTCTACTATCATTAAGTAATAACAGTTAAAAGAGACTCCTTGCAAAAGGGTCTCTTTTTTTGCTTTTCCAGTGCATAACGGCTACTATAAGCTATAGAATCTAAATGGAACCGAGAGGATCACTGGAATGACGAAGACAATGTTGAAAAAGTGGCCGATTGGCGGGCTTGATCAATGGATTATGATAAAAGAAGATCAAGCAGAAAAAACAAAACCCGTTTTATTATTTTTACACGGTGGCCCAGGGTCAGCTCAAATGAGTTATATCGATTCCTTTCATAAGGAACTTGATCAAGACTTCACTGTTGTTCATTGGGACCAGCGCGGTGCAGGATTGTCTTATCAAAAAAACATTCCTGAGTCTTCTATGACCATTGGGCAATTCGTAGAGGATACGATTGAGCTTACAGAAAAACTGCTTTCTTATAATGATCAAACGAAAATATACATTGCAGGTTATTCATGGGGATCATTAATAGCGATACAAGCTGTACATAAACGACCAGATTTGTATCATGCCTATTATGGAATTAGTCAGGTGGTTGATGTATTAAAAGAGGATATTGTATCGTACGAACTTCTTCTAAAAAAATATCAAGGAAAGCATTTCATTACTAGATGTCTAAAATTGCTGACACCACCCCCTTGGAAACGCACCTTTGCTCATGCTTTGTTCTCTGTATACAAAGAGTTCGCAAAAGTAGGGCTCACGCATAGGTGGAAGCCACTTTTTCAAATGCTGTATGCATTTCTCGTTAGTAAGCATTATCAGCTAAAAGATAAGTGGAAATTCCTTATGGGACAGAAGTATAGCCAGGAATTGCTGTGGGACGAGCTGATGAACGAAAGCATTCAATACCGAGTTTCTTCTATATTAATACCCTGCTACTTTATCATCGGGGAACATGACATGATTACACCAGCTGCTGTATCAAAACCATATGTTGATCAACTTACAGCACCAATAAAAGAGTGGTTTACTTTTAAAGAATCTGCGCATTCTCCGCATATTGAAGAGCCAGAAGAATTTATTCGTATCGTCAGGAAGACAGCTACACATCATCTTCAGGGAAAGCTTGATTTATAGGCTGAACCCCTGTATAATATGAAAAGTGTGCAAATCATAAATTTATCCGATTTATTATTGCAACACGCAGGCCAATTTGGTACAATAGTGCATGTTGGTCTTTGACTGCGATGAAGTGAGAGGTTGCTGACACACCCGGCCGCTTTGCCATGGCAAGGTGATCAGGTTTTTCTCACGGAGAACTGTCTAACGTAAGTAGGCGAAAAGGAGGGAAAATAATGGCAAAACAAAAAATTCGTATTCGTTTAAAAGCATATGATCATAGAATTCTTGATCAATCTGCTGAGAAGATTGTTGAAACGGCTAAGCGTTCTGGTGCTAGTGTATCTGGTCCAATCCCGCTTCCAACTGAAAAATCAGTTTACACAATCCTTCGTGCGGTGCATAAGTACAAAGATTCTCGTGAGCAATTCGAGATGCGTACTCACAAACGTCTAATCGACATCGTGAATCCAACTCCGCAAACAGTTGATGCACTTATGCGTTTAGATTTACCATCCGGTGTAGATATCGAAATCAAACTTTAATTCAAATAGAAAACACATATTATAGGAGGTGTGACGAATGACCAAAGGAATCTTAGGTAGAAAAATTGGTATGACGCAAGTATTCGCAGAAAACGGTGATCTTATCCCTGTAACTGTTGTTGAGGCTGCTGCTAACGTTGTTCTTCAGAAGAAGACTACTGACACGGATGGCTATGAAGCAATCCAAATCGGTTTTGACGACAAACGTGAGAAGCTTTCTAACAAACCAGAGAAAGGCCACGTTGCTAAAGCGGAAACTGCTCCTAAGCGCTTCGTAAAAGAATTACGCGGTGTGGAGTTAGATGCGTATGAAGTTGGTCAGGAAGTCAAAGTTGATATTTTCGCAAATGGAGATATCGTAGATGTAACAGGAACATCAAAAGGTAAAGGATTCCAAGGGGCTATCAAACGCCACGGACAATCACGCGGACCAATGACTCACGGTTCACGTTACCACCGTCGTCCTGGTTCAATGGGACCTGTTGATCCAAACCGAGTATTCAAAGGTAAACTTCTTCCAGGACGTATGGGCGGAGAGCAAATCACTGTCCAAAATCTTGAGATCGTTAAAGTTGATGCAGAACGCAATCTTCTTTTGATCAAAGGTAACGTACCAGGAGCTAAAAAATCTCTAGTAACTGTAAAGAGTGCAGTTAAAACTAAATAACTCTCTTAGGAAAGGAGGAAACAAGTCATGCCAAAAGTAGCATTATTTAACCAAAACGGTTCTACTAACGGTGAAATTGAATTAAACGCTTCTGTGTTTGGAATTGAGCCAAACGAAAGCGTAGTATTCGATGCTATTCTTATGCAAAGAGCTTCCTTACGTCAAGGAACTCACAAAGTAAAAACTCGTTCTGAAGTACGTGGCGGAGGTCGTAAACCTTGGAGACAGAAGGGTACAGGTCGTGCTCGTCAAGGTTCTATCCGTTCACCACAATGGCGCGGAGGCGGTATCGTATTCGGTCCAACACCACGCAGCTATTCTTATAAATTACCTAAAAAAGTTCGCCGCTTGGCTATCAAGTCAGTATTGTCTTCTAAAGTAATCGACAACAACATCATCGTTCTTGAAGATCTTACTCTTGATGCAGTGAAAACGAAAGAATTCGCAGGCATCCTTAAAGGGTTATCTGTTGAGAAGAAAGCGTTGATCGTCACTGCGGATGCAAACGAAACAGTTGCTTTATCTGCTCGTAACATCCCTGGAGTAACAGTTGTTGAAGCTAACGGTATCAACGTTCTTGACGTTGTCAACCACGACAAACTTCTGATCACTAAAGCAGCGGTTGAAAAAGTAGAGGAGGGACTTGCATAATGAAAGATCCTCGTGATGTTCTAAAGCGCCCTATCATTACTGAACGTTCTGCTGATCTAATGACAGAGAAGAAGTACACGTTCGAAGTTGATGTCAGAGCTAACAAGACAGAAGTGAAAGACGCTGTTGAAGAGATCTTTGGAGTGAAAGTTGAGAAAGTCAACGTTCAAAACTACAAAGGTAAATCAAAACGCGTTGGACGCTACACTGGTATGACTAGCCGTCGCAGAAAAGCGATCGTGAAATTAACTGCTGACAGCAAAGAAATCGAAATTTTTGAAGCGTAAATCTTAAAAAGAAGGAGGGAAATTCAAAATGGCGATTAAAAAGTATAAACCAACCAGTAATGGTCGTCGTGGCATGACTACTTCAGATTTTGCTGAAATCACGACTGACAAACCAGAAAAATCGTTGCTTGCACCGCTTCACAGAAAAGGCGGACGTAACAACCAAGGTAGATTGACTGTTCGTCATCAAGGTGGCGGTCACAAACGTCAATACCGTATCATCGACTTTAAGCGTGATAAAGACGGTATACCTGGACGCGTTGCTACAATCGAGTATGATCCAAACCGTTCAGCGAACATCGCTCTTGTAAACTATGCAGATGGTGAGAAGCGTTACATTCTTGCTCCGAAAGGAATCCAAGTTGGTACTGAAGTTACTTCTGGACCAGAAGCTGACATCAAACCAGGTAATGCTCTTCCACTTATCAACATCCCAGTTGGTACAGTTGTGCATAACATTGAATTAAAACCAGGTAAAGGTGGACAATTAGTTCGTTCTGCTGGTACTTCTGCTCAAGTTCTAGGTAAAGAAGGTAAATACGTTCTTGTACGTTTGAACTCTGGTGAAGTACGCATGATCCTTTCTGCTTGCCGTGCGACTATCGGTCAAGTTGGAAACGAACAACACGAACTAATCAACATCGGTAAAGCTGGACGTTCTCGCTGGAAAGGCGTACGCCCAACAGTTCGTGGTTCTGTAATGAACCCTAACGATCACCCACACGGCGGTGGTGAAGGACGCGCTCCAATCGGACGTAAATCACCAATGTCTCCATGGGGTAAACCGACTCTTGGATTCAAGACTCGTAAGAAAACCAACAAGTCTGATAAATTCATTGTACGTCGTCGTAAAAACAAGTAACGGGGTTGTCTACGGTTCATTTAGGACCGTAGTTCAATCACGAAGGGAGGTTCCACAATGGCTCGCAGCTTAAAAAAAGGACCATTTGTTGATGATCATTTGATGGCTAAAGTCGAGAAATTGAATGAAACTGACAAAAAGCAAGTCGTAAAAACTTGGTCTCGTCGTTCTACAATTTTCCCACAATTCATCGGTCACACAATCGCTGTCTATGACGGACGCAAACATGTACCTGTTTTCATTTCTGAAGATATGGTAGGTCACAAATTGGGCGAATTCGCACCAAGCCGTACTTACAAAGGTCATGCTAGTGACGATAAAAAAACAAGACGCTAATGAGAGGAGGCTTTTAAATGCAAGCTAAAGCTGTCGCAAGAACAGTCCGTATTGCTCCTCGTAAAGCACGTCTAGTAATGGACCTGATCCGAGGTAAGCAAGTAGGAGAAGCAGTTTCTATCTTAAACCTTACACCTAAGGCTGCTTCACCAATTATTGAAAAAGTATTAAAATCTGCTATCGCAAATGCTGAGCACAACTACGAGTTGGACGCTAACAGCCTAGTGATTACTCAAGCATTCGTTGACGAAGGTCCAACACTTAAGAGATTCCGTCCACGTGCTATGGGTCGTGCGAGCGCAATTAACAAACGTACTAGCCACATTACAATCGTTGTATCAGAAAAGAAGGAGGGATAATCCGTGGGTCAAAAGGTAAATCCAGTAGGTCTTCGTATTGGCGTCATTCGTGATTGGGAATCTAAATGGTTCGCAGGAAAAGATTACGCTGACTTCTTACATGAAGACTTGAAAATCCGTGAATTCATCAGCAAGCGTTTGTCTGACGCGTCTGTTTCTAAAGTAGAAATCGAACGTGCTGCAAACCGCGTAAATATCACAATCCACACGGCTAAACCAGGTATGGTAATTGGTAAAGGCGGATCTGAAGTTGAAGCACTTCGTAAAGCTCTTAACAGCCTAACTGGCAAACGTGTACACATCAACATTCTTGAAATCAAGAGAGCAGATCTTGATGCTCAGCTAGTTGCTGAAAACATCGCTCGTCAACTTGAAAATCGTATTTCATTCCGTCGTGCACAAAAACAAACAATCCAACGCACAATGCGTGCTGGAGCACAAGGAATCAAAACAATGGTTTCTGGTCGTCTTGGCGGTGCAGATATTGCTCGTTCTGAATATTACAGTGAAGGTACTGTTCCATTGCACACACTTCGTGCTGACATCGACTATGCTACTGCTGAAGCTGATACTACTTATGGTAAGCTTGGCGTAAAAGTATGGATCTATCGTGGAGAAGTCCTTCCAACTAAGAAGAATACTGCGGAAGGAGGAAAATAATATGTTATTGCCAAAACGCGTGAAGTATCGCAGAGAACATCGTGGAAAAATGCGTGGTCGTGCAAAAGGCGGCACTGAAGTACATTTCGGTGAGTTCGGTATCCAAGCTCTTGAAGCTTCTTGGATCACTAACCGTCAAATCGAAGCTGCTCGTATTGCTATGACTCGTTACATGAAACGTGGCGGTAAAGTTTGGATCAAAATTTTCCCTTCTAAGCCATACACAGCTAAACCTCTAGAGGTCCGCATGGGTTCCGGTAAAGGTGCTCCAGAAGGCTGGGTAGCTGTAGTAAAACCGGGCAAAGTTTTATTTGAAATTTCTGGTGTGTCTGAAGAAGTTGCTCGTGAAGCTCTTCGTCTTGCATCTCACAAATTGCCAATTAAAACGAAGTTCGTAAAACGTGAAGAAATTGGTGGTGAATCAAATGAAAGCTAATGAAATTCGTGACCTTACCACTGCTGAAATTGAACAAAAAGTAAAGTCTCTTAAAGAAGAACTTTTCAATCTTCGTTTCCAATTAGCGACTGGGCAGCTTGAAAACACTGCTCGCATTCGTGAAGTGCGTAAATCAATCGCACGCATGAAAACTGTGATTCGTCAAAGAGAAATCGCTGCTAATAAATAATAATTAGAGGGGAGGCCCCGCAAACATGAGCGAACGTAACCAACGTAAAGTGTATCAAGGTCGTGTTGTTTCTGACAAAATGGATAAAACCATCACTGTTGTAGTTGAAACATACAAAAAGCATTCACTTTATGGCAAACGTGTAAGATACTCTAAAAAGTTCAAAGCACATGATGAAAACAACCAAGCAAAAATCGGAGACATCGTAAAGGTCATGGAAACTCGTCCATTATCTGCGACTAAACGCTTTCGTCTAGTTGAAGTTGTCGAAGAAGCTGTTATTATCTAATAAAGTTCGGATTTCTTTTTCCGAAGGGAGGTAACATTAATGATTCAACAGGAGACTCGTTTAAAAGTAGCTGACAACTCTGGCGCACGCGAAGTACTAACGATTAAAGTTCTTGGTGGCTCTGGACGTAAGACGGCTAACATCGGTGATGTCATTGTTTGTACGGTTAAACAAGCAACACCAGGAGGCGTTGTCAAAAAAGGTGAAGTTGTGAAAGCAGTTATCGTTCGTACTAAGAGCGGAGCTCGCAGAAACGATGGATCTTACATCAGTTTTGATGAAAATGCATGTGTCATCATCCGTGACGACAAGAGCCCACGTGGAACTCGTATCTTCGGACCAGTAGCACGTGAACTTCGTGAAAACAACTATATGAAAATTGTTTCTTTAGCACCAGAAGTACTTTAATGAATACAATCCGCGACTCAAGGAGGTGCGATTAAATGCATGTTAAAAAGGGCGATAAAGTAGTGGTTATCTCTGGTAAAGATAAAGGTAAACAAGGTGTCATCCTTGCTGCTTTCCCTAAAAAGGACCGTGTTTTAGTAGAAGGTATTAACCTTGTGAAAAAACACTCTAAACCAACCCAAGCTAACCCTCAAGGCGGAATTTCTGAACAAGAAGCGCCGATCCACGTATCAAACGTAATGCCGCTTGATCCTAAAACGGGTGAAGTGACACGTATTGGATATAAAGTTGAGGACGGAAAGAAAGTCCGTGTAGCGAAAAAATCTGGGCAAGTTCTAGATAAATAGTAAATAAGGAAGGGAGGTCTTTCTCATGAACCGCCTTAAAGAAAAGTATGTAAAAGAAATTACACCTGCATTAGTTTCTAAGTTTGAATACAAATCAGTAATGCAAGTGCCAAAAATCGAAAAAATCGTGATCAACATGGGTGTTGGTGACGCCGTTCAAAACGCTAAAGCAATCGATACTGCTGTTGAAGAATTAACGTTTATCGCTGGTCAAAAACCTGTCGTTACTCGTGCGAAGAAGTCTATTGCTGGATTCCGTCTACGTGAAGGAATGCCAATCGGTGCGAAAGTAACACTTCGCGGAGAGCGCATGTACGATTTCCTTGATAAACTTATTTCTGTATCTTTACCACGTGTACGTGACTTCCGCGGGATTTCTAAGAAATCTTTCGACGGTCGTGGAAACTACACGCTTGGTATTAAAGAACAGTTAATCTTCCCAGAAATTGATTACGATAAAGTAACAAAAGTCCGCGGTATGGATATCGTTATCGTTACGACTGCCAACACGGACGAAGAAGCACGTGAGTTATTAACTCAAGTAGGTATGCCGTTCCAGAAATAATCAATGAAAGGGAGGCGAAATCGTGGCTAAAAAGTCTATGATTGCGAAACAACAACGCAAACAAAAGTTTAAAGTTCAAGAGTATACGCGCTGCGAACGTTGTGGACGTCCACATTCAGTAATTCGCAAGTTTAAACTTTGCCGTATTTGTTTCCGCGAACTTGCATATAAAGGACAAATTCCTGGCGTTAAAAAAGCCAGCTGGTAATCCCCATAAATGGGAAGGAGGTTATTAAATAATGGTTATGACAGATCCGATTGCAGATTTGCTGACTCGTATTCGCAATGCGAACATGGTACGTCATGAGAAGCTAGAAGTACCGGCTTCAAAAATCAAAAGAGAAATTGCTGAAATCTTAAAGCGTGAAGGTTTTATCCGTGACGTTGAGTACGTCGAAGACAGCAAACAAGGAATTATCCGTTTGTTCCTTAAATACGGCCAAAACAACGAACGTGTTATCACTGGTCTTAAAAGAATCAGTAAACCTGGTTTACGCGTATATGCGAAATCAAATGAAGTACCACGTGTACTTAACGGACTTGGAATCGCAATTATTTCTACATCACAAGGTGTTTTATCGGACAAAGAAGCCCGTGCTAAACAAGCTGGTGGAGAAGTACTTGCTTACGTATGGTAAAAAAAGTTTAAGATGAATGGAGGTGCTTGGTATGTCTCGTATAGGTAAAAAGCTAATCGAGATCCCTTCAGGAGTAACTGTGACAAACAACGATAACACAGTGACAGTAAAGGGACCAAAAGGTGAACTAACTCGTGCATTTCACCCTGATATGGAAATTAAAATTGAGGACAACGTCTTAACTGTAAGCCGTCCGTCTGAAAATAAAGAACACCGTGCATTACATGGTACAACACGTAGCTTAATTGCAAACATGGTTGAAGGTGTATCTAAAGGTTTCGAAAGAGGTTTAGAACTAATCGGTGTCGGTTACCGTGCAGCTAAATCTGGAAACAAACTTGTTCTTAACGTTGGATACTCTCACCCAGTTGAAATCGTTCCTGAGGCTGGAGTTGAAGTAGAAGTTCCATCTCAAACGAAAGTAATCGTTAAAGGTATCGATAAAGAGCGTGTAGGAGCTCTAGCTTCTAACATCCGCGCTGTCCGTGCTCCAGAGCCTTACAAAGGTAAAGGAATTCGTTACGAAGGTGAATTCGTTCGCCGTAAAGAAGGAAAAACTGGTAAGTAAGATCGCTTAATGTGAAGAAAGGAGTGACTCGGATGATTACGAAAACTAGCAAAAACGCTACTCGTCTTAAAAGACACGCTCGTGTTCGTGCGAAACTTTCAGGTACTGCTGAAAGACCTCGCCTTAACGTTTTCCGTTCTAACAAGAACATCTACGCTCAAGTAATTGATGATGTTAACGGTGTAACACTTGTAAGTGCTTCTACTCTTGATAAAGAGTTAAAGATCGAGAATAGTTCTGACGCTGCAGCTGCTACTAAAGTTGGCGAACTTGTTGCAAAACGTGCTGTTGAAAAAGGCATCTCTAACGTGGTATTTGACCGCGGAGGATACTTATATCATGGACGTGTAAAAGCTCTAGCTGAAGCTGCTCGTGAGGCTGGACTTAAATTTTAATAAAAGAAGGAGGGACACATCCGAATGAGTCGTATTGACCCAAGCAAATTAGAGTTAGAAGAACGCTTAGTTACGGTTAACCGGGTAGCGAAAGTTGTTAAAGGTGGACGTCGTTTCCGTTTTGCAGCTTTAGTTGTTGTCGGTGACAAAAACGGTCATGTAGGATTCGGTACTGGTAAAGCACAAGAAGTACCAGAAGCGATCCGCAAAGCTGTTGAAGACGCGAAAAAGAATTTAATTGAAGTACCAATGGTTGGAACTACAATTCCACATGAAATCATCGGTCGATTCGGTGCAGGAAACGTTCTATTGAAACCTGCTTCAGAAGGTACAGGAGTTATCGCTGGAGGCCCAGTGCGTGCGGTACTTGAGCTTGCTGGTCTAGCTGATATCCTTTCTAAATCTCTAGGTTCTAATACACCGATCAACATGATCCGCGCAACACTTCAAGGTTTAAGTGAACTTAAACGTGCTGAAGATGTAGCGAAGCTTCGTGGAAAATCTGTAGAAGACCTGTTAGGATAAGGAGGGAACAATAATGGCAAATAAATTAGAAATTACCCTCAAACGCAGTGTAATCGGTCGCCCGGAAGATCAGCGTGTCACTGTTCGTACTCTTGGTCTAAAGAAAACAAACCAAACAGTCGTACATGAAGACAATGCAGCGATCCGCGGCATGATTAACAAGGTGTCTCATTTAGTTTCTGTTAAAGAACAATAAAACATTTTTAATCGATAAGGAGGTGCCCAAATGAAACTTCATGAATTGAAGCCTTCAGAAGGTTCACGTAAAGTACGCAACCGTGTTGGTCGTGGTATTGGATCAGGTAACGGTAAAACTTCTGGTAAAGGTCATAAAGGTCAAAACGCTCGTTCTGGCGGCGGTGTACGCCCTGGATTCGAAGGTGGTCAAATGCCTTTATTCCAACGCCTTCCAAAACGTGGTTTTACAAACATCAACCGTAAAGATTACGCGGTAATCAACTTAGACAGATTAAACAGTTTTGACGAAGGAACGGAAGTCACTCCTGAACTTCTTCTAGAGACTGGTGCAATAAGCAAGTTAAAAGCAGGAGTAAAAATTCTTGGCAACGGTAAATTAGAAAAAAAATTAACTGTAAAAGCCAATAAATTCTCTGCTTCTGCTAAAGAAGCGATTGAAGCTGCTGGCGGTACAGCCGAGGTGATCTAACTTGTTTAAGACAATCTCCAATTTTATGCGTGTGAAAGATATACGGAATAAGATTATATTTACACTTTTAATGTTAGTCGTCTTTCGTATAGGTGCTTTCATCCCTGTGCCTAATGTGAACGCCGAAGTTCTCCAGGCACAGGATCAAATGAGTGTTTTCGGAATCCTCAACACGTTTGGGGGCGGGGCACTTTTCCAATTCTCCATTCTTGCAATGGGGATTATGCCGTATATCACTGCTTCGATCATCATCCAGCTCTTGCAGATGGATGTTGTACCGAAGTTTACTGAGTGGTCAAAGCAAGGAGAGGTTGGCCGCCGAAAATTAGCACAATTCACAAGGTATTTTACAATTGTTCTAGGATTTATCCAGGCGTTAGGAATGTCATATGGATTTAACAATATGGCAGGAGGCATGCTGATTGAAAACCCAGGTGTTTCAACGTATCTCTTAATTGCGGTCGTACTCACTGCGGGAACAGCATTTTTAATGTGGCTGGGAGAGCAGATTACTGCTCACGGTGTTGGTAACGGTATTTCGATTATTATCTTTGCCGGTATCATCGCAGGTATCCCTCAAACATTAAAGCAAGTGTACGCTCAGCAATTTGTAGGTGGAGATGGACAGCTGTTCATGCAAATCCTGAAAATTGCCCTTATTGTGATTGCTATTCTTGTCATTGTTATCGGTGTTATTTACATTCAAATGGCAGTGAGAAAGATTGCGATTCAATATTCAAAAGGAACTGGCCGTGCACAAATGTCTGCTAGTCAAGCAACGCACCTTCCATTGAAAGTGAATCCAGCAGGGGTGATTCCAGTCATCTTTGCCGTTTCGTTCATTATTACTCCGCAGACGATCGCATCGTTCTTCGGAACAAATAATGTGACAACCTGGATAACTAACAACTTTGACTATACTAAGCCAATCGGTATGACGATTTATGTAGCACTGATTGTTGCTTTCACATATTTTTATGCCTTTGTCCAAGTAAACCCTGAACAAATGGCTGAAAATCTGCAAAAGCAGGGTGGCTATATCCCGGGAGTTCGTCCAGGGAAAATGACTCAAGATAGAATTACGAGCATTTTGTACCGACTCACGTTTGTGGGCGCCATTTTCTTAGCCGTGATTTCAATA
Source organism: Bacillus sp. FS02 (assembly GCF_024398395.1). NCBI lineage: Bacteria > Bacillati > Bacillota > Bacilli > Caryophanales > Bacillaceae > Bacillus > Bacillus sp. FS02. Next base: position 1,755,520 of record NZ_CP074101.1, on the reverse strand, counting down.
CTTCCTATCTTTTTCATTCAATTCGCTGGATTACCTTCCGCTGCACAAATTGGCGGCACAAGTCTTCTCATTGTTGTAGGTGTTGCACTTGAAACAATGAAGCAGCTTGAAAGCCAATTAGTGAAACGAAACTACCGTGGATTTATGAAATAAAACAGAGGGCTGGGCTCCTGCCCAACCTCTCTAAGTAAGGAAGGGGAAATCCGAAATGAACTTAGTCTTAATGGGGCTTCCGGGTGCTGGTAAAGGCACTCAGGCAGAACGAATTGTTGATGATTATGGGATCCCTCATATCTCAACAGGAGATATGTTCCGTGCTGCTATGAAAGAGGAGACACAACTTGGGCTCGAAGCAAAATCCTTTATCGATAAAGGAGAGCTTGTTCCTGATGAGGTCACAATCGGTATTGTTAGAGAAAGACTTGGCAAGAATGATTGTGAACAAGGTTTTCTTCTGGACGGATTTCCGCGAACAGTCGCTCAGGCTGAAGCTTTAGAAGACATTCTAAAGGACCTTGGCAGAACGATTGATTATGTCATTAATATTAAAGTCGATAAAGATGCTTTGATGGAGCGTCTGACTGGCCGAAGAATTTGCAAAGATTGCGGAGCAACATATCATTTAGTATTCAATCCACCTGCGAAAGAAAATGTTTGTGACAAGTGTGGAGGCGAGCTTTATCAACGTGCAGATGATAATGCAGAAACCGTTTCGACAAGACTTGAAGTGAACTTAAAGCAGACTGAACCTTTACTGAACTTCTATTCAGAAAAAGGATATCTTGCAAACATTGATGGTGCGAAGCACATTAACGATGTTTACGCTGATATCAAGGACCTGCTTGGGGGATTAAATAAATGATTATCTGTAAAACTCCTCGCGAGCTTGAGATTATGAGAGAAGCTGGACGCATTGTCGCACTGACTCATGAAGAGCTGAAGAAACACATAAAACCAGGTATTTCGACAAAAGAATTGGATCAAATTGCCGAACGTTTTATTACAAAGCAGGGTGCAATCCCATCTTTTAAAGGGTATAATGGTTTTCGCGGGAGCATTTGCGTTTCGGTGAATGAAGAACTCGTTCACGGTATTCCTGGTAAACGGGTTTTACGTGATGGAGACATCATTAGTATCGATATCGGCGCAAAGTTAAATGGCTATCATGGTGACTCTGCTTGGACTTATCCAGTTGGGGTAATCAGTGATGAGGACCGCAAACTACTGGAAGTCACAGAGGAATCTCTATATAAGGGCTTACAGGAAGCAAAGCCAGGTGAACGTCTGTCAAACATTTCCCATGCCATACAAACGTATGTTGAAGGTGAGAATTTCTCAGTTGTTAGAGAATATGTTGGACATGGGGTCGGACAGGATCTTCATGAGGACCCTCAAATTCCTCATTATGGTCCGCCGAACAAAGGCCCACGGCTCAAACCTGGAATGGTGTTGGCCATCGAACCGATGGTGAACGCAGGCAGCCGATATGTGAAAACACTGGCTGATAACTGGACGGTTGTAACGGTTGATGGGAAAAAGTGTGCTCACTTTGAGCATACGATTGCGATTACAGATACAGGTTTTGATATACTGACTAAGATTTAGGTCTTCACTGAAGCCTTTCAGGCCCAAATCGGGCAGGTTGTCTGTATAGTCCAAGGAAAGAACAAGATCAGTATACAGTTGTCATCGGCGTGTTCGATGGCTGCCATGTACTAATCGCAGACGGAGAAAAGCGTAAATTCATTCTCCTAAGAAAAAATATCAATCATTTAACCTTTTATGATTGCGTATCTCCGGAAGTTCAGAACAGTATATTCAAAACAGGTCGGGTGATAGATGGACAATTGAGAACATCTCATTTGGACATTTATCAGAGAGCAAGTTACTGATTTGAAGAAGGGAGAACACTTGAATGGCGAAAGACGATGTAATTGAAGTGGAAGGTACTGTAGCAGAAACTTTGCCAAATGCAATGTTCAAAGTTGAACTAGAGAATGGTCATACAGTTTTGGCTCATGTATCAGGAAAAATCCGTATGCACTTCATTCGCATTTTACCTGGAGACAAAGTTACGGTAGAATTATCTCCATATGACTTAACTCGTGGTAGAATTACGTACCGTTACAAATAAAGCAACTCCGGAAGAAGGAGGTTGGAAACACATGAAAGTGAGACCATCTGTTAAACCTATCTGTGAAAAATGTAAAGTGATTCGCAGAAAAGGAAAAGTAATGGTGATCTGTGAAAACCCAAAACATAAACAAAAACAAGGCTAATAACAAGGAGGTGCCCAAATCATGGCTCGTATTGCTGGTGTAGATATTCCACGTGATAAGCGTGTTGTCATTTCTTTAACATATGTTTTTGGAATTGGTCGTACGACGGCTCAACAAGTCCTTAAAGAAGCAGGTGTTTCTGAAGACACTCGCGTTCGCGATCTAACTGAAGACGAACTAGGTAAAATCCGTGATATCATTGACAAACTTAAAGTAGAAGGTGACCTTCGTCGTGAAGTTTCACTTAACATTAAGCGTCTAATTGAAATCGGAAGCTACCGCGGAATCCGTCATCGTAGAGGACTTCCTGTTCGTGGACAAAACACAAAAAACAACGCGCGCACTCGTAAAGGTCCGCGTCGTACTGTAGCTAACAAGAAAAAATAAGTAAAGGAGGTAGTTAAAGAATGGCTGCTGCTCGTAAACAAAATACGCGTAAACGTCGCGTGAAAAAGAATATTGAAGCTGGAATCGCTCATATCCGTTCCACTTTCAACAACACGATTGTAACGATTACTGATGTTCATGGAAACGCAATTTCTTGGTCAAGTGCTGGTGCATTAGGATTCAGAGGTTCTCGTAAATCTACTCCTTTCGCTGCACAAATGGCTGCTGAAACTGCTGCTAAAGGTTCTATCGAACATGGTCTTAAAACACTTGAAGTAACTGTTAAAGGTCCTGGTTCTGGTCGTGAAGCTGCAATTCGTGCGCTTCAAGCTGCAGGTCTTGAAGTTACTGCAATCAGAGACGTAACTCCAGTTCCTCATAACGGATGCCGTCCACCAAAACGTCGCCGCGTGTAATTTGTTTGTATAGATTTTGTGTCCCTGTCAATAATGGGTTATGATACAGTTATTTATGAGACGAATACACGACTCGTTGCCTGAGCACATACGGGACTAAACAATGAGGAATTTCGGATGGAATCTCATATGATTCTATTCGAGGTTTCGACGTTTTGAAGGAGGGTTTTATTAGATGATCGAAATTGAAAAACCAAAAATCGAAACGGTTGAAATCAGCGACGATGCCAAGTATGGCAAGTTTGTCGTAGAGCCACTTGAGCGTGGATATGGTACCACTTTAGGGAACTCCCTTCGTCGTATCCTTTTATCCTCACTTCCTGGTGCAGCTGTAACATCGATCCAGATAGATGGTGTCTTACACGAATTCTCAACGATCGAAGGCGTGGTTGAAGATGTTACAACGATTATCTTAAACATTAAAAAGCTTGCACTCAAAATCTACTCTGAAGAAGAGAAGACGCTTGAAATTGATGTACAAGATGAAGGAACTGTAACAGCTGCTGATATTACACACGACAGCGATATTGAAATCTTAAATCCAGATCTTCACATCGCAACTCTTGGCAAAAATGCGAGCTTCCGTGTTCGTTTGACTGCACAAAGAGGTCGCGGGTATAATCCTGCTGATGCAAACAAAAGAGACGATCAGCCTATCGGCGTGATTCCGATCGACTCAATCTATACACCTGTATCTCGTGTAACTTATCAAGTGGAGAACACCCGTGTTGGGCAAATCACAAACTATGATAAATTAACACTAGATGTATGGACTGATGGAAGCACAGGACCGAAAGAAGCGATCGCTCTAGGTTCTAAGATTTTAACTGAACACCTAAATATTTTCGTTGGGTTAACTGACGAAGCTCAGCATGCAGAAATCATGGTTGAAAAAGAAGAAGACCAAAAAGAAAAAGTGCTTGAAATGACAATTGAAGAGCTTGATCTTTCTGTTCGTTCTTACAACTGTTTGAAGCGTGCGGGTATTAACACTGTTCAAGAGCTTGCTAACAAGACAGAAGAGGATATGATGAAAGTTCGTAACCTTGGACGTAAATCTCTTGAAGAAGTGAAAGCGAAACTAGAAGAACTTGGACTGGGTCTTCGTAAAGACGATTGACTAGTTTCATTGTGAACTAGGATTTTCGTGTGTTTTTTATTCATACAGCATCTCTAATTAAGGAGGGGACATCACATGGCATACAGAAAGCTAGGACGCACTAGTGCACAACGTAAAGCAATGCTTCGTGACCTAACGACTGATTTGATCATCAACGAACGCATCGAAACAACTGAAACACGTGCGAAAGAACTTCGCTCTGTAGTTGAAAAAATGATCACTCTTGGCAAACGCGGAGATCTTCATGCTCGCCGTCAAGCTGCAGCTTACATTCGTAACGAAGTAGCTAACGCTGAAACAAACCAAGATGCACTTCAAAAATTATTCGCTGACGTTGCAACTCGCTACGAAGATCGCCAAGGTGGATACACTCGTATCATGAAGCTTGGACCTCGTCGCGGCGATGGCGCACCAATGGCTGTCATTGAATTAGTTTAATCACATATCGTGTATCTAAGAAAGGGCGGGACAGTTCATAACTGGATCTATGCCCTTTTTTAGATACTACGGCTTTTTAGCAATAGGCAAAGTAGAGGTTGAGCTGAGAGGAGGTCCGGTAGAGATGGAGAAGACATTAATTGACGTAAAAGACATTGTATTTCGTTATCACAAAGATGCGGACAAGCCCGCTTTAGACCAAGTGTCATTGCATGTGAATCAAAATGAATGGCTTGCCATTGTTGGCCACAACGGTTCAGGTAAATCCACACTTGCCCGTGTACTGAATGGGCTCATTTTACCGGATGCAGGAACGGTCAAGGTTGGTGAGATTGAGCTGAAAGAAGAAAGTGTTTGGGATATTCGCAAAAAGGTCGGCATGGTCTTTCAAAACCCAGACAACCAATTTGTTGGCTCAACGGTTCGTGATGATGTGGCTTTTGGTTTAGAAAATAACGGGGTTGAGCGGGAATTGATGATAGAGCGTGTAGATTGGGCTGTCAAACAGGTCAATATGCAGGAGTTTCTTGATCAAGAGCCGCACCATCTATCAGGCGGGCAAAAGCAGAGAGTAGCGATCGCTGGTGTACTTGCCGCAAGCCCTGACATCATGATCTTGGATGAAGCAACATCAATGCTTGATCCGATTGGCCGTGAAGAAGTGTTAGAAACCGTCAGACTGCTGAAGGAACAAGGAACGGTCACGGTCATTTCCATCACACATGATTTAGACGAGGCTGCGAAGGCAGACCGCGTTATTGTGATGAATGGCGGGAAGAAATTTGCCGAGGGAACACCAGAGGAAGTATTTGAACTAGATGAACAGCTAGTTCAGATTGGACTTGATCTGCCATTTTCCTACCGGTTGAGTAAGCAATTGAAGCAGCAAGGTGTGCCGCTTGCAAATGCCCATTTGACACAAGAAGGATTGGTGAAAGAGCTATGGACATTACGATCAAAGAATTAGAGCATCGTTATCAAATGAAAACGCCGTTTGAGCGTCTCGCTTTGTATGATGTCAATGCTTCCATCAAAGAAGGCAGCTATGTTGCTGTCATCGGTCATACGGGTTCTGGTAAGTCGACATTGCTGCAACATTTAAATGGACTGCTCAAACCAACAAAGGGGAGCATTGCGCTTGGAGATACCGTCTTACAAGCCAATAAAAAGCAGAAGGAACTGAAATCTCTTCGAAAAAAAGTAGGTATCGTGTTTCAATTTCCTGAACATCAGCTCTTTGAGGAGACCATTCTGAAGGATATCTGCTTTGGTCCGATGAATTTCGGCGTTCCAAAAGAAAAGGCAGAAGCTAAGGCTAAAGAAATGCTGAAGCTTGTAGGCCTTCCTGAATCCTTGTTATCTCGATCACCCTTTGAATTAAGCGGTGGTCAAATGAGACGTGTGGCGATTGCAGGTGTTCTAGCGATGGAGCCAGAAGTGCTTGTGCTTGATGAGCCGACTGCGGGATTAGATCCACGCGGACGTAAAGAAATCATGGACATGTTCTATGAGCTTCATCAAAAAGCCAACCTGACGACGATCCTTGTGACACACAGTATGGAAGATGCCGCTCATTATGCGGATCAAATGATTGTGATGCACAAAGGAACAGTAAAGGCGACAGGTACGCCGAGGGAGCTATTTGCCAATCGTACCGACATGTCTTCTTTCGGACTGGACCTCCCGGAAACGATCAAATTCCAGCAGGCTGTCGAAGAAAAGCTGGGGATGACGTTTCCAAGACCGCTTCTGACCATGGATGAAATGGCAGAAGCCTTAACAGCTTTATATCAGGAGGACACGACTCATGATGGATAGTATGATTATCGGCAAATATGTGCCAGGTACATCCTTTGTCCATCGTCTTGATCCAAGGACAAAGCTGTTATCAATTTTCTTTTTTGTCTTTATTGTCTTTTTTGCGAATAACTACATCACTTACGGGCTTTTAGGGGTCTTTACCATCCTTGTGGTGATGGTGTCTCAGGTGCCGCTGTACTTTATTCTCAAAGGAATGAAACCCATCCTGTGGATTGTTCTGTTTACCTTTATACTGCATATCTTCATGACAAAGGATGGCGCTTTGCTCTTTCACTTTGGTTTTCTGAATATTTATGAAGAAGGTCTAAAACAGGGGATTTTCATTTCACTCCGTTTTGTCTATCTCATCATGATGACAACACTTCTGACGTTGACCACAACACCTATTGAAGTGACAGACGGTATGGAGAAGCTGCTGCATCCTTTCCGTAAAATCAAGCTACCTGTTCATGAACTTGCTCTTATGATGTCTATCTCTCTTCGATTTATTCCGACTTTACTCGAAGAAACAGACAAAATCATGAAAGCCCAAATGGCAAGAGGTGTGGATTTTACAAGCGGACCCGTGAAAGATCGTTTAAAAGCGATTGTTCCATTGCTTGTCCCGCTTTTCGTCAGTGCGTTTAAGCGTGCGGAGGAATTGGCGACCGCTATGGAAGCGAGAGGCTACCGCGGGGGAGAAGGGCGTACGAAATACCGTCAGCTTGTCTGGGGCATGAAAGACACGTTCACGCTGCTTTTATTCATCCTGTTAACAGCACTCCTTGTGCTTCTTAGAAATTAGGTGATGCCTAGATGAAAGTAAAATGTACCGTATCATACGATGGGACACATTTTAAAGGGTATCAAGTGCAACCAGGACAGCGAACCATTCAGACGGAGATTGAATCTGCCCTTGCTAGAATGCATAAACAAGACGAACTAATTCCGATTGTGGCTTCAGGCCGGACAGACAGTGGTGTTCATGCAAAGGGGCAGGTCATCCATTTCGACACCCCGCTTGCCATCCCGATGGAAAGATGGCCTTTTGCCCTTAATAGTCTCCTGCCTGATGACATCAGGGTTCTAAAGGCTGAGAAAGTGGATGAATCGTTTCATGCACGTTTTAGTGTCGTTTCGAAGGAGTACCGTTATAAGGTCTCAACGGAAACGCACCAAAATGTGTTCACGAGACAGTATGCCTGTCACTATCCTTACCGGCTGGATGCAGACAAAATGAGAGAAGCTGCTGGGCACCTCATTGGCACACACGATTTCACAAGCTTTTGTGCGGCCAATACAGAGGTTCAAGACAAGGTGAGGGAGATTTACGCCCTTGAGTGGAAAAACGTCTCAGACGGGCTTGAAATGCGTGTGAGAGGGAATGGCTTTTTATACAACATGGTGCGAATTATCGCTGGAACGTTACTTGACATTGGTTCTGGTAAATTTCACCCTGAGGAGATAAAAGCCATGCTTGCCGCCCGAAATCGCGAAGCGGCAGGCAAGACTGCGCCCAGTCACGGACTGTATTTATGGGAAGTTTTCTATGACAACTAAACCAGGTGTAACATGTTCTTGACACAGGAAGCAGAAAGTTATAAGATATCATATGGTATGTATTTCAACCCCACAAATAAGCCCCGGAAGACTTATCTGTGTTTTGAAATAGAACGTAGCATTTGATTCAGGAAAATTCATTGATTTATTTAGGAGGGAAACTCATGCGTACAACACCAATGGCGAACGCAAGCACAATTGAGCGCAAATGGCTAGTGGTTGATGCGGCAGGCAAGACTCTAGGTCGTCTTTCTACTGAAGTAGCATCACTTTTGCGCGGTAAGCACAAACCAACTTATACACCACACGTTGACACAGGTGATCACGTGATCATCATCAATGCTGAGAAAATCGAATTAACTGGTAAGAAATTGACGGACAAAATTTACTACCGTCATACGATGCACCCAGGTGGTTTGAAACAAAGAACTGCTCTTGAGATGCGTACAAACTACCCTGAAAAAATGTTGGAGCTTGCTATCAAAGGTATGCTTCCAAAGGGTCCACTAGGTCGTCAAATGTTCAAAAAATTAAATGTGTACCGTGGTTCTGAGCATCCACATCAAGCACAACAACCTGAAGTTTACGAACTTCGCGGTTAATTATAAGGGAGGTTAACAATTTGGCACAGGTTCAATATTACGGTACAGGTCGTCGTAAAAGTTCTGTAGCGCGCGTTCGCTTAGTTCCAGGTGAAGGCCGTATCGTCGTTAATAATCGTGAAATTACTGAATACATTCCATTCGCTGCTTTAATCGAAGACGTGAAACAGCCTTTGAACATCACAGAAACAGCTAACAGCTACGATGTTCTTGTAAATGTTCACGGTGGTGGATTCTCTGGTCAAGCTGGAGCAATTCGTCACGGTATCTCTCGTGCTCTTCTAGAAGTAGATCCTGAGTACCGTACACCACTTAAACGTGCTGGACTTCTTACTCGTGACTCTCGTATGAAAGAGCGTAAGAAATACGGTCTTAAAGGCGCACGTCGCGCACCTCAGTTCTCAAAACGTTAATAGGATTGTTGATATACCAACGTTTACAAAGGTTTTTTTGTTCAAGTTGGTTCAAATCAATAATAAAGTGCTACAAAGCATTTAACAGATATAAAGCATCGGCATCTTGCTGGTGCTTTTTTTCTGGCATTAATTCCAGATAATAATTTTGCGTTGTTTGAATGTTTATATGTCCTAATCGTTTTGATACATATGCAATATCTATATCTTGAGCAAACAAAAATGATGCGTGAGTATCTCTCAGACCGTGAAAAGTAGTTCTTTTAATGTTTAACTTCTTTAATAACTCAGCTAATTGTTCGGACTGTTTAAAACCGCCAAAGCCGAAAATATAGCCATTCTCTTTAACAGGAATTTTAAGAATGAGTTCATACACTTCTTTGTTAATAGAAACATCCCGTTTTGCATTTTGTGTCTTTAACGAAGTGTCATCTGAAGTAGGACTGATTGAATGTCTAACTTCTATTCCGTATTCATAAAGACTCTCTGGGCGTGTTGCTAGTAGTTCTCCACGTCGCATACCCGTTTCTAATGCAAGTAATACAAGTAGGTTAAACTCGTCTTCTGGATGCTGTAAAACGTAATTACGAAGCTTTCTAAAATCGGTGATAGATAATGCTTTATTACGTTTAGGTGGATTTTCTCCACGTGTTTTTACTAAACGAGCAAAATCATTTGCAATATAGCCACGAGCATATGCATCACGTAAAGATGTTTTTATTTTAAGAAGAACCTCATGTGTAGTTTTTCGAGAATGTGTCTTGGCATACTCATCAATCTTCTTCTGAACAACAATATCATTTAAATCTTTTAATTGGATATCCTGAAATAAATTTGTAATAACGCCAAAAGTACGAACGTAATTTTGGAATGTCGTTTCTTTAACATCATTAACCTTTACAAGATAAATCCAATTCTCGAAGAAGTCCGCAAATGTTGTTGTTCTGTAAGCAAGTTCTTTACCTTCTCCTTTCGCTAATTCCATTTCTAAAGCCCAAAGTTTCGCTTCATTCTTAGTCGCAAATGTTTTAGTAAGCTTTTTATTTCCGCCATATTTGTATAAAGAAACTTGTGCTCGATATGATTTTCCTCTTTTTACAATACTAGCCATCCTATCAATCCCTTTCAAAAATAAAGTTGATAGATGCTAGTTGAATACATCTGTATTGTATTCTGAAACTAGCATATTATCAATTAACAGTAAGTTAAACAGATTGTCTTTCGATAAATTTTATTAAAGATTTCATTGTGTATCGTTCTTGTCGACCGATCATGAAACGATCAAGTTCTCTATGTGGTCGTATATATTTATCAAATGATTTTGGGTCTATACCTAGAAAACGAGATGCTTGTTCTCTAGTTAAAAGATATGGGTAGTCTTTTGTAGTCATATTTATACTCATAAAGACATCGTCTCCTTTAAAATTTATTATTTGAAGGGATAACCTTGTTTTGTGTATAGTACAGAATACTTTTTTAGCCATAACAAGACATCATCATTCGGCTCATAATTTTCAAATTCATTATAAAGAAATGTTAAACACTTCTTTAACCCTTCATCACCCCATAAACGCCATACTTTATACAAATATGGAAATAAGCCAGAACCATTTAAAATATGCTTCTGTGATTGTTCTAAAAAGTTCGTTCGGTGTGAAGGAGAACTGAACATAAAACTTTTTCGATTAAGCAAATCAAGCATTTTCTTACTGTATGTCGTTAGTCTGTCAGATTTAGCATAATAAAATTGATAACGATCAGCTAAAGCTGATACGAGCAAATCCTTTAGTTCTGTATCATTATTTATAGTTTCTAATTCATCCGATAAATCATGAGCATAAGAACCTTTGTAAACTGCTTCAAAACGTACCCAATCATCGTATTGTAAAGCTTCTTCGTAGCGAATACCCATCGTTTAAAGTTGTTCCTTTTTCTTATCATAGACACGTAATAAAGCTTTAATATTTTTACCTTTTGAACCTAGGTAAAAAGTTGATGTAATATTGTTTTTTGTTATTGCCGATAAAATTGAGTGATTTCTTCTTCCTGATGCGGTTTTAACGATTTGATTTTTTTTAGAAAGTTGATTGTAAATCGTATTTACATAAACCTTTTCATTAATAAAATCAATTGCGATATCAATTCTCGAAAGTCTAGAAGTATATAAGGTATTGTTATTTATATTTGCAAAGAATTGATGTATCTGTATTGAATGACCATATAATGATTCGTATTGCTTCCTGTATTCCATCCAAGCATGTGCAGAGAACTTTATACAAATTCCCATTTGGATAAAATCGGTATGATAAGCAATTGCAAAATAATACGTGGCACCTTCACAACCAAACCCATTTGAATATCCCTGTGGCAATGACTGTGTCGCATCTTCTAACTTGCCTAATACTGTTTCAATCTTTGACAATCTAACAAATTCTTTAATGATGTTGATTGCCATACCTTCCCACTGTTCAATATAATTAGGCCTTTTTGTGGATTGTAGAACTAGTGTAAATTCATCGACTTGAACATCTAACAAATAATCACTCCTTTCAGGTCAATAAACACTGATATATCAATAACAGTTGTGATTTTCTTGTTCTAAGGGACGGGGGTTTTTACAAAACCCCCGTCTGTTTTAAGTGGTTCACAGCTTCCAATATGTCAAAATTCAAATAACTAAAATGACAAATTTTAGGTGTGTTCGCTACAATTGGACAAGTAAAGACACCTTGACCTAATTGAAAGTTTTTCTCTGGTATATCAACTCCAGTACCGAATGCAGTTGTATAAGTCTGTTTTTCAGCATTGCCGAGCACAAATTTTACTGGCAGATTTTCACGTAAATTAGTAGGTAATAGGGTAGCATCTGATTTTTGCATAACAATCCATAAGAAAAAGCCTAATTGTCTACCTTGTAAAACTACTTGAGATAACAAATTCATAACTTCATCACGTTTCTTCTTTTCCATTGTCTGTAATACAGTTTGAAAACTTGCAAATTCATCAAATATAAAGATATATGGTTCATACTGGAATCAGCATAAGTGCCTTCTAATTTCATGTTAAGTTTTTCTTTTATTTTCGCTTTTCTTTCTATCATAATTTCGTTAAATCTCTTTAGTAATTCAATAATATCTTCTATGTCAGTGGCAGTATTCTCTTTTGATATTTTCTCTCCAAGTACAGCTAGACTTGAATTTTTTGGATCGGCAAAGTAAATATTATAATGCACATTTTTAGTTAGCATTTGTAGGATAAGAGAATAAAGTGCGTATGTCTTTCCAGAACCAGTCTGACCAACAAGTAAAGTTCCATATAAGGAAATATTGATAGACTTATCAATAAGTAATGTGTAGTCACCGACTTGGGCTGACTGTTTTTTTAATTCGCCAAAACTATTAAATTTAAGTTGTTGGTCAATGTTACTATCGTATATTTCGAAAACGTGATAATTTTCATCGTTTGATAAATAGGCTCTATCAACTATGAAATTGTTCAATGCAAAAGAAATATTTACATTGCTGATATCTTTATTAATATTGATGTTTTCAATAAATAATTTAGCTTTTGAAAAATCATCAGAGAAATCAATTTTTATTTTCGGCAAGTTTGCTACTTCATTATTAAAATAAAATCTTTTATTATAATAGCTAGAATCTAGAAATGATTTTCTTAATTTTAATACAGTAAGATAATGATAAATAGCGAACTTTATACTTCTATAAGCTTTATTACGGATTAGCCATATAGTTATTTGAATCGAAAATATTGTGATCATAAAGCCGATAAATAAACTATTAAAGTATTTTGTGACTCCCAACTCTAGTTGGGAGTCAATATAATTCACTAGAATAGCTGTTGTAGACAATAGGAAGGCTATGCTGAATATCAACATTCCGTTTTGCTGTCTTTCAGTTCGTAATCTAGTTCTTTTTAACATTCACTTTGTCCGCATCTCTGAACCGTAAAATTAAGTCAAACCCTATAACAAAAGATTTTTCAGGGATGAAGTCTACCAAGCTGAGATATTCACCTTTTTGAATATCAAGACGTTCTTGATTATTAAGGACAGTTACATCAAAAGTGTTTAAGATGTTATTATCCCTTTTGAATCCAGTTTTTTTATCAACACCGTAATCGGTATTGTCCCTAGTGATTTGCAAAGTTAATGTAACTCCTTTTTCACCTGGATCTTTCTTACTCACATATGGTCGTTGTGAAACCAATCTGAAAATATTTCCTGTGTTATTTAAGAATTCTTCTGCTCTGAACTGTGTTTCTGTGAACGCCCATGCATTTGCAATCGGCATATTGCATAACCTCTTTCTTTTAATTTAGTATTTTCCATGGCACCCGTGTTGCTATTTATTTTAGAAGTTATTTTCTAAAACAAATATAAGACCTCGGATAGTATTATCCGCTTCATCAATCCCCTGGATTTCCAGCCTGCATTTTCCAAAAACGAGTGTAACAGTGTCTTCTCTGAGTTTCTCTCTGTAATCTTCAAGAAACTCAAGAGTATCCTCTACACTATTTTTGGTTAACTCGTTTTTGAAATCTTCCAAGAAATTATCAATGCTGATTATATTTGGATATGACCAGTGCATTGAAGACAAGTGATAACCTTTAGATAGCATTGGCGTTGCGCCTCCTTTCTTTAACTATCTCTATCATACTGGGAATAGTAAGCAGTTTATTGTAGAATATAATAGAAATGTGTTAATTTTTCTACATAGGTAAAAAGGAGTGTGTAATGTGATAAATTTTAAAAAATATATATATGAAAATATCGGAAGAAGGGTGAAAGAATTCAGATATAGAAAAAAGTATAATCGAATGGAATTTGTGTCATACTTTTTGGCTAATTTGGATGAGGAAGAAATAGGGTCTAGGCATCCGTTAAATGAGCAAAGTCTATCAAATATTGAAAATGTAAATGTATTAAAAGATAGAAATCCATATTTGCTGACAAAGTGACAATTAGACCTATTACCTGATTTTATGGGATGTTCTAAAAAGGAGTTAATATTTGGTGGTGATAAAGAAAGAGAGGATACTGTTAAGCTAATCATATTATCTATTATCATGAATGGAGCAACTTATAATAATAAGAAAAGTGGCAAAGAGGAATTTATTTATCCTCTAATTGATCTTAGAATTACACAAAAAGATTGCGACGAGGTATATAACGAACTAAAAAAACGGAAACCATTAGATAAAGCAAAGAAGGATGCCGAAGAATTAATAGAAAGGAATCTTGAAGAGTTCCGCCGACTGTCAGTGTATTTTGAGGGTTTCCTGGAACTTTTATTCAAAGACATTAATACGATAGAAGAAGAATCGAAACGATGGTTTGAAATAAATTATCCTTTTTTTGCAAATATAAAACACTTTAAAGGAATTCAGTATCTTATGAATGAAGCAGATCAAGAATTAGAATATCAATCTAATTTATTTATCAAATTACTAATAGGGAATAATAGATTTGCACAACTGTTTATGGAAGGGCTAACTAAAAGAGGTCACAATCAAATAACTGTTCCTGACTTTATTTTAAAAAAGGATAAAATAAATATTGATGATTTTATAAGCAACGCTGGTCAATTTGGTGGCTTAGCTGTAGATTTTAAAAATGCTGGATTTACTGTATTTGTAAAATCATTTACTGAAATGTGGGAAAGAAATAGTGCAATATTGATGGGTTATTTTAATAAAAAAATATTTAATATTGACTTGGGCAATCAGAATTTTAAAAATCTAGATGATGAATTTTTCCATGATATTATTACTTCAGATGAATTAAGCAAAATATTATATGACATTATAGAGATGGAAAAGTATGATATGGAAACAATGAAAGGGCACAATGCTTTTGAGCTCTATCTACAAGCGATAATAATTAAAAATGAAGTAGGCTTAGAAAAACTTCTTGTAAACAATCTATTTAAATATGTTACTAATATGCTAGAAATTCATAATAAATATAAAAAATGATGAATTTTTGTGAAGTTAAAATTTGAATGAATATGAAATAGTGCAAGTGCATAATACCCTTTTGAAATGGAAGTGGAATATTCGCAAGTTTTTTCCTTTTCAGCTCCCCTAATTATAATCTCCTATTTCGTCTGTAAAGCAGAGACGAATTATCGATTATGTAAAGGGTCTTCGTTCTTCGGGTGTTATGAGTCAGCCAAGTAGGATAAGGATTCGTAAGAAAGCAAATTTCGCTTTTAACGCACCCTAATTCATTGGGCTTCCCCAAAACATATACGAATCACTTGATAGCTTTGCTACTTACGCCACTTGACATTAATCGATGCGAAGATTCTCTATATGGAAACCATTTTAGAGGTTGTTCGCATTGAACAAATTATTCGAGAGGCAGAAGAAGGTGTTAATTACATTAATCGTAGTCCAGATGACGGAGCAAAGATAGCGTCTCGCTTTATTGGTCGTGATGATCGTGAAGTGTTTTTTGTTATTTATTTAAATACGGAAAATAATGTTATCGCAGTACTCGATCACTTAGTAGTAAATAGCGATAACAGTTTTACTAGCCTGAAAGAAAGAGGCTATATTTAAAAGAGAGAAACAACTCCCTTTTTTTCTTCAGGATATAATTGAGCAAGTCCTTTATATGATAGAATATAAATAGAAAGATAAGATATGGAATAATCAAAGGACCCAATGCTTTAGGGCTATATCTTCAAAACGTAGCAATTGTAAATCAAGTAGACCTTTTGGAGCTACAGGAAAATGATTTTGTTCATATAAATTAAAAGTTTTATACAAATAAATAATTCATTATGAACTATAAATTTTAGTAAGAATTGTTATTTGTATTGTTATTACCTTATAGGGGGAAATTGAATTGAAGCAAGATAGAATAAATGAGTTAAAGAAGAAACTGTGGGGTGTAGCAGATGAGCTTCGTGCTAATTCAGGTTTAAAAGCATCTGCATATTCTACACCGGTATTAGGACTAATCTTTCTAAAGTTCGCGGATAGTAAATTTGAACTATACAGAGAAGAAATTGAAGAAGAGTATGAAGCTTTAAAAGGCGGAAGACGTGAAAAGAATATAGAGGAAATTGCAATTGAGAAATGTGGATTTTATTTACCTGATCATTCGCGTTACGAGTATCTACTAAATCTTAGTGAAGAAGAAGACATTGCAAATAAAATAAAAGCAGCGATGGAAGGTATAGAAAAATATTCACCCGATTTTGTAGGCGTATTACCGAAAGACAGTTACCATGACTTGAGTTCAGATGATAATAACAAAATTTTAAACCGTTTATTAAGAAACTTCCATGACATTCCAACAGATGTCGATAATGATATATTCGGTGAAGTATACGAATACTTTCTAGGTGAATTTGCACTGGCAGAAGGTCAAGGTGGAGGAGAGTTCTATACACCAAGAAGCGTTGTTCGTTATATGGTAGAGGTATTACAACCATCGGAAGGGAAAGTTTTAGACCCTGCATGTGGTTCAGGTGGGATGTTTGTACAAACAGCACATTATGCAAATGAACATAAAGAAAAAAATGGTGGGACACCTTTAAATTTAAGGGCGTATGGTGTGGAACGAACAGGGGAAACAGTTAAGTTAGCAAAAATGAACTTATTTTTAAACAATATTCGTGGGGAAATAACAGAAGCGAACTCTTATTATGCAGATCCCTACGATTCTTTTGAAAACTTTGATTATGTGTTAGCTAATCCTCCGTTTAACGTAGATAATGTTGAATTAGACCTAGTAAAAGACCAAAAGAGGTTTAATACCTATGGTGTTCCTCAAACGAAGGGAAAGAAGCCAACAGTACCTAATGCAAACTATCTATGGATTAACCAGTTTGCGACTGCATTAAATGAAACAGGAAGAGCGGGACTTGTTATGGCAAACTCAGCTTCAGATGCAGGACATAGTGAAAGAGAAATTCGAAAGAGTTTAATAGAAGATGGTGTAATCTCGCAGATGGTTACCCTCCCTTCGAATATGTTTAGTACGGTAACGTTACCTGCTACATTATGGTTCTTTGATAAACAACAAAAAAAGAAAGATGAAATACTATTTATAGATGCTCGAAATATATTTACACAAATAAATCGAACTTTTAGAGAGTTCTCCGATGAACAAATAAAGAATCTATCTATTATTACGCGCTTATATGAAGGAGATTCTGCAAGCTTTTATGAATTAATAAAAGAGTATGAAGATAGTAGGGATCAATCAGAAGCAGGAGAAGAAAAAGAGTATTTCCAAAAGCAAATTGATTGGTTACTAGAACGATTTCCTAATGGAAAGTATCAAGATGTTATCGGCCTATGCAAAGTAGCAAACCTAGAAGGAGAAGACGGGATTATCGACCAAGATTATTCGCTTAACCCGGGAAGGTATGTAGGGGTTGTTATTGAAGATGATGGAATGACAGCCGAGGAGTTTAAAGCAAATTTAGCGGGATTAAATGATGAGTTGAAACTACTGAATGATGAAGCAAAAGTATTAGAAAAGAAAATTGAACGTAATTTAGATAGCTTGGTGATTGAATATGAGTGAGTGGAGAGAGGTTAGGTTTCAGGATGTAATTGAGTTTAACCCAAAAGTGAAATTAGAAAAAAACAAAGAATATCCCTATATCGGGATAGCTGATATAGACGAAAGTTCTTTCAATGTATTTGAAAAAAATAGGGAAGAATATATGGGACAGAGTTCTAGTAAATTTAAGTCTGGAGATGTGTTATTCTCTAGGATAACTCCTTGTTTGGAAAATAGAAAAATAGCGAGAGGTTTTTTGGGAAATTCAGACAAGGGATTTGGGTCTACAGAATTTTTCGTTTTTAGAGGAAAACAAAACAAAACATTAACTGAGTTTGTTAGTTATTTAGCTCAAACCGATAGTATTGTGTTACCGGCAATTAATAGTATGAGTGGGGCGAGTGGACGACAGAGAGCAGATAGTAATTTTATTAAAAAACTAAAAATAAATATTCCTGATTTGGAAGTTCAAGAAAAAATAGCAAACTTCCTTTCTACTTACGATGAACTAATTGAAAATAATAATCGTAGAATAGAAACCTTAGAGAAATTAGCCGAAGAAGTTTATAAAGAATGGTTTGTTCGAATGAGATTTCCTGGTTATGAAAATACTAAACTTGAAAAAGGTATTCCTGCAGGTTGGGAAGTAAAGAGAGTGAAAAGCCTTGGAGAAGTCATTACTGGGAAAACTCCTTCAACAAAAGTACTAGAATATTATGGTGGAGAGATAATGTTTATTAAAACACCTGATATGCACGGAAATGTATTTACAGCACAAACAGAAAGTTATTTGAGTAATGTAGGAAGTGAAAGCCAGGTTAATAAATTACTTCCCGAAGATTCTATAATGGTAAGTTGTATAGGTACTGGCGGGGTAGTTTCACTAAATATGTTTCCTGCTCACACCAATCAACAGATCAATTCTATAATACTAAAAGATTCTGTATTAAGAGAATGGGTTTTCTTTACTTTAAAGTCTATGAAAAAAACCATTGAACTGTTTGGGGCAACTGGAGCTACGATGACTAACTTAAGTAAGGGTAAATTTGAAGGGTTAAAAATATTATATCCGAGTAATAAATTATTAGTAGAATTTAATACGATAACAAAACCATTTTTGGAAAAAATAAAAATGATAATGTTATCTAACCAGAACTTAAAAAAACAAAGAGATCTCCTGTTACCGCGTTTGATGAACGGTACAATTGAGGTGAAGTAGAGGAGGGGTAGTATGCGGAAGATTATTACGGAAGATATGATTGAAAAGGCGTGTATTCAATCTTTAACGGATAAGGGTCAATATAAATGGATAGACGCAAATATTAATTCTACAAAAGTTTTTTCTTCTTTGAACGTATTAGAATATGAGGAAGACGGGACTGGTCGCTCTAATATTCAGGAAGTGGTCCTACCAGGAATTTTATATCAGAGTCTAAAGGATTTAAACCCCAATATTCCAGAGTATTTTCTGAGACAAGTTGTAGAAGAGTTCAGGATACCATTTTCGGATAAAGAGTTAGAAGTAATCAATTATGATAACTATAAAAAGTTAAAAAACGGTATTAGTGTACGGTTTGAAAAGAATGGTAAGAAGAAACACGAAACAATCCGAATACTGGATTATAATACTGTAACAAATAATACTTTTACAGTTGTCTCACAAATGTGGATTAAGGGAGAAACACAACACCGTAGACCAGATTTACTTCTATTTGTGAACGGACTACCATTAGTCTTTATCGAACTAAAGAATTCGGATATAAAGTTACGAACAGCTTATGAAAAGAACCTGAAAGATTATATTCGTGATATTCCGCAACTATTCCACTTTAACCAGTTTTGTGTACTGTCGAATGGAACAGAAACAAGAATTGGTAGTTATACAGCACACTATAATCACTTCTTTGAATGGTTAAGAGCTACAGAAGAGGATAAAGTAGATCGTAAGTTAATTCGGTCAGATGGAACAAGTATTGAATACCTTTTAGATAGTTTATTGCAACGTGGAACGTTACTAGACTATGTGGAAAACTTTATTTTATATGAGAACAAAAGAATGAAAATCCTAGCTAAAAACCATCAGTTCCTAGGTGTTAATAAAGCCATTAAACCATTTAAGAATCGTGAGAAATTGAATGGTAAACTAGGTGTATTTTGGCATACGCAAGGTAGTGGAAAATCTTATTCAATGGCGATGTTTATTAATAAGATTAATAGAAAAATGACAGGTAACTTCACATTTTTAATTGTTACTGACCGTCAAGATTTAGATGATCAACTTTATAAAAACTTTCTAAGAACGGAGACAGTCACTGAAGAAGAATCGGCTAAACCCAAAAATGGCGCTGCTTTAAGAAGCGATTTGCAAACGAACAAGCCGTTTTTATTTACACTAATACAAAAATTCCGCTATGACAAAGGGAAGAAATATCCATTATTATCAGATCGTGATGATATTGTTGTTATTGTAGATGAAGCACACCGTACGCAATACAAATCATTAGCAGAAAACATGAGGACGGCTTTACCTAATGCTCAATATATTGCTTTTACAGGGACCCCCTTGTTAGGTTCTAAACGTCTTACGAATCAATGGTTCGGAGATTATGTTAGTGAATATAACTTTGCCCAATCGATTGAAGATGGATCAACTGTACCTTTATATTACTCAAGAAGAGTGCCTGAAGTATGGTTAACAAATGACTTTTTGGAAGATGATTATTTAGAAATCATTGAAGATGAAAACCTGACTCCTGAAGAAGAGGAAAAGCTATCTAACTACTATTCGAAAACGAATGAAGTGTTAAAACGGGATGACCGATTAAATATAGTTGCAAAAGACATTGTTGAACATTTCCCTAACAGAGGATATTTAGGTAAAGCGATGGTTATATCGGTAGACAAATTCACTACTGTACGAATGTATGACAAAGTAAAGTATTACTGGAATGAAAAGTTAAAAGAATTATATCAAAAGCGTTCCATTGCTTCATCAAGAGAAGAACGAGAAAAACTTAATAATCAAATTAAATATATGCAACAATTAGAGATGGCTGTTGTTGTTAGTGAAGATGGCGATGATGATGAAAGGTTTAAAAATGAGGGTCTAGATTTTAAGAAACATCGTGAACGAATGAATCACATTGATGAAAATGGGCATGACATAGAAGACAATTTTAAAGATCCTAACCATCCATTATCACTTGTATTTGTTTGTGCCATGTGGTTAACAGGATTTGACGCACCAAATACCTCAATCATTTATTTAGATAAGCCGATGAAAAGTCATACGTTAATGCAAACAATTGCACGGATTAATAGAGTGTTTCCAGGAAAGAATTCTGGGTTAATTGTTGACTATCTAAACTTATTTAAATATATGAAGCAAGCTCTTGGTGATTATGCAAATCCTGATAATGATGATAACATGCCTGTGAAAAATATTGAGGAGCAAATAAAATTATTAGAAAATGTTATCCAAGAAACAATGGGATTTTGTAAACAGCTAAATATAAATTTAGATGCAATACTTCAAAGGAATGAAACGTTTGATCAGATTGATCTCTTTCAACAGTACACGAATATTTTATTGGATAAAGATGAATATCATGAGGAATTTAAGATATATGTAAATTTATGTAAGAACATATATGAAGCTTGTAAACCAGAAATTTTTGAATTCGATTGGAAAAATAATTATCTTCCGATTATATTTTATCTAGGTGATATGATTAAAGCATCTGTTAGAGATGAAAATATAGAGAGCGCAAAAATAGCACTTAGTAGAACGCTAGATTTAAGTGTACAATCAAGCTATGTTAATGAAGATGCTGGCGAAAATAAATACGAAATTACAACAATGAAAACATTAAATTTATCAGAAATAAATACAGATGATATTCGTCAAACAATAAAAGAGTCCCCTTATAAAAACATAGAGATTCAAGAGCTGAGATCATTTATTGAAGATAAATTGGATAAACTTTTAGAAGATAATAAAACTCGTACTAATTTTGTAGAGCGATATAAAGAATTAATCAATCGCTACAATGCTGGCAACTCGACAAATGAAGATTATTATGAAGACTTAGTTGATTTTGTAGATAATCTGAAGAAAGAAGACGAACGTCACGTAAGAGAAGGATTAACTGAGAAAGAACTAGAAATATATGACCTGTTAAAAAAGGATAAACTAACGAAAAAAGAAGAAGAAAAAGTAAAGTTATCTGCAAAGAGAATATACAAGTCTATTAAAAATGACCAAAGTAAAACGAATGTCATTGATTGGTATAAAGATGAACAACCAAGACAAGCGGTTAAATTTGAAGTTGAAGAAATCTTAGATGATACATTACCAGATAGCTACGATAAAGAAATGTTTAATTTAAAAACAGAAGTTATTATGACTCATTTAATGGAAGAAGCTATGATGGGAAGTGCCGTCTCTTAGTTAGTATTTAAAGTGAAATTAGTAAAGCGAGAATTCAATAATATAATTTAACAATGTATTCAACTAGCATCATTTTGGTTCAAATTGGTTCAAGTAATATCATTTTCAATCCTATTTCATACTCTTTTATCCAAATAACAATTCCCAAAACGTTGATATAAATGGATTTAAGTGGATTCAATATACTTGAAATTGATAAGTATATTTCTCAAAACGTTAATCAATTTTATATTGTATGGACGTTTTACAAAGGTTTGTACAGACAAACCCTATATGAAAAGCATCAGCATCTTGCTGGTGCTTTTTTTATTTGTGTTTTTTTCTGTCTGGAAACATATAAAATAGGATCATAGTCAGGTTTTTGTTTAAAAAATGATGTTAAAGGGGGATGGCATTTATGAATCTAACGACAGAAAGATGTCTCATTCGACCGTTTATTGAGGATGATTGGCAGGATGTCTATACATATACATCTGATCTAGCGGTGATGAAGTATATGCCAGAAGGTGTTTTTTCTAAAGAAGAGGCGCGGGATTTTGTCAAAAATAATCGTCTTGAGACGGCCAAGAATTTTGCTGTTCTATTAAAAGAAGATCATACATGCATCGGGCATATCGTGTTTCATCCTTACTTTGGTGAGCACACATATGAAATTGGCTGGGTCTTCAATTCTGCATATCAAAACAAAGGCTATGCTTCTGAAGCGGCGTATGCTGTCCTACATCATGGTTTTCACACAATAAATTTACATCGAATCATTGCCACTTGTCAGCCTGAAAATGTGCCATCGTGGAGAGTGATGGAGAAAATGGGGATGAGGAGAGAGGGATATTTTAAAAAATGTATACCACAAGGAAATGAGTGGTGGGATGAGTTTTATTATGCCATCTTACAAGAGGAATGGTTTGTAAAGAAGGATTAATAAGTTTTTATAATATGAAGTGATTCATCATCACGAATATTCTCTGGCTTTTTTAATTGATATAATCAGGTCAAATAAGCAGAAGAGGGGCGTGGGCATGAGGATCTTTGATGCACATTTTCATATCATTGATTTTGATTTTCCTATTCAAGAAAACCAAGGATATACACCGCCGATTTATGTGGTGAATGATTATAGGAGAGAGACGGCTGATTTGGGGATTGTAGGTGGAGCGATTGTGTCAGGGTCATTTCAGGGTTTTGATCAAGGCTATTTGTTGAAAGCACTAGATGAAATGGGACCGGCTTTTTGCGGTGTGACACAATTACCTTTTACAGCAACTGACGATGAGATTGTTCATTTGGATCAACATGGGGTCAAGGCTTTACGTTTTAATGTGAAGCGGGGCGGTTCGGAGGATATTTCGAAGCTCGATTATTTTGCGAGAAGGGTGTATGAGCTGGCTGGGTGGCATAGTGAGATTTACATAGACGCTAAGTATCTCCCTGACATCTCATCAACGCTTGAACAGCTGCCGGCCGTTTCCATTGATCATCTAGGCTTATCTGAAGAAGGTTTGCCGCATTTGCTCAAGCTGGTTGAAAAAGGGGTTCGAGTGAAAGCAACAGGTTTTGGACGCGTTGATTTAAACGTGGAACATGCGTTGACATCAATTTATCAAACGAATCCTGATGCACTGATGTTTGGTACAGACCTTCCATCTACAAGAGCGAAACGTCCATTTGAATACGGTGATATTGAATTGATTCAACATCTTTTTGATGAGGAAGCAGCGGATAAAATTTTATATGAAAACGCTGTTAATTGGTATTTTGGCGAATGAATAAAAGTTTCCATTCCATTATAGGGGGTGTGTTCATTGAATCTGAATCAATTGACATTTAGAGAAGCCGTCCAAGGAGACCTCGACAAAATCGTTTTGATGCTTTCAGATGACAAATTAGGCCAAAACAGAGAACGCTACACTCGTCCATTATTAGAAAGCTACCTCAATGCCTTTCATTCGATCGAAGCGGATCCCAATAATGAATTAATCGTCGCTTGTGATCGGGAAGAGGTAGTCGGTGTTCTCCAATTAACAATGATTCCATTTCTAACGTATCAAGGTGGATGGAGAGCTTCAATAGAAGGAGTTCGTACAGCCATGACTCATAGAGGAAGAGGAATTGGCACATTGTTGATCAAACGGGCTATTCAACGCGCAAGTGACCGCGGTTGTCATATGATTCAGCTGACAACAGACAAACAGAGGCCAGAAGCACGCCGTTTTTACGAAAAGTTGGGATTTGAAGCTACGCATGATGGGATGAAACTGCATCTTCTTCGTAAATAAACACACCAAGAAGCAAAGGTATTCACAACCCTTTGCTTTTTTGTGCCTTTGTTTCAAATTTTTGTTATATTGGAGACGAGAATCTATAGTGGTTTGGAAAGGAGAAACATTTGAAGAAAACAAAAGAGGATCTTTTGATATTTGTCAGGAAAAACAAAAAGAACGTATCAGTAACAATTATTGAAAATGAAGATGTGGTATTAGAATGGAATGGTAATCAAAAAACACCACTTGCAAGTACGATGAAATTAATGGTTTTGTTTCATTTTGTTAAAGCTGTATCCAGCGGTGACATCAAGCTAAATGAAAAAGTGGCATTGTCTGATATAGAGCGGTTTTATATTGATAGAACCGATGGCGGTGCTCACACATACTGGCTAGAGGTCAACGATTTTTCTGAGCATGCAACTTTATTAGATGTTGCCAAAGGGATGATGCAATTCAGTTCGAATGCTTGTACTGATTATTTGATTGACCTGCTGGGCTTAGAGAAGATCAATAATCAGATGAAACAAGCAGGTCTTACAGAACATGATGAACTCATGCCGCTGACACCCAAGGTGTTGTGGCCAGCCTATGTATCTGATCATGAGCAGGATGCATTAAAGCAAATAAGCGATGTAACTGATGAACAATACAAATCTCTGATGTTTGAGATTTTTCATATCATGAAGAATGACCCGGAGCATAAAAAGGCGTTAGAAGAAAAATTGATGAAAAAGAACTTGTTAAGCTTGCGTATTCAATCTTTACTGACGCAAAAGATGACAAGGTCTACAACGAATCAATATGCACATTTTATGAAACGTCTACAGGATGAGCTGTTAACAACAGAAGAAAAGCGTCTTTTTAGCCAAATTGTGCTGGGAGAAATATTGAAGACGGAAACAGATCAATATATTTGGTATAAAGGTGGATCGACGTTGTTTGTTGTCACTGCTGCTTTATATCGAAAAACGGATACATCAACTATATCGATTTCTCTATTCATCAATGACCTGAAAGCGGAGAATTCTCACTGGATGGGGGAAGTGTTCGATGAATTTATACTTACCATAGTAGCAGATCAAAACTTTCGACAACGATTGATTCAAGCTTTTACTACATAATTATCAAAAAACAGAGGGTGACGCCCTCTGTTTTTATTATTTCTTGATGGGAAACGCTTTGTATACATCTTGACGTTTACCTTTTGACTGCACAACTCCATCAACCAGTTCTTTTTGCCAAAGCGCTGTATCGTCTTTGTATACTTTAAAAGAATGAGGCAGCTTTTTCTCTAGCTGTTTTCTTTTAAACGTGACGGATGGCTCGTCTTTAGCGTTCATCTGGAGTGTCACTTGCTCCACGTTATCGATAAGAATAAAAAGTGCCAATGCATTATATAAGTAGTTTTTTTCAATCGTATCCTTCTTATCAAACCAAAATGAATCAAATTGTTCTTCTGTATCATTGGTATTTTCTTTCACGCCGTATGTCACTTTTAGCGCTTTTTTATCTACAATTTCATACTCGCGAATCACGTTACCTGGAAGATCTGATAAAATAGCGCCGACTGCTCCATTGTCTCCAATATAAGAATTTTTGTGTTTGGAGAGCTGTTTTAATGATATGTCTTCTATTCCTTTTATGTCACTCTTCTGCTCGTTCGCTTGACTGCCGCATCCAGATAAGACGACTGTTAGTAGCAACAGGATATACATCCACTTCTTCATGAATTTTGCCCCTTTTCTATTCTTTCTATATATAAATGTTCATTTTATCACAATTTCCCAATCCGTTAGCGCATTGATTTCCATTTACTGAACTGCATGTTTTGTTCAAACCAACGAACAATACAAAGAAAAAAAGGAGTTCAGTCCATGGCAGAAGTTCTTTCATTTTATCAATTGAAAACAAAACGAGATGTCACGCTTGAAAAGAAACTGTTGCGTACATTGTCTCTTCAACAGGTGACGGTCGCTTCCGAGAAATTCACGAGGAAGTTGTTCCCATTTGCAGATGATCCAGCTGGGATTATGAGTGATGGCTGTATCGATTTCGCCATTGAGGCTTTTTTAGCAGGTGGGAGATACGGTGAGTCGAGTAAGTATGGTGAATCTTTCGATGATATAAAAAAGCGGTCAGTTCATGAAGAAGATGAGCTGGTTGAGGAGCTAGCAGGGTGTTTGCAATCGTGGGGGAATATGTTCCGAATGGAGCGTAAGATGTCGTGTATGTATCCATTTGCGAAGGAATTTTTAAGTAAGTGGTGGCAGGAAGGCTTTCGGGAATCAGAAAAAAGGCATAAGCTTCGACTGCACTAAGCATATTTCCAGCCCTTGTCCCATATCTATAAAATAATGGTGTATGGGAGGGACAGGGATGAAAAGAAAGCTGAAATGGACAGGGTTTTTAATCGGGTTTATTGTCCTCTTATTCTTATTCAGATTTCAGTTTCTAAATGATGATTCGTGGAAATCGTGGAACTTGCCTTTGAGCGGCAAGATCATCTATTTAGATCCGGGTCACGGCGGTCCAGATGGCGGTGCTGTTGGCGGCGAGTTGCTCGAAAAAGAGATTGCACTGGATGTGTCCATGAAGATAAGAGACTATTTGCAGGAGCAGGGAGCGCTTGTTCTCATGACCCGGGAGGATGACTCTGATTTATCATCAAAGAATACAAAGGGTTATGCCCGAAAGAAAGCGGAGGATTTGAGAAACCGTGTGAAAGTCATCAATGAATCTGAAGCGGATCTCTATTTAAGCATTCATTTAAATGCGATCCCATCGAACAAATGGAGCGGGGCACAGACGTTCTTTTACGGAAAGTATGAAGAGAATGAAAAAGCAGCGAAGTTCATTCAAGATGAATTGCGCAACAACCTTGAAAACACAGATCGCAAGGCGAAGCGAATCAACGGGATTTATTTAATGCAAAATGTGACGAAGCCAGGAGCGCTTGTCGAAATCGGATTTTTATCGAATCCAAAAGAGGCTGGTCAGCTGGCGACTCCTAAATATCAGGATCAAATTGCTGCTTCGATTTATAAAGGCATTCTCAGATATTTAACAGAGCAAAAAGAGCCGCCTGAATAAGGGGCTTTTTCCTGTTTATCGCAGGCAAAGAGGACAGACATTGTAAGGATATGTATGATATACTTGGATTGTAAACGAATTCAATAAAGGGTGAGGTTCTGCTATGATCGGACAAGATGATGTGAGAAAACTAGTTGGGAAGATGGACGAACCTTTCCTTCATATACCGCTTGGTGAGCTGGATGCCATCAAGGAAATCAGCCTAAAGCCTGAAAAAGAACATGTGAGCTTAAAAGTGGCGATTGCCAAGACAGGCACTGCTGAGCAGATGAAGCTGCAGCAAGACATCGTACAAGCTTTAAAAGCAGCGGGCGCGAACACTGTAGGACTTCGTTTTGAAGAACTGCCTCAAGAAACGCTTGAAAAGTTTATGCCGTCACAGGATGAGGAAGAAAATTTGCTCAACTCTAAAAATCCGCCTGTGTTCTTAGCGATTGCGAGTGGAAAAGGCGGCGTTGGGAAATCAACTGTTTCCGTTAACCTGGCTGTGGCACTGGCTCGTCTAGGGAAAAAAGTGGGACTGATCGATGCTGATATTTACGGCTTTAGTGTACCGGATATGATGGGAATCACCGTCAGACCGACAGTTAAAGGGGAAAAGATTATTCCTGTGGAACGCTTTGGCGTCAAAGTGATTTCAATGGGCTTTTTTGTTGAAGAAAACGCACCGGTCATTTGGAGAGGACCGATGCTTGGTAAAATGCTAAATAACTTCTTCCACGAAGTAGAGTGGGGAGAATTAGATTACTTACTATTAGACCTTCCGCCTGGAACAGGTGATGTGGCACTTGATATTCATACGATGCTTCCGAGCTGTAAAGAAATCATTGTGACGACACCGCATCCAACAGCGGCTTTCGTTGCTGCTAGAGCAGGCGCAATGGCACTGCAAACAGATCACGAGGTGCTAGGGGTCGTTGAGAATATGAGTTACTATGAAAGCAAAAAAACAGGTGAGAAGGAATATGTCTTTGGAAAGGGCGGCGGGGACAAGCTGGCGGAGGAGCTGCGTGTATCAGTTCTTGGTCAAATCCCTTTAAGACAGCCTGATTGGAATGAGGACGATTTTGCACCTTCCGTCTATGATGAGAGTCATCCGACAGGGGAAGTGTATCAACACATTGCCAATAAAGTCATTGAACAATTAGCAGTGAAAGCATAATGAAAGCCCGAGTGGACCTTGTGCCACTCGGGTGATGTTTAACTGCCGCTTCCTTGTGAACCGGAATCATTGCTGCTTTCAGAGACTGCTTTTTTTAGCTCATCTTCGAATTTCTTCTTATAGAGAGGGCTGCTCAATGTTTCTGTGATGACTTTCTCTAAGTGCTTTCTGAACTCTTTGCTTTTGACCAGTTCACCGTATTTCTTTTCCATTTCAGGATCCTTGAGAATATCCATCATCATCTGTTGATAGTCAGGGTCCTTCATCAATTGTTTTAACATCTTTTCATGCTGTTGCTGCATGGATTTTGCGAAAGTCTCGGCAAATTTAGAATCCTCAAAGACCTTCTTCCAGAACTCTTTGCCTTTATCAGAAGTCAGTGTTTTCTCTATTGTTTTTTTCACAGTTTGTTCATCCATTACCAAAGCTTCATTCATTGCCTCGTCATTTAATAACTGTTGAATGGCCTTTTTACCGTCATCTGTTTTCAAAATATCGACGACCATTTTTTTCGTTTCGTCATAGTCCATATTAGATGAGGATTGGGTTTTGGGAGCACAAGCTGTTAGAGATAAAAGAAGAAAACAGCTCATTATACGCAAGATGCCTTTTGACATACTGTGGCTCCTTTCGTTACATGTCTTACTTTTAATATGAATGTTTCACGTGAATTTATACATAACAAAAATAGGGGTTGGGTCAATTCAATGAAAAGTCGGGATTTAGTTCGTTTTTTCTTCTCTGTGCTGGCTGTTGGAGCGGTCATTACAAGCGTGGTAGGTTTTGCGCTGGAGTGGGGGAAATATCAGAAGCTGTTTGTATCGTTTGAGATTTTAGAGATTGCGTCTGTGTTATTTTGGTTTATTGGTGTGGGGATGATCTTTAGTGTAATCAGTCAGATGGGGTTTGTTGTCTTTTTGACAGTGCACCGGTTTGCGCTGGAGATTTTCAGGTCGCATTCTTTATGGAATACCATTCAGTTATTCCTTGTGATTTTCGTGCTGTTTGATTTAGCTTATTTGCGGTTTTTGTTTTTCGGGGAGAATGAATCATTTCTTCCATACTTGTGGCTGCCTGTTTTTATCGGTGTGTTTGCATTGATCGTGTCTTATTTTAAACAGCAGCAGTCCTCTAAGAAAACATTTGTTTCTGCAATGTTTCTCATGGTCGTGATCACGTCGTTAGAATGGTTTCCGGCGCTTAGAGTCAATGAAGAGGACTGGCTGTATTTAATGCTATTCCCGCTATTAGGTTGTAATGCGTTTCAGTTGTTAGCTATGCCGCGGTTTTCAAAAGCAAAAGCTACTTAACCTCAGTTGACTTTGTTTTTGTATTAGAGATAAGCTCGCCAACCGTGACGTTTCTTAAATTCTTGTCTTTTAAGTGTTTTAAAATGGCTGGTAAGGCTTGAGCGGTTTGGGTGGCTGAATCTGAGGCGTGAAGGAGAATGATGTCTCCGCTTTTCATTCGATCATTTACATTATGAACAATCTGGTCGACGCCTGGGTTCAGCCAATCTTGAGAATTGATGCTGTAATGGACAACGGTATAGCCATACTGTGTTGCAATTTTCAATACCGTTTCATTAAATTGCCCAGTTGGGGGTCTTAATAATTGAATGTCTTCCAGTCCAAGCTTTTGGAATGTATTTTGTGCACGGACAAGATCACGCTTAATTTCGTTTTCTTCCAGCTGGCTATAATTTTTATATGCATAGCCAAGGCTGCCAATTTGATGGCCGTCCTCTTTAATCCTTTTCACAATATCCGGGTGACGCTCAGCCCAAGAAGCAGACAGAAAGAAAGTGGCGTTCTTTATATCGTACTCTCGGAGGACATTTAAAATAGGAACAGCCTTCTCGTCTCCCCAGCCAATATTAAACGTAAGGGATGCATGTTTTGATGAGGTCTCTCCTTTATAAATCGCTCGGGGTCCTTGTTCTGTTTTAAATACCGACAGCGGCGGTGCCTTTTGTACATAAAAAAAGGTTGCAGCTGCAAGGGCTGCTACAAGAATAATGACTACTTGCTTCAGCCGTTTAATAGGCAACACATATAATCGACTCAATTCAAACACTCCTGCCTTGTCCAAGATTGTTACTTGATTGTATGCAGGACAAGGGTTTAACATGCACAATAAAACTATTTTAAAAAAAGTTCTGAAAAGGCGTTGACCAACAGAATGTTTTCGTGATATATTATTAATCGTCGCTGACACACAGTGACAAACACAAACGCTTCGGGAAATAAACTTAAAAAAAGTTGTTGACATAAGATGAAGCGAAATGTTATATTATTAAAGCCGCTAAGAACGGCGAAGATGATCTTTGAAAACTAAACAAGACAAAACGTACCTGTTAATTCGAGTTTTTATAAAAAAATCCTATGATACATCATAGGTAGTCAGTCAAACGCTGACGAAAAACAAAACTTCGGTTTTGTACTTTTTCGGAGAGTTTGATCCTGGCTCAGGACGAACGCTGGCGGCGTGCCTAATACATGCAAGTCGAGCGGACAGAAGGGAGCTTGCTCCCGGATGTTAGCGGCGGACGGGTGAGTAACACGTGGGTAACCTGCCTGTAAGACTGGGATAACTCCGGGAAACCGGAGCTAATACCGGATAGTTCCTTGAACCGCATGGTTCAAGGATGAAAGACGGTTTCGGCTGTCACTTACAGATGGACCCGCGGCGCATTAGCTAGTTGGTGAGGTAACGGCTCACCAAGGCGACGATGCGTAGCCGACCTGAGAGGGTGATCGGCCACACTGGGACTGAGACACGGCCCAGACTCCTACGGGAGGCAGCAGTAGGGAATCTTCCGCAATGGACGAAAGTCTGACGGAGCAACGCCGCGTGAGTGATGAAGGTTTTCGGATCGTAAAGCTCTGTTGTTAGGGAAGAACAAGTGCAAGAGTAACTGCTTGCACCTTGACGGTACCTAACCAGAAAGCCACGGCTAACTACGTGCCAGCAGCCGCGGTAATACGTAGGTGGCAAGCGTTGTCCGGAATTATTGGGCGTAAAGGGCTCGCAGGCGGTTTCTTAAGTCTGATGTGAAAGCCCCCGGCTCAACCGGGGAGGGTCATTGGAAACTGGGAAACTTGAGTGCAGAAGAGGAGAGTGGAATTCCACGTGTAGCGGTGAAATGCGTAGAGATGTGGAGGAACACCAGTGGCGAAGGCGACTCTCTGGTCTGTAACTGACGCTGAGGAGCGAAAGCGTGGGGAGCGAACAGGATTAGATACCCTGGTAGTCCACGCCGTAAACGATGAGTGCTAAGTGTTAGGGGGTTTCCGCCCCTTAGTGCTGCAGCTAACGCATTAAGCACTCCGCCTGGGGAGTACGGTCGCAAGACTGAAACTCAAAGGAATTGACGGGGGCCCGCACAAGCGGTGGAGCATGTGGTTTAATTCGAAGCAACGCGAAGAACCTTACCAGGTCTTGACATCCTCTGACAACCCTAGAGATAGGGCTTTCCCTTCGGGGACAGAGTGACAGGTGGTGCATGGTTGTCGTCAGCTCGTGTCGTGAGATGTTGGGTTAAGTCCCGCAACGAGCGCAACCCTTGATCTTAGTTGCCAGCATTCAGTTGGGCACTCTAAGGTGACTGCCGGTGACAAACCGGAGGAAGGTGGGGATGACGTCAAATCATCATGCCCCTTATGACCTGGGCTACACACGTGCTACAATGGACAGAACAAAGGGCTGCGAGACCGCAAGGTTTAGCCAATCCCACAAATCTGTTCTCAGTTCGGATCGCAGTCTGCAACTCGACTGCGTGAAGCTGGAATCGCTAGTAATCGCGGATCAGCATGCCGCGGTGAATACGTTCCCGGGCCTTGTACACACCGCCCGTCACACCACGAGAGTTTGCAACACCCGAAGTCGGTGAGGTAACCTTTATGGAGCCAGCCGCCGAAGGTGGGGCAGATGATTGGGGTGAAGTCGTAACAAGGTAGCCGTATCGGAAGGTGCGGCTGGATCACCTCCTTTCTAAGGATATATGGAGCAGCGTACGTTTTTCGTCTTGTTTAGTTTTGAAGGATCATTCCTTCAAACATGTCTCTAGCGAGACAGGATTGTTCTTTGAAAACTAGATAACAATAAGTAATACATTCACATTGAATGCAATGCAAAGTTCATCACACATAGTGATTCTTTCTAAAGTAAGAAATGGTTAAGTTAGAAAGGGCGCACGGTGGATGCCTTGGCACTAGGAGCCGATGAAGGACGGGACGAACACCGATATGCTTCGGGGAGCTGTAAGCAAGCTTTGATCCGGAGATTTCCGAATGGGGAAACCCACTGCTCGTAATGGAGTAGTATCCATACTTGAATACATAGAGTATGAGAAGGCATACCCGGGGAACTGAAACATCTAAGTACCCGGAGGAAGAGAAAGCAAATGCGATTCCCTGAGTAGCGGCGAGCGAAACGGGAACAGCCCAAACCAAGAGGCTTGCCTCTTGGGGTTGTAGGACACTCTATACGGAGTTACAAAGGAACGATATAAGCGAAGAGGTCTGGAAAGGCCCGCCAAAGAAGGTAACAGCCCTGTAACTGAAATGTTGTTCTCTCCAGAGTGGATCCTGAGTACGGCGGAACACGTGAAATTCCGTCGGAATCCGGGAGGACCATCTCCCAAGGCTAAATACTCCCTAGTGACCGATAGTGAACCAGTACCGTGAGGGAAAGGTGAAAAGCACCCCGGAAGGGGAGTGAAATAGATCCTGAAACCGTGTGCCTACAAGTAGTCAGAGCCCGTTAACGGGTGATGGCGTGCCTTTTGTAGAATGAACCGGCGAGTTACGATCCCGTGCAAGGTTAAGCAGAAGATGCGGAGCCGCAGCGAAAGCGAGTCTGAATAGGGCGCATGAGTACGTGGTCGTAGACCCGAAACCAGGTGATCTACCCATGTCCAGGGTGAAGTTCAGGTAACACTGAATGGAGGCCCGAACCCACGCACGTTGAAAAGTGCGGGGATGAGGTGTGGGTAGGGGTGAAATGCCAATCGAACCTGGAGATAGCTGGTTCTCTCCGAAATAGCTTTAGGGCTAGCCTCAAGGTAAGAGTCTCGGAGGTAGAGCACTGATTGGACTAGGGGCCCCTACCGGGTTACCGAATTCAGTCAAACTCCGAATGCCGATGACTTATCCTTGGGAGTCAGACTGCGAGTGATAAGATCCGTAGTCGAAAGGGAAACAGCCCAGACCGCCAGCTAAGGTCCCAAAGTATACGTTAAGTGGAAAAGGATGTGGAGTTGCTTAGACAACCAGGATGTTGGCTTAGAAGCAGCCACCATTTAAAGAGTGCGTAATAGCTCACTGGTCGAGTGACTCTGCGCCGAAAATGTACCGGGGCTAAACGTATCACCGAAGCTGCGGACTGTTCTTACGAACAGTGGTAGGAGAGCGTTCTAAGTGCAGTGAAGTCAGACCGGAAGGACTGGTGGAGCGCTTAGAAGTGAGAATGCCGGTATGAGTAGCGAAAGACGGGTGAGAATCCCGTCCACCGAATGCCTAAGGTTTCCTGAGGAAGGCTCGTCCGCTCAGGGTTAGTCGGGACCTAAGCCGAGGCCGAAAGGCGTAGGCGATGGACAACAGGTTGATATTCCTGTACCACCTCCTCACCATTTGAGCAATGGGGGGACGCAGGAGGATAGGGTAAGCGCGGTATTGGATATCCGCGTCCAAGCAGTTAGGCTGGGAAATAGGCAAATCCGTTTCCCGTGAAGGCTGAGCTGTGATGGCGAGCGAAATTTAGTAGCGAAGTTCCTGATTCCACACTGCCAAGAAAAGCCTCTAGCGAGGTGAGAGGTGCCCGTACCGCAAACCGACACAGGTAGGCGAGGAGAGAATCCTAAGGTGATCGAGAGAACTCTCGTTAAGGAACTCGGCAAAATGACCCCGTAACTTCGGGAGAAGGGGTGCTTCTTAGGGTGTTAAAGCCCCGAGAAGCCGCAGTGAATAGGCCCAGGCGACTGTTTAGCAAAAACACAGGTCTCTGCGAAGCCGTAAGGCGAAGTATAGGGGCTGACGCCTGCCCGGTGCTGGAAGGTTAAGAGGAGCGCTTAGCGTAAGCGAAGGTGCGAATTGAAGCCCCAGTAAACGGCGGCCGTAACTATAACGGTCCTAAGGTAGCGAAATTCCTTGTCGGGTAAGTTCCGACCCGCACGAAAGGCGCAACGATCTGGGCACTGTCTCAACGAGAGACTCGGTGAAATTATAGTACCTGTGAAGATGCAGGTTACCCGCGACAGGACGGAAAGACCCCGTGGAGCTTTACTGCAGCCTGATATTGAATGTTGGTACAGCTTGTACAGGATAGGTAGGAGCCTTGGAAACCGGAGCGCTAGCTTCGGTGGAGGCATCGGTGGGATACTACCCTGGCTGTATTGACCTTCTAACCCGCTGCCCTTATCGGGCAGGGAGACAGTGTCAGGTGGGCAGTTTGACTGGGGCGGTCGCCTCCTAAAATGTAACGGAGGCGCCCAAAGGTTCCCTCAGAATGGTTGGAAATCATTCGCAGAGTGTAAAGGCACAAGGGAGCTTGACTGCGAGACCTACAAGTCGAGCAGGGACGAAAGTCGGGCTTAGTGATCCGGTGGTTCCGCATGGAAGGGCCATCGCTCAACGGATAAAAGCTACCCCGGGGATAACAGGCTTATCTCCCCCAAGAGTCCACATCGACGGGGAGGTTTGGCACCTCGATGTCGGCTCATCGCATCCTGGGGCTGTAGTCGGTCCCAAGGGTTGGGCTGTTCGCCCATTAAAGCGGTACGCGAGCTGGGTTCAGAACGTCGTGAGACAGTTCGGTCCCTATCCGTCGCGGGCGCAGGAAATTTGAGAGGAGCTGTCCTTAGTACGAGAGGACCGGGATGGACGCACCGCTGGTGTACCAGTTGTTCTGCCAAGGGCATCGCTGGGTAGCTATGTGCGGACGGGATAAGTGCTGAAAGCATCTAAGCATGAAGCCCCCCTCAAGATGAGATTTCCCATTCCGCAAGGAAGTAAGATCCCTGAAAGATGATCAGGTTGATAGGTCTGAGGTGGAAGCGTGGTGACACGTGGAGCTGACAGATACTAATAGATCGAGGACTTAACCTATATTCTAATGTGAAAAATGAACGTTGTTATCTAGTTTTGAGAGAACATTCTCTCCATCAGGTTTGGTGGCGATAGCGAAGAGGTCACACCCGTTCCCATACCGAACACGGAAGTTAAGCTCTTCAGCGCCGATGGTAGTTGGGGGTTTCCCCCTGTGAGAGTAGGACGCCGCCAAGCTTTTTGTTTATATCCTTCCAATGGAAGAAGTTACTTTATCCATTCCGCAGTAGCTCAGTGGTAGAGCTATCGGCTGTTAACCGATCGGTCGTAGGTTCGAGTCCTACCTGCGGAGCCATGCTTCCATAGCTCAGTAGGTAGAGCACTTCCATGGTAAGGAAGAGGTCAGCGGTTCGAGCCCGCTTGGAAGCTTTCCTCTAAATATTGTTCTGACAAGGTTTCTCGATGATGAGAAGGCTTTTTTTTATGTCTTTTTTAATTGCTGGGGGACGCAATGGGGACGCATTATCGAATTTGCAATAAGTTTGATATAGCTTCTGCATAACCTAAACGATGATAGACAGATTTGATATTAAACCCAGATATTTTGCCGATTTGATTTATTAGCATAGTAGCATGAGTGTGACGCATATCATGCAAATGAATTTTCTTATATCGTGCTTTTTTGCGAATCGCTCCCACTATTTATTTAAATATAAAAAGGTAGTTGAGAACGTACAATGCTAATTCGTCTAGTTGATGACAGAGCAAGGCATTCCATTGGTCAACGTTGTGCCACATAAAAGATGGAACGGTTCGAAGATAAAAGCAGCTCTTCAAAAAGCATTGAAAAAGTGAAAAAGGTAAAGCCTCTGATCATAGAGAACAGGGGCTTTTTTGATGTTATTTTTCAACGTTCTTTTTTTGAAGTGAATCCTTATCTCAAAATCCTTTTTCTTTTCTCTGTTACTTTATCGAGTGATTCTAGGTATATGAAAAAGTATTGTTTCCACACAATTTTACACTAATTATGTTTCTCCTCCTGAAAATGTAGTTGATAGAATTTCATCTTCCTTTTATGCATTTTAAATGTGTCGAATTTGTGAAATAAACAATTTCCACAAACTAAAATATGTGGTAGGTCTGTCTATAGTAGGTAACACGCTACTCATTGTTATGGTGAGTATTAATAGAAGGAGTTTTCATGATTATTGCCATAACTGGTGTTGCAGATAGTAGTAAAGTTAGAGAGCCAAAAGGTGATCTGCATTATTACTGTACACATGCCTTAGAAATCGGAAATTCTAAGGAAGAGCTTCTCATCTAAATGGACTTTGTAGACAAGCTCGAAAAAAATTACATGGAGGTAATAGGAAATGAGAATTAACCACAATATCGCGGCACTTAACACACTGAACCGTTTATCTGCTAACAACGGTGCGAGCCAAAAGAACATGGAGAAGCTTTCTTCTGGTCTTAAAATCAACCGTGCAGGAGATGACGCAGCAGGTCTAGCGATCTCTGAAAAAATGCGTGGACAAATCCGCGGATTAGAAATGGCTTCAAAAAACGCACAGGACGGTATCTCTCTTATCCAAACAGCTGAGGGGGCATTGACTGAAACTCACTCAATCCTTCAACGTGTTCGTGAACTAGTCGTTCAAGCTGGAAATACTGGTACACAGGATAAAGAGTCTGACCTTCAATCTATCCAAGATGAAATTAAAGCTTTACAAGAAGAAGTAGATGGAATTTCAAATCGTACAGAGTTTAACGGTAAAAAATTATTAGATGGTTCGTTTAAAGGAACCCCAGGAACACCAGCAATTCCGCCGACAGATCCAGATGATCCAGATACAGGTACACCTGCAGTTCCAGCAAGTGGTAATGCTTTAGTGTTCCAAATCGGTGCTAATGCAACTCAACAAATCTCAGTTCATATTGATAAAATGAGTACAGATGCATTGGGAGTGAAAGGTGCTAATGGAATTGTAGCGAATCAAGCGATTAAAGACATCGATGTAAGAAAGTTTGCTGATAATGCAGCAGATGCTACTGACGTTGGTTTTGATACTCAACTAAGTATTGTTGATGCAGCTATTAACCAAGTATCTGCTCAACGTGGAAAACTTGGTGCAGTGCAAAACCGTCTAGAGCACACGATTAACAACTTGGGTGCATCTGCTGAAAACTTAACTGCTGCTGAGTCTCGTATTCGTGACGTTGACATGGCGAAAGAAATGAGTGAGTTCACAAAGAACAACATTCTTTCTCAAGCGTCTCAAGCTATGCTTGCACAAGCGAATCAACAGCCGCAAAATGTACTTCAATTATTACGTTAATCAACCAAAAGCCCCTTTTATATAGGGGCTTTTGTTGTTTGTTTTAAATGTTGGACATGCTCAGTGACAAATAGACAATAGACTCATGAATGGAATAAATCGATTGGTAAGTAAGCCTTGTATCAATTTTCTATACATTCCTTCTTTTTGTGCTTGATTCCTTAGTTCCTTTCTTATATTCTTACTAAAGTGAAGATAATCCTCTCTAACAAAAGACTCTGTACGTTCCTCTTTTTCCCCGAAATTGAATGGTTATTGTTTTTTCCTTTCTGTATCTCCGGGTTTTATTCGCCTTCTTTTTCCTTGTGCGGTATGTATATAAAAAGGAGTAGATGGTTTGAAAGATTTATTTGTAAAGCAAGAATGGTTTGGACATGTGCGTCAGGATGTGCTGGCGGGTATTTTAGTGGCCTTGGCTTTGATTCCTGAAGCGATTGCGTTTTCGATTATTGCGGGCGTTGATCCAAAGATTGGGTTGTATGCTTCGTTTTGTATTGCCATTGTCATTTCGTTTGTTGGTGGACGGCCAGGTATGATTTCGGCTGCTACTGGTGCTATGGCTCTGGTTATGGTTAATTTGGTAGCCGATCATGGATTGCAGTACTTGTTTGCGGCTACGATTTTAACAGGACTGATTCAAATTTTGTTTGGAGTGTGCCGTGTTTCTTGTCTGATGAAATTTATTCCGAGGTCTGTGATGGTTGGTTTTGTTAATGCATTGGCAATTATGATCTTCATGGCACAGCTGCCGCATTTCGTTGGGGAATCCATGGCTATGTATGTCATGACAGGTGGAGCATTGTTGATCATTTATGTATTGCCGATGGTCACAAAAGTTATTCCCTCTCCACTTATTGCAATTATTGTGATGACGATGATTGCTGTATTTGGGCATATTGATGTCAGAACGGTTGGAGACATGGGAGAGCTTCCTAGCTCTTTGCCAACTTTTCTTATTCCCAATGTACCGTTTAGCTGGGAAACACTTGCTATCATTTTTCCTTATTCCTTAGCACTTGCGATGGTTGGTTTACTTGAATCTTTATTAACAGCACAAATTGTAGATGATATGACGGAAACGTCTAGTCGTAAAAATAAGGAAGCGAGAGGCCAAGGAATTGCCAATGTGGTGGCAGGATTTTTTGGCGGTATGGCTGGCTGTGCGATGATTGGTCAATCTGTGATTAATACAAAGGCAGGGGGACGAGGCCGGCTTTCTACCTTTGTGGCTGGTGCATTTTTAATGGTATTGATTTTTGTGCTCGGTGATGTGGTTGTTCAAATTCCGATGGCTGCTCTTGTGGCTGTCATGATCATGGTTTCTATTGGTACCTTTGATTGGAGTTCATTCCAGCAGCTGAAAAAGAACCCAAAAACAGATTCTCTTGTGATGCTTGTCACGGTCGTGACGGTGGTGTTCACTCATGATTTATCAAAGGGTGTTTTTGCAGGGGTGCTGCTTAGTGCCGTATTCTTTGTGGCTAAAATATCAAAACTGCATATTACCTCTACAGAAAGCCAAGCTGGTACATGGATTTATCGAATTAAGGGTCAAATTTTCTTTGCTTCCGTGACTGAATTGATTCAAGCCTTCCATCATGGAAACGACTTGAACACGGTTGTGATTGATTTGTCTGAAGCGCGTATATGGGACGAATCAGGTGTGGCCGCAATTGAACGTGTGAAGGAAAAATATCGTACAGCTGGTGTAGAGGTGGACGTAGTTGGAATGGATACGTCTAGTCAAAAACTTATGAAACAAGTGATCGGATCTTAAAAAGACTTTTCTGTTTGTTACAATAGAACAAGGAAGAAAGTGAAGGATGGAGGTGGCCGGCATGCTTGTCCGTTTGAATCAGGTGCTCGGCCGGATGATGCCGCTCATTACGCCTGTCAGCGTGCTATTTGGTGTATTATTGGCGGCGTATTTAAAAGATTTCACCTTTTTGGTGCCTTGGGTGTTTGCTGTGATGACATTTTCAGGGAGCTTGTCATCTACTTTTTCAGCTTTAAAACATACGGTGATGCATCCATTGCCTTTGATTTTATCGTTTATGATTTTGCATGTGCTGATGCCCCTTTATGCATGGTCAGCGGGGCATTTGATATTTGCGGGCGATTCTATGACGATCACCGGTTTGACGCTTGCGATGGTGATTCCGACAGGTGTGTCTAGTTTAATATGGGCGGCAATGTATAAAGGGAATGTGGGGTTAACGTTATCTATCATATTAATTGATACATTGCTTTCGCCATTGATTGTGCCAGTAAGTTTGTCAATCTTCGTTGGTACACAGGTCCATATGGACATGGTGGCGATCATGAAAGGACTATTCGGTATGGTGGTGTTGCCCTCTATTTTAGGGATGCTCGTTCGTCAGTATGCAAAGCCATCGGTGACAAAAGCAATGAGTCAGACCTTGGCTCCTTTTTCAAAATTAGGCTTGTTTGTTGTCGTATCGATTAACAGTTCTGTTGTCGCCCCATATTTGCGTGAACTGGATGCTGCATTTTTTAGCAAAGCAGCGACTGTCTTTTTCATTGCAATGAGTGGGTATGCTTTTGCGTGGTTGATTGGAAAGGCGATGAAATGTACCCAAGGAGAAATTGTGGCGATTGTGTATACGGGCGGTATGCGGAACATTAGCGCGGGTGCTGTGCTTGCCATTAGCTTTTTCCCGCCTGCTGTTGCTGTTCCTGTCGTGATTGGCATGCTGTTTCAGCAAGTGCTTGCAGCCTTGTTTGGCTTTTTACTTCATCGTTTCGAGCTGAAAGTACCTGCTGTGACTAAGTCTTTATCATGAAAAAACCTCCAACCTTTAAGGTGGAGGCTTTTTTGCGATTAATAGATGAGGTATTTCTTCCGTTTCTTTTCGAATGTCTTTAGATCATGGTGGTATTGTTTCATGATGTGTTTGATGGAAGTGCCTTTATTGATTTCTTCTTTGATCCAGCTATTCCCGATGAGTTTATCAAAGCTGCCTGTTTGTAGGAATTGAAAGTCATTAGGATACAAGTCATGTATTGCTTTGATGATGGATAGACCTGTTTTGACTGCTTCGAATGATTTTCGGTCTGTGACATAAAGCTGTACCCCGTGAGACAAAGTCCCGGCATGTTTTGAAAAGGTAGGGGTAAATGAGACAGGTCTAAATTGAACGCCTTTTAGTTTTAACCCATTTAAATGATCTGCTAGCTCATTGCTATTGATATATGGAGCGCCAATGAGTTCGAACGGTTTTGTCGTTCCTCTGCCTTCAGAAACGTTTGTGCCTTCGATTAATCCTGTTGCTGGGTAAACAAAGGTACTGTCAACGGTCGGCATGTTAGGTGAAGGGAGGACGAACGGCAGCTTCGTGTCATCGAACGTCATGGATCGTTTCCAATGTTTCATTTTGATCACTTTTACATCAGCGTTGATATGAAACTCTTTGTTAAACATGTATGCAAGTTCTCCAGTTGTCATCCCATGTCTTAATGGGATGGGATAGAGACCTACAAAAGAGGCGTGTTCTGGCTCTAATACGGGTCCTTCTACTTTTAGCCCGCCTATTGGGTTTGGACGATCTAAGACAACAAATGGAATGTTGTTTTCCTTAGCTGCTTCCATTGCATACGCCATCGTGTAAATATAGGTGTAATAACGAGCACCAACGTCTTGAATATCAAATAGCAGGACATCTACATTTTTGAGCATTTCAGGAGTTGGCTTTCTTGTTTTTCCATAAAGAGAGTAAACAGGCAGGCCTGTTTTTTCGTCAGTATACGATTCGACGCCTTCTCCTGCTTGTGCATCACCACGGACGCCATGTTCAGGCCCATACAAGGCAGTCAGTTTAATATCGGGGTGTTCAAATAGCAGATCGACACTGCTTTTCATGTTTGCATCAATGCCTGTAGGATTCGTAATAAGCCCTACTTTTTTCCCTTTAAGCCAAGAGAGGTTACTTGAGAGTAATGTTTCGATACCTGTTTTGACTGTTGCTTTTTTTCCTTTTGTATCTGTTCGTTCTGAATCTGCGGGGGAGGCGGCGGTCAATGTGCTGATCATGAGAATGCTAGCGAGTATCAAGCTTGCTGTCTTTTTCAAGAGAATCCCTCCTATTTGATCTGTTTGCCTTTTAAATTGAGTCCATAGCCAAATGGGTAAAGGGTTTGATTAGGATGAGTGACTGATGGGATAGCGACGGGCAATTTTCCTTTAGGTGAGGCCGCTCCAAAAATCACTTCTAGTCCCGCAGGAATATTGGGTTGATTGAATTGTCCATTTGAGTAGCCTTTAAAACCGTACACAGCCAGTAAGGCGTCGGCTTCCTCGAAATTTGCAGCATCATATGGGTTTCTAAGACTCATGATGACCAATTTTTTGTTTTGTGCTGCTGCTTCATTCATGACAGCACGAGGAAAGGCCGTTGCCCATTTTTTCGGATCCTGTACACCGTCATCAATGACACCATCATTCACAGCTGGGTCATTTTGGACAACGTAAGAGCCGGTAATGACATAGTCAGCATCTTGAATGAGTTTGGCTGTTTCTTTTGAGAAACTCTTATCTGCAAATGCGTACGATTGGACACGCACAGGTTTGATCTTTTTTTGTTTGTTTAATGATTCAATTGTGACGGACATTGCTTTTGTTTGATCTTCGTACGGTGCCATGAGCAAGATTTTGTCATTCTTTTTAGGCTTAAAAGGCAAGGTTTTGTCGTTGTTTTTAAGTAGAGTGATTCCTTCACGTGCCATTTTCTGTTCTGCTTTTCGGTGAGACTTTTGACCAACGAGCTGAGTGGCTTTTTTGATTTTCTTCTCAAGGCTTACTGATTTGTTGGCGGAAATGATGCCGCGTTTAATCTTTAATTGAAGGATTTTTTCGACAGATTGATTGATCTGAGATATCGGAATTTCTTTTGTGAGAACTGCTCTTTTTAAAGCATTGAACACATTCTCTAGGTTTTTTTCTGTCTTTAAGGACGTGACAGGTGCTGGCATGAGGGCAATGTCGACGCCTGCTTTAATAGCCATTACCACAGCTTCTTCCTGTCCGAAGTTATCTGCAATCGCTTTCATATTGAGGGCGTCTGTTACAACCACTCCTTGAAAGCCCATGTCTTCTTTTAATAAGTTTGTGATGACTTTTTTTGATAAGGTTGCTGGAACCATAATGTCCTCGCCATCTTTTTTACTTTTATACGTTGTGTCATCAATGGCTGGGAATTGAACATGAGCGGTCATGACCATATCTGCCCCTGCGTTGATTGCTTGTTGAAATGGATACAGCTCCACCTTTTTAAGACGATCTAGATCATGTTCGACAAGCGGAAGACCGTAGTGACTATCAACAGCTGTATCACCATGTCCCGGGAAATGCTTTAATGTGGAAATGGTCTTTTCCTTTTGAAGTCCTTTCATGGTTTGCAGACCAAGTCTCGTGACAAGTTCAGGGTCAGAGCTAAAGGAACGGACACCGATGACGGGGTTATTCGGGTTATTATTCACATCAAGAACAGGAGAGAAGTTTGTATTGATACCTAGAGCGTTTAATTCTTTGCCGATGATTTTTCCTGTGTCATATGCATTTTTCTTACTTCTAGAGGCACCAATCGACATATTTCCTGGGAAATGTGTTCCCTTTTGTAGTCTTGTGACGATTCCGCCTTCTTGATCAATGGAAATGAGTAAAGGAATGTTGGGTGATGCTTGTTGAAATTCATGTGTGAGTTTGACGGTTTGTTTCGTATCAACGACATTTTCTGCAAATAAGATGACACCGCCTAAATGATATTTCTCTACAAGGTGAGAGACTTCTTTATTCATTTTTGTGAAGCCTGTAGGAGCGGATTCACCTTCTGCTTGCCAATTGCGAAAGTCTGGCATGAGCATTTGGCCAATTTTTTCATCCAAGGACATGTCTTGAACCATTTGTTTGGCAGTTGGGAGAGGGGCAGAGCTCACCTTTTCCGTTGGAATGGAAGAGGTGAGCAGGGCCAAAACGAGTGCAGCGGGGAACAGAGCTTTTAACATCGAATTCCTCCTTTTACTTAAAAGATTCGTAGATTGCGGTCATGATGCTTCCATAAGTACCAGTTGGGAAAAGGTCACCTTCAAATTGATTTGGGTTGACTTCAGGTGAAACGACGGGTGAATGTTTTTTATTTGTCAGCAAGACGACGCCTAGATTGTGTTTTGGATCAATCAAAGTCATCGTTCCGGTCCAGCCTGTGTGTCCATACGCTTCTTTACTTGCGTATTTCCCAAACATCCATTCCATGTCAGTATTGCCGTTTTTCCGCCAGCCTAGCCCGTAAGTTGGGTTCGTGTCTGATGATTCCGTAAAGAGATCGATAGAAGCTTGGTCAAAGATGGTTGTTTTCCCATAGCCTCCTTTATTGAGCATCAGCTGAAGCAGTACGGCCATATCTGATGTATTAGAGAAAAGTCCAGCATGTCCGGAGACACCTGCCATTGAGTAATAGGCTTTCTCATCGTGGACTTCACCTAGCAAGGTATACCTGCGAATGTTTTCAAAATCAATGACACCATCTCTTGTATTGCCTAGACGCTCGGTTGCTGCAAAATGCTTTGGCTTGAATCCCTTTTTCAGCGGATTGAACATGGTATGTTTGAGACCAAGCGGTCGATAAATCGTCGACTCTACATATTGATCAAGTGGCATACCGGTTTTTTTCTCAATGATCATGCCTAACAGCATGTAATCAATATCACTATAAATATGCTGAGTGCCTGGCTTGTATTGCAGAGGCACCTTTGGTAGCCATTTCATGGTTGTTTGTCTATCTTGAGAGAAAAAAGAGCCCGCTTGCTCTT
This sequence comes from Bacillus sp. FS02, assembly GCF_024398395.1. Taxonomy (NCBI): domain Bacteria; kingdom Bacillati; phylum Bacillota; class Bacilli; order Caryophanales; family Bacillaceae; genus Bacillus; species Bacillus sp. FS02. Next base: position 1,710,787 of record NZ_CP074101.1, on the reverse strand, counting down.
TGCTATAAAATAAAACACTGGAAGGCAGTCCGGCAGAATGGGTGAGAAGATCCTTGACTCGAAGCTGATCTTTGCCGGTTACCTTTGCATCTGGTTCATCTTGAAAGTCAGGCAGGATGGTTTGTATTTTTTCATTTACATCTAGTTTTTGTTCATATACTAGCTTTTGCAGGGCATAGTTGGTGGCATACATTTTTGTGTTGGATGCCAAATCGAACAGTGTGTTCTTTTTCATTTTCTTATAGAATTTGAGTTCTGTTGTCCCTTTATATTTTTGTCTGTAGCCATAGGCTTTTTGATGGACGATCTGACCATCCTTGATAATGATGAGTGCTGCCCCTGGAAATCCTGCGTTGATATCGTTTTGAATCATGTGATCAACCTTCCTAAGCTGCCTAGAAGAAAAACCTACTTGTTCCGGTCGTTTTGCTTTTTTTAAGACGGGATATTCTTCAGGTGCTGTTTTAGACAAAGACGATACAGGATGGGAGCTAGTTGCAAATGTTTGTACTGGTAACCCTAGGAGCATGAACAGAGTTGTGATGATGAGAAAATATTTCTTCAAGAGCTAGACCTCCTATTGCTTATTTTCCTCGAATTCAACAGCCATATCATCATGAAATCCGAATAAGTATGTGAAGATAAATCCAGCGACATATGCAATGAAGAGTCCTATTAAGTAAAGTAGCATTTGATGTGTGTGAACGATAAAGGTTAATGGGAGACCTGATACCCCGATTGCTTTAGTGGCGATTTGGAAATAGGCTTGAAATGCTCCGCCGATTCCTGCGCCGAGACAAGCAGTGAGGAAGGGTCTTCCGAGCGGGAGTGTGACACCGAAAATGAGCGGTTCTCCAATTCCAAGCATTCCTGAAGGAAGTCCGCCTGCAATGGCTCTTTTCAGCTTTTTCTTTTTTGTTTTCATATAAATGGCAAAGGCAGCACCGACCTGTCCTGCGCCTCCCATAGCGAGGATTGGCAGAAGCGGGTCATCTCCAATTGAATGAATCAGTTCCATATGAATAGGTGTTAGGCCTTGGTGAAGTCCAGTGACAACAAGAGGAAGGAAGGTCGCACCAAGAACAAATCCGGCAAAAATACCGCCAATGTTTAATAGATAAGTAAGTCCAGAGGTGATGGCATCAGATATAAATCCGCCGACGGGCATGAAGATAACGTACGTGAAAATGCCTGTAATGAGTAGTGTGATTGTTGGTGTGACGATGATATCGAGTGATTGCGGGACGAAGCGTCTGATCCGGGTTTCAACAAGTGCCATAAAAATAGCTGCAAGAAGAACACCGATAAGTCCGCCTCTACCTGGTAGAATATTAGTGCCAAATAACATAATATCAGCGGCAGCTGGGTTAATGATGAGAATACCTGCTAATGCGCCTAATGCAGGAGAGCCACCAAATTCTTTTGCGGCGTTTGTTCCTACTAATATACCGAGATAAGCAAACAAGCCTGAGCCTATAACGGTTAGGATAATCGCAGCTTGAGATTTTTCATCGAGCCAGCCTGCTTGCACGACCGCTTTTGTAATACCCGTTATAAGACCCGATGCAACGAGTGCTGGAATAATGGGAATGAAAATGCTGGCGATCCGCCGTAAGAACAGCTTGAATGGTGTGCGGTTCTTTTGTGAAATGGCTTGTTTGTTTTTCTGTGCTTCGTTGTTTAAGTCATATGAACCGGAGGCATTGAGCAGCTGTTCAAACGCACTTGATACTTGGTTGACAACACCTGTGCCTAAAATGATTTGCAGTGTTTCCGCTTCGACGACGCCAATGACGCCATCGAGTTCTTTGATCGCGGTGGTTTGCACTTTTTCACGATCAATGGGTGTAATTCGGAGACGTGTCATACAATGTGTGTGGGAAGAGATGTTTTCAGAACCACCACAGAGTGAAAGGATTTCTTTCGCCAACTGCTGATATTTTTTTTGATGACTCATGTTGAATCCCCCTTTGTTTTTCGTTTCATGGAGCGGATGGCATGCCTTGTTTTGTCAATATATTGTGCTGTCTGTTCATATTGACGGGAGGCTAAACTGAGGAACAAGACATCGATTAAATAGAGCTGTGCCATTCTAGAGGAAGTGGCAGCACTGCGAAAAGGTGCTTCATTGGAACCGGACGTTGATAGATGAACATCACACAATGCAGAAACGCTTGTATGACCTGGGTGCGTTAAAGCAATGGTTTTTACTTCATTTTCTTTGGCGAGCTGAAGGGCTTGGATGATGTCTAATGTTTCTCCTGAGAAGGATATACCGAACACAATGTCATTCTTTCCAGCATTTGCGATGACCGTAGATGCGATGTGCATGTCAGTGAAGGCGGTGGCTGCATAATTGATCCTGAGAAATTTCTGCTGGGCATCAGCTGCGACGATGCCAGATGCACCCACACCGATAAAATGGATTTGGTTTGCATTCAGCAGCAGTTGCACAGCTTTTTCTAAAGCTTCTACATTTAAAATAGAGGCTGTATCTTTGATCGATTGAATGGTGTTTCCTGCTGTCTTTTGAATAATGGATTGAAGTGGTTCATCTTGTTCGATATCCCGGTAGCCTTGTTTATCAGTGTGCATTAAGTCTCCAGCGATCCGCATTTTCAAATCGTGATAGCCATCCAGCCCGAGAGACTTACAGAGGCGGATGACGGCAGAGCTGCTTGCACCGGCAGCCTGACTGATTTCATGCACTGTGCTTTTAATGACTTTGTCAGGATGGGCAAGGATATAGTCTGCAATGATTTTTTCAGATTGGGGAAGCTTTGATTTCATTGTGTGTAGTAGGGTGAGTCCGCCTGCTGACATGAGTTTCCTCCTTTAAGGTTGATGACGTAAGATGGCTTTGTCGATGTGACCATCTGCTTTGTTGAGCAGGTCTTTGGCTGTCTTTTTATCTGTTTTGGTTTGGAGCATGACGATGGCTGTTTTAACTTCTAAATCGGCTGCTTCAAGGGCTTTTACGGCTTGTTCGTAGGAAGCATTGGTCACATGCTGAATGATGGTGATGGCGCGTTCTTTTAGTTTATGATTACTTACTTTTACATCCACCATCAGGTTTTCATATACTTTGCCTTGTCTGATCATGACAGAGGTGGAAAGCATATTTAAAATCATTTTATGAGCGGATGCGGCTTTCATTCGTGTTGACCCAGTGATGGCTTCTGGTCCTACGACGACTTCAATGGCGCAGTCTGCTAGTTCGCTAATCTCTGCTTGTTCATTGCAGCTGAGGGCTACTGTTTTTGCTCCAATGGTTTTAGCATAGTTTAAAGCGCCAATGATATAGGGTGTTCTACCGCTCGCCGCGATGCCGACAACTGTATCTTTTGATGTCAGGTGAATGTGTTCTAAATCTTTTTGACCAGCTTCTTCACTGTCTTCCACATCTTCTGCTGCATGTGAAAAGGCAGAGTCACCACCGGCCATGATGCCTACGATGACATCAGGTGAAATGCTATAGGTAGGTGGACATTCGACCGCATCCATTACCCCAATTCTGCCACTTGTTCCAGCGCCTAGATAGATGAGTCTGCCCCCATGCGAGATGGATTCAAAGGCAAAGTCACTTGCTGTCTTTACGTCTGGAAGGACACGGTTGACGGCTTGAGCGACCTTCATATCTTCCTCATTTATCATTTGGAGCATTTCTAGCGGGCTTGCTTGTGAAATTCCCATGGTGTTAGGGTTTCTTGATTCTGTTGTCAAAGAACGCAGTTGAGATGGCTGCATGTGACATACCTCCTTATTTCTTCATTTTCAGTATATTGAGTATGACATGAAATTTCAATATTATATTTAAATACTGAAATTATATTTCAGTCAAAATGTTGTGCTGATGAGGGTTGAATAGTTAGAAAATAAAAAAAATAAAAATCCCCTTTACAAAAGGGGGACAACCTGTATATAATAACTTTTGTCAGCTTCACGGAAACAGTAAACTTGACAAACTGGCCCGTTGGTCAAGCGGTTAAGACACCGCCCTTTCACGGCGGTAACACGGGTTCGAATCCCGTACGGGTCACCATGATGTGGAGGATTAGCTCAGCTGGGAGAGCATCTGCCTTACAAGCAGAGGGTCGGCGGTTCGAGCCCGTCATCCTCCACCATATGCCGGTGTAGCTCAACTGGTAGAGCAACTGACTTGTAATCAGTAGGTTGGGGGTTCAAGTCCTCTTGCCGGCACTGTTTTTCTTTTATCAATTCCATATGTGGAGGGGTAGCGAAGTGGCTAAACGCGGCGGACTGTAAATCCGCTCCCTCCGGGTTCGGCGGTTCGAATCCGCCCCCTCCACCATTTTTGGGCTATAGCCAAGCGGTAAGGCAACGGACTTTGACTCCGTCATGCGTTGGTTCGAATCCAGCTAGCCCAGTTAAGACACCTTTTTTAAAAAGGTGTCTTTTTTTTATTTTGACGATTGGAATGTATAACTATTCAAAATATTGTTGAGTTGAGTCAGAAGGCACCGAGAAAGTAAAATATAAGCATGAACGGAAAGGGGATGTACATATGGGAGATCAAAAGAAGGTCACGATTGTTGGGGTGCCGATGGATCTCGGTCAAATGAGAAGGGGCGTTGATATGGGGCCGAGTGCCATTCGCTGTGCTGGTGTAAAAGAAAAATTGGAATCGCTTTCATTTGATGTCGAGGATCTAGGGGATATTCCCGTTGAGCAAAGAGATGATGAGAAAGGTCTCTATACAAGTGAAAAACTGAAAAACTTAACGGAGAATGCTGGCGCGAACCAGCTTCTTGCTGAAAAGGTTAGCAGTATTGTGCAGTCAGGTTCGTTTCCGCTGATTTTAGGCGGGGATCATAGCATTGCAATTGGTACACTAGCCGGTGTAGCCAAGCATTATAAAAGTTTGGGTGTCATTTGGTATGATGCGCATGGTGATTTAAATACAGAGGAAACCTCTCCTTCTGGAAATATTCATGGGATGCCACTTGCTGTCAGTCTCGGCTTTGGGCATGATGATCTAATCAATATCGGCGGTTATACACCTAAAGTAAAGCCTGAGAATGTGATCTTGATCGGTGCTCGTTCTTTAGATGAAGGAGAGCGGGCATTGATTAAAGAAAAAGGCATTAAAGTGTATACGATGCATGAAATAGATCGATTAGGGATGACGAGAGTAATGGAGGAAGCCATTGCGTATTTAAAAGAAAGAACAGATGGTGTTCATTTGTCGCTTGATTTAGATGGGCTAGATCCTGCGGAGTGCCCTGGCGTGGGAACGCCGGTTGCTGGCGGCATCAGTTATAGGGAGAGTCATCTAGCAATGGAGCTTTTAGAGGAAGCAGGTATTTTGACTTCTGCTGAGTTTGTTGAGGTGAATCCGGTATTAGATGAGAAAAATAAAACAGCAGAAGCGGCAGTTGCATTAATTGGTTCTTTAATGGGTGAAAAGCTATTATAGAGCGGGACTTGTTCCCGTTCTTTTTTTAATTTTGGGGAAATTTAAGGATATGTTAAGGTTTTTACCGGCTGATAAGCGTAACATGCTGTCAAAAATTTGTTACACTATTTTTTAGAGGAGAATGAAACCTTTTGGAACGAGGTTCGTATACATAAAGACCGGTGAAGGCAGAGGTTGAATATACTATGGAAACAATGATTAAAAAGAGAATTAAGCAAGTGAAAAAAGGCGACCAGAACGCATTTGCAGACATCGTAGACCTGTATAAAGACAAAATTTATCAGCTGTGCTACCGTATGCTTGGGAATGCACATGAAGCAGAAGATATTGCGCAGGAGGCGTTTATTCGTGCCTATGTGAATATTGAGAGCTTTGATGTGAATCGTAAGTTTTCCACGTGGCTGTACCGCATTGCAACCAACCTGACCATCGACCGTATTCGTAAAAAAAAGCCGGATTATTATTTAGATGCAGAGGTGGCAGGGACAGAAGGACTGAATATGTATTCTCAAATTGCGGCTGACGGCATTTTGCCAGAGGACGAGGTGGTGTCGCTTGAATTATCGAGCACCATTCAGCAAAAAATTTTAAGATTACCCGATAAATATCGCTCGGTCATCGTATTAAAGTATATTGATGAACTCTCGTTAAAAGAAATTAGTGAGATTCTGAATATACCAGTTGGTACGGTGAAAACGAGAATACACAGGGGTAGAGAGGCTCTCCGGAAACAGTTGAGAGACCTTTGAGTGAGGTGATTTTGATGAGCTGTCAGGAAAAAATCGTCCTGCTTATGCATCAGTATTTAGACGGGGACATTGAGCCCGAAGATGAAAAAGAATTAAAGAGCCATCTGCAATCGTGTGAGGAATGCCGTACTCATTTTCAACAAATTGAGAAATCCATCGCGCTCGTGCAGAGTACATCTCATATAGAAGCACCATCTGATTTCACTGCAAAGGTGATGGCAGGTCTTCCAAAGGAGAAAAAGCGTGTGTCGATTCAAAGATGGATCAAAGCTCATCCGCTAATGGTCGCCGCTGCCCTCTTTGTCATATTGATGGGAGGCAGTCTGTTTACTAGCTGGAATACGGATCATAATTTCAGTGTATCAAAGCAGCCGAATCTCGTGGTTGAAAATGATACAGTGACGGTACCTAAAGGGGAAACCGTCAAAGGTGACGTCACTGTGAAAAATGGCAAGTTGATTGTAGAAGGCAAGGTTGATGGAAACGTAACAGTCGTCAATGGAGAACAGCTGACTGCTTCTGCCGGACAAGTCACTGGTCAAATCAATGAAATTAATGAAGTGTTTGATTGGGTTTGGTACAAAATGAAGTCTACAGCACAAGACGTGATGCGGGTCATTGGACCAGAGGAGCAAAAGTAAATCAAACAGCTTGAGAGCAGTCTCTAAGGGGACTGCTCTTTTTCTATTGATGGACAGACTTGAATGCCAGCCAGATATGGCAACTATTTTCCTTGCTGAAACAAAATGTGGTATAATAGCCACGCTATGTACTTACACATAGGCTCTTTTTTTATAAAAAATAAATCGAACGAAGAATAACTGAAAATTCTGGAGGACGAGGAAATGGCTTTAGGGGATATTCCTTTTTTGCAGTACCTCGGTAATGCTGTTGATATTCTCGTTGTTTGGTATGTGATATATAAATTAATGATGGTCATCCGCGGAACAAAAGCGGTTCAGCTTTTAAAGGGAATTGTCGTCATTGTTCTCGTCAGGATGGGAAGTGCGTATCTCGGTCTTAACACACTTCAATGGCTGATGGATCAAGCGATTACGTGGGGGTTCCTTGCGATCATTATTATTTTTCAGCCAGAGCTAAGGAGAGCGCTTGAGCAGCTTGGGCGCGGCCGTTTCTTCTCTAGAAGCGGAACACCTGTAGAGGAACAGCAGCAGAAAACGATCGAGGCAATTACAAAAGCAATTAACTATATGGCAAAACGAAGAATAGGTGCGCTGTTAACGATTGAGCGCGATACTGGGATGAATGATTACATAGAGACCGGAATTCCTTTAAATGCAAAGGTCAGTTCTGAGCTGCTGATTAATATCTTCATTCCGAATACACCGCTTCATGACGGCGCTGTGATTATGAAGCGTGATGAGATTGCAGCTGCAGCGTGTTATTTACCGCTGTCTGAAAGTCCTTTTATCTCTAAGGAGCTCGGTACACGTCACCGCGCGGCAGTTGGTATTAGTGAAGTAACGGACAGTTTAACCGTTATTGTCTCCGAGGAGACAGGCGGCATTAGTGTCGCAAGAAATGGTGATCTCCATCGAGAATTGACAGAAGAAGCGCTTGAAGAAATGCTGATTGCTGAGTTTAGTAAGAACAGCAAAGATGCTTCCTCGACCAAATGGTATTGGAGGGGCAAGAAAAATGGATAAGATTTTGAATAATCGCTGGGCCGTTAAGTTTCTTGCATTGGTCTTCGCTTTATTGCTGTATGGTGCAGTCAATTCAGCGCAAGCGCCCACGCCGAAAAAAATCGGTGAATCCTTTTTCCCAACATCGACAACAGACGAAGCAACCTTAACGGACATTCCTGTTAAAGCATATTATGACGACGAAAAGTATGTAGTCACTGGTGTGCCGCAGACAGTCAATGTCACGATTAAAGGATCAACTAGTGCTGTGAAAACAGCAAGACAAACGAAAAATTTTGAAATTTACGCAGATATGCAAAACCTGACGACAGGTACACATAAAGTCGAATTGAAGGCAAGAGATGTATCGAAAGGAATCACGTTAACGATTAATCCGTCTGTGACGACTGTGACGATACAAGAAAAAACGACAGCTGAATTCCCTGTTGAAACGGAATTTTATAATCAAAATAAAATCAAAGACGGCTATTCACCAGAGCAGCCTATTGTGAATCCGAAAAATGTCACGGTTACTGGCTCAAAAGACGTGATCGACAAAATTTCTGTCATTAAAGCATTTGTGAACTTAGAGGATGTCGATCAGCAAATTGAGAAAGAAGCGAAGCTCACTGTGTATGATAGCAGTGGGAATGAGCTACCAGTCGAAGTGAGTCCGTCTGTGGTAGATATTACGGTCCCGATTACGAGTCCAAGCAAGAAAGTTCCGTTTAAGATTGAGCGGACGGGCAGCTTGCCAGATGGGATCAGTATCTCAAGCATCGAGACAAGCCCAAGTGAGGTGACAGTCTACGGTTCTCAAAAGGTGCTGGATGCACTTGATTTTATTGACGGCGTTAAGCTCGACCTAAGCAAGATTAAAGATGATACAGAGATTGATGCCGACATTCCACTGCCAGATGGTGTGAAAAAGGTATCGCCTGAAACTGTTAAGATCAAAGTGAAGGTTGCAACAGCTGAAGAAAAAAAGATCGATAATGTCCCAATTTCTGTCGTGGGTCTGAGCAAGGATCTTAGCTCTGCATTTGTGAGTCCGTCTTCAGGGCGTCTCACACTAACAGCAAAAGGTTCAAAGAGTGCAATTGATAAACTAAAGGCTTCAGATATTGAAGCCTATATCAATGTGGGGGACTTAAACGAAGGAACACATGAGGTCAAAGTACAAGTGAATGGCCCTCAAAATGTGACATGGACATTATCTAGATCGAAGGTCAAAGTGAAACTGACTTCTACTGATACAGAAGATCAGCCGGCTTCTACGAATGATCGGAAAGATCAATCATCCGATGATGATCAGGAAGAGAAGAGTCAAAAGGAATCAACACAAGATAAAGCAAAAAAAGAATCGAGTCAAAGACAGCGGGTCAAAGAAGATAACAAAGAGGACGCAGCGTCCTCTTGAATGGTAAAAAAGGAGCGATTGAAACATGGGCAAGTACTTTGGAACTGATGGTGTAAGGGGTGTGGCTAATAGCGAATTAACGCCAGAGCTCGCATTTAAAATTGGGAGATTTGGCGGCTATGTGCTCACGAAGGATAAAGAACGTCCAAAGGTACTCGTTGGACGAGACACGCGTGTATCTGGTCATATGTTAGAAGGAGCACTCGTAGCAGGCTTACTTTCAATTGGGGCTGAAGTCATGCGTTTAGGTGTGATCTCAACACCTGGTGTGTCTTATTTAACGAAGGCAATGGATGCAGAAGCAGGTGTCATGATTTCAGCTTCGCATAACCCAGTTCAAGACAACGGAATTAAATTTTTCGGCGGTGACGGCTTTAAACTGTCAGATGAACAGGAGAATGAAATCGAGCAGCTGATGGATCAGCCGGTCGATCAATTGCCACGCCCAGTTGGAGCGGACCTTGGAACAGTAAATGACTACTTTGAAGGCGGTCAGAAATACTTGCAATTCTTGAAACAGACAGCAGACGAGGATTTCACAGGTATTCACGTAGCGCTTGACTGTGCACATGGTGCAACCTCTTCTCTTGCGACACATTTATTTGCGGATTTAGATGCGGATGTGTCAACAATGGGAACATCACCAAACGGATTGAATATCAACGATGGCGTAGGTTCTACTCATCCAGAGGCACTTTCTGCTTTTGTGAAAGAAAAAGGAGCGGATATTGGTCTTGCGTTTGATGGTGATGGCGACCGCTTAATTGCAGTTGATGAAAAAGGTGATATTGTAGACGGCGATCAAATTATGTACATATGCGCACGTTATCTAAAGGGTGAAGGCCGATTGAAGGATGACACGGTCGTGTCAACGGTCATGAGTAACCTAGGTTTCTATAAAGCGCTTGAGAAGCAAGGCATTAAGAGCATTCAAACCGCTGTTGGTGACCGCTATGTGGTCGAGGCGATGAAAAAGGATGGCTATAATGTCGGAGGCGAGCAGTCAGGCCACTTGATTTTCCTTGATTATAATACGACAGGTGATGGCATGCTTTCTGCGATCATGCTGGTGAATACACTAAAAGCAACAGGAAAAACATTGTCAGAGCTTGCAGCTGAAATGGAGAAATTCCCGCAACTTCTAGTGAATGTGAAGGTATCTGATAAGTATAAAGTGGAAGAAAATGAAAAAGTAAAAGCTGTGATCCAAGAGGTTGAAAAAGAGATGAACGGTGACGGACGTATCCTTGTGCGTCCATCAGGAACAGAGCCGCTTGTACGTGTCATGGCAGAGGCGAAAACAAAAGAGCTGTGTGATGAATACGTGGCTCGCATTACGGCTGTTGTCAAAGAAGAAATGGGTATTGAGTAATTGATCAAAGCAAATCGCTAAGCAGCGGTTTGCTTTTTTTCGAATAAACGTCATAAGAGGAAAGTTCTATACGAATGATATAAGCGAGGGCAATTTGCTGCTTGCTTTCATACATAAGAGAGCACATCAAAGGTAGAACGTGACAAGCCTCATCGCATATAGTGTAGGGAGGTCTTACTTTCTAACATGAAGGGATCACCCGCTAAATTGTGATTGACGGAGGTCAGACCTTATAGTACAATCATCCTTGTGTTACTGGATTTTTATTCTAGCAGGAAAGGCAGGGTAGATGTTCAGCCACTCTTATAATTATAGCGCCCGAACTAAGCGATCGAACGAGACAGATGCTTAGTTGACGAGGATGGAGGTTATCGAATTTTTCGGCGGATGCCTCCCGGCTGATCAAATATAGAGATCACAGCCGTAAGTGTTTCTTTAAAGCAAAGAGGTGACTCTTTGTACAAAGGGAATACACATGATCTCCCAAAATAAACATGTAGAGAGGGACGAAGAAATGTCCCTTCTATTTTAGTAGGCTTTCTTTGTCCCTTTCACATGATCGGGAGGAAGAATATTTATGTGTGGAATCGTAGGTTATATTGGTCAGAATGATGCGAAGGAAATCTTATTAAAAGGTTTAGAGAAGCTTGAGTACCGTGGGTATGACTCAGCAGGTATCGCTGTGGCAAACGAAGAAGGCGTGCATGTGTTCAAAGAAAAAGGACGTATCGCTGAGCTTCGTGAAGTCGTTGATGCAAACGTGGCATCTTCAGCAGGAATTGGACATACACGCTGGGCAACACACGGTGTACCAAGCCATCTAAATGCGCATCCGCATCAAAGTGCTTCTGGCCGTTTTACGCTTGTTCATAACGGTGTCATCGAGAACTATGTACAATTGACACGCGAATATTTACAAGACGTCACACTAAAAAGCGACACAGATACAGAGGTTGTTGTTCAAGTCATCGAACAATTTGTGAATAGAGGTCTTGATACAGAGGAAGCTTTCCGTCAAACGCTTCTTCAACTAAAAGGCTCTTACGCAATTGCCCTTTTCGATAACGAAAACAAAGAAACAATCTATGTGGCGAAAAACAAAAGCCCATTATTGGTTGGTTTCGGCGAAGATTTCAACGTTGTGGCTTCTGACGCAATGGCGATGCTTCAAGTAACAAACGAATATGCGGAATTAATGGATAAAGAAATGGTCATTGTTACTAAAGACGAGGTTATTATTAAAAACCTTGACGGCGATATTATGACACGTCCTTCTTATATCGCTGAGCTAGATGCAAGCGACATTGAGAAAGGCACATATCCTCACTACATGTTAAAAGAAACGGATGAACAGCCGCTAGTGATGCGCAAAATCATCCAAGAATATCAAGACGAAAACGGCAAGTTATCAGTCGCTGGCGATATCGCAAGCGCAGTAGCAGAAGCAGACCGCATCTATATTGTGGCTTGCGGAACGAGCTACCATGCTGGACTTGTTGGTAAACAATACATTGAAGACTGGGCGAAAGTACCTGTAGAAGTCCATGTAGCAAGTGAATTTTCTTACAACATGCCGCTTCTATCGAAAAAACCGTTGTTCATCTTCCTTTCTCAATCTGGGGAGACTGCGGACAGCCGTGCTGTACTTGTTCAAGTCAAAGAACTTGGTCATAAAGCATTAACGATCACAAACGTACCAGGATCTACGCTTTCTCGTGAAGCAGACTTCACATTGCTTCTTCATGCAGGACCAGAAATCGCAGTGGCTTCAACAAAAGCCTACACAGCACAAATCGCTGTTCTTGCGATCCTTGCATCTGTTGCAGCTGAATTAAATGGTCAATCTCTTGACTTTGATCTTGTGAAAGAGCTTGGGATTGTAGCAAACGCAATGGAAGCCCTTGTCGATCAAAAGGATGAAATGGAACAAATCGCTCGTGATTTCTTCACAGTGACACGTAACGCATTCTTTATCGGAAGAGGACTTGACTACTATGTGTGCCTTGAAGGTTCACTCAAACTAAAAGAGATCTCTTACATCCAAGCAGAAGGCTTTGCTGGCGGAGAACTCAAACACGGCACCATTGCTTTAATTGAAGAAGGCACACCGGTCATTGCCCTTGCCACGCAAGAGCACGTGAACCTCAGCATTCGTGGTAACGTCAAAGAAGTTGTTGCACGCGGCGCAAACCCATGTGTCATCTCACTAAAAGGCCTAGAAGACGAAGGCGACCGTTTCGTCCTTCCAGCTGTACACCCAGCACTTGCACCACTTGCATCTGTTGTGCCATTACAGCTGATCGCTTACTACGCAGCCCTTCACCGCGGGTGTGATGTGGATAAACCACGTAACCTTGCGAAGAGTGTGACGGTGGAGTAGGTTTTAAATAAAATCGGTTTTTTGATACCCCTTTTAGATATAATTGTCTAAAGGGGTATTTTTGTGTCAATAGAACTAGCAGTTGAAAGATTTAAGCTGAACTTTGATTGATAGATACTATTTCCATGTTGCTATTATGATAAATATTCTTAGGGGGAAATATTATTTTTATTCGATACGTAAAAAAAGAAAAATGGGGAATTGTTTTTTTCTTCATTGGTTATATTGCATTGTTTATCATTTCTTATTGTTTAATTGGTGGTCCTGTCTCAAGTGGAGGACCAATAGGTGTATTCCTTGGATTTTGTATTGTTCAATTTCTTAAATATAGAGCTTTCAAAAAAGATGAAAGAAATAATAAAGGCATATATCATCGTTTATAAGTTATATTTTTAACACATTATACTAAGTGCATAATGAGAGAGCGTCCCCTTGAGAAAGCGTGACAGTTTAAATATTTAACGAAGAAAGAGAGCAGATACATGACCAAACCTAAAATTTACACAATGAGCTTTGCAAAAGTCTATCCTCTCTACATCGCAAAGGCAGAGAGAAAGGGAAAAACGAAAGCTGAAGTCGATACGATTATTTGTTGGTTAACAGGCTACAGTCCAGAAGAGCTTGAGGAACAGTTGGACAAGCAGATAGACATTGAAACTTTTTTTGCCGAGGCTCCTGAGCTTCATCCTTCCCGCAGCTTAATTAAAGGAGTCATCTGTGGTGTTAGAGTAGAGGACATTGAGGAAGAGACCATGCAGAACATTCGTTATCTAGATAAGCTGATTGATGAGTTAGCGAAGGGAAAGAAAATGGAAAAGATTTTGCGAGATTCGTCATGAACATCACAAGCGAGCCCAGTGAATAAACTTCACTGGGCTTTTTTATATTTATAGACCATTCGACCAATAAAAATAAAATCCATTTGAACGAATTCTCTCTTCATGTCGTCAAAAGAAGTAATATCAAAACAAATTGACGTTTGAAAAGGGAGTGGCGTGTATGGATATGAAGATGATTTTACCTCTTATTTTGCTACAAGCGATTTTAATGGTGATTGGTTTGTTTGATTTGTTGAAAAGAGATCCATCGAGGATTAGGGGAGAGGTGAAGTGGGTTTGGGCTTTGGTGATTGTGTTTGTGGCGAGTGCCGGTCCTATTGCGTATTTCATTTTTGGTCGTAAACAATCTTAGTAGGGGGATTCGCTTGAATATGTTGGAGTGTTACGGGCTGACGAAATCGTATGGACGGCATGAAGTGTTAAAAGATGTCTCTTTTTCTGTTGGGGAGGTTGGATGTGTTGGCTTTTTAGGAGCCAATGGAGCGGGGAAGACAACGACGATCCGAATTTTGACGGGGCTTGCTCGTCCTACGTCTGGCGTTGTGAAGGTGGCGGGTTTGGATGTCACAAGGGACATGGATCAAATCAGTCAGGTGATTGGGTACTGTCCGCAGCATCCTGCATTTTATCAGGATATGACGGGGCAGGAGTGGATGCATTGGGTTGGCGGGTTATTTCATTTAGAGAAAAACATCATTCGTTCCAAAACAGAGGAGCTGTTGAAGCTTTGCCGTGTGTATGAGGCGAAGGATCGCGTTATTGGTAGCTATAGTGGAGGCATGAAGCAGAGGCTTGCCATTGCACAGGCGCTGATCAATAGCCCACAGGTTCTGATCCTAGATGAGCCTGTGTCGGCACTTGATCCCATGGGGAGAAAAGACGTCCTGACTTTGATTGAGCGTCTAAAGCATGAGATGCTGATCTTTATGTCGACCCATATTTTAGATGACATTGAACGTGTGGCTGATCATATTATCATGATCAACAGCGGCAAAATTGAGATGTCCTCTTCGATGAAACAGATCAAAGAAGACTATATCCAGCCCGTGATTGAATTTCAATTAGAACAACAGAATACGAAACTAGTGGCTTTGTTAAAAGAACGGGATTGGGTGGAGGAATGTATGGAGACAGGAGACGCTTATCAGGTGCGAGTCAACAATCAACATACGGCATTGAAGGAGCTGCCGGGTCTCATCACTGAAACTGGCGGTGTTCTTATCCAATATCGATTATCTAAGCTGACGCTTGAAGATATTTTCATGAAGGTTGTGACGGCATGATGATGTTGAAAAAGGAATTTAGGGAGTTATTCACTAGTTATAAAATCTTATTTATGCCGATCATTTTTACGATTTTAATGATTACACAGCCTATTACGCTCAAAATGCTGCCGGATCTTTTATCGAATTCGGCTAATTTACCTGAAGGGTCTACATTTTATATACCAGAGCCTAGTGCTGGAGAGGCTTTAGCCAGTGCTTTGAGTAAATTTGATTCGCTTGGCGTGTTTATCCTCATTATGATCGTGATGGGGACGATTGCTGGAGAGCGTGCCTCTGGGGTGACGGCGATGATTATGGTGAAACCGATCAGTCGAATGAGTTATTATGTCTCAAAAACATGTGCCTATGCCTGCTTAACTTTGTTTAGTTTGATAGTGGCAGTGCTTGCTTCCGTTTATTATGTTGACATCCAATTTGGGCTTGTGGATTGGGTCAACGTGTTAAAAGGGACGCTTTTGTATTATCCGAACCTACTGCTCATTGTGGTATCGACCATTTGTGCATCGGCGTTCTTTAAGCGCTCAGTGACTGCGGGCGGTGTTTCCCTTTTGATCAATCTCATCCTGTTTACCGTTCCTTCGTTTTATGAGGACACATTAGGGAAGTTTGCACCTAAAGGCGTCACAAGTGCGGCTGAGGAGATGATTCATAGAGGGACTTATTCGGATCAGGCACTTACAAGCTTTCTAGGTGTATCGGTATTGATTGGTTTCTTTTTTCTCATCGGATGGTTTCTTTTTAGAAAACAAGAATTATAGCATGATGTACCCTTTGGATATGAAAATCTAAAGGGTCTTTTATATATTTAGTAAGTAAAAAATAAGACATAAATGCATATTATCATGATTTTGATGTTGAAATAATATATACTTAGTATATAATTACTCCGTAAAGGGATGGGAGGAGTTTGCAGATGATTCAGATCAAGAATGTGAAGAAGGAATTTTTTCAAGGCCAGGAGCGGACTGAGGTGTTGAGGGCGTTGATTTGACGGTAGAAGAAGGGGAGTTTGTAGCGGTGATGGGACCGAGTGGTTCTGGAAAAAGTACATTACTTCAGCTGTTAGGCGGGCTTGATCTGCCTTCAGATGGAGAGATTTTGATAAATGAACATCAGTTAAGTGAGATGAATGAGAAAGAGAGAACGATTTTCCGCAGAAAACAGATTGGGTTTGTGTTTCAAAATTATCAGCTGCTGCCTACATTAACTGTCGAAGAAAATGTGGCGTTTCCGCTGCATGCAGATGGACGTTTAACAAAGGAGAATCAACAGACGGTTGTAGAGCTGTTAGAGGCTGTTGGCTTGAATGGACTTGGGCGGAAACGGGCTAGTTTGCTGAGCGGCGGGCAGCAGCAGCGTGTAGCGATTGCAAGAGCTCTAGTCAATCAGCCGTCAGTGTTGTTAGCAGATGAGCCGACGGGGAACTTGGACCGGCATAGAGCGGAGGATATTTTGGCGTTAATGTGCAAGTTCAATCGAGAAAGCAAGCAGACGATTATCATGGTGACGCATGATATTTTCGCAGCAGGATTTGCGGATCGAATCATCCTTTTTAAAGACGGTGTTATTGATCAAGTGATCTCTAGAAAGGATGATGATTATGCTCAGTATGTGGCGAATTTCATGGCGTAACATGATTCAGCATAAAAAGCGGTTCGCCATTTCTGTCTTAGGCATCATGGTGGGGATTGCTTTTGTCACGTCGATGCTCATTGCCGATCGAACGACAAATGATGTGTTTCATTACTATGAGCAAATGTATGTCGCTGATGCAGATTATTGGGTGTTGAGTGATGATCATACGTATGATGAGGAACAGATCTCATCCATTTTAAAGCATCCTGATGTGACAGGATCATTATTAGCGCTGGATAAACAGACGTTTTTTGATGTAGAAGGTGATCACTCTCTTAACCAACGGGCGGTACGAATTACCGGAGTACAAGATCAAACGAGCTCTTTACTGAAGCTGCCTGTGATTGAAGGGCGTTTGGATAATCAGGGGTTGGTCATACCAGATGTTGTGGCGAAGCTGCTGAATAAAAAAGTGGGAGATACCATTCGTTTTTCTGATTTGGGCGAAGCGAAGGTATCTGCCATTGTGGAATATACACAGCTGCTATCAAGTCCGAGTGACTGGGAGGGTGCAGAATCATCGAGTTTTCGTGTGATGGCGCCGCTTGATTTATTGAGAGACTGGACGGGACTCGATCATCAGCTTTCTTATATGAGATTTCAGACGAATGATGGCGGAGAGCAGCTCTTTCAATCTTTACAGAAAGAGTTCAAGGATGCCGATGTTTTTGTCCAGCCTGTGGTGGCGGATGACCGGCAAAGTAATGACATTGGCGGGTTGTACACGTTCTTTTACCTCATCGCAGGGCTGTCGATGTTTATGAGCGGTTTTATCGTGTTTAATATGATTTATACGAGTGTGATGGAACGGAAAAAGGAATTTGCGATTATGAAGAGCTTTGGTTATACGCAGGGCTCTGTTTTTAAGCTGATGTTGATTGAGGTTTTGATCTTGGCATGTATTGGAACAGCCATTGGGGTGCCGATTGGCGTTTGGCTTGGAGATGTGTTCATGCAAACACTGCTTGGTGTGTTCGCTTTTGATATGGTGTATTCGTTAAATTGGCAAGTGCCTGTTGTAATTTCCGTGATCATTGGTATTGTGTTCCCTGTGCTGTTTTCGTTATTTCCGATCTATCATGCAGGGAAAACGTCTGTGCTGCTGACTTTAAAATCCACTACCCAAACTTCTGCACCGAAAAAACGATCGGTCATTAGGGCGGTGATAGGAATAGGCTTGCTTTCATTCATATGGGTGGATCATCCGGCTGCTTATCTTGCCATTTTAGCCAGCATGATTCTGTTATTCCCATTTTTCCTGCTCTTTTTGAACCGGTTGTTGGCACCTCTTTTGAAGCTGGTTTTTGGCTATCCAGGTCATCTATCAGCGCAGCATGTCACGCAGCAACTGAATCGAAACGCTAATACGGCGGCGATTCTAGCTGTTGGGATTGCTGTGATCTTGCTTTTAAGTGCGGTCATTGAATCGGCTCCAGACGGCTACGAAAAAGAGATTCGTCAAACGTACGGCGGTGATCTCAGGGTTACTTCTGAAGCGCCATGGACGAAAGCGGATCAAGAAAAGCTGTCATCCTATGAGGCTGTTGAACGGGTGAAACCGATGATGGAAGCGGCTCCTTTGACATGGGAAACGGCTGATGGAGAGAAAAGACAATTTTCTCTGATCGGCGTAGAGGAAAAGGGACCGTCTTTTATAGAAGGTGACAATAAAGGCGATTTGTATCAACGATTATCAGAAACGCCTTCTATCGTGTTAGGAGAGCGTGCGTTTGATGAATGGGGTGGGCGTATTGGAGAGAGTGTGTATCTCAATGCACCTTCTGGCCGGCAGCAGTTACAAGTCATTGATGTGGTCAAGACTTCTCATCATTCGGGTTATGTGGCATTTGTCGATCAGACATTTTTACAAGAGGATTTAGGGTGGGCGCAGCCTCTTGATATCCTGCTTACGTTAAAAGACAAAGGTGCCGGTGAGTCTTTACGAGATCAGCTATGGGAAGACTTTGGACAGCGGCTTTCAAAGGTGAAAACAGTAGAGGATGAGATTAAATCAACGACATCGGCTTTCACTGGTATGAACGAGTTAATTTCTATGATGCTCATTTTCATTATGGGGCTCGCGAGCATTGGAACAGCCAATACACTGCTGATGAACACGCTTGAACGAACATCTGAGATTGGCACCATGCGGGCGCTGGGGCTGACAAAGCAGCAGGTGAGAAAAATGATCGTCGGAGAAGGTGTGCTCATTGGGTTAACAGGTGTGATTGGCGGCATTTTATTTGGTGTGATTCTTCTATATATTTCAAGCCAATCTGATTGGCTGGGTGGATTTGTTTCATTCCAATTGCCGTTTGTGCATCTAATGCTGGCAGTGATCGCAGGAATTGCACTCAGTTTAGCGGCTTCATGGATTTCTAGTGCGACAGCGAGTAAAATAGAGATGATATCATCTCTCAAAGAAGGTTAAATCATATGTCAGTGAAATACGGAATTTTAACATCGCTCTGTCAGCAGCAACATCATGGATATGAATTAAAGCTAGAGCTGGAGTCATTGCTCGGAATAAAAGGAAAAATCAACCCGGGTCAAATCTACACGACGCTTGATCGGTTAATTCGTGATCAATTGGTGACAGCAGTGGGAATAGATGACCAAGATCGAAAGTTGTACGACGTGACGGAAGAAGGCAGACAAGAGCTGGAATCATGGCTGTTGACACCTGTTCCATATCATGCTGCAAAGGATGATTTTCACTTTAAATGGGGCTGTGCACGGAAAATCAGATTTCATCAAGAAAAAGAAATGCTTCAGCAGCAGAAAGCCGTCATCATGAAAGATGTGATGGAACTCACGAAGCTAAAAACGGAATGTCTTGTGCAAGGTGATGAGAGTCGGTACTTATTGATTTCTGGCACTCTGCTTCATTTAGAGGCGGATTTGAATTGGATTCATCAAATTGAGCATCGGAGCGGGTCATCATTTTAGAGAGGTCTTTCTTTTGAAGAAAGGTCTTTTTTTTGGCTTCGTTTGGAGCATATGCAGATAGGATGGGAAGAAAGTTTGGTATGATAGGTGGAAATTGATTGTATTTTCAGAAAAGGGGTTTGATCAATGAAAACATCACGTAATCCTGAGACCATTCACGCACCAGTTGCACCGTACATCCATCAAATAGAGACAACAGGGCCGCAGCGGTGGTTAACCTTATCAGGGCAAGTGGGGATGGAAGTCGATGGAACCATCCCAGCGAGCCCGATGGAACAGCTCGAGCTAGCGTTAGAGAATGTAAAACGCAATGTAGAAGCGGCAGATATGAAAGTAGAAGATATAACAAAGCTTGTGTTTTATTTGGTAGGTGAGTTTGATGCTGAGAGTAGAAAACGAATCATGGGTCAGTTTTTAGGAGACCATCTGCCTTGTATGACGATGATTTATGTGGTGGCTTTGGCTTCACCTGCTTTAAAGGTCGAGGTGGATGCTTGGGCTTGTCGGGATATGGATTCGGTTTGAATTGGTTTATTTAATAGATAAAAGGTTGGGATGATTGATGCCCAATCTTTTTTGTTTTGTTATCTTTTAGTATTTTAAATGATTATAATTCTCTTACCCTTTTATACCTAATATGGTAATATTGTGGTAAATGATAAGTGGGTCTAATTACATTTACATTCCACCGTAAAAACACCATAGATCAGCATACATCACTCTAATAAAAGGGAGAGATTTGATGCCATTCATGGAGGTTCAGAATGTAAGCAAACGATATAGCAATGGTGATGGGATAGAGGGCCTTTCATTTTCTATTGAAGCAGGGGAGGTTGTGGCACTGCTTGGGCCTAATGGTGCGGGGAAGACGACAACCATTCGATGTTTAACAGGTCTCTATCAACCTGATCAAGGGGAAATACTCATAGAGGGATTTCCTCCTGGTCATTCCCATGTCCAAAAACAAGTAGCTCTTATTCCAGATCAGCCATATTTGTACCCAGATTTAACGGTTGCTGAACATGTTCAATTCCGTGCAAGAGGCTATCATAAAGGTTTAAAACAGATCAAAGAAAAGGTATTTGAGGCGTTGAAAGAAGTACATATCGAAATGAAGATGAACGAATTGTGCGGAAGGCTTTCAAGAGGTCAAAAACAGCGTGTCGTCTTAGCAGGGGCCATTGTGCAAGATGCCTCCCTTTTTATTTTAGATGAGCCGACTGTTGGGTTAGACATTCCTTCAAAACAATGGCTGTCAGATTGGCTGATACAGAAGAGCCTTCAAGGTGGTTCGGTTCTTGTGTCCACTCATAGTCTAGAGTTTGTTCTTGATACGGCTAGTAGGGTGATATTGATTCGAGACGGTGCCATCATGAAAAGTATCGCTGTTCCTAAGCGGCAGGAAGAACAAATGAAGTGGCGGGCAGAAGTCATTCAACTTCTAGGGGAGTGGTCTAGTGAATAACACGCTTTCCCTTTTATGGATGAAATCCCAAAGGCGCTTGATCAGTAAAAATCAAGAAAAGAAAATGCCCTTTTTGATCTTGCTGCTTATGATTGCTGCCATTGGTTTTCAGCTGAGCGCAGTCTCAAGTATGGGCGATTGGAATGCGAGTACAGCTGGATGGTTCATTGTCGTTTTATTTGTTCTTTATACTGGCTTTGGTTTGTTTTCGAATCGATTGCCTAGTCAGATGAACGATATCATGTGGTTGTATGGAAGTGGTGCTTCCTTATGGACGGTTGTGATGAGTGTATGGGTATATCACATTTTTTGGCGATGTGCTCTTCTCATTGTTTCTGCTGTGATGGCTGATATCCTCCTTCTTTGTTTAACGAAGCAGTACTTTTTTCTACTTGGTAAATCACTCCTGTTAACAGCGCTGTTATGTATGATCGAAACATGGATGATTGCGGTATCTTGTGCAAGAACCATTCAAGTATATAAGCGAGTGCTCTTCATTGGTTTTATACTGATGTTTGGTTGTCTTTCATTGCTTATTATGAATCAATTGATATTGAAACAGTCGTCAATGATGGAGATATCTGCTTCTTTTATGTATCAAGTCGGACGCATGATAGTGGAGTTTTCATTCATTTCTGTATTGATATTACTTGGAATGATGATTTTATCTTTCATGATGATGTACAGGTCGAGTCATCGTATAGAGATGATGGAGTCGTTAGTCAAAGAGGCGGCATTTTGGGAGGAATTTGAGGGGAAACAGGTTCATGCAAATCCAATAAGTCCAAAGAAAAGCAAGACGTGGTGGGGGCTTTCAACATTAACGGGCATCTGGGCTTTCCTTTGGCTAGAAATATTGATGATTAAAAAGTATGCTACCTTCCACCTGTTATCCACCATGCTGTTGATCGGTACTTATTATGTCGTCAGTTCTTATTTTTCAAATTGGTTGACTCTATTCTTTCTGGTCATTGGTGCATCTGTCCTGCTCAGTTCATATTACGCGGGGATTGTAAGACACGGGCAAACGGGAATGCTGTATCTTTTTCCGGGTGCTTTATATCAAAAAATTCTTCTATTGGAAGTGTTTCAAACCTTTTGGTTGTATGGTGTCTACTTGGTTTCTCTTATCTTGTTAGAGATTCATGATGTATTGTATTGGGCCATTTATGGGGTAGGGGTTTATATTTGGTTTTTGACCATTCGGCTCTTTGCCTTTACGCAGCCTTTGAGACGAGAAGCGAGTCTTTCTTTGGGCATCTATTATCGATCATTGCTCATCGGATCTGTCATAAGTGCTGCAGTCATCATTGGGATTCATCTGTTCACTAATGGCTGGTTTACAACGATGACATGTGTATTTGCTGGATGTGTATGTTATGTGATGTGTTATCGATGCCGTGGGACTCATTAAAAAGAGGAGTTGATTGTCATGAAACCAGAAGATAAGCTATCCCAATCGGTTCAACGTTTAGTCAATACGAATGAAGTAACAATCGTTCAAGCCATGGGGGAATTAAGGAAATCAGGAAAAGAGGCAGTGCCAGTGCTTGTTGAAGCCTTAAAAGAAGAGGGTTCTTTGCGGAATATTGCAGCAGCGGTTCTTGGTGAATTTGGAGCAGATGCAGGGGATGCAGCAGAAGCTCTTGCTAAACTGTTAGAAAGTGAAGAAGAGGAGACAAGAATGGCGGCTGCGATCTCACTCATGAGAATTGGTCAGCCTAGTTTGCCATTTCTTCTGTCTTTGGCAAAGCGTTATGAGGGTCCTACTTGTTTTTGGGCATCGTGGTGCATCTCTTGGATTGACCCATCAAAAATCGAAAAAAATATGTACGAGTGCCTAAAACAGGAACAAGAGAATCCATCAGGAAATGTGGCCCCTTTTGCCGCAGAAGAGGCACTAGGAAAAATCATCGCTTTTCAATTAAAAGAAAAGGGGGATGAGTAGTGGAAACGCAAATACTTAAATGGCCTGAGCACCTTCCTTGGATTCATTCTTCACATCAGCGGTGTTTACCTGAAGAGCATACTCAGCTTCTTTATTTTTGGTCAGTTAACTGTCCGCATTATGAAGAATTAACCGACCACATTCTACATAGTGTGGATCAGTTGAGTATCCATTTAACCTGTGTCCATGTTCCATATACGGAAGAAGAAAAATCGATAGAGGTTGTTTCGAAATATGCAGAGGAAAAGAATCTCATTGCTCCCATTGTGTTGGATCAAGATTATGAGATTGTCACAAAATATAAAATTCAAGGATTGCCAAGTTTTTGCCTCATAGATAAAGAGGGACAATTAATTGATCGGAAAATGGGAGATACCGGCTGGGAAAAAATATTAAAAAAACTAGAAAAACGATCATAATTAGAGTTATGGAGGAGAGCGTTTTGTTTCAATCAAACCAAGAATTAAAAAAAACGGTGGTCTTTTATGCAGGTGTGGGAGCTGTTTTGCTGATTCTCATGATGTTGACATGGCTGCCGGTTTCTGCAGACTGGGAGTTGCCGTTGATTTTGTTTGGATTGGGGATTTTGTTTTATGTGAAGCGTGTGCTTTGGAAGGATGAAAAGAGTCATTAATCATAAGTAGGTTACCTAGAATATAAATTCTAGGTTTTTTTATTAAATTTACCTTAAAACATGATTTTTCACATGGGGATGAGATCCAATTTTTTAAAAGTGTGGTAGGATAAATATGCTTTATTTTTATATTTTCCGAAGGAGCTGTCGTGTTGAAGGGATCTAGGGTTGAGTTTATTGATAGTTTACGTGGTTTTAGTTTATTAGGTATTTTGATTGTGAATATGCTTAATTTTCAATATGATTATGATTTTGAGAAGATGTTTGATCCGAGCATATGGGGACAGGAGTTTGGGGTATATGTGACGGAGATCTTGTTCCAGGGGTCATTTTATCCGATTTTCTCCTTTTTGTTTGGGTATTCTTTTATCAAGTTGATTGAATCTACGAAGGCCAAGGGACTAAATACGAATGCCATTGTCGCTCGCCGTGGTTTCGGTCTCATTGTGCTTGGGATGCTGCATTACATATTCATTTGGAATGGTGATATTCTCTTATATTATGGAGCATGTACGTTTTTCTTGATGATGTTTTTAAGCAGCCGGATCAAAACAATGCTGATTTGGTCAGGTGTGTTAGGTGCTTTGTCATTAGTGGTTTTACCATATCTGATGACCTTTGTTTATGGAAATGATGATTTGTTAACTGATGTGTATGCGAAGGGTGCATACGGTGATATTTTATTGAGCCGGGTGACGATTGAAGACGATATGATGATTGTGACCATTATTATGGGGATCGTGACCATTACGTTGATGCCGATCTTAGGTTTTCTATTCGGTACGATCATGGTGGGGCCATTTGCACTGCTTGGCATGGCCATTGGGAAAAAAGGTCATCTGACAGAAGAAGATCGAGGAATGGCGTATCGTAAAGGCTGGATCTGGATGATTTTGATCGGGCTCGCTTTAAAATGTGCGACGTTTATTGATGCCCCTTGGAGTGAAATGGTGATGACGTTAGGAGCCTATGTCCTGACGATCGGTTATATTCAAGCTTTTATTGTCTTTTACTATTCAAAGGTTGCACAAGGATTGAAACGTCTGCTTGCAGGACTGGGCCGATTGTCTTTATCAAACTATTTGGCTCAATCTATTATTTGTACAACGATTTTCTATTCTTACGGACTTGGTTTATTTGGACAAATGGGCTCAATGTTTGGATTGCTGCTTGCTGTTGGACTTTACACAGCACAGCTGTTCATCAGCTATCTCTATTTGAAAAAGTGGAGAAGAGGGCCTGTGGAATGGCTTATGGGAAAATGGGTATATTGGAGATAAATTGATTTGTTGAGGAACCGCATGGCTGAAGAGCTGTGCGGTTTTTTAGTTGGATCGCATTCAAAAAAGTTCATAAAAGGAGTTGAATATTTTTTCAGTGTGTATATAATGTATATATAGTGTATATACAATATTTCATTGCGAATACCAGTACAGAAAAAAGAGGTTTTTATATGCAAATTACGATTTCTAACCATTCTAAGGAGCCTATCTATGAGCAAATTACGACGCAAATCAAATCGTTGATCTTAACGGGTGAGCTTGCAGAAGGTGCGGGACTGCCGTCTATCCGAAAGCTGGCGAAGGATTTACAAATCAGCGTCATCACAACAAAACGTGCATATGAAGAGTTAGAGAAGGCAGGATTTATTTATTCGATTGTAGGGAAGGGATCATTTGTTGCCGAGCAAAACCTAGAGGTCATGAGAGAGAAAAAATTGAAGGTGATTGAGGAACAGCTTGGAGCGGTTGTTACAAACGGCAAGGAATTAGGCTTATCTTTTGATGAATTGCAGCAGTTATTAAAGTTCTTGTATGAGGAGTGAGATGAGTGGAGCATGTGATTGAATTCAAAGGAGTATCAAAACGGTTCAAAGACTTTTCTGTGCAGAATCTTGATTTACAGGTCAAAAAGGGCTTTGTTACTGGGTTTATTGGAGAAAATGGAGCCGGTAAGTCGACCACGATTAAAATGATCATGAATTTGTTAAAACCAGATTCTGGTGAGGTTAAAATTTTTGGATTAGATTATCGCACCCATGAAAAAGAGATTAAGGAACGAATTGGCTTTGTTTACGATGCTAACGTTTTTTTCCCAGGATTGAATTTAAAAGACATCAAACGAATTGTGGCACCTGCCTATAAACGCTGGGATGATAGACTATTTTATCAATATATTGAACAGTTTGGTCTGCCGCTGAATAAAGCGATTAAAACATTTTCAAAAGGGATGCAGATGAAGGCATCGCTTGCGATTGCGCTGTCGCACCATGCAGAGCTGATTATCATGGATGAACCAACTGCTGGTTTAGATCCGGTATTTAGAAGAGAGCTGCTAAGTACGTTACAAGAATTGATGATTGATGGGAATCGGACGATCTTTTTCTCGACTCATATGACAACAGATTTAGACCGGATTGCGGATTATATTGCGTTTATTCAAAATGGGCAGCTCATCTTTCAGCAGTCGATTCATGATGTAGCGGAGAATTATGCGCTGGTGAAAGGAAGTCTGGATTTGCTTGATCGAGACACTGAAAAAGCCTTTGTCCATATTCAGCGAACAGCAGTAGGATTTGAGGCATTAACAGATCGTATAGAAGGTGTGAAAGCTATTTTCGGGGATGCTGTTGTCATTGAACGGCCATCATTGGAGGATATTATGTTTTACATGAAAGGCGGGGTGGAGCATGTTTCATTTAATTAAACGTGATGTGATTTTGCAAAAGAAGCAACTGATGATTTTTCTTCCGTTTATCTTATTTTTTATTTTCATGGATGTACATCCGGTATTGACGTTTCTAGTTGCTAGTGTCTTCATTCCATTTAACACATATGCGTACGATGAGAAGGCAGAAACGAATATTCTATTAAATTCTTTGCCGTATACCCGCAAGGAAATCATTGCATCACGTTATTTAGGTGCTGTTGTTTATATGATCCTTTCGATTGGGCTGACAAGTGCTGCTTTCATTAGTTTTGGGAAGCTATTTTCGATGACCGATATTGCGATTGGTAGCGGGCTATTTTTATTGTTTGCGGCGTGCACATTTCCATTGTTTTATATCTTAAAGCCTGGCTATATCACAACGGCAGTGATTATTGGCTTTATCATTTTATCTGCTATGGGGCCACCTGTTGTGATCTATTTAGCAGAGCAATTCAGTGGGATCACTGATTTTATAATGAATTTATCAATCCCTATTTTATACACTGGGTCCGTTGTGCTGATTATGCTTATTTACTTGCTATCTTGGGGGCTTTCTACTGCGATTTACCAGAGGAAAGTGTTTTAAATCAGATGATCACATCATTTATAGAGAATCATTCATTTTGAGGTAGGCCTTTCAAAATGGATGATTCTTTTTTGCATCCGGTGAAATTGACATCCAGTAGAAAACAGGTTATTGTTATTTAACATAATGTTAATTATTTTTAACATAATGTTAAATAAAACATCCTTTAAGAAAGGAATCTGAAATGGAAATTAAAAATAGAATTAAGGTATTACGGGCAGAAAGAGACTGGACACAAAAGGATTTGGCAGAGAAGTTAGGTGTGACTCGTCAAACTGTGGCAGCGATTGAAAATGGTAAATATTCTTTGTCTTTAAAATTAGCATTTCAAATTGCGAGAACATTTGAAGTTGATTTATATGACGTTTTTCAAGAGGTCGACAAGGAGGAACAACAGCGATGATGACAACGATCATACTTTATTCTCTGATTATCCTTTCTATCTTAAGTACGGTCTTTCAATTTAAGAAAAGCCGTGAATATAAACAGGATGAACGGGGTCAATTTATTTTAGCGAAAGCTGGAAGTTTTTCAATTGTAGGTGTGGCATTAGCCTATATATTGGTTGCTGTCGTTCAAGCTTTTGTTCATGAATTATCATCTCCAACAGAATGGTTTTATATAGCGATTACGTTTATGTATGTATCAAGTGTTTGCGCAAATACAATTGGCATTATCTATTGTGAAAGAAAATACTAATCTTTCATCTGCGGATGCAAGCTAGGGTACTTCATCATGAAGGGAAGAAAAAATATTGAAAAAATTACTGAAAATAATGCTGATTGCTCTATGTACCATTCTGACTGTCTTGGTTGTATTTGTAGCCAGTGTTTATGTTGTTAATCTAATTAGTAAGGAAAGAGAACAGGGGAAAATAGAAGCTTATGGGCAAAAGGTCTTGGTGGATGGGAAGCAGATGAATGTGCTCATTCAAGGCGATGGGAAAGAAACGATTGTCCTTCTCCCAGGCTATGGAACTGCTTCACCCGTGCTTGATTTTAAACCGTTAGTCAAGGAGTTATCGCCAGATTATAGAGTCGTTGTGATTGAACCGTTTGGTTATGGTTTAAGTGACGACACAGATAAAGTAAGGACAAGTCAAAACATTGTGGATGAGATTCATGAATGTTTGCAAAAACTCAACATTAAAAAATATACGCTGATGGGTCATTCGATTGCTGGCATTTATGGATTAGAATATTTGAATCAATATGAAAAAGAAGTCCAAGCCTTTGTTGGAATTGATACGAGTGTTCCTAAACAGGAAACGGATGAATTGCCAGTCTCCAGCTTACAGCTGCTTCATCAATCCGGCTTTTACAGATTGATAGTGAAAATGAATCCAGATCAACTGGTGATGCCTAAAGTAGATGATCAAACGAAAGCTCAGATTAAAATGCTGACTTTCCGAAATTTCTTGGATGAAAGCCAAGCGAGTGAGGCAGAAAACTTTAGAAACAATTTTAAAAACGCTCAACGCCTACATTTCCCTAAGAAGCTCCCTGTTGCTTTCTATCTAGCAGATCAAACGGAGAAAGAAACACCAAACTGGAAACCAATGCATGAAGAGCTGCTGAAACATGTAGACCACGGAAAAGTCGTTACTTTCAAGGGCGGCCATTATTTGCATCATACGAAATCAAAAGAAATCGCAGATGATGTGAGGGAGTTTCTATCGAACAACGAGCGCTCACGTTAGCGGTTTTCCTCCTCAGCTGGACAGATGAAACATCGCAATTTTGATCAAAACGAGTGAACTGATTTGTTTTATGATCAAGAAGAGGTGAGGGAGATGATGTATAGTCGGGTGACGCAAGAGGTGATTTCTTATTTGGAGTCGCATTTGATGGATGAGCTGTCGCTGAGACAGGTGCCTGAGAAAGTAGGATATTCACATTTTCATTTGCTGCGTGTGTTTAAACGAGAAACCGGGCTGTCGATGGGGGAATATGTGCGGAAACGAAGATTAGCTACGGCTGCACAGCTTCTTTTGTATACGGATCAGGGGATTTTAGACATCGCTTTTTCGTTACAATTCCAATCGCAGGAAGCCTTTACGCGTGCTTTTAAGCATCTGTATTCCTTACCTCCCGGAATGTACAGGTCCATGATGAGAGACATGCGAATGAAAAAGGAGGAAGATTCGATGACATTACATGAAGCAGTACCTGGCTGGGGTTTGAGTGGTTCACATCCGCATATGTATGAGATGGGTGTTGATACAGCAGAGTTCCATACGGGAAAGCAATCAGGTGTTTTATCATCTAAAGAAGGCGTACAAGAAGGACAGTTTGCGACGATGATGCAAGGGTTTCAAGCAAAAGAGTATGTAGGCAAGCGGTTGAAGCTTTCTGCTTTCTTGAAAACAGAGAATGTATCTTCAGCAGGAATTTGGATGCGGGTAGATGACGGAAAGGGTGATACGGTGCAGTTTGATAATATGCAGAATCGACCTGTGACAGATTCTACGGAATGGAATCAATATGCCATCGTATTAGATGTTCCTACGCGCAGTGAATCCATTCATTTTGGAGTGCTACTCAGCGGTAATGGAACAGTATGGGCTGACGGTTTTCGATTTGAGGAAGTGGATGAGAAAACACCTACGACGAATATGGAGGAGGCCTCGGCTCTGCCAGATGTGCCGATGAATTTGCATTTTGAGCTTGAGAAGACCGTGTGAGCGGTCTTTTTTTTGTATACAAATCTTGCATGAACCGTTTATAATGAAAAATATAAATAAACATACCGACGGTCGGTATGTAAAAGGAGGCGTTTGAACTGGCGCGAAATAAGTATCCAGAAAAGACGATGCAGCAAATTTTGGACGTGTCGACAAAGTTGTTTCAGGAAAAGGGATTTGAAAAGACAAGTTTGCAAGATATTATCCATGAATTGAATATGTCTAAAGGGGCTATTTATCATCATTTTAAATCGAAGGATGAAATATTACGCGGCGTGATGGATCGGCAGTTTCGTTACGCAACCGAGAAGCTTGAGGAGTTAATTGAGCATACGGAGGCAGC
Organism: Bacillus sp. FS02; assembly: GCF_024398395.1. Taxonomy (NCBI): domain Bacteria; kingdom Bacillati; phylum Bacillota; class Bacilli; order Caryophanales; family Bacillaceae; genus Bacillus; species Bacillus sp. FS02. The sequence continues at coordinate 1,680,706 of NZ_CP074101.1, read as the reverse complement.
TCATGCGAAAGAGAAGCTGCAGCTTATCCTGGAGCAGCTTGTGGCAGACCCGCAGTCTCATTCGATTGATGGGATCTTGGTTGACCAGATGAAAAATCCGCAATTTGTGATTGAAGGCATGAAGACAGGTGTCAATCAGGATGCTTTGAGAATCAAACAGTTAATCATTGAAGGGATTGAGGATGGTTCGATGGAAACTGCGTTTCCTGGTGAAGTGGCAGAAGTATTTTTGCTTCTTGTGAATATATGGTTGAATCCCACATTGTTTGTACGCAATCATGAAGAAACGGTCCAGCGTTTGTGTTTTTTAAAGCAGATGATGAAGGGTCTTGGCGTGGATATTGTGAGTGATCTATTTATTCAAAAGGTGACAGCGCACTATGCTGAAATTGGCGGGTATGATCTGCCCGAAAGATAAAGAATGCCAACTGATAGGAGGATGACGTATGATTCATTTTATGAAGGTTGAGCTAAGAAAAGGCCACATGAAGCAGTATATTCAAGCTAGTTTTATCGCGAGTATTGTGCTGCTAGTATTCATCTATTTTATTGCGTTTGCTGCAAAAATTGAACGCGAACCGGGTTTTCAGCAATATACGAATATTTATTTGTTAACGAGTACAGTATGGATGATCTTTTTTTCTATCATCACGGCTATGCTGTATTGGCGTATAGGCAAGACTGTTGATCAGGAACGCACATCCAATTCAGTGAGATTCCTTTCTCATATGATATGGATGGTGTGCCTTTCAACATTTGCGATGATGTGCAGCATCGTTCCTTCATTTGTTGTGTTTAGTGTGTCTGAAATGTTCTTCCCTATTGTTCATGATACGCTGACGGCAGGTGCTCTGTTTCAATTGATGAAAACATTCTTTATGTTGATTGTTTGTGTTCAAGCGATTGGTTTGATGGCGATGAGAATCGGGTTGAGGAAGAAATCTGTTTTGATGACCGTCCTGACTGCAATTGTTTTATGTGCTGTTTTAGGAAATGTATCGCTGGCCATTTATGGAAATGATCACTTGAACCTCGTCCTGTCAGGAGTGATGATCTCGGCAATTCTCATTGTGATCTTGGAATTATGGAGCCGCATCGGCCGGCTGCAAACGAGGTAATTCATGATGGGAAAAGGATGGAGGCATGTGAAGCATACGGTTCAAATTGAAGAAGCAATAACGGAACTTTCGTTAAACTGGCTGGTGGGAGATGTTCGCCTTTATCACCATGAACATCCTTATGTATTGATGAAGCAGACCACCAATCACGTTTTTCCCCATCGGTATTTACTGCATCATCAAGTGCAGGAAGGCAGGCTAGTCATTCAAGATAAAAGAAAACGAGCGATCAGCTTGGGGCTTCATCTTCATCAAACGAATTTGGAGATTTATCTCCCTCAGGCACAGTTACAGTCCTTGTCTATTCATTGTAAAGGAGCAAATCTATTCTTGGATGGACTGAAGGTGAAGGAGGCTGAATGCCAATTGATTTCTGGAAAGTCCATGTTTACGGGAGAAATCAAGCATCTGCGCTTGCAGACAGTGGGTGGACTTATCTCTAGTCAACAGCTCAACACGCAGACATTGAGCCTGCGTACTACTTCGTCAAAAGTGGAGATGGTAGGTGCTTTTTCAGATATTGATCTGAATTTAATAGGCAGAAGGGTACAGATACATTCAAAGGCCATGCTACATTCGCTCAAATCGACGTCAACTGGATCATCTGTCAAAGTGGCGATTCCGGAAAATGATGGATTTATTTGTTATGTGAAGAAAAGATCAGGTACTTTTCACATTGACTTTCCATGTATTGATGATCAGGAGAAAATGATTTATAAAAATGGAGGGAAAAGCTTTGAGGTGGATATAAGGGGCGGTTCTTTTCTATTAAGTGATGGTCATTGAAGTGATGTTGATCCTCTAATTCGATATATCAATATAAAATAATTTGAATATCTTCTTATGTCAGAATATTTTGCTAATATTGTTTTCCTCAAAAAAACAATTGTTTTTTAAGGGTAGATTTATTATGATAATATACATCGAAAGATTGAAGATTTTGAATCAGAATGAAAATTCTGATTTTTTATTTTTTATGTTGTTTGTTGATGAGGGGGAATAGAAGTGGCTCAAAAGGAATTAAAGAGAGGGTTAAGTGCTCGTCATATTCAAATGATCGCGCTTGGCGGCACAATTGGTGTTGGCTTATTTATGGGGTCAGCTAAAGCCATTCAATGGACAGGTCCATCGGTTCTTCTAGCGTACGCAGTGTGTGGTATTTTTATCTTTTTTATTATGCGTGCGATGGGAGAAATGTTGTATCTTGAACCGAGTACGGGATCGTTTGCTACATTTGGGCATCAATATATTCATCCGCTTGCGGGGTATATGACAGCTTGGAGTAACTGGTTCCAGTGGGTCATTGTTGGAATGTCTGAGATTATCGCTGTAGGCGCTTATATGAAATATTGGTTCCCGGAGTTACCGGCGTGGATTCCCGGATTAATCGCCATGATCATTTTAGGTGCGGCCAACTTGATTTCGGTTAAGTCATTCGGTGAGTTTGAATTCTGGTTTGCGATGATCAAGATTGTGACGATTATTTTAATGATCATTGCAGGTTTAGGCATTATTTTCTTTGGGTTTGGCAATGGTGGAACAGCGATTGGTTTGTCTAACCTTTGGGCGCATGGCGGATTCTTTACAGGTGGATTTAGCGGTTTCTTGTTTGCATTGTCCCTAGTGATTGCTGCCTATCAAGGGGTAGAGCTCATTGGGATTACTGCAGGTGAGGCGCAAAATCCGCAAAAGACGCTGACAAATGCCATCAAAAGCATCATCTGGCGTATTTTGATTTTCTATATCGGTGCGATCTTTGTCATCGTGACGGTGTATCCGTGGGATCAGCTGAATACGCTCGGCAGTCCATTTGTGGCGACGTTTGCGAAAATTGGAATTACGGCAGCAGCAGGTATTATTAACTTTGTTGTCATTACAGCAGCGATGTCCGGCTGTAATAGTGGAATCTTCAGTGCGGGACGTATGCTTTATACATTAGGTGTGAATGGACAGGCACCTGCTTTCTTTACAAAAATTTCGAAGAATGGTGTACCGTATTTTGGGACATTTGCTGTGCTGATTGGTTTAGCGGTTGGGGTGGTCTTAAATTACGTTTCTCCGCCAAACATTTTCGTTTATGTGTATAGTGCGAGTGTCCTTCCTGGTATGGTGCCTTGGTTTGTAATTTTAATTAGTCACATTGGCTTCAGAAAAGCGAAGGGGGCAGCGCTTGATCAGCATCCATTCAAGATGCCGCTAGCACCAGTTTCTAATTATCTTACGATTGGCTTTTTATTGATGGTTCTTGTGTTTATGCTCATTAATCAGGATACACGTATTTCTCTTATTGTGGGGATTGTTTTCTTGATTGTTGTAGCGCTTAGCTTCTTCATCTTCGGAATTGGTAAACGAAAACCGATTGAAACAGCTTCTTCTGATCAAACGGTGAAATAATCAAAAGCCTTGCGGAGTGGACCCGCAAGGCTTTTGTCGTTTACAGAGAAGCTTTGACACGCTGAAAGACATCTGGAAAGTTGGTGAAAAGACCAGTGACGCCGTATTGCAGAAGACGTGTCATGTCTGCTTCGCTGTTTACCGTATATGGGTGAAGGAGGAGTCCATGGCTTCTGACCTGCAGTACATTTTCAAGTGTCAAAGCTCTAAAATTCGGTCCGATCCCCACTGCATACGTTTTGATGAAGTCGAGCTGATCATCTGTAATAGATGTCATTTGCGCCCTGTCTAAAAGCTGTACTTTTGGAAGTCGAGGGGCGAGTTTCTGCAATTTTAATAGACTTTCTTGGCTGAAAGATTGGATGATGACCTGCCCTTTTCTCGTATGTTTTCCAAGAAGATGATGTTTCTTTAAGACGGCCAATAGTTTTTCTTCCATTTGCGGATAGATGTCTGGTTTTTTGGTTTCAATATAATAATTTTCTCGTTTACCGAAGTAACGTAATACCTCATCTAATGTGAGGACTTGCTGTCCAATAAAGTGGGCATTTTGTTTGTCGGGGTTGGCTTCGTTAAACCATGCACCGGCATCAAGCTGTTTGATTTCGGCAAGTGTGAGGTCTTTGACCCAGCCTGTTCCGTTTGTCGTCCGGTCAACCGTTTCATCGTGCATGACGATGAGGTGTCCATCCTTTGTCATTTGAAGGTCGAGTTCGAGGTAATCTGCATTCATCTTTGTGGCGAGCTTGTAGGAAGCTAGGGTATGCTCTGGGGCATACCCTGATGCTCCGCGGTGTGCAACGGTTAAAATGCGATCTGGAGATAAAAGATGTTCATGTGCCGATATGGTGGTCGGCACCCAACCAAAAGACAGTAAAGCAAAAGAGAGTAACACGAAAGCAAGTAATCTACTTTTCTTCATATTTTATCCTCCTTTTACGGTAACTGCCTCCATCATAAGAAATAGATGTAAAGGGCATGTTGGGCGGAGATGAATCTTTTATGTGATTTTCATTAAGCTTGCTCTACGCGCTTTCCTGTATTCCATGTCATGGCGAGGAACACAATCGCAAGGATACAAGAACCAACTAGTAAAATGAAACCTCCTGTCCAGTCATAGTGATCGACGACGACACCCATCATGGCATTAGCAAAAGCAGAGCCACCAATATATCCAAAGAATCCTGTCAGCCCGGCAGCAGTGCCAGCGGCTTTTTTCGGAGCGAGATCAATGGCTTGCAGTCCAATGAGCATGACGGGTCCGTAAATTAAAAATCCGATGCTGATGAGGGCAATATTATCAACCATTGGATTGCCAGCAGGGTTTAACCAGTACACAAGAACCGCAATTAATACGCCAATCATAAAGAGGACGCCAGCAGGTGCGCGGCGGCTTCTAAAGAAACGGTCACTAATCCACCCGCACAATAATGTACCAGGGATGCCTGCATATTCATAAAGGAAATAAGACCAGCGTGAATGCTCTGGTGAGAATCCTTTTGCTTCTGTTAAATAGGTAGGTGCCCAGTCTACGACCCCGTAACGGACAAAGTACACAAAGACGTTGGCAATGGCGATATACCAAAGGAATTTATTGTTGAGTACATATTTAAACAAAATCTCTTTTACGGTTAATTCTTTTTCTTGATCTTCATATTGTTGTGCCGGATAGTCATTTCGGTATTCTTCAATTGGCGGAAGACCAGCGGATTGCGGGGTGTCCCGTACGAGAAGAATGATGACGAAGGAGACGATAATGGCGATGATGGCAGGGAAGAAAAAGATACTTTTCCACGTCGCAAACAAAACAATTCCTAATGTAATAAGCGGTGCAAGAATCCCCCGCCGATATTGTGAGCGACGTTCCAAATGGACATTTTCGTACCACGTTCACTCACCGAAAACCAATGCGCCATCGTTCGTCCGCATGGCGGCCACCCCATTCCTTGAAACCAGCCGTTTAAGAACATGAATAAAAACATGATCCATACACTGGATGTCACCCATGGAAATGAGACAAAAAGAATATTGATAAGAGCTGATAGAAAGAGTCCAGCGGCTAAAAAGTATCTTGGGTTACACCGGTCTGAGATCATCCCCATAATGAATTTACTAAAGCCATAAGCGATTGAAACAGCCGCCAGTACAAAGCCTAATTCACTTTTTGTGAACCCCTCTTCCTGTAAATAAGGGATGGCAAATGCGAAATTTTTGCGCAGCAAATAGTAGCCAGCATATCCGATAAAGATCCCCAAAAAGACTTGCAGACGCAGCCGTTTATAGGTTTCGTCTGTTTTGGCATCATCGAGCCTGTCGATATGCGGAGCGGGTTTAAACCATTTGAACATAAACATCCTCCTCTTGTAGATATGACTGAAACAAAAGTACGAGGTCTGTCTTTGATCTTGTACTTTTTCAGAGACAAAAGAATTGATAACGCTTTCTTTTGTACTCCCATCATATCGGATGGAGTAGATGTTTATGATGAGGCTTTTGTCATTATTTTGGAAAAACAGTTCTTGAAGTGATGAAAAAAATCCGCACAATGGCGGATTTTTAATAGTGGTTAAATTGATACATCAATTTTTGCAGATTTCTTTAGTTGATCAATTTCTTTTTGTACTTCTTTTTGCTTTTCTTGAGATTCTAACTGCTTCTTGATTTGTGATTTGACGTCTTTGAAATCAGGTGCTTTTTGTTTTTGTTTTTTCATTTGTTCGGCGTATTGGTCATAGTACGCTTTGACGTCTTTTTCAGACACAGAGGCTGATTTAATTTCTTTGTCGACATATTGGCTGTATTTGATGCTGTCGGCAATATCACTTTTCAGCTGATCCATTGTCAGTCCGCTCTTTTTGAGTGCTTCTTCAAATTGAGCATTGTCTTTAAATTGTTTCTTTTCTTCTTTTAGCTGCTGATCGACTTGTTTGTCAGAGGCTTTATAGCCCTTCTTCTCAGCATCTTGCAGGATGAGCTCTTGACCTACTAGCGCATCAATGGTTTGCTTTTTGACAGCTTTTGCGCCTTCTTTAGATGTTGGGTCTTGTCCTGACTGCTGAAGTTGACCTTGAATGGTTGATAGGGCGCTATTGTATTCACTGCCTGTGATTTTATCTTTGTTGACGGTCGCAACGACCTTTTGATCATCAATTTTTTGTGCGTCTAATTTCTTTTGCATCTCTTCCATTTGCTTTTGCTGCTCTTTTTGGTCAGCCTGTGTTGTTTCCTTGCTTTTGGCTGAATCGTTTTGCTTATCCTGTTTCGCATCGTTTGATGAGCAGGCTGCAAGCCCCACTGATAACAGACAAGCAATGAGTGTATATGATACTTTTTTCAACTATTTTCTCTCCCTTCGGTATGAGAACATCTAGTGCGCATTCTAACCGTTTTAGAGGAAAAATAAAACCGTATAGACGAATTGTTAGCGGATTGACATGTTTTTTATCTGTTTGTCCTCATTTTGTCTTCTCATAGTCATCATATGACAGCTCAAGTTTGGAATAATTGATCCATCGCTTCGTCGAGATTGGTGATCGGCTGGCGGCAGCTGTAGTTTTCACAAATATAGACCGTCGTGCTGTCGTTGATCGTTTTGTAATCTTTTGCAAAAGGTGCGAGCCTTGCTAATTCTTGCCCTGTTTCGGCAGTTAAAATGAGATCAAATGGCATGAATCGTTTTTGCAATGCTTGTAGAAGCTGTTCTTTTTGCGGATCGCCCTTTTTCCCGAGAATAATGATTTCTCGTTTGACGGCATATTGGCTTAATAGTCCTTGTAAAAAGGCGGTATGTCCGCTTGGATAGGAAGAGACATCGACGTAAAAGGCGCTGAACATCTTCTCTAGTGTTTCGATCCAGTCTTGACGTCCGATCATTCTGCTTAGTTTCAGAAGCTGTTGGAGTGCAGTACTGTTACCAGACGGCATGGCCCCGTCGTATACTTCTTTTTCACGAACAATAAGCGCTTCTGCATCTGAGCCTGAGAAGAAAAAGCCCCGATTTGCTCATCCCAAAACAGTTCAAACATATTTTCAGCAACGGCTCTGGCTTTTGTCAGCCAATCTAGGTCAAAGGTCGCTTCGTATAAAGACATATACGCTGTGAGCATGTGCGCATAATCCTCGATAAAGCCTAGATGCTTTACGTCCCCTTCCCTGTAGCGGACCATGAGCCGTTCCTGCTGGACGAGGTGTGTTTCTAGAAAAGACATTGCCTGTTTTGCTATGCGGATAGCCTCTTTTTCATGAAAGACACTCCCTGCTTTGGCAAGTGCGGAGATCATCAGCGCATTCCACGATGTGAGTACCTTGTCATCGATTAGCGGTGCAGGTCGCTGCTGTCTTACAGTGAGTAAGATGTGTCGAGCGGATTGCAGTTTGGAATGAAGGGTTTTGTCGTCGATTGAATATGCTGCCTTGATGTCATCAAATGAGGTGGAAATGGTATGAGGGATGTTCTGTCCTTCAAAATTTCCTTCCTCTGTGATGTGGTAGACCGCACAAAATAAAGTGCCGAGGTCATCACCTAAATGAGTCATGATCTCCTCTTTTGTCCAAACGTAATATTGCCCTTCCTTTCCTTCCGAATCGGCATCGATTGCCGAATAAAAAGAGCCATCACGATTCATCATGTCTCGTTTGATAAATTGAATGAGGTCTTGGACAAGCTTTTCGTACTCAAGGTGTTGAGTGATTTGATAGGCTTCGGTGTAGGCATCTATCAGCAAGGCGTTATCATACAGCATCTTTTCAAAATGCGGCACAAGCCATTTTTCATCCGTTGAATATCGAGTAAATCCAGAACCAATATGATCATAAATACCGCCGTTTGCCATGCCATTTAATGTTTTTGTGACGGCATATAACGCATTTTCTTGCCCTGTCCATTCAAAATAACGCATGAGAAACGTGAGCATATGAGGTGCGGGAAATTTAGGCGCAGAACCGAAGCCGCCATACAGCGTATCAAAGCTGCTCATGAGCTGATAATAGGCTTTGTGAATCGACTCCTGAGTGAGCGTATTTTCTGTCTGCCCTGCTGCCTTGATCCGTAAATTATTTGTTGCCTTTTCTGCCAATGATTCAATATGATCACGATCGTTGTGATACGCATCCAGCAATTGCGTCAGTGCTTCAATGAAGCCGGGACGGCCGTAAGCACTTCTTTTTGGAAAGTATGTCCCCGCATAAAAAGGCTTTTGATCAGGCGTGACAAACACGTTGAGCGGCCAGCCTCCTTGCCCCGTCATCATCTGACAAACGGACATATACATCGAGTCAATGTCTGGACGCTCCTCACGATCGACCTTGATTGAAATGAAATGCTCGTTTAGGATGTCAGCGACTTGTTGATCTTCAAAGCTTTCGTGTGCCATGACGTGGCACCAGTGGCAAGTGGCGTAGCCGATGCTGACAAGCACCGGTTTATTTTCACGTTTCGCTTTGTCGAATGCTTCTTGCCCCCACGGGTACCAGTGAACTGGGTTGTGGGCGTGTTGAAGGAGGTAGGGTGATTTTTCAGTGATTAATCTGTTCGGTTTATTGTTAGTAGACATGGAATCTCCTCCTTTTATATTTATTTATCAAATGAGTAAATAAAATAATTGATCAAATCTTTTTGAGTGTAAAGGGTGATGGGCTTAAGGAATTTCATTTGAATTTAGATAGTACTACTTCAAAAAAGTTACGTAGGATAATAACCGATAGTTCTTTATTTTGAAACTGAGCAAAAATCAAAAAACTATAATTAGGTCAAAGATTTATAGGGACTGCTGTGGAAATTTTAACTTTCGATAGATTTGTTTTCAATTCTTTTATTCACTTCATTAATTATGAAAACCTATATTAATACCTTTTAAATGGAATTTATTACTATATTTATCTTGTGTGTATTTAATCAATAATAACAAGCTGTTATAATAGCTTTGTGTTTTTATGAAAATATGTGTTAAAAGTGGTGTTGGAAATAAATATATACTATTCATTCTAGTAATCTCTTCGTTTGGTGGAGAAGCACTTTTAGCACATTTAATTTCAATAGGTCTAGCGGTGACTATTACAGGAGTTACTTATGTTGCATAATCTGAGTTTAAGAAGCATAAAAGAACTTACATTCAAAAAATCTAAAAAATGGGTATATGAGAAGGTGTAAATATGTTAGTTATTGATCAAAATCCAAAAGGTGAGCAGTACTCCAAATTAATTGATTTGGCTTTCGACATTTGTGATGAGTTTCATTTAGTTTTAAGAAAAGATATGGGATCTTTAAAATCTTTTGATCCCTTCCTAAAAAGACTTGAAAGTTCATTGAAAGAGATGAAAGAACAATCAGAATGGGCTAGCACAATGCTATTTAACAATACAGCAAAAGTTTATTACTATTATACAGATGAAAATGCGAAGAGTATTCTAAAAGAATTCGCAAATTCTTTATATGATTGGGAGCAACCAAATTTACCAGAAGACTTGTCCTTCTTCAAAAATGGAGAAGAATGGCTGGTTACATCTTCTCATGAAGAAGAAAGTTATATAGATACGGAAAATGATACAGAGATACAAAGGATATTAAGTATACCAGAATTAAAAGTACATATGGAAAAATGGGATTAATGCTATTTAGTATTCAATAATAGTGTATTGATATAAAAGTAAGGAGGCTAATAAGATAGTTTCCTTACTTTTAAAATGTTATGGGCGTTCTCATCCTTATCTTCATCCTCAAAACCGTCTAAACAGGAATATAATGAATATATCAGATAGCTGAGGTCCGTGATCAATTGTCTGTGAGGTATTCCCATCATGACAAATCAAGGACTATAAACCCTTGTTTTGTCATTATTTCACCTTTTCACCACTTCAATCGTAATGTTTTAACAAGATGGCTGAATTATGTCCTCCAAAACCAAAAGAATTGGATAGCCCATATTTCAATGGAAGCTGTCTCGCTTCTAATACAACATCTAAATTGCAATCTGGATCTTGTTTCTCTACATTAATAGTTGGCGGAATCAATCCTCGTCTCAAACTTTCCACTAAAGCAATCGCTTCTACTCCGCCAGCAGCACCAAACATGTGCCCAGTCATTGATTTGTTTGCCGTTGTTGGAATTTCACCTGAACGATCACCAAATAATTTCTTAATCGCTAGAACTTCTGAACGATCACCTACTTGTGTACTTGTTGCATGAGCACTAATAACATCGATTTCACTTGTTGATATATCTGCACTTCTCAATGCTTTCTTCATGGCTAAGTAGGCACCCCTACCTTCTGGGTGTGAAGCGACCATATGATGTGCATCTGAACTAGCCCCGTATCCCACTACTTCACATAATATCGGCGCATCTCTAAGAATTGCGTTGTCTAATGATTCTAATACTAAGATACCTGCGCCTTCACTCATAACAAAGCCATCTCTATCTGTATCGAATGGGCGGCTGGCACGACTTGGGTCTTGGTTTCTAGTAGATAGTGCATGTGCGTTTCCAAAGCTAGCCAAAGATATCTGATTGACAGCAGCTTCTGCTCCACCGGCAAATATAATATCTGCTTCATCATTTCGGATCGCATTGAAAGCTTCACCAATAGAGGTGTTCCCAATAGAGCAAGCTGTGACTGGTGACAATGATGGCCCTTGTGCGCCTAATTTAATACTGATTTGGGCCGCAGCTGCATTTGAAATCATCATGGGGACAAGGCTGGGGCTTACTCTCGATGGACCTCGTTTATCTAATACATTCACATTATCAACAAGCGATTGTATGCCCCCGATTCCTGAACCAACATATACGCCTAAACGTTCAAGATCTACTTGATCTAACTGTAATTGTGAATGTTCTAATGCTTGTTCGGCTGCTGCTAAGGCAAACTGACTAAAACGATCTAATCGTTTTGCTTCTTTTCTCCCTAATATTTCATCTGCATCGAAATCACGAACGATTCCAGCTATTTTTGTTTTATAATCAGTCGTATCAAAAGAATCAATGAGAGATATTCCCGATTGTCCTTTAACGAGTTGATTCCAAAAGCTATCTATATCATTTCCTAGTGGAGAAATAACTCCCATTCCAGTAATGACTACTCTTTTCATGATCATTCCCTCCTTGTTTTTATTAACTTTATCCATTGTGTTATCCTATTACAAGTTGTTGTTTATCCTAGTATAATGAATAATATTTTAAAGGGTGATCATATTGAAACCTGAAACAAGACTTCAAGCATTATCAGAATTTCTAAAAAACCAACGTTCAAAAATCACGCCTCAAATGGTTGGTTTACCTGTAGGAACCCGCAGAAGAACACCAGGGCTCAGAAGAGAAGAAGTAGCTCAACTAGCCGGTGTGAGTCTTACTTGGTATACATGGTTAGAGCAAGGCAGAGATATAAAAGTATCTACTTCGGTATTAGATGCGATTTCTAGTGCATTACAATTAAATAACGATGAAAGGAGATATTTGTACGCTTTAGCGTTAGAGGAAGGTGTGAAACAATCCTATATCATTGAGAATGAGAAGGAAATCAGTCCGGCTTTAGTGAAAATTTTGCAGGAACTTCGTTATTGCCCAACAATTATATCTGATAGAAGAAGTCAGATTGTTGGGTGGAATCAAGCAGCAGCTAATGTATTTTTGGACTTTGAACAAATCATCCCAGCAGAAAGAAATATCATCCGCTTACTATTCGCAAGAAAGGAATTTAAAAGTTTAGCCGTGAATTGGGAGCATTTTGTAAGAGGATATATCGCCATATTTAGAACGTATTATGGACAGTATGTGGCGGATGACTGGTATGAGCAATTTATAGAAGAAATGGAGCAGGCATATCCTGAGTTTCGTAAAATATGGAATGAAAATGAGATCAGCTATGCACCTGAAGTATTAATTGAATTTCGTCATGCTAAGGTAGGTAAAATGTTGTTTAATCTCACTTCATTACAAGTGTATGGGGATACTGATTTAAGATGCAGTGTCTATACTCCAGTTGAGGATACTGAAACGGAGCTTAAGTTAAAACGTTTAATTGAAGGGTAGCTATTGTTTGGAGAGAAGAATAGATTTGAGGTATCCTTCCTTCGTTATAATTTAGATAAATTAAGTATTTATGGTAGAAATTATTTTGTGCTTTTTAAACTTAATCATGACATTTAGCTTCTTCGGGTATCGCTGATTGAGACATGCCGTCTATTCGCTTATCTAGTTCAAATAATATGAAAAATTTTATGATGTTCTGAAGAGAGGTAATTGAGGAAATTTTGGTTCCTTCAACTACCTCCGTGTTACATTTCTATTCGCTTTTCTATTCATAACTCCAATTGATCCTTTGCTTAACCAAGGTTACGCTTCTACAATCTCTAATAACACAGCATTTTGATGTAACTTGTCAATTCTCCTCTACCTCTTCACCAACACATATTGTAAGTTTTCTAATTCAAACATATCAATCAGTTCATCGATCCCTTTAAAATCGATATGTTTTCCAAACCGTTTTTTGCTTAGGTCAATTTCTACATCCAATTGATCGTCCTTTTCTTTCATTTCGAGTCCATCTAGACAAGAATAGATTTCGATGGTTTCTCCTTTTGACAGTTCTTTTTCAATGAATTTAAAAAGTGCACGAAGAGAATGAATGATGCCTAATTCATAAACAAAAGGATGCGTGAATTTGTCTCTTACCTCTTCATAGACGGGATCTAGATAATCAATATGAATGCCTTCGAAATCCTCTTCTGTTTCAAATACTTCTATCAAAAGATCTTCCTTTTGATAGGTTTTGTGCTTTTTTTGTTTTTTATCAAACATGCTGATATTGAGTTCAGAGAATGGTTTATAGGTAGGGTTTTGACCAATGGTACCAAGCGGCAGTTCTTTGTTTGATCCAATATAATGCTGTAAAGTCATGGGTTGCCCTCTTTCCTTGAAATATTCCTTATAGCGTTGATTATTTCCTTTTTACCAATTTAGAGGTGAATATGCAATGGCTTGACATATCGGTATTTCTAGATATACAATGTCTGCCATGGAACCTATTGATGTGTTTAAGGCATTATCGAATGAAACAAGGTTGAATATTTTAAAGTGGCTCAAGGAACCAGAGAAGCATTTTCCTAAGCAAGGCGCTCATTTACCGAAGGAGGTTAGTTATAAGGGGGGCGTTTGTGTTGGTGATATTCAAGAAAAGGCGCAAATTTCTCAATCAACGGTCTCTAGCTACTTACATTTGATGCAAAAGGCTGGTCTGCTCGAATCGGTACGGCATGGACAATGGACATACTATAGACGAAATGAAGAATTTATCCAACAGATCGGACAATATATGAAAACAGAGATCTAAAGGATGTGTGATTTCTGTTTTTTTCTATTCTATATATCTATTTATCTAGATATATAAATATATGAATCAAAGGAGATTTAATGATGCGTTTAATTTTTTATATGCTTGCACTATTAGCCGGTGCGGCACTTAGTTTTGAAGGAGCCATCTATGCGGAACTTGGGAAGTCGATTGGACAGTTAGAAACGAGTTTTTATAACTTTTTTGTCGGTTCAATTATCATGGGTTTATTGTGGCTCTTTTTTGGCAAAGGTGACCTTTCCTATACGTTGAAGGCACCAAAATGGTCTCTACTTGGCGGAGCGATGGGGGTTGTGTATTTAACGTCTATTGTGGTGAGTGTTCCATTTGTTGGTGTGGGGGTAACGATGGTTGCTGTCATTATTGGTCAGCTGCTGATGAGTATGGTGATTGAGCATTTTGGCTGGCTTGGGAGTCAGAGAACGAGAGTAAACAAAGAGAAGGTATTTGCGGTCATTTCGATGATCATTGCCCTTATTCTTATTCATTAGGAGGAAACTCGATATGGCATTATTGTTAATTTTATTTACTTTCATCGGAGGCATTACGTTAAGTGCGCAATCTTCCATAAACGGTACGTTTAGCAGGAGAGCGGGTACGATTGAAACGACCTTTTTGACCTTTTTAACGGGTACGATGTTTTTGACCATTCTGATTTTATTCTTTGGGAGCGGCCATCTGTTGAATCTCTTGCATGCACCAAAGTGGCAGTTGAGTGCGGCTTTTCTTGGAACGGCTTATTTAATCCTGACAGTGATCGCTGTTCCGAAAATCGGTGTCATTGCTGCGAATATTGCGGGGATTGCTGGGCAGCTTGTCATTGGAATGGTTATCGATCATTTTGGCTGGTTCCATAGCCTGGTGATTTCACTTGATCTCAAACGCATATTGGCATTGTTCTTTATGCTGATCGCTCTTTATTTTATTTACAAAGGAAATAAGCGCTCTCGAGAGGAAGCGAGTGCTTAAAGAGAACGTGCTGCTGCGACATTTGCTCTCAGCAGCTCTTTTATACTAATTCATCATGTTTGACTAAATACCTGTCAGGGTATACTATCTGATCATAGGGAAAAGAGAAAGGAGTGTTAAACGTGGAGTATAATCAGCAGATGAAGAATCGTCTTCGCCGGATTGAAGGGCAGATTAAAGGGGTTCTTGCGATGATGGAGCAGGGAAAGGATTGCCGCGAGGTGGTGACGCAGCTGTCTGCATCACGCAATGCCATTGATCGGGCAATGGGTGTGATTGTGAGTACAAACCTTGAACAATGTGTCCGTGAAAGTCTTGAGCAGGGCAAGGATACAGAGGGGCTTGTCAAAGAAGCGGTTGAGCTCTTGGTGAAAAGCCGGTAAGAAATTCCTCAGCCTTTGGAGGTTGACGAATTTTTTTACTTGTTATAATATACCCTTACCGGTATGTGTATATTTTTTTGTTATCAATATACCCCCACGGGTAATTGATATAAGGAGGATCATGATGGAGGAACAGAAAAAACGAACAACAATTGTTTTATTTAGTGGAGATTATGATAAAGCGATGGCCGCTTACATTATTGCAAATGGCGCAGCAGCTTATGATCACGAGGTGACGATTTTTCATACTTTTTGGGGGCTGAATGCCTTGCGTCAGGAAGAGATGGTGCCACTGAAGAAGGGATTTTCAGAAAAAATGTTTGGCAAAATGATGCCGCGCGGTGCTGATCGAATGGGGCTGTCAAAGATGAATTTTGCAGGAATGGGGCCGAAGATGATCAAGCATGTGATCAACAAACACAATGCCATGACCCTGCCGCAGCTCATTGATATGGCGAAGGAACAAGAGATCAACCTCGTGGCATGTACGATGACGATGGATCTTTTAGGGCTGCAGGAGGATGAATTACTAGCAGACATTCAATATGCCGGTGTGGCAGCGTATTTAGCAGAGGCAGAAATCGGGAATGTGAACTTATTTATCTAGGGGGGTGTCCATAAATGATTCAAATGCTTTTGCTCATCATGGTGATCGCTTTGCTTGTGAGCCGTTTTCTTCCCGTACGGGGTGTGAAACAAATGGACGCAGCTCATCTGAAACCTAAATTGCATAGTCGGCATCAACAACTGATAGACGTGCGATCACCTTTAGAGTTTCAAACAAATCATATAAAAGGCTTTCAAAATATCCCCTTACCACAGTTAAGGAATCGAGCGCATGAGCTTGAGAAAGACAAAGAAGTGTATGTGATCTGCCAAAGTGGGATGAGAAGTATGCAGGCGGCTAAATTGTTAAAAAAACAGGGATTTACCCACATTACGAATATCAGGGGTGGCATGAATGCTTGGCGATTATAGGTATCAATAGGCTTTGCAATATACCCCCACCCCTATAAAAGGAGGAAAAACAATGCAGCAACCAACAGCAATTCTAGATGCAAAAGGATTGGCATGCCCAATGCCCATTGTCAAAACAAAAAAACAAATGAATGAGCTCTTGCCAGGAGATGTGCTTGAAGTGCAAGCAACTGACAAAGGCTCTACAGCGGATTTAGCAGCTTGGTCAAAAAGCGCCGGTCATGAATTTTTAGGAACAAAAGTAGAAGGACAGGTGCTTCATCATTTGATTCGTAAAGGCGGAACGAAACAGGAGGAGGAGCAGTCAATGATTTCGGAAATGTCGTTGAACATGTTTCAACAGAAGGTAAAAGAAGATCAGTCATTGTTTATTTTAGATGTACGAGAGCCGGATGAATATGAAGCGGGTCATATTCCAGGAGCTGTTCACATCCCTCTTGGCGAGGTGGAACAACGTGCTGAAGAATTGAACCGAGAGACGCTCATTTACCTCATCTGTCATTCAGGCAGAAGAAGTGAATTAGCCGCACAAAAGTTAAAAGAAAAAGGATTTCATCAATTGATCAATGTAGTGCCAGGCATGAACAGCTGGACAGGAGAGATTGAAAAATAGGAGCTGAATGAACCAATGACTGTAAAAGCAATGACAGCAGAACAGTTAACAAAAAAGATCATCAACAAAGAGCCGATCTTTTTGTTGGATGTACGAAACGAATCAGATGTGCAGGACTGGAAAATTGAAGGGAAAGCCGTTGAATATTTAAATGTGCCTTACTTTGAGCTTCTTGATGGCGTAGAGGATATGGTGGAGAACATACCGGATGACCTAGATGTACTGGTCGTTTGTGCGAAAGAAGGCTCCTCTATTATGGTGGCAGAGATGCTGTCAGAGGCAGGCAGAACGGTCCATTATTTGCAAGGCGGCATGAAGGCATGGGGTGAGCATTTAGAGCCAGTGAAGATCGGTGATTTAACTGGCGGTGGAGAGTTGTACCAATTTGTGCGAATGGGCAAGGGGTGCTTGTCCTATATGATCATGTCGAATGGAGAAGCTGCGATTATTGATGCAGCTAGAATGACGGAGGTCTATACGCGATTTGCTAAAAATCATCATGTCACAGTAACGCATGTGTTTGATACGCACCTTCATGCGGACCATATATCTGGCGGGAAAAAGCTGGCTGAACAGACTGGGGCCACCTATTGGCTACCGCCAAAAGACGCCGAAGAGGTGACATTTGATTACAATCACCTTGAAGAAGGGCAGCGTGTGACGATTGGAGCGGCGGAGATTGATATTCACGCCCTTTATTCACCGGGCCATACGATTGGTTCAACCTCTTTTATCGTAGACGACCGTTTTCTCCTTTCAGGTGATATTTTGTTCATTGATTCGATCGGACGACCTGATCTAGCCGGTATGGCGGAGGACTGGGTAGGTGATTTGAGGGAAACCCTTTATACACGATATACGGCGCTTTCGGCAGAATTGATTGTGCTGCCTGCACATTTTATGATCGTGGCTGAGCTTAATGAAAACGGGAGCGTTTGGAAGGAGCTAGGCGCTTTGTTTGAAGAAAATCACGGGCTGAACATTGAAGATGAAGACGTATTTAGACAAATGGTCACGCAGGATCTCCCTGCACAGCCAAACGCTTATCAAGACATTCGGTCTACGAATATGGGGAAGCTGCATCCAGACGAGGAAGCGCAGCGAGACATGGAAATTGGTCCAAACCGTTGTGCGATTCGATAATGTTCAATAAAATAAAGAAGCGAGGGATGATCAGATGACATCAGATCACATTTTAGACGTAACCGGGCTTGCATGCCCGATGCCAATTATTCGGACGAAGAAAAAAATGAATGACTTGGCTGAAGGCCAAGTATTAGAAATACATGCAACAGATAAAGGAGCCAAAGCTGATTTGGCCGCATGGGCTAAGTCAAGCGGACATGAATTGATCACGCAGACAGATGAAGGGCATGTGCTGAAGTTCTGGGTGAGAAAAGGGTCCTAAAGGGGAGAGGGGTATCTATGAGGGAGCCCCTTTTCCTTTTGCAAAGGAGGAGACCAGCGTGGATTTTGCATTTTTCATTACTTTATTTATCATCGGATTTATTGGTTCCTTCTTATCAGGAATGGTTGGAATAGGAGGATCGGTGATCAACTATCCCATGCTGCTTTATATCCCGCCTCTAGTCGGAGTGATGGCATTATCGGCACACGAGGTTTCAGGGATTGGTGCTATTCAAGTCCTATTTTCGACACTCGGCGGTGTGCTGGCGTATCGAAAAAGCGGATTTTTACATCGACCATTGATTTTATATATGGGGAGCAGTATATTGGCAGGGAGTTTATTAGGCAGCTATTTATCACATTTCCTTCCAGAGAAAGGCATCAATGTAGTCTATGGTCTTCTTGCCATTGTCGCTGTCATTTTAATGCTTGTTCCGAAAAAAGGTCAGCGGGCAGAAGCGGATGGAGAGGCGACATTTCATAAAGGACTGGCGGCTGGTATTGCCTTTGTGATCGGAAGTGTATCGGGCGTATTAGGTGCAGGCGGTGCCTTTATTTTAGTGCCGGTGATGCTATCAATTCTCAAAATCCCTGTGCGGATGACGATTGCCTCGTCTCTGGCCATTACGTTTCTCTCTGCGATCGGCGCATCTGCTGGGAAAGTGCTGACGGGTCAAGTCATGTTCATGCCTGCTCTTGTCTTAATGGCGGCCAGTTTGATTGCTGCGCCGATTGGGGCGAAAATTGGTCAGAAAATCAATGCCGTTTATTTGCAGTGGGCGCTTGCCGTGATGATTACAGCCACAGCGATCAAAATCTGGGTGGATTTATTATAAGAAAAAGACCAACAACTGAGAGCAAGGGCTCTTTTCCATGTGTTGGTCTTTTTTATTTTATGTCATCGTGCTCGATATACGTTTCAAGTGCAGGGTGGTACTCTTTTTGATAATGAAGATTGGGGCATGTTTTCACGACTTTGCCTTGCAAGGCATTGGACTTCGAGACATCTAATGCTGTTTTACATTTTGGACAACGTTCGTTAAATATTGAGAGCCAGCGCTTCATAGATCACCACTCCAGTTAAAGTCTTAAAAACCGATTATATTAATATGAATTATAGGGGATTGTGTGAATGAGGTCAATGGATATTTGGCTCTTTTTAACAAAAAAGAAGCATCGTATAAGATGCTTCAGCGTATAGACAAATCCTCGCATTCTTTGTCAGCCTTGCATGCTGGCGCTCATGATTTTTAATTTCGCTCCGCGCAAGTGCTCGTCCTTCCTAGAGTCCGAAGGCTTTCCGTCACGCTGAAAAGAAGACAAAGGGCTAAAATAAAGTTCATTTTAGCCCTTTGTCAACAATTTGAAGCATGATTAGTAGGCTTTTGCCCAGAACACCATATCAGAAGCAGGTTTCCCGCAGCAGACACATGTGTCAGAAACGGATTCTTGTTCAAACGGGATACAGCGTGATGTCGCCCCTGTTCTCTCTTTGATGTCGTTTTCACAGTCTTCATCGCCGCACCACATGGCTTTGATCAACCTGTTTTCTTCGGCAAGAAGCTGCTCGATGTCTTCGATTGTGTGGGCGTTTGATGTTTTTTCATGTAATCGTTCTTTTGCTTTTTCGTACATCGTCTGCTGAATGTCTTCAAGCGTGGCCGTGATGGCTTGTTCAAGTGCATCTAACGTGATGGCTTGCTTTTCACCTGTGTCTCGTCTTGCGAGCATGACTTGGCCTTTTTCCATATCCTTTGGTCCTACTTCTACGCGTAATGGGATGCCCTGCATTTCGCATTCGTTGAATTTCCAGCCAGGCTGTTTATCACTTGCATCGATGTCAGCTCGTGCGATGCGGGCGAGTCGATCCTTTAATTCATAGGCATGATCGAGGACACCTTCTTTATGGGAAGCAATTGGCACAACACGTACTTGGGTTGGCGCAATGTTTGGCGGCAGGACTAGTCCTCTGTCATCGCCATGCACCATGATCATAGCGCCAATGATTCTTGTGGTGAAGCCCCATGATGTTTGCTGGACATGCTCTAATTTTCCTTCTCGATTTAAAAATTCAATGCCAAACGCCTTGGCAAATCCGTTGCCGAAGAAGTGAGAAGTGGCGGTTTGCAGGGCTTTTCCGTCATGCATCAAGCTTTCAACCGTATAGGTGAAGCGGGCGCCAGCGAATTTTTCTTTCTCTGTTTTTCTTCCTTTAATGACAGGGATCGCTAGAAGCTCTTCACAAATAGACGCATAGACATGGAGCATTTTTTCTGTTTCTTCAATCGCTTCTTGCTCAGTCTCGTGACAAGTGTGCCCTTCCTGCCAGAGGAATTCAAGGGTTCTAAGAAATGGACGTGTTGTCTTTTCCCAGCGGACGACATTGGCCCATTGGTTATATAGCTTTGGTAAATCACGATAGGAATGAATGATGTTTTTATAATGCTCGGCGAACAGCACCTCGGATGTTGGTCTGACGCAGAGTCTTTCCTGTAATTCCGAATCACCGCCATGTGTCACCCACGCCACTTCAGGAGCAAAGCCTTCGATATGATCTTTTTCCTGCTGGAGAAGACTTTCTGGGATAAAGAGCGGCATATAGACATTCTCGTGACCCGTTTCTTTGATTTGACGATCAAGTTCGTCGCGAATATTCTCCCAAATTTTAAAACCGTATGGCTGAATAATCATACTGCCTCTAACGCTTGAATAATCGACGAGACGCGCCTTTGTGACAACATCTGTATACCACTGGGCAAAGTCGTCTTCCATGCTTGTAATTTTCTCAACAAATTGTTTCTTTGACATCGTCTTTTTCCTCCTTTTAAAAAAACAAAAAAGCTGTGCTTTAAGTTAGGGACCATTCCTGGTGGTACCACCCTAATTTAAAGCACAGCTTTACACTCGATCATGATAACGGTATGAACCGCTGTATGAAACAGAACTAAATCGGCAGGTTCACTTGAAGATGTCAGTAGGAACTTCTCAGCACCGTTCCCTCTCTGGTAAAGATCAATTCAAGCTACTATTCCAGATCTACGTTGATCCTTGTTCGTTGATTTTTCATCAGTTTACCTGTAAATGGGGGAGAAAGCAAGTTGGTCCGCAAGTTCATTTCATGCCTTTCTAAGGTCGTTTATGTTGCTGAGCCATTGGCAGATATTTTCTATTTTTGCAGCTTGCACGTTATGGAAGGCTATGCTAATATATTTGAAGAAAAAAATAGACTTGTATAACCTCAATAATATGGTTTGAGGGTTTCTACCAGGATCCGATAAATCCTGATTACAAAAGCGCGCTTTCCTTTTTTGTAATCAGGGTTTTTTTGTTTGTCTACACCCTGTATCAAAAGTGAAAGCCATGATATAGAGAAGGGATGTTAGACATGAACTGGAGAGTTTATTTATTAGCTGTTTCTACTTTTGCGGTTGGATTAGTTGAGCTTGTGGTCGGGGCATTTTGCCAAGTTTAGCAGAGGATCTCAATGTGTCTCTTGCGACAGCTGGGCAGCTGATCACGGTATTTGCGATTGTGTATGCTATTTCAGCACCGGTGCTACTGACCGTCACAGCCAAAATCGAACGAAAGCGTCTTTATTTAATCGCATTATTGGTCTTTACATTAGGCAATGTATTCACATATTTTAGTTCCACCTTTGCCCTTGTCATGATCTCTAGGGTCTTGATTGCCATGAGTACAGCGCTTGTTGTGGTGTTATCACTAACGATTACCGCCAAGCTGGTGGAACCGGCGCATCGAGCGAAAGCATTAGGTCTGATTTTTATAGGGATTAGCTCATCACTTGTTCTCGGTGTACCGATCGGTATTTTTATTACAGAGAGCTTTGGCTGGAGAGTGATGTTTTTAGGAATCAGTATTCTGTCAGCTATATCCATGGTACTCATTTATTTTCTTTTGGAGAAAATGCCTGTTGAAAAAGTCACACCGCTTAAAGAACAAATTCGTTCTTTAGGGCATCCGAAAATTTTCAGTGCACATTTGATTAGCTTGTTCATGCTTGCTGGTCATTATATGCTGTATTCTTATTTCACGCCATTTCTGATGGAAGTTTTGCATATGACTCCGTTTTGGATTAGTATTTGTTATTTGGTCTTCGGACTTGCGTCGATTGGCGGGAATGGGTTTGGTGGCTGGCTGAGTGACAAACTAGGATCAGGAAAAGCCATTTTGCTTGTGACCATGGCGTTTGCCATTGTGATGTTTATCCTTCCTTATACAGCGGGAGTGTTTATGCTCTTTATGGTGATGGTTGTCCTATGGGGTGCTCTTAGCTGGGCACTGACACCTGCTTTGCAGAGCTATTTGATTCAAACAGACCCTGTGACGTCTGATATTCAGCAAAGTTTAAATACATCCGCTTTGCAAATTGGGATTTCCATTGGATCAGCAGTGGGTGGCGTCATGTTTACAATGACCGGTTCATCTGTTGATTTGGCTAAATTCGGTGCTGTTTTTGTGCTGATTGCCTTTAGCTGTGCAGTGATTTCATTAAAGAGACCGCCGCTTTATATGGATCGTCAGCATCATGCTGAATAGAAGGGAATAAGAACGTTTTCGTGTTAGTTAGCTGCCTCATCATAGGCAGCTTTTTATTTTTTGAAAACCACACCTTCACTTTTACCAGTAATGACTTCTTCTCCATGCTGATTGATATAACGGGAAAAAAGGTGGACACGATGGTATTTTTCAAGGGGTTCTACCTTGGTGACGGCCATCTGACAGGTAATGGTGTCACCTGTATAAACAGGGCGTATGAAGGTACATGTCATCTCTTGACCGATAAAATGAAACTGACCGCCAAGCTTCGTGGCTAGACTTGCTGTGAGAAAGCCGTGTACCATGAGCCTGCCTTGATCATCTAGCTCGGTATGATGTTTGCCAAGATCACCTGTCATCTCGCCAAATTGAATCACATCTTCATGCGTATAGGTTTTGCTTGTTTGAAATTGATCGCCTGGTCGAACCATCTGTTTTTCAGCTCCTTTTTTTAAATGTACCAAAGGAGTGAATGAATGTACATTCATTTTTATGGTGAGATGTTGGAGGCAAAGAAGAGACAGGCTACCTTTCTTTGCCTTTGATACCTCAGGAAAAATATCATCTTCTATTCAAAAATAACCATTTCTCCAATTGGTTGAAATCCGGCACGCTGATAGATATGTTTGCCGTCATTTGAGGCTTGTAACATCACACACTTTTGTTTGTTATCTGTCTGGGTCAGAAGGTAATGAAACATGTCACTGCCAAGTCCTCTTCCACGGTGTTCTGCCTTTGTGATGACATCATAAATACCGTAGCTGTCTGCTGTTTCAATCAATAAGCCCGTTGTGACTGGTTTGTTGTGTTCATATCCAACGAACATGCGGGTACTCGGGTGTAATCGTTCAATCGAGAAGCGCTGGAAATAGGTGTTTAAAGCGATTGCTTCAGGTGATCCTTCGAAAAGTTCGATAAATAAATGTTGATAATCGAGAAAGGTTTGATCGTCAGTCACTTCCTTGATCGTAAGCGATTGAGAGGTCCTTTGATCGATGTCGTTTGTATGTTCAAGCATCATGATGGTATTGCGTTCCACTTCTTGAAGCCCATATTTCTGCATGATATTCGACCAATCTGGGTGGAGCAGGCTTTGAGTGATCCATGTGCTGAATGCTAGCTGCTGTTGCTGCATTTGTTCGATGGCAGCTTCCACTTTTTGTTGATCTTGTATGTGCGCTGAAATGGGTAATAACAAATTGAACGTGTCAGTTGATATATGCGTGTTTGATAAAACGAAATCTTCTGTTGATAGGAACGATCCGTTGACAACAGAAGAAAACAAATTTATTTTTTCTTCTAACTGGCGAATGGCCATTTGCTGCTCTGTTTTCATTCTCTCACCTTCTTTTCTTAATTGAGGGTTACCTATCATAAATAATAGCAAAGAAAAGGAAATTGTGCCGTCTCTTGTAATCTAGTAAAAAAGTTCTTTTATTTATCAGGTCTGATGACCCATTCTTTTCCTCATCCCCACATTTCTTTTGACTCCTTTATTGATTATTAGTACCATTTTATTAACCAGTTAAGAGTGGAGGTTCAGATGGAAACAAACGAGCAGATTGTCTTAAAAGCGATTCAAGATTTGATTATGCATAGGGAAAAGAAACGGAACGATCCAACAGATCCACTGATTACCACGACTGATACACTCAAGCAAGATTGGACACTTACACAGCTTCATATTTTATCTATGATTCAAGCAAACCCTAACGAATCCAATAATACATTTCTTTCACAACAACTAAAACTATCAAAACCAGCCATTACAAAGGCTGTGAAAAAGCTCATCGAAAAAGGCATGGTCGACTATCGCCACCGGCAAGGTGACAAGAAATCCGTCTATTATTCACTCACAGAGGAAGGCACACAGCTTGCGGCACTGCATGATGAGCTTCATGAACAGGCAGTCTCCTCCTATTTAGAATTCCTCCATGAATTTAATGAAGACGAGCTACAGGTTATTGAGCGCTTCTTAAAGGCTTGGAAGGAAAAGATATAAATAACGGACCGAAAGCTTTCTATAAACTAGATGCTTTCGGTTTTTTTATGGTAAAATTAACATATATTGACGTTATTCGTGATGATGTTTGAGGGAGGGAGCCGTGTTGGTGAAAGAGATGATGGAGAATTTCAAAAAATCTATTTTTATCATGCCGTTCGTCGGATTGTTTGTCAGCTTGCTATTATTTGTTTATTTTTTTGGAGTGACAGGAGTTGAAGGGTCCATGTGGGCGGCTGTTTTGTATTGTGCTCTGCCCTTTCTGATGTACACGATACTCTGTTTGCCTTTATGGATTTATTTTAAAGTCAGCAAAAAACGTTCAATACATAGAAATGAGGAACATACATGATCGTTGTCAGCGCTTGTCTTGCGGGATTAAAGGTCCGTTATAATGGCAGCCATCGATTAGATCAACGTATCGAGGAGCTTGTGCAGGAAGGAAAGGCGGTAACAGTTTGCCCTGAGCTGCTTGGCGGTTTCTCTACACCAAGACCTCCCGCAGAAATTATTGGTGGAGATGGTCATGATGTCTTACGAGGGCAGGCTTCTGTAGTTGATGTTCATGGAACAGATGTGACAGAGATGTATGTAAAAGGTGCACAAGACACGCTTAAGCAGGTTCAGACTCTTGGCGCAACATCCGTCGTGTTAAAAGAGTACAGTCCTTCTTGCGGAAGCCGGATGATCTATCGGGGAGAGTTTAACGGGAAGACAAAGGCTGGGGACGGTGTGACGTCTGCCTTGCTGAAACAGCATGGGATTCAAGTATTCTCTGAGGAGGATGATTGGACCTCACTGTTTGTATAGGGATAAGTAGAAATCTATTTAATATAAAAACAAATATATTCACATAAAAATTTTGTGTTGTTAGTATGGGACAAAATGAAATTAGGTCATAGTAGCCCTTGCATGGTCTATTTTCATGCATGATCTTTCGCACATTCGGGTATAGTGCATGGTAAGCAAAAATGAAGCGGAGGTTTGTTTGATGAGTGGATTAACAGATACAGTCACATTAGCAAACGGAGTGAAAATGCCGAAGCTTGGCTTTGGTGTATGGCAAGTAAAAGATGGGGATGAGGCTGTAAATGCAGTCAAAGACGCACTTGAAGCTGGCTATCGCAGTATAGATACAGCAGCGGCCTATCAAAATGAAGAAGGTGTTGGCAAAGCCATTCAGCAATCAGGCATCTCTCGCGATGAGCTGTTCATTACGACAAAAGTGTGGAATAGTGATCAAGGATATGAGTCAACGCTTGAAGCCTTTGAAACGAGTATGAACAAACTAGGTCTGGATGTATTGGATCTTTATTTAATCCATTGGCCGGTTGAAGGCAAATATAAAGAAACGTGGAAGGCGCTAGAAAAGCTTTATAAGGATGGCCGTGTGAAAGCCATTGGCGTGTGTAACTTCCATCAGCACCATATAGAAGATTTATTAGAAGAGGCAGAAGTGGTGCCAATGGTCAATCAAATTGAACTGCATCCGAAGCTGACGCAAGAGCCTTTACGTGACTACTGCAAGGCAAAAGGCATTCATGTAGAAGCATGGTCGCCATTAGGCAGCGGGAAACTTCTTAACCATCCGGTGCTTCAAGATATTGCGAAAAAACATGAGAAGTCAGTAGCGCAAGTCATTCTTCGCTGGGACTTGCAGCATGGCATTATCACCATTCCGAAATCTGTGACGAAGAGCCGAATCATCGAAAACACAAACGTATTTGATTTCGAGTTGTCCGCCCATGAAATGAGTGTCATTGATCAGCTCAATGAAGATGAGCGCACGGGTCCAGACCCAGATAACTTCGATTTTTAATAAAAAGAAAGCACGGGCGGGATGCCTGTGCTTTTTATTTGCCCATATGTTCAAACCGTCTTTTGAGGCTGATAGGTTTCAATGATTTGAATGGCGTCGACAATTTGCTCTTTCGTATAGTCTCCAATCAAACAAAAGGTTTCATCTTTACGTGCAGCATGGTTTGCCACTGTATGTGCTGCTTCCTCTAGCTGAGCTGTGATGCCAAGCTCACGCATCGTTCTAGGTAATCCGAGTGTTTGATAGAGCTCAAGTAATTCTTCTACTTCCGTCATACGGTTTTCTGCGGCAAGCTGGACGAGAATGCCATAGGCCACTTTTTGTCCATGTAACACATGATGTGTTTCATCAATAAATGTTAATCCATTATGAACGGCATGGGCTCCTGCCATTCTGCCATAACGTCCTCCATAGCCGCCGACTGTTCCGGCTAACGTAATGATCGTATCTGTTACATCTGCAAAGGCTTGAGAAAGCTGACCTGTTTTTAAGCTGCTAACGGCTTCTTCACTATGAGTCAGAAGAATGTCACGAACGTACACTGCCTGCTTTAATGCAGCATGTACCATGAGCGGCAAGGTGCCTTTTGTGTTACGAATAATGGCTTCCGCTTCATACCATTTTGCCAGTGTATCCCCAATTCCGCTTTGTAGATAGGAAAGAGGAGATGAAAGCAAAAAAGTATGATCAATTAACGTGAGATAGCTGGACCGCTTATGATAGTCGACCCTCATGAAATTTCCCTTGTCATCATAAATGACACTGAGCGGTGTAGAAGCCGCACATGTCCCAGGAATCGTCGGCACCATGATCACTTCAATTTGGAGAGCGTCGGCAACAGACTTCGCTGTATCTAAAATCGTTCCACCACCGATCCCGATGATCACGTCTGAACTCTTGAGTTCTTCCGCAATTCGTGTGATCGCATTTGGTGAACTGTAACCTTTGTGCTGAACAACAGGCCACTCGGATGGAAGCTTTGTGTACTGTGAAAAGGCTTGATATGAGTCATATCCTGTCACTATAGCTGGTGACTGAAAGGGAGTAACAAGTGATTCGATTTCATGATAAATCCCCTTTTGAGAAATAAACTGGTTAGGACCGCTTCTGACGATCTCTTCTGGCTGGATCATGGACTTATGCTCCTTTACGAAATCATATAGTTCTTAAATCATCTCATTTTACAGAAAGTTCTGTCAAATAATCGGACAATATGAGACCATAGACCCTTCCGTTTTATGGAATTGAACTGCTGACATTGCCTTAAGGTATGTATTTCCTGTATGATATAAAATGGTATGTTTTGATTAAATTTAAGAGGTGTTTATATATATGGAAAAACAATATCGTGTATTACTTTACTATCAATATGTCCCCATTGAGGATCCAGAAACGTTTACAGCAGAGCATCTAGCATTCTGTAAGGAACTTGGTTTGTTAGGTCGTATTCTTGTTTCATCTGAAGGCATAAACGGAACCGTTTCTGGTACCATTGAGCAGACGGACAAGTACATGCAAGCATTGAAAGAAGATCCACGCTTTGCGTCCATGCCAATTAAAATTGACGAAGCAGATGGTCATGCGTTTAAGAAAATGCACGTCCGCCACCGAAATGAATTGGTGAATTTAAGTCTTGAAGATGATGTGAATCCGCTAGAATTAACGGGGAAACATCTCAGTCCAGTTGAATTTTATGAGCAAATGCAATCACCTGATACGGTCGTGATTGATGCACGTAATGATTATGAGTTTGATGTCGGTCACTTCAGAGGTGCTGTGCGCCCTGACATTGAGACATTCCGTGAATTACCTGAGTGGATTCGTGACAACAAAGAGATTCTTGAAGGGAAAAAAATTCTGACGTATTGCACAGGCGGCGTACGCTGTGAGAAATTCTCAGGATGGTTAAAGCGTGAAGGCTTTGAAGATGTATCCCAGCTTGACGGTGGAATTGTCACGTACGGAAAAGACCCAGAAGTTCAAGGAAAGCTATGGGATGGTCAATGTTATGTGTTTGATAACCGCCTAACGGTTCCAGTCAATCAAACAGAGCACGTCGTGGTAGGAAAAGATTTCTTCACTGGCGAACCTTGCGAGCGTTATGTGAACTGCGCGAACCCTGCATGTAACCGCAAAATGATTACAACAGAAGAAAGCGAGCATAAATATATGCGCAGCTGCAGCCATGAATGCCGCACAAGCGAACGTAACCTTTATGTGAAACAGCACAATTTATCTGAGGAAGAAGTTCAAGAAAGACTAGCTGTCATTGAAAAAGAACAAGCAATCTCACAAGGATAAGAGGGTTTCCCTTTTATCCTTTTTTCTTTGAATGATACGTGTTCAAAGGGAAGAGGAAGTCATTTCCTCTTTCTTTTTTGTTTTGTTTTTTTCAAAATAAGGGTAAAGGTAGTTAATCAGTCTAATAGATTGAACAGTTGAAAAAGCGCTTTCTTTTGAAATAAGCATGTTCGACTATTTCAGAAAATGGAGAATTGAGAGATAATATAACAGGTAAAAAAATGAACAAAGATAAAAGTTCAGATCAGAAAGTATTTGCCAATGGAATGAAAGGTGAGCTGCTATAAAAGAAAGGCGCTTGCTCGACACATGCTCTGTATTTTAATCGAAAGGTGTTATGAACATGAATCATTTGCATCGTAGGATGGGAACTTTCGCTTTAATGATGGTAGGTCTTGGCTCAATCATTGGTTCAGGATGGCTCTTTGGTGCGTGGCGGGCTGCTCAAATCGCCGGCCCTGCTGCTATTTTGTCATGGTTGATCGGGATGGTTGTTATTTTATTTATCGCATTGTCTTATAGTGAACTCGGGTCGATGTTTCCAGAGGCAGGCGGAATGGTCAAATATACGCAATATTCACATGGCTCTTTTATTGGATTTATCGCCGCTTGGGCAAACTGGATCGCCATTGTCTCAGTGATTCCTGTTGAGGCAGTTGCCTCCGTTCAATACATGAGCTCATGGCCTTGGGAGTGGGCAAAGTGGACAAGCCATTTGGTCACAAAAGGGGTTTTGACGACTGAGGGGCTCATGGTGGCAAGTGTGCTGCTGGTGATTTATTTTCTGCTCAATTATTGGACAGTTGGGTTGTTTTCAAAGGCGAATACATTCATTACGATTTTTAAAATCGTCATTCCAGGATTAACAATTGGTGCGCTCTTATTCGTAGGTTTTCATAGTGAGAATTTTACTTCTGGAACAAGTATTGCGCCGAACGGCTGGGCGAGTGTGCTCACAGCTGTGGCAACATCGGGGATTGTGTTTGCTTTTAATGGCTTCCAAAGCCCGATTAACATGGCAGGAGAAGCGAAAAATCCAGGGCGTTCGATTCCAATTGCCATTGTTGGATCGATTTTGATTGCAACGGTCATTTATGTGCTGCTGCAAATCGCTTTTATTGGCGCTGTCGATCCATCAATGATTGTGAATGGCTGGGGGCATTTGAATTTCAACTCGCCATTTGCTGACCTTGCCATTGCGCTAGGGATTAACTGGCTTGTCCTTATTTTATATGCAGATGCGTTCGTTTCTCCTTCTGGCACAGGGATTACGTATACGGCGACGACGTCTCGTATGATTTATGGGATGGAAAAAAACAAGTACATGCCGAGTGTACTTGGTCGTCTGCATCCAATTTACGGTGTGCCTCGTCCAGCGATGTTTTTTAACTTAGGCGTATCGTTTATCTTTCTGTTTTTGTTTAGAGGATGGGGGTTCTCGCTGAAATTATCTCTGTGGCGACCCTGATTTCCTATTTGACAGGACCTGTGACAGTCATGACGCTGAGAAAGACGGGCGCAGATTTATATCGTCCATTGCGAATTAAAGGACTCAGCATCATTGCTCCGCTTGGTTTTGTCTTTGCATCCTTGACACTGTACTGGGCGAGATGGCCGCTGACGGGTCAGGTGCTGTTCATTATTCTCATCGGTCTGCCAATCTATTTTTACTATCAAGCAAAAGCGAAGTGGAAGGGCTTTGGCCGTCACTTTAAAGCAGGTGCTTGGATGGTTGTGTATTTGCTTGTGATGATGACGATTTCCTGTCTCGGTAGTGATAAATTTGGCGGGTATAACGTCATTCATTATGGCTGGGATATGGCGCTCATTGCAGTTGTGGCGTTGTTATTTTATATGTGGGCACTCAAAAGTGGTTTTGAAACAGAGTTTTTAGAAGATGCGAAAAAAATTAATGATGAACTGCGTGCTTCTCAGAAAGAAGCCGCCTCATCTAAGGAATAACGGAAGGGCTGCCTGAATACTGAGGGCAGCCTTTTTATTTGGATAGATGATGCATGACATGTTGCTTTAGCCAAGTGGTAACGCCGTGTAGAACGGTGGCTGTCACAAGACAGATAAGCGCATATCTCCATAGCTGATCTAAGCCTTGTCCACTAAGCCAAAAAACAATACCTAGAATAAAGAGAGTCAGAATGAACATGAATAAAAAAGATGCTGACCAGAAAAAAGCCTTCATCGAAGGTCACCTCCTCGGGGTATTGTATGCAGGCCGAGGGAGGATCAGACCAGCAAGAAAGAAGTAAAAATATCGTGAAATCTATTTCAAAAGTCAGATAAAAATGCCAAGTGATTTGACAGTTGTGTTAAGATGAGAGCATATTTTGAGTGTAGATGGCTGGTTATAGACGGAGGTGTTTGGAGATGCAGATTCAAAAGGTTCTAAACAATAATGTCATTAGTGTGATAGATGAACAAGGAAAAGAAATCGTCGTCATGGGCAGAGGCATCGCTTTTCAAAGACGTCCCGGAGACCCAGTGGACGAGGCGTTAATTGATAAAGTGTTCCGCTTAGAGGATCATTCCGTTCATGAGCGGATGAAAATGCTGCTTCAAGAGGTTCCGTATGATGTCGTCAAGGTGACCGAGGAAATGATCCAATACGCACATACAAAGCTGAACCGAAGATTAAACGAAAGTCTGCATGTATCGCTGGCAGACCATATTCATTACGCCATTGAACGATTAAAGAAAAACCACTTGATTGAGAATTCGCTGATTTGGGAGATTAAACGTTTATACAAAGATGAGTTTCTCGTGGCGAAGGAATGCCTTGAGATGATTGAAGATCGTCTTCATATTGAACTGCCTGAAGATGAAGCGGGCTTTATTGCCATGCATATCATTAATGCAGAGCTCAATGAAGACATGAATACAACGGTCAATATCACAAAAGAAGTGAATGCCATACTGACCATTGTGAAATATCACTTGAACATGGAATTTGATGAAGACTCGCTCAACTTTTATCGTTTTCTCACACATTTACGCTTTTTCGTACAGCGTCTCATCAACGAAACGTTACTCGTCAGTGAAGATCAAGATTTATATCAGCTGATTAAAGTGAAATATCCGAAGGCGTACGAATGCGCAAAGAAAATCGCGGAATATGTGTATCAAACGTATCATCGCGACCTGACATCAGAGGAGATGCTCTATCTATCGATTCATTTGAATCGACTCATCAAACGAGAAAAATAAAGATAGAATTTTAAAAGAAAGCGTTGACATCATAAAAAGTGAGTGGTACTATTTGCTCATAAACATAAAAGAATACGGTTTCACAATGATCGTCTTAGAGGATTGTGACTGTTCGGCAGGCAAAACCTAAACGTTCACTGAAAAAGCGCAATAGCAAGTTGCGACTATTTTTGGTGCCCGTTTAGGTTTTTATTTTGCCTAAAAACGTATTTTTTTGAAAAAAAGGGGGTTTTTGTATGAGTCATCGTCAATTAGCAGAAGACATTATCAAACATATCGGGACAGAGAAAAATGTTCATTCATTGGTTCACTGTGCCACAAGACTTCGCTTCACATTAAATGACAGATCAAAAGCAGATAAAGCGGCCATTGAAAAATTAAATGGTGTGGTGACTGTCATGGAAAGCGGCGGCCAGTTTCAGGTGGTCATTGGCAACACCGTACCAGAGGTATATCGAGAGATTGGGGAGTTTACGAATCTATTAGAGGATTCCACTTCTTCATCTGCTAGATCAAGTGAAGAAAGTACAAGTCTTTTTGGAAAATTCGTCGACATTGTTTCTGGAATTTTCACACCGCTTCTAGGTGTCATGGCGGGTGCCGGTATTTTAAAAGGACTTCTAGGCATCTGTATCAATGCAAAATGGTTATCTCCTGAAGATACGTCGTATCAAATTTTATTTGCCGCATCAGACAGCTTGTTCTACTTCCTGCCGCTGCTGCTCGCATTCACTTCTGCTAGGAAGTTTAAAGCGAATCCATTTGTCGCTGTGACGATTGCAGGTGCACTGATCTATCCGACTATTCAAGAGCTCACAAAAGGCGGCGGAGATGTGTCGTTTTTTCGGCATTCCGGTTGTCTTAATGTCTTATACATCAACGGTTATCCCGATTATTTTGGCAGTGTTTGTGATGGGATATATCGAACGTTTCTTTAACAAAGTCATTCATGAAAGTGTGAAAAACTTTATTACACCACTGATTTTACTGGTCACGGTCGTTCCACTGACACTGATCGTATTTGGACCATTTGGTGTGTATGCAGGGAACGGAATTGCAGCCGTCCTGCTGAAAGTATTCTCCTTTAGCCCTACACTTGCCGGTGCTTTAATTGCGATGGCATGGCAGGTTCTTGTCATCTTCGGTATCCATTGGGGGCTTGTGCCAGTCATTTTAAATAATATTGCGGTTCATGGAAAAGATCATATTAAGCCGGCCACTGCGCCAGCTGTATTTTCACAAGCCGGTGCTTCAATCGGTGTTATGCTGAAAACAAAGAACAAAAAGCTGAAATCATTAGCTGGATCGACAGCGGTTTCTGCCGTGTTTGGGATCACAGAGCCAGCTGTATACGGGGTCACACTTCGTTTGAAAAAACCATTTATTGCAGCGGTGATCTCTGCCGGTGTCGGTGGTGCCATTATCGGTTATTCACAAAGTATTGCGATCGCGTCAGGTCTTCCGAGTTTACTGACACTTCCGATCTTCTATGGTCAAGGATTTACAGGGTTCTTAATCGGAATTTCCGTTTCATTTGTCCTTTCAATCGTCTTAACCTATTTGATTGGATTCAAAGATCCTGTGGATGAAGAAGATGCTCCTGCAGCTAGTTCTGCACCAGCATTTGAAAATGAACATGGTGTCAAAGCAGCTCATGTGAAAAGTCCTTTATC
Organism: Bacillus sp. FS02; assembly: GCF_024398395.1. NCBI lineage: Bacteria > Bacillati > Bacillota > Bacilli > Caryophanales > Bacillaceae > Bacillus > Bacillus sp. FS02. Next base: position 1,646,927 of record NZ_CP074101.1, on the reverse strand, counting down.
TGGCGAAGTCATCAAGCTAGAAGAGGTGCAGGATAAGGCCTTCTCATCTGGCGCTTTAGGTAAGGGCGCAGCCATTATTCCATCAGAAGGCAAGCTGTTTGCACCAGTAACTGGAGTCGTGACAACGGTATTCCCAACAGGACATGCATACGGTCTCACCTCTGAAAGCGGAGCAGAAGTACTCATTCATATTGGACTGGATACTGTACAACTTGGGGGCCGTCATTTTACGCCGAAGGTTGAGCAGGGCCAAACCATTACAGAAGGTGAACTGCTTGCGGAGTTTGATATTGAGGCCATTCAAGCAGCAGGACTGTCTGTCACAACACCTGTGATTATTACCAATTCCGGTGAATTTAGCGATATCATTGAGACAGAAGAAAAACAAGTGACACCAGGACAATCATTTTTACACTTAGTTTAAGAAAAGGGAGGACATAATCATGAGATATTCAACACTAGCACCATTTCCAAAAGACTTTTTCTGGGGCGGATCGACTTCCGCCTATCAAGTAGAAGGTGCATGGAACGAGGATGGCAAGGGACCTTCAGTCATTGATATGAGAGAAAGCTATCCTGAAGGAACAACTGATTTTAAGGTAGCCAGCGATCACTATCATCGATATAAAGAGGACGTGAAGATGTTTGCAGAAATGGGCTTGAAGGCTTATCGTTTCTCCATTGCATGGACACGCATCATTCCAGATGGAGATGGGGAGATCAATCAAAAGGGAATTGAATTCTACCATTCTCTCATTGATGAATTGCGCCACTATGACATTGAACCAATTGTGACGATGTATCACTTTGATTTACCTCATGCGCTTCAAGTGAAAGGCGGCTGGTCAAATCGTTCAACAGTCGATGCGTTTGAACGTTATGCGGAAGTTTTGTTCCAAGAGTATGGTGAGAAGGTAAAATATTGGCTGACCATTAATGAACAAAACATGATGATCTTACATGGATCAGCTCTAGGTACACTGGATCCAAATTTAGAAAATCCGAAAAAAGAACTATATCAGCAGAACCACCATATGCTTGTGGCACAGGCGAAAGCCATGACGCTTTGTCATCGTTTGCTGCCTGAGGCGAAAATAGGACCAGCGCCAAACATCGCCCTTATTTACCCGGCATCTCCAAAACCTGAGGATGTCATTGCTGCGGCCAATTACAATGCGATCCGCAACTGGCTGTATCTTGATATGGCGGTATTCGGCCGTTATAACAACCTTGCATGGGCATACATGAAGGAAAAAGACATTCTTCCTGTGATTGAAGAGGGAGATATGGATATTTTGAAAAGTGCAAAACCAGACTTCATTGCCTTTAACTACTACACATCTCAAACGGTTGAAGCGAGTAAAGGAGATGGCAATGATGAATTTGCCCGCGGTGGAGATCAGCATTTAAAATCTGGTGAAGATGGCGTCTACAAAGGCGGGAACAACCCGTTCTTAAGTAAAAATGCATTTGGCTGGGAGATTGACCCTACCGGTTTCCGATCAACGATGCGTGAGATTTACGACCGCTATCAGCTACCTCTGATTATTACGGAAAACGGGCTGGGCGCTTTTGACAAGTTAGAAGAGGATGGATCGATTCAGGATGATTACCGAATTGATTATTTAGAAAAACATATTGAACAAATCAAATGGGCGATCACTGACGGTGTTGAGGTATTCGGGTACTGCCCATGGTCAGCCATCGACTTAATCAGTACACACCAAGGTTGCTCAAAACGCTACGGTTTTATCTACGTCAACCGTGATGAATTTGACCTAAAAGACCTCAAAAGAATTCGGAAAAAGAGCTCTTATTGGTATGAAACATTGATCGAGCAAAATGGAGAGAACATCGGGAAGTAACAATATCACACTAAAAAACCCCTAATTTTTAGGGGTTTTTTTCTCTTCATGACTTGTAACTATATCAACTGGATGTATCAAGTTTTCATCATCATTATCCTCATCAGTGTAAGGCATAATAAGTGAATCCAACTCTTCTTTATCATTGACTAAAGCAACGTAAGTTGTATAATCCTCTAAATCTGATGGAAACAATTCAGCTTGACCAACATTACTTTTCAATGCTTGGTCAATAGCACTCTTTAATTCAATTAAACCCTCACGATTACCAATAATATAAGAATCCATATGCCAACTTTTTTGAGCATATATATGACAAATCTTATCTCTATCTTTCATTCTCTCATTACACCCTTCCTGAAGAATTTAATTGATTATGTGCCAACACGCCAACCACATAAAACGTCAAACGTCTCTTTGGCTTTTATGGCGTCTAACAGCTTTTTATCTCTTTCAAGAAGACTGCTTTGTATGTATGCTTGCTGTTTTTTCAACTTGCTGGAGTTTACCGATCACATCTTACTCTCTACTATCATTATACCCCGAATTTCATCTCATTTATAGACTGTTTTCCGTCCGCATCAGCCCGTATACTGTTATACGCAAGTCAAAAACGATAAGGGATGTGGCTGTATGAATGACAAGAAAGATGTTTTAGATCCTGGGCCGTTTTTTCATGGGACGAAAGCGGAATTGAAGATTGGGGACCTGCTTGAACCGTTGCATTTATCCAATTATCAGGATAAACAATCGAACCACATCTATTTCACCGGAACATTAAATGCAGCCAAATGGGGAGCTGAATTAGCCCGGTCTGATTCCAAAGAGAGAATTTATGTTGTAGAACCGACAGGCGAGTTTGAAGATGATCCGAATTTGACGGATCAAAAGTTTCCAGGGAATCCGACCCGTTCTTATCGATCGACATCCCCTTTGAAAATTGTCGCAGAATTAGGCGCTTGGGAAAGACACTCCGATGAAGAAATCAATCATATGCTGACGTCGTTAAAAAAGTTAAGGGAAGAAGGAAAAAATGTCATATACGATTGATTCGTATGTGAGGAATAGATGAATAAAAGGCCGCCCGATTTCACTTGGGCGGCCTTATGTGCTATTGAAACAGGACATGCATCAGCTCATCAAATGTCCTTGCATGTGTCAAGGAGTGAAGGCGGTCAGGACTGTCTAATAAATCGACAGCTTGTTCAAAAAATTGATTCATGCAGGCAGCGTCGTCTTTCTGAATGGCTAACAAGAAAATCAGAGATACTTGATCGCCCTGCCAATCAATTGGCTGTTTCAATCGTGCAATTGCCACGCAGGAGGTGCCTTCATTTGTGATGAGCGGGTGAGGCATTGCAATTCCCTTGCCAAGATAGGTCGATGACATTTGCTCCCGCTCCAGCACGGAGGAACGAAAAGAAGATGAAACAAGCTGATGCGCCTCCAGCCGGCTGCAAAGCGTATCTAATACCTCTTCTTTGCTTGAAAGGTTCACATCCAACAAGGTCAATCGTTCTTGGAAAAAAGCCATCAGCTCCTGCGAAGGGAAACCGTGTCCGTTTAACAGGTGAATGACCTCACTCACACGCTGGACATCATGGTGTTCAAAAAAAGCATTCACTTGAATGATTGGTTTCCCCTTTGGTGCGAGAGGTACGGTTGTAATAATCACATCACATGGCAAAGTCGTGCTAAAAGCGTAATCCTGATAAGAATAAAGCTCAACAATCTCAAGCTCATGCTGAAAGGCTGCCTTCAATTTAATTTCAAGCAGCCGTGCCGTTCCTAGTCCAGACCCGCATACAATAATGGCCCTCTTTTTTTGTGAGGTGTCAAGATGACTTCTCTCAAATGAAGCAGCAATATGTAAGGCAACATATGCCGCCTCATCTTCATTTGGCGTCCGCACCAGCTGTAGGGCATTGAGTCCGCTGACAGCCAAATCAAACGGATAAGGATAAGAAGTTTTGATCTCATGCAAAAGCGGATTTTGTAAAGACACGCCGTATTGGATTCGATTTAATAATGGCTTCATATGCAGCATCAAATCTTGACGCAGGATATCGTCATCTACAAAACGATGACCGCTTGTTTTTTCAATGTGCTGGAGAAATCGTGTCACTGCCTGACGTACTTCTTCTGTTGTTTGGTGCTCATCGATTTCTTTCCACGTTTGATTCGCCAAGAGATGCATCACCAAGTAATCTGTTTCATCCTCTGATAAGGTGACATGAAACGTGTCGTTTATTTGATGCGTGATCTTTTGAGCGATTCTTGTTAACACTGGCGGTCTTTGTGTGTGAGTAGTACTGGCGGGTATCCGCTGTTTTTTTTGCGTTTGCTGAATGGCAATCGCTAAGTGAATCACTAAATTCTTTAGGGCAATATCTTTAATGAGCAGTGATTCTTGATATAGATTTGTCAGCACAATGGATCGAATGGTTTCAAGTGAAATGTCAGGGAAATGAAGCTGTTCCCGCTCAGTTATATGAGATAGGGCGGGTTCTTCTTCAAGCAGTAAGTCTGCGTAGCACGTCCTTTTTTGCAATTCGTCTCCGTCTACTTTTAAGCCAAACCCAGGCTTTGAGACAAGGGTCATACCGTAACGGGCTAACAGCTCCCGTCCTTTTTTTAAATCACTGCTGACCGTCATACGGCTGATGAACAATTCTTCTGCTAATTGATCAATTTTTAAGTAGTCTGATTGAAGCAATAGTTTTCTCATCATAAATCGTATGCGCTCTTCTGGCATGACGGGTACGAGAGAGCGGGCAGGAAGCTTTTGCTGATGAAGCCAAAGCAGGAAAGCGTCTTGGTCACTTGTTAAGAGCGTATATCCTTTCCCGCGGATGGTCTTGATCATGGCTCCAGCTTGTGTTAACAGCTCGTTTGCTTCTTTGATTAAATTGCGGATGGAGCGTTCAGATAAGCGAAAAGAGGCAGTGAGCTCCTCCAGCTTCACGAACCCTTTCGTTTCAAATAGCCGCTGAATGAGCTGGTAGGTTCGAGTATCTGCCGTCATCATCATTGCGCCGCTCCTTGTTCCTTTAAGGCATCAGCTCCAAGGGCGATGGCTCCCATTAAACCAGATAATCCGTCAAAGGAAGGCTTTGTGACGATTTCATTTAATGGCTTTGGTAATTGTAAGTAACCATGAAGCCGCTTGTCTGTTTCTTCAAGGATGAGCGGCAGCAAGGCCGGCTGTTTCATGACACCTCCACCAAAAATAATGCGTTCTGGTGAAAGGGTGAGTAATAAATTTGCGGTCATTTGCCCGAGATAATAAGCTTGAAGTGACCAGGCAGGGTGCTCCTCTGGCAGCATTTGTGCCAATGTATGATAGCGGCCTTCTATGGCAGGTCCAGATGCTAGTCCCTCTAAACAATCATGGTGGATCGGGCAGCAGCCCCCATAGGTGTCATGAGGGTGGCGCTGAACGGTGATATGTCCCATTTCTGGATGAAGCAGTCCGTGAATGAGGCGGTTTTCAATATAAGCACCGCCGCCGATTCCCGTCCCAACCGTGATGTAGATCAAGGAATTTGGTCTGTCTGTGTCAGTTGAAAAACGAGCTTCACCGAGCGCCGCACAGTTCACATCCGTATCAAGCTTCATAGGGAGACCGAGTGCTTGTTTTAAGGTTGAGAGTAATGGAAATTGGCGCCAAGCTGTTTTGGGTGTTTCGAGAATCGTTCCATAGCTGGGGCTGTGCTCTTTTACATCGACAGGCCCGAATGCGCCTATGCCAATCGCATCGACTAGATGCTCTGTAAAGTATTCGATCACTTGCCGGCATGTTTCTTCTGGGTTCCCTGTTGCAAAGGAAGTCATATGTTCAATCGTTCCGTCTGTTGTTCCGTAGCCGCAGACAAATTTTGTACCGCCTGCTTCGATGCCTCCAATTCGCATGATCAATGCCCTCCATTAAAGAGAGGCGGAATCCAAATGGATCCCGCCCCTACATGTTCATTTTTTCTTTACAATGTAGGTTTGTACCTGACAAGGTGTGAGCGGTTCAATGTGTAATGATCCATGTTGTGCTTTCAGTATATGTCCTTCAGGTGTTTCGCCTAAATTCGCTGTTTCTCCATGTTGTAGAGATGAACTATTGATTGAAGCGGCTGTTTGACGTGTTAAATATGGATTGAAGAGACGAATGACAATGCCTGTTCCATGCTCTTCTTTTTTCAAAGCGCTTAGAACGACTCCGTCTGTCTCAATGTCAAGCAGGCTATAAGTAGATTGTAAGTCTTCTTTTTCATCTCGGAAAGAGAAAATTAAACGACCGTTTAAAAAGTCTGCCCGCTCGTAGCACTGAACCGGGGTGGTGTAACGTTTAGCAAGCTGAGCCAAGTGTCCTTCACTCACCGCTTCTTGGCTATAGTACATGCCAAAGGAGAATGATAGCGAACCTTGAAGCTGGGCGTCAGGTGTTTCCACGATTTTTTCTCCAGAAGCCCGGCCGGGACGGTAAAGAAGGTTTTCTTTCCCCATTTTTCCGAAACAGCGGAAGAGTGTGTAAGCAATGGTTGTGTAGTCCGCGCCTGTGATTTGGTATTCTCTGACGCAGTCCGTTAAAAGAGAGACACCATATGCTTCATCGCGAAGTGCAACAAATGATTGCATGGGTTCAATGGTAATCGGTTTTTCTTCCCAATGTTCATTGTTCCACCATTCTAGCTCTTGCGTCAGCTCCGTTGGACGTTCGATGGTGCCAAACTGTTGATCGCTGAGTGATACGTTTGATGCAATACCTGTATCAAAGAGTACCCGTAGACGGTGGTCTAGCGCATGATTGTCCACATTCACATGAAAACGGATGACCGCTTCATCTTTATTTAAAGCCACCTTCGCTGTGATCGGGAGGGAAGTCGTCACCTTTTGCTCCGAGCGTTCCTCTAAATCATATGGGACAGTCAATTGAAGCTTGATGATGAGCTCTTCCTGTAAACTGCTTTTAGATACGGTGATGTCTGCTGATGAGATATCTTTAGATGATACATAAAGATCCTCACGCGGTGGTGAATAGTTATAAGAATCCCCATCATCTCCGTTGTCTTCAAAGATCATTTGCTCAGAGAACGTTCGTCCAGTCTGTTTATCCGTAATTTCTAATGACCCATTGTCATTTGCTGTAATGCGGTAAAACGTATTTTCAATGACACGACCTTCTGTTTTTTCCAAAATGGATTCACTAGATTCATCGAAAACCATGCTAACTTGTGTATAACCAACGGATGGTAAGTCGACTGCTTCAATGAGTAAAACAGCTTTCCATACTTGCTTTGGCATGTACACTTCTTTGCTTGGGTTAAGTGAAATCTGCTGTGCTAAGACATAATCTGTCACATCGGTTTTGCTTTTGACTGTGTAGTAAAGAGTTCGTCCATCAGCGTCTTTTAGTGTAAATGGACGTTCTGTGATAAAGGTTTCGACTTCAATGACTTCAGAGCGCTTTGAAGGCAGTGTATTAAATAAAGTGAACGTGATTTCTTGCTCAGTTTGCAGCCGGATGGCGATGAGACGCATGTGTAAGTCCACAAGATTCTCGGCGATTTCCTTTGCCTGTTTATAGCGGAAGAAGACATCTTGATTCGTCGTATCACTGTTACAGCCGCCAATGCTATCATGCGCTGCATTTTCAAACATGAGGTACCAAATATCACGCACCGTGTCATGCGGATAGTCATGTCCGAGTGAATAGCTGATTGTAAGGATCGGCTCCATCACATTAACAAGATAGTTTTCAATTTGATTGTTTAAGATTTTCAAATCTGCTCTTGTTGAAAAAATGGACTTATGAATTCGCATATGCTTGGCATGAATGAGCTCTCCTTCTAATGTCTCAAAAGAAGTTCGCTCTTTTTTCACTGCTGCAATGTAGTCTTCTAAACTGCTGATTTGATAGTTATGCTCATCTATTTCATTGGCTTTTTCTAATAAGTCAGGCAGGTTTTTACGAATAGGCGCTTGGTCAAAGCCATTTGGGAAATAGACATTCTTTGTCGTAGCTTTTGCTTGCAGCGCCCCGATTTTTTCAGAAAGAAAGGCTTGCAGGTCTTCATCCTTCTCAGGAATATTTCCTCCGTAGTAGTAGCCAAATGGCAGATTCACTGCAAACACTTCACTGCCATCCGCCCCGCGCCAATTAAATTCTGTGTGATTCGTCATATGATCAGAAACGCCGCGCCAAAAGGCTGTATCGACAATTCCAAAGCCTTGATAAATTTGAGGCATTTGTGCAGATTGACCGAAGGAATCAGGGACATAACCGACCTTCATGACATGTCCAAACTGCTGACAGCGCTCAATCCCATATTGCAGATTCCGTACAATCGATTCCCCAGAAATCACGAGCTGATCCGTTTGTGTATACCACGGACCGATGATGAGGCGTTTTGCTGTGACGAGCTGTTTGATTCGATTTTCATCCTCGGGGCGCCATTTTAAGTAATCATCTAGCAAGGATGCTTGCGCATCGAGCATGAAGTAATGGAATCGTTCATCTGTTTCGAGGGTGTCCAATATGTCCATTACGCTTTTCATTAAGTAGATACGGGAGCGGGAGGTGGTAAAATACCATTCCCGGTCCCAGTGAGTATGTGGAATCACATGTACATTGACAGTCATTGTGTAACGACACCTTTCTTTGTTCAAATTATCCTTCTAGCACAAGGTCAAAATCATCTTCTTCTTTCTGCTTCTGATCATGTTCTGGCTTTTGGGGTTCTTTTTTCTCAGAGAAGTTCACAAGTAGGTTGGCACCAATTCCAATAACAAGTGCGCCAGTTAGCGCGCCGATTAAATATGCCCACCAGTTTCCTACTGAGAAGAATCCGTAGAGTCCGCCAATTGGCGGCATGATGTCATGGACACCTAATAAGGCAGCAACCCCGCTTCCAGCAGCACAAGCGACGACATTCAGCGGAATCAATTTCAAAGGATTGACGAGTGTAAAGGGAATGGCTCCTTCTGTAATCCCGATAATCCCCATCACAAGACCGCCTCGTCCGGCTTCTCTAAACGTAGGAGAGAAGTTGCGTTTTCGAATCAATGTCGCAAGCCCGTATCCAAGCGGAGGAATGACAATCGCGATATTGACGAGAATGGCAGGAAGATAGACACCTGATAGGAAGAGCGCGTTACCAGCCATCCAAGCTGATTTATTCACTGGGCCGCCAAGATCAAAGCCAATCATGGCACCTAGAATGAGAGCAAGTGCGAGTGTACTTGTTCCATCTGCAACCATGCCTTTGATCCATTCAATTAATGCGGTGTTCAAAGCCCCTAATGGACCGCCCAGCAGAACGGACATGAGAAGTCCGGTTAAGCCAACAGTAATGAGCGGTAAGATGAGCAGAGGGACGAGTCCAGCTGCAGAGCCTTGAATTTGAATTTTTCTTTTCACAAAGAGAGCGACATACCCGGCAAAGAAACCTGCAATGACGGCGCCGATAAAACCAGCATTTGTTGAGCTGGCAAGAGCTCCGCCGATAAAGCCGGCCGCAAGACCTGATTTATCCGCAATCGAATAGGCAATAAAGCCAGCGAGCAGTACGTTCATTAAGCCAATGCCTGTCCAGCCAACCTGTTCCATCAAATAGGCACCATGTAAAATGCCGCCTGCATCTTTATAGGCGTTTAAATCTGATACACCAAAACCTAACCCGACTAGTTTGGCTAAACCAACGATAAGTGAAGCTCCGATGATCACCGGAAGAATATAAGAAATACCGGTCATGAGGTGGCCTTCAATGACTTTTAATTTTGCTTTCATTCTGCTTTGCTCCTTTCTATATGGCATTGCTCTTGTTTATTGGGATTCAGATTTTTTCTTTTCAACCAGCGCAACGGCTTTTGTGATGATTTGCTCGGCATTTTTTAGGGCGCGTCCGATTTCGACACGTACAGTAGGAATACCTGAGAAGCGTTCAGCATCGTTAATGTGCTGATTGGAGGCAATGATGCAAAGGTCTGCCTGCTTGGCTTCCTCTGCTGTAATGCCATTCACCTGTCCCATAATTCCTTGTTGTTCGATTTTAATCTCGTGTCCAAGCTGTTTACCCGCATTCTCTAATGCCTTTGCTGCCATTGGTGTATGAGCTAACCCTGCTGGGCATGAAGTGACACCGACAATTTTCATTGTGTAATCCCCTCTTTCAATTGTTGTTCAATGACTTCGTAATAATAGTCTGCTGTTTGACCGGGTTGAATCTTTTCGATGAAAGCAGGCTCCATTAAACTTGTGGCAATGCCAGACAGTAATTTGAGGTGTGTGACATTGGCCTCTTCAAGTGGAACGAGCAGTGTAAATAAATAGCTTGTTGGCAAATCGTCGAAGCTTCCCCATTCAATGGGTTGTTCAAGTTCTAAAAAGAGAAGTGAAGCCGTTTGAACAGCAGAGCTTTTTGTATGAGGAATCGCAAAACCTTGCTGAAGTCCTGTTGAGACTTCGTCTTCGCGTTTCAACAAATCTGTTAATAACCCTGACTGATTGTTTGTAATGTGAAGGTCTTCAGCTTTCTCGGAAATGTATTGTAAAATCTCATTCTTTGATCGACCGTTTACTTGTGTAAAAACATGATCTTTTTGGAACAAGCTGATCCCTTCTCTCTTGTTTGTTAAGCGCTTACAATTTGATTGTAATGTACTTTTCGACATGGTTAAATAGCATCATTTTCCGTTTGAAATGGCAAAAAGTTTATGAAGCGAACAGACTAGTCATCTGAATATCTCAAATCCTAGCTTAAAACGAGTTTAATTATGTCAAAAATAGATTCTACTAAAAAGGATTCTGTGATATTCTTCCAAGGTATTGTAAAAGATAAGGGGGTCTTTTCATGTTTAAAAAGCAGGTCAAATCCTGTGTGGTTGTACTCATGGCCATCATTCTATGTATGGCTGCATTACCTGGGTACGAGGCATCAGCAGTTAGTAAAGGCACAAGTGTCAATGAAGCCATTGGGTTGAAAGATGGTGAAGTCATCTCAGGTACATTACAGAATGAAAAAGAAGAGTCATGGTACCAAATTACGCCATCTGCAGATGATGTGGCAAAACATACACATATGCAAATTTCTGTCAAAAGCAAACAAGTGTTATCTGTATCGGTCTACCCAAGTAAGGATAGAGCGATAAAGGATGACACTTATTCGAGATATCGTGTGGACACAGCAAGTGGAGAGACAGAAATCAACTTCCCGCATGCATGGTCAGGTCCTTACTATGTCAAAGTTCTGTATTTAGGTTCAGAGGAAGATAGCCGTGATGAGGAAGAGGATGCAGCATATACAATCGGGTATAAAGGTGCGAATCTTCCGCCATCTGAACCGATTTTCCCTGAAGAAGAAGAGCCAACGATCATCATTATTGAGAAAAAGCATGGACGTGAAATTCTTCAATCCATTCGTACGATCGAAGACAAACGATTCAATGAAACAGCCGATGGTCAGAAGCTGACACGTCTGCTACAAAAAACAAAGCCGTTTCTCAAATCTAAACTCATCAACAATCAAAAAAAGCAGCAAACGGTGTACAATCATTTGCTGACATTAAAATCATTGCTGAATGACGTAGAGAAAAATGGTGCATTCAGCGGTCATATCGTCACAGAGAAAGAGCAACAGGCGATTCGTTCTCTTTTTGATATGCTCAAAGAGGCAAGTCCAGCCTATTTAAAAAAGGAATTAGAAGCAGTGGGGCAAAAAGTAGGAATCGATCAGCTTGAAGGAAAATCGATCGGTTATGTATTAGAGAAACAAAAGCTTGTTCCAGAAGAAAAGGTCAACACAAACAAAATCATCTTTAAATTAAAGGATGGACAAACACTTCAATCCGCAAAAAAGAAGATGAAAAACTACGGAATTCAAGAAAATCGTGTGACATCTCAATCAGTAAATCCTTTATTTAAAGGAATGTATGTTTATGATGTACCGGCAGGGCAAGAATCGGCTGGCAAAACGCTTAAAGCAGGCAAAGCTGTGATCAAAAGCACGGCGAGAAAGCTTTCTAGTATGCCGAATGTTGAATTTGCAGAGCCTGTACAAACGTATCGTGCGCTTAGCAATGACGCGCAGTATGGTTACCAGTGGCCGCTGAAAAACAGTGCGCAGAACAGTGGGAAAAAAGGCGCTGATGTGAAGTTTGAACAAATGAATACATTGATTGGTACAAGCAAAATGAAGCAAACGTTAATCGCTGTTGTGGATACAGGTGTCGACAGCCGTTTGTCCGATTTAAGCGGAACGGTTCGCACAGACTTAGGTGCCAATCTCATCGGCCGAAATAAAGATGCAATTGATGACAATGGCCACGGCACCCATGTGGCAGGTATCATTGCAGCAAAAGCCGATAATCATTACTCCATGGCAGGGCTGAATCAACATACAGGAATCATCCCAGTCAAAGTGCTGGATGCGTATGGAAATGGAGATACAGAGCATATTGCTCTTGGCATTAAACATGCAGTGGACAAAGGTGCAAAGGTCATCAACATGAGCCTTGGTGGCTACTATAGCAAGGTCATTGAATATGCGATGAACTATGCTGCACAAAAAAATGTATTAGTGGTAGTGGCGAGCGGAAACGATGGCATTCCAGAAATGGGTTATCCTGCGACTTCCAAATATGCCATGGCAGTTGGTGCAAGCAATCGCATGGATATTGCCGCTGAATTCTCAAGCTATGGGAAAGGATTAAGCATGTCTGCACCAGGGTCCGATATCCCAAGCTTAATGCCTGATGGGAATGTTTCATACTTGAGCGGGACATCAATGGCTACACCGTATGTTGCAGCAGCAGCAGGATTACTGCTTTCTAAAAATCCAACCCTGAAACCAAATCAAGTGAGAAATATTTTACAAAATACAGCGGATGATATTTCATTTAAAGCTGTTGATGGAACAGATGACGTTTTCTATGATGAAAATGACGAGCCTGTTGTTGATCCGAAAATTCCGGGTATCGATTGGATGACAGGACATGGCAGACTCAATGCTTTTGCCGCGTTAAGTGCTGTTGAATTAAACGCATCAGTTAATAAAGTAGAAGATCAGCATCAAAAGGTGACAGGAAAGGCGAAAGCCGGCGCTGCCATTTCTGTGTATAGAGGCAAAACCCTGCTTGGAAAAGGCACGGCAAGCAAAAAGGGAACCTTTAGTGTGAAGATCAAGCATCAAAACAAAAATAAAGTGCTTCACATCAAGATATCAAAAGGAAAGGCTGCGACTTCGCTCAAAACGGTCGTGAAAAAGGGCAAAGCGCCAGCTAAGCCAAAGGTGAATCGAGTAACAGTGAAAAGTAAAACGGTCAAAGGAACTGCGGGTGCAGGCTTGACGATCAAGGTGAAGAACAAATCAAAGAAAGTCATTCAAACGGTCAAAACCAATAGCAAAGGCGCATTTACGGCTAAAATCAAGCCGCAAAAAGCCAAAACCGTCTTGTATGTGACGGCTTCAGATGTGAGAAAAAGAGAAAGTAAAGCAGTGAAAGTTGTTGTGAAAAAATAGTCTTGTAGCTTCCCTTTTTTGAATAAAAAGGGAAGTTTTTTGTTTTTACTGGAAAAATGACAATAACTGTCGATAGTAATATAGTAGGAAAAAAAAGGAGGATTTATCGATGAAAAAAATCATGTTTGCTTTCTTTCTATCATTGCTTCTCGTTTTCCCAAGCTTTGCACATGCAGAGGAAACAGGAGCAGTACCAGCATCCGTACAAGTAACAGGCGTCACAGCAGCAGACGGTGGTATGGTTAATTACGGTTCTGGCAGTAAATATCGTGTAGGTTCATATTATCCAGCTACTTTTAAAGGAACATTAAAGGACACAAGTGGTCAACTCATGGCGAATCAGCCAATTCAGCTTTATTTTGAAGCAGCAATCAAATCATATGCTCAAACAGCGACAGGTACAACAGACGAGAATGGACAATTTTCACTAACGATTCAAGTTCCTGCAGGTGCAGGCTACCGTACATACAATAATGCAGGCTGGTCTACACATTACTACGATATCGTTCCAGTGACTTTCACTTCAAACGACATCACGCTATCTTCAAATGTGACAAGTGTGTACCATTTGGCATATACATCACGTTACTAATCTGCTAGAAGAGGCGACTTGGCGCAAGCCCTGTCGTTTTCATAGAAAAAAAGGATGTCAGCTAGTGACATCCTTTTCTTTTTGTTAGCAAACCTGCTGGGCGGCAACCGAAAGAGTCGATAAACAAACACTCATGAGCCGTTTCTCCCAGATTCGATCGAGCATTGAGCTTTTCATCTTGAACTTTGATGGATAAGAACTTTGAATACTTGAGCTTTCAGCTTTGAACGTTCAGCTTTGAGCTTTTATCATGGATCATCCTAAGATGATCATCAGATGAGGAGGGAATGACCTTTCCCTCGGAGGTGTTTAGTCCTATCGATTTTCGGCTCACTAACAAAATCGACTAGTCGATCTGTATTTTTGTCAAGGTATTGCTTTCTGACAAGGAGAAATCCACTTCCATTTGGAAATCTTCAATCTCTTTCGAAAGCTGTTCAATCTTCACTCGAAGACGAAGAGGGTCAATGATCGCCGCCTCATTTTCAGCTAGGAATGACTTGACGATCTCTTGGTTGGCAGCGGCTTGTGTTTTTCCGTCTTTCCCAAATAGTGTTTCTAAATGTTGATCCAGTCTCTTTTTCACATCTTCATTGATTTGTTCTGACCGGTCAACCAGCTCTGTGTAGACCTTTTTTAATTTTCGTAAAAAACGAATATCGTAATCTATGGATGTCTTGCGTTCAATGGCTTCTGCTACGGTCATGCTAACACCCGCCACCTCAATCGTTGTCGTAGCATTCGACACAACGATGGCTGATTTAATGGCATTTCGGCGTTTGATTAATGCTTGAATCGATTGGTCATCTGCTTTTGCCTTTTTTTCTACTTCTTCTTGATTTTGAAATCCGTTCTGTATATGTTTCCCGATGACCAAGCCACCGAGTACAGCTTCATCAATCGTTCGGTTGATTCTTTTATCTAACATTTTCAGTTCACTTAATGCTCTTGTAATGGTCATTTCCATATTAAAAACAGCTCCCTTGATACGTCCTGAAAATCATAGATTCCTATCATATACCAAAATGTCTTTGTTTTGCTAGTGATATCCTTTTTTGGGACAAACAAAACCCTGGTGCTATACACCAGGGTTTTCTCGTTTTTTCTGAATCCATGTTGTCACGTAATAGGCAGCATAGCAGAGTGCGATAAAAGGGATACCGCAGATAAGAGCAATGCGCTGATTTGGATCAAAAGCAATGCCGATCACAGATGCAAGGCATAGGAGGAAGGCAGCAATCGGAACCACCGGATAGAGCGGGGTTCGGAAAGATAAATCATGAAGCTGTCCGCCATCCTGTAAGAATTTTTTGCGAAACATGAACTGTGAAGCTGCAATTCCCATCCATACAACAACAACGGCGAGTCCAGAGATTGAAACAAGAACCAGATACACCGTTTCAGGTGCGATGACACTCGATAGCAAAGAGAGAATGCCTCCAATCATACTCAAAATGAGTGCATTCAAAGGAATTCCCTTTGACGTCAATTTTGCCAGCTTTTTAGGTAATGTTCGTTCTTCAGAAAGGGACCATAGCATGCGAGATGAGGCGTATAGCCCTGAGTTTGCAGCAGATAAAATCGCTGTCAGAATGACAAAATTCATGAAATCTGCCGCATAAGGAATCCCGATGCGGTCAAATACCACAACGAAAGGACTTTTGATCACCCCAGCTTCTTCTACTGGAATTAAGCCGGCTAAGACCACGATCGTTCCGACGAAAAACAGGACAAGACGTAGCACAGTCGTGCGAATCGCGCGGGGAATGGTCTCATCTGGATTGACGCTTTCACCCGCAGCAATCCCAATCAGCTCAGTACCCGAAAAAGCAAAATTAACAGCCAGCATGGTCATTAAAATCGGTAAAAAGCCGTTTGGAAAGAGACCCCCATCTCCAGTGAAGTTAGAGAAGAACGGAGCGGCCTCACCGCCTTTTAGTGGAATCAATCCAAACATCGCCGCTCCGCCAAGAATAATAAAGAGAATAATAGCCATGACTTTAATGCTAGAAAACCAAAATTCCGATTCTGCAAAAAACTTAACTGTAAAAGCATTGAGTAAAAAGATGAGAAGCGCAAAAACACCGCTCCACATCCAAACTGATGTGTCCGGGAACCAGCGCTGCATTAAAAGACCTGCCGCTGTAAATTCTGAACCAAGTGCCACGGTCCATGTCAGCCAATAAAGCCAAGCCACTGTATAGCCAGTGCCGGGCCCAATGTATTTTGTTGCATATGTGTGAAAAGCGCCTGTAACCGGCATTGCGACAGACAGTTCACCTAAACAGAGCATCACGAGGTACACAATTAATGCCCCGACCAGATAAGCCAAAATCGTTCCCGCAGGTCCGGCCTGATTGATCGTATATCCTGAACTTAAAAAGAGTCCTGTGCCAATCACGCCACCTAAAGAAAGCATGAACAGGTGACGGCTTGTCATTTTTCGTTGATATTGTTGTGACTGATCTTTTGCTTGTTCCATGTCTTCCCGCCCTTTTGCTTAAAAGTATGTGTGTTGAGTCATGATGCTACGATGTTGCCTGTTTTAAGATATCGGTAATATCCTCTGGTGTCGTCCGGCAGCAGCCGCCGATGATTTGTGCGCCGTCTTTATACCATTGCTGCGCACATTCACCAAATGTATGGTGAGACGTATCGCCGCTCCAAACCTTTTCTTCAGGATCATATAATTCCCCTGAGTTCGGATACACGACAATCGGTTTGCTCGTCCCTTTTTTCATCTCCTGAATAAGAGAAGACATATATTGCGGCGGTGTACAGTTTACGCCAACAGCAGCGATCTGCTCATATGGCTCAAGTGCTTGTACACAGTCTCTAAGTAAATCTCCTTCACTAATGTGCTGACCATCCTTTGCACTAAATGTAATCCACGCATATACACTGCTGAACTCATCCTGCAGCAGTTTAGCGATAGCGATTGCTTCAATGAGACAAGGGATGGTTTCACAAGCGAGAATATCTGCACCAGCCTCTACCAATGCTTGAATTCTTGGTCTGTGAAAATCAATGAGCGCCTGCTCTGTGAGTCCGTAATTTCCCTTATATTCTGAACCGTCAGACAAATAAGCGCCGAAGGGCCCCACAGATCCAGCGACAAATGGTTTTGTCCGCTCTTTACGATGTGTCTCATCCTGCCAAAACTGCTCGCATGCTTCTTTTGCTAACGTGACAGATCGTTTCATTAATTCGATGGCTTCTTCTTTTGTATAGCCTTTTTCAGCAAAGCCATCAATTGTCGTTTGGTAGCTGGCTGTTGTTGCACAGTCAGCACCTGCTTGGAAGTAGTCCAAGTGTACTTGCTGAATCAATTCTGGCTGTTCAATAAGGATTTTGGCTGACCATAAACTGTCGTTTAAATCACAGCCCTTTCGTTCAAGCTCCGTTGCAAGTGCACCATCTAAAATCAAAGGTGCGTGAGCCTGTAAACGGCTTTGAATAGGATTCATATAAATCAAACAGCCTCCTTTGTCGATCGGAAATAATGGATATGATATGAGGCAGTAGTTTAAATGACTAAAGTGTTTTTGTCAAGGAGAGGAATAAGCATCACATGACGGGAAAACCCTGATAACATGCGGGTTTGAGTGCATAAACATACAGTTGAAATAATAGAAAACCAAGTCATTGACAGCCTCTAAAAAGAGATATATATTATGGAAAGGTTCATTTCAGAAAGCTTCATCAAAAGGCGCCGTCTTTTGATTTTTATTTTGTCCAACGACTGTCTTCTTTCGTGCAGAAAGAGGGTTTTTTATATGCTTAAAAAAGGAGGAAAGAAGAAATTGAAAAAATGTGTAAAAGATATTGCAATGATTCTCGTTGGTTCTTTTTTATTTGCTGCAGCTGTGAACATGTTTGTCATTCCACTTGAGTTTGGTGAAGGTGGCGTAACGGGGCTGTCCATCATTTTCTACTATATGTTTGAGATTGCGCCATGGCTGACAAACCTTGTGTTGAATGCGATTTTATTACTTGTGGGGTATAAATACTTGGACAAGAAGACCACGATCTACACAGTGATAGCTGTCGCAAGTAACTCTCTATTTTTACATTTGACCACTACATGGGTGGTGAATGTCCATGAATTGATCATTGGTTCTATTTTCGCAGGGATTATCATTGGGATTGGCATTGGTCTTGTTTTAAGAGCGGGTGGTACAACAGCGGGATCTGCCATTCTTGGGCGAATTGCGAATAAGTATCTAGACTGGAACGTGAGCTACGCCATCTTGTTCTTTGATCTGATCGTTGTTTTTGCTTCTTACTTTATTATTGGTGCGGAAAAATTAATGTTTACGATTGTGATGCTGTATGTGGCGACTAAGGTGATGGATTTCGTCATAGAAGGGCTTAACACGAAAAAAGCAGTGACGATTATTTCTTCATGCAAAGATGATATTGCAGAAGAAATCAATCACACCTTGGATCGAGGCGTGACCATTTTAAACGGTCGCGGTCATTATTCGAAGGAATCGAAGGAAATTCTCTATGCGGTCATTCAAAAACAGGAGCTGATGCGTTTAAAGAAAATCATTAAGAAAATTGATCGAGACGCATTCGTTGTTGTCCATGACGTGCGTGATGTGTTTGGAGAAGGATTTGTGAATATATAAAAAGTAAAAAAAGACACCTCCACTATAAAGTGGGGGTGTCTTTTCATATGTTGAGTGATCTTATGTTTAAGGGACTATTTTTTCAAGGTATCATCTTTCTTCTCGTTACTTTTCAGAACGAAAAAACGTATACACTCAGCAATGGCGGCTCCCACCACAAACAGGATGATGGGTGTAATGGTAAAAGGTTGTTTGAAGATGAACAAATACACGATATAACACAAAGTTAGTGTAATGACTAAAGTGAGATAATTACTCCACATTTTTTTCAAGGTCATCAGCTCCTCGTTTTTTAAGGTCTACCATTATTCGGTATTGGTTGGGTTGAAAAGAACTAGCCACTTTCAGCCGTTCTCATCACTTTAATTCGAGTTGAGTGTTCGTAAAACTTAGTATGATGATCATAAGGATAAGCCATTGTGAATGAACTTCTTAATTCCATAAAATTCAGCTTATCCCTTTAAAATAAAGAGATTAAATGAGTTGTTTCCTATGATATTCGTTCCTGTGTATGTTTGTTGTCTACAATAGACACACGCTAGATTTATCTTGATCAGGTGAAGCCTTGAAGAAAGAGAAACTTCCTGTATGAAAATTTATAGCGACGTTGAGAGTGAAAAGTTGCAAAAGATACCTCTTGTCACATCATACTATGTATTGTATAGTATAAATAGTTAGGAGTTGTAAACATGAATGCACAACTAAAAAAAGGATTACTGGAATTCTGTGTACTGGCGGTATTAAAGAAAGGCGATTCCTATGGTTATCAAATGATTAAAGATATGTCCCATTGTATTGAGATTTCAGAATCGACATTATATCCGATATTAAAGCGGTTAGAGCAAAACAATTATGTGGAGACCTATTCACAGGAACATAACAGTCGATTAAGAAAATACTACCGGATGACTGGGAACGGACGGGAGCATATCGCGCAATTTTTAGCGGAATGGGATCAAGTGATGGCGATTTACGACTTTATTTCTGGAGGACAGAGCAATGAATAAAAAAGAATTTTTAGCCAGCTTGGAGAAGCACCTGCATCGTCTAGGCGAAAAAGAAAGTGATCGGTTCATCGAGTATTACGATGAAATGATCGAGGATTATCAGGAAGATGGCTACAGTGAACAGGAAGCAGTTCATCAAGTCGGTCAGCCAGCCATCATCGCTGAAGGGATTTTGAAGGAACAAGGAATCAAAACCGTTCAGGTGCCGACGTTTGGAGAAAAAGCTACAAGACTCTCCATCCTCATTTTGGGCTTTCCGTTATGGGGCAGTATTCTAGCAACAGTCTTCCTGCTGTTTCTTTCTGTGTATATGGTGATTTGGTGCATTCCACTCGTGACAGGTACAATGACGCTAGTTGGTCTGCTCGGCGGTTTTTGGAGCATCATTGGTTCTCCGTTTATTTTTCAGGACGGTTTGCATGTGGTGGTGACGCAGATCGGAGTTGGTATTCTTCTATTAGGTGTCGGATTATTAAGCGGCATAGCCACGGCGTATTTGACAAAGCTATTTGTGCAAGGGACTGTTCAAACCACTAAGGCATTCATGGGAATGTTTAAAAAGAAGGTCGTGAGAGTATGAACGTGAATGATTTAAAAAAGCAATGCATCAAATGGGGGATCATCTTCACCGTTGCCGGAGGAATTGTCATGGCAATTGGTTTTGGACTTTCAGGCTTTGACCTAGATGCATATCAAAATAATGACCAGTACAATGTGTTCCGCACGATCAATTGGAGCAAGCCATAAATGAAAGACCCGCTTATGCGGGTCTCAGCGTGTAGATAAACCCTCGCATTCGGTGTCAGTCCTGCGCTTCGGTGCTCACGAATGTCAAATTCGCTCCGCGCCGATGCTCGTCCTTCCTAGGGCTGCAAAGGTTTTCTCACGCTGAAAAGAAGACAAAGGGCTAAAATAAAGTTCATTTTAGCCCTTTGTCAACAATCTGCCACCCGCTTATGCGGGTCTTTTTTTCGCTCTGGCAACAAAGAAAAAATAACAGCAGAGTGCGCCAAGGTCACAGAGCATAATAATCAGCCCCATTGGAAAGGCTGTTTGGCTTCCAGCTAAGCCGACAAGGGGTGTCATGCATGCGCCAAGAAGCATTTGTGCCACACCGATGAGGGCAGCGGCACTTCCAGCATGTGCACCGTGATGCTGCATCGCAAGAGAAGGAGCAGACGTGCCGACAATCCCAACGCTTGAGACCACAAAAAAGAGCGGGATGAGGATGCCATAAAGCCCTGCATCAATAGAGATCATCACACACAAGGTGACGCCCCCTAAAGCAGCTGTCAGCAGCCCGATGCGAAGGACTTTCTCCTCACCAATTTTCGCAGCAACGCGGGCAAATACTTGTCCGGCTGTGATGATGCCAAGACTATTCACCGCAAAGGCAGCACTGAAGCCTTGCGGAGAAAGGTTGAAAATCTCCTGCAATACAAACGGTGATCCAGAGATATACGCAAACATGGCGGCGAAGACAAGTCCTTGTGAGAGAGCATATCCGACAAAGAGTCGATCGCTCGCTAGAATTTTCATCGCACCTAGGATTTGTTTGAAGCCCCCAGTCTGTCTGCGTTCCACAGGTAAGCTTTCTTTCAATGAAAACATCGATCTTAGGAGCATGAGCGCCCCGAGGATTCCTAGCAGAACAAACACACCCTGCCACGTCGTGAACCGTAACATTTGTCCGCCCACGATCGGGGCCGCTGCTGGAGCCACTCCGTTGACTAACATGAGCAAAGCAAAGAATTTCGTCATTTCTGAGCCTTCATAATGATCTCGCACGATGGCTCGTGCAATGACAATGCCTGCTGATCCAGCAAGGCCTTGAATCAGCCTTAAAAGAATGAATGTCCAAATTGATGTGACCACTGTACATAAAAGAGAGGCCGCAATAAAAATGATTAATCCAACCATCAGCGGCTTTCTTCTGCCAACTGTATCACTGATTGGACCTGCAATGAGCTGTCCAAGCGCAAGTCCAATTAAACAAGCCATGAGACTTAACTGAGACAGCGCCGTGCTTGCTTCAAAGTCACGGGCGATATTAGGTAAAGCAGGTAAATACATATCCATTGCCAGCGGTGCAAGGGCTGTTAAAGAGCCAAGAAGCGCGGCAAGGAGGAATCGATTTTTTTTCGATTCTTGGGGATAAGATAAAGAATTCATATGATGCCACTCCTCGTATATGTCCTCAAATCAGCATAATGAATCAAGCTTTCCATTTCAATCAAAATTTTCAAAGAAAATTTCGTGCAAAATAATTGATCTTTAAAAGGAGACTCTTTACATTGAATGAGTAGAGAAAAGAATCAGATCATCGGCATGCAGTGATTGCATGATACGTATATCCATTCATAGACAAACAGGAGGTGCTGGCATGGAGCAGCAAGAGTTGATCATTCGTCAAGCGGTGAGTGAAGATCATGAGGCGATCACACATGTGCTGATCAAATCATACGCACAGTATGAGCCTCAATTTACAGAGGAAGGCTGGCAAAATTATTCTGCAGCCCTGCGAGCGGCTGTAGATAACCCAAACATGGAGTTGATGCTTGTGGCCGAGCTTGAGGGCAAGGTCGTGGGGACCCTTCAAATGTTCCGATCATCAGAACAGGCATATGACAAGCCGGAGATGGGCATTACTTCAGCGATTGTCCGGTTTTTAGGGGTAGATCCTGATGTGAGAGGAAAAGGTATTGCAGAGTCATTGTTGCGTAAAAGTATAGAACTGACGCAATCGTGGGGCGAGAACGTCCTGTATCTTCATACATCGGATAAAATGCAGGCCGCCATTCGTTTATATGAAAGAATGGGCTTTGAACGGGCACTTGATAAAGAATTTGTGAATCAAAATGGGACGCATGTGAAGAGCTATCAGTATGTGATCAAAAAAGAACAGCCGGCTGGCTCATAATATACATCGAATAAGAAGAGGAAGAGTATGTCCTGCATGGACGGGACTCTTCCTTTTTCTCATGACACCCATACGTTCAGTGCCATATATGAAAAGCACCAAGAGATTAACCCGAACATGACAAAGAATTTCAACACATGTTCATAAGGGGTTAGCTTTCGATCTCTTTTCGTTTT
Organism: Bacillus sp. FS02; assembly: GCF_024398395.1. NCBI lineage: Bacteria > Bacillati > Bacillota > Bacilli > Caryophanales > Bacillaceae > Bacillus > Bacillus sp. FS02. The sequence goes on along the minus strand of NZ_CP074101.1, from coordinate 1,624,223 downwards.
CACAAGCCGCCAGTAAAGGGCATAACCACAAAAAACCAAGATGATTTGTCCGAGTTCTGCTACGGTTTCGATGATTGTGATTCCGTTCATTTGTTTTCACCTCACCATATGTCTTCCATAGGCAGCAGCAGTGAACCTTTATTTCTTCAAAAGAAAGCAGTGTATACTAGAATAAGAAGTAGATGCAGAAGGGGTTGTGACCGATTGTTTCCGCTATATGCAAATTCTTGGGATGACGTAATCGAGAGAAAAATCAAATACGATGATCAGGTTGTGGAACATACGTGTCAGCTGTTAGATGCACAGGAGCAGCAAGTCGTGTTGTTTCATAAAATTCAAGAACCATTTACAATGGTTGCTGGTGATGGCACTGTCACGATTCCAAAAGGGAGTTATACGACCGCCTATTATTGGACGGACCGGCCTTACAATGTCTATTTTTGGAGGGATGATCAAGGCAATGAACTTGGCTCTTATTTGAATATCGTCAGACATACATGGTTTGAAGAACAGGCGGTTGTTTTTGAAGATTTATTGATTGATCTACTCGTTCTTCCGAATGGTGATTTCTTTGTTTTGGATGAAGATGAACTGCCGGAGAGTTTAGCTTCCTTTGAGCAGGGCTCGGTTCATCGAGCACTCCGTGATGTCATCCATTCGATAGCGCACATCCTCGATCAAGTGAGGCTGGATGCGAAAGGGAAATATCATCACACCCTGTTTCAGAAGATGTTGAAATAGAAAAACGATTCCTTGCTGAAAGGAATCGTTTTTTATCAAACCTTGATCCGGTTTAGTCGTTTTTGTAAATCAGTTTTTGTTTTAGATGCTTTTAGTTGTTTGACCGCACTTTGAGCGGTTGCTTTTGTTTTCTTTGTTCGTTTGGCTTCGGCTTTTTTGACTTTTTGTTTGGCATCTGTCACTTTCTTTTGATAGGCGACTTGTTTTTTGACTTTGTCGAGCCGGTTTTGCAGGCTTGTTTTTTCTTTGCCTTTGGATAGCTTTTTAATGGCCGTTTGGGCACTTTTAATCGAGCCTTGGGTTTTACTTTTTTCAGCTGATTTGACCTTCGCTCGTGCGTCACGAATATCAATGGCTGTTTGGACTTTTTTGACTCGGTCAGTGAGTGCGGTTTTTTGCTTGCTGGCAGTGAGTCTGCCAATTTTCGTTTTGGCTTGATCAACATCTGTCTGTTTTTTAGATGTTTCGGCTGTCTTGACTGCGCTTGTCGCAGCCTTTAAAAAGGTTGACTGCGGCACATATTGCACGCGGCCATAGCCGAATTGTGGATCTTTTCCTTTTGCGCCAAGATCCACTGTATAGCTGCGCAATAAAGTGCGGAGCTGAACATTTGTTTTCTTAGGATGTAGCTGTTTTAACAGCGCCAGCATCCCTGTGACATGTGGTGCCGCTTGTGATGTACCCGTTGCATACCAATATTCATTTTTCAAATAGGTACTGATGACGTTCTCGCCGGGAGCGGAAAATTCAATTCCTTTCCCCGTATTAGAGATGGAGGCGAGTTTGTCTTTGTCAGTCGTTGCGGAAACAGCAATGACGCTATTGTATGCGGCAGGATAACTAATCCCATTCTTCTTTCCATCATTTCCACTTGCAGCAACGACCAGCAGTCCTTTTTTGTATGCTTCATCAACTGCTGAACGTAAAATCGGAATGTTATCTTCAAAAGCTAGACTAAGGTTGATGATATCCATCTTATTGCTAATCGCCCAATCAATGCCTCGGAGCAGACTGTATAAGTCGCCTTCTCCTTTTTTATCTAATACTTTTACAGCATACAGCTTCACACCAGAAGCGACGCCGACCGTACCGTAATCATTATTGAGCGCCCCAATTGTACCGGCGACATGTGTTCCATGTCCTTCATCATCTTTGTAAGAAGACGTGTAATCGACGAATGATTTACCACCGGCTACCTTTAAATCTTCATGTGGGAAAATACCAGTATCCAGAACGGCTACTTTCACATTTTTCCCTGTCACGCCTTCTTTGATTGCTTGCTTTACATTGAACTTCTGCAAGTTATAAGATTTTTGTACCAAAGCATCCTGACCAGTAGCAGCAGCCGTTTTCTTCACGGTAGAAGCAGCGAGTTTGACCCTAACGTTTTTTGAAACATAAGCGATGTTTGGGTCTTTTTTAAGTGAGGTGACAGCTTGCTCATCTGCTGTCACTGCTACAGCTGGAAGATGTATGTATTGAGCGTTCACTTTTTCACTTTCTTGAATAGCCGTTTGTTTTCCTTTTTGATTTTTATAGACGATGATGACATCTGTTTCTTTTGGTGGTGCAGCTGCCTGCGAATGGAAGGGCAAAGCAGTTGTCAAAGCAAGAAGAAACGCGATGACCACGACGATTTTCTTTTTCAAGGCAATGGCTCCTTGCATATGAGGTGACCTCCGTCTTTTTTTCTTTATTATATCGGAGAAATAAGATAGATGGTTAGAAGAATCATAGTCTAGAAAGAAAGTTTTTTTCACACGTATCCCGAAATTGAATTTCATAGAATTCTAGTAGACAATAGAGAGATCATAATATGAGAAAGAAGGACATGCCGATGAATGTAAAAGAGTATATGACGTATGATGCGACGGGACTGGCGTCACTTGTGCAGAAAAAGCAGGTCACGCCCGAAGAGCTTGTACAAGCTGCATTTACTAGATTGGAAGAAGTGAATCCAGTACTAAATGCGGTGATTCATACTAGACGAGATCAAGTGTTCAAAGACATGAAGTCACTAGATGCGGATCAGCCGTTTGCTGGTGTTCCGTTTGTGTTGAAAAATATATCGCAGGGGCTGGAGCATGAACCTTTGACAGCGGGTGCTTTGCTGTTAAAGGATGTAAAGGCGCAAACAGATTCCCACTTTGTCCGTCGATTGAAGCAGGCTGGGCTCCTCATGATCGGTCATACGAACACACCTGAATTCGGATTGAGAAATGTGACAGAACCCTTTTTATATGGTCCGACGAGAAACCCTTGGAATGCTGACTATTCTCCGGGCGGTTCAAGCGGCGGGACGGCAGCAGCTGTGGCAAGCGGTATCGTACCTGCGGGTGGAGCGAGTGATGGCGGAGGGTCTATTCGGATTCCGGCATCCTTTACTGGTTTATTTGGACTCAAGCCAACAAGGGGGAGAACACCGGTCGGCCCGGGTGCAGGAAGGCAGTGGCAAGGAGCTTCCATTGACTTTACGCTCACAAAAACAGTTCGAGACAGTGCAGCCCTGCTTGATTTGCTTCAAGTCATTCAGCCAGAGGCTGCGTTCCAAACGCCATTATATGACGGCAGCTATCAGGAGGATTTGGTGAAACGAACGTCTTCTATGCGAATTGCTTACAGTGTAGACTCTCCAGTAGGCACGAAGGTGAGTGAGGAAGCAAAGCAGGCAGTCTTGAACACTGTGAAATGGCTGAGTGAACAAGGGCATCAAATAGAAGAAGTGAAGCCGGACATTGATGGTGTCCATCTGATGCAGCAATATTACGTCATGAACAGCGGTGAAATGTCTGCATTATTTACCTCTCTGGCTCGTTCATTCGGGCGTCCGGTGAAGCCGGAGGAGACAGACATTGTGGCATGGGTACTGGCGGAAGCAGGAAAAAATGTGACGGCTGCTGCTTATACAGAAAGTCTTGATGCATGGGATATGGCCGCTGCAAAAATGGCCGCATTTCATCAAACCTACGATCTATATGTGACCCCAGCTACTGCCTATTCGGCTCCAAAGGTTGGCGAGCTGATGCATAACGATCAAGAAATTGCTGCATTGTTACGTGTGTCATCCCTTTCAATGCAAGCACAGCAGGATCTGATTTATGAAATGTTCCTCAAGAGTTTGACCTACACACCATTTACACAGCTGGCTAACCTAACCGGCCAGCCATCTATGAGTGTGCCAGTTCATCTCACAGAAGCAGGCATGCCTTTAGGCATACAGGTGACAGCACCGAAAGGAAAAGAGGACTGGCTGCTCAGACTGGCGTCAGAAATAGAATCATCCTCATTATGGAAAGGATCGCATCCATTACTGAATCAATAATACAATGGCATCGACGTTGGTCTATGGAGGAAAGGAGTGTCACACGTGAGTACGAAGGACAAAATCATTCAAACGGCCGCACTTCTTTTACGTAAACAGGGGTATCATGCGACAGGGTTGAATCAAATCATTCGAGAGAGCGGCACGCCGAAAGGATCTCTTTATTATTACTTTCCAAATGGAAAAGAAGAGCTAGCCATAGCAGCCGTTGAATATATGAGTCAAAGGGTCATCGATCAAATTGAAGCAAGCTTTGCCTATTCTGATGACCCATATGTCGCCGTCGATCATTTTATGACAAATATTATTCGGGGTTTTATGGAGCAAGAAAGTGAAAGAGGGATACCGATTGTCTTACTGGCGGCAGAGTCAAAACCTGAACATACAAAACTTCATGCTGCATGCAAACAAGAAATGATCCGCTGGCAAGAGCTTGTCAAAGAAAAGCTGATGAATAGCGGATATGATGAAATAAAAGCGGATGAGAGGGCATCTCTCCTTCATTCAATGGTCATCGGCGGATTATCAATGACTACTGCATTAAAGCAAACGACACCTTTAGAGCACGTAAAATGTTACCTTAGACACTTATTTATGCGAGAAGAGTAAAATCTCTCGCATATTGCCTATCTATTATATCAATTGGTCTATATAATAAAGATAGTCAATTAGTCATGAGGAGTGATGGGATGTCGGAGCAACCACAATCGATCAAGCAATCCGAAGATACCTCTTTTTATACCGTGTCCGGTTCGGGGGAGCTGTATGGTTTGGAAAATCAGCTTGTACATGTGCTGGCAGAAGCAAATCAAACAAATCAACTGTTTGAGCTTGTCTTAATCACAGGTGGGAAAGGTGCTTACTTTCCGCTGCATTGTCATGAGACGCTATTTGAAACCATCTTTGTGCTGGAAGGGAAGCTGGAAGTGATACTGGACGGTAAAAAGTATATGGTGACGGCCTGCGATTATATTCATATTCCGCCCAAAACAATTCATGGCTATAGAATGCATAGTCACAAAACAAGGTTTATTTCTTATACACTGGGCGGGCAAATGACAGATGTCTATCAGCAAATCGGAAAGAGGCTGTTGCAGAATGAATGGCCGATGACTGATCACCCATTTGATGCAGACAGCTTTCATCAGGCTGAAAAAGAAAGCGATATCATGTTGATGCATGGCATTAGGGAGCTATCCAATACAACCAAGCCAGCTGTTTTGTTTCATAGTCAGCTCCCGCGCGCAGTGCAGCCATATGTGCTGGAGGCTGGTGAAGGAAAGCAATACATGGTCGAAGGTCAGCTTCATGAGCTGATTGCGACAACGGAAACAACAGGAGACGGATTTAGTTATTTTGTGATTGAAGGGACAAAGGGAAAAGGGTTACGTTCGCATTATCATGAAATGCATACAGAAGCACTTTATTGTGTTGAAGGCAGAATCAATCTTCAGTTAAACGGAGAAAATATTTGCTTGATGCCAGGGGATTTTGCCTATATTCCTCCGAATACCGTTCACTCGTATGAATTCGTGTCTCATTCAAATAAAATGTTGGTTTTGCTGCTGCCTGGCTATATTGAGCAAGTGTTTGAACAATTTGAAGAAGCACAAAGTCCAGGTATGTGCCCTTATTTTATACAGGAAGGGGACATGATGGAGGATGGGGAGACCTCTGCTCAGTATGATTTGGTGTTTGTCGAAGAAAAATAGCTGTGTAACGCGTTACACAGATTTGAATAAACAGCCTGTCGAATCAATCGGCGGGTTATTTTGTTTTCCCTTGTGGAACAGCATCCCTATTCATATGTATGAACCATCCATTCAAGGTGAAGCTATAGAAATGATGACTTGAACTAAAGGAGGAAATGCAAATGAGAGCTGTCACCTATCAAGGGAAAAGCCGCATTGCGGTAAAGGAAGTAGCTGCACCATCCATACAAGATCGTGAAGATGTCATCGTTCGGATAACATCTACAGCTATTTGTGGGTCAGATTTACATTTATATCAAGGGAATTTCCCGCTTCCTATCGGCTATGTGATTGGGCATGAACCGATGGGGGTGGTAGAGGAAGTCGGGCCGGATGTCACTGCGGTGAAAAAGGGAGATCGTGTCGTTATTCCATTTACCGTGGCGTGTGGTCAATGCCAGTATTGCCATCACCATTTAGAAAGTCAATGCGATCACTCAAATCCTCATTATGATTCAGGCGGACTTTTTGGATACAGTGAGAAATATGGGAATTACCCCGGAGGACAGGCTGAATATTTACGTGTGCCCTTTGGAAACTATACACCATTTAAGGTGCCGGATGATTGTGAGCTAGAGGATGAACAATTGCTGTTTTTATCAGATGTTCTGCCAACTGCTTATTGGAGTGTAGAACACGCAGGTGTAAAAAAGGGGGATACAGTCATTGTGCTGGGGTGTGGACCTGTTGGGTTAATGGCACAGCAATTTGCTTGGCAAAAGGGCGCAGAGCGGGTCATTGCTGTTGATTACATTGACTACCGTCTACATCATGCAAAACGAATGAGCGGCGTAGAAGTATTTGATTTTACAGAAGACCCTGACATGGGAGAAACCCTAAAGGAGCTCACAAAAGGCGGGGCGGATGTTGTCATTGATTGTGTGGGGATGGATGGGAAAAAGTCACCGCTTGAAAAGATTGAACAGAAGCTCAAGCTGCAAGGCGGAACGATAGGGCCCATTCAAATTGCCACAAAAGCCGTGAGGAAATGCGGGACTGTTCAGCTGACGGGTGTGTATGGAGGTCTTTACAATATGTTCCCATTGGGTGCTTTTTTCGCAAGAAACGTCACGCTGAAAATGGGACAGGCACCGGCGAGAGGGTACATGTCAAAGCTTTATCAAAAAGTGACAACCGGGGAAATTGATCCTAAAGCGATCATCACACATCAATTACCGCTAGATGATGCAGCTCATGCGTACCACATATTCAATGAAAAACAAGATGATTGTATAAAAGTCATCTTAAAGCCATAAAAAGAAGGCTTAGGATATTTCCTAAGCCTTTAATGTGCGCTCGTCCATCATTTTTTCGATTAATTCAAAAAATGTTTTTTTATCTTCTTCTGATAGGTGATTGAACAGTTGATTGACAAGCAGCTGACGATTGTCGATCATTTGTCTGGCGATTTGTTCACCTGATTCAGAGAGTGTAATCCATACCGTACGGCGGTCATTGTTATTTCTAGAGCGGATAATCAGCCCTTCATCTTCTAAGTGATTGAGAGCGGTTGTTGTTGCGGAGGGAGATAATGAAACTTCCTGCAGAATATTTTTCACAGTACATGATTGATGGCGGTAGATGATGCGTAAAATAAACCCTTTTACATTCGTGACGTTTTTGGGGATATTCTCTTCATCTATTCGTTTCGTCGCCTTTAAATACTTTGTCAGTGCATGGTCTAACAAACTTGCCTCTAGCTCGAAATGTTGCATTCTCCATACCTCTTTTCCTATTGCATTCGCATTTTCCGATCAATTACTAGGTCTATATTATCATAATAAGCATCATCATTTAAACCAAAATGGAAGACGGCTATAAAATTACCTATATTATCAATTAATAAAAGGAACAATTCCAAAATGAAATGATTTTACTTTCACCTTTTTTTATTTTAGAATGTGAATGAGATAAAATCTGCCAATCCAATTCACTGGAAATTGGCTATTGGACATCAAACGTTTGGAGATGAAGATATTGAATACTTTACAGGCATTACTAAACGACAGAATGGAACGCTCTTCACAAATTGAAGCGGTAACTGGCGGAGGTGTGTCTTATACATTTGAAGAATATGCAAAACGCATTGATCAGCTAGCGCATTACTTACATCGTAAAGGAATTCGAAAAGGTGACCGGGTGTGCTTTATTTGTCAAAACCATCATCACTTTTCTACGATTATGCTGGCAGCCATTAAAGCAGGTGCAGTCGCCGTACCGCTTAGCTGGCAGCTTACCTCTTTTGAGCTAGAAGGTATCTTGAAAAAAGCAGAGCCAAAGGCTTTATTTTTTGACCGTGAATTCCGTGACATTATTGCGGCAGTGAATGTGTCTTTAGAAGATTGTCTCATGGTGGAATCTGGTGTCAATGCGAAAACAACACAGCTGTTTGAAGACATATTGGCGTCTAATGATGGAAGTGATCTTGCTGAACAGGTATCAGAAGAAGATTTGGCCATGATTTTATTCACTTCAGGTACAACAGGTAATCCAAAAGGCTGTATGGTCGGACATGGACGAATCTATCAATTTTTAACAAGACGTGGGAATCGAGGATTTGATCTGAAAGGAAAACGGTACTTGGCAAGTCATCCGCTGTATCATATGAGTTCTATTAATCACTTGATTGCAGCTGCAATTGAAGGGTATACGTTAGTCTTCTTACATGATGCAACACCGAAACGCATTTTAGAAACGATTGAGAAAGAAAGAATTACGTTTATGATGGCTTTCCCATCAGCTTATACGTACATGCTAGAAGAAATGAAGCGCGGTTCGTACGATCTCTCATCTTTTGAAATTGCGATTTCTGGTGGTACGAAGGTACCGGTACGCTTAATTAAAGATTACAAAGAAGTAGGCATTCAGATGATGCATGGCTACGGAAGTACAGAAGCGTGGGTTGTGAGTGCGTGGCATCCAGCGATGGGTGAGGATAAGATGGGCTCTGCTGGTAAAGTGGATCCGGATGTAGAAGTCAAAATCGTGCATCCTGAGACAGAGGAGGCGCTCCCAGCTGGAGAAATTGGTGAGGTCGTCATGAGAAGCCCATTTTATTTCTTAGGCTACTATCATCAACCTGAAGCGACAGAGAAAGTGCTCAAAGATGACTGGTTCCATATGGGGGATGCAGGCTATCTGGATGAAGACGGTTTTCTTTACATCACAGGGAGATACAAAGATGTGATTCTATACGGTGGGGATAATATTTATCCTGACCAAGTGGAAGAGGTCATTGATCAAATTCCAGGTGTAATTGAATCTGCTGTCATTGGGGTACCAGATGACTTATATGGCGAAGTACCAAGTGCGTATATCGTAAAAGACGAATCTGTCGATTTCTGCGAAGAAGATGTGTTGAATTACTGCAAGGAACGTTTAGCAGATTACAAAGTGCCATCCATTCATTTCACGCAGGATCTGCCAAAAAATAAACTTGGTAAAATCATGAAGAAAGATTTACGTGAATTGGTTGTGAATGCGTAGGACCTATTCTGCTATAATGAAATTTGAATGATTTTTTTGTTTTTCTAACGTTTTGGAGGGAAAGGGTTTGCGACATATACTTCGTAAGAAACACATTCACGATTTGTTAGAACAGAGCAGACAGCAAAAGGTAAAGAAAACACTGGGCGGGCTCGATCTCACGCTCCTTGGCATAGGGGCTGTGATTGGGACGGGGGTCATGGTGTTAACCGGAATTACAGCAGCTAAGGATGCAGGACCGGCTGTTATTTTCTCCTTTGCGATCGCAGCGATTGTGTGCAGTTTAGCAGCACTTTGTTATGCAGAAATGGCTTCTGCGCTGCCTGTGTTCGGCAGTGCGTACATTTATTCATATACCACAATGGGTGAGCTCGTAGGTCATCTCATGGGATGGACGTTATTATCTGTTTATATGCTGACTGCTTCAGCTGTAGCGAGTGGCTGGTCGAGTTATTTTAACAGCCTGCTGGAGGGGTTTGGAATCTCAATTCCACATCAATTTTTAGCTGGTCCAGAACAAGGCGGATATATGAATTTGCCAGCAATTATCATTGCTTTACTCATTGCGTGGATCCTATCTAGAGGAACGAAAGAAAGTAAAAAATTCAATAATATCATGGTGTTTGTGAAACTTGGCATTATTGTTCTTTTCATTGTAGTAGGTGGTTTTTATGTAGAGCCAGCCAATTGGCAGCCGTTCATGCCGTTTGGTACGGAAGGGATTATTGCTGGTGCCGCTGCTGTGTTTTTTGCCTTTTTAGGATTCGATGCCATTTCAGCTTCTGCAGAAGAGGTGAAAAATCCACAGCGGAACCTGCCAATTGGTATTATTGGTTCATTGCTCATTTGTACGATCATTTATATTGTCGTTTGTTTGGTCATGACAGGCATGGTGCACTATACGAAGTTGAATGTGACAGAGGCAATGTCTTATGTATTGCAAAGTGTCCATCAACATAGCGTGGCTGGTATTATTTCTGTCGGTGCTGTGATTGGATTGATGGCTGTGATTTTCGCCAATAATTATGCGGCAACTCGAATTGCTTTTGCGATGGGGCGGGACGGGCTCTTGCCTAAAGTGTTTTCAAAAACAAACAAAAGTGATACACCTGTTGCCAGTATATGGGTGATTGGCGGGATGACAGCTGTTATTTCAGGGTTTATTGATTTGAAGGATCTGTCCAACCTAGCCAATATCGGTGCATTATTAACGTTTGCGATGGTGAGCTTATCCGTACTCATTTTGAGAAAGACACATAAACAGCTGGAAAGGGGATTCCGGGTTCCGTTTGTACCGGTTTTGCCAATTATCTCGATGGGCTGTTGTGTGTTCCTGATGCTCAATTTACCAGGCCGGACATGGCTGTACTTCGGGGTTTGGCTGATGATCGGTGTCGTCATGTACGCAGCATATTCTAACAAACATAGTGAATTAGCGAAATCTGCTTGAGAAAAAGGTGCAAATCCGTTGACGATTTGTGCCTTTTTTCATACGATTTGGGATAAGCTATATAAGAGATAATGAACGGAACAAGAGGAGGATGAGGGAAATGATCAGCGTTAGTCCTTATATTGTCGTAGAAGACGTCAAAGAATCTCTTCAATATTATCAAGGAATTTTTGGCGGAGATATTCGTATCTTAAATGAACATCAAGACCGTGTATTGCATGCTGAGCTACACCTTGGAGAATCACTGCTCCACTTTTCAGATACATTTGGCCGCACACCAAAACCGGAGAATCTTCGATTGATCATGCAGTTTGACAATGAGGAAGAGTTAAAGGCTGTATACGAGGCGCTTGAAGCTGACGGAGATGTCCTTGTAGAATTACAGGATACGTTTTTTGGCGCACTTCATGGACAAGTACAAGATCGGAAGAATGGTCTGATATGGGTGCTGAATTATATGAAATAAATAAAGACCTTCACCCTTGTGAAGGTTTCAGCGTGTAGACAAACCCTCGCATTCGGTGTCAGTCCTGCGTGCTGGTGCTCACGAATGTGAAATTCGCTCCGCGCCAGTACTCGTCCTTCCTAGACTTCAAAGGTTTTCTATCACGCTGAAAAGAAGACAAAGGGCTAAAATCAAGTTCATTTTAGCCCTTTGTCAACAATCTGAGACCTTCACCCTTGTGAAGGTTTTTTTGTGAGTGTTTTTATTTTCTGAAAAATGGAAAATATGCTATGTTGGAAGAATGATAAGACATGGGGAAAGGGTGGAAAAGGAATGGATCAAGTTGAGTTTCAATATATTCAAACAAACGGCATAAAGCTCCATACAGCAATGGCTGGTCCTGAAGATGGCCCACTGCTGGTCCTGCTGCATGGATTTCCTGAGTTTTGGTATGGTTGGAAAAATCAAATCCTCCCCCTAGCTGAGGCGGGGTATCGTGTCGTTGTTCCTGATCAAAGGGGATACCATCTGAGTGACAAACCAGAAGGAGTCGAATCATACGTCTTAGACAAATTAAGAGATGATATCGTGGGATTAATTAAGGCGCTGAGCCCAAATCAAAAGGCCATTGTCGGCGGACATGATTGGGGTGGAGCTGTTGCTTGGCATCTTGCTTCAACCCGTTCTCAATATGTAGAAAAATTAATCATCGTCAACATGCCGCATCCTCGTGTGATGATGAAGGTCCTTCCGTTTTATCCGCCGCAGTGGAAGAAGAGCTCTTATATCGCGTTCTTTCAGCTTCCAAATGTACCAGAGGCAGCCCTTCAAGAAAATCACTTTCAAAGACTGGATGAAGCCATTGGATTGTCTGCTAGACCTCATCTGTTCACGAAGGAAGATGTCTCAAGCTATAAGCTGGCATGGACGCAGCCGGGAGCCATTACGTCCATGTTGAATTGGTATCGAGCGATTAAAAAAGGCGGCTTTGAAAAACCGATTTCCAAACGAATTCTCGTGCCTGTCCGAATGATTTGGGGAATGGAGGACAAGTTTCTAAGCAGAAAGCTCGCAAAAGAAACGATCAAAATTTGCCCAAATGGACAGCTGATTTTTGTCGATGATGCCACCCATTGGATCAATCATGAAAAGCCAGATGTCGTGAATAAGCTCATACTCGAATTTTTAACATAAAGAAATAAGCTCTGATCATATGACCAGAGCTTATTTGTTTTATCCGATTTGATTCTTTTTCAAGGAAACAGGTTCGTCGTCCCAGCATTCAATCTCTTCATTGTTTGGAACAGCGTTTTTATAGAAAACAGGATCTTTGCCTTCTTTTTTCTGTCTCATGTAATCCTTCAGTGCTGCAAAGGCGACTTTGGACAACATGGTAATGGCAATGAGGTTGACGATGACCATGAGACCCATGAATAAGTCGGCTAGACCCCAAACGAGAGGAACAGTCGCAACAGCTCCGAAAAGAACCATGCCAATGACAGCAACACGATAGATGTTGAGCCAAATTTTATTCGCTCCCAAGAACTCAATGTTCGTTTCACCATAGTAATAGTTACCAATTAACGTACTAAAAGCGAATAAGAAAATCATGATCGCCAGGAATCCAGAAGCCCAAGGGCCAATGTGCTGGCTTAATGAAGCCTGAGTTAGCTCAATTCCTTCCAGATTGGTTGTTTTATACGCATCAGAGAACAGAACAAGAAAGGCTGTGCTTGTACAAATAATTAACGTATCTGTTAACACACCAAATGCTTGGATTAATCCTTGTTTGACGGGGTGGCTCGTGACAGCAGTTGCTGCTGCGTTAGGGGCACTACCCATACCGGCTTCGTTTGAGAAGAGACCGCGTTTAATCCCTTGTAACAATGCTCCACCTAATGTACCGCCGGCAAACTGTTCAAATCCGAAAGCGTGCTTCACAATCGTACTGATGACACCTGGTAGTTCAGTGATATTTGTGATAATCACAAAGAAAGCAATCCCGATGTAAGCAACGGCAAGAAAAACGACAATATATTCAGATGCTTTTGCAATCGCTTTGATCCCTTTGAAAATAATGAACGCAAAAATAACAGCCATAACGATTCCGACAGTTAAACGATCTAGGCCAAAAGAGTTTTTAAAAGCGACGGTGATTGTATTTGATTGCACGGCGTTAAAGACAATCCCAAAAGAGATCGTGATCAGGATGGCAAATAAAATCCCCATCCAGCGCTTATTTAATCCTTTTTCCATGTAATAAGCAGGTCCACCGCGGAATCCTGTTTTATCTTTTACTTTATACACCTGAGCTAGTGTACTTTCAACAAAGCTTGAAGCAGAACCGATAATCGCTACGATCCACATCCAGAAGATTGCGCCAGGTCCACCGATCGCAATAGCGATGGCAATCCCTGTGATATTCCCTGTTCCGACACGTGCTGCCATACTGATGGCAAATGCTTGGAACGGTGAGATTCCCTCTTTTTCTTTTCTTCCTTCTTTTAGAACACGCAGCATTTCTTTCAGCATTCTGACTTGCAGGAAGCGTGATCTATATGTGAAGTAGACCCCTACTCCAAGTAACAGAGCAATGATTAGATAAGTCCAAATAAAATCATTTGTAGTTGTTAAATAAGATAGCAAAGCTTTTTCGTTCATAACATCACCTCTTCGATTTCATCACTGTTCTCTTTAAAAAATACTGAGATCCCACTCTTTGGCGAGTTTCTTCAGCATCATGACACCGGTAATACTATTTCCACAATCGTCAATGGCAGGACCATAAATGCCGATACCGCAGCCTGTCTGAAATGGGAATTCTCTTCTTGCGCTTGGCGGAACGCAAGCCATGATTCCTCCAGACACACCACTTTTGGCTGGAACGCCTACGAAAGCAGCAAAATTACCAGACGCATTGTACATGCCGCATGTCAGCATCAATGCCTTTGTTAGTCTTGCGATATCTTTTGGGATGACTTGGACTTGTTTAAAGGGATGGTAGCCATCACTTGAAATAATCAGTCCAATCAAGGCGATGTCCTCTGTTGTAACCTCAATGGAACATTGCTTTAAATACACTTCTAACGTGTCCTCGACATCTGATTCTAAGTAATTGGTTTCTTTTAAATAATAAGCAAGTGCCCGGTTGCGGTGTGCAGTTGCCCATTCTGATTGATAAACTTCTTCATTAACAGAAGGACGCTTACCTATTAAGTTTTCGATTAAATCGAAAATATATGCTAGCTTTTCTGTAGAAGTCTTTCCAGGAAGGATGGAGGATACGGTAATAGCTCCAGCATTAATCATTGGATTAAAGGGCTTCCCTGGTTTATGCATCTCAAGGCGGTAGATGGAATTAAATGCATCACCAGTTGGCTCTACATCTACCCGATCCAAGACGTACGGAACGCCTCTTCCTAAACAGGCAGCTATAAAGCTGATGACTTTTGAGATACTTTGCAGGGTAAAGGGAACGTCCCAATCACCAAAACGTACAGATGATCCATCTGGGCCTATCACGCTGATACCAAGTTGAGAGGAATTTACTTTTCCGAGTGCTGGAATGTAGCCAGCGTTCTGCCCGTTTTTGTAATACGGACGTATTTCTTCTGCCCATTGATCAACAGAAGACTGGCATGCGTGTTGTGTATTATTAGAAATTGCTGTTTTCATACGATTCCTCCAATCAAAAATCAAAAAGTACCCTATTGAATTGGCGGATGACAAAAAATGCGATCAAATAGGCACGAAAACATGTTACACATCTTCAAAGAACTTGTCATGCGCTGCTTGTACCACTCCTTTACACCTAAATATATGTTCAAATGAAGGCTTTGGCGGCGAAACAACAAAAAGGGTTTTTAGTGAAAATTCAGAAAACGCTTACATATAGTTTCACTAAAATTGTTCATTCAATTTATCTTGGAAACTACACAATCTGACGAAAATCTACAGAAAAACTTACAAATAAAAATCAGTCCGTATGCAATTGTCTAAACAATTCCCATTATTGTAGACAATCTCCAAATGTAGAATAGCTGAAAGGTCACCATGCCTTCTCGGAGAATAGTCATAAAAAATGATTTTGAAGAGAGAAGAAGCCGTGAAAATAATTTTTTTGCTCATTGTGAAGCAAAGAGTCTCCTTGTATACTGTGGCTATGTAAACAGGGGAAGGGATGTCAGTCATTTGAGTTTAAACCAGCTTGTCAAAAAAGACGCATTTATTTTGATTTTTATGATCGTCATTGTGCCGCTTGCGGGAGAGCTGAAGTTTTATCCTGTGAATGAAACATTTCGTATTAGTTTTGGGGCACCTGCGTTTTTCTTTTGCTTATTACTTTTAAGAAAATCAAGACCATTGCTGCCAGGTTTTTTAACAGGCGCAGCCATTGTCCTATTTCGGGTAGGTTTAGATCTTATTCAGCAAAAAGCTGATCTGGCTCTGTCATTTTATCAGCAGTTTCCGAGCTTCTTTTTTTACTTTACTTATGCTTTTCTTTTCTTTGTTGTCCGTACAGGACGTTTTAAGCAGCGTTCCATTTTTATTGGGCTGATCGGACTGATGATTGAACTGCTTGCTGATTTTGTTGAGCTGTTTGTACAATTTTTAGTGTTTGATACAACCATGACTTTCTCAAAGCTGAGTGATATGATCCTCATTGCATTTGCTCACAGCTTCGTGGTCATCAGCTTTTTTAATATGATGAGGCTGTATGAGGCACAATCAAGAGAGAAACAAATCATGAAGCAAAATGAGCATATGATGATGGTCATTTCAAATTTATATGAGGAAACAGTTCATTTAAAGAAAACGTTAAATCATACAGAGCACATAACGCAAGAATCCTATCGGCTCTATCGTCTGCTGAATGAACATGAGGCAGGAAAGAAAGTGAGTCAGGAGCTGCTCAAGCTTGCAGGGGAAATACATGAAGTCAAAAAGGACAATCAGCGTATTTACGCTGGGCTTTCAAAGCTAATTTCCAAGGAGAATATGCAAGATTATATGAGGGCAGAGGATCTTGTTCAAATCGTGATTCGCATTCAAGAGAAATATGCGCTATCTCTCGGGAAGAACATTTCCTTTACATCTGATATAAAAGGCATTCACTTGCATGAGTATCATGTGTTCATTTTCTTATCGCTGATTAATAATTTAATGGCAAATGCAGTTGAAGCAATCAAGGATGATGGAGCCATCTCACTCGTATTAAAAGGGAGTCATGATAAAATAGAGATTCGGGTTGAGGATGATGGACCGGGTATTCCTGAGAAATTGAGAGAGATTGTATTTGATCCTGGATATACCTCAAAATTTGATGCATATGGAACACCGTCAACTGGGATTGGCTTATCCTATGTGAGAGAGCTGGTTCAAGAGCTGGACGGTCAAATCCAGATTGAGCAAAAAGAAACGAAAGGAACAGCTTTTCAGCTTGTCCTTCCGATAAAAAATTTAATACAGAGAGGGTGAGTGTATGCGATTTTTCATTGCAGATGATGATCGTGCAATACGCTCGATTTTAGGTCAGATCATTGAGGATGAGGATCTAGGAGAGGTCGTGGATGAAGCTGATGACGGCATAGGATTAGAAGCGCATTCATTGAACCTGAAAAAAGTAGACATCCTTCTGATTGATCTTTTAATGCCAGCTAGAGACGGCATTCAAACCATACGTCATATTCACCCTGAATTCAAAGGAAAGGTCATCATGATATCTCAAGTAGAAGCAAAAGAGATGATGGCAGAAGCCTATGAACTTGGAATTGAATATTATATTCATAAACCCGTCAATCGAATTGAGATTGTCAGTGTCATTCGAAAGGTCATGGAGCGGATCAAGCTCGAAAAATCAATTTACGATATTCAAGCTTCTCTTCGGCATGTGCTGCCATTAGAGCCAGTGCTTTCTCATGAGACAGGTACTGGATCAAAGCGAAGAACGATGAAAGAGGCAGGGGAATTCCTCCTATCTGAATTAGGAATTGTCGGAGAGAGTGGCTCTAAGGATTTACTAGAGATCTTGATCTACTTACATGAAACGCAGACAGCCAATTCTCATGAGGTGAATTTTCCGCCATTAAAGCAGCTATTTATCAAAACGGCGGAACGAAAGCTTGGTCGTGGTGCGTCGGATGTGGAAGTAATGCGGGAAGTGAAAGCAGCAGAGCAGCGAATTAGACGAGCCATCCATCATTCCTTAAATCATTTCGCATCACTTGGGCTCACAGATTTTTCAAATCCTAAATTTGAGCACTATGCGTCGAAGTTTTTTGATTTCACTGATGTCAGCCAAAGAATGAAAGAAATGCAGAAGACTTCTTCATCTGCAGGGTCAACAGGCAGAGTCAATACGAAAAAGTTCGTGCAAATCTTTTATTTTGAAGCAAAGCAGCTATTCGAAGGGATGAGCTGAGGGAAATCTATTGGAATGATTGGAGAAAATAAACAGAGACAGAGTGCTTTTGACTATGAGCCGCCTTGCTCTTTTAGACGTCTTTGTTATTTATCTGATCATTCTGATTTTTCTTTTTTCTTGAAAATAAAACTCTCCTGTGCAATCGTTTGTTAAAATAGTGAGGTTAGACTAGAATGTCGGAGGTTTTATTTTGGGAAAAATTAAACGAAATGCGCTCTGCCCATGCGGAAGCGGAAAAAAATATAAACATTGCTGTGGTCAAAAGTCAGGCGGAGAACAAACGTCTGAGCTTGTGTTTAAGGAAGCTGTACAAGTTCAAAAGGATTTAATGAATTATGCGTTCTCTAAGCATCAGAGAGCGATCAATCAATTCATTAATGAGTTTTCTTTCCTAGCAGATATGGATAAAGAAACGCAACAAATCTCAGTCTTTCATTTGAGTGTATGGGGCATTTTCTTCCGCCCATTAACAGATAAGAAAGAGACCATCTTCCAAGAATTCCTGACAAAAAAAGCAGAAGATATTACCCGTCCTAAAACAAGACAAGTGGTTGAATCTTGGACAGACATGGAGCCATCTTTGCTTTTATTAAATGAAAAAACGGACGAGTCTCTTTACTTTGAGAATATGGTGACAGCTGAGAAGGTTGAAGTTGATGTGAAGCCGGATCAAACTGTGCTGCCAGAGAAAGGTAGTCTTGTTCTAGGTTTCCCTGTTCAGTTTGAAGAAAAAGCAGAGTTTTTCATTCAATATACGATGTTTGCGAAAGAGTTTACTGATACGCTTCTTCTTCAAGTTCGCCAGCTCGTTGAAGCACATGAGGCAAACGGAGGAGCACATAGTACATTTATGAGAGAAGTCTTCCCTGAAGTGCTGAAGTGTATGTTTGCGAAGCAAGAAGTTGAAGAAACAGAAGCGCCTGCTCAAACAGAAGGAAGTACAGTAGGACTATCAGCAGATCGGATGGACTGGGCTAGTGATGTTCAGCTGGAAACAGCCAAGCTGATTGAAGACGGGATGAAAGAGCACGGTGACCAAAGCCTGACAGATGGCGCTTTAACGGTTTGGAAAGCTTACTGTGATCAGAAAGCACCTGTGATCCGTAAAGCGGCGTCATTTGCTGCGGGAATCGAATATTATATTCATTCACTTGCAAGTGATGCCCCGCTTTCTCAAGCACAAGTTGCTAAAAAGTATGGCATTAGTGCGTCCACTGTATCGAGCCGATTTAAAGACATTGAAAAAGCGGTCAAAGAAGAGCAAGAGACGACTGTATCATAGCATGAAAAAAGACGCGGCACCTTTCAAGGAGTCAGCGTCTTTTTTTCATCATCTTGTTTTAATAAAACCACTCATGTATTGCTCTGTATTATAATCATTGAGGTCAATTTTCCACTGACCATCTCCGTTACGTTTCATTTTCACTTCATACTCAGCAGGGCTTGAGACTGGAGGAAGCTTTTCAAACTCAGATGCGTACATATTCAAGCTTTTCTTATACAATTCTTCTTTCGAACGGATTTTGCCGTTGTAAAACTCATCTCTTTGTTTGTCGAGTTTGTCTTTTAAGTTAGAAGCATCAATACCGGTTACTTGAGCGACAACCTTCGCTTCGTCATCTGAGATGGTTTTCACACTTGTTTCTACTTTCGCTTTATCCTTCATTGTATTTTGCATGCGTTTGTACATGGATAAAATATCGCGGTCACTGACTTCGTTTCCATATATGCCCGCACTTCTCTTAAAGTCTTTCACAAACATTTCGTGATATTTATTAACGACATCTGATTGATTGTCACCTGTTAATTCTGAGAATTGATCATTCTTTTTGTCAAAAACAATGAGATCTGTATAAGCAGATAGCGCTTTTGCTGGGTTATCTAGCTTTTTCGCTGTATCTAGTATCTTTTCGCCATCTAGTTCAATTTCGATCGAATCGCTGTTTTTCTTGATGCTATCTTGGTACACGAACTGATATTTTTTGCCTTTATCTACTAGGAAATAAAGAGCTCCTGATAGTGATTTCCCTTTGTTCAATGACCCAAGATCAAGGCGGTCTTTACTGCCGTAGAATTTTAAATCAGAGACTTTGGCATCGTCCTGATAAAGGGTGAAATCAGAGTTATATAGTGAAAGGGCTTTGTCACCTTTGTTCGTGATCGTCAGGTTGACTTTTAACACCAATTCATTGTCTCGCAAGGTAGTTGTTGAGTCTTCTGGTAACGTATATTCGTAGCTATTCACTTTTACCTCTGCTGTTTTTGTTGATTTTTGGTCATCCTTTGTTGATTTTGCTGAGCTCTGGCAGGCTGCAGAGATGATCATCACGAATGAAATCATGAGGAGTGCACTTATTTTTTTAAGATTCACAGTTGATGCTCCTTTGCTTTTCTTTCGTCATTTTCTTCCCGCTATCTGACTGAGAAAAAAGAAACAGATAGAATGGTATATTCGGGTGTTAAAGGGGGAAATCTCCTAATGACGATTTGCACTATTCATTCTATCGAATTTCATTCGTGATGAGGAATAGGTTTTAGTCCCTATCTTTGATAGATTTTTACACAAATACCTATAAAAAACGGAATTTAATAAGTAGAATATACTAGTTAATAAGAATTAATTTATCTATTTATCATGGGTTTTAAATGTTTTTTGTATAAAATTCTTGAAGTGGAGGTATTTTTTATTTCACAAGGCGATGACGAATAGCGAAGACGACAGCTTGTGTCCGATCTTGTGCATTTAATTTCTGCAAAATGCGATGAACATGCGTTTTTACCGTACTTACACTAATAAATAACTGATCAGCAATGTCTTCATTCTTTAAGCCGTAAGCCATTTGCTGCAGGACGTCACGTTCCCGTTCTGTAAAAGATTCTTGAAGAAAATGAGTGTGGTGCCGATCATTTGCCTGTTGAAGGGCCTGGGCCATCATATGCTCGGAGGCTGCTGTTTTAAACACAGATTTGCCAGCAAAAGCCGTTCGAATGGCCTCAATTAAGTCCTCCGGCGATGTGTCCTTTAGTAAATAACCGACTGCTCCTGCACGGATTCCGTCAAAGACATATTCTTCTGTATCAAAGGTCGTCAGAATGACAACTTTGATATCAGGCTGCTGATTTAAAATGTGCTCTGTTGCTGTGATACCATCCATTTTAGGCATTTGGACATCCATCAGTAGGACATCTGGTTTGCGGCTAGCGCAAAGGTCCACTGCTTCCTGACCGTCTGCCGCTTCCCATATAACCTCAATATCCTCTTGAGCACTTGCAATATAACGAAATCCTTGGCGAATCAGCGGTTGATCATCAATTATGCCAATTGAAATAGGGTTTTTCATGATAGGGTATCCTCCTTGATTGGGATTTGAACAAGTATAGAGAAGCCATGTGGATCACGAATGGAGGTCTTGAGATTTCCCCCTGCTGCCTCACAGCGGGCTTTCATACCTGACAGGCCAAACCCGTATGATATGCTGCCGCCGTTTACATATCCATCATCTTCAATGTGCATGATGAGCTCTTTATCATCATTACATAATGTAATACTCATCGTGGTCGCTTGCGCATGCCGAATTGTATTGGTGATCGCTTCTTGCAAAACACGATAGAACAGTTCAGATATAGCGAGCGGCCATTTTTTATATGTGAGCTGATCGGTATAAAAGTGAAGCTCAAGCTCTCCAGTCATTTCTCCTTGTTTCACTAAGCTGCGGAGTCCTGCAAGACCAAGTCCTGCATCATCTGACGCCATATGATGAACAACGGAACGGACCTCGGTGAGACAGTTTTTAGAAATGGAGATCAGTTCATCAAATGTTTGAGCCATCTGTTCAGGTTTTTCTTGTTTTAAGCGGTAGGGCAGAGATTGAAGCTGCACAATCATAGACGTTAATTGGTGGCCGATGCTGTCATGCAAATCCCGTGCAATTCTGCTTCGCTCTTCCAGCACAGCAAATTGCAATGACTGAACCGTCGCTTCTTCCAGTTCGATATGAGCCTGTTTCAATTTCTCATGTGCGTCTGACAATTCACGGTGAACCAGCTGAAGTTCTCCGAAGTGTTCTTCCTTTAATTCTTGTTCCCGCCGCCGCATTCTAGAGATCAAGACGATGGTATACACAAGCAGCTGGAATAATGGAAGGGTGATGACCATGCTCCAAGAAAGCCCATTCACGTAGTAACTTACACCACTGGTGAGAAAGATCAGTCCGAATAAATAGGGATGATGTGCCTCTGAAAAACGAAAAGCAATAAAACCAATCATAAAAAAGGTGAGCCCGATACTGTCTTGCAGATGTCCTGTGACGATCCAAAGGAGATGTGTCAGTATCCACATCAAGAAGAGCATGGAAAATTGCTTTTTAGGTGCCAGCTTGTTTTTTGGAAAAAGACAAAGAAGAAACACCAAATAGGCGAAGGTGCGAAACACCAATTCGCCTATAGAAAGTGGCTCGTACATTTGAATATACATATACGTCAACACAAGACCTAACACTACTTTTCGTCTCATTTGACCTAAAAGCTCGAGTGGTTTCTGAAGATTCATGTGTAAAACTCCTGTCTGTCAGTTAAATGGCTGCAGATGCTTTGAGGGCCATATATTTTTTAAAAAGGATGAACCGCAATCCAATCATGCTTCCGACTGGCAGTAATGTCAGGCCATTTGCAAAGATTATCAGCGAATGACCGCCGTCTTGAACAAATGAGCCAACTGCCATACGTATCAGGATAACCCCAATGAAAAAAAGGGTTCCATAGAGAGAGCTTGCGGCAGTAATACGCCCTGACTGACGATCAAATGTTACTTTATATAGTGTACCTCTCCATAGCCCGATTGCAAAACCTACAAGTACAAAGACTGCCATTACGAGCAGGCCGGTAGCAGTGATTTGCACATGCTGCATGAATGAATAAGAAAGAACAGCTAATAAAATCATCGGACCTATCAGAAGTTTGATTGGACGAACTTCTTTTTCCTTGCCTGACCTTAAAAGTAGAATGACGATGATAATCACAATTTGAATGGTCATGTGATGAACCTCTTTTCGTTTAAGTGTATCTTCATCATACGAATCTTTTTCTTTCAAAGCGTCCACCTCCAGATTGATTTTAAGAGAGCAGAATACTTGAATGTTGAAAATGATTCATGGGAAAATAAGGATGATTAAGCAGATAAGGGAGATGAGCTTTTGAAAAAAGTAACGCTTGGACGAACTGATTTACTGGTGAATCCGATAGGGCTTGGAACAAATGCAGTAGGCGGGCATAATTTATTCCCGAATCTGAGTGAAGATGCAGGGCGGGAGCTGGTAGAAACAGCTCTTGATCATGGTGTCAATTTCTTAGATTCTGCTTTTATTTATGGGCTGGGCCGTTCAGAAGAATTGATTGGTGAGATCATTGCCAAAAGAGGCGGCAGAGACGAACTGGTTCTTGCGACAAAAGGGGCTCATAAAGAGGTAAACGGGCAAATCGAACTGGATAATAGCCGAGATTTCTTAAGACAGCAAGTCGAAGACAGCCTGAAGAGGCTCCAAACCGATTATATTGATTTGTACTATATGCATTTCCCAGATGGCCGCACGCCGCTGGATGAAGTGGCAGGTACTTTAAAGGAATTGAAGAATGAGGGGAAAATCCGGGCAATTGGGGCATCAAACCTTGATTTTGAACAGCTTCAAACCTTTAATCGAGATGGATACCTAGACGTGCTTCAATCAGAGTATTCTCTGCTGAAACGTCAGGCCGAGCAAGACCTTCTCCCATACTGCGTGGAGCATGGGATTTCCTTTATCCCTTATTTTCCATTGGCGTCAGGCCTGTTGACTGGGAAGTTTACAAAGGATGCGACATTTGATGATATTCGAGCAAAGGACCCGCTTTTCCAAGGTGATGCTTTCCTTCAAAACCTTGAAAAAGTAGACAAGCTGAAGGCCATTGCGCAATCAAAACATGCCGAAACAGCTCATGTAGCGCTGGCGTGGCTATTGGAGCAGGAAGGCATTGATGCCATTATTCCTGGTGCAAAACGAGCCGAGCAAGTCTTGCAAAACTTGAAAACAAACGATGTTCAATTAACAAAAGAAGAAATCAACGAAATCGATCAGATCTTTTCTTAATATAAAAAATAAGGTGCGAAGCAGCACCTTATTTCAGATTGTTGACAAAGGGCTAAAATGACCTTGATTTTAGCCCTTTGTCTTCTTTTCAGCGTGATAGAAAACCTTTGCAGTCTAGGAAGGACGAGTACCGGCGCGGAGCGAATTTGATATTCGTGAGCACCGGCACGCAGGACTGACACCGAATGCGAGGGTTTGTCTACACGCTGAAATAAGGTGCCAAGCAGCACCTTATTTTTTATGCCATTGTGAGAGGAATCTTGATCACGAGCCTCAGGTTTGGAGAACGATACGTAAAATCAAGCGTGCCGTCTGCCTTTTCAACAAGCTGATGAATGATATAAGTACCCATACCTTGATGATCACCGCCTTTTGTCGAGCGGCCAAACGTCTTGAACAGATGATCTAATACGTGTTTTTCCATTCCCTTCGTACTGTTTTCACAATGAATCAAAAAGAGCCCGCTCCGGATGGAAGTCGTGATCGAGATGCTTCCCTCGTTCCCAGCTTGCTTCGCTTCAATGGCGGCATCTAATGCGTTATCAAGCAGGTTGCCAGTAAAACTCACCTGATCCGCTTTAGAAAA
Source organism: Bacillus sp. FS02 (assembly GCF_024398395.1). Lineage (NCBI taxonomy): Bacteria > Bacillati > Bacillota > Bacilli > Caryophanales > Bacillaceae > Bacillus > Bacillus sp. FS02. The sequence continues at coordinate 1,599,896 of NZ_CP074101.1, read as the reverse complement.
AGGAAGAGAAGAAAAGGGTGCTTGAAGATCTAGTGAAAGGGCAATCTCCTCTTTTTCAGCCCGCTGGAAAAAGGAATGAAGGGAGGAAGCCAAATAAGCATTTTCCCCTTTGATCCAAGGGAAATGTTTCACGTATTGCTGAATCAAATCTTTGATCTCATGCTCGTCATTCGATGCGGAAAAGGCATTTAAATGTCTAGCTGTTTCATGGTGTTTACTTCGCAGCTCAAGCAGCAAGTCATTGGTTCTCGACTCAGCATGAATCAGCTCTTGAAGCCGTCCATTTAATCGTTGCTCCGTTTGCATCATCTTGATGGAAAGGAGATCGGCTGTCAAAATGATGATGACAGTTAAAAGATGGCTTAGTCCATTTCCGTGCGTGAGAAAAAGTGAAATGCCTGAGCAGGTAATGAGCACAAAAGCGCCTAATATCATGTAACCACTCATAACTAGCCAAAACCTTTTGTAAATGAAAAAGGTGTAAAGGCACAAGATGCAAAAGGTCAGAAGCCACACCATGCTTGATGACAAAGGCAGAACAGCGTTAGCAGCAGCATGAACTGCAAGACCCAGCCAGATGAGCGTATATATGCGAAATCCAAGATAGAAAGCGTTCACGTTCGTTCTCCTTAAAAGTAGTATTTCTTAAAATATTCTAATTGCTGCTTCGTCATCATGGCTTTTTTATCAGTCCCTTCAAAAGACACGATAAATGAATTTTTGGCATACGCCGAAAAGTTCTTGATGTAATGAATATTGATGATAAACGAGCGGTGGGAGCGGATAAAGTCTTTCTCAGCTAAATCACCTTTTAACTCGTTGAGAGTTTGGTATGTTTGAATATCTCCTGTTGTTGTGACAATGGTCGTCGACCTGCCAGTACGTTCAACAAAGATGACATCCTTTTTTTGCAGTACATGGATATCTGATTGCTGCTTGATGAGAAGCCGTCCGTGAATGCTTTTCTCCTGCTTGGTGGACATGTAGCGCTCTAAGGATTTGGCGATTCGATCAGCTTGATAAGGCTTCATAATATAATCATGGACATTCAAATCAAAGGCATGGACAGCATACCCACTGTTTCCTGTCACAAATACAACATCTACATTCAGTGCATGAGAGTGAATAAGGTCTGCTAATTCATAGCCTGACATGCCAGGCATCTCAATGTCTGCAAACAATAGATCAATGTCGCCCTGTTTGACCTTCTCATATGCATCCTCCGCTGACTGCGTCACAAAAACGATGTCAACGGCATCCATTCTGCCGACAATGGCATGCAGCTTTTCTAAATCCACTCGGTAATCATCGACAAGACCTACTTTTATCATAAAAATCACCTATGACTCTTCTTATTATTTGTCTATTTTACCATTTGTTTTTTAAAATGGATCATTTCAAGACAGAAAAAGGACGTTTCGCGACATTTTTATGTCAGACAGGCGGTATTTTTTCTATCATAGACGTAGATAGTCGAAAGGGGCGAATCAAATGATTACTCTCAGCGATTGTAGTTGCTGGTTTACAGATAAGAAAAAAGTCGTAAAGGCGATGAAACATATGACGTTCTCCGTGAAGGAAGGAGAAGTCGTCGGCATTTTAGGAGAAAATGGTGCGGGGAAAACCACATTATTACGCGCCGTTGCGACATTATTGGAGCCTACTCATGGAACAGTCAATGTTGCAGGCTTTGATACAGTCAAAGAAGCAACTGAAGTGAAGAAGCGAATTGGGGTCTTATTTGGCGGCGAGACGGGACTTTATGACCGTTTGACGGCTCGTGAAAACCTTGAATACTTTGGGAAATTATATGGCTTAGATCAGCATGAAATCAAAGCAAGAATTGAGGATTTGGCAAAGCGATTCGGGATGAGGCAGTACATGGATCGCAAGGTAAAAGGATTTTCAAGAGGGATGAAGCAAAAGGTGGCGATTGCCAGAACATTGATTCATGACCCTGACATTATTTTGTTTGACGAACCGACAACAGGTTTAGATATCACATCGAGTAATATTTTTAGAGAGTTTATTCATCAGTTGAAACAGCAAAATAAAACGATTCTATTTTCAAGCCACATCATGGAAGAAGTCAGCCTGCTTTGTGACAGTGTCATGATGATACATCAAGGGGAGCTCGTGTACAAAGGAACGCTTCCAGAATTATATGCACAGGAACAAAGTGAAGACTTGAATTACATCTTTATGTCGAAGCTCGCAAGGGGAATGCATAATGTGGAAAACCGTCTTTTTAAAAGAAATGACAGATTCGCTCAGAGACAGAAAAACGCTGCTCTTAACAGTGTTGATCCCTCTTTTGACGATGCTCGGACTCGTGTTTTTCTACGAAAGCATGATCGCTGATCCAGGCGATAAAACGTATACAGTCGCAATCAATGAAAAGCTTCCGTCCGATATGAATGACATGATCAAAGAAGTGAAAAACCTGAAACTTGAAACATTTGATGACCCGCAACAAGCCGTTAAAGACGGTGAGGCAAATGCTTATCTAGAAATGCCAAAAGATGCAGGCGATATGCTTCAGCATCAAACATCGTTTGCCATTAAAGTCCATGGGTATCCAACAGATGATGATTCCGTGATTGCGGTTCAAATGCTGCAATCATTGCTTGAACAATATCAAAACCAAGTCGTAGAAAAGCGTTTGGCACAGGATCAGATCAAATCGTCAGTGATCCATCCATTTGAGGTACAATCGGTTGATGTGCAAGAAGGAGAGGACGGGGATGGAGAAAACGGGGTGACCACCATGCTGCTGTCGATTCTCCTTCCAATGATTTTAGTGACGTCCGTGATCTCAGGTGCTTTGCCAGCTGCGCTTGATATCGTAGCAGGTGAAAAGGATAGAAAGTCAATTGAAGCTTTATTCCTGACACCGGCCAGCAGACTTCAGCTTTTAATTGGAAAATGGCTAGCTGTTTCTATGTTTGGTATATTAAGTGGCATTGTGGCGATTGGCATGCTGCTGCTCTCTACATTGCTCTTTACAGAAAAGCTGAAACAAGCGCTGAACTTCGGAGATCAAGTGTGGAGCATCATCGGTGTTATGTTTGCGGCATTAATTATTTTCTCATTCATGGTATCCATGATTGAACTGCTGCTCAGTGTCGTTTCAAGCTCAGTGAAAGAAGCACAATCGTACATGTCCATGATCATTACACTAGGTGTGATTCCGATGTTTTTCACCATGAGAGCAGGCGCTATGCAGCTAGATACGTATTACTTTGCGATCCCATTCCTTAATATTCACGCACTATGCAAGCAATTGATGTTTGGCATCGTTGACCCAATGTCGATTGGCCTGACGCTCGGCTCCTCGGCGCTGACAGTGATGATCTTGTTTGTCATCGTGAGAAGTTTGTTTATGAAAGAGAAATGGATGCTTGCGAAATAGAAAGAACATTTCATTGATAGAAATGAAGAACTTGTAGATTTTTTCTACAAGTTTTTTGTTTTGTATGTTTAAGTGAGTGATAAAAAAGGGATCACAATGTGAATGAGGTGATAGAATAAAAATGCTCAGTCGTGTAAAATTGACTTCATTTCACTTAAAAGGGGTTTTGTATATGAGTGATCAATTAGAAGATGATGATGTTTTGGGGTTATGTAATATATATGCTCAGCAAACACATCATTTTGAAGCTTTCATTTTAGGGAATAAAAAAGGACTGATAGAATTGAGAAATGCAATTGATAGAGCTTTAGAAACAGGTAGTTCTGTTGCACATTTATTCCAATCTGACTATGAAGGCGATGAAACTTATATTGCTTTAGTAGACGATGAGCAAAGGTTCGAGAAATTAATCACTCCTTATGTAGAGGAATACATACAAGAAGATGATGCAGTTGATCCGATTGACATCATAAAAGGATATGATGCTGAAAAGGGGAATTTATCTTCATAGTATGTTGTATCCTTTTGTCAGTATACGCCTTACAATAAGGAGGTGCGAAAATTGCCCGCAGCTTTCAGTTATGGAATCACCTGTTTCATCGCTTTTCTACTAATCATTTTCGTTCTCACCCATAAAAAACTAGAAAAAAAATTAGATCTCACAATTTTGATTGTAGTAGCCACCACATTATTGATGGTGAATGTCTTGTGGGTGTGGGTCACCATTTTCTTCCTTACTTGCTTGTATGTCGGAATCAAATATAGACATCAATCGAAAAAAGACTAAAGAAAACCCCCGGGAACCGGGGGTTTTCTTTAGTTCTTGATGAACTTTTCAACCAATGAGCTTGTTTTGTAGTCGTTCAAATCAAGTTTCCATTGGTCGATATCGTTTTTCTTCATGTTCACTTCTACTGTTTCTTCAGAAGATGATGGTCCTAATTTTTTAAATTCATCTGGATAGATAGAAAGTAGATATTTCTGTGCATCATCATAAGATGCTGTACGGTTTTTGCTGTAGAATTCAGTTGCTTTTTCTTTTAAACGATCGACAAGCGGGCTTGCATCAATTGGTGTAAGTGTCACAGTCACGACAGCTTTATCACCGCTGATTGATTTTGTTTTCGTTGATACTTTTGATTTTTCAGCTAATGTTTCTTTCACAGCTTTTAGAAGCTTATCAAGGTTTTCGTCTTTTGCTGAGCTAGATGAAATACCAGAAGAAGAAATGTAGCCTTGTTTGAATGATTTATCAAATTCGTTTACGACAGTTGATTTGTTATCACCTGTTAGTTTTTCGAAATCGTCATTTTTCTTACCAAAAATCATGACATCAATATAAGAAGAAAGGGCTTTTGCAGACGCTTGAAGTGTATCTGCCTTTTTCATCAAGTCTTTTCCTTTAATATCGAATTCTAGTGTTTTGTCATCTTTTTTCGATCCAGAACCAGGCTCTGTGTAGACAAGTTGATAGTCTTTTTCTTTATCAACTACATAGAAAAGACCACCTTTTGATACTTTACCTGCATTTAGAGAGCTTGAAGATAATACTTCGTTGTAGTCATCAGGAGAGATGGTAGACACCTGAGCGTCATCTTGGTAAAGCGTAAAGTTGCTTTTATCCACATTCAATGGTTCTTTGCTGATGTTTTTTACAGATACATTCACTTTTAGGACATATTGATCATCCTGAACAGATGTATCGTATTGAGGTGGTAAAGTGTACTCAGCACTTTCTACTTTTACTTCAGCTGCATCAAGGGATTTTTTTGTATCGCTTTCTTTCGCAGCAGTTTTGTCTTTTCCACCACTACAAGCAGCAGCGACAACAGTTACACACAAAATCAGAAGAAACAGGGATAATTTCTTTTTAAACATGAGATGTTTTCCTCCTCGGGTTTTATGGTGAATTTCATTGGAAAGCTTTAGTTCATATCGTTCTTTTTGCACAAAAAGAAAAATACTGTATGTTTTTTACTGTAGAATGAAGCGAAAGTACTGTCAATACCTCAGTGCGTTCGAAAGGTTCATCCACTTCAAGTAGTAAAAATGACACTATGTTGAGAGGAGAAATGTGTATTTTATTGTTTGAAATCTCCTGTAAAAACTCAACATTTTATATTTTAAGGTTTTGAGTCGGATTATTGAATAGGTTCAAATGACTGTTTTTGAAGAAGATGTAGCAAATAGAAGGATTTTTATGACTTGTAAATGAGTCGTTAGTAATGAATATTTTTTCCTGTGATGTGTATGATCACTAGGTTTGTGTGTTGTTGACATAGAGACACTTGTCCAGCGAAATGTTGAGGTATTTAGACAGGCTCTCGACACGGAATGTGTCTTTTCCCTTCAAAATGGCAGTCATCTACACAGAAACCCTACATAAAATAAAAGAGAAATGAATGGGAGGTGGATGTATGGCAGTGGTAAGAGCGACAAGCTCTGATATTGATTTAATGGCCAGACTGCTGAGAGCCGAAGCGGAAGGTGAAGGGAAACAAGGGATGCTGCTTGTAGGAAATGTAGGCATCAATCGTTTGCGTGCCAACTGTTCTGACTTTAAAGGGCTGCGTACGATTCCACAAATGATTTATCAGGAGCATGCGTTTGAGGCGGTCACGCATGGCTATTTTTATCAGCGAGCACGAGAAAGTGAAAAGACACTTGCACGGAGGAACATTAATGGTGAACGATTTTGGCCTGCGAAATTCAGTCTTTGGTATTTTAAACCGCCTGGAAATTGTCCATCCACTTGGTACAATCAGCCGTTTGTGGCAAGGTATAAGTCACATTGCTTTTACCAGCCCACAGCTGAAACATGTGAGAATGTTTATAACACCTTTTAGTTTGATGAACAGCACAATCCTTTGTATTCAAGAGGATTGTGTTTTTCTTTTTTTCAAAATGGGTAACCATTGTGTATCAACAAGATGAAGCACGTGATTGGAGGAAATGAGAATGTATCAAGACTTAAAAGGGAAAACAGCCATTGTGACAGGTTCTTCTAAAGGCATAGGACAAGCCATCGCATTGAGGTTTGGACAAGAACAAATGAACGTGGTTGTGAATTATAAAGGTGATGAAGAGGGTGCTGAAGAAACAGTACAAGCCATCCAGCAGCATGGAGGTAGGGCGGTGAAAGTACACGCAGATGTCTCCAAAGAGGAAGGAATTCAGGCGTTAATGGATGCCGCGCTGGAGAATTTTAACGCACTAGACGTGTTCGTCAATAATTCGGGATTTAATGGTGAAGAAGCAATGCCGCATGAAATGACGCTGGAACAATGGCAAAAGGTCATTGATGTGAATATCACAGGCTCATTTTTAGGAGCAAAGGCAGCGATTGCCTATATGATGGAACATGATGTGAAAGGATCCATCTTGAATATATCCAGTGTCCATCAAGAGATCCCGCGTCCGTTTAATGTTCATTACTCTACTTCTAAAGGAGGAATGAATATGATGACGAAGACGCTGGCTCTTGATTATGCCGAAGCGGGTATTCGGGTCAATGCGATTGCACCAGGTACAATGGCAACGGAATCAAATGACGACCTTCAAGATGAACAAAAAAAACAAAAGCAGCTTGAGAAAATTCCAATGAGAACGTTTGGCGATCCGAAAGAGATTGGGTCCGCCGCTGCATTTCTCGTATCGAAAGAAGCGGCCTATATTACAGGTACTACATTATTTGTTGATGGAGGAATGACGCTTTATCCTTCTCAATTAAATGATGAATAATAGAAAAACATCCGCCCCATTAGCCGGCGGATGTTTTTTCTTTGTAGCGGTGTGCTGACTTTGCTGGTTTGCCGAGCAGCATAGGATACTTGCTCAAGAAAGAGATACATGGCACCATGAGCAGCAATGTACCGATCGTATAAAAGAGCGTCCAAGAAAGCTGCGCTGTATCAGAGATATTGATGCCTAGTCCGTAATAAACAAATGCCTTCATGATATCGATACCGGCAAATTGCAGGACGAGAATCACAATGGAATGACGTCCGAGATACGTCAATATCGTGGACGTTTTCAATTTGAAGCTTAAATAAATAACAGCAGCTGAACCGAGCAGTGCACAAGCATAAAAAATGAATAGATCCCCATAGTCATTGACCCGCATATCAATTCGTGAATTAAAGCTTTGCATATATGCAGTCAGTACAAGCAGACCTGTACATAACAGAAGGGTAGGATCTGTTTTTAATTCCACAAACCATTGTTTTGCTAAAAATCCGATTGAATAAAACACAACAGCCGTTAACGCAACATTGGCATTCCAAGGGAGACTCTGGTTTAACAATAGCGTGGAAGCATATCCGGCTCCACCGCAAAGGACGGTCAGTAACATCAATACAGCTGGTTTTCCTTTTGTCAGACGATGCATTAAGAAAAACAACATTTCCACTAAAAAGAGCGTCGTTAAAAACCAGATGGCTGGGTTATGCGTCAGTCTTGCTTCATCGGCATTTGAAATGAAAATTCCCGTAAATGGAACGAAGGGATCAATATCTGTTTGCCCCTTAAAGGCGAAAAATCGGGTCACCGTGAACCAGAAAACGTACGTAATAATGGAGAAATAGAGATAAGGTAAGAGCAAGCTTTTCGCTTTTTTCTGTATAAATGATATAGCAGGTTGTGAGGATGATCGAAACATCATACCTGATAGTAAAAAGAAGAGTGGCATATGAAATGAGTATATAAATTGCTTGAATGAATCAGGAATGGGTACATGTGCCATAACGACGAGCAGAATGCCGATTCCTTTAGCCGCATCCACCCAGTCGAGTCGTTTATTCATGGCCAGTCATCTCCTTCCTTCTCAGCATTGTAAACCGTTACTTCATATGTACCTCTACTATATAAAAGGTACACCTACAATGCGTTTACAGTTCGCTAACGATTAGAAGACACATTTGCGATCAGATGACAGAAGGAAGCTTTTTGACATCTCGATGTTACATTTCCCATTTTTTATAACAATGTAAAAAAAGAAGCCAATGAAAGATTGGCTTCAAAATAGTTCTGCGATTCGTTCAAAGGAACGCTGTTTTTCCATTGGATCAAATGAATTGTTTAATATCATCATCTCGTCCGTTTGATAGCGGTCCATTAAGATTTGCAGCTGTTCTTTCACTGTTTGCTTTGAGCCAACAATCATTCGCTGGCGGTTTTGTAACACTTTTTTCTTTTCTTGCTCAGTGTAATGATAGTTCTCTGCTTCTTCTATAGAAGGAACGCGACTGTCCAGCCCTTTTTCAACCCGAAGTAGCCATAAGTCTGTACTGGTGGCAATGCGGCTTGCTTCCTCGTCTGTGTCTGCACAGATCACAAAGACAGCAAACATAGACTGAGGCTGACGTGAGAAAACGGATGGAGAAAAGTGTGACCGATACGCTTCAAAAGCTTGCCGGCCTCGTGCAGGATGAATAAAATGTCCGAAAATATAGTTGATTCCAAGTGATGCCGCCTGGATGGCACTGTTTTCCCCGAGTCCAAGCAGCCAGACTGGCGGATAAGAATCAATGAGCGGAGCCGCTTTCACTCCTGCATGCCGATGACCAGAAGGCAGGCTGTCAGATAAGTAAAAAAGAAGGTCCTCCAGCTGGCGGTCAAATTGAGACAGTTCTTTCTTCACGCCGTCTGTCAAAGCGAGTCTCGTCCGTTCAATTCCGCCTGGGGATTTACCAACCCCGATCTCAATCCGCCCAGGGTAAAGGGCTTCAAGCTGGCGGGTGACTTCTGCTACTTTAAAAGGGCTGTACTGCGGGAGTAAAATCCCCCAGAGCCTGTGCGCAATGTCGATGTGTGTGAAGCAATATGTGCCATTAATATTTCAGGCGCTGTACTCGCGAGTCCTCTCGTGCTGTGGTGTTCAGCAAACCAATACCGCTCATACCCCAGTGTTTCCGCAAGCTTGGCCAGCTCTGTCGTATGAACCAATGTTTCTTGTGCGGATTGGCCTTTAGGGATGGCGACTTGATCTAATATATGAAGTGATGGCATCATCAACACCCTTTCATCAATACGTTGAATTCTATCCATAAGTATAAAGAAAGTCATGAACGGAAGGAAATGAAAGGGTTTATCACAGCTATGTACATGAATTTTCTATATCAACATATGAAGTGGGTGCGCGCCCTGTTTTTAAGCGAGAGGCTGTGTAACGGGAACATTCGACAATGTTTCACATGAAACACTTCTTTTACGACATGAATCATTTTTGTCATGGATCTTTCTTTAAAAAAATATCATCATATTGAAACCTCTTTTATACATAGATCGTATATACTAGTAAATAGAAAAAAGAGTAAGAGGCTCCAATGTCATTTCATGAATTTTGTCGAATTTTCATGTATGATGATTTTAATAGGGTCCATCGCTTAATAAATAGATTTTTATTATGCTGGAGGAGTGATTGATTTGGCGATTACATTAGAAAAAGGTCAACGTATTGATTTAACAAAAGGAAAAGCAGGACTAACCAATATTCTAGTTGGACTTGGCTGGGACCCTGTGTCACAAGGTGGCGGTTTTCTTGGAAAGCTGTTTGGCGGAGGCGGCGGTGCTGATATTGATTGTGACGCTTCAGTGCTGATGCTGAAAAATGATAAGTTTGTTGAAAATAAAGATTTGATTTACTTTGGTAACTTGAAAAGCAAATGCGGCAGTGTTGAGCACACAGGTGACAACCTGACAGGTGAAGGAGACGGAGATGATGAACAAGTCCTCGTCAACTTAAGCAAGGTACCAGGCAATGTGAATAAATTGGTGTTCGTTGTGAACATTTATGATGCACTTAGAAGAAACCAACACTTTGGTATGATTCAAAATGCTTACATCCGAATTGTTGACCGTTCAAACAATCAAGAATTAGTGAAATATAATTTGAAAGATGAATATGCAGGTAAAACATCATTAATCGTTGGAGAGCTTTATCGCCACGAGAATGAGTGGAAGTTTGCAGCTGTAGGAAATGGTACAAACGATGCGAAGCTTGCCGATATTACGAGAAACTACATTTAATTAGAAGGGAGAGGTTCCTAGTGGGAATTTCTTTAGCGAAAGGTCAAAAAATTGATTTAACAAAAACGAATCCAGGTTTAACAAAAGTAGTCGTAGGTCTTGGCTGGGATGTAAACAAGTATGATGGCGGACATGACTTTGATCTAGACGCAAGCGTATTCCTGTTAGATGCAGCAGGGAAAGCAAACTCTCCATCTGACTTTGTCTTCTACAATCAAACAACTGGCGGTGGCGGAAGTATCGTACATACAGGCGATAACCGTACAGGTGAAGGAGACGGAGATGACGAGCAGGTCAATGTTGATCTTTCAACTGTACCAGCAAGTATTGAGAAAATCTCCTTCGTCATTACAATCCATGATGCAGAAGCACGCAGCCAAAACTTTGGACAGGTGTCTAACGCTTACGTCCGTATTTTAAATGCGGCATCAAATGAAGAGCTCATTCGCTATGATTTGGCAGAAGACTTTTCAATTGAAACAGCGATTATTGTAGGTGAATTATACCGTCATGGCGGAGAGTGGAAATTCTCAGCTGTTGGATCAGGCTATCAAGGCGGACTTGCCCGCATTGCAACAGACTTCGGCTTAGATATCGGGTAACGCCCGTTTTCATATTTTCAGGAGATAGGAGAGATACGAATATGGCGATTCAGCTTTCAAAAGGACAACGTGTCGATTTAACGAAAACCAATCCAGGGCTGACAAAAGTGATGATCGGACTTGGCTGGGATACGAATAAATATTCAGGCGGAGCCGAATTTGATTTGGACGCTTCGGCTTTCTTAGTAGATGCAAACAATCGTTGTCAACAAGACACAGACTTCGTGTTCTATAATAATCTGCAGCATCCAAGCGGTAGTGTTACTCATACCGGTGATAACCGTACGGGTGAAGGAGATGGAGATGACGAGCAAATTCTCGTTGATTTCTCGAAAATTCCTGCTAACATTGATCGTATCGGAATTACAGTGACGATTCATGATGCAGAGGCACGTAGCCAGAATTTTGGACAAGTCTCTAATGCATTTGTTCGTGTTGTAAATGAAGAGGGCGGGGAAGAATTGATTCGTTTTGATTTAGGGGAGGACTTCTCAATTGAAACAGCTGTCGTCGTATGCGAACTATACAGACACGGCAGCGATTGGAAGTTTAACGCAATCGGAAGCGGATTCTCTGGCGGACTTGCTGCTCTTTGTCAAAATTATGGGTTAGAAGTGTAAAGAGAAGAAACAACTTCATTCAAGAGGCGCTGCCAATGACTCATATGAGGGTATTTTCCAAAGTGAGAAAGAAACAGCGATCAAGAATAACAGCAGGCGAAAGCCTGCTGATGCTTCTACACTTATAGGAGGAAAACCAGTTGGACATTTTGAAACATATGTTGGACACGTATGCCTCGTTTTTTGATTGGCATATGTGGGCAGAGGTATTAACAGACCCTGTCTCTTGGGGGCTTATTGGGACCCTTGTCGTGCTTGAAGGTTTGTTGTCAGCGGATAACGCACTTGTATTAGCTGTTATGGTGAAACATTTACCTGAAAAGCAGCGTAAAAAGGCATTAACCTACGGATTAATTGGCGCTTATTTCTTCCGTTTTCTATTCATTGGCGTAGGGATGCTGCTTATTAAGTTTTGGTGGATTAAGGTTCTAGGCGCTGCATACTTAGCTTGGCTGGTCATTAAGCACTTCTGGTTAGGTGACGGAGATGACGAAGCGAAGGAATTGAAAAAAGAAGGCTGGATGATTCGTGTATTTGGCGTCTTCTGGGCAACTGTTATTTCTGTAGAAATTATGGACCTTGCCTTCTCGGTAGATAGTATTCTTGCTGCATTCGCTGTATCTGAGGAAGTATGGATTCTTCTTTTAGGTGGAATGCTTGGAATTCTCATGATGCGTACAGTGGCACAATTATTCCTTGTGCTCATCGACCGTATACCAGAGCTTGAGAATACGGCATTTATTCTCATTGGAATTATTGCCATCAAAATGGGCTTAAGTGCTGCTCATATTGAAATCCCGCATCTCGCATTCTTTGCGATTATTATCCTAGCGTTTATCGGAACGTTTATTGTTCATAAAATCAATAAGAAGAAGCATCAAGGTGTAACAAACGAAGCTGCGGCTTCAAAAGAAGAATAGGACGATCAAAAAGGAATGGAGTTGACTAGCGGCTCCATCCTTTTTTGAATCATCAAGTCATTACAACAGGAGGTGGCACTGCATGCGATATTTTCGTTTTTTATCAGAGACGAGGCAGCACGATATTTTTTTTAAGCGGCCGGCGGCAGTTCATTCATTGACGCCAAGGCATGTACTTGCGCATGCATTAGGTGCTACTTTGTATATGCCTGCGACAAGACAGGATGTAGCAGACATGCTGCTTTCGCAGAAATATGAAGCGCTTTGCTCTGTTGTGTTTTGCTTGGAGGACGCCATTGGTGATCAGGAAGTGGACATGGCTGAACAGAATATAGTGGCACAATTGACCTGCCTTTCTGAGACAATTCATCAATCTCCAGAAATGGCTGAGCATTTGCCGCTTTTATTTATTCGGGTTCGTTCGCCCAAACAGCTGCTCAAAATGGCAGATTTGCTCGGTTCCTCTCTTCATTTACTGACTGGTTTTGTGTTTCCAAAGTGCTCCGTTCACAATGCAAAGGAATATGTAGACAGTTTGAAACGAGCTTCAGCACAAACTCAGAAAACACTATACGGAATGCCCATTTTAGAAACACCAGATTTATTAGAAAAAGAAACGAGATATCAGGTGTTGTCTGAGTTAAAGCAGATCATGCTGAATGATGAGGAATATATTTTGAATATTCGCATTGGGGCAACGGATCTGTGTGGATTGTACGGCATTCGCCGTGATCGCGAGACCACCATTTATGAGATCAGAGTCATTGCTGAGTTGATCACAGATATCATCAATTATTTTGGTCGTTCATTTGTGATATCAGGAGCTGTATGGGAGCATTTTGGACCGGCACGAAAAGAACAAAATCCATTCATCCGTGCAATTTCTAAGAGTGGTGAGTCTTTATCATCTGAGCTCGATCATATGCAAGGTCTGCTCAAAGAGACAAGGCTGGATGTGGTAAACGGTATTCATGGCAAGACAGTCATCCATCCAACGCATCTCAAGCCAGTTCAAAGCATGTACGTTGTCACAAAGGAAGAGTACATGGATGCATTAAGTATTTTAGAGCATGCAGATGGTACAGTCGGCGTGATGAAGAGTACCTTTTCTAATAAAATGAACGAAACGAAGCCGCACTATCGCTGGGCGGAAAACATTTTAATGAAGTCAGACATTTACGGGGTGTTTCATGAAAATAGAAGCTATATCGACATACTCACAGAATCAGAAGCCGCATACGCTGAACATCTTGGAACATATGGAGGTGGAGCTTAACCTCAAAGAGGGTACGCTTCAGCTTGAAAAAGAACATCTTTTTGACATGGCGGCACGGGTGAACAAAAAGAGAGCCTTTTTATTTGTTAGCAAGGTGCTCGGGAAACATATGCCTGTTCACCCGTTGAAGCCACTCCTCGTCTCAGGTCTTTTGGCAATGGCTTATGCAAAAGAACAAACAGGCAAGACGCCCCCGCATCAAGACGATGTAGTAGAAGCACTAAAAACGAATGATCATGTTAAGTTAACTGAAGCCTATGCTGCGCTCAAAAAAGAGAAGCTTTCGGCGGTAAACGAGCCGATTGTGATCGGCTTTGCTGAAACGGCAACAGCGCTTGGTCATGGTGTGTATGACGTCATAGAAGGAGCATCTTACATTCATACGACACGTGAACAGCTGTTGGATCTTGATCCTTCACTCGTATTTGAAGAGGAACATTCTCATGCGACAGATCAGCTTTGCTACGCAGATGACGCCTTACTTCGGACGGATCGCCCGATTGTGCTAGTAGATGATGAGGTCACGACAGGCCGGACAAATATGAATATCATTCGGGATCTGCACGCAAAGCACCCTAGATCCTCTTATACGATTCTATCCATTTTAGATTGGAGAACAGAGGAGCACGAGGAAGCGATGCTTCAGCTTCAAGAGGAGCTAGGGGTAAATATCACATCATTATCTTTATTAAAAGGGCAGATGATGTTTCGGGGGACAACGCTGGATGAGCCTGCTTATTCGTATGAAATTGCTGCGCAAGAGAAAAGACCTGAACTCTCTTTTCATTCTCTTCAATCCTTCTTTAAGCAAGTGCCATATTCACTTTCCCATGCAGTCAATCCGGCGGGGCATTCGCCGTATATCCATGAAACAGGTCGTTTCGGTTTAAGCGCAGCGGACACGGACGCCATTGATCAAGCAGCTGCTGAGGCTGGGCTGAAGCTTCAGCGAGAACGAAAAGGAAAACAGACACTCTGCTTAGGGACAGGAGAATTGATGTATGTGCCGATGAGACTTGCAGCTCATATGGGCGAAGGTGTCCTTTTTCATTCGACGACAAGAAGTCCGATTCATCCGGTTGAAAAGGAAGGGTACGCCGTTCAAAACGGATTCGCATTTTTGAGTCCAGAGGATGCCCGCATTCAGCACTATGTGTACAATATCCCTAAAGATCAGTACGATGATGTCTTTTTGTTTTTTGAGAAAAAGGTGTCTCAAGAAGCTTTGATGCCGCTGATCCACTTATTTGCTGAGCGGCATGTGAAGCATGTGCATATTGTGACTTTATCAGATGAGGTGAAGGTGAATGGCTAACGTGTATACAAAGATGGGAAGCTATCCAGAGCAGGACGTAACCTTCTTACTCAAGGATTTATCATCGATTGAGATGGAGAAAAGTACAGAAGAGCGGGAGCGCTCTATTCAAAGCGGTGCCCATTACTCAGAAATGCTGCCAATTGAATATAAGCCGACGGCATCTTATATGGACTTATTCTATCAATCTCTTGAAGAAAGTAAGCAAAAGGTAGCGGAAGCCGTAGCGATTGTCGCAGAACAAATTGTGAAAAAGCGAGGATTTCAAACCGTTCTGTGCAGCTTGGCACGGGCTGGGACACCAATCGGGGTGCTCATTAAACGGTATATCAGAAAGACATATGGTCTCGATTTGCCGCATTATAGCATCTCTATTATTCGTGATCGTGGAATAGATGAAAATGCGCTGCATTATATACTCAAAGAACATCCAGGTTTTGAGATTGCCTTTATTGACGGCTGGACCGGAAAGGGTGCTATTTCCAAAGAGCTTCAAAAAGCGGTGCTCGATTTTGAACAGAAATATGGAATTCGTCTTTCGAGTGAGCTAGCTGTGCTTGCTGATCCTGGTTATTGTACGAGTGTTTACGGAACGAGAGAGGATTTCCTCATTCCAAGTGCCTGCTTGAATTCAACGGTCTCTGGCCTAGTTAGTCGAACGGTGCTAAACAACCGCTGGATCCATGCCGATGATTTCCATGGGGCCAAGTATTATGAAGAGCTCATTGATGAGGATGTCTCTAATTTGTATGTCAATACAATTGAAGAAGCGTTTTCTGAACTTGATGCAAATGTAAAAGAGAAAGCAGAGACCCTGCTCGCAAAAGGAACGCCTCCTGACTGGCGAGGGATGACCTCCATTGAAGCGATTGGTCAGGAGTTCCAAATTGACAATACACATTTGATTAAGCCGGGCGTCGGTGAGACGACCCGTGTGCTGCTCAGAAGAGTCCCTTGGAAAATACTCATTCAGCCTGGATCTCGGGAGAAGCTCAAGCACATTTTACTACTCGCAGAGGACAGAGGCGTGCCCGTCATTGAATATGCCAACATGTCCTACACATGCTGCGGGCTCATCCGCCCGTTGGAGCAATCGTCATGAAGA
The DNA here is from genome assembly GCF_024398395.1 of Bacillus sp. FS02. Taxonomy (NCBI): domain Bacteria; kingdom Bacillati; phylum Bacillota; class Bacilli; order Caryophanales; family Bacillaceae; genus Bacillus; species Bacillus sp. FS02. Next base: position 1,583,620 of record NZ_CP074101.1, on the reverse strand, counting down.
ATATCGCATTTGCCAGTGATTTAGACCGGACACTGATATACTCACATCGAATGCTGGAGCAGTATGCATACAAGGGAGCATACGAATTAATTGAGGTGCTGGACGACCGGCCGCTTTCCTACATGTCTATTGAAACGAAAGCATCCTTACAGGCAATTCATCAAGCAGGTTGGTTTATCCCAGTGACGACAAGAACGACAGCACAATTTGAACGAATCACTCTCTTTCAGCAAGAGATCAAACCAGAGTATGCCGTCACGACAAACGGCGGCTGTATCCTTCATCACGGCAAGCCGCTTGAGGAGTGGCAGGCGATTGTAGATGAGAGACTGCAAGAGTGTATGCCGGTGAGAGATATGCTGCGGGCGATCTCTGAACTTCCGGTTGCCGCTTGGGTGAAACGTACTCGAACAGCTGAGGGAAGATTTCTTTATTTGATTATGAAAGACGAGTTTCTTTCTCATATTCCGCTTGCTGAATTAAGGCTGTGGGGTGAGGAGAGAGGCTGGCAAGTTTCCCTTCAAGGCCGAAAGCTGTATTTTATTCCAAAGCCGCTCAATAAGTGGGCTGCTGTTGCTTTTCTAAAAGAAAGGCTACACCTTGAATATGTTTATGGAGCGGGCGACTCCTTGTTAGATGCTGATCTCATACGTCAAGCAGATAAAGGCTTCGCTCCGAGTCATGGGGAAGTCTTAGATGCTGAGCTATCGTTTGAACCGACGACAGCCTCTGGCATGGCGGCGGCAGACGAAATCGCCGCTTCTGTCGCAAAGAAGATGAACACAGCAAAAAAGCCTTCGATTCGATAGCAGAAGTAGAAGGCTGAATGATATGATAGTAGTAGCTTTCGAGAAAATATAGGAGAAAGGAAGGAGCGGCGTGAGTTATAAAGAAATCAACGTAACCCAGACACGGGCGAAACAGGAAGCCTGGAAAAACCTGCTGAAAAAGCCGCTCCCTGAACGAGACGGCTACGTCAAGGACGAGCACACCTTATCCTTGCCGCGTCTCGCCGCCCGCGTCCTTGGAACTCCGCATGATGCAACCGATTATTTTATTTATTTACATGAATTATACGAAACTGACGGCATGCATATTTTAAGTGAAACCCTCAACCGGCATATTGAGCCGGAGCACTTTCAAGCGCTCCAGCGGATTCATATGATCAATCAGGAAGAAAAGGGATTGTCCGTGAATCGATTTGTGGCTTTCTTAGATGGTGAACAGCTCATTGTCCGTCATCCAAACCCAGTGATGAACCGGCATATCCGCCTTTCGTTAATCCAGGTGTTTGAACATTTCAAGCAGCTGCATGAAGGGGGATTCCAGCATCCTGATTTCCGTCGTGTGCTGCTAGATGTAGTGAAGTTTTCAAATAATCACTTAGGACCATGGCTGAAGGAAGGCAATATGGAAGAAAAAATGCCATCTGTCATTTGGTATGGAGAGGCGAATAAAAGTCAGCTTTATTTTCTTTACTATGTCATGCTGATTGGCTGTGATGTGGTGCTGTTTCATCCAGAAGGCAAGGATCAATTTCGTGAATTAGATCCAGAAGAAAAGCTGACTTTTATTGATCAGTATCCAGGGACGTCAAAGCTTGAACCGTTCCCTACTGAAAAGCCTGAGAGGAAATCAACGGTGGCGTACCGTTCGACAAGAGAGCTTGAAGAGGTACTTCACACAGAAGATTCCATGCTGTATAAGCCATGGCAATTCAGAGATCATACCCCTCATTCTATTACGCTAAAGACAACGTATGATGAGCTGTTTTTAATTGCGAAGGAACGGTCGTTTATCCGCCCGAATTTCAAAGCAGACCGTGACACCATACAGATTCCGAATCTTTTTGCGAAGATGATGGGGGTGACGAGAGACAAGCGAGAATATTGGGACCGTATCCATACGCTAATGGAGGGGAAAGAAACGAAAACGATCCGTCATTTCCCTTTCACACAAGAAGTGTCTTCGAATTATCAATTTCATTATCAGCATGCACTTTCTAAAGCAGGAGAGGTTGACCCTGATTTGTTAATGAAAAGCAATGTGTGGCAGTTCTCGCATTTATATGAGGGCACGCAGCGTGCGATCGCAGAGGCCATTTCTCGCATTTGTCAGCATCCGAAGCTGTTAAAAGAAGGCCATGAGACTGAATTAGATGTGCGTATTTATTTATTCAAGCAGCTTCTGCATATGAACCAAGATGTAATTGAACTCATTCAAACCTTTGATTATGCCCAGACTGTACCGAAAGTGATTTTATACCATACGGAATATAATGGTGAGCTGACTCGTTCTGATGCGGCTGCCCTGATTTTCCTAAATGAAATGGGTGTGGATCTCTTCGTGTATCATCCCGCCGGCTATCAGTGTATAGAGCGGTATATAGACGATCAATTATTTGATACACATTGGCTTGATGAAATGGTCATGAACCAAGAGTTTAAAGAGCCGTCTATTGTGAGAAAGTTATTTCAATCCATTAAAAACCGATAAGGAGATCAAAGCTTATGACAAATACAAACGGAAATGACATCATTTCAATTGATAAAGAGGAAATCACGATTGAAAAGGCAGACGATATTCGCGTTCAGCTGCGCAATGAACCAGAAGTCCAAAACATTGCGAGACAGATTGATGCCAAAAATCAGCTTGAACTGCTTGAATACGGAAAACAGCCGGCTGTCGAAATCTCTAAGTTTTCTGACCGTATTCTCTCTATGATGCGTTCAACAAGTGTCACAGACTCAGGAACGATGCTTACACAGCTTGGAAAAATTATGGATCGTTTTGATAAAAATGATTTTGACGAGCCTAAGGGTGGTTTGTTATCAAAAATCTTTAAACGCGGCGGCAGCATGATCGAAAAGATTTTCAGCAAATATCAAACGCTCGGTGCAGAAATTGAAAAAATCAATGTGGAAATCAGTAAATACAAAGATGAAATGACCAAATCGACGGTTACGCTTGAAGAAATGTATGAGCATAACATTCAATACTATATGGAGCTTGAAAAGTATGTCGTCGCAGGGCAAATGAAGATCGAAGAATTAAAACAATTGGTTCCTTCTTATGAAGAAAAAGCGGCGGGGGGAAACCAGCTGGCACAAATGGAGTTGGATACGCTTCGTAATGGGATTCAAGCGCTTGAAGAGCGTGTATATGATCTTGATATGGCACGGATGGTGGCACTTCAAACGGCACCGCAAATCCGTTTGCTGCAGCGTGGTAATACGAAATTAATCGGGAAAATTAACTCTGCCTTCATCATTACGATTCCAATTTTCAAAAATGGAATCATTCAAGCGGTAACAGCGAAGAGACAAAAGCTTGTGGCTGATTCCATGAGTGAGCTGGACAGAAGAACGAATGAAATGCTGAAACGAAATGCTGAAAATATCTCAAGTCAAAGTGTTGAGATTGCTAAATTATCAGGTCGTCCAAGCATCGACATTGAAACGATCGAATCATCCTTTAATACGATTGTACAAGGGATGAAAGAGACGAAGCAGATTGAAGAAGAAAACAAACGATTACGTGAGGACGGAACAAAACGTATGCTTGAACTTCAAGATAATATTAAGAGAGCTGCCCTAGAGTCCTAAAAAAACAGGCTGTCTGTAACGAAAGTTGCAGGCAGTTTTTTCGTGAATTTGATTAAAATTTGAGAAAAAAGGTTTTTATGTGACCTTTTTCGGGTAAATCCTGTTCAGGGGCATGGTTCACCGATGAAAGAAAAAGCCCGCTACCACAAGGATTCGACTTATTTTTTAGCACAATAAGGAATTTCCAGTAAAATATTGTCTGATGAGAGAAAATACCCCGTAAAATATGTAGTTTATGAAGCATTCTATAGGATTTACGAGTAATACGGCGTATAAACTGTAATCACCAGACCTCTATATGGAATTCATACATATTGTACGGAAATAAGCGAATTCTAAAGATTGTTCGCATCATAACGCTTATGTTACGGTTATAAAGATGCTAATTTGGAGGGAAAAAATGAATTCTGAAGAGAGAAAGATCAAAATCAAGATAAATAATGTATCTAAAATTTTCGGTAAAAATGCTAAAAAAGCATCTCAAATGCTTGAAAAAGGGAAGACAAAGAGAGAAATCCTAAAAGAGACCGGCGCAACAGTTGGTGTCAATCGAGCAAATTTTGATGTGTATGACGGCGAGATATTTGTCATCATGGGGCTATCAGGGAGCGGAAAGTCCACACTTGTGCGGCTGCTGAATAGGTTAATCGAACCAACCTCCGGCGAAATTTATATTGATGGGGATATGATAACAAATATGTCAAAGGATCAATTGCGTGAAGTCAGACGGAAAAAGATCAGCATGGTCTTCCAAAACTTCGCATTGTTCCCGCATCGTACCATTCTGGAGAATACAGAATACGGGCTTGAATTGCAAGGTGTAGAAAAAGAACAGCGCCGCTCTAAAGCGCTTGAATCTTTAAAGCTTGTTGGACTTGAAGGTTTTGAAGAGCAGTACCCAAATCAATTAAGTGGCGGTATGCAGCAGCGTGTTGGATTGGCACGTGCACTAGCTAATGACCCTGATATTTTGTTAATGGATGAAGCATTCAGCGCACTAGATCCATTAATTCGTAAAGACATGCAGGATGAATTGCTTGAGCTTCATACGTCTGTAGGAAAAACAATTATTTTCATCACGCATGATTTAGATGAAGCGCTTCGTATTGGCGACCGCATTGTCCTCATGAAAGACGGGAATATCGTTCAAATCGGAACACCAGAAGAAATTCTGATGAACCCATCGAACGAGTATGTTGAACGTTTCGTTGAAGATGTAGACCTTTCTAAAGTATTAACCGCTGGTCACATTATGAAACGTGCAGAAACAGTTCAGCTTGATAAAGGGGCACGTGTTGCGCTCACGCTCATGAAGAACCTTGGTATTTCGTCTATCTATGCAGTAGATAAGAAAAAGCATTTATTAGGTGTTATTTCTGCACAAGCAGCGAAAAAAGCGGCAGAAACGGGTGCGTCGCTAGAAACTGTTCTTGATAAAGAATTTACGACAGTATTGGAATCAACGTATTTAACAGAGATCTTTGACGCGGTGTCTGATGCGAACATTCCAATTGCCGTTGTAGATGAGAAAAACAGAATGAAGGGTATTGTGGTCAGAGGTGCATTGATTGGTGCATTATCAGGTAATGATGAATATATCAACATGTCTTCTAACGAGCTAGAGGAAATTAAAGCACAAGAGCCTTCTGCACAGGAGGTAGAATAAGATGTTTAGTATGAGTGATTTACCTAGAATTCCGTTCGCGGATTATATCGATCAATTTGTTGACTGGTTAACATTAACCTTTGGTGGTTTTTTTGATGGCATCACAAATGGATTAGCTGGAACAGTAAATGGTATTGTAGCTGCACTTGGCGTCATTCCATCCATTATTTTAACGCTTATCTTTGCCGGCATTGCTTGGTGGATCAGTACAAGAGGAGTTGCTCTTTTCACACTTATTGGATTCTTACTGATCGACTATTTAGGCTACTGGCAGCCAATGCTGCAAACACTTGCGCTCGTTCTGACAGCTGTGGTCATTTCTATCGTGATCGGGGTTCCGATCGGTATTTGGGCATCACAGAAGGAAACGGTGCGTAAAATTGTCACACCTATTTTAGACTTAATGCAGACAATGCCTGCATTCGTATACCTTTTACCAGCGATCTTCTTCTTTAATATTGGAGTTGTTCCTGGGGTTGTGGCATCGGTTATTTTCTCTATGCCGCCAACGATTCGTATGACCATTCTCGGGATTAAACAAGTACCATCTGATTTAATTGAAGCAACAGAAGCTTTTGGTTCAACGACATTCCAGCGTTTGTTCAAAGTTCAGCTTCCACTTGCTACAAAAACCATCTTAGCTGGGATTAACCAAAGTATCATGCTTGCTCTATCCATGGTCGTCATTGCGGCAATGGTTGGTGCACCAGGACTTGGTTCGGAAGTATATAGTGCAGTAACGCAGCTGAAAACAGGGATTGGTTTTGAAGCTGGTATTGCCATTGTTATTGTAGCGATCACACTGGATCGTATTACACAAAACATTAAAACGAAAAAAACCAGGGGGAATGCTTAATGTGGAAAAAGTCTCTCTACATTGGGATGACCGCCCTGCTCGTCTTTTTACTAGCGGCTTGTGGTGCACAATCAGATTCAAATGCAAGTGCAGCACAGCAGGTCAATAAAACGATTATCGGGATTGATCCGGGTTCAGGTATTATGGCCTTAACCGATCAAGCGAAAAAGGATTACGGTTTAGAGGATTGGACGGTTGTATCTGCCTCAAGTGCAGCGATGACAGCGACATTGAAGAAATCGTATGACCGTAAAAAACCGATTATCATCACTGGCTGGAATCCTCACTGGATGTTTTCCCGCTACGATTTGAAATATTTAGATGATCCGAAAAAATCATATGGTGACGAAGAAGAAATTCACACCATTTCTCGTAAAGGATTTGCGAAGGATCAGCCGGAAGCAGCCAAAATGCTCAGTCAGTTTAAATGGTCTCAAGATGATATGGGTGAAGTGATGCTTGATATTCAGGATGGCGTCAAACCAAAGGATGCTGCAGTTAAATATGTGAAAAAGCATAAAGATCAAGTAGCGAAATGGACAAAAGGCGTGAAAAAGTCAAACGGTGACAAAATCAATCTTGCCTACGTTGCGTGGGATAGTGAGATTGCAAGTACCAATGTGGCCGCAGAGGTATTGCGTGAACTTGGCTTTAAAGTGACCTTGACTCAGGTTGAAGCGGGCCCAATGTGGACAGCAATTGCAACCGGAAGTGCTGATGCATCATTATCTGCATGGCTTCCAAATACGCATAAAACGTATGCAGCGAAGTTTAAAGGAAAATATGATGATCTCGGTACAAGTATGAAGGGTCTTCGCATGGGTCTCGTTGTTCCGACTTATATGAAAAACGTCAACTCGATCGAAGATTTGAAAAAATAGCCAATTGTATAACAGTTCCCTTATAATAGAAGGGAGCATATGGAAAAAGCAGTCTGCTCAAAAAGCGACTGCTTTTTCTTATATATAAGGATGGTGGATGAGTTGTCGATGGTGGAAAAACCAATGATGATTTTCCTGCACGGTGGAGGCGTAAGCAGCTGGATGTGGCAGGAGCATATGGAAATATTCAAGGAAACGTATGAATGCTATACCCCTGATTTTATTGGTCACGGGACAAGAGCAAATGAAACGTCGTTTTCCATGCGAGAAAGTGCTTATGAAATCATTTCATGGATAAAGGAGCATGCACATGGCCGTACAGTCATTCTAATTGGCTTCTCTCTAGGTGCACAGGTAGCCGTTGATGTGTTATCGAGAGAGCCAGACATCGCAGACATCGCCATCATCAATAGCGCCCTTGTGTTGCCATTACCATGGCTCTATTTGATGGTAAGGCCCATTTTACCTCTTACATATCCGTTATTAAAGAAAGATTGGTTCATCCAGCTGCAAGCAGAAAAGATGGGACTTCCAAACGATGTACTGGATCATTATGCAGCGGATTCCAAACAATTGCAGAAGAAGACGTTGCTTACGATGTTTCAAGAAAATCTTCATTACAAGCTCCCTGAGACGTTTCAACAAGCGAAGGCACGGATTCTTGTGACAGTGGGAGAAAAGGAAAAGGGCATTATGACTAGGTCAGCAGAAAAAATCACGAATGCACACCCGAATGCAGCCGGGTTCATCGTTCCTGACATTGGACATACGTTTACTTTTGAAAAGAAAGAACTTTTTGTCGACATGATCAAAAGCTTTATAGAAGCGCGTGCGTTACCAGAGGAATTAAAGGAAATAAGGAAGCTAGGCCATTTAGAAAGTAAAGATGAGCATAAAAGGGGCAGGCATGTATAAGACACTGTATGATATAGGTATAAAACGCTTACAGATGAATGGGTGTAGTGGTGGAAGCTCGTAAGTGAGCCATGAAGGAGGAAGCATGAGTAAAAACTATATCATATTCGGTGCGAGTCAAGGATTAGGGGATGCCTTTGTAAAAGGTCTTCCTTCAAGTGGAGATACAGTATGGATTGTGTCACGAAGTGAACCAAGCAGTTTGAACATAGACGATGGGGTGCGTAGAATTTGGCTGAAGATCGATTTATCAAGCCAAACCCATATCCCTTTTATGCTCGAAGCATTGAAGAATCAAACAATTGATGTACTTATTTATAACGTAGGCTTATGGGAGAAACGCGGCTTTGAAGATGATTATTCTTTCGATCATGATCAACCGGAGGATATCGCTCATTTAATCAATGTGAACGTTACCTCAACGATTACCTACATTCAAGCTCTGCTTCCGCACGTAAGGACATCTGAGAATGGAAAGATCATCGTCATTGGTTCTACTGCGGGACTTGACCATACGAATTTGCCTCAGGTTTCTTTTGTTGCTTCTAAATTTGGGCTTCGTGGTATTGTGAACGCACTAAGAGAGCACGTAAGGAAAGATAAAATATCCGTTACCTGTATCAATCCAGGAGAGCTGGCGGCAGAAGTTCCGTACGAAGATGGCGCTGAAAAAGCCATTGCTCTGTATGATGAAACGAGAATACCTGTACAAGATATTGTCGAGCTGGCGAGATGTGTTATTCATCTATCCAGGGTGTCCTGTGTCAAAGAAATCAATGTCCCGGCAATGACAGATGTGAATGCGTAAAATAAAGGAGACCACCCGCTTCAGAAAAGACGGGTGGTTTTTTTATTTTACGATGAATGCTGTTGAAGTGTTTCGTATACAGCTTCCGTCAAAATCTCAATACCGGTAAAAATGGCAGAGCGGTCAAATGTCATATAAGGGTGGTGTAGCCCTGGTTTTAAATCACAGCCTAAACCGAGCATCGTCGATTTAATATGCGGAACCTTTGCTGCATAAAAATGAAAGTCCTCTCCGCCTGTCGTCACGATCGGTGGATCGAGCTGTTCTTTGCCTAGCACTTGCTCTATGGCATGTGACATGATCTCCACAGCTTCTTCATTTAATGTCGCAGCTGGAAGACGATGATCAGTTGAAAGTGTGATAGAGGCGCCAAAAGCATCCGCTACAGAATGGCATGCTCTTTCAATTTCCTTTTCTAATTCATCCATCACTTCATTTGTCTGTGCCCGAACGTCGAGTGTAAAAGAGGCCTTGCCAGGTATGATGTTGGAGCTGCCGCCGCCTGCATTTAAATTGGTCATTTTCACAGAATGGGCGACTCGTGGATCGACATGGATATGTGCCAGTCTCTGCACAAGCGTAGATGCAACTTCAATGACGTTGACCCCAAGGTGCGGGCGTGCACCGTGTGCTTCCTCCCCTAGAATGGTCCCGACGTAATGATTACTTGATCCGTGCAAAATGGCAGGAGCGCAGCGTCCGTTTAAGGTTTCTTGAATTGGGCGCACATGCACCCCGTATAAATAATCGACGTCAGCTAACACACCTTTTTCGATCATCTTTAAAGCGCCGCCGCCTCTTTCTTCGGCAGGCTGAAAAATGAATCGGATCGTGCCACTTGGAAGTTCTTTTTCTTTCAATGCCATGAATGTCCCAAGTGCCATCGTCATATGAGCATCGTGTCCGCATGAATGGTTGGCTTGAAATACGCCATCTACTTCCTGCCATAATGCGTCAATATCGGCTCTCACAGCAACCACTGGTGCGCCTTCCCCAATTTCACCGATTACCCCTGTACAGTCTTCAAATGTTCTCGTTTTACAGCCTAATTTCTTTAATAGAGCTTCAATATAAGCTGTCGTATTTGTCTCTTCCCAGCTGATTTCTGGATGGGCGTGCAGATGTTCAAAGATGTCTGTTACGGTTTGTTTCATCTCGTTTGTCAAAGTTGTCATGAGAAGCCTCCTTGCTGACAGATAATCTGCCAAAACATTCTTTTAGTGAAATAATATTGATCTTAAATATCATCAGTGTTTATAATATAACACATCATTTGATTATTCAGAAAATTAAGTGAAATTCCGATCGGGACAAAGGGGTTTTGACAGATGAAAACAGCGACAGTATCAGCACCTGAGAAACAAAAAAGAAAACTTCAGATGCCGGATGCATATGTACTCTTATTTATGATTGCTTTAATTTGTACGATCGCAACGTATTTTGTACCAGCCGGTGAATTTGATCGGAAAACGTCAGGAGAGATCACAACAGCTGTTCCTGGCAGTTATCACCGTATTGATCAATCACCAGTTAGTCCGGTTGGTTTTTTTACAGCGATTCAAGAAGGGATGGTTGGTTCATCCTCTATTATTTTTCTGATTCTTTTTACTGGTGGAACCATTGCAATTTTGGAAAAGACAGGTGCCATTAACGGGATGATTCACAATGTCATCAGCCGGTTCCAAACGAAACAGCTATTGTTTATTTGTATTGTTGGCGGATTGTTTTCTGTACTTGGGACGACCGGAATTGTGGTGAACTCAGTCATTGGCTTTATTCCTATTGGGATCATTGTGGCACGTTCTTTAAAGTGGGATGCAGTGGCGGGAGCGGCGGTTATTTACATCGGCTGTTATGCAGGTTTTAACGCAACCATTTTGTCTCCATCTCCATTAGGTTTATCACAAACGATTGCAGAACTGCCGATTTTTTCTGGTATTGGTCTGCGTGTCATCATTTATCTTTGTTTTCTCCTATCTAGTATTGTGTACATCTATTTATATACAAAACGCCTGAAAAATAAAGAAAAGGGGAGCCTGCTTGGTGACGAGTGGTTTCCTGCTAAAGGGCTTGGAGGAGCTGATGCGGAATCTGTGGACAAGCCTGAATTCACCGGCAGACATAAGCTGATTTTAGCGGTGTGCGGTTTGTCGCTTGGGGGTTCTTATATGGTGCGCTTCAGCTTGGCTGGACCGATAAGGAAATGGCTGGTGTGTTCATTTTCATGGCAATTGCTGCTGGACTGCTTGGGGGATTAGCTGCCAATGATATTGCAAAAACGTTTATTGTCGGCTGTCAAAGCCTTGTATACGGCGCACTCATTGTCGGCATGGCACGCTGCATTTCAGTCATTTTGGAAAACGGCAAGCTGCTTGATACTGTGGTGAATTGGCTTGCGAGTATGCTGACAGGGTTTAGTCCAATCGCTGGTGCGATCGGCATGTATATCGCCAGTGCGCTCCTTCACTTTTTGATTTCATCAGGATCAGGGGAAGCGGTTGTCTTTATACCGATTCTTGCGCCGCTTGCTGATTTAATGGGTATCACGAGACAAGTAGCGGTAGAAGCAGTGATGCTCGGTGAAGGGGTGGTCAACTGCGTGAATCCGACTTCAGGTGTGTTGATGGCTGTCTTGGCTGCAAGTGGGATTCCTTACGTGAAATGGCTGCGTTTTATGGTGCCGCTTGCGCTCATTTGGTTCGTCATCGGCCTTGTCTTTATTTGTATCGGTGTCATGATCAATTGGGGACCTTATTAAATAAGAGAGAAGCCACCAAAGAGTGTTTGGTGGCTTTTTTCTTATGAGAACATGTATGGGGACAGCGGTTTAAAACCACAATATGAGTGTTCACAAAATGGCAACATTATTTTTTTGAGCAATCCCCTTGCAAAAGTTTGTGAAGTGTTGCACAATAAGAATGTGAAATATTTCACATAAGAAAAACAACCTAGTTTTACTCAGGAGGATGAGATAAATGACAAACGAAAAAGTAAACAAAGTAGCACTTATTGGAGCAGGTTTTGTCGGCAGCAGTTATGCCTTTACATTAATAAATCAAGCAATCACAGATGAATTGGTAGTCATCGATTTGAATCAAGATAAAGCAATGGGTGACGTCATGGATTTAAACCACGGGAAAGCATTCGCCCCGCATCCTGTGAATACTTGGTATGGAGATTATGAGGATTGTCAGGATGCTGATATTGTATGTATCTGCGCTGGTGCAAACCAAAAGCCAGGTGAAACGAGACTTGATCTTGTTGAGAAAAATTTAAATATATTTAAAGGCATTGTAGACAATGTGATGAAAAGCGGATTCGATGGTATTTTCTTAGTTGCTACGAACCCAGTTGATATTTTGACATATGCGACTTGGAAATTCAGCGGACTGCCAAAAGAACGAGTGATTGGTAGTGGAACAACGCTTGATACGGCAAGATTCAGATACATGCTTAGTGAGTACTTTGAAGCAGCGGCGCACAATGTGCATGCGTACATCATTGGAGAGCATGGAGATACAGAGCTTGCTGTTTGGAGCCATGCGAATATCGGAAGTGTACCCATCACAGAATTAATGAAGAGAAATGACCAATACAAACAAGAAGATTTAGACGACATCATGGAGAATGTCCGTCATGCTGCTTACCAAATCATTGAGAAAAAAGGAGCGACTTATTACGGCGTAGCGATGAGTTTAGCCCGTATTACTAGAGCCATTTTACACAATGAAAACAGCATTTTGACTGTCAGCACTTATTTAGATGGGGAATACGGAGCAGAAGATGTCTACATTGGTGTACCTGCCCTCGTGAACCGAAATGGTGCAACTGAAGTGATGGAGCTCGCACTGAATGACACAGAAAAAGAAAAATTCGCGCGCAGTGTAAATGTGTTAAAAGAGATTTTAGCTCCTCATTTTTAATCAATCAAAGGCAACCTATCTGAGCAGAAAAGGATGAATCACTATGTGGCAGCAAATATATGATCCGTTTGGTAATGAGTTCGTCAGTGCATTGGTGGCCATGCTTCCAATCTTGTTTTTCCTACTTGCATTGACTGTATTTAAGTTAAAAGGGGTATTAGCCGCTTGTTTTACCTTGATCGTCAGTTTTGTAACAGCTGTTTTCTTCTTTCATATGCCAATTGAAAAAGCATTATCTGCTGTGGTGCTCGGTGTATCTAATGGGCTGTGGCCAATTGGATATATCGTCATCATGGCCGTATGGCTCTATAAAATTGCTGTGAAGTCTGGAAAGTTCGATGTCATTCGTTCTAGTATTGCAGGAATTTCTCAAGATCAACGGTTACAGCTCTTATTAATTGGTTTTAGTTTTAACGCATTTTTAGAGGGAGCCGCTGGATTCGGTGTACCGATTGCGATTAGTGCCGCTCTTTTAACAGAGCTTGGGTTTAAACCACTAAAAGCCGCCATGCTCTGCTTGATTGCAAATGCTGCGTCTGGCGCTTTTGGTGCAGTAGGTATCCCGGTTATTACTGGAGCACAAATGGGGAATATGACGCCGCTTGAGCTGTCTCAAACCCTTGTGTACACCATTCCGTTTATTTCTTTCTGTATCCCATTTCTGCTGATTCTCATTGTAGACGGCTTTAAAGGGATCAAAGAAACGCTTCCAGCCTTGCTTGTTGTGAGTGGAAGCTATGCGATTCTGCAGGCTGTTACAATGGTCACCATGGGTCCTGAGCTTGCCAATATTATTTCAGCTTTAGCGAGTATGGGAATTTTGGCTTTATTTCTTCGAAAATGGCAGCCGAAATATATTTATCGTGAAGAAGGGGCACCAGCCATTGAGAAGAAACAAACGTATAGTGGTGTTGAGGTGCTGAAAGCATGGTCTCCGTTTTATATTTTAACTGCCGTCATTACTGTATGGAGCCTACCAGCTTTTAAAGCATTATTTGCTGAAGGAGGACCGCTTAACTGGACAACCATTTTAGTGAAAATGCCGTTTCTGCATCAGCAAATTGTGAAATTACCGCCAATTGCCCAAACAGAAACACCGATTGATGCGATCTTTAAAATTGATGTTATTAGTGCAACAGGTACCGCCATTCTAATTGCGGTGATGCTGACAGGATTGTTCAGCAGACATATTACATTAAAAGAAGGGGCTGCCTGCTTAAATGCAGCGGTCAAAGAGCTTTGGGTTCCTGTTCTTACGATTTGTTTTGTCATGGGCTTTGCCAACTTGGCGAACTTTGCAGGCCTAAGTTCTGCTATCGGACTAGCACTTGCTAAAACAGGCGATTTATTCCCGGTTGTCAGCCCAGTGCTTGGCTGGATCGGCGTGTTTATTACGGGATCTGTTGTGAGTAACAATGCCTTATTCGGTAACCTTCAAGCAGTCACCGCTTCTCAAATCGGCTCTCAGGCAGGTTTGTTAATCGGGGCAAATACGACCGGTGGTGTGATGGCGAAATTAATTTCGCCACAATCTATTGCTATTGCAACAGCAGCTGTAGGAGAAACAGGTAAAGAATCTGAACTCTTCCAAAAAACAGTGAAGTACAGCTTCATTTTGCTCGGCATCGTATGTGTATGGACATTTATTCTTGCTCAATTTGTATAGGTTGATCGATTGATTGAAAAATGGAAGACTGAGAGATTTCTCAGTCTTTTTTTATGTGGATTCTCGTGTGACAAGCCGAGTAGGTAGCTGAATATGTTCACGTTGTAATGGTTTTTGATCTTGTAGCAGCTGAATCATTTGTTTTACAGACTGCTGGCCAAGCTCGACGATGGGGATGTCGATGGTCGTGATCGTTGGTGCTGTCACCTCGCAAATGTCTTGATTGTCATAACCGATCACCGCTAAATCCTTAGGAATGTGATATCCATATGAAATGGCTTGTTTAATGAGGCCTGCTGCCACTTGATCATTGCCGGTGAAAATCGCATCCGGCGCATCCGGCATCCGGTGGATTAAGTCCATTAAACGAAAGCCGTCCTCAATGGTAAAAGCCTCGCCGAACAGCCAATCTTCTTTAAGCGACAAACCGTGATCAGAAAGCGCATCAAGATAGCCTTGCTTTCTTTGTTTTTGTGCTTCACTGCTTTCTGTATCAAAGCAAAATCCAATGGATGTACGCCCTGATTGAATCAAGTAGTCAACCGCTTTATAAGCAGCTTCCCGCTCATCATATCCAATAATCGGAATGTCTGCTGTTTGATGAAATTCATTTGCCATGACGATCGGGCCGTTTGCTAAAAATGGCTCGATTGTTTCCCACTTATTTTCTAACGCCCCCAATATGACACCATCTACTTCTTTTCTTTTTAATAATTGAAGCCCTTCAAGTTCTGCTGATTCTTGATAAAACGTCTGGAGCACGATGGCTTTATACCCTTGATCCAGTGCTTCCTTTGAAATGCCTTTAATCAATTGTGCAAAAAAAGGATGGTCCACAGCTGGAACAGACACAGCAATGGTTTTTGTCTGATGTGACCGAAGGGTGCGGGCTGCTGAGCTTGGTGTATACTCCATTTCCTTCATCACCTGTAAAATGTGCTGGCGCTTTTCTTCGGATACATATGGATGGTTGTTCAGCACCCGAGAAACAGTGGTCGTTGAAACCCCGCAGCGTTTGGCAATTTCATAAATTGTACACATATTAACAAATCCTTTACACAAAGTTATTGTTCTGAAATCGATAACATCATTTACAATGTGAAACAAGTTAAATATTAACAAATGGAATTGATTAATTGGAGGGAATGGAATGCAAATATTGACGAAGATATCAGGTAAAAGCAAGGATTATCTACCGTTGCTGGATATGATCAATCAAGGTGTTCAAGTAAAGGCTGATTCAGTTGAAAAGAATCTAGCGAATGATAAGCTTGCTGCGTTCCTTGAGCAAGATATTGCGCGTACAGGTTTGGAAAAAATTCTCTTCCATTATAAACAAAATAAGGAAAAAAAGATACCGTTCCTGCCGGTCGATAAACTGATTTCAGAGGATGAGATTGATGATATTATGCAGGTGCTGAAAGAAGTATTAAGTTCAGGCCGTTTTACATCAGGCCCTTATATTCCAAAGTTTGAAAAGACGCTCGCAGCATACTTAGGGAAAAATTATGTCATTGCCACATCAAGTGGAACAGATGCCTTGATGATCAGTTTAATATCAGCAGGCGTCCATCCTGGAGATGAGGTCATCCTACCTGCCAACAGCTTTGCTGCAACAGAAAATGCAGTGCTTGCGATTGGTGCGGTTCCAGTCTATGCCGATATTGATCCAGACACCTACTGCCTAGCGCCGAGTGAAATAGAGAAGCATATCACAGATAAGACAGTATGTATTCTCCCGGTTCATTTGTATGGAAAGCAAGCGGATATGAAGGCCATTTCGACGATTGCGAAACGGCATGGTCTATCGATCATTGAGGATGGCTGTCAGGCGATTGGTAGTAGCGGGCTTGGGGAATTTGGGGATGGACTTGTTCTCAGCTTTAATCCTTACAAAAACCTTGGAGTTTGCGGAAAGGCAGGAGCCATCGCGACAAATGATGAAGCCCTAGCCGAAAAGTGCATGGAAATCAGCTATCACGGTTTTGAACCAGGAAAGAAAAACGTGAAGCGCAGTGACTATGGCTTTAATTCTAAGATTGATAACTTACAGGCCGCAATCGGGCTAGAACGAATGAAATATTTAGGTTTACAAAACTTTAAACGCTTTTACTTGGCAAAGAGATACATAGATCAGCTGCAAACGCTGGAAGACGAAGGCTATATTAAGCTTCCGAAGCTGACAGACGATCATGTATGGCATCTATTCCCGATCAGAGTGGTGAAGGGAAGCCGAGATGAGCTGGCAGAGAAATTACTGGAAATGGGCATAGAAACAGACGTCTATTACCCTGTTTTATCGCATCAGCATCAAACGAATCTTGTTTCTCAAAAGTATAAACAAACGGCACTTCCACATACGGAAAAAGCCGTACAGCAATTACTCCATTTGCCGCTTTATCCAGGTATGCCGCTGCAAGATCAGGAGAAAGTCATCGAGGGGGTCCATCATGTTATCAAATCTTCCATTCAATAAAAAGCTTTTGCATCAACCGCAACATCCGCAGTGGATCGTCTTCTGTGATTTCGATGAGACCTATTATTCTCACGGAATGACCGAGGAGCAGAGAGAGGATGTAAAACGGCTGGAAGCTTTTGTGGCAGAAAAGAGCGAAGCCGGACAGCTCATGCTGGGCTGGGTGACGGGAAGCAGCCTCGATTCTGTTACGAGCAAAATGGAGAAGGGTGGTTTCTATCAATTCCCGCATTTCATTGCGTCGAATTTAGGAACTGAAATCGTGTATACATCAGATGGGAAATTTGGACAGCCAGATGCAGAATGGATGAAACGGCTTGATGCACAAGGCTTTTCAGACGAAAAAATTGAAGATATTCTGCAAGCCGTACGTGAAAAGGGGATTACCCTTAGGCCGCAAACGCAGCTAGGCAGCTCTGGGTATAAAAAGAATTTCTATTATCAGGAGCAGGATGAACGAACAGATCTCCATCATCTATCGTTCATCCAAACACTTGCGAAGGAGCGGGGTGTGGCGGTGAACATCAACAAATGCAACCCGCTTGCGGGTGACCCTGCGGATTGCTATGACGTTGATTTTTTACCAGTGGGAACAGGTAAGGATGAAATCGTTCGGTTTATGCTGAATCAATATAACCTGTCAAAAGATAAGGGTTTTGCTTTTGGTGATAGTGGGAATGATCTGCGGATGCTTCAATCCGTCACGCACGGCTTTCTTGTCCAAAATGCAACAGCCGAAGCCAAACGGCACCACCATCAAATTTGTCATCATGGGTATGCAAAAGGAATCTATGAAACATTGAAAACAGTGATGTATAAACATGAGGAGGCACATTCATGAAGAAAATTGGAATTGTTGGAGCAGGGAATATTGCAAAAGCACATGCTAGAGCCTTATCAACGATCAAAGGTGCAGAATTATCTGGGGTCTATGACTTGCACGAATCCGTTGCACAAGGATTTATTAAACAGTACGGCGGACGGGTGTATGCCAGTATCGAAACACTAGCGGATGCATCAGATGGATTGATCATTGCTTCCCCTAACTTCTGTCACAAGGACCATGCCCTTCAGGCGCTTAGAGCAGGACAGCCGATTTTATGTGAAAAACCGATGGCTGTATCGTTAAAAGAAGCGAAGGAAATGGTGGAGACAGCCAAACAGTTCCAGGTTCAAGCCAGTATGGGCTTTAACTATCGCTATTTATCCTTTGTGAATATTTTGAAGAACTTGATCGCCAATGGTGAATTAGGACGCGTTTTGACAGTACGGACACATTTTAAGAAAAATAGTGCCCTTAGAAGAAAGACATTTTCGTGGAGAGACAGCGGCGAAAGTCTGCGTACAAGCGGTGCATTAGGAGATTTAGGGATTCATTTGATTGATATGCTGTGGTACTTATTTGGCAGTGAAATGAAAAAAGAATCCCTTAATACGAAGATGCTGACACATGTAAAGGAAAAAGAAGAGAAAAAGGTACAGGTCGATGACCATACCGAAATTTTTGGGCAAATGGAGAATCAAGTGTTCTTTCATTTGGTGACGTCCAAAAGTACGCAGCCCGAGGAATGTGGATTTAGTGTAGAAGTAGTGGGACATGACAAGGTTTTTAAATACCATACAAACATGAAAAACGAATATGAGATCAGTGATGGCTTGTGTGTAGAGCGTCATCAAATGCCGCAAACATTGCTGACAGATCCACCAAATGAATTTTATGGATGGTCTGATACATTCCGTGATCAGCTGATGCATTGGGTAAATACAAACTCATATCCATCTCATATGAAGGTAGCTGATTTTGCAGATGGTTATCGCGCGCAGGCTGCGCTGAATACGTGCTTCGAGAGGGAAGAGGCTGTCGTCTCTGCCCGCGCATATTAATGAAGAGGTGGAGCGGAGGATATCATGACTCCGCTCCTTTTTAGAGGAAGTGAAAAGATGAAAAAGGTGTTTTATTTTGGCTGTATCTTTTATTTTTTTATTGGGACCATTCATGTGTTTTTTGGCAGTTTAACGCCTTATTTGCTGTCTAGTTATGAGAAGGGCCCTGGGGAATTATCTTCTTTAATCTTCTTTCAGTTTATTGGCTTTTTGACAGGCGTTCTTTTGTCGCCCATTCTTGTGAGGAAAAAAGGCTACGGCACTGTTCTGACGATGGGATTGCTGCTGATGATCGGAGCGCTTCTTCTTGGCCTTTTGGTACCAGGTTGGACGATTCTTGTGGTGGCAGGTTTTTTCCTTGGGAGCGGTGCTGGCAGTCTTGAGACGACGGCCGGGGCGTATGTCATTTCAATGGCAAACAGTGCAAAGCGAATCAGCATCATGGAGGTCTTTTTTGGATTAGGTGCATTATTATTTCCTCTATTGATTCTGCTGACTGTGACAGAGGAAACGTGGCATTATGTGTTTTTATTTCAAGTCGGTGCACTGACTTTTTTCCTTATGCTGTGGCTTACTTTTATGAATAAACTCCCTCAAGGACAGATGGCAGCTCCTTCTCAAGACATGAAGAAACCATCTTTGCTGTTTGATCGAGGGAATCGAATGATTGTGGTGCTGATGATCTGTTTTGCGTTTTTCTACGCAGGAATTGAAACGAACTTTGCGAACTTTTTACCGTCGATCATGCTAGAAAAAGGGGGAGACAACTGGGGTCTTTTTGCGGTCTCTACTTTTTGGACAGCGATCGTCATTGGCAGAACTGTCATTGCGAGAAAAGCCGATCAGCTGCATCCGCTGCGTTTTTTAAAGTTAAGCGCAGCGCTGATGATTGTGCTGCTCGCCGTATTTGCTCTAGTCACCCACATCGCCGCGCAGCTAATTCTTATCTTTTTCATCGGTCTGTGCGCAGCTGGCATGTTCCCCATTGCCTTGACGGCTTCTGCATTAATGATTGAAAATGCCATCGACGAGGCCACGAGTTATTTTATTGCCGCCGCTAGTTTAGGTGGAGCTTGTTTGTCCTTTTTGATTGGGTTTAGCCTTGAGTGGGCAGGTGCGGCAAGCGCCGTCTTTGTTTTCGCCTTTTTAGCTGTTCTCCTTTTTGCGGCTGCCATTCAAATGAATCGATCTCGGAAAAAAGAAACCATACCCACACAGCCGCCGGCGATGAAAGCCGATCGATAAGCAGCTGCTCTGGTGGCTCCTCCTTTTGTATAGCATATCTTCAGAAAAGGTGACGAAGGACTTGTACTAAAACAACGAAAGCGTGAATAACATGTACAAGTCAGCATCAAAAGGAGGACGTCTATGTGGCGGTGTTTTTTGGTTATATCTTTTTAGGGTTGTCACTTTCAGCGCCTGTTGGGCCAGTCAATGCAGCCCAAATCGACAGAGGAATTAAAAGTGGATTTTGGCACGCTTGGATTTTTGGTGTGGGGGCTATGGCTGCGGATATTGTCTATATGCTCCTCATCTATTTTGGTGTCGCCCAGCTTTTGACTGCACCTCTTGTGAAAACCTTTTTGTGGCTGTTCGGCTTTTTCGTTCTGACCTATACCGGTATTGAAAGCCTTCGTAAAATCAATTTGCAGGAAAGCCCAAAGAAGGATGGAGGAAACACATCGATCGGGCATTCGTTCATGACGGGATTTTTTATTTCTCTTTCCAATCCGCTTAGTATTTTATTTTGGCTTGGAATTTATGGAAGTATTTTGGCCAATACGATTGAAAAGTATGGAGCATCTCAAATGCTGATGTACAGCATGGCTATTTTTATCGGCATGCTCTTATGGGATTTCTGTATGGCGCTACTCGCCAGTACGTTTAGACGGTATTTAAATGAACGAATGTTGCACGGCTTATCCGTTCTGGCAGGTCTCTCTTTACTTGGCTTCGGTGCCTATTTTGGATATCAAGGGATCATGGCGCTCATTGGATAGAATGGTTGATAAGAAAAAGGGCTAAAATCTAAATCATTTTAGCCCTTTTTCTTATTTGACAGAAATAAGACACTCTTCAATAATGATGGAAGATACATAAAATTGAAGGAGTTTTTGCCATGCGTATGTTCCTGCCAGCATTCAACTATGTGTGTATGCTGATGTTGTCTGTGATCACATCGACATTTGTTTATATCATGTTGTTTGCCTCACCTGAATCCGGATTCAGTTATGTGGAGGTCACCAGTCTTTTCATTTTGATCGCTTATGTCCTATTTGCTGCACCTATCCAAATGGCTTTACACCGTCATCCTGAGAAGTTTCGACGCCGTGATTTATTGGTTTATTTTATCGGGGCGTGGGTGGTTTGTACGGCGCTTGCTTTATGGATTGATTATGGTGTTGTCGTCTTTATTAGCTACAAGATTTATCTATTTAGCTTTTGTGCGGCCTTCATTTATTGGTTGCTTGATTCCGTTTTTTTAAAGAAGAAACAATCATAATGGCTTTTCCCGTTTTTTCTCTTGAACATGAACGTGTATGACCTTCGAGAATCCGCTTGATACAAAAGCAAGAGCCGTCATCAGAAGGACCCAGTATAGATTGCTAAGGTCAAATCCAGTATAAACGAAGATGAAAATCATCGAGATCACGGACGTTAATATGAGGACAGGCCATATCCGTTTAAATAGCAGATAACCAACAAATCCCCAAAGGAAAGCCATCACTGGTAGTGTAAATAAGATCAGATACATCGGATGGAGAAAAAGAAGACGCATGTCATTCACCCATTTCTTTTATGATGGCCGACTCTATTAGATAGAGGCGGCTAAATGATGATATGCAGAAGCATACTCATACATGATTAGATAAATGGAAGTGAATTCCTGCTTCATCCGTCAAATCAACCACCTTGTGAATGTCCAGTGAAAGTCGTTGAAGGACAGTCACCACAGCTTTTTCCTCCTCATAGGCTATGGAGAAGACGCTAAAACGAGGTGGAAGAAAATGGCCCAGCTGTATGCAAAAAGTTGCCTTGATCAAAATCTACGATCACTCGAAGAATGGAAGCAGGATGCCTTCACACAGTTTGGAGAGATGGTAGGGGATGAGGCAGATACATTTCCGTGTGTACCAGGCAGACAAGGATTTTTTCTCGATCATTTACGCTATGGATTTGTCGGTGATCTGCGGGGAGACGGGGCAGTGAATGAGTTAGCAGAGCTGCTAAAAGAATATCAAGGCTGCGCTAAACAAACTGGTCAATACGCTTCATTTATCTGCTTTTTTGAAACTCCGCAGGATTTAAAGGAAAGCCCAATTGAAGAATTTGAGCAGCAGTTCTGGTCATTGCTTCAACGGTTACATCAAAAAGATGAAGTGCCATGGCCAGCGGAGATTCCACTGGACCCTCATCACCATGAATGGGAGTACTGCTTTCATGGCGAGGCTTATTTTATTCTGTGTTCAACACCAGCTCATAAGCTCAGAAAGAGCCGCCACTTTCCATATGTCATGATGGCATTTCAGCCCAGATGGGTGTTCGAAAAATTGAATGGATCGACCAAGTTTGGACAAAAAATGAGCCAGCTCGTTCGCAAGCGGCTCAAAGCATATGATCAAGTTGACGTCCATCCATCGTTAAAATGGTACGGTGATCCAACAAATCATGAATGGAAGCAATATTTTCTCCCAGATGAAGAGGCGGAGAAACCAGCCTCCGCCAAATGCCCATTTACTGCTTTAAAAAACATGATGAAATTATGATGCGGCCTGATCCTGTTTCCACTTTTTTCTCATAAAGAGTACCATGATGCCAATCACGGCGATGATCCCAATGCTTATAAAAAAGCCGGGGCGTCCGCTTGCCTCTGTCAGAGTGCCTGAAACAGCCGCACCAATCAAGAGCAGGGCAAGAACCGTTTCACACGTTTGACGAGTAGATGGTTTTGACAGCTTTTTGCTCGAAAGCAGAATAAACACCCATGTGTATAAAAGAGTTAAGCCGGCTGCTGTTGTGAGATGCTCGTAAATGTGTTTGGACAAAAAGAGTGCCAGCAAAATGGAGACAATCAACCCTGCAGCAGTTAAAAGAATTGAAGACCATCTGACATGAGATGGTTCTTTTTGTTTAAAACAAGCAGGTGCATCCTGATGCTCCGACATCGTGCCAAGCAGTGTCGTGACTGCATAGAGGGAGGCAACCAATGTGGAAAACCCGGCAATAATGAAAATGCCATTAAAGATATGAAGGAAAATCGATAAATGAAATGGTTCTAGTGATGTAATAAATGGACTGCTATTCTCGTTAAAGGCTGTCACTGGCACAAGCAAAAGCGCAAGTCCGATGGAGACGATATAAATGACAGCAAGAATGATCAGCATCACACGTCCAGATTTTGCGGCGTCTTTCGGGTCTTTTAAATGAACCGCCATCAGCCCCATGACTTCAATTCCCCCGAAAGCATAAAACGCATAAATCAGCCCATTCCATAGACCGAGTGGGCCGAGCGGCATCCATTCATGGTCTTTATTTGGCAGGTGTAGGGTGGGCCTATGCTCTGTGAGAATGCCGCATAAAACAAGAACGGCAAGGACGACAAACAATAGGATCGCCCCGGTTTTCAGCACGGCAAGGACATTTTCCGTCTTTTGAAAAGAAGAAAGCCCAATGATAATCACAAGCAGGGCAAGAGCGGAATAAATCGCTGAAAATACCCAAAGTGGAATGGATGGAAACCAGTGACGAGTAAAAAGAGAAATCGCCGTCAGCTGACTCCCTGTGATGAGCATTTCTGAAAACCAATACACCCAGCCATTACTAAATCCCGCCCAGCGCCCATAGGCTTTTCGGGCATAGGAACAAAATGATCCCTTATCTGGGTTCTCGGCTGTCATCGCAGCCAGGTGTTTAAAGACGAGATATGTGCCGACTGCCGCAAGCAAAAATGAAATGCAGACGGAATAACCGGATTTTGTAATGGCGATGCTGGAACCAAGGAAGAAACCAGTGCCGATTGTACAGCCGACTCCGATAAGAGAAAGCTGCCACCAAGATAAAGATTGTTCTTCTTTCAATTTGTGTGCAACACCTTTCCGATTCAATAGCATTAGCTTGTGACCGCCTCTTTTTTTTTATACATGATCAAGAGGACGTTTTGGGCATACTGTCAACATGGAAAGGAGTGCATGTGATGAATGGAGAATACGTGATTTTACCAAAGGATGGATTTGGCTTTCGGTTAGGAAAAGGACAATGTATTCGAGTGGTTGATGTCGAAGGGCAGCAAGTAGCAGACGTGATGGCCTATCATGAAAAGGATTTTTATGAAAAATTTGATCAAGGCGCTACAATGGACAGCCTGTTCTCTTCCAAGGTGAAAAAGGGAGATCAGCTATATTCTAATTTATATAAACCAATGTTTACGGTCATCGAAGATACAGTTGAATGTCATGATTTATATATGCCTGCATGCCGGCAAGAAATGTATCAGCTCTTATACGGCAGGACGCACCTAGAGGTCATGCATACATGCTACGATAATCTCAGGACGGCCTTTGAGCCATTCGGGATTCCAAAGGAGGATATGTATTATCCTTTTAATGCGTTTATGAATACAGTTATTGATGAGAAAGGAAAACTGTCTGTCGAGCTACCAAAATCGCTCCCTGGTGATTACATTCGTCTGCGTGCAGAAATGGACCTCATCGTCGCCGTGTCTGCCTGTCCTGCCGACATTGGAAAATGCAATGGCTCAAGCTGTACATCCATCCGGGTGGAGATTGATTGAAAAGGAAAGACCAGTCAAAGAGACTTGGTCTATTTCGTTTGTGAATGTTTGATCATTTATGAAAAAGGGGAACGTCTAAAAAATATCTTTTTTCAAAACATGATATAATAAAGTAGCTAAAATCGTAGGTAAATCAATTGAAATGGAAGTAAAACCTGTTCTCTTCATGTAGAGGATGCTTAGGAGGAAAAGTGTATGAGTTTGCAGAAAAAAATCAGCCAAGAGTTGCATGTGCAGCCCTCAATTGACCCAAAGCAGGAGATCGAAAAACGGGTTGGATTTCTAAAGGCTTACTTGAAAAAGACCGGTGCAAAAGGATTCGTTCTTGGTATTAGCGGCGGACAGGATTCAACGCTTGCCGGCCGTCTCGCTCAGCTCGCTGTAAGTGAGCTTCGTCAAGAAGGAAAAGAGGATGCTGTCTTTATTGCAGTCCGTCTTCCACATGGCACGCAGCAAGATGAAGACGATGCGCAGCTGGCTCTATCATTTATTCAGCCGGACAAGTCTTGGAAATATGATATCGCGCCTGCCGTGACGGCATTCAGTGAACAATATCAAAAGGAAACAGGCGGTGCGCTGTCTGATTTTAATAAAGGGAACGTCAAAGCACGCATGAGAATGATCGCACAGTATGCCGTCGGTGGACAGGAAGGCTTACTTGTCATTGGAACGGATCATGCAGCCGAAGCTGTGACGGGCTTTTTCACGAAGTATGGGGATGGCGGTGCAGATGTTCTTCCGCTCACAGGTCTGACGAAACGCCAAGGACGGTTGTTGCTTGAGACCCTTCAGGCGCCGGAGCGATTATATTTAAAGAAACCGACAGCCGATCTGCTGGATGATAAGCCTCAGCAAACGGATGAAACAGAACTTGGTATTACGTACAATGAAATTGATGATTACTTAGAAGGAAAACCAGTTTCAGATCAAGCAGCAGAAGCGATTGAAAAACGCTATGTTCAATCAGAACATAAACGTCAAGTACCAGCTTCTATGTTTGATGACTGGTGGAAATAAAATAAGTGACCTCTCCAGAAGATGGAGGGGTCTTTTTATGTCAAATTTCAGCTGAATTTGACAGAATGAATCGAAAATGGTTCATTAATTAGTAGAACGATATACATAAGTCTGTTTGACTAAATAAAGGATGAATTGAAGAATAAGTGGTGAAATAATTAGTTCGATTCACTTAATTTCTCATCAAAAGACAGTATTTTCAGAAAAAATGATTGACGATAAAAACGAATGCGCTTACAATAAAAACACATTCCAAAAAGTGAAATTGAATTCCACTAGACGGAATATAAGGAGTCGTTCATCTCCAAATAAGTGGCTAAAGGAATGATTCACACAATGAAAAATCGAAGTGCACTGGAAATATACAAAGAAGGAGGCGCTTGGTGGGAGACTGAGATTAGTCATATTCAAAAAAATTCAATTGAACTTCGGGGCTATCCAATTGAAGAGCTTATTGGTCAATTATCGTATCCACAAATGCTTTATCTACTGCTTGTTGGTGAATTACTAGATGATTCGAAGGCAGCTCTTTTTGAAAGTGTTCTTGTCGCAGGTGCGGATCATGGGCCAAGAGCACCGTCTATTGCAGCGGCAAGAATGGCGGTTACATGCGGCATTTCGTTTAATTCTTCTGTTGCAACAGGGGTGAATCTATTAGGTGATATTCATGGCGGAGCTGGTGAAAAGGCGATGCGTATGTTATACGACGCCAAAGCAGCCTACGATGAACACAAGGATATCAAGTCTGCTGCAAAGCAAGTATGTCAGACGTGGTTAGCCCGCAAGGAAAAAATTCCGGGGATCGGTCATCAGCTGCATGACGATGATCCGAGAGTGAGACGGCTGTATGAGCTGAGTCAAACATATGTGCAGCAAGGTGATATCAGCGGAACGTACTTACGGTTAGCTGAGGCGATTAGGCATGAACTTGAACAATTAAAAGGGAAAAAAATCACGATGAATATAGATGGTGTATCTGCTGCGATCCAATGTGAATTAAGCATTCCAGCTGAAGCGGCAAAAGGCATCTTTTCCTTATCCAGAGGAATGGGCATCGTGGCGCATGCATATGAAGAGCTGACAAAAGGTGCCCTAGTGAAAGGCCCTTGTCCGAATGAAGAAAGACTTGTTCGTTATGCGGGGGTCGGGACGCGTCACTTGAAGGAGGGTGAGAGAATTTGAGTGAATTGAAAGCGTTGTCATATATAAACGGCGAATGGCTGGATGCAAACCATGGCAAAGAAGATATCATCAATCCATACTCTGGGGAAATGATTGGTACATCCTATCTTGCATCCTCAGAAGATATAGAACAAGCGCTTTCTATTGCGCAGCAAGCTAAAAAACAAATAGCGGCAATATCAGCATTAGAACGCTCAACGCTTCTAACAAAGGCAGCCGCTTTATTGGAAGAACAAAAAGAGCATTTCGCAAAACTCATTTCTTTAGAATTAGGCAAACCGCTTAAAAATACAAGAGATGAAGTCTCACGATCAATTGAAACGCTCGCACAGTCAGCTGAAGAAGCCAATCGATTAATCGGTGAGACCATTCCAGGCAATGTATCTTCCCGTGGACAGAGAGCAATGGCGATGACATTTAAAGTGCCGGTTGGGGTTGTGCTGGCGATTACGCCTTTTAATGCGCCTCTCAACTTAATTTGTCACAAAATCGGTCCAGCTTTTGCGGCAGGGAATGCCATTATTTTAAAACCAGCACCGCAAACATCAGCTGTTGCCACAGCGTTTGTTAAGCTCCTGCTTGAAGCAGGGTTTCCTGAAAAGAGCCTGCAGCTTGTGATTGGGGGAGTAGACGCCGGCAGACAGTTAGTCACGGATGAAAGAACCAATCTTGTTTCTTTTACTGGCGGTGCGGTGGGCGGAGAACATATTTCAAACTCTGCTGGATTAAAAAAGGTACTGCTGGAACTCGGAGGAAATGGAGCGACGATTGTTCATCATGATGCAGATATCGAGCAAGCCGCATCTCTTTGCGCCAAAACGGGCTTTAGCAACTCTGGTCAAAGCTGTATTTCTGTTCAAAGAATTTATGTTCACAAGCAAATTTTGTCGACATTTACTGAGACACTTAAACAAAAAGTAGAACAGCTCGTCGTTGGAGATCCGCTGTCTAGTGAAAGTGATATCGGCTGTATGGTTGATGTACAGGCAGCAAAACGTGTGGAGGCATGGATACGAGAGGCAGAGAAAATGGGTGCCGAGCTTCTATATGGAGGACAACGAAATGGCGCAAGCATCACACCGGCTATTTTGCTAAACCCGCCAAAACAAGCCAAGGTCGTCTGTGAAGAAGTGTTCGGTCCAGTTGTCAGCATTCTCCCATATGAGGAGCTGGATGAGGCAATCAAAGAAGCAAACGATAGTCGATATGGTTTGCAGGCAGGCGTCTTTACGAATCAGCTGGATGTTGCGTTACACGCAGCAAAAGAGCTTGAAACTGGCGGCGTAGTCATCAATGGGACATCGAATTTCAGACTAGATCACTGGCCATATGGCGGGATTAAACGAAGCGGTATTGGAAGGGAAGGCCCGCGTTTCGCCATCGAGGAGATGACCGAAACCAAAATGGTTGTGCTGCCAAATGGGCTATAAAGGGGGCAGATGGATGTGAATGTCTTTCAGCAAAAGGTGAAAAGTGCGCAGACAGGCGGTCAGCCGATGATTTGTACGCCGCTCATTGGACAAACAAAGGAAGAATTGTTTCTTGAAGTTGAGGTGTTAGCTGATAAAAAGCCTGATGTGATAGAGTGGCGAGCAGATTTTTTCAATCACCTCAATGACAAGGAACAAGTCATCACCACCCTGAAAGGGATGATTGAAAAGGCAGGTAGCATCCCATTTTTATTCACCATTCGTTCTGAAAAAGAGGGCGGCGAACGCATCTCACTCTCAGAGGATGAAAAAGTTTCCCTGCTTGTCGAGCTTTGTACCACTCATCTTGTGGCTGCCGTTGATTTTGAATTAATGCATGATGTCTCGCATATCCAGCAAGTCAGTCAGGCGGCTAAGAGAAACGGGGTCATCTTGATTGTGTCGTACCACGATTTCCAGCGTACCCCGGAGGCGGATCGGCTCGTGGAACTATTCACCAATGCAGAATCGGTCGGTGCCGACATTGCAAAGATCGCCGTCATGCCGCATTCCTATGAGGATGCATTGACACTACTTTCTGCGACAGGCAAGGCGAAAAAGCATCTGTCCATCCCCGTTATTTCGATGGCGATGGGGGAATATGGCGCCTTCACAAGAATGGTAGGTGGACTCTTTGGGTCTGTCATGACCTTTGCTGTAGGGAAAGAAAGCTCAGCACCTGGACAAGTTGCGATACAGGATTTGAATACCGTTCTATCGATTGTGTTTTCAAAGAATCAGTGAGTAGCAGATTCATAGCTGCACCGTGAGAGGAGAGAAACATGAAGAAGAATATATCTACACAGGTCATTCAGTATTTAGAAAATCGAGGAGTTGAGCATATCTTCGGTCTGTGCGGTCATACGAATATTGCTTTTTTATCAGCCCTAGAAAAAAGCCGTATTCAATTTGTGAATGTTAGACATGAACAGATAGCGGCGCATGCAGCAGACGGTTATGCACGAGCGAAAAAACAGACGGCTGTTGTGCTCAGTCACTTAGGTCCTGGACTCACCAATGCGGCAACAGGCGTAGCGAATGCCGCACTCGATTCCATTCCAATGGTTGTCATTGCAGGAGATGTTCCAAGTCATTACTACGGAAAGCACCCACACCAAGAAATCAATCTTCATTCCGATGCTTCTCAATACGAAATTTATCGCCCATTTGTGAAAAGAGCATGGCGAGTCGACATTCCAGAATTATTTCCAGAAATTTTATCAAAAGCGTTTCAGTTAGCTGAAAGCGGCCGCCCTGGGCCAGTCCTAATTTCAGTTCCGATGGATGTGTTCTCAAAAGACTTAGATGTGTCGTTATTTGAACAAATCGCTCATCATACACAAACCGTTGAAAAACCATCTATTGATGATCAAACAGCGAATCGGATATTAGATCGATTGCTGCAGGCAGACAAACCGCTCTTATATGTAGGGGGAGGCATTTTACTAGCCGATGCAGCAGAAGAGTTAAAGGCATTTTCTGACCATTTGAGCATCCCTGTTGCCCATTCTTTGATGGGGAAAGGGGCGATGCCGGATGATCATCCAATGACCCTTGGCATGACAGGGTTTTGGGGGACGAAATTTATCAATGATCAGTGTAAAGCAGCGGACTATATATTGGCTTTAGGCACCCGTTTTGCTGAAGCAGATGCGAGTTCGTGGGAATCGGAGTATACGTTCAATTTCCAATCAACCAAGCTCATTCATATTGACATTGATCCGAATGAAATTGGCCGAAATTATCCTGTGGAAATTGGAGCGGTAGCAGATCTCAAGCAGGCGTTGACTGTACTTAATCGTGTGGCGAAAGAAAGACTGCCAGAAGGTCTGGATCGCCCTGAATTGAAAAAGGACATTGCGGCATATCGTGAGGAATTTCAGAAGAGCAATTTGACGAATATTCAAGACGAGTCTTTCCCAATGAAACCACAGCGTATTTTGCAGGAAGTGCGAGAAGTATTGCCGCCGGATGCTTTCATTACAACCGATGTTGGCTGGAATAAAAATGGGGTCGGACAGCAATTTCCTGTATACACGCCAGGCACTATTTTAACCCCAGGTGGTTTTGCGACGATGGGATTTGGCGCTCCCGCTGCACTTGGAGCAAAGATTGCCCAGCCTGACCGTGTCGTTGTATCACTTGTTGGGGACGGCGGATTCGGTCAAAATCCATCTGTTCTCGCAACAGCCATGGAAGAAAACATTCCTGTCGTGTGGATTGTGATGAACAATAGTGCGTTTGGGACGATCGCCGGCTTGCAAATGGCACACTATGAAACGACATACGGCACTGTTTTTAGAAAAGATGGAGAAAGCTATTCGCCTGATTTTGCAGCCATTGCGAGAGGTTATGGGATGAAGGGGATCAAAATTACAGCGGCTTCTGAATTCAAAGAAGCTTTGGCTGAAGCGATTGCTTCTCAGGAACCATGTGTCATTGATGTAGCGATGAAAAATGATCCAGTGCCTACTGATGGACATTGGAACATTAATGATATTTATTCACCAAATACAAAACGTTCACATGTCAGTGTGAACTAAACATGACTAGGGAGGAATAAACAATGAAAATTAAAGTATTAAATCCATTTCAAGACGGTCATCCATTATGGTTAGGTTTAGATCATCCAGAAGAGAAAATGATTCGGAAAGTGTTTCAAACGATCACACCAGATACCGTAGGGTCAGAGCATATGATGGCAGGACTCACTATTTTTGAGCCGGGCGAAGCAAGCTCGGTACACAATCACCCGGGTTCAGAGGAATTTGATTATGTGATTAAAGGGTCCGGCGAAGTCATTTGCGATGGAGAAAGACAATCATTTAAGCAAAATGACTTTATGTTTATTCCTGATGGTGTCCCGCATCAGCATGTAAACACAGGGGACGAACCTTTATGGCTGATTTGGCTCTATACACCGCAAGGGCAGCTTCCGAAGGACTAAAAAACCTTGCACGAGAGAAAGAAGAAAAGGGGCTAAAATAGAAAGCATTTTAGCCCTTTATCAATTGAACGAAAGGGAGTCAAGCAATGAATAAGAATACACCGCTTGAAGGAATCAAAATATTAGATGTTTCTACGATGATTGCTGCACCATACGGCGCGGTGCTTCTAGGGGATTTCGGTGCAGAGGTCATTAAAGTCGAGATTCCTGGAAAAGGGGATACACTGCGGCATGTTGGTCCTTTTGCAGATGGTGAACCTTTGAGGTGGTCAGGGCTTTCAAGGAATAAGAAATCTCTTACACTCGATTTGCACAAAGAAGAAGCAAAAGACATTTTTAAAAAGCTGGCAGCGCAGGTTGATGTGATCATTGAAAATTTTCGTCCAGGAACACTTGAAAAATGGGACGTTGGGTACGATGTATTAAAAGAAATCAACCCTCGTTTAATTATGATTCGTGTTTCGGGTTATGGGCAAACCGGTCCATTTAAGGACAAGGCGGGGTTTGGTACACCTGCGACGGCGTTTAGCGGCTTTACATATATTCAAGGGTTTCCAGATCGGCATCCAGTCAGCCCGTCCTTTTCCCTTACGGATTATATCGCAGGAATCTATGTGGCGTTTGCCACTGTGACAGCGATGTATTACCGTGACACTCATTCAGAAGGAACTGGGCAAATGGTGGATTTGGCTCTCTATGAATCTGTGTTCCGCATGTTAGAGTTTTTGGTTGCTGAATATGACAAGCTAGGGAAGGTGCGTGAGCGTTCACCAGGGTTAAGCGGTCATTCAAGCCCTGCCGGCACCTATGAGACAAAGGATGGGCATTATTTGGTTCTTGTGACGAGTACAGATTCGACCTTTAATCGATTGGCAGAGGCGATGAATCGCTTAGATTTACTAGAGAACGAGAAATTCTCTGTGAATGCAGCTAGGCTGAAGCATAACGATGAAATGGATGCGATCGTCTCGCAGTGGATTGCGTCCAGAACAAGAGATGACGTCCTAGACATTCTAGATACACATGGTGTGCCTGTGAGTCCGATTCTAAGCATTCGGGATATCTTTGAGCATCCGCAATTTAAAGCACGAGAAAATATTGTCGAGGTGCATCATCCGCGTCTTGGAAAAGTGAAGGTGCCTGGGATCATTCCGAAGTTTGAAAAAACCCCCGGCCGTATTCGCCATATTGCGCCTGATTTAGGTGAACATAATTATGACATTTTAACGAAAATGCTTGGCTTCACAGAAGAAGAGTGTAAACAGTTAGAAGAAAAAGGGGTCATTTAAGACACTCAACCGATCCGCACGCTGCGGAAACAAAGGAGGATGGTTATGAAAGTGCATTCAGAACTGAAGGGGAACGACTTGCGGCCTGCTTATGTGAAACCA
Source organism: Bacillus sp. FS02 (assembly GCF_024398395.1). Classification (NCBI taxonomy): domain Bacteria; kingdom Bacillati; phylum Bacillota; class Bacilli; order Caryophanales; family Bacillaceae; genus Bacillus; species Bacillus sp. FS02. Next base: position 1,551,143 of record NZ_CP074101.1, on the reverse strand, counting down.
ACAAAAGCTCGTTTCGGCATCTTGATTCTGTTGTTTTTTATTACCGCTATTAACTATATTGATCGAGCCAGTGTATCCATTGTTGCACCTGCGATTCAGTCTTCATTGCAATTAAACCCTGCCTTATTAGGCCTCATCTTTTCAGCATTTAGCTGGACCTATACAGCCATGCAGATCCCTGGCGGCTTTATTCTTGATAAGTTTGGATCAAAGGTAACGTATGGAATATCACTTGTGACTTGGTCTATTTTCACCGGTTTACAGGCGTTTGCGAACAGCTTTGCCTTCTTATTTGGCTGCCGTTTGTTTATCGGAATTACAGAATCTCCCGCATTTCCTGCGAATAATCGCATTGTGACCACATGGTTTCCAAGGCGGGAACGCGCATTTGCAACAGGGGTTTATACCGCTGGAGAGTATGTGGGGCTTGCATTTGCGACACCTCTTCTTTTTTGGATCATGACAACTTTCGATTGGAGAACCGTCTTTATCACTGCTGGTGCGCTCGGTATTATATTTGCTTTCTTTTGGTACAAGTTTTATCACGAACCGAAAGAGCATCCGAAGATCAATGAAGATGAGTTAGAATTGATCCGTCAAGGCGAAGGACTGACTGTGGCATCACAGGAGAAATTGAAATGGGCAGACTTTGCCGCACTTTTAAAATATCGTAAATTGATTGGACTCTATATTGGTCAATTTTCTGTTGCGTCTACCCTCTTTTTCTTTTTAACATGGTTTCCGACCTATTTAGCAGAGGCGAAAAATATGGCCTTTCTCAAAGTGGGTTTTGCGGCATCCCTGCCATACATTGCTGCATTCTTTGGGGTGCTGTTTGGAGGCTATGTGTCTGACTGGCTGCTTAAAAAGGGTGTATCGGTCAATGTAGCAAGAAAGCTGCCGGTTGTGGTCGGTCTGCTTCTGACAAGTACCATTGTTTTAGCGAATTTTACAACGAATATCCCGCTTGTGCTGACTATTTTATCCATCGCGTCCTTTGCGCAAGGACTGTCTAATATCTCCTGGACCATGCTGTCTGAGGTGGCACCAAGAGAAATGGTCGGGCTGGCTGGCGGCGTATTCAACTTTTTTGCTAACTTATCCGGCATCATCACCCCGCTGATCATCGGATTCATTGTATCGGCGACAGGCTCTTACAACGGCGGTATTTTATTCGTCAGCCTAGTGGCATTAGGCGGAGCGTTGTCGTATATCTTTATTGTAGGTAAGATTGAACGGATTCAATTAAAATAATAGAGAGTAAGAAAAAGAGAACTCATTGGGTTCTCTTTCAGCGTGTAGACAAACCCTCGCATTCAGTGTCAGTCCTGTGTGCCGGTGCTCACGAATGTCAAAATCGCTCCGCGTCGGTACTCGTCCTTCCTAGGGCTGAAAAGGTTTTCTATCACACTGAAAAAAAGACAAAGGGCTAAAATCAAGTTCATTTTAGCCCTTTGTCAACAATCTTGAAAGAGAACTCATTGGGTTCTCTTTTTCTATGAATAAAAGATGACGGTGATGATCGTTGCACATGCGATCCCCATGCTGATATAAAAACCAGCAAACCAGATATTCCATCGAGTGATTCGGTAAGGATTGACCTTCATCAAATCTGCTAATAGGGAGACAGATACATTATATGGGCTAAACATGACCGTTGAGGTTCCAGCGATAATGAACATGATGGCGATGGGAAGGGCAGGCAGTTCATGAATGACAGGTGCCATCAAGCTCACTAAGAGAGCAAGCGAAACGAGCGGGTGAAAACCGCAAAGAGCGGTGATGAGAAAATACAGCCCGATGACCCCATAAACCCAAATGGCATGATCTGATATACTGACGATAAATGCTTGAATCGGCTGCAGGCTGTTTGTGACAAGTAGCATATCGACAAAGAAGCCCGCGCTTAAAAATAGACACATATAATTGGAGAGCTGACGGGTTCGTTCTTTCCAATGGGGAATAGAGACAGCTACATATTGTTTTCGTTTTTTGATGATAGACGAGAATAATAGAGCGAAAGGAATAATCGTCAGCACAACAGCGAACAGATAACCTTTTCCAATCCAGGCGTCAACAAGCGAAACGACTGTCATAAAATTGAGCAGCATGAAAGCAAGCTGAAGGGTTTTTCTCTTGATGCGATGAGGGTTGGAGTGAACTTCTGCCGGCTGGATGATATGCGGCAATCGTTTGCTTTGACGAGAAAACAGCAACCAATCCGTCAACAGCACAAGCACCATTAAACAAAACGTAACGGGTGCAATCTGATAATATTTCAATTTGGTTGCATCAATGGTGACACTCACCAGTACTTCGACAGGACTCCAGCTAAGACATAGCGCATATGACCTTAAAAGATTGCGCGTATAAAGGTGCTGTTTGACTTGTTCCTGAAGGGCGTTCAGCGATGGTTTCAAGGATGTATATAATAAGGGAATCGTTGCGATATTTAAAAACATACCAAGAACATGAGTGACAAATGAACTCTTGCGATAAAGCTGATTTGTGCTCGTTGTATGTAAGGTAAGCAGTTTATTTAATTGAGTATCGAAATGTCCAACGTGTATGAGAGAATGAATAAATGGCAGCATGAAAAATAAAGAAAGCAAGCCTAACATGGAATGAAAATGAAGAAAAAGCGTATGCAAAGGCTGTTCTGACCAGAAAAATAACACCAATCCAATCAAGAGAAACATAGCACCCGTTTTCAAATAAAGCCCACTTGCCTTCTTAAAGGAAATGGTGAGCGAAGCAGTCGCCAGCAGACCAACCAAATAGGAGAGAATGGGAGCAGGGAATAGTTGATGAACGATGTATAAGCTAATAAGAAGTGTGAAAAGTAGCAGGTAGATCATGATATCTCCTCCATCAAAACATCTATTGGTTTTATTCCGTACAGTGGAATTTGTTTTCTTTTAATGGAACATTTAAAATGGATTATAGCAAAATTGGTCAATCATGTCGATAAGAAATCAAAGGGGAAAAGGAGAAAGTGAACATGGCTGATAAGAAGTCAAAAGAAGAATCAGGATTGCGTACCGTTCAGCGCGCTTTGGATATTCTTTCTTGCTTTAGCGAAGAACGTCAAGAGTTGACGCTAACGGACATTTCAAAAGAGATGAACTTAGCAATGTCTACCACAACGAGACTGCTCAAGGCACTTGAAATGAATCATTTTGTGGAAAAGAACCAAGAGACAATGAAGTACCGGCTCGGTCAAAGACTTTATCTTCTCGGTTATATTGCTGGGAAGTCCATCAAATTGAGGGAACTGGCAAAACCGCTCATGTACACACTTCGTGATGAAACAAAGGAAACCGTCAACCTGTATGTGCTCGATCACAAAAGCAGGGTATGTATTGAACAAGCCGAAGGGCTGCAATCGATTCGGCATCTTGTGAAAATCGGTGAGAAGTTGCCGTTATACGCTGGTGCTGGTGGAAAGGTGCTGCTTGCTTTCCAAACCGAAGAGTTTCAACAGCAAGTTTTCGCATCTGAGGCTGATCACATGACGATGGAGGAATGGCAAAAAGAATGTCGTCATATTCTTGAAACGCATACCGCTTGCAGTATTGATGAACGGGAAGTCGGATCGGCGGCAGTGGCGGCACCGATCTTTAACATTCATGGGGAAGTGCAGGCATGTTTATCCATATCTGGACCGACCCAACGATTTACTGAAGATGTCATCCCTCAGCTGCAGCAAAAAGTGAAAGAGCATGCCGAGAAGCTCTCCGAACAGCTCGGTTACGTCGTCAAACACAATTTTTAAGAATGCCTATCTTTTCTCAGTCCATTTATCATATAATAGAAACATTATGTAGCATTCCTTGTCGTAAGGAGGACGTGTCACGAACATGAAAAACAATAGAGAGATTCCTGTGAGACAGCGAAATATTGTCCTCATTGGCTTTATGGGCGTTGGGAAAACAACCATTGGGCAGCTGGTTGCCAAAAAGTTATATAGAGATTTTATTGATGTTGATCAGGAGATTGAGAAAAAGTACAACATGACGATTCCAGAAATGTTTCAGCAAAAAGGAGAAGCGTTCTTCAGACAGGCTGAAAAGGACTATATCGTCGATTTATGTGAACATACTCAGCTAAAGATCGTGTCTCTTGGAGGCGGTGCGTTTAAACAGGAAGAAATCAAACGATCTTGCTTAAAGCATTGTACGGTTCTTTTCCTTGACCTATCTTGGGAGAATTGGAAACAACGGCTGGATATTTTAATTGAAAACCGTCCTGTTCTTCATAACCGCACGCTTGACGAGATGAAAGAGCTGTTTGAAGAGCGCCGGGAAATTTATTCCCTTCATAACTCAAGAGTGGAAACAGATCATCTAGAAGCTGAAGAAGTCGCCAATTATATTGTCGACACACTCAAGCTCGGCTGGGATCTATATTCGAAATAAAAAAGTCTATCCTAAGGGGTAGACTTTTTCTATTAGATCTAGAGTAGTCAAAGAAATGACAGTATAAGTTGGATGATGGATGAAAAAAAGAAGAAAAGATGTTTTTTTCTTCGTCATTATATCAAAATGCATGCATCCTTTATGTGGTGTGTCTAGCCATTTGAAAAAAGTGGTGATTAGACTACAACTAAGTCAAGATGATGAGGTTTTTGATTGATGCGGGAAACGACATATATCTCTCATTTTCTTTTTTTGAAAAAATAAAATAGTATCTAAATTCCAATAATAGTTTTTTGAATTATTATAATTTTTAAAAATCTGGTTGACACCTTCGGTTATATCATTCTATGATTATTAACGTAAACGCTTACCGTAAACGTTTACTATAACGGATGGGGAGGAATTTGTTGATGAAAAATAAAGAAAAATGGAGCGGTGTATTCCCGGCAGTCTTAATTCCTTTTAAAGATGACTATTCAATTGATGAACCTGCTTTTCGTAAGCTTGTTCGCTGGGTGGCGGGGCACGAAGGGATTAATGGGATCGTTGTCAATGGACATACTGGCGAGATTATGACTTTGCTGCCACATGAACGAGCTGAAGCTGTGCGTATTGCAGCCGACGAATTAAAGGGAGAAATTCCTGTCATTTCTGGGGTTTCTGCTGAAGGGACAATTGAAGCGATCCAGCATGCAAAAGCAGTGGAGGAAGCTGGTGGAGAAGGTATTCTTCTTATGCCGCCACATTCATGGCTGAGATTCGGTATGCAGCCTGAGTCACCTGTCCAATTCTTTAAAGATGTTGCAGAAGCAATTGACATTTCAATCATCGTTCATCAGTATCCAACATGGACAAAAACCTCTTATACAACCAGTCAATTATTAGAAATGTCGGAGATTCCAAACGTTGTCTCATTTAAAATCGGTCAAAGAGACATGGCGCAATATGAAGTCGATGTGCGCGCACTGAAAAAGCATGCACCAGATGTATCGTTGCTCACATGTCACGATGAATATTTATTGCCAACATTAGTTCAAGGAATTGATGGGGCGCTTGTAGGTTTCGGCTGTTTTGTACCAGATTTGATTGCTGAGCTTGTGAAATGTGTGGAAGAACAAGACCTTGTAGCGGCTAATAAAGTGTACGATAGAATCTTTGAATTAAAGCATGCTGTGTATAAAATGGATGAACCTTCCTCTACCTCTCATCTGCGAATGAAGGAAGCGATGTTCCAGCGAGGTTTGATCAGCAGTTCGCTTGCGAGGAAGCCAGTATTACCTTTAACTCAAAAGGAAAAAGAAGAGATTCGTCAGGGCCTTCAAAGTGTTGGTTTACTTAAGGAAAACGTTAGTAAATAACAGACCATTGATTTCATGATGAAGGTGAGTCGGGTTATAATAGAGTATAAAACAACAGACTCCCGGAGGTATGAAATGTGTCAGTAAGTATTAAAGATGTCGCATTGAAAGCTGGAGTATCTATCGCCTCTGTTTCCCGAGTATTAAGTGGCAAACCAGGAGTAGGTGCTCAAACGGCTGAAAGAATTAAACAAGTGATTGATGAATTAGGCTATCGTCCTAATTTAGGAGCTAGAGGGCTCGTTAAAAGAAAGACTGGCAATATTGCTGTCGTGGTTCCTCGTGGTTCATATATTTTGAATAATCCATTTTTTTCGACGATTTTAGATGGGATAGCGAAGGAATTAGATGAGACTGAATTCAATATGTTGATGTCATTTACATCTGTACAGCAGCAGCGATTACTTGAAACGCAGGCTGTAGATGGTGCCATTTTATTTTCTCCAAGAAATGAAGAATTGAGTATGGATTGGTTAAAAAGTTTAGCTATTCCCATTATCGTTGTCGGAAGTTACTTAGAGGATTCTCCATTTCCATGTGTCAGGCCTGATGATGAGGAAGGTGTGTGTCAATCTGTCACGGCCTTATTTGATAAAGGTCATCGAACCATTGGACTGGTCAATGGTCCAATGAGTTCGATGCATAGTGTGAGGTATTACAAGGGGTATGAGCGTACACTGAAAAATTTAGGATTAACAATGAACAAAGAGCTTGTGTTTGAGTTAGATGAATTTGATGGGGGAAAAGTAGTAGAAGTGGTTTCTCAATTTCTCCAAGGAAACCAGCACATGACTGGAGTTGTTTGCTCTTCAGATTTTTTGGCGATAGGGGTCATGAAAGCGGCAGATATCGCAAATGTGTTAATACCTCATGATTTGTCTGTCGTTGGTGCTGATGATGTGCCCATTGCAAGTTTTCTAACCCCTTCTTTATCTTCTGTTCATGTTGATTTAGTTGGAATGGGAAGAAAAGCGGTTTCTTTACTAACGCAGTTAGTAGAAGGAGAACAGTTAGAGAAGATGGAACATATCTTCCCGATGTACTATGTAGATCGTGGCACCACGGGAACGCCAAAAAAGAAATGATAGATGCTGAAAACTCATATGATCGCTTTAGAATGTCTCTTCATTTAAAATGTAAGCGATTTCTTTTGTGCTCATCAGCATGTACTTTTGCATCATTTCCTCTATTAAGGAGGAGATATCATGACGTTAGAACTCAGCGGAAATTCAAATTCTCATGATGAGCAAGTTGTTGATAGAGCTTCGCAACTATTGACTAGGATGGAAAGTGTACCTTTTTCGAGATGGCATTTAAAACCTCGTATCATTATGGGATCTGCTACCTTTTTTGATGCTTTTGATGCACTATCTTTAGCGTTTGTTCTCCCAGTTCTCATCGGCATGTGGAATTTATCACCTGCTCAAATTGGTCTTCTTATTGGGTCTGGTTATATCGGACAAGCGATTGGTGCTATTTTCTTTGGATGGTTAGCAGAAAGACGTGGCCGTGTATTTAGTGCAAAGTGGACTGTATTTCTCATGTCTATTATGAGTATCGCATGTGTATTTTCAGGTAACTTTATGGCCCTTTTTATTTTTCGTTTTATACAGGGGATTGGAGTAGGAGGAGAAGTGCCAGTAGCGGCCTCATATATCAATGAGTTGTCCCGGGCCCAAGGGAGAGGGAGATTTTTTATGCTCTATGAGATGATTTTTCCATTAGGATTAATGATCTCAGCTCAAATTGGTGCATTTGTTGTACCTAGCTTTGGGTGGAAATGGATGTTCTTGATTGGTGGAATTGGCGGTTTAATCGTCTTTGTCTTCTTTTTCATGTTACGCGAGTCTCCAAGATGGCTTATTTCAAAAGGCAGGTTAGATGAAGCCGAAGGAATCATTGAAGAGATTGAAGCTAGTACAGACAAACGAATGCCTGTTGCAAAGCAAGTGTCCAGCAGCACTGAAAAAGGCGACTGGAAAGAGCTCTTTTCTACTTTTTATCGTAAAAGAACATTGATCGTATGGGGACTATGGTTTTCTGCCTACTTTGTATCGAATGGATTAAATAACTGGTTACCGAGTCTTTATAATACGGTTTATAATTTGCCAGTTGGAGATTCATTAAGGGCAGCCTCTCTCACAAATATTTTACAGACCATAGGGGTATTCGCTTGTGCATTTTTAATCGATAAAGTAGGACGGAAGCGTTGGGCAACCATTGCATTTATCGTAACAGGTGCTTTATTAACGGCTTTATGGATCAGCGGAGCAAATTCTCCAGAAAGCGTTATTTATTTAGGGTCCGCTGCCTACGGAATGATGGGGACAATTACAGTTCTTCTCTATTTATATACACCTGAAATCTATCCAACCCGTATGAGGGTAATTGGTACGGCATTTGCTACAGCGTGGCTTAGGCTGGCCTCAGCGATTGCTCCTATTATGATAGGTTTTATTTTAGAGGTGAGCGGTGTTTCAACTATTTTTATTCTTTTTGCAAGTGTGACTGTAGTGGGAGCAATTCTTGCTTTTAAAATGATCGAAACGAGAGAGAAAGTATTAGAGGATATTGCACCGTAAGTGATGCATGCAGTGAAGAACTTATTCTAAAGAGGGTAGGTTCTTTTTTTATTCAGAGGATTTACGTACACTTTTGAAAAAGCCTAACCTACCTCAGTTCAATTATCTTATAATAGAAACATTATCAGCACTCCTTGTCACGAACATGAAAAGTATATCTATCAGATAGTGGAAATGTATATTCATAATATAAAAGTCTACCGGCTAGGGTAGACTTTTTCGATCAGTTTAATGTTTGATCCCTTGAAGCAGTGTGGCTTTTAGGCAAAAGGATGTTGGCTGACGATGTTCGTCGAATTGCAGTTGAAACAGCTGTTTCGTTTCATCGTCTGCAGCATGAAGGTGGGCAACGATTTCCTTTTGAACATTCTCTGGTGTACGTCCTCGTATGATCCAGTCCTGATAATCAATATGCAGATCCCAGTAACGGATTTCTTCTTTCGTCAGATGGTTGTCAGCGAAAAGCTCTTTCCATTCTGATAACGAGCTTTCTCGCACATGGGAGGGATCTCTCAGTCTATTTAAATGATTAATAAAGTCATCCTGTGCTTGGTTTTCAGGTGCATAATGATCGACAAGTAGAAATTTGCCGCCTTTCTTTAAGCCTCGGCTGATTTCAGACATGGCTGCCGGGAGATGTGGGAAGTGATGAGCAGCAAATCGGCATGTGACCAGATCAAATGATGCATCAGAAAAGGGCAATGCGTCTGCGGATGCCTGCTCAAACGTAATGTGGTTCAGCTGGCGCTCATCCGCAAGTGCTGTAGCAACCTCGATCATTTTGTGTGTGACATCAATCCCGATTCCTTTAGAGATGACGTCTGAAAAGGAAAAAACGGTATGACCTGCCGCGCAGCCGATATCAAGTAGATGCTCATCGCCCTTTGCCTTCGCCGCCGTTTTCATCCATTCAAGTTCTTTTCCAGCTGCAAAGATAGGTGAATCTCGGTAGTTCTCTGCATTTTGTGAGAATTGTTTCTCGGCTTTTGAATATGGATTCATTCCTTTACCCCCTTTTTGTTGTTTCTTTATCGTAGGGTTCTTCCCGTGATTTGTCTAAGACATAAAAGATATGATATGAATAGTTAAAACCTATGAGGTGAGAGAAGTGGATATACGAATGATGGAATATGTCATGGAAGTGTACCGGCAGCAAAGCTTTACAAAAGCAGCGGAAAAACTTCACATTGCACAGCCCTCGTTAAGTCAGCAAATTAAAAAACTTGAGGAGGAATTAGATACTCCTCTGTTTATTCGGAAGTATGGACAAGTCACTCCTACACCTCAAGGAAACCGATTGATCAAAAGAGCAGAAACCATTTTGAAGGAACGAGATGATTTGTTGCGTGAGATGGGGGAAGCTGCTTATGAGGTGGGGAAAGAACTGTTGATCGGTGCGCCAGCTGTCACAGGGGGATATGTCCTGCCAAGTTTATTAAAAACCTATTGTCAAACGTATCCGCACGTTCACGTTCATTTGATAGAAGAATCGCCTCGTGAGCTAGAAAGACGTTTACTCGCTGGGAAACTGGATCTGGCGATTCTTTCTCTGCCTGTCGAGCATGAATCATTGAAAACAAAACAAATGCTGACAGAGCCGCTTCTCCTCGCCATTCCGCAAACGGCTCAACCGTGGTTGACGGATGAACTCAATGAAATCATCAATCAAGCGGATCAAGAAGGGTCTATCCCGTTTCATCTTCTGGAAGATGCCCCGTTTATTATGCTGAAAGAGGGATATGGCTTTCGGCAAGTGGTCACGGAACTGTGCCGTCATCATGGCTTTCGGCCGAGGATTGCATTTGAAACAAGTCATATTCAAACAGCTCAGGCATTGGTTGAAAATGAGCTAGGTGTGACGGTGGTGCCGAAAATGGTGGCACAAGAGGAAAGGAAAGCAGTCACTTATTTACACATTGATTCATGCCCAACCCGCACACTTGTGTTTGCATATGTGGAAGAAAGATATTTAACGAAAGCCGCGCAAGCCTTCATGGACCTTCAACAGAATCAAGGAAAAGCTTAAACAAACGTTTAATTAAACGTAAAAAGCAGGGGAGTCCCCTGCTTTCTAATATAAATCCAGCCGCTGATCTGTCATGACGGGGATTTGTTGTCTCACTTCATCTACGAGCTGAAGATCAATGTTTGCATAATAAATGTCTTCTTCATCATTTGTCTCAAGTAGAATGCGTCCGAGCGGGTCAATCACCATGGAGTGACCAGGGAATTCAGTGTCTCTGCTTGTGCCCGTCCGGTTCACCGCAATCACAAATGACTGATTCTCAATGGCTCTTGCGATGAGCAGACTGCGCCAATGGTCCACTCTTGCTGACGGCCATTGAGCGGTATTAACAAGCACCTTCGCCCCTTTGTTCACGAGCGTCCTAGAAAGCTGAGGGAAGCGGAGGTCATAGCAGATCATGGTGCCAATCTTGACATCTTCATCATAGTTAAATAAACCAAGCTGATGACCGGCGGTTAAATAGTTGTGTTCATCCATTAAGCGGAATAAATGAATTTTATCATAATCTAACAAAAGCTCACCTTGACGGTTAAAGACATACATTGTATTGGTGATGTTTTCATCTTCTGTCCTCTTATTTAAAACACTGCCTGCGATGAGATACACTTGGTGCTTGCGGGCAAAGGAAGAGAAGAGTTGTTTTGTTCGCTCGCCATCTGCATCGGCAAGCTCATCCGCTTGTTCCAGCGCATAGCCGGTATTCCACATTTCAGGTAGAATAATCAAATCAGGCTGTTGGCGGATGGCTTCTTCTAAACATTCTTCTGCTTTCTGAAAGTTTACATCAGGTTCTCCTATTTGTACGTCCATTTGAATCAGGGCGATGTTCATGTCGGTCTGCCTCCTTTATTCGTTTCATGCAATGAATGGTTCGGGTGATATTGCCTGAAGCATCTAGTCTTCAAGCCAGTTTCTTTATCATAAAGCTTTCCGCCATCTTTGCCAATAGAAATGTCAGAAGGTTTTGTTAAATGACTTTCTAAGTCGAGAAATCAATGATATGATACATATAACTAACAAAACAAAGGGGAATAGTAGGGTATGCAATTGTTCGATTTACCACTAGAAGATCTAAAAGAATATAAACCCAAAAAAACAGCACGTCCTGATTTTGCTCACTTTTGGAAATCATCTCTGGAAGAACTGAATCAAGTGAAGGCCAAACCAACGTTAGACCCTTTTGATTATCCAGTGAAAGGGGTCAACGTATACCGCCTGACGTATCAGAGCTTTGGGCAATCGCGTATTGAAGGCTGGTATGCCGTACCTGATCAAACAGGTCCGCATCCTGCTCTTGTTCGATTTCATGGCTATAACGGAAGCTATGACGGTGGTATTCATGATATTGTCAATTGGGCGCTGCATGGCTATGCGACGTTTGGAATGCTTGTCCGTGGTCAAGGTGGCAGTGAAGACACATCAGTGACGCCAGGCGGGCATGCATTAGGGTGGATGACAAAAGGCATTTTGTCGAAGGATACGTACTATTATCGAGGTGTTTATCTAGATGCTGTTCGTGCACTCGAAGTCATTCAGTCTTTCCCCGAAGTAGATGAACACCGTATCGGCGTGATCGGTGGAAGTCAGGGGGGTGCGTTAGCGATTGCGGCCGCAGCCCTTTCAGATATTCCAAAAGTCGTTGTGGCAGACTATCCTTACTTATCAAATTTTGAGCGTGCGGTTGATGTAGCCTTGGAGCAGCCTTATTTAGAAATCAATTCATACTTTCGAAGAAACAGTGATCCGAAAGTGGAGGAAAAGGCATTTGAGACATTAAGCTATTTTGATTTAATCAATTTAGCCGGCTGGGTGAAACAGCCAACATTGATGGCGATCGGTCTGATTGATCAAGTGACACCGCCATCCACCGTGTTTGCGGCATACAATCATTTAGAAACAGATAAAGAGCTGAAAGTGTACCGATATTTTGGGCACGAGTTTATTCCTGCTTTTCAAACAGAGAAGCTGTCCTTTTTACAAAAGCATTTGCTTCTATCAACATAAGAGCATGACAAAGAGCTAAAATGACATTCATTTTAGCTCTTTGTCTTTTTCAGCTATTGGAGCGATCAGCTTAATAACTGGTGTTCTGTCTTGTTTTTTCATCAGGTACTAATGCTGTAACGATCAGGGCAAGGGCTGTGATGATGTGAAGGATGAATCCGAGAATCGGAATCCATGCCAGGCAGGATGTGACAATTCCAATGATACTTCCGATCATTGGTCCCTGGTCTCGCTTCGATAAGACGAGTGTGATAATATGCAGAATAAGCATGACCATGAGCGGTGAATAGCCATTGCTGATAACGAATAGACCTCCGATCACAGGGATAGCAAGGCAAGCTTCAAAAATCCCAGTGATCCATTTCATAATGCGAGATATAGACATCAGATCCAACTCCTTTTTCATATATGTCTTATTCGTATTTTCCCAAAAGGTGAAGAAGTCATGCAGAATTCTATAGAAAGAGTTGATGGACACTTGAGAGAAAGAATTAAGGAAGAGCTGAAAATCATCGAAGAAACGTATGACATCAAGATTTGTCTCGCCGTTGAATCGGGCAGCAGGGCATGGGGATTTCCTTCAACTGACAGTGATTATGATGTTCGCTTTTTATACGTTCCCCGGAAAGAATGGTATTGGGCGATGGAAGAGCATCGTGATGTCATTGAACGGCCGATTGATGACATGCTTGATATCAGCGGCTGGGAGCTGCGAAAGGCGCTGCGTTTATTCAATAAATCGAATCCGTCCATTATGGAATGGCTGTCTTCTGATATCATTTATGCTGAATCCTTCTCTCTAGCCAAGCAGCTGAGAGAATTAAAGGATCGAGCGTTTTATCCCGCAGCATTGATGTATCATTACCTCAATATGGCGAAACGGAATGAGAGCCGGCATTTACGAGGAGAGCAGGTGCGAATCAAGAAGTATTTCTATGTGCTTCGTCCGCTGCTTGCCTGCCAGTGGATTGAACGTTACCGGACGGTTCCACCCATGGACTTTCATGAATTACTCAAGGAGCTAGTGGAGGAAGGCCCGCTGTTAGCAGAAATTCACGAACTGCTCAAACGTAAAATGGACGGAGAAGAAATGGATTTAGAGGACCGCCTTGTACATGTCCATCCATTTATCGACAAAGAGCTGGCTCGTTTTGATGAATTGGTGAAAAGCTACAATCAGCCGAAGGACAATCTCACTGAAGAATTAAATAAGCTTTTGCAGTCTACCCTTGATGAGGTGTGGGCGTAGGAGGGGAGAGTCAGCCGGATAGCGGCAGACTCTTTTTTTATCTCTTATTGTGATAAAACCACAAAAAAAGTCAGAATTTTTGTCATCTTCAAATATTGTAGCGGACAGCTCATGAGCCTTACAATAAAGACATAGCTTACAAAGAGTGGGAGGTGCCCTTTATGGAGTCGGTCACAAGAAATTTCTTCTTGTTTTTGTCAAAGAGCAGTCTCTTGAACCATATTGCTCGTAATTGGGGAAGTGCTGTTGCATCAAAGAAAATCATCGGTGGGAAGGATTTTGAGAGCGCTATCCCTGTCATCAAACGATTAAACGATCAAGGTATGGCCGTAACGGTTGATCACCTCGGTGAGTTTGTCACAAAGGCAGAGATTGCAAATGAGCGGACGAATGAGTGTATTCAAACCATTCAGCGAATTGCAGAGGCGGGACTCAATTCCCACGTCTCACTTAAAATGACATCGCTTGGCTTAGATATTGACGATGACCTTGTGTATCGCAATATGAAAAGCATTTTAGATACGGCAGAGAAACACCGTATTATGGTGACAATTGATATGGAGGATGAACAGCGCTGTCAAAAAACGCTGGACATTTTTAAAGAAATGAAATCTCAATATGAGTATGTCAGTACGGTTTTGCAGGCGTATTTGTACAGAACAGAACAAGATCTTGATGACCTAAATGAGTTGCAGCCATTTTTAAGACTTGTAAAGGGTGCCTATAAGGAATCCGCCGAAGTGGCGTATCCAAGCAAAAAAGACGTCGATCAGAATTACAAGAAGCTGATCGAAAAGCAGTTACTCTCAGGGAATTATACAGCCATTGCGACACATGACGATCAAATGATCGAATTTACGAAACATATTGTGAAAAAACACAATATACAGACAGATCAGTTCGAATTTCAAATGCTGTATGGCATGAGATCAGAAACGCAGCAAGCACTCGTGAAGGAAGGCTATCAAATGAGGGTCTACACCCCGTATGGACGAGAGTGGTATGGCTACTACATGAGACGTCTTGCAGAACGACCGGCAAACATTGCATTTGCTTTAAAAGGGATGACGAGAAAATAATTTGAAACGGGAGCGTGACAAAGATGACAACACCTTACAAGCATGAACCATTCACGGATTTTAGCCAGGAAGAAAATCGCCAAGCGTTTGAACAAGCATTAGCCAAAGTAACAGAATCACTTGGGCAAACCTATCCGCTTGTGATTAATGGAGAAAGAATCGAAACAACAGACAAGATTGTCTCGATCAATCCAGCGAAGAAGGAAGAAGTCGTGGGTACAGTATCAAAAGCTGGGAAAGAAGAGGCAGAGCAAGCGATTCAAGCTGCGGCAAAAGCGTTTGAAACATGGCGCTACACGTCTCCAGAAGAAAGAGCCGGCGTTTTATTCCGCGCTGCGGCAAGCATTCGCCGTAAAAAGCATGAGTATTCAGCCCTTCTCGTAAAAGAAGCAGGGAAGCCTTGGAATGAAGCGGATGCAGATACAGCAGAAGCCATTGACTTCCTAGAGTATTATGCCCGTCAAATGCTAGAGCTTGCGAAAGGCAAACCGGTGAACAGCCGCGAAGGGGAACGCAATCAATATGTGTACACACCAACTGGCGTGACGCTTGTCATTCCACCATGGAACTTCTTGTTTGCGATCATGGCAGGAACAACCGTTGCACCAATCGTCACAGGGAATACAGTTGTTTTAAAACCAGCAAGTGCGACGCCTGTCATTGCAGCCCGCTTTGTAGAAGAACTGGAGCAAGCAGGTCTTCCGAAAGGTGTTGTCAACTTCGTGCCAGGTAGCGGAGCAGAAGTAGGAGATTACTTAGTAGATCATCCGAAAACAAGCCTTATTACATTCACTGGATCAAGAGAAGTGGGCACACGTATTTTTGAACGTGCGGCAAAAGTACAGCCAGGACAACAGCATTTAAAGCGTGTCATTGCTGAAATGGGCGGTAAGGATACAGTCGTTGTAGATGAGGATGCAGATGTTGAATTAGCGGCTAACGCCATTTTCACATCAGCCTTCGGTTTTTCAGGTCAGAAATGTTCGGCTGGATCTCGTGCTGTCGTCCACGAGAAGCTGTATGACCAAGTCGTTGAGCGAGTGAAGGAAATCACAGAAACGAAAACAACAGCGAATCCGTTATCAGCTGATGTGTACATGGGACCTGTCATTGATCAAGCTTCCTTTGACAAGATCACGGAATATATCGAAATTGGCAAGCAAGAAGGCCGTCTAGTCACTGGCGGAACAAGTGATGATTCAGAAGGGTACTTCATTCATCCAACCGTGTTTGCAGATCTAGAGCCAACATCTCGTTTAATGCAAGAAGAAATCTTTGGACCTGTCCTAGCTTTCTCAAAAGTCTCAAGCTTTGATGAGGCGCTTGAAGTAGCCAACAACACAGAATATGGGCTAACCGGTGCGGTCATTACAAATAATCGTGATCACATCAACCGTGCGAAGCAGGAGTTCCATGTCGGGAACCTTTACTTTAACCGTAACTGTACGGGAGCGATTGTGGGTTACCACCCATTTGGCGGCTTTAAAATGTCAGGAACTGATTCAAAAGCAGGCGGTCCAGATTACCTTGCTCTGCACATGCAGGCCAAAACGATCAGCGAAATGTTTTAATATGGAAAAGCATGAACTCGTGCAGGCGAGTTCATGCTTTTTTTACCTGTCTACGACTTGTTTCTATACAAATCTGACTGGAAAGAAGTATGATAAATGTATCACTTATTCAGGGAGCAATCGGGATGGAAGAGATATTAGAAAAGCTTCATACATTTTTTGATGTCGATAAATTAATTGCATTTATTAGTGGTTATTTAAAAAAACCAGTCATTTTAGAAAGTACTGAATGTCAGCTGCTTGCTTATAATTCTTACAGCATCCAGCAGTTCGACCCAGTCAATCAGCAAACCATTTTCTCAAAGGAATGTCCGGGAGCTGTGGTGGATTGGTTAAAAAAAACAGGGGTCATTGAGCAGCTATATACAGATTCAAATCCTTTTTATGTGAATGGTCATGAGGAGCTCGGGTTTAATCGTCGGGTGGCTGTGAGCGCCAAGCACAAACAAGAGGTTGTCGGCTTTATTTGGGTGCAGGACATTGAGGATTCTCTCTCTCAAGAGGAGCTGCAATTTTTACACGAGGCATCGTTTCAGGTTGGAAAAGTTATTTATAAAAATAAGAAACAGTTGGAGAAAAAGGAAGGCAAGATTGAAGAGTTCTTCAAAAAGGTCATGGATGATCATTTTTATACAGAAGAAGAGCTGAAATGGGAAGCTGAGAATTTAAGCATTCCACTGCCAGCTGTCTTTACTGTGATGGTTGTTCATGCCGCCGATAACAAAAGTGAGACGGCAGAAGATGTGAAGGATGTGATTAGAACCTATTTACAGCTAGAAGACAAGGTCAATCACGTCTACTCTGTGCAAGCAGACATCGTCGTGATATTAGGCAGTTTGTCAGATCGCCACTCACCAAAAGCGACCGCTGCGGATGTCGTCGCCCATCTTCAATCGAAAACGCATACACACCCATCTCCTTTATATATTGGGATGGGAAGAGAATATCGAGATGTCATGAAAATGAGCACAAGTCGATTTGAAGCGATAGAAGTCGTGAAAGCAGTGAAGATTGTCGGCGGACAGGAATTGATTCCATACGATTACGAGCATTTGGGGGTCTTCCGGTTCTTAGACTCGATTTACAGTCACCAAAAAAAGAAAAACGACTTTAATCCAGATTTGTTGCGCCTAAAGGAAAAAGACCGTGACAGCCAAACATCATTTTTAAAAACCTTAGAGGTCTACTTATTGAATAATTGCAAGCTAAAACCAGCTGCAGAGCAGTTGTTTATTCATCAAAATACACTAAACTATCGAATGAAACAAATTTTTGAAATGACGTCTATTGATTTAAGTCATTTTAGCCAGCGATGTGAGTTATTTATTGAATTGATGCTGATGAAAAAAGATCAATAGGCGTGGACTCCGCAGGTGCAAAGGATGACCTGCGGATTTTTATGCGAGATCATAAAATGGCATACAATTGCCTTATTTCGTTGTATGATAGATAAAGATTTTATGAGGAAAGTGAAAGGAGGGCCACCTTTGGGATCAGTCACCTTGGCCATTTTGATTTTCATCATGACCCTCGTCCTTGTCATTTGGCAGCCAGGACGTTTAACCATTGGATGGTCAGCGTGCGGGGGAGCGATTCTTGCTCTTGCTTTTGGGGTCGTTCATTTGGGCGATGTATGGGAAGTTACCCAAATTGTCTGGAACGCCACCTTTGCATTTATTGGAATTATCATCATTTCATTGATTTTAGATGAAATTGGTTTTTTTGAATGGGCGGCACTTCATATGGCAAAAGCCGCAAGAGGGAACGGGGTCCGCATGTTTATTTATTTAACATTGCTCGGCGCTGTGGTAGCAGCTTTTTTTGCCAATGATGGAGCGGCACTTATCTTAACCCCGATCGTTTTATCTGTGGTCAGAGCGCTGAAGCTGGATGAGCGTATGATCCTGCCATTTGTCATGGCAAGCGGCTTTATTGCAGATACGACGTCTCTGCCATTTGTCATTAGTAACTTGGTCAATATCGTATCAGCCGATTATTTTCATATTGGCTTTCTTGAATATACAGCAAACATGTTCGTCCCAAACCTTGTATCGCTTGGCGCTAGTATGCTTGTGCTGTATGTGTTTTATCGGAAACTCATCCCGAAAACGTACGATGTTTCGCAGGCGAAGGAACCAGCTTCGGCCATTCGTGATCTGCGCATGTTCCGGTTATCTTGGTATGTGTTAGGATGCTTGCTTGTTGGATATTTTGCTGGGGAATTGGCAGGCATTCCGGTGTCAATCATTGTAGGCGGCATTGCCATTGCTTTCTTATGGCTGGCGAAACGGAGTCCACAAGTGGCGACAAAACGAGTCGTCAAAGAAGCACCTTGGTCGATTGTGTTTTTCTCTATCGGCATGTATGTCGTGGTGTATGGGCTGAAAAATGTCGGCCTGACAGAAATTTTAGCGGCGTGGATTGAACAGGGGGCGTCACACGGTTTACTTGCGGGAACGATGTTTATGGGGGTCCTGGCAGCAGTGCTATCTTCTGTCATGAACAATCTCCCAACCGTTTTAATTGATGCGATTGCCATCGGTCACACAGATACAGCAGGTGTGATGAGAGATGCACTGATTTATGCCAACGTCATCGGCTCAAACCTTGGCCCGAAAATGACCCCAATCGGTTCATTGGCGACATTGCTGTGGCTTCATGTCTTGAAGAAAAAAGGTGTGCATATTTCTTGGGGGGCATACATGAAAGCTGGAATCATTCTAACCATACCGACTCTGATCATCACGTTATTGGGGTTGTATGTGTGGTTATGGCTGATACATTAAAAAGCAGATCCCATGGATCTCAGCGCATAGACAAACCCTCGCATTCTTTGTCAGTCCTGCGTGCTGGTGCTCACGAATGTCAAATTCGCTCCGTGCCAGTACTCGTCCTTCCTAGACTGCAAAGGTTTTCTATCACGCTGAAAAGAAAACAAAGGGCTAAAATCAAGTTCATTTTAGCCCTTTGTTAACAATCTGAGCAGATCCCATGGATCTGTTTTTTGTTGTTATAGATATTTTGCATAGCGTTTTTCCAAAAAGTCTTGGAGCAATGAGACCACACTGCATATGCCCCAGTAAATCAAGGCAACCAATATATACATGGTCATATAATCGAATTCTCTTCCGCCCACAATTTTTGCTTGCTGGAAGAGTTCGGGCACAGTAATCATTGCCGCTAGTGAGGAAGCTTTGATTAAATCAAGCATGACGTTGGTCAGGGGCGGTAGTGCAATGCGCACGGATTGAGGCAAAATGACTCCGCGCATCGTTTGCCAATAGCTGAGACCAAGTGATTTGGCGGCTTCCACTTGACCACTTGGAACAGAGGAGAGGGCCGCCCGGTTAATTTCGGCAATGTATGCAGCACTATTGAAGCTGAATCCAATAATAGCAGCAGTGACAGCTGTAAATTCAATGCCGATGTAAGGGAATCCGAAATAAAGGATAAACAAAATGACCAGAATGGGAACCCCTCGCATGAATGAAATATACAGCCGTGCAGGCAGCCGAAGGAACCATGTATTTGCCATTCTAGCAAGGGCAATAAAAAAGCCAAGAATCGTACCAAAAAACATGCTCACAAAAGAAATGAGCAGCGTCAGCCAGATGCCTTTCATCACAAACGGAAATGACGCTTTTGCCAGTGCAGGATTAAAGATATATTCTAAATGAATATCTCCCACGGCTGCGGCTCCTTATTTAGAAATGTCGACATCTTCGACATCAACATCAATTTTCTTTGAGACGTCAGCATGATTAAAGAATTTCTCCGAAATCTTTTTCATGGTTCCGTCTTTTTTCATCTCTTTTAATACACGATTTAATTCTTTTTGAAGCTCTGTATTGTCTTTTTTCATCACAAACCCTTGTTCATTCGGCATGTATTTTAAGTCTGGATGGATCGTAATATTTAGCTTAGGGAATGCAGCAAGCGCCAGTGTTTGCAAGTAGTAGTCATTTAAAATGACATCTGTACGGCCGTTTGCAACATCCTTTAAATATTGCTCGTTTGTGGCATTATCATAGATGACTTCTTTTGCACCATACTTACGGGCAACATCCATATAAATGGTCGTTGCAGCACCTGCTGCTTTCTTTCCTTTTAAATCCTTTAGCGTTTTAATACCTGACAGATCATCTTTTCTGACGATAGCGGTTCCATATGAGTATTTATAAGGTGTTGAAAAGGCGAACTTATCTTTCCTGTCATCTGTGATGTCGATATCGTTTGCAGCGGCATCCACCTGACCTGAATTAATGGCACTGAGCATACCGTCATAACCCATTTCTTTAAATTCTACTTTTACGTCAAGGCGCTTAAATGCTTCTTTGACGACTTCCACTTCATAGCCAGTCAATTGATCCTTGCCGTTCGATGTATCATGGTAAGACGTAGGATACAAGGTGCCTGAAGTAGCGACAACGATTTTCCCTTTCTTTTGAATCTGATCCCACTTTGATTCTCCAGACTGAGATGAGCCTGATTGATTGCAAGCAGACATGACAAGCATGAGAGCAGACACAACAAGCAGCACCCATATAGGTTTTCTATGATAAAAACGACTCATTTAAGAATCCTCCTCTATTTTTTATACAAAACAAAACATAGCACGCTTTTTCAGTTAGGACAACGTTTTCAGATGAAAAGCGAAAAAGTAAGAATATTATGTGCAATTTGATGGGGTGAATAATGTATAAAAAAGGAAAGAGTGCGCAAATTAAAATCGAATAAAGGAGGGAACGACAGAGATGAAAAAAACAAGTGGTTTGATCATACTAACGATGGTGCTATTATTTGGTTTTCAGGTGAATACGGCTCATGGAGAAACACCCCAAATGGAAAAGCGCCCCGTCACGCATCAAGTAAAATTAACGACAGAGCAACAAAAACAAATTGAAGTACTTGAACAGCAAATTTTGTCTAAACGAAAAGAAGTGATCGAAAAATACGTTCAGTATGGTGTGTTAACGAAGGAACAAGGCACGCACATCACAAAACGAATGGATGAACATTACAATCACTTAAAAAATAACGGGTTTGTTCCATTACTAAAAAAACCACAGCACCATCGACCATAAGTTTAAGAAAACCGGCAGCAAGGGGCCGGTTTTTATTGTTTATGTGTTAAAAAGTCAGCGTCTCACCATCTTGAGGGACAAAAATGGCCTGATCTGCATGATTCTCTTGAATGTAAGATGTTAATGCTGCTCTTGTTAATAAACAATGATTCACGGCTTCAAGGTGACAGGCGATGATTTGAGCTTGTGGTTGAGAATGGTGAATGTCTACAATCTCTTCCTTTGTCATCGTAATGGGGTCTCCCTCTAAAAATTGGGCAGCCCCACTATTGACCACAATAATATCTGGCTGGCATGTATTCACAACCTCTTTCGGCTCATCACACCAAATGGTATCTCCTGCAATATAAAGAGTAGGCTCATCAGGATGAGAGAAAACAAAACCGCTCACTTGTCCCATCCGTTTAGCGGTTTCTCCTGTCCCGTGCTGCCCGCCAGTTCGTTTGATATGAACACCGCAAACATCCATTTCATCTTCAATGCATGTGACATGCTGAAATCCAGCTTCTTTTACTTCCATGCGATCTTTCTCTGATTGAGTATAGATCGGCAAAGTTTGAGCTAATCTCTTTTTTGCCTCGTCGTCAAAGTGATCTACATGTAAATGAGTGAGCAGGACAGCATCCGGCTGTAATATCTTGTCCAAATCAATGTTTGCAGGCAGCTCAACAATTGGATTGTTTACATGTTGATTGGCAGTATGCGGGAACGGTGGATAGGTTCCTTTTGCTGCTAAAAAGGGATCGATTAAAAATGTTGACGGACCATATTGAAGGTATAAAGTAGCATTACGAATGAGTGTTATTTTCATTAGAAGGCCTCCTTTTTTTCTCATTAAGTTTACAGTATATTAAAAGAGCCTCATGTGACAGAGGATCATGCAAGTCTTTCAGCGGATCGACTTGATTTTTGAAAGAGGTGAGCCAATGCTAGACAAAACAGATATGGATATATTAAAAGAACTCTCAAAGAATAGCCGATTGACGATGAAAGCACTTGGTGAAAAAGTCCATTTAACCGGTCAAGCTGCTAAAAATAGAGTTTTAAAGCTTGAAGAAGAGGGGATTATTGAAGCCTATACCATTTCAATTAACTGGCGGACACAGCAGAACATCCAAACATTTTTGCAGCTCTTTACCCGAAGTTATGATCATGAACCGCTTTTATCGTTTCTCCATCAAAAGGAAGAAATCAAAAACCTGTTTAAAATAAGTGGAGAGGGCTGTTATATGGCTGAAGGACATTTCTCCAGTCATGATGAGCTTGATCAATTTTTAACGGAGCTAACAAAGCATGCAAATTATAAATTGTCTATCGCTGTGAAACGTCTCACTCATCAAGAATAGATGAGGCGCAGGAGGAAATAACCGATGAAAAGATTAATTGAACATCAGGCTGAACCAATCACAAAGGAAAGAATCAAAGCGGATTTGGTTCAACTTGGTGTACGGAAGGGCATGATCTTATGTGTCCACTCATCCTTGTCATCTATTGGCTGGGTGAATGGAGGAGCTATAGCCGTTATACAAGCTATGATGGATATTTTAACAGATGAAGGAACACTGATTATGCCGGCACAAACATTAGAGCTGTCTGATCCTGCTGATTGGATCAATCCGCCTGTTCCTTATTCTTGGTGGAAACCGATCAAAGACACGATGCCTGCATTTGATCCAGCTTACACAGCTCCAACAGCAATGGGAAAGGTAGCGGAGACCTTTTGGAAATACCCAGGCGTAGAAAGAAGCAATCATCCTCATTTCTCATTCACCGCCTGGGGGAAAAGGAAACATGAAGTGTTGAACCACCATGCGCTTCCTTATGGTTTAGGAGAAAATTCACCTCTTGGACGTATGTACGATCTTGATGCAAAAGTGCTGCTAATTGGCACGTCATTCGAAAGTGTGACAGCTTTTCACTTAGCTGAATATCGAATCCCACAGCAAGACCTCATGACACGAGGGGCCCCCATTTTAGAGAATGGTTGGAGGGTGTGGAAAGAGTATCAAGATATCATCACAAGAGAAGAACTATTTGAACAGATTGGTCGTGACTTTTTACAATCAGAATGTAGTTATAGCCACAGTCAAATCGGGCTAGCCAATTCGTATTTATTGCCGATGAGAGAATCAGTCGATTTTGCAGAAAAATGGCTTGAGCAGTACGACCAGGCGTGATCTAAGCAGTCTGAAAATCAAAATAATAGAGATCTTGATCAGGGTGCTCAGATATATAGCAGGTGAGCTGATAGTCTCCTTTTGGAATGGAGAAAGACAGTACCTGTGCCATGACGCTTGTTAGATAAACATGATCACTTGAATGAGTAAATGGCACTGTGATGACTCTATCAACGGATGATGGAGGCTCATGGCTGTTTAATGTCACGATAATAGAAGCCTTTCCGTTATTGATGCCTTCAAAAGAAATACCTCGATCCCCAGTTGCGAATCCTTGAAGAATATCGTCATCTGTCCAATCAATCACAGGTGGCGTCGTGCTTCCAGTGTATACGGTGATTTGGTGATAGGAGATAGATAGGGGATACATTTGATTTAAATCATTCATATAGATTAACTCCTTTATTCATAAAATTTGTCCAGCTGGCGATCATGTTGAAAAGTGAATGTTTGAAAGTATGATAATTGAAGAGAATGTTAGGCAGCAAGACGATTGTCGCCGTCTTGCGCTACTGTTTGAGGGATCTAGATGTGAAATTGCGAAACCATTTCTTTTAGGTCTCCTGCTAAATGGGCAAGAGCCTCTGATGAAGCTGTTACTTCTTCCATTGCTGCAAATTGTTCTTCTGTTAAACCTGCTACTTGTTGTGAATGTTCACTCGTCAGTTTAACGCCTTCTGTGATAGAGGCAAAGGTCTGCTTCGCATCATTTGTATAAGCTGCGATTTTTTGGGATGCATCTGATAAATGTTGAATGCCATCTGCCATTTCCTTCATTGACTGCTGAATGTCAATAAATGAATCCTCTGTATGAGAAATAAGAACAGCCCCTTGAGCCGCTTCCTCTCGTACTCGTTTAATGGCACTCGTCGAATGATTCATCTCTTTTTGTATTTCGGAAATGAGATGTGAAATCATGTTGGATGATGTTTGCGATTCTTCTGCGAGTTTCCTCACTTCGTCTGCCACAACGGCAAAACCTTTTCCATGTTCACCTGCGCGTGCTGCCTCAATGGCCGCATTAAGAGCAAGTAGATTAGTTTGGTTAGCGATATCTGTAATCACTTTGGAAATTTGATCAATCTCGGCTGAACGTGTTTCTAGCGCTTGAATTGCTGTACCGTTCTCTTCAATTGATTTTGCAATAGATGTCATTTGTGAATTGACTTCACCGATATTTTGTACACCTTTTTGGGCCATTTCTTGTGCGGATTGGCTTCTTGTTGCCATTTGTCCCGCATTTTCAGTGATGTTTACTAGCTCGTTAGATACTTGTCTCATCGTGTGCTCACTAGCTGTCATTTGGGCTGATTGCTGTTCAGACGATTGAGCGACTTCTTGAATGGTATGGGTAATTTTTTCTGATGCTGCACTCGTTTCTTCTGCGCTAGCTGACAGCTCCTCAGAAGAGGTGGCTACTAATTCAGATGTTTTGATCACATTTAAAATGGTTTGATTTAATTTCTCACGCATCTTATTAAAGTGACCTGCCAGCTCAGAAAGTTCATCGCCTGTGTGATCTGTCACGTTGATGGTTAAATTTCCTTCGCCTGCACTCTTAATAGCAGATGCCATATGTTTGAGACGTGTCTGAATCCGCTTTGTGAAAATAGAAATAATGATAACAGAAACAATTAAACTTAACAGTAGAACCGTGACAAATTGAATAAAGAAAGACTGAAGCATTTGTGAAATCATGCTTTGATTTGCACCGGTATAGAAAATACCAATCGTTTCCCCTGTATCATTTTTGATGGGCATATAAGCCGTTTGGTAGTCTTTCCCGGCAACATTGGCTGTTCCGTAATAATTCTCGTCTTTATCCAAAACAGCGGCCTTTACTTCAGGTGAGACTTCGGTTCCTACAGCTCGTTTCCCGTTTAACATGACATTTGTGGCAACACGGGTATTTCCTTGGAAAATCGTGATTGTATCACCAGTATATTCGGCTAATTGATCAACCAATGTGTCATGGTTATTGATTTGAGTATTTCCTTTGTAAAGCTTGCCATCTTTTATCTGCCACGAGCCAGCAACCTTTTCAGTTAGGTAAGCGTATCCTAGCTTTAGATCGCCTTTTGCTTTTTCGGTGGCCATTTGCTTAATGTTCTCTGTCATTTCGCGGTTCACTACATAACCAACCACTGCTGAAAATACGATGAGGACACTTAAAAAGATCAGCATTATTTTGGCGCCAAGCCTCAGTTTTCCTTTTTTCTTCATGCTTTTTACTCCTTTAGGTATAAGGTAGGGTATCCCTCCTTAAAGATTATCGGCATGAAAAAAATGTTTGATATACGTGAATGCACTTACACAGAAATTTTTGTTATGAAAAAAGGAAAGTTAGTGCTACTCGATAATAAATTGGATTCTTGTGCCATCAGGATCATCTGATAATTGATGACTTACCCAAGAGCCTGCCCCCCTATTATCCGAAGGACGTACATATTTGACAGAAGCCCCTGCTCCACCTTCTTTACACATTGCCATTGGCCATTCATCACGATCATAACCACGCTTTGTTGGAATGCCATGAAGTGATTTGTCTCTTTGCTCATCACTATTTTTTCGATCAATGGTGCAAATGGAAGAATGACCTTCGTCAATAGCTTCTTCTATGTGCTTCGCGGTTTCTGGATATCGATCTGATGGAAAGTGAATGGTTTTGTCATAAGAAGAGTTTGTCGTCTCTTGTTTATGTTGCCCTAGTTGGACATAGCCTGTCGCTATACCAATGACAATCAATAAAAGCAAGAGAATGGTTTTAAGAAGTTTCATAGATGCTAGCTCTCTTTCTCTTTAGCGTATTTTGTAAACAGAAGTATAGCAGAATTACTTACCAATTTCTCCTCGTTTTGAAAAAACGTCTTTTAAAGTTCGAAAAACGTTTTTTACCTGTTTATGCTCTTTTCCTCGTTGTACAAACTCATAAAAATTTAATTTTGCTGCTCAAAAAACATATATGCTGATGCAAAATGGCTTTATGATTGGTTTTTAGGCTAATTTCAAGATTTTAACACACAGAAATTTCAAAAAAATAAAATTGACTAGACCGATATGCTTTAATAATATGGAGTCAAATATCAAAAAATGTCGTAATTTATCAAAATATGATTCCAATTACATTGCAGGAGGGAAGTACAAATGGCGGATGTCTCTTATCGGCTCGGAATAGACATAGGTGGAACATTTACTGATTTATCGCTGATGAATGAAGCGACAGGGGAGCTGACTGAACTCAAGACACCTACAGTGACAGATGACCCAGCTCAAGGAATTATCAATGGGCTGAAACTTCTAAAAGAAAGAGGTGTCGATTTATCCAAAATACAATATCTCGTACACGGGATGACAATCGGTCTTAATACATTATTGCAGAGAAAGGGAGCAGATTTAGCCCTTTTTGTAACGGAAGGTTTTCAAGACATTTTGTCATTACAGCGTTTACGTCTACCCATTCCTTATGACTTCAATTCTCAATTGCCAGAACCATTGATACCACGAAAACATGTATATCCAATCTCTGAAAGGCTCATACACGATGGTTCGATCAAAAAACCTCTCCAACTGCAGCAATTAGATGATGCTGTCCAGCAGGTCATCTCTAAAAAACTAGCAGGCATTGTCATTTCTTTTTTACATAGCTATCAGAATCCAGTTCATGAATTACAGGCAAAAGCCTATATTCATCATCATTACCCACAGTTAGAAGTCCTGACGTCTTCTGAGTTATGGCCCCAAATGAGGGAATATGAGCGGACAGTGATGTCTGTTGTCAATTTGTACATTCAACCAAAGGTGAAACAATATTTACAAACGTTGAAAAACCGTTTGAAAGAAGAAGGTGTACCAATTTCTCCATACATTACCCAATCAAATGGTGGTTTAATGGATGCAGAAAGTGCAGCCACTTCACCCGTTAAAACACTTTTTTCTGGCCCGGCAGCTGGTGTAATTGGTGCGGCAAGAATTGCAACATCTGCAAATGAACCCAATTTAATTACGTTTGATGTTGGTGGCACAAGTGCAGATATCTCGATCATTCAAAATGGGCAGCCTACAATGGCTCAATCGAATCAGCTTTCAGGATTTCCGATCATTCTTCCATCTGTTGCAATGTATTCGATAGGGGCTGGCGGAGGTTCTGTCGCATGGCTTGATCAAGGCGGGCTTCTTAAAGCAGGACCGGAATCAGTTGGCTCGCAGCCTGGACCGGCTTCGTATGGAAAGGGAAAAAAAGCTGCTTTAACCGATGCATTTCTCATATGCGGTTACCTCAATCAAGATCGGTTTGCCGGAGGACATTTACAATTGAAGCGGTCTGCAGCGGAAATAGCCTTTCAGCCAATTGCTGATCAACTTCATAAAACGGTCGAACAGGCGGCTGACCAGTTGATTCAAGTGGCTGTTGCCAATATGTACACAGAACTAAGCAATGTCATGGAGCAGCAAGGGTTTGATCCTAGAGATTTTAGTTTGCTAGCATTTGGCGGGGCAGGGCCTGTTGTCGCGAATTTCCTTGCGAGAGAAATTCATGCGAAAAATGTGGTCGTCCCTCCAAGTCCAGGGACATTATGTGCGCTAGGTGCACTTACAGCCGATTTTATCCATGATGCTGTGTTGTCTAAGAAAATCTGCTTACAAGACTATACGCTTGACGAATTAAAACAAGATTATGAAATGCTTTCTCGCAAAGCAACGGGTTGGTTCAGCCAGCAAAACATTCAACATATCAAACAAACGTCCATTTTGTTATTAGCAGATGCCCGCTATCAAGGACAGGCATTTGAGATTGAATTGCCATTATCGGTGGATTGGCTAAAGCAGGAACAAGACGTCTATCATCTGATTGAAGCTTTCCACAGCCTACATGAGCGTCAATATGGCCATAGAGATGATCAGGCGAACATTGAATTTACTCATTTGCGAGTTCGGGTTATAGGTGAAACGCCTCCACTGCCTTTCTCTTCTGTTGATGAAAGCAGCGGACAGCCTTTAATACCACAATCATACAGACGAATCTTTATAGAAGAAAAAGAGTACGAAGCATCTGTTTACAATCGGAGTACTTTGTCATTAGGCGCTGTTGTGAAAGGACCTGCCATCATTGAGCAAGATGATACGACAACATTGATTTTGCCAAACTGGGCAGGCAGCATAGACCATTCAGGAAACTTGGTGATTTCAAGGGAGGCGGCTTTACATGGGAACTGATCCAGCAAAGCTTGAGATGATGAGGAGTTATTTTAATGCAATTGCATCAGGCATGGGACATGTCATTGAGCGGACATCCTTTACAACATTCGTAAAAGAATCGGCGGATTTTGCTACAGCATTAGCCACGCCTTCTGGAGATTTCTTTGTTTACCCAAAAACAGTCGGTGTCACGATCTTTTTAGGGCTGAGTCTCAAAAAAGCGATTGAAGAAAGCGGACCGATGCAGCCGGGTGACATTATCATCACAAATGATCCTTATACGACAAACGGTTTAGCGACTCATTTGCCAGATGTCCATATCATCAAACCCATTTTTATAGAAGATGAAATTGTCAGCTATGCCTGGTCTTTTGTTCATGTAAGTGATGTGGGAGGTCTTGTCCCTTCAAGCATTTCTCCAACTGCAACAGATGTTCATCAGGAAGGATTAAGAATTCCACCAGTGAAAATCTATGAAGGTGGAAAAGAGAATCAGGTTGTTCGTACCTTTTTAAGAGCTAATAGCCGGGCGAGTCATTTAAATGATGGCGATATTAATGCGATGATTGCCGCTGTTAATACAGCAGAAATCAGACTAAAAGAAATGATCGAGAAATTCGGAAAAAACGAAGTGAAGCAAGGAATGATTGATCTGCTGAAGCAAGCAGAGGATCGCGCAGGAAAAGTCATTGAAGCCATCCCTGATGGAACGAGTGAATTCGCTGATTACTTGGATGATGATATGATTTCGGACGTGCCGATCCGATTAAAGATCAAGCTGACGGTCAAAGGGAAACAGCTGACACTGGACTTCTCTGAGTGTGACCCGCAAGTTAAGACAGCTTTTAATCTTGTCACCAATGGTCAAAAGCACTCCTTTTTATATCAAGGGTTGATCAATTACATTATTAGTAAAGATCCTTTTATTCCGATTAATGGTGGGATTACGTATCCGATAGACGTGATTTCACCTAAAGGAACGCTTGTCCATCCAGAATATCCGGCTTCTGTCGGTATTCGGCATTCCATTACAATGAGACTGTATAATGTCGTGCTAGGTGCTATTGGTAAGCTGTTGCCTGAAGCAGTGCCGGCGGCAGGTGCAGGTCAATCCGCTATCGTCGTTCTCTCTGTTCCTGATGATCAAACAGGAGGCAGAAAAATGTCTGTGGTCGAACCGTTAGGCGGAGGCGGCGGTGCTCAAAAAGGGACTGATGGAGTAGATGGAATTGATCATTCGTCAGGATTTTTAAAAAATACACCCATTGAGAGCTTGGAACAGCATATTGATATTCATGTACACCGATATGAACTGTTGCCAAACACAGGTGGAGCAGGGGAACATAGAGGGGGACATGCGATTGGTTTAGAATTTGAAATGATCAAGCCAGAATCGATGGTGACGGCACGAGGAATGGAACGAATGAAGTTTCAACCTTGGGGGTTAATGGGCGGACGTGCAGGAGCAATTGGTGAGGTGAAATTGACCAAACCAAATGGGGAGACACAAAACCAGCCGAAAATTGATGTCATGCGTCTTGAAAAAGGCGATATTGTTCAATTGGTTTCACCAAGTGGAGGAGGATGGGGGAATCCATTTGCTAGAACGAAAGAAAAAGTCCTTCATGAAGTGGAAGCAGGGCTATTAAGTGAAGAAAGAGCACTTCAGCAATATGGCGTCAAAGTCTATCGAGATCATAATGAATGGAAAATTGATGACGAACAGACGAGCAGGCTTCGTGAAAAGATGAATGATGCTGATGCTGTCGCTTGGGATTTTGGAAAACAAAGAGCAGCTTATGAGAAAGTGTGGACAGACGAAGCCAGCAGTGAGCTTGCTGTGCAGCTTCGTTCATACCCAGCAAATGAGCGTACGCACTATAAACATGCGGTTCATTCTCATTTTAGTCATAGACAAGAACCGTTAACAAAGATGGATATTATTCAAGCACTTCATCAGTTGAATCAACAAAAAGGGGGAAACGAATTATGAAAAGAAGATTAATGACCATATTTGCAGGTGTCCTATCCATCATGATACTGCTGTCTGCATGCGGTGGAAATGGGCAGGACCAAAGTAAACAGCAGCAGACTGTGGTCGTTGGTGTCTACGGAGGGGATTGGGAAAAGAATATTAAGCCAATCCTCGAAAAGTTTGAAAAGGATACAGGCATTAAAGTACAAACGGTCTCTGGGGCAGATTCTGAATGGTTTACAAAATTAAAAGCATCTAATGGTAAAAATCCACCGTATGATTTGCTTATTTTACAGCCTGATACGATTCAAAGAGGTATTGCGGCAAACGTTCTTGCGCCTATTGATGAAGATCAAGCACCGAATGTGAAAAAGCTTTATCGTTCTGTTCAAAAGAAACTCACTGTTGATGGAAAACAATATGCAGCAGGCTTTAGTATGGGACAGCTTGGAATTGCTTATAGAAAAGATCTTGTCAAACAGGAGCCAAACAGCTGGACAGATTTATGGAGCGATCAGCTGAAAGGGAAAGTGGCGATTTCTTCCCCAACTTATTCAGCGGGCTTACAATTTTTCTCTGCACTTGTCCATGCTCAAGGAGGGACAGAATCAAATCCTAAGGATATTGATAAAGCATTTAAAAGCCTAGCACAATTAAAAGGGCGTGTAGCTGCTTTTCCTGATAACCCAGGGTCTATTCAAACGCTGTTAGAACGTGGTGACGTGACGGCAGTTCCATATTGGGATGGCCGAGCATTTGCACTTGAAGAAGAAGGGATGGATATTGGATTCTCATATCCGAAAGAAGGCGCTGTGGCAGCAGTTGCGAGCTGGGCGTTAACAAAGGGAAGTCAGCATGAGGAAGCGGCTTATAAGCTATTAAACTACCTTAGCGGGAAAGAAGCTCAAGAAGCCTTCTCAGAAAAATCTTACTATGGCATGTCGAATTCTGATGTGAAATACGGAGACAAAATTAAGGGGAAAGTGAAGGTTGGCGAAAATTATTATAGCAAGCTGACTTGGGTAGATTACGAAACAGCGACCTCGGAGCTCGGTCAATGGACAAATCGATGGAATGAAGTATTAGGCGGAGGAAAATAGGTGATCGCATGAGTGGAATCAATTTAGAACATATCAGCCAGCATTTTGGCGAGCAGATTGCTCTTGATGATGTCAGTCTTACGGTAAAAGAGGGAGAGTTTTTCTCCCTTCTTGGCCCTAGTGGCTGCGGAAAATCAACTTTACTCAATATCATTGGTGGTTTTTTAGAACCGACAAAAGGAGTCGTCTATATTGGTGATCAGGATGTGACGACTTTACCTCCTTATCAAAGAAAAACGGGGATGGTCTTTCAAAGCTATGCACTTTTCCCACATCTCACCGTATTTGATAATGTTGCATATGGGTTGAAGGTTCAAAAGAAAAAGAAGGCGGAAATCAAGCAAAAGGTGATGGAGAGTTTGGCTCTTGTTCAATTAGAGTCATTTGCCAAACGTATGCCGCACCAATTAAGTGGTGGTCAGCAGCAACGGGTCGCAATTGCACGTGCACTTGCTATCCAGCCGGCTGTTCTCCTTCTGGATGAACCACTCAGTAACCTAGATGCAAAGCTAAGAAAAAATATGCAGACGGAGCTGCGAAATATTCAACGGAATGTCGGAATTACGACTATTCTTGTGACGCATGATCAGGAGGAAGCCCTAAGTCTTTCTGACCGAATTGGGATATTAGGTGAGGGGAAAATTCAGCAGATTGGGACACCTTTAGAAGTATATCGTCAGCCAAATAATCGTTTTGTTGCTGAATTTATCGGACAGGTCAATCTATTTGAAGCGAAGTATGATGAAGTTACTTCCACATACACTGTTCCACATTTCATTCAATCAAACGGGAAGCAAGTTCAGCTAAAAGCCGCATTTAAAGAGAAGAGCGAGAAGCATTTACTCATGCTGCGTCCTGAGAGAATCAAGTTATCTTCTGGCGGGGAGGAAGTTCAGCCAAATCATGTCACAGGCGTGTTGGCAGATGTCAGTTATATTGGGCACTCTTTACGTTTGGTCGTTGGGCTTAATCAAGGTGAAATCATTGTCCATGCATCAGACGCAGCATTTCCCGAGCTGCCTCGAGTTGGAGAAACTGTGCATATTCATTGGCAACCTGAAGATATTGTGTTCTTAGATTCGAAGGTGCATACGTGATGAGAATCAAAAAAAAGAATCAGCGCTTTCATTGGTTTATGCTGCTGCCAGCTTGTTTGTTTCTAGTTGTATTCCTTCTTGCTCCGCTTGTGATGATGTTTGTCCTCAGTTTGCGTGATGTGGATTCGATGATGAATACGTTACAATCCTATAGTTTGTCTCAATATTTACATGTATTTACGACAGATGCATATGTGAAAGCAATTGGAAGTACTGTGTGGGTGGCCTTACAGACAACGGTGATTTGTTTATTGATGGCATATCCAGCAGCTTATGTGCTAGTGAAAGCACCTCACCCAAGATTGCGGGCTTTTTTCTATATCTTACTTGTATCGCCGCTTTTGACGAGTGTCGTCATTCGGACATTTGCATGGATCGTTCTTCTTTCGCAAAATGGCTTGATCAATGGCATGCTGATCGATTTACATCTGATTGAGAAACCGCTATCGATGCTGTGGAATATGAATGCGGTCATTATTGCTTATGTTCAAGTGATGCTGCCTTTTGCAGTGCTGCCTATTGCAACGAGCTTAACGGATATGGACCGTCACTTAAGACCGGCTTCTATGAGTCTTGGTGCTGGTCGTATTCGGACATTTTTTCATGTGACCTTGCCGCTTACGATTCCAGGCATGATCACCGGAGCAATTATTGTCTTCTCACTTGCAGCAGGAAGCTATATTACCCCTCTGCTAGTCGGCGGACGGATGCAGCCGCTCTTGCCACTGTCCATTTATCAGCAGGTCATGCAGGTGTATAATTTGCCTCTTGCCGCTGCGATGTCCTTTACTTTATTGATTTGTGTGCTAGCGGTCGTCAGTCTATTAAGCTATCTATTGAAGCGTTGGGAGGCGAGGATGCATGCGTAAAAAATCAATAAGTGACCGTTTGCTTTCGGTTCTGATATGGACCGCAGGCTCACTCGTTTATCTCTTTTTAACCGTACCTGTTCTTGTCATTGTTCTTTCTGCTTTTAGTCCGAATGCCTTTCCTGAATTCCCGCCGACTTCGTTTTCCGTTCGCTGGTTTCATGAGGTCGTGTCGAATCCAGAATGGATGGAATCTTTGCGTATCAGCGTAATTCTGTTATTGATTGTGACGCCTCTTACTGTTCTTTTAGGAACGATGGCTTCTTATGCTTTAGCAAGGCTTTCCTTTAAGGGAAAGGAAGCTGTTCAAGCCTTTATTTTGTCACCTCTTATGATTCCTCAGGTGGTATTAGGGATTGCGATGCTGTATTTGTTTACGGCTATGGGTTTTACAGGGTCTTTGTGGGCATTAGTCATTGGGCATGTCATCATTGGTTTTCCTTATGTTGTACGAACCGTGGGTGTCAGTGTTTCAAATCTTGATCCACGTCTTGAGCTAGCTTCCATGAATCTTGGTGCAGGGCCCATACGTACTTTCTTTCGTGTGACACTGCCCTTGATTAAGCCTGGTATTATCGCAGGTGGGGTGTTTTCTGCTGTGACATCATTTGGTGAAATCTCGATTAGTTTGTTCGTTTCTTCACCTCAAACCATTACGATTCCCGTGAGGACGTTTAATTACATTGAGCAAACTTTTGATCCGAGTGTCAATGCGATATCTGTCATATTTATTATCATTTCTATCATTGCGTTGCTCATTATTGAGAAAACGATTGGTCTGTCTAAGGTGATGTAAATATAATGAAGAAACAAGGAGCTGTCATTTGAAATGACAGCTCTTTTTGTATTGTTTTTTATGGTAAAAATATTCAAAGTTTTATGGAATGTAGTTCTTAAGGTTTAAGAAAATGCGAGGCGTGATAGGAGACCTCTCTCCTACATTTTCGGTCATATTTGCAAAATTTAAGGAAAAACATGAAATTTTTGCGGTAATTGGTCATTTATTTTCGGTGGAACGCAACTATTATTAGTTATTTTCGGTAAATATCGTAAATTATGATGTGATCCCTTCGGCATAACGCATGAATCTTTACACCCATTTTTCGGTGAAAAAAACAATAATTTCATATAAAGTGGACGTAAATAGAAAATATCTAAAAGAAAAGAAGAAAAAGGCAAATCTATGGAAACATAGAGACGCAAAGCCATGTCCTAAGGTAAAAGTTGCTTTTTTACTATGGTCGGCAGGTTACCGAATCAAAATGGGAGTCCCTCCGTTTTATTCGGGGTGGGCTCCTTTTTTGTTATTCCGTCTATTTTAATGAAATAGACTTGGTTCTTTTGATATAGAGGGTGCAGGGTATCACAGTTGGTGGAGAAAACATAGAAGAGCGGAGGATGAGAATGAGTACAGTTTATTACCCCTTAACACATGCGCAAAAGCGAGTATTCTACACGGAAAGATTTTATCCAGGCACAAGTATTTCTAATTTGGGTGGGTTTGCCAAGTTAAGATCGGTATCAGGTCTAAATCCTTCTTTGATCGTGGATGTGCTTCAAGCGTACATTCGTGAAACTGATTCTCTTCGTTTAAGGCTGGTGTATCGACATGAGCAGGAGGAGCCCGTTCAATATATCAAGCCATATGAAAAACAGCCGATTCGTTTGGTGAAAGGCTGGAGTGAAAAGGAAGTCAGAGCGTGGGCGAACGAGGAGATTCGTGAGCCGATGGAACTGATTGATCGTTCCTTAATTGAATTTACGGTCTTTCAAATCAGTGATCAAGAGTGCTGGCTGTTCTGTAAAGCACATCATATTGTGGCTGATGGTATTTCAATTATCTTGATGGGAAATCGAATCATTGATCTATACCATGACATGCTGCAGGGGACAGACATCTCCCCAATTGAAGACATTTCCTTCGTTGATCACATCATGAGTGAGCAAACGTATGAATCTTCTAAACGTTTTCAGAAAGACCAAGCTTTTTGGAACGAGCAATTTTCCAATATTCCAGATTTCGCTTCTTTAACACCGCATAAAGGTTACGAGATGAGCTTACATGCGGAGAGATTTTCAGGGGATATTCCTGATTCTTTAAAGGAGAAGCTTCGAGTCTTTTGTGAAGAAGAGAAAGTCAGTATGCTTTCTATGTTTATGTCCGCTGTCTATATTTACTTGCACCGATTTAGCGGCATGGAGGATGTGGTCCTTGGAACTTTTATGGGCAATCGGACAAATGCAAAGGAAAAAAAGATGATTGGGATGTTTGTGTCGACCATTCCGATGCGCGCATCTGTGCAAGGATCCCTCACGTTTCTTGATTTCGTGAAGCAGGTCATGGCGGATCAGATGAAGATCTTGCGTCATCAAAAATATCCTTACAATGTGCTCATGAATGATTTAAGGGAAAGAGATGGATTTACAGGACGCCTGTTTGATATTTCTTTAGAGTATCAGGTCATGCAGTGGCAGAAAAAAGAGAATCTTTCGTTCATTACGGAGCCGATTTTTAGTGGAAGCGGGATGAATGATATATCGATTCATGTGAAAGACCGCTGGGATACAGATACATTGACCATTGATTTGGATTACCGTACAGACCTATTTAGTGAAGATGATATGAGTAAGCTGTTTGATCGATTGATCATTTTGCTGGAGGCGGCAGTCTCTCAGCCAGATCAGCTAATTGGGGCTTTCTCTTTACTGCCAGCAGATGAACAAAAGCAGCTGCTTCAATTATCTAAGGGAGAAGCATTTGATTTACCAGGAGCGAAACCAGTTCACCACTTATTTGATGAGGCAGCTAAAAAGTATTCAGAACGGGCAGCTGTGGTTGCGGAAAATGGAACGTTCACTTATGGAGAGCTGTATCAAAAAGCGGACAAACTGGCACGATTTTTACAGATGAAAGGTGTCTCGGGTGATGTGCCAGTTGCCGTTTTAATGGAACGGACGGCAGATGCGATGGCTGCCATTTTTGGGATATTAAAAGCTGGTGGTGCATATGTACCGATCGATCCGGCATTACCTGAGGAACGCATTCAATTTATTGTAGAAGATTCCGGTGCTTCTATCGTTTTAACAGAAGAATCGTTTGTTCAGCGATATTCATCTATTGCGGAAAAAATGATTGTCCAGCAGCATATGGAATTAGAAGATCGTCCGCTGCCTGAGCTGATCGATCAGACGACATCACAGGATTTGGCTTATCTCATTTATACATCGGGTACGACTGGAAAGCCGAAGGGAGTGATGATCGAGCATCTTCAGCTGCATCATTTGGTTTATGCCCTGCATCACGAAGTGTATGAGGGGGCAAATCAGCTTCAAGTGGCGCTTCTTGCACCATTCCATTTCGATGCATCTGTTAAACAAATCTTTGCTGCTCTTTTATTTGGACATACGCTTCATATTGTGCCAAGAGAAACGACACGAAACGGTGTACAGCTAGCGGCTTATTACAAAGAACATCAAATCAAAGCAACAGATGGAACGCCAGCACATGTGCAGCTTTTACTTGCAGCTGATTTGGACGGGCTTGCACTGACTCATATGCTGATTGGGGGAGAAGCACTCCCTGCGAAAGCAGCGCAGGCGCTGATTGAAGCTGTGCGTGTTAGCCAGCCGGATTTTGCCTTGTGGAATGTGTATGGTCCGACAGAAACGTGTGTGGATGCGGCGGTTCACCGTCTAGATCTCAGTGAGCTGCAGAAGTCACCAGAACAGCGCTATGTGCCAATTGGAAAGCCACTGGGCCATCACCGGATTTATATTTTAAATGAACATGAACAACTACAGGTGCAGGGAGCTGTGGGAGAACTATGCATTGCGGGAATAGGAGTTGGACGGGGCTATGTGAATCAGCCTGAATTGACGGAGAAGGCATTCAGAACAGATCCATTTTTCCCTGAAGATCGAATGTATCGCACAGGTGATGTAGTGAGATGGCTTCCAGACGGCACAATTGATTATCTTGGAAGAATAGATGACCAAGTAAAAATAAGAGGTTACCGCATCGAAATAGGTGAAATTGAGGCAGTCATGGAGCAGGTAGACGGAGTCGATCAGGCTGTCGTCCTTGTCGTGGATGAACCGGACGGTGGAAAGGCTTTAAGTGCTTACTATCAAGCACGACAAGAATTTCTTTCCGTGGACACCCTGCAAGCCGCTATCAAACATCAGCTGCCAGCTTATATGATGCCGCTTTATTTCAAGCAGCTTGAGGCATTTCCACTAACAGTTAGCGGGAAAGTCGACCGGCGTGCGCTTGCTGCATTAAAAGGGGATAAGGCTGTCAGTGCTGTTTATGTAGCGCCTAGAAACGATGTAGAAACGAAGCTTGTTCGTTTGTGGGAAGACGTTCTTCATCAAGAGAGCATAGGTGTGTACGACTCATTCTTTGACCTAGGCGGGCATTCACTCAAAGCGATGAAAGTTCTTACACTCGTTCAGCGGGCTTTTCAAGTGGAGGTCCCTTTATCTGTTTTATTTGAACAGCAAACGATTGCAGCACTTGCTGTTTATATTGAACAAGCGGAAAAGTCTTCACAAGTGGTCATACCGAAAGCACCGACTGCCGCCGATTATCCACTGTCACCAGCGCAGCAGCGTGTTTATATGGTGACTCAGCTGGAGCAGAGCATCGCCTATCATATGCCTGCCGTTGTGAAATTAAGAGGAACGCTGCAACGAGAGAAGTTGGAGGGAGCTTTTGAAAAACTGATCGCACGTCATGATGTGCTGCGCACTTCTTTTCATACAGTCAAAGGAGTCCCTCGTCAGCGGGTAGCTTCATCCGTCCCATTTCAAATAGAACAGGTGACAGGCAGCACGATGGAAGAGAACATGCGTCAATTCGTCCGACCTTTTTATCTTGAGCAGGCTCCGCTTTTGCGTGTTGGGCTACAGTCTTTACATGACCAGGAGCATCTTCTCTATTTCGATATGCATCATCTGATTTCAGATGGTCTTTCAATTGATTTGATGCTACGTGAGTTGTCTGACGCATATGAGGGATTAGTGAAAGCGCCATTGAAGCTTCAATATCAAGATTATGCTGTTTGGCAAGAACAACAGGCAGAGCAAGGCGGTCAAATCGATGAAGCATTCTGGCTGAAAGAATTTTCAGGAGATATCCCTGCTTTGCAGCTGCTAACGGATTATCAGCGTCCGGCTGTCCAGTCTTTCACTGGAGACCGCGTTCTCAGAAACATCGATGAGACGTTAACAGGCCGTTTGCAGGAACTTGCAGCGAATCATCATACGACGCTGTATACCGTGTTGCTTTCTGCTTACTATACATTGCTTGCGAAATACACAGGTCAAAAGGAGTTTGTGGTGGGGACGCCAACAGCAGGCAGGGTGCATGCAGATTTGAATGACATGATCGGCATGTTTGTCCAAACACTTGCTTTACGTTCAGAGGTAGATCCGAACGGTTCAATGACGCAGTTGATTGAGCAAGTAAAGGAAAAGACGATGAGGGCGTTTGAGCATCAGCAATATCCATTCGAGCGGCTGCTTGAAAAGCTAAATGTGCAAAGAGATTTTAGCCGCCATCCATTATTTGATACGGTCTTTACTCTAACGCCAGATCATTCAACAGCCCAGCATATTGGAGAGATGAAAGTCGAAGTCGAGGAAACCAATTTCCATATTGCAAAGTTTGATCTCACACTTCAAGCGATGGAGTCAAGTCATGGTCTTTCCTTTGTTCTCGATTACAGTACGGCGTTATTTAAACGAAGTACAGCCGAGCAGCTGCTCAAGCATTATGTTTATCTTCTGGAGCAGATGGTCGAAATGCCGGAGCAAGCGATTCAATCATACCGCTTACTCTCTGAACAAGAAGCAGCGGCTCAATTGAAGATGTGGAACCCGTTACCTACGCCTTATCCTGTGGAAGAAACCATTGTGACGCAATTTGAATCGCAAGTACAGCAGCACGGTCATCAACCTGCTTTGCAATATAAAGACGTGGTTCTTTCTTATCAAGAGCTGAATCACAGAGCGAACCAGCTGGCTCATTATTTACGTGAACATGGTTTTGAAAAAGGGATGACAGCGGCTTTATTCTTTGAACGTTCCAATGAGATGGTGTTGTCGGTTTTAGCTGTGCTAAAGGCTGGCGGTGTCTATGTGCCAATCGATCCTGACTTCCCTGATGAGCGCATCAAGCACTTTTTGACAGATAGTGGTGCACAGTTTGTCCTGACCCATCAGGTGCTGCGTCATCGCTCTGTGCTTACTGCGTTTGAAGGGGAAATCATAGAAACAGAAGATCAAGCCGTTGATCAGCAGTCAGAGAGCAATCCAGTTGTATGTGTTTCGCCTTTGGACTTGGCGAATTTGACCTACACATCTGGTACGACAGGCAAACCTAAAGGGAACATGGTGACGCATCGGAACATTTTGAGAACAGTGAAGCAGTCGAATTATCTCACCATTCATCATGAAGACACGGTGATGAGCCTTTCAAACTATGTATTTGATGCATTTATGTTTGATGTGTTTGGCGCTTTATTGAACGGAGCGAAACTCATTGTTTTGCCAAAGGATCACATTTTAAATATGAATGAGCTTTCTGGCGCGATTGAGAAGGAAAAAGTCAGTATTTTAATGATCACGACCGCTCTATTTCACTTACTGATTGATATGAAAAAAGGCAGCCTAAAAAACGTCAGAAAAGTGCTGTTTGGCGGGGAACGTGCTTCTGTGCCGCATGTTGTGGCAGCCCTTGAAACGGTTGGAGAAGACAAACTTATTCATATGTATGGACCTTCTGAAAGCACAATTTTCACAACGTATTATCCGGTGAATCACATTGAAGAACAAGCACTGTCGATTCCGATCGGAAAGCCGGTGAGTCAAACGGCTGTTTATATTGTCGATGAGTTTGGACATGTGCAGCCGCCGGGAGTAGCTGGAGAGCTTTGTGTCGCAGGTGACGGACTGGTCAAGGGGTATTATCACCAGCCAGAACTAACGAGCGAAAAGTTTGTTGAAAATCCTTTCCGATCTGGTGAAGTCATGTACAAAACGGGCGATCTCGCACGATGGCTGTCAAATGGAGATATTGAATTCATTGGGCGAATCGATCATCAAGTCAAGATTCGAGGTCAGCGTATCGAGCTTGGCGAAATTGAACACCAGCTATTGCAGCATCTGCAAGTGAAGGAAGCCGTTGTCATTGCGTTATCAAATGATACATTGTGTGCATATTTCACAGCAGAAGGTGCTGTTCCGCTGTCGGATTTACGTGAGCAAGCAGGACGAGAACTCCCTGTTTATATGATGCCAGCTTTCTTCATGCAATTAGACGAGCTGCCACTAACGGGGAATGGCAAGGTAGATAGACGAGCATTACCGGTACCTGATGTAAGTGAGCAGGCTTCAAATGAATACG
Source organism: Bacillus sp. FS02 (assembly GCF_024398395.1). Taxonomy (NCBI): domain Bacteria; kingdom Bacillati; phylum Bacillota; class Bacilli; order Caryophanales; family Bacillaceae; genus Bacillus; species Bacillus sp. FS02. The sequence goes on along the minus strand of NZ_CP074101.1, from coordinate 1,509,950 downwards.
TCCCTCCTCAATCAGATACAGAGCGTATATTGGCACACATTTGGGAGGAAGTTCTTGAAGTTCCGAAAATCGGCAGACGTGATCATTTCTTTGAATGCGGTGGTCATTCACTGCGCGGCATGAAAATGCTGAACAGGCTCTATGAAGAGATGCATGTGGAATGTACTTTGAAAACATTATTTGAATCACCCACTTTAGAGGCGTTTGCCCTTGCGGTGGATCAAACAGATCGAACTGAAATCAGGCGAGTGGAAAAAGCGGAAGAAGCGGCTTTTTATCCTGTGACATCTGCTCAGAAAAGATTGTTTGTTCTGCAAAAAATGACAGATGCCGAGCAGAGCTATCATATGCCAGCTGCTTTAAAGCTTGAAGGTGTATTTGATGAAAAACGATTTAAAAAAGCCATTGACCAGCTTGTTCATCGTCATGAAGCATTCCGTACGAGCTTTGACTTCGTTCAGGGTGAACCTGTTCAGCGAATTGAAACGAATGTTTCTGTGAACATTGAAAACATCGAAGGGGAAGGCCGAGACATTCAGCAATTAATGAATGATTTTATCCGTCCATTTGATATAGAAAAAGCGCCGCTGCTTAGAGTGGGGCTTGTGTCTGAATCGGAGAGTGTTCATTATTTGTTGATTGATATGCACCACATCATTTCAGATGGTGCGTCTGTCGGTATTTTAATTGATGAGCTATCGATCTTGTATCGAGGAGACGAACTTGATGAATTGCCTATTCAATATAAGGACTATGCGGTTTGGTCAAACAGTGAAGAATCTCTTGTGAAAAAAGCGGAAGAAGCGGCGTTTTGGTTGGCACAATTACAAGGAGAACTGCCTGTTTTGGCGCTGCCTGAGGATCTTCCGAGACCAAAGGTTCAGACGTTTGAAGGGGACCGCGTCGAATTCTCTATAGACGGTGCGCTTAAAGCGCAATTGGATGAGTTGGTTAGATCACTCAACAGTACAACGTATACAGTGCTGCTTGCTTGCTACAGTACACTTTTAAGCAAGCTTTCGAGACAAGAAGACATCATGATCGGTTCTCCAGTGGTGGGCAGAACTCATCCTGATATTCAATCAGTCATCGGCATGTTTGTGAATACGCTGGCACTCAGAACAAAACCAGAAGGACATCAGACATTTTCTCAATTTGCGTCAACAGTTCATGAGCTTGTGTTAGCGGCAAATGAACATCAACTTTACCCATTTGAAGAATTGGTGGACCAAGTGCAAACGGTTCGCGACACAAGCCGCCATCCAATCTTTGATGTGGTGTTCTCGATGGAAAATGCAGATATTCGTGACTTGTCGATGGATGGACTTCACATTGTTCCACAATCATTCAATGAGAATATAGCCAAATTTGACTTAACCTTAACTGGAAACGAATCTGACGATCAAATCGAGCTTGTGTTTGATTTTAATTCTTCTATCTTTGAACGGTCGTCGATTGAGAAGTGGAAGGAGTATTTCCTTTACTTGATCGAACAAATGGTGTCAGCACCAGATCAATTATTAGATCAGATGCAATTATTATCACCAGCGCAACAGCAAAAACTGCTTGATGAATGGTCAGGCCCTATCCTAAATGTCCCGACAGATCAAACGGTTCATGCATTGATTGAGGCGAAGTCGCAGGAAGTATCTCATCAAAAAGCCGCTGCCTTCTGCGGCACAAGCTGGACGTATGAAGAACTGAACAACCGGGCGAATACAGTCGCCGCAAGACTCATTTCCAGCGGCACAAAACCGGGAGACCGCATCGGCATTCTCACGCGTCCATCGCTCGAGATGACAGCCGCTGTTCTCGGTGTGCTCAAGGCAGGTGCGGCATTCGTGCCGATTGATGCCGATTATCCAGCGCAGCGCATTGCCTACATGTTGGAAGATTGCGGGGCAGAGGTCCTTCTGATTCAGAAAGAGCTCACTGCACCACCTTCTTTCACAGGTCATACCCTCTTCATAGAAGAGGCGGTAGAAGGAGAAGCGCACGAGATTCAGGTTCCTGTCAAACCAACGGATCTCGCCTATATGATTTACACATCTGGAACGACTGGACAGCCGAAGGGTGTCATGGTCGAGCACCAGTCCCTTGTCAATCTCGCCTACTGGCACAATGATGCCTTCCAGGTGACGAAACAAGACCGAACCGCCAAATATGCCGGCTTTGGCTTTGATGCCTCCATTTGGGAGATGTTCCCGACGTGGATCGCCGGCGCAGAGCTCCATATCATCGACGAAGCGATTCGCCTCGATATGATCAAGCTCAATACGTATTTCAATGACGAAGGCATTACCATTGCGTTCCTGCCAACACAGCTATGTGAGCAGTTTATGTCGATGGACAATCATTCTCTCCGTTACTTACTGACAGGCGGGGACAAGCTGAAACAGGTGAAGCCCGTTCCATACAAACTCGTCAATAACTACGGCCCAACAGAAAATACGGTCGTGGCGACAAGCGGGATCATTGATCCAGATCAAGGCACGCTTCCTATCGGAACAGCGATTGCCAATACTCGTTTTTACATTATGGGTTCGTTATATGACCTCTCGCCGCAAGGCGTACCGGGTGAACTTGTGATTGCGGGGAAAGGACTGGCAAGAGGCTATTGGAATCTACCAGAGGAAACGGACAAACGGTTTGTCCCAGATCCGTTTTATCGTGGAGAGCGCATGTACCGTACAGGCGACTTGGTGAAATGGACAGAGGATGGCGAGCTGATCTATCTCGGTAGAAAAGACCATCAAGTGAGCATCCGCGGATTCCGTATTGAGCTGTCAGAAATTGAAGCGCAGCTCCTTGCGCTGGATTCAGTCCAAGAAGCCGTCGTGACAACGGTCAAAGACGCAAGTGATCAAGACGCTCTTGTCGCTTACGTCATCACAGATAACGAAACGGGCACTTTGAAAGAAAGCCTAAAGCGCACCTTACCTGAATATATGGTGCCATCATGGATCATCAAGCTAGACCAACTGCCGATGACGGCAAATGGCAAAGTCGATCTCAAAGCACTGCCAGCACCTGATGTGGATGCGAATCAAACAGCATACGAAGCGCCAAGAGATGAAGTGGAAACACTGCTTTGCGGCATTTGGGAAGATGTACTTGGCGTCAGCCAAGTTGGTATTCACGACCACTTTTTCTTCCTTGGCGGAGATTCGATTAAAGGCATCCAAATGGCAAGCAGACTCACGCAAGAGGGCTGGAGGCTCGATATGAAGCTGCTTTTCCAATACCCAACGATTGCGGAGCTTCGCCCATATATCGAAGAAGCGGACCTTCTCACAGCCGATCAGTCAGCTGTCGAAGGAGAGGTTATTTTAACACCGATACAGCGCTGGTTCTTTGAACGGAACTTCAGCAGCCAGCATCATTGGAATCAGTCCGTTATGCTCCATGCGGCAAATGGTTTGGATGAAGCGCTTGTCAAGCAAGTGCTCGAGCAGATGATGACCCATCATGATGCTTTGCGATTGGTTTATCCGATAGAAGAAGGACGCATCATCCAGCGTCATCGTGGAGTAGACGAAAACGATGTAGCGGTGGACGTGATAGAAGTACAAGGAGAACGATCACAGCAAATCGAGCAGGTAGAAAAGCTGGCAAATGAAGTGCAGGCGAGTATTTCTTTAACAGAGGGACCATTAGTCAAACCTGCGATTTTCCGTACGGATCATGGAGATCACTTATTGCTCGTTGTACATCATCTTGTCATTGATGGTGTGTCATGGCGTATTTTCCTTGAAGACTTCATGGCTCTTTATGAGCAGGCGAAGCGTGGGGAAGAGCTGACCCTTCCTGAAAAAACACATTCATTCCAAGCATATGCCCAGAAGTTGACGGAATATGCAGTGTCAGATGAGCTGCTGGCAGAAAGGGACTATTGGAAAAAGGTACTTGGGCATTTAACTGCACCTCTGCAAAAGGATCATGTTACAGAGGATCAAAGAATGCTGCATACAAAAACCATTCGCTTTACGCTGTCTGAGGAAGAAACACGCAGTCTACTGACAGAAGTACATGAGGCGTACCATACGGAAATCAATGACATTTTGCTAACCGCTTTAGGATTGACCCTGAAAGAGTGGACAGGAGAAGACAGACACTTAATTCACCTTGAAGGACATGGAAGGGAAGACATCCTTCCGGCGGTCAATGTGTCGCGGACCATCGGCTGGTTTACGAGCATGTATCCTGTGCTACTTGATTTGTCGCATGCGGAGGATCTTTCGTATCAAATCAAGCTTTTGAAAGAAGAGCTCAGACACATTCCGAACAAGGGAATCGGCTATGGCGTTTTAAAATACTTAACGCCTGACAAAATGAAGGACGGTATCGCATTTGATGTCACGCCAGATATCAGCTTTAACTATCTTGGTCAGTTTGATGAACAGATTGGCGGGGGTGAACTAAGTCGATCCACTTGGCAGGCAGGTCAATCATTAAGTCCAGAATCAGAGAAACCTCATGCATTAGATATTGTTGGTTTCGTAGAACAGGGCTTGTTCCATATGACGATTTCCTATCACCAGCTTGAATTCGAAGAGCAAACGATGGAACAGTTTAAGGACCTTTTAGAAAAGAACGTGAAGGCACTCATCTCACATTGTGTATCACAAGATGAAGCGCAAATTACACCTAGTGATGTAGGAGACGATGACCTGACCATGGATGAACTTGAAAAGCTAATGGATATATTTTAAGCAAACGAAGAGGTGGACTATGAGCAAACAGAAGATTCAAAAGGTATATCCTTTAACACCAATGCAAGAAGGCATGTTATATCATGCCATGCTAGACCCTAATTCGTCCTCTTATTTCACACAGCTGGAGCTTGGAATAAGAGGGGAGTTTGATCTCGATCTTTTTGAAAAAAGTCTCAATGAGCTCATCGGCACATATGACATTCTCCGTACAGCCTTTGTCTATCAGCAATTACAGAAGCCTCGTCAGGTTGTACTGGCAGAGCGCAATCTAGATGTGTATAGAGAGAATCTATCTCACCTGAATCATCAGGAACAGCAAAAGGTACTAGATCAATATAAAAAGCAAGTGAGAAAGCAAGGCTTCCATTTAACGAATGATTTGTTATTGAAGGTCGCTGTTTTTCAACTGAATGAAACAAACTGGCATCTCATTTGGAGCAACCATCACATCATTATGGATGGTTGGTCCATGGGAGTTTTGATGAAAAAATTGTTTCATTACTACGAATCTTATCGGAACGGCAAAACGCCGGATCGCTCACAAGGAAAACCTTATGCAGATTATATCCAGTGGCTTGGCAAGCAAAATCAACAAGCAGCGGAAGGCTATTGGAAGGATCGCTTAGACGGTGCGATTCAGCATCAAGGGCTTTTGCAACAGAAAGAAGCGAACGGGCAATATGACCATCAGGAATGGACGTTCACATGGGATGCTGAAATGGTCAGCAGCATTCAAGAGATCGCAAGGAATTGCCAAGTGACAGCACCAAATCTATTCCAGGCTGTTTGGTCGGTTCTTTTAGGCACTTACCATGCGGCAAATGATGTCACTTTCGGAACAGTCGTGTCTGGCAGGCCGCCAAGTGTGGCTGGTATTGAACAGATGGCAGGGCTTTTTATCAATACAATACCGGTCAGGGTAGAAATGAATCACGAAGACACCTTCAAACAGCTGTTTCAAAAAGTTCAGCAGCATGCGCTGGAAGCGGAAAACTATGATTTTATGCCGCTTTATGACATTCAGCAACAGACAGCTGCAGGAGGACAACTCTTCGATCACTTGGTCGGGTTTGAGAACTATCCTTTAGATCAAGAGCTATCTGGTGACACCATGTCGGAACGTCTAGGGTTTTCCATTGATGTAAAAGACGGATTTGAACAAACGAATTTCGATCTAAATGTCCTCGTATATCCAGGTGAAACATGGACATTGAAAATCAAATACAATGCGGTGGCTTTTGAAGAAGAGGTCATTGAAAAAATATCGAAACACCTGACCAACCTCATGAAGCAGATCATCGAAAATCCGGAAGTTCGCCTTCATGACGTGACGTGTATCACTGAAGAAGAAAAACAGCAGATTGAAGCATGGAACAAGACAGAACGAGATTATCCAAAGCATCTGTCTATTCCTGAGCTTCTGAAAGAACGCATTCAAACGCAGCCAGACCATCTGGCGTTAGTCGAAGGAGAGCGGGCATTCACCTATGAAGAACTCGGCCAAGAAATCCATCGTGTTGCGGGACATTTGATTGATAGCGGAGTGAAACAAGAAGATGCCGTCGCAGTGTATATGAATCGATCTGCTGAAGCAGTGATCGCCATTTTAGCGGTTCTTCAAGCAGGGGCTGCTTATGTACCAATTGATCCAGCCCAGCCAGAGGATAGAATCCGCTTTATGCTTGAAGACAGCGGCGCATCCGTTTTGCTCTATGCGGACAGCCAGCCGCCAGTTCATGAAAGCATCCAAGCCGTTCATGTGTCGGATATATCGAATCATTCCAACGGACCATTCGAAGTCGAGACCTCTCCTTCGCAATTGGCGTATATCATGTACACGTCGGGGTCAACCGGCCAGCCAAAAGGTGTTCAAATTGAGCATCAACATATTGTCAGATTGGCATGTTCACAGGAGACACTGGGCTTGAACAAGTCGGATCGTATGGCACATACAGGAGCAGTCAGCTTTGATGCCATTACTTTTGAAATTTTCACCACACTGCTGAACGGTGCAACGCTTTATCCTGTTGACCGTGACACGTTATTGGACATCAACCGGTTTGAACGCTTTATCCAAACGAATCAAATCTCGGCGCTCTTTTTAACGACAGGTTTGTTTAATCAACTCGCTCAGCAGCGACCGCATATGTTTAAGGGACTGTCCAAATTGATCACAGGCGGTGATGTGATCAATGTGAAAAGTGCAGAGCTTGTGAAGAAACATCATCCATCACTTGTTTTACTGAATGCGTATGGCCCAACAGAAAACACCACCATCTCGACCATTTATGAGGTGAGAGGGGATGAAACGGGCACGATTCCAATTGGTCAGCCGATCAATCATTCGTCCGCTTACATTTTAGATGACAATCAAAGACTTCAGCCAATTGGTGCGCCAGGAGAGCTGTATGTTGGCGGAGACGGTGTCTCAAGAGGATATCTCCATCGTCCAGAATTAACAAAGCAAGTATTTATCGCTGATCCTTTCAAGGCAGAAGGGCGTTTATATCGAACAGGAGATTTGGCTAGGTACGGTTCAAATGGTCAAATCGAATTCCTCGGACGGACAGATGATCAAGTGAAAATCCGTGGTTTCCGTATTGAGCTCGGTGAAATTGAAACGGTTCTTCAACAAGAGGCGGGGATCGATGAGGCGGTTGTGCTCATCCATGCGTCTCCTTCAGAAGAAAAAGAAATGACCGCTTACTATACGGGAACGATCAGAGAAGAAGAGGTGCGGGCTTTATTTCATCAAGCACTGCCAGCATATATGGTACCTCATCACGTCATGAAGCTAGATGCTTTCCCGCTTACAGCAAACGGAAAGGTCGATCGAAAAGCTTTACCAACGCCTGACGAAGCTCATCGTGAAGAAGTCAGGATCATTCCGCCTGAAACTGAGACGGAAAAGGCGCTTGCTCAAATTTGGGAGGAACTGCTTGGGAAAGCGGTGGGAATAGATGAGCATTTCTTCATGACTGGCGGACATTCACTCAAAGCAATGATGATGTCAGCCAAAATCCAAGAAGTGTTCCAAAAGGAAGTTCCGATTCAAGTGATATTCGAAAAGCCAACGGTTCGATCGCTTGCGTCATACATTGACCAGGACGGTCAAGAAGAACAAGGACATCCGATCTTACCCGCAGCGAAGGCGGAGGACTATCCAGTGTCACCAGCTCAGCGGCGCTTATACATTTTACAAACACTTGAACCTAAGAGTACGAACTATCATATTCCGATCGTCTTAACGCTTGAAGGTACGCTCGATCATCAGCGGCTCACCTCAGCATTTGATGAATTGATTCAAACGCATGAAATCTTAAGAACGAGTTTTCATATGAAAGGCGAGAACATCGTCCAAAGGGTACATGAAAGAGCGGCATTTGACCTCCCTGTCCATGATGTAAAGGAAGAAGAGGCCGAGGCATTTCTTGCTGAACGTCAGGCGCCGTTTGATTTGACAGCCGCTCCCCTCCTGCGGGCACAGTTGCTCAAAGTGAGTCATGATCGTCATCTATTAGTCTTGGAAGCACATCACCTCATTACAGATGGCAGCTCCATGAAGACGTTCATTCAGGATTTGGCGAAAGCCTATGATGGAGAGGCACTTGCAGAAAGAGCCATTCATTATAAAGATTACGCTGTCTGGCAGTTAAGTGAAGAAGAAACAGAGAAACAGCGTGCGCATGAAGCGTATTGGCTGAAGCAATACGAAGGAGATGTACCGGTTTTAGATTTGCCGACAGACTACCCACGTCCAGTGGAACGTGATTTTTCTGGAGAACGGGTGATGTTTGGCTGTGATCAAGCGACAACTCAGCGTATTCATGAGCTGCTCAAGAAAACAGATACGACGCTGTACATGTTCTTGTTATCTGCATTTCAAGTGCTGCTCGCTTCCTACAGCGGACAGGAAGATATCATTGTCGGATCTCCTGTTGCGGGGCGAACACATCCAGATATTCAGGACATGCCGGGGATGTTCATCAATACCATTGCGATGCGCGGGAAACCGGAACAAACAAAGTCATTTTTACAGCTGCTTGAAGAAATAAAAGAAACGAGTGTAGATGCTTTTGCACATCAAAGCTATCCGCTCGAAGAGTTAATCGCGCGTCTGCCGCTTGATCGTGATACAACCCGAAGCCCGCTCTTTAGTGTTTCGTTTAATATGCAGAACATGGATGTTCCTGCACTAAAGCTCGGCGATCTGAACATTTCGCCTTATGCGATGCAGCACCGATCCGTCAAATTTGATCTGTCTCTAGAAGCATTTGAACGTGAGGGAGAAATAAAACTAAGCCTAGACTATGCAACGGCATTATTTAAAGAGGAAACCATCCGCCGGTTCGGAACACATCTTCTTGCGATTATTCGTGAGGCGGTCCAGCATCCGAATGAACGAATTGGCTTGTTCAATCTCTTGGATCAGCATGAGCAAATGGAGCGGCTGGAGAAAAGGGATGGAGAACAAACAGGTCAACATGAGCCGTACCATGTGCAATTTTCACGTCAAGCCATGGAAACGCCTGATGCCATTGCGGTGATGGATGGTGAAAGGAAGCTGACCTACCGTGAACTGGATCGCATGTCCAATGCTCTTTGCAGTGAGCTGAAGATGCAAGGCGTAGAGAAAGAAAGCACAGTCGCACTTATTCTTGATCGCTCTGTCTATGTCATTGTCTCGATGCTAGGTGTAATGAAAGCGGGCGGTGCATTTGTACCAATTGATCCAGCTTTTCCTGCGGAACGTATTCGTTACACATTAAAAGATTCAGGGGCAAAAGTCATTGTGGCTAATGAGTCTCTTGGCGATTCGTATCAGCATCTCAAGTCGATTCAGGTCGTACATGTGGAGAAAGCCGTCCAACGAAACGATTCTCTAGACCTCCCGGACGTATCGGTTGATCAACTGGCTTATGTGATTTACACATCTGGAACAACAGGGAAGCCAAAGGGTGTACAGCTCACGCATCGTAATCTATCACACTACGTCAATTGGTTGATACATGAAGTGACTTTACAAGAATGCGATCGAACGGCACTCCTGTCTTCTTATGCATACGACCTTGGTTACACAAGCATTTTCCCGGTTCTAAAAGCAGGCGGGACACTCTATATTCCTCGTGAAGACGTGTATACAGACCCTGTACGTCTCATGCGTTTTATTGATGAACAAGAGCTGACTTATATCAAAATGACACCATCCTTATTTCATATGATGGCAGATTCAAAGGGTTATACATTTGACGCTTTACGGCTTGTGGTATTGGGAGGAGAATCGATTGTCTCTGAAGATGTTGAGACATTTATGAAGCAGCATCCATGCGTCGCAGTGATGAACCATTACGGTCCGACAGAAACAACGATTGGTACAGTGAGCAAGCTAATGACACCGCATGAGCTGGACGCTTTAAAGGAGCGTTCTATCATCGGAAAGCCTATTGCTCATACAAGAGCGCTCGTATGCAATCGCGAGCAGCGCCTTGTCCCTTATGGCGCACCGGGTGAGCTCTACATTTCAGGTGATGGTGTTTCAAAAGGTTATTTGAATCAGCCTGAATTAACAGCAGAGCGTTTTCTTGAAAATCCTTATTTCCCTCAAGAGCGGATGTATCGGACTGGAGATTTGGTCAGACAGCATGCAAATGGGGAGATTGAATTCCTTGGAAGAGTAGACGATCAAGTGAAAATTCGCGGTTATCGAATTGAGAAACAAGAAATTGAGCATGCCGCACGTGCCCTTTCAACCATTCAAAAAGTGTATGTCAAAGTGATCAACACATCTCGTTTACCGGAGCTGGCGTTATATTATACAGCACCTGATCACATTGGAACGCTGACATTTAGAGAAAAGCTTTCAGAGACACTGCCGGATTACATGATTCCTACTTATTTTGTCAAAGTGGATCATATGCCGCTGACGCAAAACGGAAAAGTAGATGCAAAATCTCTGCCGCTTCCTCATGAGGCACATATGAACCGCACGGCACACGCAGCACCAGAAACGGCGCTTGAGCAGACGCTTTGTGATATTTGGTCAGATGTTCTTGGAATGGAGGAAGTTGGCATTGATGACCATTTCTTTGAATTAGGCGGGCATTCTCTGAAAGGCATGGTGCTCATTTCGAACATGCAAGCCAAACTGAATCAGCATGTACCACTCAAGGTTCTTTTTGAAAAGCCAACGATACGGGCGATAGCTGCCTATTTGGAAGAAGCTGATTCTTCGCTCGTCACATCCATTCAGCCAGCGGAAAAGCAAGATTTCTATCCAGTCTCTTCCGCACAAAAGCGAATGTACGTATTACAGCAGTTGCATCCAGAATCCGTCACCTACCATATGCCAGCCGTTTTCATGATGGAAGGAAACCTTGATCTGAAGCAGCTAGAAGGAGCGATTCAAGCTTTAATTGATAGACATGAGTCATTGCGGACAGCCTTTGTTGAAATTGACGGCAGTCCCGTCCAAAAAATCTATCGCCGTGTGCCGTTTACGTTACAGATGGTTGAAGTAGAAAGCGATCAGGTACAATCCGTCGTAGACAACTTCATGACACCATTCTCATTACATCAAGCACCTCTAATGAGGGCAAAAGTGGCAAAGTTGTCTGATGATAAATATGTGTTCATGATGGATATGCACCATATCATCGCAGATGGGGTGACACGCAGTCTGCTCATTCAAGAATTAGCGGAGTTGTATGAGCATAAGACGTTACTGCCAGTTCAGTTGCACTACAAGGATTATGCGGTATGGCAGCAAGAAGAAGAGCAGCAAGCAGCACTTGAAAAACAGCGGCAGTATTGGCTGGAGCAATATGCACAGCCGCCAGAAGACTTAGCACTTCCGCTTGATTTTCCTCGGCCTAGTGTGCAGTCATTTGCAGGAGACCGGGTGGATAGATGGCTGTCTGCTGAAAAGGCGCAGCATATCAAAGCGCTCATGGCTGAAAAAAATGTGAGTTTGAACATGGTGATGCAAACGGCCTTTGCCATTCTCCTTCATAAATTGACTGGGCAGCATGACATCGTCATAGGGGCTGTAACGGCTGGACGTACACATGCGTCAATCGAACGGATTCCGGGCATGTTTGTGAATACACTGGCCCTTCGACATGACGTTCAGTTAGAAGAAACTGCAGAGCATCTGCTAGAAAAAATAAAAGATCACAATCTATCAGCTTATGAACATCAAGGATTCCCGTTTGAGGATTTGGTCGCGCAGTTAGACCTTCCGAAAGACACGAGCCGCAACCCGTTGTTTAGTGTCATGATGACAACGGATGAGCGTGATCTGACGTTACCGAATTTGAACGGACTTACGCTTTCACACAAACAGCAAGAAGCCGTTCAGGCAAAGTTTGATTTAACGCTCGGCATCTTTGAGGAACAAGATCAAGTGGGCTTGCGCTTTGAATATGCAGAGGCACTATTTAAAAAGAGTACCATTCAGCGATGGAGTCAATATTTTGAGCGGATCATAGACGAAATGATCGCGAAATTGAATCAGCCGATCTCAACCATCTCCATCTTAACCAAAGAAGAAGAGCGACATCTGCTTGATGAATGGTCAGGCCCTATCCTAAATGTCCCGACAGATCAAACGGTTCATGCATTGATTGAGGCGAGGTCACAAGAAGTACCTGATCAAAAAGCTGCAACTTTCTGCGGCACAAGCTGGACGTATGAAGAACTGAACAACCGGGCGAATACAGTCGCCGCAAGACTCATTTCCACCGGCACAAAACCGGGAGACCGCATCGGCATTCTCACGCGTCCATCGCTCGAGATGACAGCCGCTGTTCTCGGAGTTCTCAAGGCAGGTGCGGCATTTGTGCCGATTGATGCCGATTATCCAGCACAGCGCATTGCCTACATGCTGGAAGACTGCCGGGCAGAGGTCCTTCTGATTCAGAAAGAGCTCACTGCACCACGTTCTTTCACAGGTCATACCCTCTTCATAGAAGAGGCAGTAGAAGGAGAAGCACACGAGATTCAGGTTCCTATCAAACCAACGGATCTCGCTTATATGATTTACACATCTGGAACGACTGGACAGCCGAAGGGTGTCATGGTCGAGCACCAGTCCCTTGTCAATCTGGCTTACTGGCACAATGATGCCTTCCAGGTGACGAAACAAGACCGAACCGCCAAATATGCCGGCTTTGGCTTTGATGCCTCCATTTGGGAGATGTTCCCGACGTGGATCGCCGGCGCAGAGCTCCATATCATCGACGAAGCGATTCGCCTCGATATGATCAAGCTCAATTCGTATTTTAATCACGAAGGTATCACCATTGCGTTCCTGCCAACACAGCTATGTGAGCAGTTTATGTCGATGGACAATCATTCTCTCCGTTACTTACTGACAGGCGGGGACAAGCTGAAACAGGTGAAGCCCGTTCCATACAAACTCGTCAATAACTACGGCCCAACAGAAAATACGGTCGTGGCGACAAGCGGGATCATTGATCCAGATCAAGGCACGCTTCCTATCGGAACAGCGATTGCCAATACTCGTTTTTACATTATGGGTTCGTTATATGACCTCTCGCCGCAAGGCGTACCGGGTGAACTTGTGATTGCGGGGAAAGGACTGGCAAGAGGCTACTGGAATCTCCCAGAGGAAACGGACAAACGGTTTGTCCCAGATCCGTTTTATCCTGGAGAGCGCATGTACCGTACAGGCGACTTGGTGAAATGGACAGAGGATGGCGAGCTGATCTACCTCGGCAGAAAAGACCATCAAGTGAGCATCCGCGGATTCCGTATTGAGCTGTCAGAAATTGAAGCGCAGCTCCTTGCGCTGGATTCAGTCCAAGAAGCCGTCGTGACAACGGTCAAAGACGCAAGTGATCAAGACGCTCTTGTCGCTTACGCCATCACAGATGAAGAAACGGGCACTTTGAAAGAAAGCTTAAAGCGCACCTTGCCAGAATATATGGTGCCATCATGGATCATCGAGCTAGACCAGCTGCCGATGACGGCAAATGGCAAAGTGGATCTCAAAGCACTGCCAGCACCTGATGTGGAAGCGAATCAAACAGCATACGAAGCGCCAAGAGATGAAGTGGAAGCACTGCTTTGCGGCATTTGGGAAGATGTGCTTGGCGTCAGCCAAGTCGGTATTCACGACCATTTCTTCTTCCTTGGCGGAGATTCGATTAAAGGCATCCAAATGGCAAGCAGACTCACGCAAGAAGGCTGGAAGCTCGATATGAAACTGCTTTTCCAATACCCAACGATTGCGGAGCTTCGCCCATATATCGAAGAAGCGGACCTTCTCACAGCTGATCAGTCAGCTGTGGAAGGAGAGGTCATTTTAACACCGATTCAGCGCTGGTTCTTTGAACGGAACTTTGATCACCAGCACCACTGGAATCTCTCAATGATGCTTCATGCACCAAAAGGGTTTGACTTGGCTGTCACAGAACAAGTTCTGCAAAAACTGCTCTCACATCATGATGCACTGCGCATGGTGTTCAGACAGGAGCATGATGACATGCTGCAATACAATCAGCGGGAGCTGACAGAACCATTTTCAATTATTTCTTGTGATGTTTCAAAAGCGCAAGATGTGAAACAGGCGATTTCCACATACGCCAATGAGTATCAGCGTCAACTGAATCTTGAAAAAGGTCCGTTGATGAAAGTGATTTGTTTCCATACAGAAAACGGTGATCACTTACTCATGATCACACATCATCTAGTGATTGACGGCGTTTCATGCCGGATTTTACTAGAAGACTTTATGTCTCTTTATCATCAGGCAGAAAAAGGAGAAACGATGGTTCTGCCGCCAAAAACGCACTCTTTCAAAGAATGGGCAGAAGCGATTGAACGATATGCGCAGTCACAGCTGCTAAAAAACCAGAAGGAGTATTGGGCAGCGATTGAAAATAGACCGTTTACGACTTTACCTGTTGACCATGAAGTAAAAGAAAGAAAAGTCGCGGATACGAAAGCGGTCAAAATGCAGCTGACAGAAGCAGAAACCGAGCATCTGTTAACGAATATCCATCTTCCGTACACAACAGAAATGAATGATATTCTTCTATGTGCGCTTGGGCTGGCCGTTCAGGAATGGACAGGTCAATCTCATGTACATGTACAGCTTGAAGGTCATGGAAGAGAGGACATTTTATCAGGATTAGATATATCCCGCACAGTTGGCTGGTTTACGAGCATGTATCCAGTCGTTCTTGAAGCGAAACCGAATCAGACCATTGCAGACGCTATCAAAGGAACGAAAGAGATGCTACGGCGTGTACCGAATAAAGGGATTGGTTACGGTATTTTAAGATACATGACACCATCCGAACCGTCAGTCAAACACGTGCAGCCTGAAATCAGCTTGAACTATCTTGGGCAGATTGATCAGGAAGTGACGACAGAACTCTTTGGGCCCTCAACCTATGATATGGGCCGTCAAGCAAGCCCTGAATCTGAAGCTGTTTATAAGCTGAACCTCAGCGGTCTTGTTCAGCACAATCAATTCATTCTGTCGTGCTCATATTGTGCAAGTGAATATGAAGAACAAACGATACAGCAGTTCATCGCATTGTTGAAGGAGAAGATCAGATCCATCATCACCCATTGCTTAGCGCATCAAGAGCGAGAATTTACACCAAGTGACTTCTCGGCTGCAGACCTTGAAATGGATGAAATGGACGATATCTTTGACATGCTTGAGGAGAAATTGACCTAACACCACTAGATCAGTCATGAAAAAGGGGAAGGAGGAATGAAATAGATGAGTCAATTTAAAAGGGATCAAGTTCAAGATATGTACTATCTGTCACCGATGCAAGAAGGAATGCTGTTTCATACCCTCCATCATCAAGAAAAAGGCTTTTATGTAGAACAAATGGATATGAACGTGAAGGGCACACTTCGGCATGATTTGCTTGAGAAAAGCATGAATATCATTGTGGAACGGTACGATATTTTTCGTACCGTGTTCCTCCACGAAAAAGTGAAGCGTCCTGTCCAAGTTGTATTAAAAAATCGACCTTTCCAGCTTGATGTTGTGGACATACAGGATCTTTCTGAAAGTGAACAGCTTGAACGTATTGATCGTTTTAAACAAAAGGATCAGCTGAGAGGATTTGATCTCTCGAAGGATCTGCTCATGCGGGCCTCTGTTTTTCAAACGGGTCCTTCAAGCTATCGCTGGATATGGAGCTATCACCATATCCTTCTAGATGGCTGGTGTTTTGGCCTAGTTGTGCAGGAATTGTTTGCGATTTATCATGCACTTTTGCATGACATCCCTTATAGGCTGGAGCCAGTCAAGCCATATAAAGAATATATTCAATGGCTGGAAAAACAAGATAAACAAGCCTCACTTGAATATTGGACGCAATCTTTGGCTGGTTTTGAGGGGCAGTCGACTTTTAAAGAACAGCGAAAGCAAACAAATGAGCATGAATTAGGCGAAATCGAATGGGCCATGAGTAAAGAAGAAACTGCTGCTTTATCAGAGTTAGCCTTGCAGCAGAATGCCACGTTAAGCAGTGCGCTTCAATCGGCTTGGTCCATTTTACTAAGCAGGTATCAGCGCTCAAACGATGTGTTGTTTGGAACGGTTGTGTCAGGACGTCCGGCAGATTTAGCTGGTGTGGACCGGATGGTGGGGTTGTTCATCAATGTCATTCCAAGACGAATTCAGCTGACAGACCAAATGACGTTCCGTTCTCTATTATCAGAGACGCAGCAGCAGTCTTTAGCGGCTGAACCGCACCAATATATCCCGATTTATGATATTCAGGCTAAGGCAGGTCAGCAGCAGCTCATTGATCATATTGTGGTGTTTGAGAATGTCCCTGCTGCAAAGAAAGACGAGCAGGAGTCACTGCTTGGCTTTACAGTAGAAGACATGAATGTCTATGAGAAATCGAACTATGATCTCAATTTACTGGCGTCGCCCGGGGAACAATTGCAGCTGAAGCTGGCCTTTAATCAGCGTGCATTTGATCCTGCATTTGTCCATAAATTAAAGGATCAGCTGACCCTTTTGATCAAAGGGGCCATCAAACATCCAGATCAGTTAGTTCATATACTGACACTTGTGACAAAGCAGGAAAAACAGCGAATGTTAGAGGAATGGAATGCACCTGAGCTGGAGCATGATCAGCTTTATTTGACAAAGTGGTTTGAGCATAATGTCCGAAAACAGCCGAATGCAGTGGCATTATCAGCAGGTGATCACACGATGACATATGCGGAGCTGAACGAACAAGCCAATCGACTGGCAAGGCATTTGCAAAAAAATGGGGTGGGTCATCAAACGGTGACCGCCATTTTAGCAGAGCGGACACCTGAACTCATTGTCAGTTTACTCGCTGTCTTAAAAGCAGGTGCCACCTATGTGTCGATTGATCCAGATTATCCAGAAAGCCGTATCCAATATATGCTGAGAGACAGCGGAGCGACGCATCTTCTGACTCATTCATCCTTTATCAGTCAGACGAGGTCACTCGCATTTGATGGCACGTATCTTTTTGCAGATGATCAAGAAATTTTACTGATGAGCTCAGAGAATCTGCCACTTGAAGCTGGTTTAGATGATACGGCATACATCATGTATACATCTGGAACAACCGGACAGCCAAAAGGCATCATGACGACCCATTCCAATATTGCCCGGGTGGTCAAAAATACGAATTATTTAACCATTTTAGAAACAGATACATTGCTGTCGTTATCAAATAGCGTATTTGATGGCTTTACATTTGATGTATATGGTGCGCTTTTAAACGGAGCAAAGCTTGTCCTGCCGCAAAAAGAAACCATTTTAGATATGGGGAAGCTCACTGAGTTGATAAAAGGAGAGCATATTTCTGTCATGTTTGTTCCAACCGCTTTATTCCATCTTCTCGTTGATGAAGGAACAGACTGGATGCGCGGTGTGCGTAAGGTGCTGTTTGGGGGAGAGAGGGCATCGGTTCAGCATGTGAGAAAAGCCTTTGATGTGATGGGAAAAGGCAGATTGTTGAATGTATACGGACCAACCGAATCAACGGTTTTTGCCACATATTATCCGATAGATGAAGCGATCCCTTTAGAGGCACGTTCTATTCCAATTGGGAAGCCGCTCAACCAGACGGGCGCTTATATATTGAGTGAGCACAGACAGCTTCAGCCGATTGGAATGGTTGGAGAGCTTTGTCTGAGCGGCAAAGGACTGGCAAAAGGGTATTTGAATCGTCCTGATCTGACAAAACAAGTCTTTATCGCCCATCCATTCGCTGCGGGTGAGCGCCTGTATCGCACGGGGGATTTAGCTTACTTTCGAGAAGACGGTCTGATTGAGTATGCAGGCAGAGTTGATGATCAGGTAAAAATTCGAGGACACCGAATTGAACTGACAGAAATTGAAGCCAACCTTCTCATGCACCCAGGTGTAAAACAAGCTGTACTCCTAGCGGATCATGATGAAACCAATCATACAAGGCTGCTTGCCTATATCACGTGTGATGATGCATGGAAAGGCAAACTCGATGACATCAAATCAGGGCTGAAAGAGCGTCTTCCAGCTTATATGCTGCCTCATGAGCTGATTGAACTGGAGAACCTCCCACTTACGCCAAACGGGAAGGTTGATAAACGCCAGCTACCAAAACCAGAGGCACCGCAAGGAAACCGCCGTGTGAAACTGCCCGCAAATGAAGTGGAACAAAAGCTGCTGGTAATGTGGCGGGAAGTACTTGAACGAGAGGATATTAGCACAGATGACCATTTCTTTGAGCTTGGCGGACATTCTTTAAAAGCAATGTCTCTTTTGTCCAAAGTATCAAAAGAGTTTGAGGTTCAGGTGCCGATCCATTTGTTGTTTGAGACCCCGACGATTGAAGCACTTAGTCGTTATATTCAGCATCAGGACGGGGAAACCGCTGGCTATCTTGTATTCAATGAATCTCAAACATCAACAGTCTTTGCTCTTCCGCCATTACCAGGCTACGGCTTTATCTATCAGGAAGCAGCAAAAACGCTTGATGATGTTCGGCTAGTCGCCTTTGATTTTATTGAAACGAATAACCGAATGGCGCAGTACGTTCAGCATATTCAGTACCTTCAGCCAAAAGGGCCGCTGACGTTGATGGGGTACTCAGGCGGATGTTACCTCGCCTTTGAGCTTGTTCAAGCGCTTGAACAAGTAGGGCGGACAGTCGAGAAGGTCATCATGATCGATTCCTATAAGAAAATTGGAGAAAGTGATTTAGAAGGACGATCCATTGATGATGATATTGAAGCGATTGTTCATCAAACGGAACAAAGCGAACTTGCTCAAGGGGAGATCGTTCAAGAAGCGCTTGCCCAAAAGACGCGCGCCTACTATGAAACGTTTGTTAAGGGGGTGAATCAAGGCAAAATACAGGCAGATATTACGTTCATCCAATCTGAAGAACAAATAGCGATCCCGGACTGGATGGAAGAGTGGACACAGGCAACGGCCGGATCTTTTACCCAATACCAAGGCTATGGCCGGCATGCTGATATGTTCAAACAGAAAGAATGTGCAGCTCAAAATGCAAAGCTGATCAAACATATTGTCAATCAAACAAATAGAGAACGAGTCTTGTAAACTTTAGATTAGGCAGGATGCAGCCTTGCAGTCCTGCCTAACAAAAAAGGAAAGGAACTCATATGAAACCATCAACCATTAACCAAACGAGTAGACATGAATCAATGGATGCGATTTTACAAGATGTAAAGACAACCATTTTACAAACCAACGAAATCGAACGCTTCGCTGTTTTTTCACGTGAAAAAACCATTCGACCGCGGCCGTATCACCTCTCTCATTTATTTCTCGACAAGCACATTGAGCAGGAGGCCGCAGCGGAAGCGATACAGACGCAAAAGGCTGTACCTGCTTTGGCCGATATGCCGCCCGCTCTTTCCTATGGAGGGGATCTCGACGTCACACAAGGCGCACAGACCTTACAGGAAGTCTTAACAGAGGCTGCAAAAACGACAAATGGGCTTACGTATATCGTGAATAGCAAGAACGAACTCACACAATCTTATGCGCAGTTACAAGGGGACGCCGAGAGGGTTCTGACTGGTTTAAGGGCACTGGGGCTTAAGGCAGGCGATCCTGTTTTCTTTCAATTCTCATCGAATCATGCCATGGTCACTGCCTTTTGGGCATGTGTATTAGGCGGATTTGTTCCAACGCTTGTGTCGGCTGCCCCAACCTATCGGGAGATGAATGCTGCAGTGAAGAAGCTTCATCACGCTTGGAAGCTGCTCGAGCATCCGCTCATCCTAACAGATGACTCACTGATCGAGGAGGTGCAAGGGTTAGCCTTACTGTGGCATACAGACCAATTACGTGTCGCAGCAGTTGAGCCGATGCTGACATTAGAAAGAGATACAGCCGCTCATCCTGCCGCGCCGGATGATTCCGTCTTCTTTATCTTAACGTCTGGAAGTACAGGGATGCCAAAGTGTGTAGAGCATTCCCATAGAAGTGTGCTGGCGAACGTCAAAGGAACAGTGGCAGCAAATCAATTTACACAAGAGGATGTCTCATTAGACTGGATGCCTTTAGATCATATTGGTGGCATCGTGATGTTCCACCTTGTCAATGTGTACACAGGCTGCGAGCAGATTCGGGCAAGAACGGATGACTTTATCGCTCAGCCGTTGCGGTGGCTTGACTGGATGGATCGCTACCGTGCAACGAAGACGTGGGCACCTAACTTTGCATTTGCGATGATCAATGATTATGAGAAAGAGATTTCATCAGGGTCTTGGGATCTGTCGGCGATGACCTGTATGATCAATGGGGCAGAGGCGGTCGTGCCAAAAACCATCCACCGATTTCTACACCTGCTTGCTCCGCACGGCTTAAAGGGAGATGTGATCAGACCGGCTTTCGGCATGTCTGAAATCTCATCAGCGGTTGTGTTTTCCTTTGCGATTGAGCGTGGAGATGAAAACAGCGGGGTTCTGACTTTTGAGGAAACGTCGCTGACAGAGCAGCTAAGACCAGCAGAAGCACGTGAGACGGGAACCGTCAGCTTTACAGAGCTAGGCAAACCGATTCCAGGTATCACGATACGCATCGTCAATCATCAGCATGAGCTTCTTCCAGAAGATCATATTGGCCGTGTGCAAATAAAAGGTCCAACCACCATGAAGGGCTATTACCGGAATGACGAAGCGAATCAAGAAGTATTTCAAGCGGATGGCTGGTTTCACACGGGTGATTTAGGTTTCCTGCACGAAGGAAGGCTGACACTAACCGGTAGAGAAAAAGACATGATTATCATCAACGGGAAAAACTATCACAACTATGAAATTGAAGCCATAGCAGAGGAAGTACCGGGAGTAGAAACGAGCTTTGTGGCTGCTTGTTCTGTCCGAATGGAGGCTTCTGCATCCGATGAACTGATTCTCTTTTTTACACCGAAGCTGTATGAGCCGGCTTATATTATGAGGGCAAGTCAGCACATTAAATCCCATATTGCAACAAAAATGGGCTTGTCTGCATCTCGCATCATTCCTGTCCAGAAGCATGCATTTCCCAAAACAAGCTCTGGAAAAATAGAAAGGGCACAGCTCAAGACAAGATGGCAAGAAGGCGAATTTGATGAAATGATCATGGAAATGGACATGAGACTTGAAAATGAACATACCTTGCCTGATTGGAGTTATCAAAAGAAGTGGATACCTGCTCCACTTGATGCAGCTGACAAGCAGATCATAGGGGACGTTGTGATCTTTGCAGATCCATTAGGACTGGCAGATCAATTGAAATCTTTTGCAAACAGTGAACAAACATACATTACGGTTGAACCGGGTCAAGCGTTCAAACAACTCACACACACTCACTTCATCATCCACCCGAATCGGCCGTCTGACTACGAACAACTCTTTGAGACGCTCCGTTCGTATGGCGTTTCGGTGAAACACATCATTCACCTTTGGAACTATACAAACCAAGAAGACAAGCTTTATGTGGCCAAGGCAAAACAAGCGCAGAAAACGGGCAGCATGAGTGCATTATTTTTAACAAAAGCCATTTCCGTCTATGAGGAGCAGGTGGCCATCACTTTTGTCTCAGCCCATGCGATGAATGTGCCGGGGGATCATATCCACGATGTAGAAAAAGCAACGACAGCCGGACTGATGACAGCAGTTCAGCATGAATGGCCGTTTATCAAGGTGCAATGTCTTGATTTTTCTCTAGTAGAATCGGTATCTAGTCATTCCCATGCAATGGCGATGATGGCAGAACTCACACATGACCAAGACTGTCATGTTGTTGCTTATCGTCAAGGTGTTCGTTATATTCCCTTTTTAGCACCTCTTCATTTGGAAAAGGAACAGAAAAGGAAAGAGCTTCCATTTGAATCATCTGGGCTTTATGTCATAACAGGCGGGCTAGGCGGAATTGGCCGTTTAGTCAGTGAACACCTACTGACATCTTATCAAGCACATCTCGTGTTGCTTGGAAGGAAAGAGAGAGAGGCACTTTCTAGTGACCAGCAAGAGACATTGTCTTTGCTAGAAAAGCAGGCAAAAGTGCATGGCGGCAAGGTTCTTTATGAGAAAGCAGACATCACGGCTGAAAAAGAGGTGGAAGCAATCATCTCTAGACATGAGGTCGACGGAAATCGAAGGCTGGATGGCATCATTCATTTCGCAGGTATTATTCAAGAAGAACTGCTTGCTGATATGACATCTGTGTCTCTGAATGACATGTACGAAGCAAAGGTATATGGAACGATTGCGCTTCATGAAGCTGCCTCCAAACGCAGGAATGTTCTATTTCTTTCCAGCTCGTCAGCCCGAACGCTAAAGGGCGGTATGACTGTCGGCGCCTATTGCGCTGCCAATGAGTTCGTGGAACAGTTTGCTCATTATCAGAAGCTGACATCTACAGTGAAGCCATATTGCTTTAGTTTCAGCATGTGGGACGAGATTGGCATGAGTGAAGGCTCCATGATAAAAGGCATGTTAAAAGAAAGAGGTTATCTACCAATTTCAAAGCAGGCAGGCTTCCAAACGATGCTCGCATGTCTGATGACAGATGCTCCGCTCATTTATACGGGATTGGATCGATCGAAGAAAGAGATTCACGAGATGATCCATGCGGATGCGGAGATGCAAACAGAGCAGACCTTTTACGTCTTTTTCAAAACTGATCAAACAAAGGCGGTGGAAGAGCGGCTGTATCAATCGATTCATACATGTTTACAGTCCCGTCTATCTGGTGAATATGCCGTGCATTTGTTTCCTGAGGAATATTGGAAAGAAACAGAAGATGGATCGCCAGACGAGGCATATTTTCATGAATTAATAGATGAAAGCGGAATGGATGCAGACAACAGGGCACCTCACACAGAAACGGAGAAACTGCTCGCACACATTTGGTCAGAGCTGCTCGGTGTCTCAGATGTCAACTGCGGCGATCATTTCTTTCTACTAGGAGGTCATTCGCTGAAGGCGACGCAAATGCTGTCTGCGGTTAGACAAAAAACAGGGTTTGACGTGCCACTTGCTGTGTTGTTTGAACATACGAGACTCGGAGAATTAGCAGACTGGATCGATTCAAATGCCAAAGCAGATGAAGTGATTCCGATGAGAAAAATGGAGAAGGGTCAGGACATTCCGATGTCTTATGCCCAGCAAAGACAGTGGTTCCTCTATCAATTAGAGCCGGATTTGCCATTATACAATAATACGATTTCGTTTCGGATGAATGGGCCTTTAGATATCAAGGTGCTTCAGGAAAGTCTGCATCATATGGTGGAAAGACATGAATCGCTCAGAACGTCCTTTACGATGAGCGGGGATGAACCGGTACAGGTCATTCATGAACAGATGGCCCTTCCAGAGCTTGAGGTGATGGACCTTTCAGGCATAGCGTCACAGGAAGAGAAAGAACAAAAAGCGGCTGAATGGGCGAAAGAAGAGGCATCCACACCTTTTCAATTAGAACACGAAGCGCTCTTTCGAGTGAAGCTGATTCGACTTTCACCCGCAGAGCATATCTTGCTGATGTCCATTCACCACATCGTGTCAGATGGCTGGTCGATCGGCATTGTTGCAAGAGAATTATCCGAGTGGTATACAGCGGCGATCGAAGGGCGGGAGCCTCACTTGCCGGCATTACCTATTCAATATGCGGATTACGCACTGTGGCAGAAGGAGTATTTGACAGGAGAACCACTAGGTAAGCAGCTTGCCTATTGGAAGGAGCAATTTGCGGCACCTGTTGAAGATTTGGTATTGCCATATGATCATCCGCGGCCGGCCGTTCAATCCTACAAAGGGAAGACGAAAACATATCAGCTGTCGAAGTCACTGTCTAAAAAGATTGCTGAGCTATCCAAGAAAACAGACAGCACACTTTATATGACCTTGCTGTCGGCTTTTTCTACTCTATTACATCGATTGTCTTCACAGGATGAGTTTGTCATTGGCTCGGTCATTGCTGGGAGAAATCGAACGGAAATGGAGCATTTAATCGGCTTTTTCGTGAATACATTGGCGCTTCGGATCGACCATAGCGGGAATCCAGCCTTTACGGAATTATTAGAGCGAGTGAAGGAGACAACTGTCGGTGCTTATGCACACCAGGATGTGCCGTTTGAGATGGTGGTCGATGAATTGAATATTGTGCGTGATGCCAGTAAGCAGCCGCTGTTTCAGGTCATGTTCGTTCTGCAAAACCTACCGCTTGAAGCATCTCCAATGGGGGAGGCGACGTCGGTTTTAGCCATTGAAGATAATGATACAGCGAAATTTGATCTCTCCCTGTTTGTGTTTGAAGGAGCTGAAGGTCTTCAGTTAAAACTTGAGTATCAAGCGGATTTATTTTCTGATGACACGATGGAGCGATTCCTCGCATACTACGAGCACCTGCTTGAAAGCATTTGTGAAAATCCAGCGCAGCCGATCAGACAAGTGAATTTTCTGCCAGAGAAAGAAAAGCATCAATTGCTCTATGAATGGAGCGGCAAGACTGATCAACCAAAAGGTCCGCTACTCATGACGGAACGATTTGAAGCGCAAGTGAAAAAGACACCTCATGCAGTGGCGCTCGAGTTCCAGGGAGATGAGTGGACGTACCAAGAGTTACATGAGAAAGTCGATCGTCTAGCAGCCTATTTGCAGCAGCGAGGCGTGACGCCGCATGAACCAGTTGGACTGCTCATCGACAGATCGCCTGAAATGATTCTTGGGGTGCTGGCCATTGTGAAAGCAGGAGGGGCTTATGTGCCCATTGATCCTGAATATCCAGATGCCCGCATTGATTATATGCTGAGAGATACAGGGATTCAGCTTTTACTGACAAAAAATGAATGGCTGAAAAAAGTATCCATCCATCAAACGGAACTCATTTGTCTTGATCAAGGGTATGAAGAATTTTTACCAGAAGCAGAGGTCATGCCCGCTGCACTAAGACCTGATGGACTTGCTTATATCAATTACACATCGGGGTCAACTGGACAGCCAAAAGGAGTACTGATCCCGCATCAAGCGGTCGTCCGGCTTGTGTGTGACACAGACTATGTCACCCTTGATGAACAAACGCGCATTTTACAAATCGCCAGCTTCTCTTTTGATGCATTTACGTATGAAATATGGGGAGCCCTTTTAAACGGGGGAAGGCTCATACTGACGGATCGAAATACCATTTTATCAATGGATACATTAGCGGAAGCACTAAAAACTCATCAGATTACAACAGGGTTCTTGACTGTGCCGCTGTTCAACCGTTTAACAGAAGAGCATCCAGAAGCTTTATCTGGACTTCATGCATTATTGGTCGGCGGAGATGCCTTATCAGCCGCTCATATCCGAAAAGCACTACCGTATTTGCCTGAAGGGCTTTTAAATGGTTATGGACCAACAGAGAATACAACATTCTCCTGTGTGCATCACATTCGGGCACTGGAAGAAGATCAGGCGACGGTCCCGATTGGACAGCCTATTGCTTATTCACAAGCTTATGTATTAGATGACCAAATGCAGCCAGTTCCGCAAGGCGTCATCGGCGAAATTTATGTTGGCGGCACAGGGCTAGCACTTGGTTACCTTGGAGATGAAGAAAAAACAGCATCATCATTTATCCCGCATCCTTTCCAAGAAGGAGCGCGTTTATATAAAACAGGCGATATGGGCCGTTGGCTGTCAAATGGCATCATTGACTGTCTTGGAAGAATCGATCATCAAGTGAAAATTCGTGGACACCGCGTGGAATGTGGAGAAATTGAAGCCGCTATGCTGACATTTGATGACATCACAGAATGTGCCGTTATCCCGCATCAGCATGAGAGTGGTCATAAGCGATTGATCGGTTATTTTGTCCAAAAAGGCGGCATGACCACGCAAGACATTCGCCATAACTTAAAAGACATTCTGCCAGATTATATGGTGCCAAGCCTATTAATAGAGCTGAATGAATTACCGCTCACGCCAAATGGCAAGGTAGACCAAAAGCGTCTTCCGCTGCCAGAGTGGAGACAAGAAGAAGTAGAAACAGCCATTGACAAAGCAGCTACTGAGGAAGAACGTGTGTTAGAAAAAGTGTGGTCTCAGCTGCTAGGCGTTCCTTCTATTGGCGTCCATGATAACTACTTTGAGCTTGGCGGAGATTCCATTATTGTCATACAAATGGTGGCACGCTTAGCACAGGAAGGCTACGTCATCCAGCCGAGAGATGTATTTGAAAAACAGACCATCTCACAACTCGCACAAGCGATGAGAAAGTCAGAGGTCTCTAAGATCTATGATCAATCACCTGTGACAGGAGAGGTTCGTCTTCTCCCGATTCAATCTTGGTTCTTTGAGCAATCGATGACCAATCAAGATTATTGGAATCTATCGGCGCATATTGAAATGAAGCGATCTGTTCCACATGAACAGTTAACACAGGTTCTTTCAAAACTGGTCGATCATCACGATATGCTGAGAGCTATATATACAAAAGAGGCAGATGGCACATGGATTCAAACCATTCGTGAGCCTGGTGTCACACCATGTGTCACATTCTTTGATGTGACGGATGTATCTCAGGAGGAAGCACGGAAACAAATCCGCTTGGAGACAAGTGCCTGTCAAGGAACATTGTCATTAGAGCGAGGAGAAGTGATCAAAGCGATTCTTTTTCATACAGGTGAAGACACGTCTGAGCTCTTTATTGCTGCACACCATCTCGTCATGGATGGCATATCATGGCGCATGATACAAGAAGATATACTAAATGGATTGAAACAGCTTGCTACGGGGCAGGACATCATATTTGCGAAAAAAACCGCCTCCTACAAGCAGTGGGCAGATGCCTTATATGAATATGCACAAACAGATCAATTACAAGCGCAGGCCTCTTTTTGGCAAAAAATCAAGGATCAAGAGGAAGAAGGTTCTCCTTTCCAACTGCCTGCGCTTTCTAATATAGAAGAACATGCAGAGATCTTGTCGGTTCAGCTCACAAAGGAACAAACTGATATGTTACTTAGACAGGCCTCACAAGCATACCGAACAGAGATTAACGATTTACTGTTATCAGGACTCACGCAAGCCATTGGAAAGCCAATGCTCATCACGTTAGAAGGGCATGGACGCGAGGATTTATTTGAACAGATGGATTTGTCACGGACAGTCGGCTGGTTTACAAGCTCTTATCCTATTTTTATTCCTTTTATACAAACCGATGTTGCAAGACAAATCAAAGACGTCAAAGAAACCTTACGAGCTGTGCCGCAAAAGGGAATCGGCTATGGTTTGCTTCAATACATGACAGAATCTCGTTTACTCAAAACGGTAGCGCCGCAGATGAGCTTTAATTACCTCGGTCAGTTAGATCAGGCAGATGGCGAAGCCAAGCTTTATATCGCAGACGAACGAAATGGACATGTTCACGATCCGAAAGCAGAAAGACAGCATTTGATCGATGTGTATGGATATGTTACAGATGGTCAATTGCAGATGAACTTTATGATCAATCGGGAACTGCTGCAAGATCAAGAGGTGCGGTTGTTACCTGAACGTTTTAAAGAAAAAATGGAGATCATCTTGACGCATTGTGTTGAAACGAGCGGCGGCTTTACACCATCTGATTTTCCGATGGTTCAGCTTACGCAAAAGCAAATAGATGAACTTCCAGACAATGTAGTCGATGTGTATCCGCTGTCTCCAATGCAGCAAGGAATGCTGTTTCATGCACTGCTAGATCAAGCTTCACAAGCTTATTTTGGTCAGGTGCATATGACGCTCCAAGGCTTAACAAACGGCAATGCCTATGAACAAGCTTGGAATCTTCTTGTAGAACGTCATTCGATTTTGAGAACAAAATTCGCTTGGGAAGGGCTGAAGGAGCCAGTTCAGTTCATTCAATCAGAAGGAAGCATCCACCTCACTCAGCACGATGTGCGCCACCTGAGTGACGCGGAGCAAGAAGAGACAATCGAACAATTTTTAGTATCTGATCGTTCAAAGGATTTCAATTTAGACCATATAGATGAACCGCTGATTCGGATTGCTTTATTCCGTTGTGATGAGGAAAGATGCACGTTTGTCTTTAGTTTTCATCACATTTTAATCGATGGCTGGAGTTTGTTCAGTTTTATTCAGGAATCTTTTGCGCTGTATCGCTCTCTTGTGGACGAACGGGAGATCAGTCTTTCTACAGTCCGTCCATATAAAGATTTTATCGAATGGCTGCAAAAGCAGGATCAAGAGAAGGCGCAAGAATTCTGGCAGCGTTATATGTCAGGCGTAGAGGAAGCGACACCGCTTCCAGGAGACGGCGAAGAACATGCTTCAGACCAAGAAGCAAGCATGGCGCAGTCCAGCGTCAAACTGACGCCAGAGATGCAGCAGAAGCTGGAGAAGATGACTGGCAAGCAGAAGGTCACGATGAGCACACTGATTCAATCAGCGTGGGGACTGCTTTTGCACCTTCATTCGGGCGCAGAGGATGTCATATTTGGGGTGACCGTATCTGGCCGGCCAGCCGACTTACCAGAAGTGGAAAGCATGACAGGGCTCTTTATTAACACATTGCCGCTTCGTCTACCGATCCATTCGGACTGGACGATTGCGCGATTGCTCGCCTATACACAGGAAACCGTTTTTCAGATGAGAGAATACGAGTATACCGTATTGCCAGATATTCAGCAGATGACGGAAATTCCAAATGGAGAGGCATTGTTTCACAGCATTGTCGTGTTTGAAAACTATCCGATTGAGTCCATTGAGCCGTATGGCGTACGCATTTTAGACATCGCCAGTCATGAAGAAACAAATTATGACTTAACCCTTGTCGCAGTGCCGGGAGATACGCTGGAGCTTCGGATCACATACAACTTACATCAATATACAGAAAAGCAAATACAAACGCTGATGGAGCAGCTGATTCACACACTTGAAGCCATGACAGAACAAGTGGATACGCCGCTATCTTCCTTCACCATTGTGACAAGTGAGGAAAAAGAGCGGATGATCAGTGATTGGGCGAAAAACGCACATGTCAGCGTGCTATACCCAGACCAAGAAGAAGTCTATGCAGGCGTACATGATCCTGCCTATGAAACGGAAATATATGTCCTGAATGAAGAACATCAGCTCATGCCGGTTGGATTTCCTGGAGATATTTTTATCGGCGCAAAAGAGATCAAAGCACTTTTTGGAGAGCTAGCCGATTGGATGGAGGCGCATAAAATTCCGCATCCATTCAAACATCAAACAGGCGAATACCTTTATCCGACAGGGGATGTCGGCGTTTGGACGGAAGAAAGCAAGATTCAGATTTTGGATTGGATGTAGGAGGAGAAGAAGAATGCTAGTTAGTAGACGAAAAGGAAATGCAGCAAATCATATTGTCAGGATCAATGGAAAACGAATCGATCTCAAAGCATTAGAGAAAGTCTTCATGCTTCACTTTCCACTAAAGGAATGTGCGCTCATCCCGAAGAAAAATCAAGAAGGAGGCCTATCGCTTGTGCTTTTTGCACAAGCGAAGGACCCTTCGCTGACAAGAGAGGATTTGATGAAAGGCCCGCTTCATCCTGATGAAGTGCCAGCCGCACTCGTCCTAGTCCCTTCCTTGCCGCGAAAAGAAAGTGGAGCGGTCGATACCGAGGCGCTGCTTGCCATTGATGTACTAGATGAAGAGGAACGAAGAAAGATAGAAGAGCGCACGAAAGCCATAGATGGAGTAGAGGAAGCAGCCGTTTTGATAGAGAGTCAGACAGAAAAACAAACACCCTATCATTTAGATGACCTCTTCCCAGATAGACAGCGTACAAATGGAAACGAATCGTTTTCAAAAGATGAAGTCAGCCAAACCATACAATCCTCCGCACAAGAAAAACCACCAGCTCTTGTTTATGGAGGTGATGTGATCAGAAAGCCAGGTACACCAGTCACATTGACAGAGGTACTGATCCGAGCCGCCTTTATGTCACCAAATCGCGGAGTCACGTATCTCAAAGAAGGCGGTCATGAGGTGATCCAGACTTACCCGGAATTACTCACAGGAGCGGAACGTGTCCTATCTGGATTAAGGGCAGCCGGACTTTCAAACGGCGATCAAGTGCTGCTTCAATTGAAGGACCATCAAGATTTTATCACGGTATTCTGGGGCTGTATTCTCGGTGGAATCATTCCAACCCCAGTCTCTGTACCGCCTGTGTATGATGAAATGAACCAAGGCGTGAACAAGCTCAAGGGCGTGTTTCAGCTGCAAAATGAGCCATTCATTATTACAAACGAAGCGAGTGCTGAGGACATTGCAGGACTGCGTGAAACATTTGAATCAAAAGCGATTCCGATTTTAACAATCGAAACATTACTTGCCTGTGATCCAGATGAACAGCATTATGAGCCAGAGCCGGATGAGCCTGTGCTTCAGTTGCTGTCCTCAGGAAGTACGGGTGTGCCAAAGTGTATCCGGCACAACCATCAAAGCATTTTATCTAGAATCATTTCCTTTGAGCAGGCAAATGGTTTCACGCATGAGGATGTATCCATGAACTGGATGCCGCTTGATCATGTAGGGGGCATTGTCATGTTTCATGTCCATGATGTGTACCTCGGCTGCCAGCAAATTAGTCCATCCATTGATCAATTTATCGAACGGCCGATGGTGTGGCTGGATTGGGTAGAAAGATACGGTGTCACAAGGACGTGGGCGCCAAACTTTGCCTTTGCGATGATGAATGAATATGAAGACGACATTCGCAAAGGGAGCTGGGATCTCTCCACCTTGACCTATATCATGAACGCCGCCGAAGCAGTTGTTCCAAAAGTGACGCAGCGTTTCATGCACATCATGGGTGAGCACGGATTAAGCCGCCATGCGATGGTGCCGGCTTATGGCATGTCAGAAACATCATCAGCCATTGTCCAGTCAAAAGAATTCATGCGTCATGATGATCAGGGTGGACAACTGACCATTGATCAGACCTCATTAACAAGTGAGATTCAATATGTGGCGCACGATCATCCGCACAAGATGACCTTTACAGAAGTTGGTGCACCCATCCCTTCTGTATGGATTCGGATTGTAGACGAGCATCACCATGTGCTGCCAGAAGATCAAGTCGGCCGCTTGCAGGTGAAGAGTCCAACGATTATGATGGGCTACTATCAAAATGAGGAAGCGAATGAAGAAGTATTTGCGGAAAACGGCTGGTTTCATACAGGAGATTTAGGATTTATTCATGAAGGGCGCCTAGTCCTCACAGGACGGGAAAAGGATATCATCGTCATCAACGGAGCGAACTATTTGAATTACGAAATTGAAGCCGTTGTGGAAGAGGTTGAGGGGGTTGAAGTCACCTTTGCCGCTGCGTACGGCATTTACAATCCCGAATCAAGTAATGACACACTCGCCGTCTTTTTTGTCACGCAGAAGGATTCGATAGAGGATCAAATCACAATGATTCAGCAGATTAGAGAGAGCATCATTCGCAAAATGGGAATCGAACCTGACCACATCATTCCGGTGAAAAAAGACCAATTTCCGAAAACAGAAAGCGGAAAAATCCAACGTGCTCAACTAGGTGCGGCACTGAAAGCTGGGGTGTTTCATGACATTGAACGTGCACTTGATCTTGCTTCGGAAAATGAACAAACCCTCCCAGATTGGTTCTTTAAACGTATTTGGGTAAAAGAGAATATCGGTCCATCTCAGCCAGTCTCCACTGATCATGTACTCGTATTTGAGGATGTAAAAGGGCTTTATCAATCGCTTTATACACAATTTGAACAAATGAACCTGCCTTATGTTTCTGTGAAAAAGGGTTATGAATTTTTACGCCTGTCAAAAGGGATGTATCAGATGAACCCTCGAATTAAGGGGGATTACGTCAGGCTTGTGGCGGCGCTTGAAGCCGATGAATTAAAAATTGACCGTATGCTCCACTTGTGGAATGTATCAGACAAGGAGATGATTGCGAGCCCTGCGCAGTTCAAAGAACTGAATGCAAGCATTAGCCAATCCATTTTGTATTTGTATCAAGCATTGAGACAAGAAAATAAAGAGCCAATGCGTCTCGTTGTTGTCACAAAAGGTGGTCAATTTGTAAAACCGCAAGATGAGCTTCATGTGGAGAAAACGTCTCTTGCCGGATTATTAAAAACCATCCCGCAAGAATGGGAAGGGGCAGAAGTGTCTCACCTTGATATTGAAGCGGAGAATGTGGAACAGGATGCCAAGCATATTGCGGACGAACTAGGTGCGATTCATTTAAAAGCAGAAGTATCTTACCGGT
This sequence comes from Bacillus sp. FS02, assembly GCF_024398395.1. Taxonomy (NCBI): domain Bacteria; kingdom Bacillati; phylum Bacillota; class Bacilli; order Caryophanales; family Bacillaceae; genus Bacillus; species Bacillus sp. FS02. The sequence goes on along the minus strand of NZ_CP074101.1, from coordinate 1,477,489 downwards.
ATGGCCAGCGCCTCGTACCAAAGCTGGAAAAAGTGAATATGATGACGGCACCTCAGACAGAAGGGTTTTTAGAATATGAAGGCTTGTACTTGCTGACTGGAGGGCTTGGCGGTATTGGATTTGAACTGTCTAAGCAAATGCTCCAATTTGGCTTGAAGCTCGTGTTAATTGGACGGACATCCCTTGAAGAAGACAGAGAAAAAGAGGCGTCATTCTCACAACTGAAAGATCTGGGAGACGTCCTTTATGTACAAGCCGATGTGACGAATTTATGTGACGTCGAGCGGGCGATTTATGAAGCAGAAAAGCATTTCGGACAGTCGATCCGAGGAGCGCTTCATTTAGCCGGTGCTGGCAATGTATCTGAGCACTTTCAGCATGTGGATACGTACACACTGGCTCATACAACAGAAGAAGATTTTGTCAAAGAACTTTCAGGGAAGGCAGATGGTGCTTGGGTGCTGCAAGAAGCCTTCAAGCATGATCCGTCAGTTCCACTCGTCTTTTTTGGATCAGTAAATGGCTTTTTTGGCGGCACCACATTTGGCGCATATTCTGCGGCGAACAGCTTTTTAGATGGACTCGCACATGCCCTTACCTATCATGAGGGAAGAAGAGCGATTTCGTTGAATTTCAGCATGTGGGATAATCTTGGTTTGTCTAAGGGACATACTGGGGCTGCGCTAACCGTTCGCAAGGGCTTTCAATTGATTGGAAAAAAACAAGGACTCCATTCATTATGTCTAGGTGTTCGGCTGAATGAAGCGCATCTATTTATTGGCCTAGATGGGGCGAATCAAGAAATCGCTGAACATCTTCAACCAGCACCAATCCCGCATTTTGAAAAGAAACTGTACTATACGGTGCAATCAGGCAAAGAAGTGGATACTGACAAGATCACAGGAATCATAGAGGAGAAATGGGACATCAGGCAAGTGGAAGATATACCGAAAAAACAAGATGGCTCTATTGATCATGAAGCCCTCAGACAGTTCCATCACAAACACGCACAGCCGTTTGAAAAGCAATTGCCAGAAACGAAGACAGAGCAGGTGCTTGCGGCCATATGGGAGGATATTTTAGAAGTCGATCGTGTGTACAAAGAGGATCAATTCTTTGACCTTGGTGGACATTCATTAAAGGCCACTCAAACGATTTCTCGTATTAATCATGAGTTTTCAATAAAGGCACCGCTAAAAATATTATTTGAAAGCAAGAATCTGGCACACTTGGCACAAATGGTCGATGACATCAATGGAGCACCAGCCATTCAGGAAGCCAGCATTCCAAAGCTGGAAAAACGAACAAGCTATGAGCTGTCACACGCTCAAAAGCGAATTTGGTTCTTATCTACATTAGAAAAGAGCCATCATTACAATATATTAGGTGCTTGGAAGCTGATGGGCCAATTACACATCCAAACGTTAACAAAGGCGATCGGTCTCTTAACAAAACGTCATGAAGCACTGCGCGCAACATTTCAAACCATTGGCGGCAAGCCGGTTCAAGTCATCCGTGAAGATCTTCCGCCATCAGTAACCGTTGCGAACTTCTCATTATTTAATGAAAAAACAAGAGCGAGAAGATTGGAACAGCTGATTCAGCAAGAGGCGAACCGCATCTATGACTTAGAACGGGGACCGCTTGCACAGTGGACAATTGTTGATATGGGGAAAGAGGAATATTACTTGCTTTGTGCGCAGCATCATATCATTTCCGATGCATGGTCGCTCAGCCTGCTTATTCAAGAATTAGAAGTCGTGTATGGTGCGCTATTATTAGAGAAAACGCCTGAGCTACCTGCACTTGAGATTGAATGGACCGATTATGTTCATTGGGAGAATGAGCAATTAAAGAACCACCATGAGGCTCAGAGCTATTGGCTAGAAACGTTACAAGGAGAGTTGCCGGTATTAGAGCTCCCGTTTGACCGTGCTCGTCCGCCGGTTCAAACATTTAATGGGGCTACAGAGCAAATCGTGATAGATGAACCGCTTGTTCGGCGTTTACATGCCTTGTCGAGGCAGCAGGGGACAACACTATTTATGACGATGTTGTCAGCCTATTATGTCCTACTTCACAAGTTGTCTGGACAAACAGATGTCATTGTTGGATCGCCGATCGCTGGCCGTGATGTCGAACAATCAGAGAAGCTCGTCGGCATGTTTGTCAATACATTGGCGCTGAGACAGGACGTTTCAAAAGCCGATACCTTTGCCGATTTACTGGCAAAGGTGAAAGAAATGACGTTAAAAGCCTTTGAGCATCAGCATTATCCATTCGACAAGCTTGTGGATGACCTTTCAATGGATAGAGACCTAAGTCGTTCACCGATCTTCCAAGTCGCCATGGGGTATGTCACTGATTCGCTGGATATCAACCTAAAAGGACTGACATCGGAACAAGTGATGGTCCATCATACCGTCTCTAAATTTGATCTCACCTTGCATGTATTTGAGCAGGAGGACAAGCTGTCTATCCATGTGGAATATAATACGGATTTATTTGAGCAAGAAACGATCCACCGGTTGATGAATTATTATCTTAATCTGTTAGATGGCATGACGGCTCAGCCTGAACGGACATTTGCTGACTTTTGCGTCATGGACAAAACAGAACAGAATGCCATGATCATAGGGAAAAATCAAACTGACACGCCTTATCCAAAGCGTACGCTGCAAGAATTATTTGAAGAACAAGTGCAGCGTGACCCGCACCGGATTGCTGTATCTTATATGGAAGAGCATATGACGTATCAAGATTTAGACGAGAAGGCGACAAAACTGGCTGCCTATTTACAATCAAAGGGCGTTGGACCAGGTTCACTTGTCCCGATGCTGTTTGATCGTTCGTTTGACATGATGGTCTCAGTTCTAGGGATCGTCAAGTCGGGTGCTGCTTATGTACCGATGTCACCTGAGTATCCAGATGCCCGCATCGGTCTGATCGTTCGCGATACACAAAGCGATATCATCTTAACCCAGTCGCATCTGATCAATCGTTTAGACGATCTGAGCGGCACAAAGATTGAAATGGACAAGCCGTTACCAGAAACAGGCGCAGTGTATCAAAGGGAAAAATCGATTGTAGGAGAAGACCAGATTGCCTATGTTAACTACACTTCAGGCTCAACAGGCACACCAAAAGGCGTGATGCTTCCTCATGCAGGAGTGGTCCGCTTAGTGAAAGAAACAAACTATATTGAGCTTGGTTCAGAAGATAAAATGCTTCAGCTGTCTAACTATGCATTTGATGCCTTTACCTTTGAATTATGGGGAATGCTGCTCAATGGCGGTCAGCTGGTTCTGATCCCGAAATATGCTGCTCTGAATATGGACGAATTAACTCGTTTAATCAAAACGCATCAAGTCACAGCCAACTGTTTGCCAACTGCATTATTCAACCGGTTGATTGAGCATGATCCAAAAAGTGTAGCTGGATACCGTACATTACTCGTTGGCGGAGAAGCCATGTCTAGTGAGCATGCACGAAAGGCATTGCCACATATGAAGGGTGTGCTGATCAATGCTTACGGTCCAACAGAAAACACAACATTAGCGACCACTTATCAAGTCACACACGTACCCGAGGATGCAAGATCAGTGCCAATCGGTGTGCCAGTCGCCAACTCAACGGTTGTCATACTAGATGATCATCTCAATCCAGTACCTACAGGCGTTAAAGGAGAAATCTATATCGGTGGAACAGGGCTGGCGAAGGGATATTTGCATGACCCAGAGCGTACGCAGGAGCGGTTTATTGACAATCCATTCCCGGAATTAAAAGGGGACAAACTGTATCGTTCCGGTGACCTGGGGAAATGGCGGTCTGATGGCAGTATTGAATACCTTGGCCGAAAAGACAACTTGGTCAAAATTAGAGGCTACCGAATTGAATGTGGAGAAATTGAGACAGCCCTGCTCAAACATCCACAAGTAAAAGAATGTACCGTCATTGCTAAAACGTACGGCAGCTCAAAACGGCTGGCAGCCTACCTTGTCACAGATGGGGGAGAGCCTGTTCCTGGATGGAAAGCATTTTTACAGGAAAGCCTGCCAGGCTATATGATTCCAAGTTACTTTATCGTACTTGACGCAATTCCTGTCACAACAAATGGGAAGGTCGATCAAAAAGCATTGCCGGAACCGACAGACGCAGTCTCTTCCTCACATGAAGACGATCAACCGGCAACAGAAACCCAGCAGCTGATTGTGACAGCTTTCAGTGAAGTGCTTGGTGTCAAACGAGTAGGAATTCATGATTCATTCTTTGATTTAGGCGGAGATTCCATTATGAGTATTCAAGCCGTTGCCAAATTAAAAGAAAAAGGTGTCCGTGTTGATCCGAAATGGATTTTCATGCACCCAGCGCCAGCGCAGTTAGCGGCATATTTGGACACAGTGCCAGAAACAGGCGAGCCTGTCGAAAGAGCGCCGAAAGACTATGTGATCGAGTTGAAAAAAGGGGATCAGACTGAACCGAGAATTTTCTTTGCACCGCCTGCTGGTGGAACGGTGATGGGGTATATCGATGTGGCCAAGCTCATGACACATGAAGGAGCTGTTTACGCCTTGCAGTCTCCAGGCTTGTATGAGGATGAAGAACCACAATTCCTTCATTATACAGAGCTTGTCACCATTTTTATTGAAGCCATTGAGACATTCTATCGACCAGGCATTGATTATTTGGCAGGGCATTCCATGGGCGGACATCTTGCTTACGGAATGAATCAGAGACTCTGTCATGCAGGAAAAGCGCCAAAAGGATTGATCATTTTAGATACGGTTCCTGTATTAAGAGATGAGGCAGATCAAGCGCTTCATGCCGATATGAACGAAGAAGAAGTGAAAATGCTGGCCCTCGTCCTGGGTATGGGGAACCTCGTCGGCATCAAACCAGAAGCATTACAAGGGCTCAGCTTCCAAGAAGTGAAGCAGAAAATCCTCAAAGAAGCAGAAAAGGATGAAGTCGTTCATCAATTTATGAATGATCACTATTTAGATAAATACTTGCAAATGCAGACTCATAATACCATCATGTCACAAGCCATTGAATTAGAAAAAGACCCATTCTCTGTGCCGTTTTATATTATACAAAGCAGCGATCACGCCACAGATTTTCAGAAAAAATTTGCCGATTGGGAAGCTTACACGAGAGAAACGTGCTCGTATTATCAAATAAAAGGCGACCATGTGACCATGATGAAAAGACCGCAGGCAGATCAACTTGCGCAGATTCTTGAAACGATCGTAAAGGGGTAAGGACGTATGAACCAATTATTTAAAACCTTTGAAAAAAAATCAGATCTCATTCAGCTTATTTGTTTTCCTTTTGCAGGCGGATATTCCGCCTCTTACCGTCCGCTCTTTGAACAGCTGAAGGACACGGCCGAAGTGACAGCAGCAGAGCCTCCGGGTCATGGAACGAACCTCATGCCGCTTGAAACAAGCATTGACCGGCTGGCTGAATTGTATAAAGAAGGGCTGACAGGCAAATTAAACCGTCCATTTATTTTGTTCGGACATTCCATGGGCGGGCTTGTGGTGTACAGGCTCACTCAGCTGCTAGAAAGGGAAGGCATCGATCCGGCAGCGGTTGTCATTTCTGCCATTCAGCCGCCGCAAACAAAAAGACAAATATTGACCCATTTATCGAATGAAGCATTTGTTCAGCATATCGCTGAAATGGGCGGGATTCCAAAAGAATTGTTAGAGAACAAGCCAATGATGGATTACTTTACACCATCCTTACGTGCCGACTATCAAGCATTAGAATCCTTCCAGCATACAGACAAAACAATCATTGAATCACCCGTTTATTTATTGAACGGAAAGCAAGATAAGAAATGCATGGAAGACGCAGACGGCTGGCTAACATGGGCAAACGCCATCGAACGTACTGATTTCGAAGGAGGGCACATGTATATCAACACACACCTCGAGCAGTTCGCAGAACATATGAGGCATGTCATTGAGCAGACAACAAAAAGGCAATTCATCAGCCAATAAAAGAAAACAACGGCCCCGTCAAACGAGGGCCGTTTTCTTTATGAATTCCCCTTCCTCACCACATTCCCGCCAATCACTCCGCCAATGACGAGCACAGCTCCGATGAGGTGAACCATATCAATCGTTTCATGTAAAATAAGGACGCCAGCGGCAATGGTAATGAAAGCAGAAAGATTGTTAAAGATACTCACCTTTGCTGCTTCAAGGTGGGAAAGAGCATAGTTTGATAAATACGCTGTGAGCAGTGAAGAGAGAATGCCTAAAAAGAGCATAGACCATACAAAGGATGGCTGCGTAAACGGACTGAAAAACTGCGGTAGTGTAGCATGTACCGAGTGCCGAATGAGAGCAGCAGCATTAAAGAAGACAAATCCAAAGAATGTCATCACGAAAGTCAGTTCAATGACATGGAATCGCCGTGTCATCACCCTGGCAAATACGCTATAGGCACTGGATGATAAGGCTGAAAGTAAGATCAGCACATAACCAATGAGATGAGAATGTTTCACATCAATTCCCTTCACCACAAAGAGGAGCATCACCCCGGACACAGAAAGAATGGTAAACAGCACCTGAATCGAGGTAGGACGTTCCTTTAAACACCATGCTGCAAGCACCATTGTCAAAATAGGGATGGTCGCCTGAATAATGCCGGCCTCTGATGAAGAGGTGAACATCAGCCCCCACACTTGAAATGCAAAAAACAACACAGGATAAAGCAAGGAAAATGGCACAATGTAAATGAGATCACGCCATTGAATGGAAAAACGGTACTTTTTTCGTAAAAATGGAAATAACAAAAGAGCGGCTGCGAAAGAAACAGTAAATCGGTGTGCCAATACATCAATTGGATTCGCTGATGCTAAGGCTACTTTGACAAACAAGAATGAAAAACCAATAATACAGGCGTATGCGATCGAAGCAGCATACGCTTTTTGTTTTGACATATCCATCAGAATTCTCCTTACACGAGCATGCATGCTTCAGTTGAATTGACCGGTTCTGTCTTTTTATCGTAAACGGATCAAGTAAAGTGTACAATAAGAGTTATTGATATCTGTACCGGTACAAGGAGGGTAGTACTGTGAGGAAATATGATCAGCTTGTGTTGAATATAAAAAACAAAATCGAGAGCGGTGAATACAATGCTGGAATGAAAATCCCATCCATTCGTCACTTAGCGGCTCAATATGCTGTGAGCAAAAGCACTGTCATAAAAGCACTAGACACATTAGAGCGTGAACACTTGCTGTACTCTGTAGAAAGAAGTGGCTATTTTGTCGTGAAAACCAATCAGTCAGCCGTTAAGAAGGGCAGCACATGGATTGATTTTGCTTCCTCTGCGCCTGATCCCATTGTGTTTCCATATGTCGATTTTCAGCACTGCATCAATCAAGCGATTGATCTGTATCAAAATGATTTATTTATCTATGGCACCACCAATGGATTACCATCTTTACTGCCAATCATTTCAAAGCGTTTAACGGATTATCAAGTGTTTGCCTCTCCAGAACAGATCGTCATGACTTCTGGTATTCAGCTGGCTTTATCAATTTTAAGCACCATCCCGTTTCCAAATGGAAAACAGACCATATTGGTCGAACAGCCAGGCTATCACCTATTCCTCCAATACTTAGAGAAAAACCAGCTACCTGTCCGGGGAATCCAGCGGACGGAAAAAGGACTCGATCTTCAGGAATTGGAGCGTATCTTCCGAGAGGAGGATATTCGCTTTTTCTATACGATGCCAAGATTTCAAAACCCGCTTGGAACGAGTCTGTCGAAACAAGAAAAAATAGCGATTGCAGCCCTTGCCGAAGCATATGATGTCTACATCGTTGAAGACGATTATTTGGCTGATTTAGAATTCGATACAAAAAGAGACCCGATCTATTCATATGATCAGGCGGGGAAGGTCATTTATTTAAAAAGCTTCTCAAAAATCATTTTTCCGGGGCTTAGAACAGGTGCTGTCGTCTTACCAAACGAGCTGATTGGCCCCTTTAGTGAACATAAACGGCTGATTGATATCGACAGCTCGATGCTCTCGCAGGCTGCTTTAGAAATTTATTTGAAAAGCGGGATGTTTGAGCGTCATAGAGAAAGGATGCAGGCGACCTATAGAGCTCGATCCAAACAACTTGTGGCCTGTTTGAAAAATGATCAAGGCGCTTATGAGCTGGGAGAAGAGGAGCCAGCTACTCATACCCACGTTCGTGTCGACCGGTCCATTCCGATGAATCAGCTCATTCAGCAGCTAAAAAAGGATTCTGTGATGGTTCAGCCGATCGACCGCCATTTCATTTCTACTTATCAAAAGGAGCCTATACTTCAGCTGAACATTTGGCATGTAAAAGAAGAGGAAATCGCACGAGGCGTCGATTTGCTAAAGTCATCACTTCAACAAATTACACGTTATTAAGGCGAGATAGCATGTTCTCACAAGTGAGTATCTCGACGTGCTCAGCCGCAGCGGGTTTTCTTGTACAAACCGCCATTTGGTAGGCAGGATCAAGCGAATATGTTTGGACAACGCAAGGGGCTTCGTGATCAGGTAATCTCAAAGTAGCCTGTCCATCCTCTGACAAGCGAGCGGTAAAGGATGAAAGACCATAGGATATTCCCTTCCCTGTCAGCTTGATAAAAGCCTCCTTCATGGACCATAAATGAAAGAAATAGGCTTCCTGCCGTTCTGCTGGCTGTGAGAGTAAATCTTGATATTCGTCAGCTGAAAAAAATCGTTTGGCAATGGCTAAATCAATCGGTTTAATCTCTTCAATATCAATGCCAACAGGCGCATCATCTACTGCGCCCACGACCCAATCACCAGAGTGAGAAAGATTAAAATGAAAAGAAGGAATTTGCCGGACAACAGGCTTTCCATTCCCTTCTGTTTCAAAAATGATCTGTTCCATAGGCAGTGCGTACATCTCATGAATGATGTGACGAATCAGTACCTCACCTAAAAGCGTTCTTCTTGCATCGATCAAAAAACGAAAGCGCTCAGCGGCGGCGCGTTTTTCAAGTGACACAAAAGGCTTCAGCTGTTCTATTTGTTTTCGTGCATTTTTATCATCTAAAGGTTGTAATTGAATAGCGAAAATCTTCATAACGGACCTCAATTTTTTACATTTATTGTACCATTGGATGAACCTCTGCAAAAGAGAAACAGACATCCTGTTCAATGAAAGCACAAAATGACAGGAAGGTGCGGGCGGTTCTCGATATAGTGGAAAAGGAAGGAGAGGGAAAAATGATTCACTTGATCATGGATAGTATCAATTATATGGAAGAGAGGCTGGATCAGCCTTTGCAGATCGAAGAAGTGGCAGAGGCCGCCTGTATGTCTAAATTTCATTATCAGCGGCTATTCCATATGCTGACGGGAATTGCAGTAGCAGAATATATTCGCAAAAGACGATTAACCCTTGCGGCAGAAGAATTCATGACCAAGCAAGTGAAAGTCATTGATGCGGCGGTGAAGTATGGCTATGAAACCCCAGAGTCGTTTGCGAAAGCCTTCAAGCGGCATCACGGATATACACCGGCAGCAGTGAAAACAGGCGAGTTTACAGTGAAAGCCTACCCCCGTCTCTCCTTCGAACTTCAAATAAAAGGAGTCGAACCGATGCATTATCGAATTGTGGAAAAGGATTCATTTTTAATCATGGGCAGAAGACTAAAGACAACAACAAAGAATAGCCAAAACAAACAGGATATTCCCGCCTTTTGGAAGCGTGTCAATCAAGAAGGATGGACGGATTCACTGGCTCATGCAGCTGGAGAACTCGGATATATCGGTGTATGTGCGCATTTTGATGAAACGCTTGAAACATTTGACTATATCATTGGAATTGAGCAAGGTGAGGAAGAACCAGATTCGACCATGACAGTCGAACAGATTCCGGCCAGTACGTGGGCTGTATTTCAGGCAAAAGGGCCTGTCGAAACCGCTGTGCATTCAACATGGACACGTATTTTCACAGAATGGTTTCCTGCCTCAGGATATGAGCATGCTGGGGGAATGGAGATGGAAACGTATCCTTTAGATGGAGAGATACATTCTCCAGATCATGTGACATTGATTTGGATTCCAATCCGTAAACAATCATAAAAAAGGCAGCGTATCTCGCTGCTTTTTATCCTTGTGTGAGGACGTGAACACCGTTTGGATCGGTCGTATTCATCCCATGAGAATCTATCATCTTCACTTCAAGTAAAGAGAGACGTTCTCCCTTTTTCCAATGAATAGGTTGTGTCAAACCGTCCAGCAACTGATCGACCGTAGGTGTATGAGTCAAATCAGGTACTGCGATCGTCATCTCGGCAATTGCTTCTTCACCAGTTTCAATCACATCTGTCCGCCGCTGCAATTCAAGCCTTAAGCGCATCGGTGTAGAAAGAAACGTTCTTCGCTCCCCAGTCTGGATTGCCCAGTTTCTCTTTTGCGCTTGTACCAGCAGCTGATCATATTCATCATCAGTCACTAGAAAGCCGATGTGATCAAAAAGGACTTTTTTACTATAACCAAATGTGATATTGATCTGTCCCTTTCTCATCTCAATGATTCGGAAAGAGGGCTTCTTCTCTCTAAAATCATCCCATGTCTGCGGAGGGGAAAGGAACCTTCCTTTGCGAAACGTCCCTTTACTTCAAAGCCTAATGAGGTGTACGCCTTCTCTGTCTCCTCAACAAATGGTGTCCAGTAATGATAATGGAAAAGCTGCATCAGAGGATCATCTCCTGTTTTAAGAATATTGCGTCTATTTAGTTTAGCACAAAACAAGCCATTCATTTAGTAGAATGGCTTGTTCTTATCGGGTAAGGGTCTGAACAGGTTTCTCCGCTGTTTTTGTAATGAGCAGTTGCAAGAGCCGTGTCGATTGTGGCAATGAAAAGCGAAGGACGAGTCCGGTAAAGATAGCCGTCAGAATCGTTCCAATGCCAATCGGGCCGCCGAGCATCCATGCAAATAGGAGCACGGTTAACTCAATACCATTTCGAACCCACTGCACGTTCAGCCCCGTTTTTGCTGAGATGAGCAACATTAATGAATCCCTTGGCCCAGCGCCAAGGTTGGCTGAGACATAAATGCCAACGCCATACCCAGACACAATCACGCCCGTAATAAACACATATAAAGCAGGTAAATACCCATGTGGTGCAGGTAATACTGCATTAAAGAAATCAATAAACACGCCGATCAGCACCATATTGAGCAGGGCGCCGATCTTTGGAAAAGATTTCGTGAAAACAGATGTCAGTGTCACAATCAGTGCACCAATAATGATCGACCATTGTCCAATGGTTAAACCAAAATGCTGAAACAGTCCATAATGAAAAGCGTCCCACGGACCAATGCCAAGGATCTTTCCCTTCACTGTCAGCGATAGTCCAAAAGCAAGTACAACCAATCCAACAAAATAAAAAAACCAACGTAAAAGATGTTCCCGCTTCAAAAGCTTTCCCTTCTTTCTTAAACACTCGATTTCAATCGTAACATACTCGCACGCCCCTTTAAATGGCTTTGCTTAATGTAATCGCTTACTTTGAAAGAGGTAAAAAAAGGCTGTTCTCACATGATGAGAACAGCCTTTTTGATCACACTGGATTCAAAATCCGGTTTAAGAATTGTTTTGTTCGTTCTTCCTTTGGTCGTTTGAAGATTTCTTCCGGAGGACCTTGTTCGACGATGACGCCGCCATCAATAAAAATCACTTCGTCCGCCACTTCTTGGGCAAACTTGATTTCATGTGTGACAACCGCCATCGTCCAGCCTTCTTTCGCTAAATCCTTCATGACCTTTAAGACTTCCCCGACAAGCTCAGGATCAAGCGCAGAGGTTGGTTCATCAAAAAGCATAAGCTCTGGCTGAATGGCAAGTGCACGGGCAATGCCGACACGCTGCTTTTGACCGCCTGACAGCTGGAAGGGATACAAATCTTTTTTATCCTCAAGTCCTACCTTTTGCAGAAGCTGAATCGCTTCTTTTCGCACCGCTTCTTTCGGACGGCGCTGGACTTGGACTGGACCTTCCATCACATTCTCAAGAACAGTGCGATGTGGGAACAGATGATAATCTTGAAACACCATGCCTGACTTCCGGCGAAGCTTGAGCAAATCAGCTTGTTTATTTTTTTTAGAAAAATCAATCGAGAAATCATCGAAGGTAAAGGAGCCGGCATTTGGAATTTCAAGTGCATTTAAACAGCGAAGCATCGTTGTTTTTCCTGAACCTGATGGACCAAGAATCGCCACAACCTGCCCTTTGTTGATCGTAAAATCAATCGACTTTAAAATCTCATTTTCACCAAAGGATTTGTTTAAGCCTTTGACTGTTAGCATGTCGTTCCCTCCTTACCTTGCGACATATCGATCAAGTCGTTTTTCAATTTGGTGTTGAACGAGCGATAGAATGAAGCAGAATACCCAATAGATCAGGGCTGCTTCCATATAAATAAATAAAATTTGATCCAAGTTCGCCGCAGCAATTTCCTGTGATTTACGGAACATCTCTGCCACGAGGATTTGGGAGGCAAGCGATGTATCTTTCACCAAACTAATGAATGAATTAGACAGCGGCGGAATCGATACACGCACTGCCTGCGGTAAAATCACGCGGACGAGCGTTTTGCGATGGGTCATCCCAATCGAATACCCCGCTTCCCATTGTCCTTTTGGAACAGATAGGACGGATGCACGGATAATTTCCGAAGCATACGCACCTACGTTTAAAGAAAAAGCGATGATAGCACTTGGATATGGATCAAGTGTGATATTAAATGTCGGAAAGAAATAGAAAATAATAAACAATTGCACAAAAAGCGGCGTTCCGCGAACGGCCGACACATAGATGGAGAAAATCCATCTGAGGGCTTTAATTTTAGACATTCTAGCAAGAGCTGTCACAAGCGCGATAAAAAGACCAATAATGAAGGCAATGATGGCAAGGGGGATTGTATAATAAATCCCCTGCATCACCATTGGCCAAAAAGATTGCTGAAGAAGATCCCAAGGAATGACGACTCCTAGGGTATTACTTTGTAACATCTTCACCAAACCATTTCTTAGAAATCTTAGCAAGTGTACCATCTTTTTTCATTTCTTTTAATGCGCCATTCACTTTGTCAACGACTTCGCCGCTGCCTTTTCTGAAGGCAAAATACGTTTCTTGTGGATCTCCTGTTTCAAATGCAACTTTTAGGTTTTTGTTACCGCTTGTTTTCAAGTAATTCAAGACAGCTAATTTATCATTGAACGTCAAATCAGCACGCCCTTGCTGAATCAATTGAATGGATTGTGCAAGACCTTCAACCCCTTCAATTTTAGCGCCAGCATCTGTAGCTAATTTGTTATAGTTACTTGTTAATGATTGTGCTGCTTTTTTGCCTTTCACATCAGAAAGTTTCTTGATGTCATTGTTATCTGATTTTGTCACAACAATGGCTTGAGATGTTGTGTATTTGTCAGAGAAATCATATTGATTTTCACGTCCAGTTTTACCAACTTGGTTCGCTACCACATCAAAACGTTTTGAATTCAGACCAGCAAACATGCTGTCCCATTGTGTTTCTTTGAATTCTGGTTTTAAGTCAAGACGTTTTGCGACTTCTGTGATGACCTCGACATCATAGCCAGTTAATTTATCTGTTTTTTTGTCATGGAAGGTGAAAGGAGCATATGTACCTTCTGTACCGATGGTTAATACGCCTTTATCCTGAATGGACTTCCAAAGGTCACCTGATTCCTTAGACCCAGATTGTTTATTTGCGCTGTCGTTTGCAGCTGATCCACATGCTGTGATCAATGCAACACAAGCGCCTAAAATAATGGCAAAGAACATTTTTTTCATTTTATTCCCCACTTTTCTTGTTGGTATTTACAACATATGATCTTACAGAGAAGCAACCTAAAAGTAAAGCATTTGAAACTAGCTTGAGCGAATCTCACCAACTTTATGCCCGCAAATGGTTGAACGGACAAACGTAGATCTATACCCAAATCAAAAAATGAATAAAACAAAACGCATGATCAAGAATGTTAGATAACCTATTTAATGGTAAAATTTGTTGTGATGAGCTCTCTAAGAAAATGAAGTGGTCCTACAGTGAACGAAAGGGAAGTGTGATCATTTGCATACATCGAAACAAAAACCTGTCATGATCTTAATACACGAAATATACGGAATAAATGATCATATGAAGAGTATGATCCATTATTTCGACAAAGCGGGTTTTGAGGTTTATTGTCCTCATTTATTAGGACAGGCGAAACAATTCTCCTATGTCGAAGAGAAAGAGGCATACGGCTATTTTATGAATAAAGTTGGTTTTGATGAGCCGATAATGAGCGTACTGAATGTGGCAAAAGAGTTAAAAACGAAGAATGCCGCGATAGACATATTTCTGTTAGGTTTTAGTGTGGGGGCAACCATTGCTTGGCGATGCAGTCAATATGAGCAGTTGTTTACCGGAGTCATTGGGTTTTATGGTTCAAGGATCAGAGATGACATTGATCTTGTGCCTGCCTGCAAAACGCTGTTATTTTTCCCGGAAGTCGAAGCATCCTTTAACCCCCAGGAGCTTGCGAGTGTTTTGGGGAAAAAGGAAAAACTTCGCGTGACAATAGTAGAGGGAGAGCATGGATTCGCGAATCCATATTCCACGGCTTTTCACGCTGAATCGAAAAATCACTGTTTTCAGGAAATAGATGATTTTATCAAAGGGTGTTTGTTAAAAGAATGAGGTGAAACCAGTGTGTGAAGATGAGGTGCCATGCTGGTTTTTTGTGCAAATATTTTGGGTTCGATTAAATGATCAAATCTACCTCATATTTGTGCGAACATTACTAAAATAAAGACTTTGAGACAGTGACCATAGAAGGAAGCATATTTATTATAAAAGATGTATAATTAGTAGGTTGTTTTGAAAATGGAATGAATCACATGGAGACATGTTTTGATAACAGAGCATCTTAGAAGAAGGAGGGCATCATTGTGGATGTTGGACAAAATCAGCCTGATCAATTGAAAAGGGCGATGACCTCCCGCCATTTATTTATGATTTCACTTGGCGGTGTCATTGGGACAGGCTTTTTCTTAGGAACGGGCTATACGATTGGACAAGCAGGGCCAGTCGGAGCTGTTCTTTCATATATTGTGGGCGGATTGATCATGTATTTAACCATGCTGTGTCTTGGGGAGCTGTCGGTTGCACTTCCTGTGTCGGGGTCGTTTCATACGTATGCGACGAAATTTGTCAGCCCGGCAGCGGGTTTTGCTGTCGGCTGGATTTATTGGCTCGGCTGGGCGGCAACGGTCGCCCTTGAGTTCTTATCAGCAGGACAGCTGATGAGGCGCTGGCTACCGCAAGTAGATGTGTGGATTTGGTGTCTCATATTCGGACTCTGTCTTTTCTTATTAAATGCCCGGTCAGCGAAAGCGTTCGGGGAGTCGGAGTTTTTCTTTTCTACCATTAAGATTATTGCAATTTTACTCTTTATTGGCGTAGGCGGAGCGGCGATGTTTGGGTTTATTGATACAACGAGCGGTGAACCCGCCCCTTACTTCAGCCATTTTGTGAATGATGGGCTGTTTCCAAATGGTCTGCTTGCTGTTGTGGTTACGATGATCACGGTGAATTTTTCGTTTCAGGGAACAGAGCTGATCGGGATTGCGGCAGGAGAAAGTGAAAACCCTGAGAAAACCGTTCCCCGTTCGATTCATCAAACCGTATGGCGTACACTTGTCTTTTTCGTCTTATCTATTTTCGTCTTAGCCGGTATGGTGCCTTGGAAGGAAGCCAGTGTGCTGCAAAGTCCATTTGTTACTGTGTTTGAGAGAACGGGCATTCCTTTTGCGGCAGACATCATGAACTTTGTCATTATTATTGCTTTATTATCTGTTGCGAACTCTGGCTTGTATGCATCGACGAGAATGCTGTATTCCTTATCGAAGGAAGGAATGGCAGGAAAAGCATTTAGACGCGTCAATCAGCGCGGTATTCCGATGAATGCCTTACTGCTCACTTTCCTGTTTACAGGGATTTCGCTGTTTTCCGGTTTTTTTGCAGAGAAAACGGTATTTGCCTGGATCGTGTCCATTGCCGGAATGAGTGCCCAGACAGGCTGGATCACGATTACATTATCACAGCTTCTTTTCCGTAGAAAATATTTGAAAGCAGGCGGAAAACTGGAAAACTTAAAATTTAAAACGCCTCTTTATCCGGTGCTGCCAATCATTGCGATTACACTGAATACCATCGTGTTGGTCAGCCTTGCCTTTGATCAAGAGCAGCGCATCGGGCTATATGTCGGCGTACCGCTCATGATCATTGGATATGTTGTCTACCATCGCTATGTGAAAAAGCATCAGGCACAAAGTGAGCCGCTGAAGCTGCAAATCCGCGGAGATGATGAGATCCGGTTTTAAGATCAAAAAAACACTAAATATGTGAGTATGAGATATTTTAAAACACCTCTGATATAAATCTGAAGGTGTTTTTTTCTTGTGATCAATTAGGAAAATGTCATATTCAAACAATCTATTGGACTTAATAATTATTGAAATAATGGATCGGGGAAATGGTGATCTTTAAGAATAATAGATTAAAATAACCTTAAAATTGTAAAATATTCTTGATTTTACCAAATAAAAAAATTAATATTATATTGTATTTTGAAGAACAGCAGTTAGGAGAGAATAAAGTGTTTGTCATTAGTAAAATTGAGAATAAATTAATGTCTGGCCTATATAAAATGGGATCTTATTTAAATGAAAAACATAAGAACGTTATTCAAAATAAATGGATAGTATGGGTTATTATTTTAATAGCATTACTTTCTGGTATTGCTTATGCATTTTATTGTACAAGTAAAGGCTACAGTTTCTCAGGTAAAGTTAAGTGGAACTGGCCAAAAGTTTGGGATATCGGGATAGGTTGTAACGCAAAATAAATTAGTCTTAGGCTGTTCTTCAAAATCTCTATTATTTAAATATAGGAATGATAAATATGATCACTATAAATAACTTAGAAAAAAACTATAATGGTAGCCCCGTTCTGAATAACTTAAGTATAACGTTTGATTCTAAAGGAATCGATATCATTGTTGGAGTAAATGGATCAGGGAAAACTACACTTCTAAATTGCATATGCGATATAACTTCCTTTCAAAAAGGAGATATAAAAATTAATTCTGTTAGCAGAAAGGAAAAAGAAGCAAAACTTAAAATGTTCTATATACCATCTGACTTTTATTTGCCTGAATATTTGTCAGGCAATGAATATGCTGATTTTATTTTTAGGAGATATAGGGATATAAATAAGAAATTATTTGAGTTTATTACTGAAATGTATCATCTGACACCATTTTTAGATGAAAAAATTAGTAATTATTCTTATGGTATGAAAAAGAAATTACAAATAGGGATTGCTTTGGCTTTAGAAGTTGAATATGTATTGGCGGATGAAGTATTTAATGGACTCGATTATGAAAGCTATTTATTGACAGAGTATTTAATAAAAAAATACTCTGCACTTAGAAAATTCATCTTAATTTCACATAACATGGATTTTATTATGCGTAACGAACAGGCCAATGTTTATTTACTGAGCAAAGGCACCTTGAGCACTATTAAGAATGTTGGAGAAATTGAAGGGATCGTAATAAATAATGGAGAATTACAAAAATACTATGAAAAAATTGATGGATTCGTTTCTCGTAACAAAAGTCTTACTTAATGAGATTTGTCATAATTTATTATCAAATAATATTTTCAAAAAAAGGCATAATAGATATCTGTTATTAGGTATTATCTTAGCTGTTTATATTATGTATTTCTATTTAAATATGTCTGAATTAAATAAAATTTTTATAAATAGGAATGAAGTTTCTAATGAATTGAGAAACTCGCTGTTCTCTAGTCTAACTAATATGATCATTATTATCACTGGTGTTATTTATTTAATTGTAACCCTATCCTTCTCCCTTACAAAAAAAATGCAATTTCTGCTAAAGATCCTTCCTTTTGAAAAAGGGAGTATATGGTTTGGTAGCGTTATTTTCAAACTATTATTAAGTTATTGGTCTTTTTTAATTGTTTTCGCAATAATGATCCCTATGTTGAGGTTATTCCACTATAGTATAGGATTAAATTTTTTAATCTTGATATATTGCCAGATTTTATTCGTTGCAAGTATCTGTTTTTATTATTTAATTTTTTATTCTTTAAGTAGCCTTGTTAGATTAAATTTTTTTAATATAAATAATGGGTTATTAGTGTTGTTTCTTTTCCTTTATTATTTCTCTTTTCGTTTTAGAATTGACATGAAATTTCAGACATTTAATATGATTGTTGACCATGCCTTAGTGGTTAAGTTCATGCTTATTTTGTGTATTTTAATTGCTTTATTTGTGCTATGTATCCATTATCTACACACAAAGATTGATAATGATATATATACTTCTAATGATTTTTATATTTTAAAACTGCCTTTTAATATGAAAATGAATAAATTAAATTTAATTATACTCGGAACTATTAGGAGTAAATTAACCATAAGGCTTTTAGGTGTAGTATTTCTGGTCTTTGTATTATCCCTTTTTGATACTAAAAATATTCTCATTTCATTGACTACACTTGCATACATATATCCTATTATTTCATTTTCATCTATTAGATATTTTAATACAACTGTATCATATCGCAAAATGAATTCATTTTTTGGGATAACTTCTTTAAAAGAATCTTTTATTACAACATTTATGAATTTCATAATCAATTTACCACTTGTAATCACATCATTGATATTATCAGGTGATTTCGTAAAAAGTCTCTATTACGGTGTCATTTTATTTGAAGCAGGGCTGATAATGAGTATTATATTTCCGAAAAATAAGAGTTCTTTAAATGAGTTCTCTGCTTCTGTACTATGTATTGTAATGGCTGTAGGACTTTACCTAATTTCAAATAGTGTGCTTATTTTTGTCTCTGTATACTTGTTGCTATTCTCAGTTAAATATTATTTGTTGGAAAGGAGTTATTTAGATGAGGCTGCCTAGGTGGATTTTTTTAGGTACAATTTTGTATTTAGTTGCTTTTTTAATTGATTATATAACGACTCTTTTTTCTATTGATGAGACTGGCGTATATATGTCAAAATTAGGACTGAAAATTGATATGACAATGAATGAAGAAGAATTGTATACGAATTTTTCATTTACATCTCAAATTTTAATTATATATGTTATATATATTCTCTTTATTGTTGCGCTATTTGCTATTATCAAGTCTAAAAAAACAACGAAATAAAGTATGGAAAACCTGATTTTATTTATAAAAGGGTTTATTCTTTTTTATCTTATATTGATGAGTGTGCTTATTATCCATGAAGCTATTCATTTGTTGTTGATAAAAAAATTTCGAAAGAAGATATTAGGGATGAAGCTTAATTTTTTTGGAGCTAGCGTTACATACCTAAATGATAAAGAATATCTTCATATTTTTATCATTTCAGTAGCACCTAATATTATTTTGCCGATTAGTGGAGGGATCTTATTATACTATGATATCAGCATATACTGGAATGCATTTGCATTTATTTGTATATTAAACCTTGTGAATTTGTTCCCTTTTACTGCCGATGGATCCATCATATTATATTCCATAATGAAGATGCTGAAAAAATGAAGGATTATTATAAAAAAAGCAAAAACTGGACATGATGTACTCATGTCCAGTTTTTTATTAATGAACGCCTTTCATCGCTTTCTTAATCACTGGTGTCAGTAATAGCATTACAACGCATAAAACGATGGCCAGCAATCCGATGATACCGAAATAGACGGTTTCTGGCACTTTATCAAACAGTTTGACTACTTGCGCATTGATCGCCTGTGCCATCGCATTTGAAAGGAACCAAAGGCTCATCGTTTGTGCTGAGAAGGCAGCAGGTGCCAGCTTTGTTGTCGCTGACAGTCCAACTGGTGATAAGCAGAGCTCTCCGATCACGACGAGGAAGAAGCTCAGAACGAGCCATAATGGGCTCACAAGTGTGTTCGGACCAGACATGTATGCAGGAATGATCATGATGATGAAGGATAATCCTGCAAACAGAAGGCCGAGTGAGAACTTAATCGGGGTAGACGGCTGTTTCTTGCCAAGTCTGACCCATAACCAAGCAAACACTGGAGACAGCAGCACAATAAAGATCGGGTTCAATGATTGGAACCACGAAGACGCTAGTGTCATCCCAAGGAAATTCAAGTTTGTTCGTTGATCTGCATATGTGGCTAAAATATTTGAGCCTTGTTCTTGAATGGCCCAGAACATCACCGCAGCTAGGAACAATGGAATATAAGCGAGTACCCTCGACTGCTCCACTGCACTCGTTTTTTGACTAAAATACATCACAATAAAATAAACAATTGGAATCAGCACACCAAGGACACTGACAAACCAAGTGAATAGATTAATCGTGAGCGCTCCTGTTTGAATACCGATGACAGCAAAAACAGCAAGTACAATCACGATCAATGTACCGAAAATTTTGAAGTTCTTGCGTTCAGCAGCTGATAGTGGATTTGTGACATAAGTGCCGGCAAGTCCAAGATTCGGCTTTTTCGTGATGACAAACGTAATAAGTCCAACAAGCATACCAACGGCAGCGAGTGAGAAACCAAGGTGGAAATTCACTTTTTGACCGAGTGTTCCGACAATTAATGGGGCGATAAAACCACCCATGTTGATCCCCATATAGAAAATACTGAATCCAGAATCCCTGCGAGGGTCTGTTTTTGTATATAGGTCACCGACTATGTTTGAGACGTTCGGCTTTAGGAGACCTGTCCCAATAATAATCAGCCCCATACTAATAAAGAGCGCTGTTGCACCGCTAGGTAGTGCCAAAATGACATGACCAAGCATAATGAATACCCCGCCATAAAAGACCGTACTGGATGAACCAAATACCCGGTCGGCGAGCCATCCGCCAATAACTCCTGACATATAGACAAGCGCACCATAGACAGACATGATCGAATTAGCGGTTGTCTGGTCGAAGCCAAGACCGCCTTTTGTCACCTCTGTGTACATATAATAAATAAGCAGTGCACGCATGCCATAATAAGAAAAACGCTCCCAAAATTCAGTGAAAAACAGTGTGTAAAGTCCTTTAGGATGTCCAAAAAAACCTTTTTGAGGAACACTTTTAACAATTTTATCGTGGTCAATTGTAGACATGGCATAGATCCTTTCTTAAAAAAAGAGATATGAGAAAAATGATATTCTTGTATAGTTCTTGTGTCAATATAAAACTATTCTAAAACAGGAAAATGTTAGTTCAATAGGCGTAAAGACTCAAAAAAATGAAAAATTCGCTCAAGTGAAAATCATCGGAAAGTTATTCCAGAAGAATTTATATAAAATTTGAAATATCGTACAAGCAAACCTTTTCCACATGCATAGGATGACAAGAGGACATGTGTAAAAAGGAGGGGTTTTCATTGGGGGATGTAAATGAATCTGATCTGAAGAAACCCATTGTCAATGTATTAGACTTTGGCGTGATTGCTGACGGGAAAACGGACTGTACAGCGAAACTGAACGAATGCCTGGAATGGACAAAAGCACAGGGCTACTCCCACGTCTGGCTGCCGAGTGGAACGTATCTAATAGATGCGGTGTACAGGGGGGATCAATTTTTTCCTTTTCGTAATGCCGGTATACGAGTACCAAGTCATATTTGTATTGAAATGGCATCAGATGCCGTTATCAAAGTGAAACCAAATGATTCGTGGGGATATGCAGCCTTTTATATTGGAGAGGTAGAGCATGTGACCATTCGGGGCGGGCGGATTGAAGGCGATCGTGATGAGCATGTGTACAAGGTACTCCCGCCAGAAAGAAAAACACATGAATGGGGCTTCGGTGTGTGTATTGAAGGTGCTTCCCATGTGAATATCGATCGTGTTCAAATCAACAATTGTACGGGAGACGGCATCATTGTCAGTCCGCACGGTTTATTGACCCATATCGAATCGTACTCGCCTGCTTCGTCTATTCATATTTCTGGCTGCACCATCACTGACTCAAGGCGAAACAATATGTCTATTACAGGCTGTGATGGTGTCATTGTGGAAGACTGTTTGCTTGAAAGGGCAGGGGTAAATGGTGTCGAGCCAAAAATGGGCATTGATATTGAAGGATACGGAGAAAATGCGACCAACTTGGAGGAACCGCTGAATATTCAGATTCGAAACAACATAGTCAGAGGCGGCGCAGCCAGCTCTATCTATAATTTCAATGGCTATGGTGTGATCATTGAAGGTAATCAAACGGACAGCAGTATCTCCTATGGCTTCGCCACTGAAATGATCATTGCGAATAATTTGATTCGTGCAGCGGGTGGGGGCGTGACAAAAGCAGGGATTACGAGCTTAGGCGTGCCGCTTGATCAATCGGAAAACAATGTGATCATTATTGGCAATATGATTGAAGGGTTTGAAAAGGGGATTGATGTGAGGGGAGACAGCGTGCACATCACAGGTAATAAAATCAGTCTTTTTGAAGATGCGGCTGTGTCTGTCTATATGGCCAATCGTATTTTAATAGAAGGAAATCATATTGAGTCAGGGACAAACACACGGCTTAGAAGTACATCGCTGCGTATTTATCAATCAGACAGCATTGTCTTTTCAAACAATACCGTCTACTCTGTCATCGATGCGGCGATGGTCAGAGGAACGAATATTCTCATTCAGCATAATCAATTCAAGGAATTCAGCCGAGGGATATGGGTGCAGGAGGGAGAAGCGGGGATCAACGGCAATCACTTTATTCAAGAAGGACATTCACAGCTCGCATCTTCGTATACAATCAGCGTGACAGGAAATGCAAAGGCTTTCATATGGCAGAATCGTTTTAAGCACTATCAAAACTATGCCGTCTACAGCAATACGACCGCTCCTTTAGAGATTAAAGACAATTCCTTTGAAGAAACGTCCTTATATGTGGTGATGTATATTAAAAATGGCTCACCTCAAATTGGAGATAACCGCTTTTATTTAAATCGTTCGATCGGACAGCCGACAGCCGTTTTTCTTGATGAGGTTGTCTCAGCACGTGTGCTGCGGAATAACATCATTAATCTCTCTCCTCAAAAAGCGATTGCCGTCCGCACCGTATCTTCCACTCATTCGGTGATTGCCCATAACGTACTAGAGCGCAGTCAATTGATGACACACTCCACGGACCGGCTCATCGGAAATATTGAAATTGATCCGCCGTAAACGCCTGTAAATCCCTTTTTTTGGAGGTTCAGAAGGCGGTTGACAATCATGTAAAAAGGGCATATAGTAATAATTATTTTTCATTTTTCACAACATTTGCCCTTTTTTTATGGATAAAACCGATTAATTCAATCAGAAAAATGTATCTTGTAAAATAATAACTTGATACAAGGAAGATATAGAAAGGATGAAGAACAAGTGTCACAGCCGAAACGGAAGCTCAAGCTAGGCGTATTCATCGCGGGAACTGGACATCATGTCGCCTCTTGGAGACATCCGAAAGCAGTACCAGACGCAGCGATGAATCTTGATTACTTTAAACAATTAGCGAAAAAGGCCGAGGAAGGGAAGCTGGATTTGCTCTTTTTAGCCGACAGCTTATCAATTAATCATACATCTCATCCAAATGTATTAACGAGATTTGAACCGCTCACCCTGCTTTCTTCGATTGCAGAGTCTACCTCAACAATTGGTTTAGCAGCAACAGCATCAACTACATACAGTGAGCCATTCCATATTGCGAGACAGTTTGCCTCACTCGATCATTTATCAGGCGGACGAGCAGCATGGAATGTGGTCACATCTTCTATTGAAGAAACAGCGAAAAATTTTAGCGGAGAAGAGCATTTAGCGCACCACAAACGATACGAACGAGCTGAAGAATTCGTCGATGTCGTCAAAGGTCTGTGGGATTCTTGGGAAGAGGACGCACTTATCAGAAACCAAGAAACAGGAGAATTCTTTGAGTCTAGTAAGCTTCATGAGCTGCAGCACAAAGGTGAATTCTTCTCCGTACGGGGTCCGCTTAACGTATCACGCACCCCTCAAGGACAGCCGGTGATCATTCAAGCAGGGTCTTCTGAAGATGGTCAAAAGCTTGCGGCTAAAACGGCTGAGCTCATTTTCACGGCACAAAACGATCTCGACAAAGCGAAGGAATTTTACCAAAGCTTGAAGGGAAAAGTAGAGGCTGCTGGACGAGCGAGAGAGGATGTCAGCATCATGCCGGGCATCTTCCCAATCATTGCCGATACAGTAGAAGAGGCAAAAGCGAAGTATGAAGAATTACAAGAGCTGATTGTTCCAGAGATCGGCCTTAGCATTTTACAAAACTACTTAGGGGGTATTGATCTTTCGCAGTATCCACTAGACGGACCGCTTCCAGAGATTGATCCAAGCGCGTCAAATGCCGTGAAAAGCCGCTTTGACCTTGTGATGAATATGGCGAGAAAGGACAACCTGACCATTCGCCAGCTCTACCAATCTGTTGCAGGGTCCCGTGGGCACCATATCTTCATTGGAACACCTGAGCAACTAGCAGATGTGATGGAGACATGGCTCGTTGAGGAAGCAGCCGATGGTTTTAACGTGATGCCGCCATTATTGCCAGAAGGACTTGATGCCTTCGTAGACCGCGTCGTTCCGATCCTTCAGGAAAGAGGCCTGTTCAAAACAGAATACACAGGACAAACTTTACGAGAAAATCTCGGATTAAAACAGCCAAAAAATCGCTACACGACATAAAGGTGAGGTGACTAACGTTGGGATATACGTTTCGTCTGGCAACTGAGGATGATATAGAAGCGTTGCTTGAACTGACAACAAGAGCCTATGAACCGATTCGTGAGCTCGGCATCCAGTTCCAAGCAGCACATGCAGATATCGCCCTCGTTCAGAAAAATGTACAAAAGAACCTTTGCTATGTAATGGAAGAAAACGGAGAGCTTCTCTCCACCTTATCACTCCGTATGCCTTGGGGAGAACAGCCAGGACCATTCGGCGTTCCGCATATATGGTGGTTTGCTTCAGAACCAGCGGCAAAAAAAGGCACAGGCTCAGCCTTGCTTGAGTGGGTTGAAACGGAAGTGCTAAGGGACACACTAAAGGTACCGTATGTCTCTCTCGGTACAGCTGATAAGCATCCGTGGCTCATGGACATGTATGAGCGTAAAGGCTATGTCAGAGCAGGTGAAAAGGATCTAGGCAAAGGCCATATCACCATTTATTTTAAAAAACAATTACGATCAGATATTACACAACCATAAGAGGAAAGAAGGGTGTACAAACATGAAAAACAAAAAGTGGCTAGTTGTTTTATTTGCGGCAATGCTTGCGGTGTTAGCGGCATGCGGCGGGGGTAATCAGAGTGAAGGAAAAGACGAGAAAGTGCTTAAAGTGGGCGCTACAGGCCAAAGCTATCCATTTGCTTATAAAGAAAACGGCAAACTAGTAGGATTTGATGTCGAAGTCACAGAAGCCATTGCGAAAAAGCTAGGCTACAAACTAGACTGGCAGCTGAGTGAATTCAGCGGACTGATGGGCCAGCTGACATCTGGGAAGCTGGATACTGTATCAAACCAAGTTGCGATTACAGATGAGCGTAAACAAACGTTCAACTTTACAGATACGTATGCATACGCAGGAACACAAATCATTGTCAAGAAGGACAACAAGGACATTAAAGGACTTGACGACTTAAAAGGAAAAACGGTGGCGGCTGTTCTTGGCTCAAACCATGCCAAAAACCTAGAGAGCAAAGACCCAGACAAGAAAATCAACATCAAAACATATGAAACACAAGACGGTGTCTTAAATGAAGTTGCAAATGGCCGTGTAGATGCTTACGTCAACGGACGCAGTGTCTTGTTAGCTCAAATTGAAAAAACAGGACTTCCACTCAAAATCGTCGGCAACCCAATCGTATATGAAGAAGTCGGCTACCCATTTGCCAAAGATGAAAAGCACGACAAGCTAAGAGAAGAATTCAATCAAGCGATCAAAGAATTAAGAGAAGACGGAACACTGAAGAAATTGTCTGAGAAATATTTCAAAGACGATGTCACAGTGCCGATTAAAAAATAACAACAGCGGCGGTGAAAAGCAGACATGAATCACATTGATTGGCAGTATATGGTGACGGTTTTTCCAACCTTGATTCAATACTTGCCGATAACGATCTTCATGGCGATTGTCTCCATGGTATTTGCCATTATCATTGGTGTGGTATTCGCGCTTATAACGAAAAACCGGATACCTGTCTTATACCAATTTGCCAAGCTGTATATTTCTTTTTTCAGAGCGGTTCCAACTTTGGTTCAGCTCTTTCTCATTTATTTTGGTCTTCCGCAGCTATTCCCTGCGATGACCTCAATGGATGCTCTAACAGCGGTCATTATCGGTTTAAGTATTAAAAACTCAGCGTACTTAGCAGAAATTTTTAGAGCGGCTCTTAATTCAGTGGATGAAGGGCAGCTTGAGGCCTGTTTATCTGTCGGCATGACAAGATGGCAGTCTTACGTCAGAATTATTTTCCCGCAGGCCGTCAGAAATGCCATTCCAGCGACGGGGAATACCTTTATTGGTCTTTTAAAAGAAACATCGCTTGCCTTTACCATTGGGGTGGCAGAAATGTTTGCGCAAGGGAAAATGATTGCATCGGCCAACTATAAGTACTTTGAAACGTATTTAGCGGTTGGCATTGTGTATTGGGTGCTCACCATCATTTATAGTTTCCTGCAAGACCTATTTGAACGAAAAATCAGCAAACCTTACCGGAATTAAGGAGGTGTGGACATGATCAAGCTCACCAATTTGAAAAAATCATTCGGCGACCTTGTCGTCTTAGACGGAATTAATCTTGACGTGCAAAAAGGGCAGGTTGTGGCCATTATCGGACCTTCTGGCTCCGGTAAATCAACATTGCTGCGCTGTCTAAATCTATTAGAAACGCCAGATGAAGGTACGATTGAAATTGGCGATGCGAAGCTGAATGCGTCTAAATATACACGTAAAGAAGCCCATCACCTGCGTCAGCAAACGGCCATGGTGTTTCAAAACTATAATTTATTCAAAAACAAAACAGCCCTGCAAAACATTACAGAGTCACTGCTTGTGACGAAAAAAATGACAAAACAGCAGGCAAATGAAATTGGTATGAAGCTATTGAAACAAGTAGGGCTAGAACAAAAAGCTGACAGCTATCCGGTCACACTATCCGGCGGTCAGCAGCAGCGAATCGGGATTGCCCGTGCGTTAGCGGTCGATCCACATGCGATTTTGCTGGATGAACCAACGTCAGCACTAGATCCAGAGCTTGTTTCAGGTGTGCTTCAAGTGATTAAATCCATTGCCATTCAAGAAACGACGATGATCATCGTGACACATGAAATGGCGTTTGCAAGAGAAGTAGCAGATCATGTGATTTTTATGGCAGATGGTCATATCATTGAGCAGGGAACGCCAACCGAACTATTTGACGAAACGAAGAATGAACGAACAAAACGATTTATCCAAAAAGAAGCAGCGGCTGAAGAAGCATAAGCTGCTTTTTACTCTTTAGAGGGGTGAGTATCAGTGAAATCATTAGGAAATCAAGCTTTAAACAAACGTTTAATTAACATACGCCGAGCGCTTCATGAGCATCCAGAGCTGGCATTTGAAGAATATGAAACGACCAAAAAACTACGAGGCTGGTTAGAAGAGGAAGGGATCACTGTACTCGATTTTCCAGATCTTCAAACAGGGGTCGTTTGTGAAATCAAAGGAGAACAAGAGGGACCAACGATTGCTCTGAGAGCCGATATTGACGCACTTCCAATTGAAGAAGCATCTGGCGAACCATTTTCTTCAAAGATACAAGGAAAAATGCATGCATGCGGTCATGATTTCCATACCGCTTCGATTTTTGGTGCGGCCGTCCTATTAAACGAACGGAAACATGAGCTCAAGGGAACAGTGCGCATTTTGTTCCAGCCGGCTGAGGAAGTGGCGCAAGGAGCGAAACACGTCATAGAGGCAGGCGTCTTAAATGGAGTGGATGCGATATTTGGTATGCACAATAAACCTAACCTGCCAGTTGGCACCATCGGGATAAGAGAAAAAGCATTAATGGCGAGCGTCGATCGCTTTGAAATTGACATTCAAGGAACGGGTGGTCATGCTGGAATTCCAAATCACACAATTGATCCGATTGCCATCAGCGGTCAGATCACAAGCGCCCTACAGCAAATTGTCAGCCGCCGCATTAGTTCTTTGCATCATGCGGTTGTCAGCATCACACGTATTCAAGGTGGCACATCATGGAATGTGATACCTGATCGCGTCGAGATGGAAGGGACCGTTCGGACGTTTGAACCTGAAGTGAGAGCGATGATTCCAGATCTCATGAAACAAATCGTGAGCGGTATCGCAGAAGGGTTTGGCGCAAAGGCAGATGTGAAATGGCATCCGTATTTGCCTTCTGTGATGAATGACGAGCGTTTGACAAAGGTTGTGGAAGAAACGGCAGGAGCGCTTGATCTCGCAGTAGTAGAGGCAGAGCAGTCACCAGGCGGAGAAGACTTTGCCCTTTACCAAGAGCGCATTCCAGGCTTTTTTGTCTGGATGGGGACGAGCGGTACCGAGGAATGGCATCACCCTGCCTTTACGTTAAATGAAGAGGCAATCCCAGTCGCTGCTGCTTTCTTCTCCGAGCTTGCGGTTCGGGCGTTGGAGTCAAGAACATGGAACTAACGAAACAGCTCGCAGAGGAAGTGCTCTCTGCTGATCCGTTGCAAGATCAACAGGCCATTCAAATGGCTCGAAACGGTTTGTTAGACGCTGCGGCAGCAGCGCTTGCTGCAAAAGAGGATGAAGGGATTCAGAAGCTCATGGCGCTGGTGGAACAAGAAGGCGGCGCGGCTCAAATTCCCGTCATTGGACAAGGGAAGAAGGTCAGCCGTCAATCCGCAGCCATGCTAAATGGCTATCTGATTCACGCCCTTGATTATGATGATGTGCATTCTGAT
The DNA here is from genome assembly GCF_024398395.1 of Bacillus sp. FS02. Lineage (NCBI taxonomy): Bacteria > Bacillati > Bacillota > Bacilli > Caryophanales > Bacillaceae > Bacillus > Bacillus sp. FS02. The sequence goes on along the minus strand of NZ_CP074101.1, from coordinate 1,448,409 downwards.
GTGAGAGGACACCCAAGTGCAGTGATCATTCCGGCCTTGCTTTCCCAGCTGACCAACGGGGAGGCGTACGGTGATCGATTTCTAGCAGCCTACATTACTGGCGTCGAAGTGATGGCAAGGCTAGGTGAATCCATCGGTAAGTCGCATTATGAGCGGGGCTGGCATAATACCGGAACGCTCGGAGCCATTGCAGCGGTCTGTGCGATTGGTTATTTGAAACAAGTTTCACAGAAAGAGCTGGCGAAAGCGATCGGCTTTGCTGGTGCGCAATCAGCTGGAATGCGAAAGCAGTTTGGGACTGATATGAAACCATTACAAGCTGGACTCGCCGCTCAAACCGCCGTATGGTCCATGGATTTAGCTTGCTCAGGTTTTGGCGGGAGTGAATCGCTTCTAGATGGGGAGCTGGGCTTCTTTTCTCTCTATGGGGATCAGAAACTGGCGGAAAGACGTCTGCTAGAGGACTATGGCACTGCATGGCGTATCGTGTCGCCAGGTCTATGGTTTAAAGTGTATCCGTTCTGTTCAGCGGCGCATCATGCAGCCGATGCGATCGAGTCATTAGTACAAGAACACTCTTCCTTACAGGAGAAGATCGTACAGGTCGACGTCATGTTTCCGCCTGGCGGAGATGCCGCACTCACGGAGCGGACACCTTTGACGGGAGAAGAGGGACGATTTAGTGTCGAGTATGTCATCGCACTAGCAGTGTTTGGACAACCTTTATCACTGGATGCTTTTACGAAAAAAACCATTTCACCAGAGCTGCGGACATGGATGAAGCGGGTGAATAGAGTATATGATCAAACGATAGAACCCCATCCAGACGCAGTGCCAAAAGGACGTTTTACGATTGTAAAGCTCACCTTATCTGACGGCACCACCATCAGCAAACGAGTCGATATCCCTCGGGGAGCACCAGGCTGTGCGTTATCGACAGAAGACATCATACAAAAGCTAAGCAGCGTCACCAGCACATCACAGGCAAAGCAGCTTTTACAGGCGGTTGAAGAGGGGAATGACGCTGCTTACTTGCAACTGCTGGCATGACAAGGAAAAGGGCTCATCAATCAGATGAGCTCAGCGTGTAGACAAACCCTCGCATTCTTTGTCAGTTCTGCGTGCTGGTGCTCACGAATGTCAAATTCGCTCCGCGCCAGTACTCGTCCTTCCTAGACTGCAAAGATTTTCTATCACGCTGAAAAGAAGACAAAGGACTAAAATCAAGTTCATTTTAGCCCTTTGTCAACAATTTGGGCTCATCAATCAGATGAGCTTTTTTTCATAACAAAAATCAATGCGGGTCACCTCGACACCCAGCTCCATCAAAAAGTATGAATAAAAGATGACCAAAGCATGATAAGTTCATGAAATCGTATCAATCCAATTGAGATTTGAGAAGGAACATGTAAAATAAAGCTACATAAAGAAAAACAAAGGCAACAGCGGAGGCTGATGATGAAAATATTAATGATTGAAGATAACCAGAGTGTTTGTACAATGACGGATATGTTTTTTCAACGAGAAGGGTTTCAAGCGGAATTCGTCCATGATGGATTAGAAGGATTGAATCGATTTAAGCAAGAGGAGGATTGGGATCTGCTCATCTTAGATGTCATGCTTCCTTCAATGGATGGACTGACCATTTGTCAAAAAGTACGCCAGATTAGTGATGTTCCGATTATTATGCTGACAGCAAAGGAAACGGAATCTGATCAGGTGCTGGGCTTCGATCTTGGGGCAGATGATTATGTGACAAAACCCTTTAGTCCGCTCACCTTAATGGCAAGAATCAAAGCAGTGAAACGACGTTTTGCTCAAACAACATCTACTGAAGAAGGAGCGAAAGAGGACGAACGGCTGGAGACTGAACATTTTCAGTTAGATAAAAAAACGAGAGAAGTGTTTCTAGAGGGGAAACGGATCGAAAATTTAACGCCAAAGGAATACGATCTGCTGTGCTTTTTTATACAGCATCCTCGGCAAGTATTTTCACGAGAACAATTGCTTGAGCAAATTTGGGGATACCAATTTTATGGTGATGAACGAACAGTTGATGTTCATATTAAACGGTTGCGCCAAAAAATCGGAGACGGACCTAAGCCCTTTCTGTATACGGTATGGGGCGTAGGGTATAAGTTCGATGAAGATTAAATATTTTTACCAGTTGCTGATTAGTCACCTTGGGTTATTGCTCATTGCCATCATTATTATCAGCACCTTGATGTCTCATTTTGTGAAAGATATTGCTTATCAAAATAGGGTAGACGAAATGAGTTCGTATGGGAATGAAATTTTGGAGAATTTTAAACAATTGTCGAAAGCCGAGATGAACTTCCGTTTGCGTCCATTTGAAGACATTCTTTCGACGAGACAAATCCGTTTTTTCGTCTTTGATGAAAAAGGGACTGTGCTATCTCAGCAGCAAGAGATGCCGCCGCATGAAGCGTTACTCACAAAAGATTTGTGGGCCAAGCTCGCAAAAGGAGAAGAAATTATTGTCAAGCGAAGTGATTCACGCCGGCTTGATCAAGAAGCATCACTTGTGGCACTTCCTGTCATGGAAGACGGAAAGCTGAAGGGCGGGGTGGTGCTCATAGCTCCTATTCAAGGAGCAGAAGAGCTGATTGCTCAAATGAATCGGTATTTATATATCATCGTGTTTGTGGCATTGACGATTACCTTTATTCTCAGTCTGTTTCTGTCGAAGTTCCATGTGAATCGTATCAAAAAACTGAGAGAGGCAACTGAGAAAATTGCGCATGGTGACTACAACATTCATCTTGAAAACAAACACCTTGATGAAATTGGTACACTAGGTGAGGATTTTAATATGATGGCCAATCGTCTTCAACGGTCAAGAGAGGAAATTGACCGGCTCGAAAAGCGTAGGCGACAATTCATTGCGGATGTGTCTCACGAATTGAAAACACCGCTGACGACCATTCGAGGATTGGTCGAATGGCTGAATACTGCGGATGTGCCGGCAGAAGAGAAAGAGAAATGCTATGCGCTCATCACTGATGAAACAAAACGAATGCTTCGTCTCGTCAATGAAAATATGGATTATGAGAAAATCAGGTCGAATCAAATCACCCTTCAAAAATTTCACTATCCACTCATTGATACGTTTGAAGTGATTAAGGAGCAGCTGAGCCGAATGGCTGAAGAGAAAAACAATCAGCTCATGGTAGAGGTTCACCCTGAACAAAAGGTATACGCAGATTATGACCGGCTCATTCAAATTCTCGTCAACATCACAAAGAACGCCATTCAATTTACAGAAGGCGGCCGTATTTCTTTGAGAGGGAAAGAAGAGAATGGGGAAACGATCATTGAAGTAGAAGACACGGGAATCGGCATTGCACCTGAAGAAGTCAAACACATTTGGGAACGTTTTTATAAAGCGGATATTTCGAGAACGAATACACCATATGGAGAATACGGACTTGGATTGTCGATTGTCAAGCAGCTTGTGGACTTGCATGACGGACAGATTGATTTAAAAAGCGAAAAACATAAGGGAACAACATTTATCATTCGTTTACCGCTACCACAAGAAAAGGGCTAAACTCCGTTTAGCCTCAGCGTGTAGACAAACCCTCGCATTCGGTGTCAGTCCTGCGTGCCGGTGCTCACGAATGTGAAATTCGCTCCGCGCCGGTACTCGTCTTTCCTAGGGCTGCAAAGGTTTTCTATCACGCTGAAAAGAAGAAAAAGGGCTAAACTCGGTTTAGCCCTTTTTGGTGTATCATCACTTATTCTGTTTTGGAAAACGTTAGGCCGATATGAGCAAGTGCCTGCGGTAAATCCTTACGAATGGTGATGTCTTTAAATGAAATATTCGATTGAATCGCATTTAGCGCAAGGTCTTGCTTTATTCCTGTTAAAACAGCTGAAATGCCTAAAAGTCTTAACGTTTGCGCATAGCTGACCAAGTATTGAATGCTTTGTTCATTGAGTCGTTTTGTCCCTGAAACATCAATGACCAAATGAGAGAGCGACAGCCTGTAGCTTTCCTGTAAAATGGTTTCTAAAATATGCTGCGCACGTGTCTCTTCGATATCACCAAGAAGAGGGAGCACGGCGACACCGTCAACAACAGGTACGATCGGTACAGATAATTGCTGAATCTGCCGATTGGCCTGGTCGAGTTCTAAGACGTAACTCAACAAAGATGCCATCGTTTCAAACATATGAACATGCTCTTCTGTAAATTGCTGCGGCCTTAGATCAAGTCCACAAATGGTTCCATAGTTCGTACCATCAGTAAAATCGATGGGAACCCCAATAAATGATCCGCCTTGCAGCTGTTTCGTGACGTCTAAGTTTTTTGAACGCTCGTCCAAGCGGATATCAGGGATCAACAGCGTATCGCGATGATCGACCGCCAGCTTGCAAAATGTCTTCTCGTAAGGATTTTCTTCCCCTTCTTCAAGAAGCTGCTCGTCGTGATTTAGCACCTTCACAATCTGATTGGTGTTTTGATCATTTTTAGCAATAAACAGTGTATTCACATGAATGAATTGACTCATCATGTTTAAAATACTTGTAGAAGCATCATGAAAATTGCGAAACTGTTTTAATAGTTGTTGACGAGGCATGGATTAGGACTCCTTGTAGCTCCGATCAATGGCCGGAACAATAGTTGATTTGTCTCTATCATACAAAATCAAACGAGAAATAGATATACTTTAATGCGCAAATCGTGCGAGATCAAAAAGACTGCCGATCCGGAGATCTGACAGTCTGCTGATTAAATGGAGACAGGCACCGTGGACATAGAGAAAAATTCCTCATATAAGGCTTGAACGGCTTCTTTTTCTTGAGCCGCTTTGACGCCAAACATCATGCTCACCTCTGAAGAGCCTTGGTTGATCATTTCAATATTCACTTTGGCTTTTGACAGCGCTTTTGCCGCTCTTGCTGTTGTACCAACATTATGACGCATCGCTTCTCCTACGACCATAATAAGCGAGAGGTTCCGCTCTAGAACGACTTCATCTGCATCAAGTACAAGCTTTAATCGGTCTAAAAGCTCTTGTTCAATCTGCTGCTCCTCCAGCTGATCCTGTCTTAAAATAATGGTCATATCATCAATGCCAGAAGGCACGTGTTCATACGTAAGTCCATATTCCTCTAACGTTTGCAACACCTTACGTCCAAAGCCCACTTCTCGGTTCATCAAATACTTAGAGATATAAATACTGCAAAATCCATTGTCTGATGCGATTCCCACAACAGGGCCATTCGTATGATCCCGTTGATTTACAATTTTCGTGCCTTTGGCCGTTGGATTATTGGTGTTCTTAATCTGAACAGGAATGCCTGCCCGAAAGGCTGGAATAAGTGCCTCATCATGAAATACAGAAAAACCCGCATAGGACAATTCACGCATTTCACGATATGTCAGCTCTGTGATTTCCTTTGGTTCATGAACGATCGTTGGATTGACGGCGTAGACTGCATCCACATCCGTAAAGTTTTCATACACATCTGCCTTCAGTCCATTTGCCAAAATGGAACCGGTAATGTCTGATCCACTGCGGGAAAAAGTGACGATATCACCCGCTAGACTAAAACCGAAAAAGCCAGGGAACACAATGATGCCAGAGCGTTCTCTTAATTTGTACAAATGATCATACGATTCTGGAAGGACTTGCGCTTGACCAGGCTCGTCGCTGACAAATAGACCGGCTTCTTTTGGATTCACATAGTGCGCTTCGACGCCTTGATGCTGAAAGTAGGCTGCAATCAGCTTTGCGTTATTATCTTCACCGCTTGCTTTAATCGCATCAAGATAACGCTCAGGCTGAGAAGAATCAGCCTGTAATAACGTGTTTACATCTTGCCGGATGGTGTCAATAATGTCATGACCTAACCCCAGCTCATCCGCAATCGAGGCATATCGCTCGATGACAGCTTCTTGTAAATCGTGTGCTTCACCTAAACGTAAATATTGTTCACCGCAACTAATTAATAGATCGGTGACCTTCGTATCCGTTGAATGCCGTTTTCCTGGTGCGGAAACAACGACTGCTTTTCGAGCTGGATCTGCTGTGACAATGTCAAATACCTTTTGCAGCTGCTTGCCAGAAGCAAGAGAACTGCCACCAAATTTAACGACCTTCAATGCATACATCTCCTATAGTAAAAATTTTCTCACAAATTGAATAGTTTCTATTATCAACTCTTTTCTTCAAATTATCAAGGTTTTTCTTCTCTATATGAACAAATGTGTTTTCTGAGAGGACGATGTGTGTAAATATATGAAAAAAGAGCCGGCGATATGCCGAGCTCTTTGTCTTTATGAAGAAGAGGAGGAAGAAGATAACTCCTGCTTCATCACTTTGTTTTTACGTTTTTCTTTTAAGAAGAATGAAAGGACAAGTCCAATGACCGCAATAGCACCAGATACGATAAATGACGTATTCATGCCATGAACGGCTGACTTCATTGGATCGGATAATGCTGCATTGGCAGCAGAGCTGCTCATAATGGAGACAAGCACAGCCGTCCCGATAGAGCCGCCCATTTGTCTCATCGTATTATTCATTGCTGTCCCGTGCGGAATCAAATGCGGTGGTAACGAGTTAATACCTGCTGTTGTCAGCGGCATCATGATCATCCCAACCCCGATTAAGCGAAGCGTGTAGGCCACTGTAATGAGGGTAATCGATGAATCAAGGCTCAGCATCATAAATGGCAGGGAAGTGACAGCTAATATCGTAAACCCGCCTAGAGCCAGCCCTTTACCGCCGACTTTGTCAAAAATTCGTCCGATAATCGGTGATAGGAATCCCATAAAGAGAGCCCCTGGCAATAAGATCAGCCCTGTATCAAGGGCAGATAACCCTCTGACATTCTGCGTATAGAGCGGCAGAATCGTCTCTGTTCCAATCAGTAAAGCAAAGACGAGCATACCGAGGAAGGTCGTTAAGCTAAAGATCGCAAACTTAAAGACGCCAAACTCAAGCATCGGTCTTTTCAAATTCGACTGACGCAGGATAAAGAAGAACAAGCTCACAGCGCCGACAATGAGTGAAATAAGAACGGTCGCACTCGTCCAACCATACGTTCCGACACTTGAAAATCCGTACAGCAGTCCACCAAATCCGAAGGAAGACAGGATCACCGATAAGACATCGATACGAGTGTCTCTTTGCTGGGTGACATTTTTCATTAAGAAGAAAGCAAGAATGAGATCAATAATACCGATTGGAAGAACAATATAGAATAAGAACTTCCAGCTAAAGGAATCGACAATCCAGCCGCCAAGTGTTGGTCCAAGCGCCGGTGCGAATGAAATCACAAGTCCGACCATACCCATGGCTTGCCCGCGTTTTTCTTTTGGGAAAATGGTTAAAAAGATCGTTTGCATGAGCGGCATCAAAATCCCTGCACCAGCTGCCTGCACGATACGTGCTGCAAGTAGCACTGGGAAATTCGTGGCGAACGAAGCAAGAATAGTACCTGCTGTAAAAATGCTAAGAGCCGTTAAGACTAAGGAACGGCTTGAAAATTTCTCAATTAAAAAGGCCGTAATTGGGATGAGAATCCCGTTTGTCAGCATAAAGGCTGTGGTCAGCCATTGGCCTTTACTGACATCAATATTGAACTCTTCCATGATATGCGGGATCGCTGGAATGAGAAGCGTTTGGTTTAAGATCGCAACGAACGCCCCAACGAGGAAAATCCCAACAATCACAGACCGGTTATACGATGTTGTTGATTGGTTCATATTATCCCTTCTTTATCTATAAAATAATGCTTTTCAGCTGTGACACGTTTTGAGATAAGACGCTGTGTTTGCCTAAATAATCAAGCAATGAGCTAATTAAAAAGGTTCTCGGTTGGTCCTTTGACAGTTCTTGACTCAGCAGCTCAAACGCAGAGAGGAGATCGTCCTTTTCTTCTCCGTTTGATAGTGTGTGAAGCTCTTGTTTCATCTTTGTTAAGTACGAGATGACAAGCTTTTCTTCATCATATTCTTCCTGTGTGGAAAGCAAATAAGAGTCCATCAGCTGATCTGTTAGCACAGGCTCAATGGAGCAAGGCTTTATTGATACACGGTCCATCACACCGATGATCATTTCGGCGGCATTTTCTAATTGGATGTTCTTGTGCTCAATCGCCAACATCAAGATGAATTCTCTCATTAATCCGTTGAGGACAATCACAAGATCCCACACATAAGGCGCAACAGATTCACCATATGTGCTTAAAATCATGTCTCTGTGCCGCTGCATGATAATGGAGCGTGTCTCACGTAAATGCTTAATGACGATGGGCGAATGCTGTGAAAAAGCTTCAAAGGACAGCATATTCAAAAATTTATGATTCTCTTTAAACTCTTCAAGCTCAAGCTTAATCTTTTTTGTGAATTTTTCCTTTTTGGACAGCGTCGTTTCGGAATGAATGATCTGAGAAATCTCTCTCATTTTGCGCTGATTGTATTTAATCAGTTCCAATAGAAGAGCTTCCTTTGAATCAAACAGTTTATAAATAGACGCTTTTGATATTTTACAGGCATCAGCAATTGACTGCATGGAGACACTCATATAGCCTTTTTGAGAAAATAATTTCTTCGATACCCGCAAAATCTCTTCTTGCTTTTCGTTCATCTTCATAAGTCCTTTCCGAATCGGCAAAACCATATGGTCACAATGGAAACCGAGTGGTCACTTTTGCTATGATAACAAAACCAATGGCACATGACAAGAAAATGAACTTAAAAAAATACCTGCCCCAATGACAGGTATTTATCCTTCCGCATGTGCGGCATATATGTGGATTTGTCCGTTACGTTCGATGATCAAAAGGTCTTTCCGCTCCTTGACAGAGTAAATAGGTGTTCCTTTTTTCAACCGAGAAGCTGTTCCATGTTCAAAATGTTTGGCAGCTGTTTTCTGAATGACACCTACTTGCTGGTGTTTTGTTACATTTAATGATTTTGTCCAATCTATGTTTGTTTCATAGATCGTTTCTTCCCATTGAAATAAATCTGCCTGTGGATCGAGAGTTAATAACTCTTCTGCACTAGGTGGTTTTGACTCAAATTGCTGAACAGATTGGCAGGCGCATAAGCTCGTTGCCAATAAGAGCATGAATAAGCAAGTCCATATTGTCCGTGTCAAATAAGGTTCTTCCCTTCAAAATAGTGTCTATGAGTCATAGTCGTTTCCATAGGTTGTCGCGTTACAATGTCATAGGCGAGTAACGAGATTGTATGTTAGAACAAAATACGATACATTTATCGTATGAATAATCCAAATCATCCAACCCAAGAAAACATGAGACTCATTTCTGTGCTGCAAGCATTGGCTGACCCTGTTCGGCTGGAGATTGTCCGCTGCTTAGCAGAAGCGGGTGAGAGAACATGCGGTACGTATCATATGAACATTGCCAAGTCCACGCTGTCGCATCACTTTAAAGTACTAAGAGAGGCAGGCATCGTGAAAGTGAGAATTGACGGGAAGCACCGTTACTACTCTCTCAGAAAGGATGACATTGATACCGCTTTTCCAGGCCTCTTGTCATCCGTTTTAGCTGTAGACAAGGAGCGGTGGTAAGAGAATCTTGCATCAACAAATGACAAATCCCCAAGGCATTGTAACCTTGGGGATTTGTGATGCGTCTCGTGTAAAACGGAATTAGGCCATTGAATGATCCATAGACAGATGGACAATGTCATAAATGTGAATCTGCTGCTCTATATTCTCTGGCAATGAGTCCATAAAAGAATATTTGACGCATTTCCATTTATCGGGGTTATATACGATGACTTCACCCTTATTGTCGTTAAAATGGGAAAAGAGATGGGCGATATCTAGGTTTTCAAGGCAATCAGTAGGATGAATCGTCACATACTCTTCAAGAACGAATGTGCTACGATGAAAATCATCTGTTAAATGAACGGAATACGTGATGCCAATATTGATTTGTTTCCAGCCAAAAGAACGTAAAATATGATCAAATGACCCCTTAAACACAAAATCCGTCATGCCCTCAGATTGTTTCCAAATATACAATGGGCAATAGCCATTGTGTAAACTTCTATTTTTGTCTTTTTCAGTGATCAAATAAGCTTTAAATAATAAATCCTGATATCCATCTGTTTTCCATCCATTGTTCAGTACTCTTTTTCTAATGATATTCATATCATAATCCGCAGGCAGATCCACATGATATTGCATGGCATGCATTGAAACACTCCCTTTCAATAGCCATCATAATCGACTTCAAACCAGTTGAATAATACATATTTGTGTTATTGTTATCACAAAAAGTGATAGGTGATCATGATGAATATAAATGATTTGATTATTTTTATAGAGGTGTATCAAAAAGAATCGATTAATCAAGCGGCTAAAGCTTTAGGGTATGCGCAATCCAATATTTCTCAAAGAATTAAAGCGCTTGAAACTTTATATGATGCAACATTTTTTATCCGGCATCATCATGGAATCAGTTCAACAGGACAGGGGGATTTATTTTATCAATACGCTCAAAAAATCGTAAAAGAAACGAAGGACATTCAACAAAAATTGACTTCACAGAAAAAGACCGTTTTATGCTCTGAACTTCTATTTAACGTTTTATACGAGCAGCATGTTTTAGAGGATATTCAAGCCACTGATTTTATCATTGCTTCATCAAGTACGATCAACAAAAAGTTAACAGAGGATGTGTATGATCAAATTATTTCTTTTAATCAAATGGAAAAACCGGAATATCAATTAAAAGAGGTAAAGAGCTTGGCATTGAACGTGTATGGAAAATCTAAAGAAATATACGATGATGATATTTCATTGGTCGTGAATCGTGATCAGATTTGCCCATTAAGACATGAGGCAAGACGTATGCTGGGTGATCGAACCCTATTTGAGTTAGATTCGTTTGAAGGAATGATCAAAATCGTTGAACAGGGAGATGGTATTGCGTTACTTCCAACCAACTTAAAAAGCATTCAAACACTCGTGAAATTGCTAGAAAAAAATATTCACATCAACTATTACGTTTATGAAAGAATGTGATCGTAACACTCCTCTATGGGGATAGTCCCGTCAAAGGAGTGCCACGATTCATCTACATGAGCTGTTTTATTTCCCATAAATCGAGTCATACAGGCGTTTCACCGCTGGCTTAATATCCTCTGGCCGCATATGAGAGAAACCGAGGACAAGCGGGACAAAGCCTTCTTTGTGACCAGGCACATGCTCATCAAGGGTAAAACGGTCCATCCCGTACATTTTCAGCTTTCGGTCTTTGGCACGCTGTAAAATCTCATGCTGCGTCCGATCTGAGCGGAATTCTGCGATAAAATGCAGCCCTGCATTTTCCCCGATAATCCGTACGTTGTCACAAAAGACAGTGTCGAGCTCTCCAATGAGCTGTTTTCGTTTTTCCTCGTATAGCCCATTCATTCTTTTAATATGCCGCTGATAGGCGCCATCTTTTATAAAATAAAGAAGGGTGTATTGTGTAAAAAGGTTGGCCGTTTGGATGAAAAAGTGCTGTTCTTCCTTATAGCGTCTTAATAAATGTTGCGGTAGCACCATGTAGCTGATCCTCAAGCCGGGCAGCAATGATTTCGAAAAGGTCCCCATATAAATGACTTTGTCATAGCGGTCAAGGCTCTGCAGCGCCGGTATGCTGTCTGTGCCGTACTTAAATTCACTGTCATAATCGTCCTCAATGATATAGCGATCTGGCTGATCAGCTGCCCAGTTTAATAGCTGTATCCGCCTAGAAATCGGCATGATCACCCCTGTTGGGAACTGATGAGAAGGCGTAATGATCAAGACATTTGGCTCTTTCTTCTGAATATCGCTCATCCGCACCCCTTTTTGATCAATGCCAATCGTTTCAATCCGGTGATGATTGTTTTTCAGCATTTGATACAGTCTGCGGTAGCCGGGGTTTTCTAATCCATATATTTGATCAGCTGGAAGGATGCTAGATAACGAATGAATGAGCGACTGTGTACCTGCACTTAAAATGAGCTGTTCAGGGTAGCATTTGACCCCTCGTGCAAGTCCAATCAGCCGGGCAATCGTTTCCCGCAGCTCATAGACGCCTTGTGGGTGCGGCAGCTCACCAAAGGCGTCTTGGTGGAGATGAATCGCTTTTTGCTCACTTTTCAGCCAGCTTTTAAAAGGAAAATTGGCTGTATCAACAGAAATATGTGAAAAGGAATACCAGTCATCTCGCTCAATCGGATTTTCCTTTAAATCTGCTGGAAGGGAAGAGGGTTTCAGTTGACCTGATTCATGAAATGTTTCCAGTGATTCCACAAAAAAGCCTTTCCGTTCAACTGAATATAAATATCCCTCGGCAAGCAGCTGCTGATAGGCGCCATTCACTGAATTGACGCTGACGTTTAAAGTATCTGCTAACTCTCGTTTAGATGGTAATTGATCGTGTGGTTGCAGGTTACGGTTTAAAATTTCCTCTTTAATTTTTGTATAAATTTGATGATAAATAAATCCGTTTTCCCCTGTTTGATCTAGTTGAATTGTCAGCATCTCGTCATTCCATCCTCTCTGGTACCATGAAAAAAATGATATTGGTACTTTCTATCATACCAAAAAATATTCAGAATAATAAAAAAGACATAAAGGGGATGGATGACAATGAGTCAAACGACAACAAACCGTTTTTCAACAGAGGAATGGCAGGGGAAAAGAGATCAATACGTCGCAAGAGGCGTAAGTAATGGCAACCGTCATCTTGCAGCGAAAGGAAAGGGAGCCGAGCTTTTCGATATTGATGGCAATCGTTTTATCGATTTTGCAGGGGCCATCGGTACATTAAATGTAGGACACTCTCATCCAAAGGTTGTGGAAGCAGTCAAAGCGCAGGCAGACAGCCTGATTCACCCAGGATTTAATGTCATGATGTACGAATCCTATATCGAATTAGCAGAAAAGCTATGCCACCTTACACCAGGCGACCATGACAAAAAAGCCATTTTCTTAAATTCAGGTGCAGAAGCGGTTGAGAACGCAGTGAAAATTGCCCGTAAATATACGAAAAGACAAGCGGTTGTCTCATTTACAAGAGGGTTCCACGGAAGAACGAATATGACGATGAGCATGACAAGCAAGGTCAAGCCTTATAAATTTGGATTCGGCCCATTTGCATCAGAGGTCTATCAAGCGCCGTATCCTTATTACTATGAAAAACCTGAAGGATTAAGCGATGCAGCCTACGACGAATACATCATTGATCAGTTCAATCAATTCTTTGTCGCAACCGTTGCACCAGAAACGGTCGCTTGTGTGGTGATGGAGCCAGTCCAAGGGGAGGGCGGATTCATTGTACCATCGAAGCGTTTTGTCCAGCACGTCGCTTCATTCTGTCAGCAGCATGGAATCGTATTCGTGGCAGATGAAATCCAAACAGGATTTGCAAGAACAGGGAAATATTTTGCGATTGAGCACTACGATGTGGTGCCAGACTTAATCACTGTGTCAAAATCACTTGCAGCTGGCCTGCCGCTGAGCGGTGTTGTTGGCAGAAAAGAATTGCTGGATGCAGCGGACCCAGGGGAGCTAGGAGGGACGTATGCTGGCAGTCCATTAGGCTGTGTGGCAGCTTTGGCTGTACTTGATATTATTGAAACAGAACAACTGAATGAACGATCTGAACACATTGGACAAGTCATTGAGGACAAAGCGAATGAGTGGAGAAGTAAGTACTCATTCATCGGGGAAGTCCGGCGATTAGGGGCAATGGCGGCCATTGAAATTGTGGAAGATCAAACAACGCGTACACCAGATAAGAAGACAGCCGCAGCGATTGCAGCCTATGCAAACAAGCACGGACTACTCTTATTAACGGCAGGGATCAATGGGAATATTATTCGCTTTTTAACACCACTTGTCATCACAGATGAGCTGCTGCAAGAAGGACTAGGGATTATCGAAGACGCCTTCACAGCACGCTAAACAACAAAGGGGGATGGTTGTATGCAAAAACAACAAATGGCTAAAACCATGTCGCAGTCAGACGTACTGTTTTTATCCATTGGTGCAATGCTTGGCTGGGGCTGGGTTGTACTTTCGGGAGATTGGATTTTAACAGCTGGATTTTTAGGAAGTGTGATTGCCTTTGTCATAGGGGGCATTCTCGTGATCTTTATTGGACTAACGTATGCAGAGCTTTCCTCTGCGATTCCAGAAACAGGCGGAGGACTCGTCTTTGTCCAGCGGGCATTTGGGATCAAATCAGCGTTTGTCTCCGCATGGGGCGTATTGTTCGGTTATGTGTCCGTGATTACGTTTGAAGCGGTCGCACTTCCGACAGTCATTGACTATGTCATTCCAACACAGCATGTTGGTTTCCTATGGAATATAGGAGGATGGGATGTTTACTTTACATGGGTGTTGATTGGATCTGGCGGTGCGCTGTTTTTAACAGCTCTGAACTACATTGGCGCAAAGCCTGCTGCCATTTTTCAATCGGTGTTCACAGTGGCCATTATCCTGACAGGTTTTCTTCTATTAGGCGGAGCTACATTTAATGGAGATTTTGCAAACCTTGAGCCGATGTTTCAGGGCGGGGTTGGCGGTCTGATGGCTGTGTTAGTGATGATTCCCTTTTTATTCGTTGGGTTTGATGTCATCCCGCAGGTAGCGGCGGAGATTAATGCACCTAAGAAGATCATCGGGAGAATTTTGATTATCTCCATTGTGAGTGCGGTTGTATTTTATCTACTCATTGTCTTTGGAGTAGCGGCAGGATTGTCAAAAGGTCAGCTTGAGGCTTCATCACTGGCAACAGCAGATGCCATGGTACAGCTTCTTGGTCATCAGGCGTTTGGGACTGTGCTTGTCATTGGTGGTGTAGCAGGCATTGTGACGAGCTGGAATGCATTTATCATTGGTGCAAGCCGTATCCTCTACGCAATGGCGGAAAGAGGCATGATTTCCAAATGGTTTGCGTATATTCATCCGAAGTATAAAACACCGACAAATGCCATTTTGTTCTTAGGTGCACTTGCATTTTTTGCACCATTACTAGGCCGACCTGCCCTCGTGTGGATTGTTAATGCAGGCGGTGTGGGCATCATCGTTGGGTATTTGATTGTGTCCATTGCCTTTATGAGACTTCGCAAGAAAGAACCTGAGCTTGAGCGACCATACCGCATTAAATATTGGCGGACGACCGGCGTTTTAGCCATTGGACTTAGTTTCCTTTTTCTTTCATTTTATTTTCCAGGGATGCCGGCCTCCTTATCATGGCCAGCTGAATGGATTTTGCTTTTAGGTTGGGCACTCATTGGGTATATACTATATGTAATGAATCCAAGAACGAAGGAGAAGGTAGAGCATGACAAACGAACTCAAAGTGTATAATCCTGCAACCGGAGAAGAAATTGCCTCAGTTGCTCAGCATACAAAAAAACAGATTGAAGCTGCGATCACTCGCTCACACAAAGCATTCAAAACATGGGCAAAAACGTCAGCCCATGAACGTGCAAATATCATTCGCAAGTGGTTTGATCTCATGATTGAGCATAAAGAAAGGCTTGCAAAAATCATCACAGAAGAAAACGGGAAGCCGTATCAAGAAGCATTAGGGGAAATCGTCTATGCCGCTGGATATATTGAATGGTACGCAGAGGAAGCAAAGCGGATTTACGGCAGAACGATCCCGTCTCATACGACAAACAAGCGCCTATTTGTCACAAAACAGCCAGTCGGTCCTGTTGCCGCCATTACACCATGGAATTTCCCTGCGGCGATGATTACAAGGAAGGCTGCACCAGCGCTTGCGGCGGGCTGTACGTTTATCGTGAAACCTGCTGAAGACACGCCGCTTACGGCCATTGAGCTTGTGAAATTAGGCCATGAAGCCGGAATTCCAGAGGATGCCTTGCAATGGGTGATTGGAGATGGAAAAGAAGTGGGGGAAATCTTCACAGATAGTCCATTGATCCGCAAGATCACGTTTACTGGCTCAACACCAGTTGGAAAACATCTCATCAAAAACAGTGCGAGCACAGTGAAACACGTTTCTATGGAACTTGGCGGTCATGCCCCGCTGATCGTAGATAAGGACGCCAACCTTGAATTGGCTGTGAAACAAGCAGTGGCATCTAAATTCCGTAATGCAGGTCAGACGTGTGTTTGTGCCAATCGATTAATTGTCCATGAAGAAATTCATGAAGCATTTGCGCAAAGTTTCAGCAAAGAAGTGGAAAAGCTGAAAGTAGGAAATGGGTTTGAGGAAGGCACGTCCATCGGACCGATTATCAATAAGCGAGGCTTCGATAAAATTGTCGACCAAATTCAAGATGCCGTGGATAAAGGGGCGAAAGTTCTTGTCGGCGGCGATACACATTTTGACGATGAGAAGTCGTATTATTTTGTTCAGCCGACGGTGCTAACTCATGTCGATCCTTCAATGAACATTATGCATGAAGAGACGTTTGGTCCAGTTGCACCCATTACGACATTTAGCACATTAGATGAAGCCATTGAATTAGCGAACGATACACCTTTTGGACTTGCGGCTTATTTCTTTACAGAGAATTACCGCAATGGTCTCTATATATCTGAGAATCTAGATTACGGGATTATTGGCTGGAATGACGGCGGACCATCCGCTGTGCAGGCACCTTTCGGCGGTATGAAAGAGAGCGGTATTGGCCGTGAAGGTGGCATCGAAGGCATCGAGCCTTATTTAGAAACGAAGTATGTGTCAATTGGTTTAGACGAATAACATGTGAAAAAGACTGTCCGAGAAGCCTCGGTAGTCTTTTTTATGTTAAACAGCCGGTGGGAAAAGTTGATCCACCGTTTCTTTTGTTTCTTTGAGAATCTCGTGGATGTCGTCTGCAGATGCTTGTTCCATGCTGCTGAACAAGAGCCGTTCGACTGGCTCAACGCCGATCAGATCGAAGGCGGCTGTATCTGTCGTCATGTGATGGCTGGGGGTGATGATCATATTTGAATCAAGAAAGGTCCTCGGTGCATCATGCGTATTAATAATGACCCCTTTTTTGTCTCGAAGCAGATTTTTCACCACTCCGTTTTCATTGATCTCATACGCAAACCCCTCTGAAAAAACGCGCTCCACATAACCCTTTAGCATCGCCGGCAAGCCTGTCCACCATATTGGAAAGATAAACGTGAGGACATCAGCTTGTTGAATCAGCTTCTGCTCTCTTTGAACCGGTACCGGCACATGTCCGTTTCTCATGGCAACCTTTTCTGCTGTTGTCAGCTCTGGCGGAAAGCCAATGCTATACACATCACGAACCGTCACATCATGACCATTGTTCAAAAGAGTGCTTACAACAAGATCTAATAGGGTTTGATTTAAGCTTTGCTGGGGATGAGCAAATATGATTAGATGGTTCATCTCATAGCCTCCTAGGTGGTCATGTGTCTCATTATGGCATGCACGAGTATCCTATTCAATCCTATATTGGAAATGATAGGTTGGGAAAATAAAAAGCGACCGCTTGAAAAAACGATCGCTCATGTAAGGCTTATTTCTTTCTAAAAGCAAGTCCAAGTGCAATCAATGCCACAACTAAGGCTGCAATGGACAGACCAAGAACAAGTGGTGAAGAAGAAGAAGAGGCTGTTTCAGATGCCTTTTCTTCTTTTGGTTTTTCTTGACCATGTGAATCCGTTACGGTATTAGACGCAACAATGTTTGTGATCGAATGAGGCTTATCAGCGTCCTTGTCGCCAGTCCATTCAACTACTGTTCCATCCTTGTAATATTGATAGGCATCCCATGCCGCTTCGCCGGCTTTTTCAGGGTTTTTTGCGACAAACACGAATTGCTGGAACTGGCCAGCAAGGACACCATCGCCAGTTGCTTCCCAAGTGACTCTTGTGACTTTTCCGTTTTTCTCTTCAGTTGTTGTTTTCCAGCCAGGCACTGGCTCGTATTGCTGGAATTCTACGCCTTTAGGCATCGTGATGACAACCTTTGTTGTCGGACTGTCGCTTTCAGAAGGTACTTTTAACGTATAGGTTTCCCAAGCATTCGTTGCAGATGTATCAGGTTTGACTGTCACGTGTGCACTCACAGGAATCGCCAGTAAAAATGAAGCGAGAAGCATTGGTAATAAAGCTTTAACGTATTTTTTCATATGATATGAACTCCTTTTAGTTTCTTCTAATGAATGTCGTATCGATGTTGTCAAAAGAACCAGTTAATGCATGAATCTCAATTTTCCAAGTGCCTTTTTCATTTAGTAAGAGGTTTTCAGCCGAGAAGTGTCCATTCTTTAATCGTTTCAGCTGAAATTCGTTTGGCGTTTCATCACCGAACAAGGAGACTTTGTGGATCTTAGCTGTCACAGATTGAATGTCTGTGATCGTTTGTCCATCCTTCTTCGTAAATGCCACCTCGAACGTGTTTTTACCAGGAGCATTCGGGGTAATGCTCAAAGACACAAGGTCACGATGCTCCACCTGATTGGCTCCAAAGAATGGCTCTGGTGCAGGCGGCGGAGGGCTTGGGATATTGGTGAATACGGCTGTTAATAGTAAAATAGCGATCCCAATGATCCACTCTGCTCGTAAAGATACGTTTCGTTTCTGCTTCTTTTCCCATCTCAGCATCAAATAATGGACGAGCCCAAGTAGACCCATGATGATAAATAAACCAAGTTTGATTAAGAAGGTGCGTCCATAGGCTGATTGGAAAAGGGCATCAAATGATTGCAGGATAAAAATCGCATTCACAAACCCAGAAAACACAATCAGTCCAACTGAGAGCAGTGCCCACGGATGAAAAGCTGTCAGGGTGCTGCGTATGAGCGGCTGATCTTCATTCGGCAGTTTCTTCATCAAAAGAAGGACAATGGCTGTTAAGCCGCCGACCCAAATAGATGCAGAAACGAGATGAATGAAATCGAGTGACGTTGTCAGTATTTTATTATCTGTAGCGGCTGGATGACCGATTTGTGCTTTCAGCCAAAGAAGCACGATGAAAATGAGCAGTGGAAACAGCCATACCCGGAAGGAAGTGAAGTTTCCTTTTTTCATCGCCACAATTGTCCAGATCGTCAGTAGAACAAATGACGCCATTAGCATCATCCACAGACTCCCGCCCGAAGTCGACGCAATGGTTTCTTGTAAAAGCGATGGTTGAAATGCCCCTAAAAAGGACACGTCTGCTGCTGATTTTGTTTGAATCGGTAGCTGAAACAAGAGTGCTCCGCCCATCATGATCAGTGAAACAGTCAAAAGTCGCTTCATTCGCCGGGCTAAAACGTCGGTTATGGCCGCTTTAAACCATAGAAGCCCAAATAAAATGGTTCCAAGAAATAAGCTAAATGACGTATACAGAAAGGCTTTGTCAATGGTTGAAGCCATGTCGATGGATTCACTTGATTGTCCTTGATCTAATTGATCAAATCCTCCATCCGCTTTTCCGATACTAAACGGAATCATGCCAGCCACAGAGTGTCCATCGGCTGATACCGCATTCCATTGAATGGTGTAAATTCCTTTAGGTAAATTCTTTTTTAAAGCTGCTTCCATGATCTTTTGCTCTTTGATGACCGTATCTCCTTGATCGACACGATCCCCTTTTGCATTGAACACCTTAATGGCATGAAATCCGCTTTCGATTCCTTCACTAAAGGTGATCGAGACTGCAGGAGGCTGCTGATCCAGCTCTTCATTTGCTACTGGATTTGAGCT
This sequence comes from Bacillus sp. FS02, assembly GCF_024398395.1. Taxonomy (NCBI): domain Bacteria; kingdom Bacillati; phylum Bacillota; class Bacilli; order Caryophanales; family Bacillaceae; genus Bacillus; species Bacillus sp. FS02. The sequence goes on along the minus strand of NZ_CP074101.1, from coordinate 1,428,730 downwards.
CACCACATATGCATGAGCAAATGCTTCTTTTGGAATGAAAAATGAGAACATGAAGATGAGCAGCAGAAGCCACTTACGATATTTCAACAATGTGAATAACCGCCTTTCTACCTATGAAAATGTCTCATGTATCAGAAAGAAAGCGGCAGTAAACTGTGAGTCACAGAAAAAACCGCTCTTTCTATTGTACCGCCCACTCTAAAAGGTAAACGAAACAAATAGCAAGATGGTTCACTTTTTCTGTGTCATGTCTTGTCTGCGCAGACGTTTCTTGAATGTTTGATCAATATAAGCCTATTCGATTTATGTAAAGGAAACAAGAAGTGACGATTTGAAAGTTGTGAAATTCCAATGAATTTTCGAGAAAATGCCGGCTGATTCACCTTTTCAGCCACTATCTTCTATGATCTGAAAGAGAATTCACATCATTTTTCAATTTTGTCACACACTAAGTGACAAAGTGACATTTAGTTTCAATTGAAGGGAAAGTGAAAGCGTTTTACGATAGGTATAAGGGCTTCACTGACTCTTGTTCTTATATCTTTTGACCTATAAAGCCCGAAATAAAGGGAGAGAAGAAAGGGGTTTTCACAGATGCAGGAAAAAAGCGGATTCCGCGTGAAAGTACAGCGCTTTGGAAGCTATTTAAGCGGCATGATTATGCCGAATATTGGTGCATTTATTGCATGGGGACTCATTACAGCTTTGTTCATTCCAAGTGGTTATCTTCCGAATGAACAATTAGCTACACTCGTTGGACCGATGATTAACTACTTACTACCGCTCTTAATTGGTTACACAGGCGGTAAACTCGTCTATGACCATCGAGGCGGAGTGCTCGGTGCTACGGCTACGATTGGCGTCATTGTTGGCTCAGACATTCCAATGTTTTTAGGTGCCATGATCATGGGACCGCTTGGCGGTTATCTCATAAAGAAAATTGACCAGCTGTTCAAAGACCGAATCAAATCTGGCTTTGAAATGCTTGTGAATAACTTTACGGCAGGTATCCTCGGTGCCATTCTCGTTGCCATTGCATTCTATGCCATCGGCCCAGTGGTACTAGGTCTGAATAAAGCCCTTGCGGCAGGTGTAGATATCATTGTCAATGCTCATTTACTACCGCTGGCAAGTATCTTCATTGAACCAGCAAAAGTATTGTTCTTAAACAATGCGATTAACCAAGGTATTTTAGGTCCGTTAGGGGTGGAGCAAGCAGCGAAGACAGGGCAGTCTGTTCTGTTCTTGCTTGAAACAAACCCAGGGCCAGGTTTAGGTGTTCTTCTTGCGTATATGTTCTTTGGAAGAGGAAATGCGAAACAGTCTGCACCAGGTGCCATTGTGATTCAGTTCTTAGGAGGAATCCATGAAATTTACTTCCCGTACATCTTAATGAAACCAAAACTTATTTTGGCTGTCATTGCAGGGGAGCAAGTGGTGTCCTGACGTTCACATTATTAAATGCAGGATTAAAAGCTGTGCCGTCACCAGGGAGTATTATTGCGCTTATGCTGATGTCGCCAAAAGGCGGTCATCTTGCGGTTTTAGCAGGGGTTGTCGTAGCAGCCATCGTATCGTTCCTTGTTGCATCTGTCATTTTGAAAGCGTCTAAAGAAGTTGACGAAGACTTAACAGCAGCAACAGAAAAGATGCAGGACATGAAAGGCAAGAAAAGTGCAGCGGCCGCTGCTCTTACAGCACAAAATGAAAACGCTGAAGCAAACGAGCAAGCAGCATCTCCAAGTGACGTCAATCCAGATGACGTGAATAAAATCATCTTTGCCTGCGATGCAGGGATGGGCTCAAGTGCAATGGGTGCGTCCATTCTGAAAAACAAAGTGAAAAAGGCAGAGCTTGATATCGATGTGACAAACACATCGATCAGCAACATCCCAGACGATGCGGATGTGGTCTTTACTCATAAAGATTTAACAGACAGAGCCAAGGCAAAGCTGCCAGGCGCTGTGCATATCTCAGTGGATAATTTCTTAAACAGCCCGAAATATGATGAGCTGATTGAGAAATTGAAAAAATAACATGACGAAACGGGTTGAGTCCAATTTTTCCTAATTGAACTCCCCGTTTTGGTTGTTTTCCTGATTTTTATTCTAAAAAAGGTGTGTGATCATGTATGAAACAAGTACTTTCTAAAGACAATATTTTTCTAAACGAACAAGCAGGTTCTAAAGAAGAAGCCATCAAAAAAGCAGGCGAAGTCCTCGTAGCAAACGGCTATGTCACAAGTGATTATGTCGACAAAATGTTTGAAAGAGAAAACATCTCTTCTACATTCATGGGGAACGGCATTGCGATCCCTCATGGAACAGAGGATGCGAAAGCGGCTGTCCTTCATTCAGGGATTTCCATTATCCAAATTCCTGATGGCGTTGAATACGGTGAAGGAAATATGGCCAAAGTCGTCTTTGGGATCGCTGGGAAAAACAACGAGCATCTTGATATTCTTTCTCAAATTGCGATTGTCTGTTCAGAAGAAGAAAATGTAGAACGGATCATTCATGCAAAGGATCAGGATGAACTGATCGCCATCTTTAACGAGGTGAACTAACATGAAGGCACTTCATTTTGGAGCAGGGAATATTGGCAGAGGGTTTATCGGATCTTTGTTAAAGACATCAGGCTTTGAGCTTGTCTTTACCGATGTGAATGAAGCGGTCATCAATGAGCTGAATGAAAGAGGAGAATACACGGTTGAACTCGCAGCACCAGGGCAGAAGCAAGAAGTAGTCGGGCCAGTATCAGCGATCAATTCTTCGCAAAACCCAGCGGCATTAACAGAGGCCGTTGCCACAGCCAATTTGATTACAACAGCTGTTGGACCAGCCGTATTGAAGATCATTGCCTCATCGATTGCTGAAGGATTAAAACAAAAAAAGCCGGACCATATCATCAACATCGTGGCATGTGAAAATATGATTGGGGGAAGTGCTCATTTAAAAGAAGCGGTGTTCTCTCATTTAACAGCAGATGAGCAAGCAGCGATATCACAAACCGTTGGCTTTCCGAACGCTGCGGTTGATCGCATTGTTCCGATTCAGCACCATGAGGACATTCTCAAAGTGTCGGTTGAACCATTTTTCGAGTGGGTCATTGATGAGACGGGCTTTATTGGAGATGTTCCTCAAATTGACGGAGCGACCTTTGTCCAAGATTTGACGCCGTATATTGAACGGAAGCTCTTCACCGTCAATACAGGACATGCACTAGCGGCTTATGTCGGGTATCAGCAAGGCGTAAAAACCATTAAAGAAGCTGTTGATACACCAGACATTCGTCAGGTTGTCGAAGGTGCCCTTCATGAAACGGGCAGTTATTTAATTGACGCGTATGGCTTCCGAAAAGAAGAACATGATGCGTATATTCAAAAAATCATCAAGCGATTTGAAAATGCTTTTATTTCCGATGAAGTGACTCGTGTCGCACGCTCTCCTCTTAGAAAGCTGGGAGCAGATGACCGTTTAATCGGTCCAGCGAAAAAGATCAAGCAGCCAGTGTACTTAATCAAAGGGATCGCTGCCGCTTTGGCTTACGACTTTGCAGAAGACGAAGAAGCGGTTCGCTTGCAGGCATTAAGGAAAGAAAAAGGCATTGAAGGTGTGCTTCAAGAGGTATGTGGACTCAAACCTGAAGACGATCTCTATCAAGACATCCTCAAAGAAACCGAGCGATAATCAAAAAATCCCTTTCTAACGTGAAAGGGATTTTTCTATGACTTTTTTAATACTTTCCCCTGCATGACGATATATGTAGTAAGGGGGAATTAGAACATGAAAAAGAAAGCGTTTGCTTCAAGGAGTGTCTTTTTTCAATTGATGTCAGCCATTATCGTTATTACAATTTTAACAGGCGGACTTGTAGGAACAACGGGGTATTTTTTAGCGAAAAATGTCTTAATTGATGCAGGGAAAGCAGATTTAAAACACATCGTAAATGGAGCGATGGCCACTCTTGAACAATTGAACGACCGTGTGGAGAACAAAGAACTGACGCTTGAACAGGCGCAGGAACAAGCCCGTATTTACTTGAGCGGGCCTAAAAATGACAACGGCAAAGGGTACCAATTTCAAAAATCAGATTTTATCTATAAAAATAAAGGCTACCTTGTCGCATATGGAGCCGATTATTCATCACAGGTTCATCCGGTTAACGACATCGACGTCATCCCAGATAACACGACAAATCGTCAAAAAATGGTCGCTGGCGCCACAGCAAAAGGCGAGGATGCACACTATATCACCTATATGGATAAAGACGATGCCACGGGGGAAGAAAAGCAAAAACTCGCTTATATGAACCAGTTTACACCGTGGAATTGGAGTATAGGAATCGCCGTATTTCAGGATGAATTTTATAAAGAACTAGAGCAGATGAAGCTCTATATTATTCTCATTACAGCAGGTGTTGCTCTTTTAAGTATGGGTGTCTTTTATTTGGCAGCCCGAGGTAAAGTGAGACTGCTCAAGCAAGTCACGGCTGCTTCAAAAGAAATTGCGGCGGGCAATCTTGAACGCACCAGCTTAAAAGAAACCTCGGATGAAATTGGGCAGTTGGCAAAAGGCTTTAATCATATGTCAGGAGAGCTCAGAACACTTGTGAGCGGTTTGCAGGAAACGAGCAGCCAGCTCGTCGAATCTGCGACAGATCTATCCGCCATCTCTGAAGAAACATCCGCTAGCAGTGAAGAAATTGGCAGAGCGATTGGAGACATCTCAACAGGGACCCTTCATCAGGCATCAGACCTTGAGGTAGCCAATCAACAAATGACTCAGTTCAATCAATCCATTGAAAATGTCAAAGAACAAAGCGACCAGATCAAACGAATTTCAGACCAGTCGAACCAATCTTCCCAGCAGGGTCAGCAAATTGTCCAGCAATTAAAACAATCAAATGAGCAATCCATTCAGGCATCTCAAGGCATTCGATCAGGGATTGAGCAGTTAAGTACAAAAGTACAAGATATTTCTCAAATCACAGATACCATTGAAAGCATTTCAAACGAAACGAACTTACTGGCCCTGAATGCGAGCATTGAAGCAGCTCGTGCAGGAGAGCATGGCAAAGGATTCTCGGTTGTGGCGAGTGAAGTGCGGAATTTAGCTGAACAGACAAAGCAATCAGCTGTTCAAATACAGCAGATGATTCAAGGCATTAAAGAAGAAACGACGGCTACAGCTGGCATGATGTCCAAAACAATGGATCGTTTTGCCGAGCTTGATGAAGCGGTTCATGCAACAGAACAAGAATTCAATTCCATCTCTACATCGATTTCACAAACCATCGTTGAAACGAATGCGATGGCAAAAGAGCTGAATACATTACTGGAACAAAACGACCTCATCACAAAAGCGATGCATGGTGCAGCGCATATTTCTCAAGAAAATGCCGCAGCGATTGAAGAAATCACTGCATCTACTGACGAACAAGTCACCGCCATCTCCAATGTGGCGAAGGCAGCAGAAAGGCTCAATGAGCTAAGCATGCGATTGAATCAAGATATTGCACGTTATCGTTTATAAGGTATGGTCAAACGGACGTCGAAAAGTCGATGTCCGTTTTTTTTATTTAGACTTTCGTCCTTATTGCCCGTCGCTTTTGATTTGTTTGGTACGTTCGATAGGCTTTCCAAGCATTGGCACATAAAAGCCCTGTGAGTAAGTAAGATAAGCTATTAAATAAATAGAAGTCCACACATGAAACGACAGCACAGAGGATACCAAAGATGATTTGATCACGATTCTTTGCTGGTGAAGTAGGTGGATCAGTCAACATAAAGAATGCAAGGAACAAGACGGCATTTAAATAGGGCGTAATAAAAGCAGATGAAGCATCCGTTAGGCCGATGAATCCCAATATGAGGTGAATGAGTCCGTATGCGGCTAGAAAGGCGAAAACTTGCGGGAACTTTTGTACGCGGCTTGTCACCAAATAACCGCCGACCACCACAAGGAATAGGGTCCACCAAGGTAGAAGAGACATGCCGCCCCACCAGCTTTGATTGGAAGAAAATAAAATGACTGAGAGCCATAAACCAAACGCAGCTGGATTCAAAATCGGCTTCTTTTGATAAGTGATGACATGCTTAGATAAAATGGCTGCTGCAGCTGTGAAAGCAGATACAGCAAAAGAAGTGGCTGGACTGAGAACAATGCCAATAATCAGCCCTGTGAGCAGAGCTCCATCAGGGAATGTGTGTTTATGATGTTTCCGAATCACTCTTGTAATAAAAGTGTCAAGAATTAGTGCTGTCCCGATGCTGGTGGCAACTGTAGTGAGACCACTAAGAAATCCAGTGTGCAGACTGCCGGCGGCTAGAAGAACCAAAAGAATGGCAATGACATACCGTTTCGGCGTCCGAATGTAGGTTTTTAGTGAAGGCGATGATTTCAAAAATGTTTGGTCTGTGGTTGGTGCTGGCTGTAATTCCATGATGGAACCTCCTTCATCTCCGGTGTTAGGGTCATATCAGCATCTTGATCCACCATCACGGCAGGTATTTCATGTTCGGCTAAAAAAGAATAACCTCCTTCTCTACCTAATAAAAAAGCAGCTGTAGAGAGACTATCGGCGAGCATACCGAGTGGTGCAATGACGGTACAACTTAACAAACTTTGTTCAGACTGTTTCGTTTGAGGGTGAATCAAATGGTGCGTATGAGGATCATTACGGCTGATCCGTTCATAGCTTCCAGATGTACAAATCGCACAATTAGTCGTTTGAATGACCGAGATGTTGGTCTGTTTGTGAATGGGATGCCGAATCCCAATTGTCCACTCTTCTTGTTGTTCGTTAAATCCAGATACCAACACATCCCCACCAGCATTCATCATAAAGCCTTCCCATGCTTCAAGCTCTTTTGCGGCAAGATCGCACGCAAATCCCTTTGCAATAGAACCAAAATCCAAAATCAGCGGTTTGTTCAAATAAATCGTCCGATTCGTCTCGTTTAACTGGACGTCACGGTAATGAACAGCTGTATGTGGTACGTCATCTGATGAAAAAGTTTGTCCTGTCGTATATAAACGATCGAATCCTTTTTGTTCCATGACTTTCCCGATGGTTGGATCATACTTTCCATTTGTTAATTCAGCTAACTCTAACGCATAGGCTGTTAAATCGAAAAGCATTTCACTGACTAATACCTCTTGCTTGGAGCGATTGGCTAACTTCATGACTTCCGAATCAGAGCGGAAACGGCTAAACCGATGTTCGATATCGTAAAAAATGGAAAAAGCGCGATTGATGTCTTCTAAAACAGCTCGTCGATCTTCTTCATAGGCAACCACTTGAATATTGATAACAGTTCCCATAGCCAGCATGGATTTTTGATAAGTTATCAGTTTTTGTTGTCCTAACCATTTCATCATAGTGTCTCCTCTCTATGCCTTTGCCTGCTCTAAAGCCTGAGCAACGGCTGTTTCAAAATCCTGAGTACTTAATGTTGCACCGCTCACCGTATCTACATCAGCACTTTGTCTGATAACCACTTCATTAGGTAATGATGAAATGGAGCTTTGCCCGTATCTAGTGTTATCACTCGTAATCTCGACAGAAGTGATATTTCCTTGTTTGATGGTAACAGATACACTGATAGAGCCAATCTCATTTGATCCAGTACCAGAAAAAGTACCATCCTTGAGTTCAGTTTCTGAAGTGGTATCTTCTGTTTGAGTGGCGGTAGTATCTGATGTGAGAGATGTATTGTTTGAAGAAGCGTCTGCTTGTGTATTTGATTGTGCTGTTTGAACGGCTTGAGCGTGATGGGTAGTTGCATAACCAGTGATGTATAAGCTGCTGATGGCTGCGGTGCAAAGACTAATCATTTTCTTATTTATTTTTGCCATGATGTATCCTACCTCCTATTACGATCTACTATATAGAAGAAATTTGAACAAACCATGAACAAGAAAAGAACGATTTTAGATAATGGGTATGAAGAATCAAAATATTGCACGATATCATTTATCATTTATTTTTGACTGTGGTTCATTTATCAGGTAGGATGAAATAAATCTAAACCTTGCTCACGCAATCAAAAAGGGGTGTTTCGGCCATGAAAAAGAAAATATTGATGTTCTTACCTTGTGGCTACGGATACTCCACTGCTGTTTTCTTTTAGGATAGACAAAAATTGGTGAAGTCTGTCTGCAGGAGGAAAAACACGCAGAAAAATCATAGTGAGTGAGGGATGTACATGGAAAAAATCACGAGAAAAAACCCAGAAAGTATGCCGAAACCCGTTGGCAACTACAGTCATATCACAAGGGTGCCAAAGGGTGCGGGGTTATTTGTGACATCAGGTCAAGTAGGGACAGGAGCGGATGGACAGATCCCATCAAGCTTAAACGACCAAGTCACCAATACGTTTGAAAATATAAAGAGAATCCTTGCATCAGAAGGATTGAATGAAGAACACGTCATCAAAGTCAATATTTGGGCAACAGAAGAAATTGATTGGGATCATCTATATCCACAGTGGGATGCAATCTTCAAAACGGCATATCCATCAATGACCGTTGCCTATGTGACTGCATTAGGGTGGCCAGAGCTGAAAATCGAAATAGAGCTATGGTGTGCGGATATTTAATCAAAAAAAGAACAGTGCAAACTGTTCTTTCAGCGTGTAGCCAAACCCTCGCATTCTTTGTCAGTCCTGCGTGCTGGTGCTCACGAATGTCAAATTCGCTCCGCTCCAGTACTCGTCCTTCCTAGGGCTGCAAAGGTTTTCTATCACGCTGAAAAGAAGACAAAGGGCTAAAATAAAGAATCATTTTAGCCCTTTGTCAACAATCTGAAAGAACAGTGCAAACTGTTCTTTTTTTGATGAGTATTTATGAAACAGCTTTGAATCGCTTTGTAATGAATGCACCGAGAAATGCACAGACTGTGTAGACGATGACCCAAATGAGAAAGGTTTTATTTCCACCAATAGAGGTGAACATCAGAATCACACTCGCTACCAGCACAATCAAGGTGGGAAACCAAATGTTCTTTAAAAACAATGTGCCGAAAATACCAATCAGCACAGAGATCATAGGTAAACCAAATACAACGAATAAGACAAAAACAGCCATGTTAATTACTCCTTTGAATCAAATCAACTATTTACATAAAAACATATAACAGTGCTGCACCCATATGCGGAAGGGCAAAGATGATGAAAAGAAAAGCCGTATCAAGACGAAACATCCGGTGTTCTTTTGTTTCAGAGTGATAGGCCGCTCGTGCCTCTTCCCCGTTGGTCCATGCACCCATAAGAAATCCAGATGCAACGAACGCAATAATAGAGATTCCACCACTGACGAATCCAATCCATTCATGGTGCTGTAATATGAGCGCCGCACTGCAAATCAACAGCATGGAGCAAACACCAACAAAAAAAGCATGTTTCTTTCTCATTACGCTTCACTCCTTCGGACAGCTATTAGGAGACCGCATCACATATTTCAATGAAATGTCCATCAGGATCAGACACATAACTGACCGTTTGTCCCCACGGCTTCTTAGCAGGTTCCTTGATGACAGGTACCCCTTTTTCCTTCAAGGACGCAATGGTTTCATTCACATCATCCACAACAAAGCCAATCTCAAACGTTTGTGATGAGCTGACTGCCTCTGGAACAGGTAGACCAAGTGCCTCTTTCACATCTTGGCGTGAATTAATTGATAGGGTGACTTCTCCTGTATCAAACTCAACATAGGATTCAACCCTCAATTTAATCGGGAAACCGAGGATATGATGGTAGAACTGAATACTTGCCTCAACATCGTTTACATATAGAATGGTATATTTCATTTTCATATGGAAAGCTCCTCTCTTCATATACGTGTCAAAACCGGAAAGGTTTCCCACTCATTTTAACATATAGGTCATAAGAATTATTAAATTCCAAAAAAACCAATATTTTCACCTCGATCGTCTTGAAAAACAAAATGTGGTGACATATGATAAAAATGTAAAATGAGAAAAAATAGGGGGAACTTACATGTTAAAAAAAATCATGGTCGCTGTCTTGTCTTTCGGTCTTTTACTTAGCTTTACACAAGTTGACACTCACACAGCGGATGCAAAGACAGTCAAGTACAAAAACTGCAAAGCACTCAACAAAGTATATAAAGGCGGCGTAGCAAAAAGCAAAAATACGAAAAACAAAGGTGGAAAAACGAAGTACAAGCCTTATGTATCAAAAGCACTTTACTTAAAAAATAAACACCTTGACCGTGATAAAGACGGCATCGCATGTGAACGTTAAGAAGAAGTAAAAAGACCTGTCACAAGGTCTTTTTTCTATGGGATCAAACTCGTCCCTTTGTGCCATCTTCATCTTTATATTAAAATAAAGATAGATTCAAAAAATGATACAAAGTGGGGTACTCAATTTGTCAACACAAGCTGATAAGAAAGACATCCGATTGATTGCCATTGATATGGATGGCACGCTGTTAAACAGTGAGCACGTCATTCCTGAGGAAAATAAACAAGCCATTAAAGAAGCAGAAGCCAAAGGGGTCCATGTGGTGATTAGCACAGGACGTACGCTGATGACATGTCGAGAGCTGGTCGAGCCGTTGAAACTCTCTTCTTATCTTGTCACAGCGAACGGAAGTGAAATTTGGGATTCAAACTTCCAGTTGATCGAACGGGAACTGCTGCATCCCGATCACGTTCAGATGATGTGGGATCTAAAAAACAGATACGAAACCGATTACTGGGCATCTACTGTGGATAAGGTGTGGAGGGGAGAATTCCCAGAACGCATTCATGACCACGAATGGTTGAAATTTGGTTTTGATATTCATGACGATGCTGTTCGTGAGGAAGTCCTCCATACATTGAAAACAAATGGACAGCTAGAAATCACGAATTCCAGTCCAACCAATATTGAAGTCAATGCAGCAGGCATTAACAAAGCGGCAGCTCTTGCAAAAGTAGCAGAACGCATTGGCTGCACAATGGACAACGTCATGTCACTTGGCGACAGTCTGAATGATATGGCGATGATTCAAGAAGCCGGATTAGGCATTGCAATGGGCAATGCACAAGAAGTTGTGAAAGAAGCCGCTGATTGGATTACGGCTCCTAATACAGAGCACGGGGTAGCAAAAGCCATCCAGCATTGGGTGCTGTCTAAATAAACGAGTAGAAAAAGTGAGAGGATATGACCTCTCACTTTTTTTGTTTTCTACTAGTTCTATTGTTATATTTTCTGACAATTTCATGTGCAGTCTATCCAAAGTTGGTATAATCAATATAAATTCGAATATTCGGACTTTATATTCCGTAATTCGGAACGACAAGGAGGGGTCCTATGTATCAAGTGGATATTAACTGTGATTTGGGAGAAAGTTTTGGTCAATACACCATCGGTTCAGATGAACAAATTCTTGAATATGTTACCTCAGCCAATATTGCATGCGGTTTTCATGCGGGAGATCCAACTGTGATGAGAAAGACGGTTAAAATGGCACTGGATAAAGGGGTTCAAATTGGTGCACATCCAGGTCTGCAAGATTTAGTCGGTTTTGGCAGACGTCCAATCGCGATCTCAGCAGAGGAAGCCTATGATCTTGTGATCTATCAAATTGGTGCACTATCAGCCTTTCTGAAAGCAGAAGGCGGTACGATGCAGCACGTCAAACCACATGGCGCCCTTTACAACATGGCGGCTAAAAATACTGAATTATCTGAATCGATTGCGAAGGCTGTGTATGATATTGATCCTAACCTTGTGTTATTTGCGCTGTCAGGCAGTGAACTTGCGTTAGCAGGGGAAAGAATCGGTCTTCAAGTGGCACATGAAGTTTTTTCTGATCGGACGTATCAACCAGACGGGACACTGACATCACGCCGTGAACCTCATGCACTTATTGAAGAGGATGAAAGGGCAGTTCAGCAGGTCATCCGTATGGTAAGAGAGGGGAAAGTGCGGACAGTGCAAGGGGAAGATGTTCAGCTCAAAGCAGATACGGTGTGCATCCACGGGGATGGCAGTCACGCGCTTCAATTTGCAAAAACCATTACAGCGAAGCTAAAAGAAGCCACTATTCAACTCAAGGCCTTTCGATAAATCGTCATCAAAGGGGGAAACAGCATGAAAAGAGAGAAAGCCAAACAGATGAAAGCTCCAAAAGGGAACCGTTCTATGCTGATGGGCGCAGCCTTTTTAATGGCAACGTCCGCCATTGGACCGGGATTTTTAACACAAACAACGGTGTTCACACAGCAGCTCGCAGCTAGCTTTGGGTTTGTCATTTTGATTTCCATTTTGCTAGACATTTTTGCGCAAACAAATGTATGGCGTATCATTGCCGTCTCGGAAAAAAGAGGACAGGACATTGCCAATATGGTTCTGCCGGGTCTTGGATATGTGTTAGCCTGTTTGATTGTCATTGGGGGTCTTGCCTTTAATATTGGAAATATCGCCGGTGCGGGTCTCGGTTTTCAGGTCATATTCGGCGTCGATCCCCGCATAGGGGCTGGGGTCAGTGCAGTCATTGCCATTCTCATTTTTGTCATCAAAGAGGCAGGAAAAGCGATGGACCGATTCACACAAATCGCTGGTTTTGTCATGATTGGTCTGATGCTGTATGTGGCTATTTCCACAGCACCGCCAGTTGGAGAAGCTGTCATGAGAACTTTCGTGCCAGAGAAAATTGACATGTTATCAATTGTCACACTTGTCGGCGGAACGGTTGGCGGCTATATCGTTTTTGCTGGTGGTCATCGTCTGCTGGATGCTGGCATTAAGGGGAAGGAAGCATTGCCGCAAGTGACGAAAAGTTCCATTTTCGGTATTTTAATCACATCCGTGATGCGTGTGGCTTTATTTTTAGCCGTTCTAGGAGTTGTCTCAAAAGGCTTGCAGATTGATCCGTCGAACCCGCCTGCGTCTGTTTTTCAATTAGCATCTGGAAATGTTGGATATAAAATGTTCGGGATTATTATGTGGGCTGCTGCCATTACCTCAGTCATTGGAGCGGCATACACCTCCGTTTCCTTCTTTAAAACCTTCTCACCAAAAATCGAGAAAAATCAACGAGGCATTATCGTTGGTTTCATTGCGCTCTCGACCATTTGTTTTATCACGATTGGAAGACCTGTGAACATATTGATTTTGGTTGGGGCCATCAATGCATTGATCTTGCCGCTTGCACTCGGAACATTGCTGATTGCTGCCTATAAAAAAGAAATTGTCGGTGATTATCGCCATCCATTCTTTTTGACAGCAACAGGTGCGTTTGTTGTTGTCATCATGGCAATCATGGGCGGATATACCATCATGAATGAAATTCCAAAACTATGGAGCTGATCACATGAAAGCATATCAAACCTATAAGCCGTCACAAATCAGGGAATTGATTCGTAAGCAGAAGATCACAGGCCCAACGGCTGGCTTTGCTGAGGGATTTGCGCAAGCCAACTTAATGATCGTCAAAAAAGAGCTAGCCTTCGATTTTCTTTTATTTTGTCAACGGAATCCGGCTTCGTGCCCTTTGCTTGATGTGCTCGACCCAGGTGATCCAGTGCCAAGGCGTTCAGCACCTGATGCGGATATTCGAACGGATTTCCCTAAATATCGTGTTTACAAAAAAGGGGTTCTTCAAGAAGAGGTAACAGATATTTCTTCCTATTGGGAGGATGATATGGTGGGCTTTCTCATCGGATGCAGCTTTACGTTTGAGCATGCACTGATGCTGAATGACATTCCTGTCCGCCATATTGAAGACGGTCATAATGTCCCAATGTATCAAACGAACATTTCATGTGAAAGGGCAGGTGTATTCCATGGTCCGATGGTTGTCAGCATGAGGCCGATCCCAGCGCATCAAGTCACAAGAAGTGTTCAGGTGACGTCTAGATTCCCATCGGTACATGGCGGTCCTATCCATATAGGTGATCCAGCTGTAATTGGCATTGAACATGTAGATCAGCCAGACTTTGGAGAACCATCTGTGATCAAAGAAGGGGAAGTCCCGGTGTTTTGGGCATGTGGTGTGACGCCGCAAGCCATCGTCATGCACACTAAGCCAGACATTGCGATCACCCATGCACCCGGTCATATGTTTATCACAGATGTAAGAGATCAAAAGCTCGGTGTCCTGTAGAAAGAGAGGTGTCATAAAAGTGGCATTTTCAACGATAAAAGATACGATCACGTTCCACCCGCTAGGAGACGCAGCCATTGTCATCCAAGCCGGGACTGACATAAGTGAAGACATTCATGAGCGTGTGAAGCAGCTGTTTTCATGTATTGAACAGCATCCATTTGAAGGATATGTGGAAGCTGTTCAAGCTTTTACAAACGTGACCGTCTTTTATGAGCCCTATACGGTCTATCAATCTGCTCAGCTTAAGCAACGTGCGATCTCTCCGTATGAATGGGTCAAAGACTATATTGAAAACCTCCTTGAAGACAACTGGCAGGAGGGGAATCAGGCAAAGCGCCGGATCGTCGACATTCCTGTATGTTATGGAGGAGAGCTCGGTCCTGACTTAGAAGAAGTCGCCCGTATCAATGATTTGACGCCTGAAGAAGTTGTACGCATTCACACATCCGGGACGTATCTTGTCTATATGATTGGGTTTGCTCCTGGGTTCCCGTTTTTAGGCGGACTTTCTGAAAAAATTGCAGCTCCGCGCAGACAAACACCAAGAATGTCGATTCCAAAAGGGTCTGTGGGTATTGCGGGGAAGCAGACAGGGGTTTATCCGATATCTACACCCGGAGGCTGGCAGCTCATTGGACAAACCCCTTTGTCCTTATTTCGGCCGAATGCTGAGAGACCTAGTCTACTAAAGGCAGGGGACGAGGTTCGATTTGTTCAACTGTCTGAAAAGGAATTTTTCAGCATGAAGGAGGAAGATCGTTGAGTATTCATGTCATCAAGCCAGGAATGTTCACCACCATTCAAGATAAAGGGAGAATAGGCTATCAGAAGTACGGTGTTTTAACGAGCGGCGGCATGGACCCGCTCTCGCTCCGAATCGCCAACATCCTCACTGGGAATCAAGAAAACGAAGCGGTGCTGGAAATCACATTAATGGGGCCCGGTCCAGTGTTGACATGTCAGAAGGATCAGCTGATCGCCGTGACCGGTGCTGATGTGGAGGTTGAGATTGACGGGGAACAAGTGCCTCTATGGAAACCGCTCTTCATTCGAGCAGGAAGCACGATCACCTTTGGCCCTTGTAAGAGGGGATGCCGCTCCTACCTCGCTGTAGCCGGTGGATTTGATGTTGAGCCGGTGATGAAAAGTAAAAGTACGTACGTCAGAGCGAAGATAGGCGGGATAGAAGGGCGTCCGCTAGAAAAAGGAGACGTCCTGCCGATTGGAGAACCGTCACCACTGGCGGTGAGCCTCGTTCACATGTTAAAAAGCAAAGGGGAACGTGCGCCAGACTGGACAGTCAATCATGCTCATTTTTTGCCTCTCGGGAAATCACCAGTCATTCGGGTGCTGGCAGGGAGACATCTGTCTCATTTTCAGGAAGAATCGCAGCAAGCTTTTTTCGAACGGTCTTATCAGGTCACTCCCCAATCTGATCGTATGGGATGCAGATTGAAAGGAGAACCGATACGTTTAAAGCAAAAGCTTGAATTGATTTCAGAAGCGGTTGCTTTTGGCTCTATTCAAATTCCTCCTGACGGCCAGCCGATTATTCTGCTCGCAGATCGCCAGACGACAGGTGGATATCCCCGTATTGGTGAGGTGGCAACAGTCGATTTGCCGCTCATTGCGCAGGCGATGCCTGGAGCGAATCTCACGTTTCAACAAATTGACCGCCAAGAAGCAGAGCAAGCCTTATTCACACAAGAAGCAGAAATGAAGGACCTGACGGCAAGATTAAAACTCGAAGCATTTTCGTTTTAGAAAAGGTGAGAAACATGCAGAACACAAATAAAACCGTTGTGAAATCAATGGAGATATTACGGCTTTTTATCACACACGAACAATTAACGTTAAATGACATGATTGAGCTCTCGAGCATGCCCAAAACATCTGTACACCGAATGGCCAACTCGTTAGCCGATATGGGATTATTAGAAAAGCATCCTTCAGGTGTTTACCGATTAGGATTGATGTTCCTTGAATACGGTCAGCTTGTCGCCGATCGCCTCGATATCCGTAGAATTGCAAGGCCCTTTATGGAAAACTTGCGTGATGAGGTAGGTGAGGCTGTTCAGCTCATTATTCGTGAAGGAGATGAAGCCATTTATGTGGAGAAAATGGAAGGAACGCAGCCTGTCCGGCTCTATACCGCTGTCGGAAGAAGATCCCCATTATATGCGGGAGCTTGTGCGAGAAGTATTCTTTCCTTTTTGCCAGAGGAAGAGAGACTTGCCTATATTGATTCGGTAGAGCTCGGGAAAATCGGGATCGGAACCATTACCGATAAAGATGTCCTGCGAAACATGATCGAAGAATCAAACAGGCGCGGATATACGTTAAGCTATTCAGAGCTTGAAAACTATACTGCGGCTATTGGAGCGCCCATTTTCAATCATCACGGAGAAGTGGCAGCAGGCATTAGTATTGCGGGGTTTGAGGCAGGCTATCAAAAGGAACGGCTTCCTTATTTAATTGAGCAGGTCAAAAAAGCGGCCAGCGGCATTTCAAAAGAATTAGGTTTTGCATCTGAACAAATAAAAAGCCAATGACCGTTAAGATCATTGGCTTTTTGCGTGTTAATAATTAGAAAGTTTTACCTAAAGCTTTTGCACGTTCGATCGCATCTGCTTTAATTTGTTCTGCTTTTGCAGGCTCAGCATTGTGACCTTCAACAATAAGACCTTCGAAAGAAGGAATACCGAAGAAGTTTGCAATTGTTCCAAGGTAACGGTGACCTGCTTCTAGTTCAGCAGCAGGACCTTCAGTGTAGTATCCGCCACGTGCTTGGATGTGTAGCGCTTTTTTGTCTGTTAGTAATCCAACAGGACCTTGCTCAGTGTATTTGAATGTTTTACCAGCTACAGCAACAGAGTCGATGTATGCTTTAAGAACTGGTGGGAATGAGAAGTTCCAAAGTGGTGAAACAAATACGTATTTGTCAGCAGAAACGAATTGATCGCTTAATTCGTTTAGGCGAGCAACTTTCGCTTGCTCTTCAGCTGAAAGTGTATCGAAGCCAGCACCAGATTGAAGCTTGCCCCATCCAGCGAATACATCTGCATCAATGTGAGGAATGTTTTCTTTGTACAAATCGATATGTACAACCTCGTCACTTGGATTTGCTTCCTTATAAGATTCGATAAATGCTTTAGCAGTAGCCATACTGTAAGAAACTGTTTCATCATGCGGATGTGCAGTGATGTATAAAACTTTTGCCATGTTCATTCAATCCTTCCTGTTTCAATGATTTTTTTAGCGTATCCCAAAGATACACTGAATATGTGGCATCTTTAATCATATTGGAATGCTATGAAAAAGATGTAACAAGCACAGTTACATAAAAACTGATATTTTCATTGTAATCACTATATAGTTTGAAGTCAAGGTATAAAGTCTTGAAATCAAGATAAAAAGTTTGTAAATTTTTCTGAAACGCTTCAAAGCTGCGATTTAAGCAAAAAAACCCTACTCCCATTGAACAAAAAATGGATCGATATCGCAAGTAAAGTGTTTGTAAATGCGCTCATCCTGCGTCTTTGAAAAAAAGGTGGATGCCTTTAAGCCATCTGCTACAAGCATTTGTTCTTCTTTTTCGTATATATAAGAGAAGGCAGGAGAGAGTGAGGGATAAGAGTGGGACGATCCTATGTTGCGATTGGAGATTCCTTAACGGTTGGGGTGGGGGCACGTTTATTTGGCGGCGGTTTTACGGAGCGATATGCGGCGAAGCTTGAAAAGAAGCTGCATATACCGGTGAAACTGTCCGTATTTGCGAAATCAGGGTTAACAACGGAAGAGATCTTGCAGCTTTTTCGGCGGTCTGATGTAAGACGGGCGATTGCTCATGCTGACATCATCACCATCACAGGCTGCGGGAATGATCTTGTTCAAGCTGTTCTGCAGTATGAAAAAGGTGAAGATGAAAAGACACTGCTGCAAGCGTCTATGCATTGTCAGGCGAATTTTAGCAAAATGGTTCAAGAAATCGCTCTGATAAAAAGAGGTCAGCATCATCCATACTGCGTATATTTATTGAATTTATATAATCCTTTTCCTGAGATTCCGATCGCAGAGAGATGGCTGAAGCAATACAACCATCACCTTCGCCAGCTTGCTGCGAATCCACATGTAGAAGTGGTGGATATTTACGGTGTATTTGAAGGTCATCAAAGCGCATACTTATCGATTGATCAATTTCATCCGAACCACAAAGGATATGAAGCAATGGCAGAAGCGCTGTTTCAACAATCCGCTAAGCAACTGTGATCCCGCGGGATTGCAGTTTTTTTCATTCTTTTAAATGAAGGGCTGTTTCGATATGATAAAAGAAACAAAGACAAAAGAGGTGTATGCATGCAGGAGATGAGCGCGTATTTTCATGAATTGAAAGGAACAGCTTATGAGATAGGAAAGCAGCAGGCTGTCTGGCTGAAGGAGCACCCTTTGCTTAAAAAACAATACATTCAATCAGAACCGTTATTAAAAGAGGCTGTGAAGGAAACGAAGCAGCTGATTCGACCGTTTCTTCCTCAGTTAGAGGAAGAACTCACGGGATTTTGTGATGAAATGCAAATGGATGAAAGCAATTTGACCTTTTTCTATTCTTCGCATCTTCAGCCAGGTTGTTCCCATTGTGTGATGCAGGGAAATGAGGCTGCCAATCAACAAACGGTGATGCTTCGCAACTATGATTTTTCTCCGCTGTTTGATGATATGCGTCTTGTATCTACACATGTGAAGGGCTCAGCAGTCCATACAGGCTCATCATTAATCTTATTTGGTCGATCGGATGGGATGAATGAACATGGTCTATCGGTGACATTTTCTGCATGCGGTCCGCCTATTGGCAACGAACCAGGCTTAAAGCCGCCGGCTGTTGCTGGCTTGCAAGTATATCATGTTATTCGTGCTGTGCTAGAGTCCTGTAAAACGGTGGAGGATGCCGTCCGTTTGGTACAGGAAATGCCCGTCGCGTCTAATGTTCATCTAATGCTTGCTGACCGGCAGGGAGAGGCGGCTGTGATTGAAATGATTGATGGGCAAAAAAAGGTGAGAAGGCCGGAGCGTGGATTTATTGCGGCTACGAACCATCCGCTCGCTGATCACACGGCAAAAGGGTTGACGAAACATCATTCTGTTGTCAGGTACGACATGTTAATTCAAGCTTTAGAAGAACAGCCGTCAAGCGAGTCTCTTACGGAACTATTTCAGGCAGAATACCCTGCTGGTCTGACTGTGCACAATTATGAAGAGCTGTTTGGGACGATGCGAACCGTCATGTTTCGGCCGGAGGAAGGGACGATGGAGTATTGCTTTGGCTCTCCCGTCTATCATCCTACCTATTCATTAAAGGTCGGGGGCACACTGCCATTTCATGAACAAACGATTCAATTTCATCAAAAGGATTATGGACCTTCCTTTTGGAGAAACGTGTGAGTCTTTCATTTTGTCACAACCTGTGTGCCAAATTTAGATCAACTTCAGGTTGCATCGATCAGTGAAAGCGTTTTATATTAAAGTGTGACAATAGACCTATTTAAGCAGAAGGAGGCATTTCATGTACATAACGGCACGAGAACAGAAAGTGATCAAATATATGATTCAGCAAAATCGTTATGTCACCATTCGTGAGATCGCCGATTCTGTTCAAGTAAGTACAAGAACCATTCATAGAGAACTTAAATCCATTAAACCTATTTTAAAGAATTACAACCTATCACTTGATAAACAGCCGGGGAAGGGCTTGAAGGCGGTCGGTGAACAGGAAGACAAACAGCGGCTTCTGTCTCATATTTCAAATGAAGATCAAATTGAATATAGTTCTGATGAACGGAAGCTCTTAATCCTGTGTGCCCTGCTTGAAGCAAAAGAACCGGTGAAATTATATACACTTGCAGCCGACTTGCAGGTTACAAATGCGACCATCAGCTACGACTTAGATGAACTGACGGACTGGATCGCTCCCTACGGTTTACTGCTTATCCGCAAGCGTGGGTACGGCATTGAATTAAAAGGACCGGAGGAAGCCAAACGAAAAATTGTCGGGAACCTGATCGTTGACCGTCTCGACATTCAATTATTTCTCGAAACGATTGAGATGAATATTAAACATCGAACGAAAGCGACTGAAAAGGTGTTTGGGGTAGTCAGTCGAGGACAGCTGCTCAAGGTAGAAAGGCTGCTCTTTCATTTGAAAAACAGACTCTCTCTCTCGTTGTCAGATAGTGCCTATATTGCACTTGTCGTTCACTTAACCTATGCCATTGAACGCATTCAAATCGGTGAAACCATTCGGATGGAAGAGGAAGAATTGCTTGAATTAAAGCGGACGAAGGAATTTGAATCTTCACTCAGAATCGCACGAGCATTAGAACGCATGTTTAATGTAGAGATTCCTGAAGCGGAGGTCGGCTACATGACCATCCATTTGCGTAGTGCAAATCGAAGCTTTACGGCAGAATACCGCATTGATGAGATTGAGTTAGATATTGCGCTGAGAACGAAGAAACTCATTGACTTTATTTCTCATAAAACAGGCTACCATTTAAATGAAAACGATTCATTGTATGAGGGACTCGTGTCTCATCTTGAACCAGCTATGAACCGTTTAAAAGAAAAGATGCGGATTTATAATCCGCTCACACAACAAATAAAAAAAGACTACTTCTTGCTGTTCATGGCGATTGAAGAAGGTGTGGAGCGCTTCTTTCCTGAGATCGAATTTCCAGAGGATGAAATTGCCTTTATCGTGCTTCATTTTGGTTCGGTGCTTGAAATTAAAAAAGAAGAAACAAAGATTCATGCATTGGTCGTTTGCTCAAGCGGCATCGGTTCGTCCAAAATGCTCGCATCACGATTAAAAAAAGAATTGCCTGAGATCGCCAAATTCGATCTATCTTCCTTAATGGAGCTAAAGGAAATCGACGCTGCGAGCTATGACATGATCGTATCAACCGTGCCGATCCCCTATGAGCATATTGATTACATTATGGTCAGCCCGCTCTTAAACGAGGATGACGCAGTGCGGGTCAAGTCTCATATTAAACGAAAAATTCCTTATCTGATTGAGAAAAAAAGAGCGCAGGAATCTGCAAAAGAATCGGTGGAGGAAACGGTTGATATGATAGGAATGGCAGAGCAAATCACGAATTATATGTCAGTGATTCGCAGCATCTTGTCCCATTTTACAATCGAAAAAAAGAGGACGACGGAGCAGCATGAGTCAACAATGAGAGAGCTGATGCGTCAGGTTGAAAGTCAAGGCTATTTAGAACGTGCAGACGAAGTGACAGTCGGTTTACTTGAGCGTGAGCAGCAAGGTGGTTTAGGCATTCCGGGAACTGAGTTTGCTCTTTTTCACTTAAAGCATGATCTCATTAAGAAACCGGTCTTTCATATCTATGATCTTGATGAGGCATATGAGATCAAAAGCATGGATGGCGGGCAACAGCTCATGTCCAGAATGCTCCTCATGCTGGCGCCGCTAGAGCTTGGCAAAGAAGGGTCTGAAATGTTTAGCCTGATCAGTTCATCCATCATTGAAAGCGAAGAAAGCATGGCGCTTTATGGACAAGGAACAAAGGAAGAGATTGAACAGAAATTACATCAACTTTTTTATCAATTTGTCAAAGAGGCAAAATGGTAAGAAAAAAGCCGAGAGCTTATTCGCTTCTCGGCTTTTTTGCTGTGACACAGACAGCGAGGGTGGGACGAATCTCTTCATATTCAACAGAAAACTGATCAAATCCAGCAAATTCTAAGTCATTGAGGATGCTTTCGCCCATTTCTTTTGTCCGATTGGCGTCTGCTCCTTTTTCTCTTGGCTGCATCACAATGACGAGTTTTCCGCCAGGTTTCAAGGTGTGATAAAGGTTGAGTGCGCCAGCCTTTGGGTCATCCCAAATCGTATAATTGTTAACAGAGAGTACTTTGTCATACTGATCCGCCGGCAGGCGTGTTTTTTCAATTTTCCCGACATACAGCCGGACCTGCTTCTCTTTGGATCGTTTCTTTATACGCGAATGCGCCTGTTCCTTCATAGTTGAAGAAGCATCTAGTCCATCAATGTGAAGATCGTCATAATGCTTGAGCATATGTTTGATGCTATAGCCGGGGCCATAGCCTATTTCCAATATGTTTTCACCATCTGATAAATCTAAATGCTGGATCGCCCATTGATTCAGTGCCTTATTTTCATTTGCCATAATAAAACCTGCGATGCTTCCGAGCCAGCCTTTTGGTCTGCTAAAGGTTTTAGAAATGGTTGACAGCATGTGAGAACGCTCCTTTTTTATGTTTATGTAACCGATTTTTCCCATCCTGAAACCTGTCAGTTTTCAAAACGCATTGATGAAGCATAGGGATGTTTGAGTGAAAAAATGAAGTGGTAATGAAAGGATACATCAACAAATCAAGGAGGAGCTTACACATGGATTTACGTGAATACTTAACAAATGGCATTCCGCGCCAAACGCAGGATCAGCAGCCAGGCAGTGAAAGAGAAATGAATCCTGCGCCGATCTATGAGGATGAATCGTATAAAGGGTCTGGTAAGCTAAAAGGAAAAGTAGCGCTGATTACAGGGGGAGACAGCGGAATTGGACGTGCCGTTTCTGTTGCGTATGCCAAAGAAGGAGCTCATGTCGCGATTGTATACTTAAATGAACATGAGGATGCAGAAGATACGCAAAAACGTGTAGAACAGGAAGGCGTTAAATGTTTAACGATTGCAGGGGATGTCGGGGACGAAGCCTTTTGCGAGAAAGCGGTAGAAAAGACAGTTGAAGCCTTTGGGAAGCTGGACATCTTAGTCAATAATGCGGCCGAACAGCATCCGAAAGAACGTATTCAAGATATTTCTAGTGAACAGCTTCACCAAACCTTTAGAACCAATTTCTATTCTTATTTTTATTTTACGAAGAAGGCACTCGATTACTTAAAACCGGGAAGTTCCATTATTAATACAACATCTATTAACCCGTATCGAGGCAACAAAGTGCTCATTGATTATACGGCGACAAAAGGGGCCATCAACGGCTTTACTCGTTCTATGGCACAGTCGCTTGTGAAAGATGGAATTCGGGTCAACGGTGTAGCACCCGGTCCAATTTGGACGCCGCTCATTCCATCTACATTTGATGAAGACAGTGTCGAAAACTTCGGGGCCGAGACCCCAATGGGAAGACCAGGACAGCCTGTGGAGCATGTAGGCTGCTATGTACTGCTTGCTTCGGACGAATCGTCTTATATGACGGGACAGACACTTCACGTCAACGGCGGTTCCTTTATGAATACATGATCAATAAACACGCCGCCCAGCTTTGATTGGGCGGTGTATTTAGTATTTCTTCCGATTCTTCTGTACAGATGAGACAGACCATATGATAATGCCCACAACAACCGCTGCAATAACAAGTGAACTCAAATGGAACATCGTTTCATGATGCATGTTCAACTTCCCCTTTCAATGTGTCCGTTTTTTATAGCATCAGCTAGAAGATGTCTTTTTATGAAAAACACATTTCTTTGTTTAATGAATGGGTTGTCGTGGAAACCTAAGAGTACGGATGACATTTTGAAGGAGTGAAGATACATGTCACAAGAAGAGTTAAAACAAAAGGTAATGAATTTATTAGACGAACAAAAAGTCGGAACATTGGCGACTGTTGAACAAGATAAGCCGCATACCCGCTATATGACTTTTTTCCATGAAGGACTGACATTATATACACCAACAAGCAAAGAAACACATAAAGCTGATGAGATTGAAAAAAATCCGAATGTTCATATTCTCATTGGTTATTCAGGTGAAGGATTTGGGGACACATATGCAGAAATCGCAGGTAAAGCCACATTAACTGATGATCCAGAACTGATCGACCGCCTTTGGTCTGATGAGATGGAGAAATGGTTTAAAGGAAAAGATGATCCAAACCTAGTGATCCTTAAGATTGACCCAACCTCCATTCGTTATATGAACGAAGGAAACCGGACACCAGCAGAATTATCACTTTAACACTTGCGTAAGTTGGGGGAACGTGTTATAGTTTTGTATTAAGTGTTGAAATAGCAAATAAATAAAGAAAGTAAACTTTCTTTTTTCTATGACATAATGAGAAGCAATAGAGCTTCTACTTGATAAGAACGAGACGCTGTCAAAGCGAACAAACTTATTCTTTTCCTTCTGCAACCGCCCCCTATAAAAGCGGAAGAATGGAAAAAAGACGTTTTGATTTACAATTCACACTGGCACGGCTTCGGAGCCGTAAGGACGAATGAGAGGTAGGGCTTTCGTTGTCTTGTTATCCAGAACTTCCATGGCGTTTACTTTCAAACGTAGGTTCACTCGGAACACATATGACACACTGATATGATCGAATCTTAATTCATACACTCCGTGACGGAGATTAAACATTGATTATTTATTTGCATGAAAAGAGTAAGAAACGGGCTGCCATCTATTTGGCAGCCTTTTTACGTTTTAAACAATAAAATAGGAAAAAGGAAGAAAAAAAGCGGACACCATCCGCATGACATCCCCTTTAACAGGATTCTCCGCTCACAATAGAACTGCTCATCGACAGAAAGAGGAAATGCTTCATCATCACTCACTTCGCCCTTTCTTCTGATACCTCCAAATCCGGCCAATAAAAAAGAACATCACCGTAAACAAAATAGAGAAGGTCAACATGTCCAGCAGTGTCACGCCTCTATCTGGATGCACAACCCCAAACCAAACCCATTGAAGAACAAAAGAGATAGCAAAATAAAAGATGGATTCTTTCATGAAATTCTCCTTTTTACTTGTTTTTTTGACTGTTTAGCCACACCATCCAGATGAAGAAGGAACATATGGCGCATGCGAGCAAAGTGACAGGCGGCAAGGTGTACCAGCTAGTCAGCCCCTTTACAAAGCACATATAAAAAAAGAAAATGGTCATAGATACGAGCAGCCATTGCTTGAGCCAACGGGGAACACGCAGCCAAGCCGCTAAAATGATCGATGATAGCTTATCCATTGAGATAACATCCTTTTTTTGAATCTGATTGGATTTTATCGTAAACAATCAAATATGTAAAATATGGATTTAGAAAGTTGGAATGGTATTCTTCTAGCATGAAACATTCTCGCTGCACTGACGTATAAGAAAAAGGAACTCCATGAAAGGAAGCGATCAAGTGAAAAGAATACCAGTGATTTTCCTCAGGTATATAGTCTTCTTTATTCCAGCGATCATTCTTAGTGTCTTGGTGTGGAACCATTACCAAGATGATTTGTCCGCAGGGAAAGTAACAGAGTATGACATCAAACGAATGTTTACATTCGATGAAGGAAAACGAGTGGTGAGTGCTGTATCAAAAAACCAGCAGCTCCATTTTGCAATGTATGATCCTCAATCAGGAAAAAGAATCAGTGAATGGACCACAGCAAGCGATTCGTTTAATGAAATGCTGCCATCTATTCAAGGGAACCATCTCTTACTTGCTTTAAAAAATAAAGACGAGCAGCTGTTGATCGAAAAACTGTCTCCAAGCGGAGCAAAGAAAGAACTCGTCAAGCAAAACTTACAGATTCCCTCATTTTTAAAAACGAATACATATCAATGGAATGGACGTCTCGTGTTTACAGGAGAAATGGAAGGCGCTGCTGCGGTCCTCGGTGAGCTAAAGAATGGTCAGTTTCATGTCCACAATCTCAGCGAGCTGAAGCTACCAGCAAGACCTGTTTCCATCGATGTCGTCATGAATTCTTTTAGAGGGCAGACCCCATTCCCTATGTTTGAATTGACTTTGAAAAATGACCAGAAAGCGTATGTCAGCGGAATCTCAAACGAGAAGCATCAGCTTGGGGTCTATGTCTCCAAAGGTGCCGAACCGTTTAGCCTCATTGAAGAAAAAGTCGTGCAGCAGCTGCAAAAAACGATCGGATCATCACAAAACGTGGCTGTCGCTGTCGAATCCAACTATCCAAAAAGACCAAGGAAAGTGGATGCAGAGGGAAGGCTTGGGGAAGTCGTCCCAACACCAAAACCGATGTACCAAACCTTTATCTACCAGCTGAATGAAGAAGAAGTTCTTCTTTTAGGCTCTACAGCAAAGGACGAAGCAAAAGGCAAGCTAACTGGTTATATTTATAATCATCGCACGAATAAGGCGACGTCTGCCAGCAAGCTGTCTCAGTCGTTGTCATATGAATCTTTACAAAAAGAAGATCTCTCTTTTCATAAAAATGTGAAGAGCAATTGGCTCTATTATTCACTTGGCAACCAATTAACGGGGGCATTTGAGACGAAAAGCAAACAGCTAAAGGAATTTTCTTTGCAAAAGGTCATCTCAATCGAAAATGCCAGTCCAGCCCACCAAACGTCTGTTGACACCTTTATGCAATATGTTATGAAGGGCGGACCACTCATTCTCAACTGGGCGATATGGCTCTTTATCCCACTGCTGTTATTTGTGCTAGCGATCTTCCTGCCACCGATTTTGAGACTGGTGAGAAAGAACAAGATAAAAGACAGTGTCACATTAGAAGCCAATATTGTATCAGTCAAAGAAACGGGTACCTACATCAACGAACAGCCGCTGGTCAACATGCAGCTTCAATTTCAATATGATGGGAAAAATATCGAAAAGGCGGTTAAAACGGTTGTATCCTATACTCAGATACCGCAACCGGGTCAGCGTATCGCCATTCTCTACAATCCGAAAAAGAAAAAAGCGATGCTCTTAAAAGAAGGTGACTTCTCGCAGCCAAGCGAGCCAAAATTCATCAAAGGCGCTATTTTAAGAAACATAGAATCATATGGAACCGTAGGACGAGGCACCGTCTTATCACTTACATTTGAAGCAGATCAGAAAAGGTATACCATTCCGATGATTCAAGCCGCTGGTTTTGAGTTTAGAACAGGAGAAAAAGCCGATCTCGTTGACATCAACGGCCAGCTCAAAATGGCAGCCTATGGGCATGAAGTGCGGAATCGATCGGGGAAAGATGTGACGTTAACAGGAACGATCCAACGGGTGAAGCAATATCCAGTCACAATTCATGATCAGAAGCCTATTATGCTGGATGTGACGGTTTCTAGCGGAGATCAATCCATTACAAAAACGGTCAGTCAATTCATACCTGACCATATGGAGGTCGCGCCAGGGACACAAATCACGATGCAGACAAAAAAAGAAGAGTTGAATAGAGAAATGGGACTCATGCAAGAGAAACAAGGAAGTGCAAAAGTGACCGAAGTGTCGTTTGTCGGGGTCATCGGCAATCTTCCGTTAGCGATCATTCAAGTCGAAAGAAATGGTGTGCAGTATGAGATCAAGCAGCCAATTGATCCAATTACTAGCGTATTGCCTGATGATGAATTATGGATAGCGTTTAACGACATGACACGTCAAGCAGCCATTGTGAAATATGCATCGATATAAAAAAGCGTTCCACTATCAGAACGCTTCAACATAAAGACAAAGGGCTAATACGACATTCGTTTTAGCCCTTTTGATTAAGCTTTTGTATCATACTGACGGAGCACCTTATCGTAGGCGAAGTTGCCGAAAGGAATGAATGCCGCAAAGAATCCGGCGATGGACCATTTCAAATGCCAGCGAACTTTAAATGTCACATATGCCAAAATGAGCATATAGATCACAAACAATGCGCCATGAAGAGAGCCCACAATGGTGACCGCCATCGGAATATCCGCAAAATATTTTAGAGGCATGGCAATTAAAAGAAGGGTTAAAAGAGACATACCCTCAATAAAACCCGCCTGTCTCAGACGGCTGATACTTGTATGCATATACAAATCCTCCTGTATAAAAGCTAGTTTCTCATCTTCTAATATAAACGAAAGATCGTCTGGACATGCGATAATCTACGAAAAATTCAAAATATGTTCATGTAATGCTTAAAAAATGGGAAATGACACGCATTACTTTTCGGTTGTTTCAGAGAGTACTTGCTTTAAATGTGCCACATCATGTATGAGGTGGTCTGTCATCGCCTGAACGGCTGCCGCAGCCCGGCGTTCTTTTATTAGAGTGAAAATGGCCGTATGCTCTTTTTGAATCGTCTCAGCTCGAGGCCCGCCGCTAAAATGAAAGATGCGGCAATAATGAATGAGCGCATTCACGTGATTTAATTGTTTAGATAAACGGTGATTGTGACTGGCTTGAATGATTGTTTGATGAAACGCTTCGTGTAACTGAACGATATCCTGAGATGGCAGCTGCTGTTTGATCGCTTCGTCTGCCTTCGTGAGCACCTGTTCAATGTCATCTATTTCTCTATCTGTGGCTTCTTTGCAGGCAAGCTTAACGGCAAGCGTTTCTAAAGCCATTCGGACTTGATAGAGTTCCTCGACATCCCGCTCTGTTAACGTATAGACAGAGTAGCCTGATTTGGGATCAGCGATTAAAAGTTCGTCCTTTTCTAAAAGCCGCATGGCTTCTCTCACTGGTGATCGGCTTACGCCAAATTGTTTGGCAAGCTGTGTTTCATTGATGCGCTCTCCTGGCTGAAACTGGCCATCAAAAATCATTTGCTTCAGCTGTTCATAAAATTGCATGTGATACGGTGCTGGTCTTTTCATCTCGAATGAATTCATCCCATCATTCCCTCTTTTGTACATGATCTTTTGTCTCATGTTATCCAAGTTCTTCCCTCTAGGCAAGCCTGCATCGAAAAGTCAATATCGTACAATCCAAGAGAAAAAGGGTGTGCTACACTAATGATCAGCTCAGTGAAAAGAGGGGATCGACATGAGAATACTAGAGGAACGAACAGTCCATTTTGACCAGGACTTGCAAATAGAGGCGTATCGCTTTCATGCCATCATCAAAAAGTTCCCAAAACATTTTCATCCATACAATGTGATTGGATTTATTGAAGGCGGTCAAAGACGAATGTTCTGCCAAAATCAAGAATACATCATTGAAAAAGGAGATATCCTTCTTTTCAATCCGTACGATAACCACGCATGTGAACAATTTGATCACATGCCGCTAGATTATCGCAGCTTAAATATTGAACCAGAGGTGCTGGAGAAGGTCTTTCAGCACAAGCCGCATTTTAAAGCCCCTGTGGTTTCACAAAGTGAACTAGCAAAGCAATTATATGATCTTCATCAAATGATCACAGAAGAAGCTCCTGCTTTGAATAAACAGGAAGCCTTTTACTTTTTGATGAAGCAGTTGATCGAAACCTATTCTGATACACCAGAGGAAAAAGCATCAGCAGCCAATGCCAATGAACAAAAAGTCCAAGACGTACAGCAATATATTGAAACACATCTCACGGAAAATATATCGTTAGATGACTTAGGTGAGCTTGTGTCCATGAACAAATATTCATTGCTGCGTGCTTTTACAAAGTTCAGAGGAATTACGCCGTATCGTTATTTACAGACAATCAGGGTGAACTATGCGAAGGAACTTCTCGCCCAAGGAATGAAGCCAATAGATGTAGCTGCTGCCGCTGGATTTTCTGATCAAAGTCATTTGACTCATTTCTTTTCGGAATTTATTGGGCTTACGCCAGGGCAGTATCAGCAAATTTTTGCAAAGCAGGTAACAGCTGATGATAAATAAACAGCTGCTCGGTCATTTAGCGGCCATGTTCACCATTTTTTTATGGGGATCTACCTTTATCTCTACCAAAATATTATTAACGGCTTTTTCTCCAACAGAGATTTTATTTTTCCGTTTTTTTATAGGGTACTTGGCTCTGATGATCATCTATCCGTTTACGATGAAGGTGCAAAGCAAAAAGCATGAAGGGATGTTTGCGCTGGCAGGTTTATGCGGTGTGGTCTTATATTACTTTTTAGAAAATGTCGCACTTACTTATACGTTCGCTTCGAATGCAGGTGTCATCAGCTCCGTTGTCCCATGCTTCTCTTTTTTATTGGCTTATTTTTTATTAAAAGATGAGCCACTGCACAGCCGGTTTTTCATAGGCTTTTTCATCGCGATGACGGGAATCGTGCTGATTAGCATGAATGGAATGACGACGTTTCAATTGAATCCACTCGGTGATGCCTTAGCATTAACAGCAACCATCGTCTGGGCATTCTATTCCATTTTATCGAAGATGATCAACCAATATGGCTACCATATCATTCAGGTAACAAGGCGTGTCTTCTTTTACGGACTGCTATGGATGATTCCACTGATCTGGCATTTTAAGGTTCGTTTAGACTGGGAGCGGTTGACCAATCCATCGTTTGCCTTCCACTTGCTGTTTTTAGGCGTCTTTGCATCTGCTATTTGTTTTCTGACATGGAGCTTTTCCGTGAAGACGATCGGAGTGGTGAAATCAAGTGTGTATATTTATGGAGTGCCTATTATCACGATGATCATTTCAATGATCGTTCTTCACGAGAGCTTGACCTTCATGTCTGGGCTTGGAACAGCACTGACCTTAGGAGGTTTGCTGCTTTCAGATAAAAAAAGTGCGGGAAGAAAGAAACAGAAGCCCCATGTGCTGATGCAGGATAAAAAGGCGCTTTGATCAAAAAAAGCGTCTTTTGTCCATTGTAAGAACACGCACTATTTAGTAAACTCAAATGAAACGGTCGACGGTCGACCGATAACAAAGGGGGAAAAATCAATGAAGCATGTTTCAATTGCAGCGATACCAGGTGACGGGGTTGGAAAGGAAGTTGTGCCTGAAGCTATTCGAGTTTTGAAAGCGGTATCAGATGTGCATGGCGGTCTGTCTTTCACCTTTCAGGACTTTCCGTGGAGCTGTGAGTATTATTTAGAGCATGGCGAAATGATGCCAAAGGATGGATTGGAACAACTAAAAGCCTTTGACAGCATTTTCTTAGGAGCAGTCGGAGATGCCAATTTAGTGCCGGATCATGTATCACTTTGGGGATTGCTCATTAAAATTAGACGTGAATTTGAGCAGGTGATCAACGTTAGACCGGCAAAACAGCTGAGCGGCATTCGCTCCCCGCTTGCTCACCCAAAGAATTTCGATCTTCTTGTTGTCAGAGAAAATGGAGAAGGCGAATATAGTGAAATTGGGGGCCGGATTTATCAAGGGGAGGATCAGCTTGCGATTCAAAATGCCGTCTTCTCTAGAAAAGGGACAGAACGTGCGATGCGTTTTGCTTTTCAATTAGCAGAAAAGAGACGAAACCATGTAACAAGTGCAACAAAGTCAAACGGCATCGTGCATACCATGCCATTTTGGGATGAAGTGTTTCAAGACGTCTCAAAGGACTACCCTAAGGTGGCGGCAGACTCTCAGCACATTGATGCGCTCTCAGCCTTCTTTGTCACAAGACCAGAGAAATTCGATGTGATTGTTGCCAGCAATTTATTTGGTGACATTTTGACGGATCTTGGTGCCGCTATAATGGGTAGTATTGGTGTCGCACCAGCAGCCAATATCAATGTAAATGGCAAATATCCATCCATGTTTGAGCCAGTACATGGATCAGCACCAGATATCGCTGGAAAAGGGATCGCAAACCCTATCGGACAAATCTGGACCGCTAAACTCATGCTTGATCATTTCGGAGAGGAAGAATTAGGCACACATCTTCTCGATACGATTGAATCTGTCACAGCAGACGGCTTTTTAACGGCAGACATCGGCGGAGCTTATCAAACACAAGAGGTCACAAACGAAATCATTAAACGATTGAAAAAATAATCCGTCATTAGAACCGCATCTCCACGTCTGCTATAATAAAAGGATGGATAGAAGAAAGAGATGTGAAATCTAGTGTCAAAAACAGTTGTATTAGCAGAGAAACCTTCGGTAGGACGTGACCTTGCACGTGTGCTGAAGTGTCATAAAAAAGGAAATGGTTTCTTAGAAGGAGATCAATACATTGTCACGTGGGCGCTTGGCCACTTGGTGACACTGGCTGATCCAGAAGGCTACGGGAAAGAATTTCAATCCTGGCGTCTAGAGGATTTACCAATTATTCCAGAACCACTCAAGCTTGTCGTGATGAAAAAGACAGGGAAACAGTTCCAAGCGGTCAAAGCGCAGCTGGCGAGAAAAGATGTAAAAGACATTGTCATCGCAACAGATGCTGGACGTGAAGGGGAGCTTGTGGCAAGGTGGATTCTTGAAAAAGCACATGTGAAAAAGCCTCTAAAACGTCTATGGATTTCGTCTGTTACAGACAAAGCCATTCAAGAAGGGTTCAAACGATTAAAAGACGGCAGAGAGTATGATAACCTGTATCGCTCGGCGGTTGCGCGTGCAGAGGCAGACTGGATTGTAGGAATCAACGCAACAAGAGCGCTGACAACGAAGTTCAATGCGCAGTTATCCTGTGGACGTGTGCAAACGCCAACGATTGCTATGATCGCCAAGCGTGAGGAAGACATTCAGCAATTCCAGCCGAAGCCGTTCTTTGGGCTGACGGCACAAGTAGACGGACTGACGCTGACTTGGCAGGATGCAAAGACCAAACAAAACCGTACATTCCAAGAGGATGTAGTGACGGAGCGCTTGGCAGCCTGTAAAGGAAAACCTGCAGTGATTGATGCACTGAAAAAAACAGCGAAAAAAGCCTTTGCTCCAGGATTGTATGACCTGACAGAATTGCAGCGTGATGCCCATAAACGCTACGGTTTTTCAGCAAAAGAAACACTGTCTACACTTCAGCGTCTGTATGAACAGCATAAGCTTGTGACGTACCCGCGTACAGATTCACGTTTTATTTCGGCAGATATCGTTCCCACATTAAAAGATCGACTCAAAGGAATGAACGTTAGACCTTACGCGCAGCATGTGAATCGCATTCTACAATCAGGCATTAAAGCACATAAAGGTTTTGTCAACGACGCCAAAGTGTCAGATCACCATGCGATCATTCCAACCGAGGAAGAGCTGTATCCGGGTGCATTAAGTGATAAAGAGCGTAAATTATATGACCTGATTGCCAAGCGATTCCTCGCTGTACTGATGACCCCTTTTGAATATGAGGAAACCACAGTGATCGCCAAGATCGGCAGTGAGACATTCACAGCGAAAGGAAAAATTGTGCAATCAGCCGGTTGGAAAGCCGTGTACGATGATTCCTATGAAGACGAGGAATCAGCTGAAGCAGATCAGCACTTGCCGGCATTAACAGAGGGGCAGTCACTTGACGTACGCCAATTAAAAGAGACAAAAGGCGAAACGAAACCTCCTGCTCGTTTTAACGAAGCGACCCTTTTATCTGCCATGGAGAACCCGTCTGCATTTATGCAGAACAAGGAAAAGGACTTAGTGAAAACCCTTGGCGAAACGGGTGGATTGGGAACAGTGGCAACTAGAGCTGATATCATTGAGAAATTGTTTAACAGCTTCTTAATTGAGAAAAAAGGCAAAGACATCTTCATCACATCGAAAGGGAAGCAGCTTCTTTCTTTAGTACCTGAAGATTTAAAGTCACCTGCGTTAACAGCGGAATGGGAACAAAAACTTTCTAAAATTGCGAAAGGTCAATTGAAAGCTTCTCAATTCATGAGTGAAATGAAGTCATATGCAAAACAAGCCGTATCTGAAATCAAACAAACGAACCAAACCTTTAAGCATGACAACATGACAGGCACACATTGTCCTGACTGCGGAAAACTCATGTTAAAAGTGAACGGGAAAAACGGCACCATGCTTGTTTGCCAGGATAGAGAATGCGGACATCGAAAAAATGTGGCAAAGAAAACAAATGCACGCTGCCCGAACTGTCATAAAAAGCTTGAGCTGCGCGGGGAAGGCGATGGCAAAATATTTGCCTGTGTTTGTGGTCATAGAGAGAAACTGTCTGTTTTCGAAAAACGCAAATCACAATCCAATCAAAAACGAGCCAGTAAGCACGATGTGTCTAAATATATGAAGAAACAAAAGAAAGTGGAAGAACCAATCAATAACGCACTTGCAGAACAATTGAAGAAACTAAAATTAGATCAATAGTTGTGTAAAAACCCATGTGAATTCGCATGGGTTTTTTGTTTGTTCGAGTATTTTGACATGTTGTTTTTCTGTAAATGGGAATATGTAAGCGAAAAGACTCGTAATTTGGTATAAAATATTTATTTTCATTTAAACAGAAACGCTCTATAATAAATCGTTAGATGCTTAGAGAGAACAAGGATTGAAAGGGGACACGAATGGATACACCCATACATCGTACAGCTATCGCTATACTCATTGTCATTCTACTAGGCGGATGTACCTGGAAACAGCAGCAACATTCAGCTCAACCAGAACCTGCAAAGCCAGTATTGTCAGGAGAGTACTTTATGACTCACCACTTAATGACAGATCAAGGCATGATTCGAACCTCGCTTGCGGAACAGCCTACTTACTTATCAGAATCGCTCGGACTTTGGATGGAGTATCTTGTTAGAAAAAAAGATCAAACATCTTTTGATCAACAGGTAGACGTCTTGCGCACTCAATTCTTACTGGAACATGATCTTCTTAGCTGGCAAATCGAATCTCATCAAAAAAGCAAAGTCAATGCTTTAGTTGATGACTTACGTGTAGTAACAGCACTTCAAAAAGCAGATCAATTGTGGCAGAAGTCAGTGTATCAAACCACAGCCAAAAAAATCGCAAAAGCGTTAAAAGACAAAAACATGTTCAAGGGTATGTTGACCGACTATTATGATGCATCGACAAAGCAAACTTCACATACAATCACACTTTCATATCTTGACCCAAAAGCAATCAAAGAACTAGTATCCCTCCACCTATTCACAGAACAAATGATGAACAACCAATTGGCCATTCTACAAAATGCACCGAGACAAAAAGGTTTTTTTCCAAAATCCTATGACATAGCGAAGAAAGTCTACTCATTTGATCAGGAAATCAACTTGATCGATCAGCTTTATACGGCTCTTTATGCCGAACGTGCACAGGTTGATACAACAGTCATCATGAAATGGCTGAAAACCAACTTCCAAAAGGAAGGAAAGCTGTACGGACGATATAAACTGAGCACATTACAGCCAGCAGTGACGTATGAATCGCCTTCAGTCTATGCATTGGTGATCTTATATGCACTCAAACAAGGAGAAGATGATTTTGCAAAAGACGTCTATCACCGAATGAAAGAGCTGCAAATCCAAGATCCTCTCAAGCCTTATTACGGAGGCTATATGAACGAAAAAGATACACACTCATTTGATAATTTATTGCCTCTAATTGCAGAAAGGGAGCTTCTAAATGAAAAGGTTATTCAGTAACACCTATCGCACGTATTATACGCTGCTCCTCACGTTTGCGGGACTCATTTTATTTATGGGCTACTTGAATGGACGTGATGCGGAGAGTGTCATGATCATCACACTCACATTTGTCGTGATAGGATGCGGTATTTTATTTGGTATTTTGCCAGCATTGGTTTTTACTTTGTTGATTTTGTTCTTTATAGGAAGCGGGATGTTCTTTACAGAGCTTGGTCACACAAATTCACTCTTTTCTAATCAAACGTTGCAAGATGTCGTGATATGGGGCGTGGCGCTTCTCTTTTTTGCTATTTCTGCTGGAAACGTGCATGAGCGAATCAAAACGATGCGTTACACCATTGACCAACAAAAGAGGGCCATCAAACAATTTGTAGCGATTGACTCAACCACAGGATTTGACAATGCAGAGCGAATGAGGCTCGAGTTATCTGAGGAAATGAAACGAGCAGAACGATATAAACAGCCATTCGTCTTTATCCTTCTTCATATGCACTACTCAGCTGAATTCAAAACATTATATGGAGAAAAAGAAATGCAGCATCTTTTCCAGCAACTCAGTATGAAGATACGCGAAAGTGTGAGAGAAACGGATAAGAAATTTCGATTATCGGAAGAACGAATCGGGCTGCTGCTCACTCACACACCTGCAGAAAACGTCTCGATCGTTCTTGAAAAGCTAAAGGATAAACTGCAAACGCATGTCCTGCTAAATGGTCGTGAAGTGACCTTAACTTTTCATGTCTGTCATTTAACAAGCAGATCGGATTATCGGACACCAGAGCAATTTTTAGAAGAACTAGAAAACGAGATGATGATGAATGAACTTTAATGTTTTGACGAAATGTTGTTTGTTATTCGTTCTTTTCTCTATGCTTTCGATCAAAGACAGTACATCAGCCGGTGCACTTGAGAAAGAGTCCAGGACCCTCATCGTCTATTCCACACAGTCAGGTGAGACAACGCCAACTGTTCATATGCTTGATGTACTTGTGGGGCATTTTTCCACACGAACGACCATTTTATCTGATGAACAAATCACTGAAAAGATCCTCAATGACTCTCAGCTAGTTATCTATATAGGTGAAGAAAAGAGAACGTTGAAAGCACAAACCATTCGTCTCATAAACGAATCAAAACGCTTAATTGCAATAGGATACAATGCGGAACAGCTTCGCCCATTCTCCAAGCTTACTTTTCACAAACAAGATCACATCAGTCAAATCAAAGAGACCGATGATCAAGAATACCGTCAGCTAGAGAGAGGAATCACAGCTCAGGCGGTTCAAGGGACAGATCTGCAACGTAAATTCTTATTGAAGAAAAATCAAACTGAGCAGCCATTTGTGATTCAAACAAAAGAAGGTGCGGCATATGTCGGAATGCTAAATATCCTTCAGCACGACAAGCTGCTTGCAGAGGTGCTGGAAAGTCTCCTGCCGGCTTCTAATCAAACGACGACAAAGTACTTACAGATTGGGAAGATTAACCCCGTCACGGATGAGAAGAAGTTGCTTGAACTTGGACGATACGTAACAGCTCGCCATATCCCTTTTCTGCTGGCGGTGACCCCTATATGGATTGATCCAGCAACAGGGGATGAAGTGACGCTCAGTGACCGGCCTAAACTTGTCCACGTGTTAAAACAATTGCAAAGCAATGGAGCTAGTGTCGTTCTTCATGGGTTTAGCCGTACGTATCGAGCGGAGGAGTCGGGTAAAGGCTTTGAATTTTGGGATGTCAAGTACGATCAGCCCGTTACGTCAAATGAACCAGAGAAAGCTGATCAGCAGCTGAACAAAAGCTTTTTTTCGAATGAAAAAGATTTTAATACGTATATCACATCCAATCAACATCAAGAAGCCATCTATACAGAAGAAAAGCTGACAAAAGGCATTGAACTGCTCGCGCAGCAGGGATTATATCCGCTTGCATTTGAAGTACCAAATGATGCCATATCCCTGCAAGGCTATGAAGTGATTTCCCGCCATGTGTCCAGTCTATTTGGACAGGTGCAGCTCTCAGACCGTACATGGAAAACAAGAAGTGCATCACCGTTTTTATCGACACCCGCCATGCTTCATGGCATGACTTTATATCCTGAACTGTCTATAGATACAGCGTCTGACCAAGAAGGTGTAAACATACTGGCTGAGCAGACAATTCAATCCATGCAGCATATCCAATCCGCCGCCATTGGGCTGTCCTATGATGTGGAAGCGGGGATAGATGGGCTGCAAGATGTAATCACACAAATGGATGCGATCCCTTCTAGTGAATGGCTAGATTTAAAGAAAACAAAACAGACTGTTGAAACCCCGCATGTCCAGATCAAAACAACAGGAAATGGACATATTCAAATAGAGCAATCCAATATAGCTGAACCAAAAACAAACAAACGAAGCGGGATGGAAAATATGCTTCGAATGCTCACAATGGTGGTGCTGCTCTTTATTGTGGCATTTGCTTTTTACACATTGTATTTAAGGCTGACGATGAAAAAACGGATCTTTAAGGAGAGAAAATCAGGTGGCTGATATCTTATTTTACCTATCATTAATACTGATTTGGATCATGCTCCTATATCATATGTTTCTGATGCAGGGAGGCTTTCAGCACTATTTAACTTACGAAAAAGTACTGCCTAAATGGACGAAACAAGGGAAAGATCTGCCGACCGTCAGCATTCTCATTCCAGCACATAATGAAGAAGTGGTCATTCGGCAGACGCTAAAAGCCATGGTCCAGTTATCCTATCCCAAACACCTTCTTGAAATCATTGTGATTAATGACAATTCCACTGATCATACAGGGGAGATTGTGCAATCATTTAGTGAGCAATACGATCATGTTCATATGATTGAAACAAAGCCGCCATTTGCAGGGAAGGG
Source organism: Bacillus sp. FS02 (assembly GCF_024398395.1). Classification (NCBI taxonomy): domain Bacteria; kingdom Bacillati; phylum Bacillota; class Bacilli; order Caryophanales; family Bacillaceae; genus Bacillus; species Bacillus sp. FS02. The sequence goes on along the minus strand of NZ_CP074101.1, from coordinate 1,390,508 downwards.
GAAATCTACTGCACTGAATGAAGGCTTAAAGGCTTCGACAGGAGACGTTATTTGTGTATACGATGCAGATAATATGCCTGAAAAGAAAGCCGTCTACCATTTGGTTCTTGGATTATTGAATGATCCTAAAGCGGGTGCTGTTGTCGGGAAATTCAGGGTCATTAATGCAGCCAAAAACCTCCTGACAAAATTCATTAACATAGAAACGATCTGCTTCCAGTGGATGGCGCAAGGCGGGAGATGGAAATGGTTTGGCATTGCGACGATACCAGGCACCAACTTTGCGATCCGCCGGCACATTTTAGAAGAGCTTGGCGGCTGGGATGTCCATGCACTAGCTGAAGACACTGAATTAACAATTCGTGTGTATAATCTGGGCTATGTGATTCGATTCTTTCCTGCTGCGATTACATGGGAACAAGAGCCTGAAACATGGAAAGTCTGGTGGCGGCAACGAACACGCTGGGCTAGAGGCAACCAATATGTTGTGCTCAAATTTTTAAGACAGTTTATGAAATTAAAACGAAAACGAATGATTTTCGATTTATTTTATTTTTTCTTTACGTATTTCCTATTTTTCTTTGGTGTACTGCTCTCCAACGGCATTTTTATCGTAAACTTATTCGTTGATCTTCACTTATCTGTGGGAGCTGTGGCACTCATTCTATGGGGCTTAGCCTTCTTCCTCTTTTTAACAGAAGTGATGATTACGTTAAGCATAGAGAAAACAGAGCTGACCAAACAAAACATTCTCATTGTGATTCTCATGTACTTTACCTATTCCCAAGTATGGATTGCGCTTGTTGTGTACTCCTTATTTGTAGAGGCGAAAAGCCGATTATTGAAACAAGAAGTGAAATGGTACAAAACCGAGCGTTACAATCAACAACAAAAGAAAAGCGGGTGACATATTGAAATCGTTAAAATGGTTGATTTATATATTAGGATTATCCTTAGCGATCCAGCCTTTTTTCATGGCAGGTCAAGCAATGGCGCAATCCAACCGAGTTCAAGTCAAAGATGATTGGGTTCAACCTTCAAAAGAAAGCAAAACAAAAACGCAGCATCTATCAGAAGACGTAGTGACCTTATATGGACAAGAAGACCGCACTGAATTTACCTATCAAGTGGATCAGGAAAAAACAGAGTCAAGCACATTGACGTTCAATATAGAGGCTTCACCATTATTGATTTCACCTTCTTCATTCACTGTTATGATTGATGGAGAGATCGAAAAGACCATCCCTGTATCAGGGAAAAACCAGAAGAAGTCGATTCAAATCAAGTTGAACAAATCACAATTGAAAAAAGGTACTCACCGCATTCAGGTCACATTTTATGGTGTTTTAAAAGAAGGCGTGTGTATCAACCAAGAGACATCTGCTAATTGGCTAAAAGTGTATCCTGAAAGTGAACTTGTATTCAAAGGAATTCAGACAAAAGATTTCACATTAGATAGCTTTCCATCACCTTTTATTCAATCAGGTGATCAGAAAGGACAGACAGACATTGTCATTCCTAATTCACCGGATGCAGCTGAATTAGAAGCAGCCATCAAAGTATACCGTACGTTGAAAAACAAAGATCGCCAAAAAGAGATCAAACTTATCCAAGAAAAGGACATCAAGCAAGTGGCTCATCCAACGATTGCTGTGGGAGCTAAAGGAAGCTGGGATGGACGGATGAAAACGATTGAACAAGCTGCAGGAATTAAAACGAAAAGCAGTCATCTTACGTTAGCGATGAGAACTTTGACAGCAAAGAAAACAGAACAGTCCATTCTATTTGTGACAGCGGAAAAGCCTGTGACAATCGCTGGAAAAATCAATGTTCTAACTCAGTCAGAATTAACGGATCAACTGACTGGAACAGACCTGCTGCTTCAAAAGGCTGCAACTCAAACGTCTAAACCATCTCACAAGATTCGTTTGAAAGATTTTGGCGGAGATGATGTCACGGTTGGGACCAACAAGACGGCATCCGACCACTACTATTATCCGAAAGCGCTACTGGCTAACCAAAAATCAGGTGCAAAGCTCAATCTTTCATTCAAAAAATCTGATACAGCAGCAAGCAAAACAGAACGGTTAACTGTTATGATCAATGACGAACCGCACGACGTACCATTAACAAAACTAGGCAACAAAGATGCGAATGGATTCTATCATGTCTCGATTCCAGTAGATTCAAAGATACTTCAAAAAAATGAATATATTGATTTGCAATTTGTCACAAGTGGTTTTAAAAACATGGAATCCTGCAGACATACAGATGAAGAAGGCTGGATATTCATTGACAAAAATAGCACTTTACAAATACCAGAAGGAACAACGAGTGCAAAGCCAGATTTAGCCGCATGGCCGCTCCCGTTCACTTCAAAAAATACATTGATCATCATACCAGATCAAATCAAGCGTGAAACAATCAATCAAATGGCCATGCTGACGGAATCTTTTAGTCAGCCAGAAGTAGCTCAATATCATTTAATAAAAGCTTCTCAAGTGACAAATGAACAATTGAAAAATCACCCTCTCATTTTCATCGGAGGCATTCAAACATTCTCTCTTCTGAAAGAAAACGCAGCCGATCTCGTTGTTCCGGTGAAAAAGGATCAGTATGATGTATCTTCTTTCGGCATGATCAACGAAACAACGGCTCGAATTGTATGGACGCAGCCATCTGTTTGGAATAAAGAACAGACAATGACAGTCTTTTCAGGAATGACTGCAACTGAAGCTAACGTGTCAAATGCAGTCATGCAATTTCTTCAAACTAATACAGAAAAAGCAACAGTTGCAATAGAGAGTAAAAACAAAGGCGTGTTTTCTAATCATCAATCCGTCAGCAGCACATCGAACAGTCTGAAAACAAATGAAAAACAAAGCAGCAGCGAGTCTTGGATTTACTTTGTGTGTATCGCTGCACTCATCCTTTTTGTGCTTGTGATGATTGTCTATTTCGTACGAAAAAACCGTAAAAAGACTGAGTTCTAAACGATCAAAAGACCTTAAAAAAATCTCTTTACTTTGGTGTCAAACGGGAGTATGATCTCTTTTATAAAAGACCAATCGCTGAATCATTTCGATGAGCGGGGGAACCAATTGTGGTGGTATAAAACACCACGTGGGGTGAATCCTTTTAAGGTAGGGCAAAATCTCATGCGCCCGAATCCGTCAGCTAACCTCGTAAGCGTTAAAGAGAGCAAAGACCAACCTGTGATCTAAACAATAGGCACAGGGGCATTCTATTGCCTCTGTGTCTTTTTGGCGATCCCAATTTTGTAACTCAAATCGTTTGACACTAAAGGAGCGGGCATCACATGTACAGTTTGATGAAGCGTATTTTAATTGGTAAACCATTAAAATCACAGGCAGCAGGAGAACAAAAACTATCAAAAATCAAAGCTTTGGCATTATTGTCATCAGACGCATTGTCGTCAGTCGCATACGGTACAGAACAAATCTTGATTGTTCTATCAGTTGTTAGTGCGGCAGCGTTTTGGTACTCACTCCCGATTGCAGGTTGTGTATTAATTCTTTTAATGGCGTTGATTCTATCTTACCGCCAGATTATTTATGCTTATCCAGAAGGCGGCGGGGCGTATGTCGTCTCCAGCAGAAACTTAGGTGAAAAACCAGGGCTGGTTGCTGGTGGATCATTACTCGTCGATTACATTTTAACCGTAGCAGTGAGCATTTCTGCTGGGACCGATGCGATCACATCGGCTTTTCCAGCTCTATATCCATATCATGTCATGATCTCAATCGTATTAGTCCTATTGATTATGGTGTTAAACCTTCGTGGACTGACAGAGTCGGCATCTATTTTGGCTTATCCTGTGTACCTATTTGTCTTTTCATTGCTCATTTTAATTGGGGTGGGCGGATTTAAACTATTAACTGGGCAAGTGCCGCCAGCACCTGAACATACAGCATTTGGCACACATGTATCAGGCATCACGTTATTTCTTTTATTAAAGGCATTTTCGTCTGGCTGTTCTGCTTTAACTGGTGTTGAAGCGATTTCTAATACAATTCCATCCTTTAAAAAACCAGCTGCACAAAATGCAGCGAGAACTTTATTGATGATGGGGGGATTACTGGCCGTTCTATTTGTAGGAGTGACATTGCTTGCGTTTGGTTTTGGCATCTCGCCAAAGCCAGAAGAAACGGTTGTGTCACAAATTGCATCAGACACATTTGGACGGACGTTTTTCTACTATGTCATTCAGGCTGTCACAGCATTAATTTTAATATTAGCGGCAAACACAGGCTTTTCAGCTTTTCCATTATTGGCTGTCAACTTAGCAAAAGATAAATATATGCCGCGCATGTTTACAGTGAGAGGAGATCGGCTCGGTTATTCCAATGGTATTATCTTTTTAGGTGTAGCTTCTATGCTGCTCATTTGGCTATTTGATGGGAAAACGGAACACCTCATTCCACTTTATGCTGTCGGTGTGTTTATTCCATTTACCTTGTCTCAGACAGGTATGTGTGTAAAGTGGATTCGTGAAAAACCACAGGGGTGGAAAGTGAAAATGCCTATCAATATCGTAGGAGCACTTATTTCATTTACGGTTTTCATGATTCTCATTTTGACCAAGTTCCATCTTGTATGGCCAGTATTTGTTTTCATGCCAATTGTTCTATTTATTTTTTATTCTATTAAGAAACATTATCTGTCTGTTGGAGAACAATTACGTTTATTGAATGAAACCGAGCCTGTCGAAATCAAAGGAAATGTGGTCATCGTCCCAATAGCAGGTGTCACACGTGTCGTCGAACAATCTGTGCAATATGCAAAATCCTTATCAGATCAGGTCATAGCGGTTCATGTATCGTTTGATAAAGAGAAAGACAAGAAAATTGAAGCTGATTGGGAAAAGCTGAATAGTGATGTGCGTCTTGTGATTTTACATTCGTCTTATCGAAGTCTCATTCACCCGCTTGATAAATTTCTTGAAACGATTGAAGCGAAAGCAAATGCACATCAATATAGAGTGATGGTGCTCGTCCCTCAATTTATTCCGAAAAAAAGATGGCACACCATTTTGCATAATCAATCTGCTTTCTTATTAAGATTCCGTTTATTATGGAAACGGGATATTGTTGTCGCCACTCTTCCATATCACTTTAAAAAGTAACAAGAGCAAGTTGAAACGTTTGATCAAAAGGATGCGGTGGTATGGAGTAAGAAAAAAAGGAGTTTTCTCACATGCCGCAAAGAACCGCAGGAAAAGAAGTAACAGCGCTATTGGAAGAGTGGGGCGTGAAACATATATATGGAATGCCCGGCGACAGTATTAACGAATTAATCGAAGAACTAAGGCATGAATCAAGCAAAATTCAATTTATACAAACAAGACATGAAGAAGTGGCAGCACTTTCAGCAGCAGCTGATGCGAAACTAACAGGCAAACTTGGAGTTTGTTTATCAATTGCTGGGCCAGGTGCTGTCCACTTATTAAATGGACTATACGATGCAAAAGCGGACGGTGCACCTGTATTAGCGATAGCAGGGCAGGTTGCCTCAACTGAAGTAGGCAGAGATGCATTTCAAGAAATCAAATTAGAGCGGATGTTTGACGATGTTGCTGTCTTTAATCAGCAAGTACAAACAGCAGAAGCTCTGCCTGACTTATTGAATCAAGCCATCAAAGCTGCTTATACCCATAAAGGGGTGGCGGTACTCACTGTCTCAGATGATTTATTTTCTCAGAAAATTAAGCGGAGTCCCGTTTATACATCACCTCTTTATGTAGAGGGAGATGTGCGGCCGAAGAAAGATCAACTGCTAAAGGCTGCTCAACTCATTAACAATGCGAAGAAGCCAGTCATCTTAGCAGGAAAAGGATTAAGAAATGCTAAAGAAGAACTTCTTTCGTTTGCAGAAAAGGCAGCTGCACCAATCGTCATTACACTTCCTGCAAAAGGTGTTGTTCCAGACAGGCATGCATACTTTTTAGGGAACCTAGGTCAGATCGGGACGAAGCCTGCATATGAAGCGATGGAAGAGTGCGATTTATTAATCATGCTTGGAACCTCCTTCCCATATAGGGATTACTTACCGGAAGACACACCTGCCATTCAATTGGATATCAAACCGGATCAGATCGGTAAAAGATATCCGGTAGAAGTGGGGATTGTAAGTGACAGTAAGACTGGTCTTCATGAACTAACCTCTTATATTGAATATAAAGAGCAGCGCGGTTTCCTTGAAGCTTGCACAGAGCATATGATGAAGTGGCGAGAAGAAATGGATAAGGAAAAATCTATTGCCACATCACCGCTTAAACCGCAGCAAGTCATCGCTAGATTAGAAGAAGCGGTCGATGATGATGCCATACTTTCAGTTGATGTTGGTAATGTGACGGTATGGATGGCACGTCATTTCGAAATGAAACAGCAGGATTTCATTATTTCCAGCTGGATTGCCACAATGGGCTGTGGTTTACCTGGCGCAATATCAGCTAAATTAAACGAACCAAACCGCCAAGCTATTGCTGTCTGTGGTGACGGAGGCTTCACAATGGTGATGCAAGATTTTGTAACGGCGGTAAAATATAAACTGCCAATTGTCGTTGTGATCTTAAACAACAACAACCTTGGTATGATTGAATATGAACAACAGGTAAAAGGCAACATCAACTATGGTATAGAGCTGGAAAATATTGATTTTGCAAAATTTGCAGAAGCATGCGGTGGTAAAGGAATCTCGGTGTCATCACATGAAGAACTAGCACCAGCCTTTGATCAAGCACTTCAATCTGATAAACCTGTGATCATTGATGTTGCGGTGACCAATGAACCACCGTTACCTGGTAAAATCACGTACACACAAGCAGCAGGCTTTAGTAAATATTTATTGAAAAAATTCTTTGAAAAAGGTGAGCTGGATATCCCTCCACTCAAGAAAAGCCTTAAACGTTTTTTCTAAACAGCAGGTAGTCGGTCCTCCAATTAGGGGGACTGACTTTTTTGTTGAACAAGGAAAAACATTTCAATTGTCACTTGTTTTCTTTTGTATAAAAATATACAGACTGGATTTTTGTAACTTAAAGCCTATTTTTCCAATTCGATGAGAAAGGTAAAATAGACTTTATGATCAATAATGGAGGGAGTGGATTTTTCTGGGTAAGATACTTGATGCAAAAGCACTAACCAGTGCCATGGATACAAGGGCGAAACACTATCAGGCACTCCGTGAAGAAATGGTTGATTTAAAAAAAGCGCTACAGGGCGTGGCGAATCTAGGTGATGACTTCACTGGAAAAGGTGCCGATAATATTAAAAGCTTCTACAAAGAGCTCGCAGGAAATGTGGACATGTTCATCAGCTTTATTGATAAGCAAAAAGCCTTTCATGAAGGTGTTTCTGGAACGCTTGATGATACAAACTTTGGCGGCGATACCTTTGTAGAAGAACACTTTTTAGACAACGCTGTACATATGGGAATCAAGAATGCGAAAAGCATCGTGAAGGATCAAAAAAAGGCACTCAAAACGATTTTTCAAGATATTGATGACCTCATTTCTCTGGAGGTATTTGATAGTAAAACCTTTGACGAAAAGATTGCAGATGCGGAAGATGAACGCAAGAAAACGGTTAAAGATTTAATAGAACTTGATCAAAATCTAAAAGATGAATATGCTTTGTCAGAAACGGAGCAGCAAGCTACAATGGCATTGTACGCTGAAATGATGAATGCGACAAATGACGGAAAATCCATTTCGCCTATGAATTTTGACAAGAGAGCGTATCAAAATAGCGAAATCTACAAGGCAAAAAGCGATATTGAGAAGCAAACTTCTGAATATCTAAAAATCAAAAAAGATCAAGAAGAAGCCCGCGAGATCGCAAAGGAACAGGAAGCGCTCGCCAACCGTCCTTGGTATGAAAAAGCCCTTGATTACGGTGGGAATATCGTTAATGAGCTGACAGGCGTGAACGATGCAAAACGTGCCGCAACAGGTGTCGATCCGATCACAGGTGAAGAACTCACCGCAGGACAGCGAGTCGCCGCAGGCGGCATGGCAGCAGCAGGCTACATCCCGATTGTCGGCTGGGCAGGACGCATTTTCAAAGGCGGAAAGGCTGTCTATAAAACGACTCAAGCCACGTCTGCCGCAGTTAGAGCAGTCGACATTTACAAGACATCACAGAAGTCTTTTGACGCCCTGAAAACATCTCAAAAAGGCTTATATGGACTCACCGCAACAAACGGCTTCAGCGAAGCGATTACGGGTCGAGATATGTTTGGAAATAAAGTCTCGAAAGAACAGCAGGAAGCCAGTATGAATGCGGCTCTGGGGATGCTTTTGCCGTTTGGGGCGAAAGGGTTTCATGGGAAGATGGGGATTAAGGGTGCTGAAAAATATAATACCCATACGATGAAACACATTTATCATGGTGAAATTAATAAAAGAGGAAAAGCAGTTGGTTATCATCATGAAAGTATGCAAGGTGGTAAGATTATTCCAGGAAGTGAAAGTTTACCTGATAAAAACGGTATTTATAGAGCTAAAGTTGAAATTGAAGGAGTTGAAAAAGTAGCTAAATCAAGTTTCTTTCCTAAGGAATGGAACCGCATTGATGTGTTAAAAGCTATCGATGAAGCTTACCAAAATAAACAACAGATAGGTCCTAATAAATTTAAAGGTATAACATCGTCAGGAATTAAAATAGAAATGTATTTGAAAAAAGATGGATCAATAGCTACAGCATATCCATTATATAAAAAATAATATGAAGGTGATTAACTTATATGAGATATCCATATGAATTTAAGGAAGACCAATTTGGTGATTTAGCAATCATACTACCCGAAGAAATAAGTATTTTCTCAGATTTTATACAAGATATTTCATCGATAGAAGAAGTGGATGAATATATAGGATATATTCAAAATGTTATAGATGGAGTATATGAGAAATTTGAAATTACATTGAATGCTACCAGTGTAAATATTAAAAAAGATGAGACAGTAGTTGAACATCATTATAGGATTGAAGAACCTCTTGAAAATAAAATTGAAACGAAGGAATTCATAGAATTGTTGTTAATTTGGAGAGAGAAAATACCGGAAATATTCGAAGATTAAACATCATTGTCGAGACTGAAAAATAAAAAGCACTTTATTGTTATTCAAGGCAAAAAGTGCTTTTTGTTATGAAAAAGCACTCGATTTATGGGAAATAATTTTAGATGACTCCGTGGAGACAGCTTACTACCATTAATAAAGAATGCTGTGTATATGCCTTGAAAGGAGACATGATGATGTTAAGAGTAACAGAATATAAAGACAGTCAGCATATAAATATTGAAAATGATCTTTATACACCGATTAATATAGAGTTCGGTAGTTGGAATATATCAAAAGAGCCAACGATATATTGGAAAACTGAAGATTTTAAGAAATTCCTAATTAAAATAGGCATAATGAAGGGTCTCTGTGCTTAAAGCAAACAGTATATTTTATCAGAACGCTCTAAAATAATAAATATGAAAGTTATAAAATGAAAGGAGTTTACATGATGGATGATATTCTGACAAAAAAAATAATTACAGAAAGTGGTACGGAGTTTGAAAAATCTCTAGAATATGGAGGACCCTACGAGCTAGCAATTGTAGAATTTACTAAAGAAGGAGAAGAAAAACTTTTTACAGGACTAGCCTATGATTTATATGAAAATGGAAATATTGAAAGTTATTTCTATGCAGAGCAAGGTGTTAAGCAGGGAAAGTATGTTGAATTTTACTCAAATGGAAATGTGAAAAAAATAGATAATATGAATAAAAGTGCTGCAGACGGATATCAAGTCGAGTTTTTTGAAAATGGAAATAAAAAGTATGAATCTGAATATATAGCTGGTCGGAAAATGACTTATATAAAGTACGATGAAAACGGAAGTATTGTAGAGCAAAAAACAGAGCCTGATGAATCTGATTTAAAATACGTCGAAAAATTCAATGGTTAATAAGGAAAAATAAATTCGAATAATGATTGAAATAATTGGAGTAATATTAATCTGTCTCAAAATAAAGAGAAGGCTTATATATAAAATGTGATAAAATTTATTAATCTTGACTACTGATCCCTGTAAGATATGCAGATATCGAGACACGCATTATTCGAAATGAGCTATTAACAAAAAAGGGGAATAAACCATGCTATGGATTTTCACACAAAACGAACAAAGTTTCGTTAATGTTCACGAAGTCACAGTAACTGGTAAAAAGATTGAAGGGTTTATCGCAGGCAGTGATTCTTGGGTTAAGACGCTCGGCAAGTATGACTCAAGCGATCGAGCATCAGAGATCCTTCAAGACATTGTGAAAGTAATTGAAAAAAACCCAAATGGTACGATGACCTATCGAATGCCTCAGCAGTAAAAAAAGAAACCACCTTTCCATCGCGAAAAGGTGGTTTTGTTTATGAAGGTGTTTTGGTAAAGGCTAAAAATAACGGGATGCCTGTGCCGACAAGTGTAGTGGCGAATAGGAACATACCGCAAATGAATAGAAAATGACTGGCTGAAAAGACGAGTGCCAGAATGAGAAACACGATGCTGAGTCCTGCCATGCTATATGATGGGACAAAGCGGCGTTTGTATGTGGCTTTCTTTGTTAGGAATGAGAAGAAAATGCCAAATAATAAAGGGACAATCCATAAGTAAAATAAAATAATAAGAGACATACATCATACCTCGATTTTTCCTTCTATTTTATCAGATGCCAATCACAACGGATACTACAAAGCTTCACTTTGTAAAATAGTTCATGCAATCGACACAATTAAGTGGGCTGATTGATCGAATTCGTTTTTTGTTTCATATATTCAGGCTGTAAAAGTGCGTACACACAGTGATCGGCAAAGTGGTCGCCCAGCCATTCACATTGTCTTAATATGCCTTCAAGTGAAAAAGATAAACGCTCTGCGATGCGTCTGCTTTTTTGATTATCAACAGCGGCCCTTATTTCAATGCGATGCAGACCGCACTCTTCAAATAAATAGTGAATGACCGCTTTGCATGCTTTTGTCATGATGCCTTTTCCTTGATAGCCTTCCCCGAGCCAATAGCCAATGGAAACCGTCCGATTAATCCAATGAATTTGGTGGGTGCCAATGATACCAACGAGTTCACCATGTGACCAGATTCCAGCCTGAAAACCATTGTTTTGCAAAGCTTGCTGCATGGCACCTTGAATAAACGCCATGCTGTCTTCTTCTGTCTGCGTCGAATCGACCCATAGCATCCATTCACGTAAGTGCTCTCTTGAGCGTTGGATGAGCAGATACAGACTTCTCGCGTCTCTTGGTTCAAGCAGCCGCATGGATAGATCTTGATCCTGATAAAAAAACATGTGATCACATCCTCTCAAGGGAAATTCTACCACAACCCGATATAAAAGACAGCCTGATCACTGTCTTTTACATAAACGTATCCACAATTAAAAACAGATTAAGTGCGACAACAAGAGCTGCTATCACCCAAGATATTCCGGTCACCCAGCGAGCATTCGTCAAATCGCCCATAATTCGTTTTTTACTTGTAAACAAAATGAGCGGAATTAAAGCAAACGCAATTCCAAATGATAAGACCACTTGACTCATCACAAGCGCAGATGTCGGATTGACTCCAGATGCAATGATCGCAATAGGTGGAATGATGGTAATCAGCCGGCGGACATACAGCGGGATTCGGTACTGAATAAAACCCTGCATAATAATATCGCCTGACAGTGTACCGACAGAAGAACTGGAAAGCCCGGCTACAAGCAGACCTACACCAAATAAGATCGCTGATACAGGACCTGCGAGAGTTCCAAAATGCTGAAATGCTACATCTAAATCCTCAACAAAAAGACCATTTTTAAAAAATAAAGCAGCTGCTACAATCAACATGCTGGCATTGATGGCGCCAGCAACTACCATCGCAATGAGGATGTCTAAAAACTCAAAACGAAAAATCAGCTTTTTCTCTTTTTCCGTTCTGCCGACGACTCTTCTTTGCGTTAAGGCTGAATGGAGATAGATCGCATGCGGCATCACCGTAGCGCCTAAAATACCAGCGGCAAGCAGTACGCTGTCTGTCCCTTCAAACCTTGGAATGAACAGTCCACCGGCGACACTTGCAAGATCAGGTTTGGCGACAAAGGTTTGTACAGCGAAAGCAATCACGACAACAAACAGCATGCCGGTAATTCCTGCTTCTAACGCTCGATAACCTCGTCTTTGGAGCTCTAAAATGGCAAAAGAACCGATCGCTGCAATAATCGATGCTTCAAGCAGCGGGATACGAAAGAGTAAGTATAAACCAAGGGCAGCCCCGATAAATTCGGCTAAATCTGTGGCGATAATGACGAGTTCGCCCTGAATCCATAAACCGATCGAGACTGGTTTTGGAAACTCTTCTCGAGCAATTTCAGGTAAATTTTTCCCTGTTGCGATTCCAAGCTTTGCAGACAAAGACTGGATGAGTAAGGCCATGAGATTGGATATGAGAATGACCCATAACAGAAGGTAGCCATATTTCGAGCCAGCTGCAATGTTGGTCGCAAAGTTTCCTGGATCAATATAGGCAATGGCGGCGATAAAAGCAGGCCCGAGAAAAGGAAGGAGCCTTCTAAATCCCTTCACCTTTCCTTCAAGTGCACGCTCCGCTGCCACTGACATGTGGGCTTGTGCCTCGATGTATTTGTTTGTCATATGTCATCACCTAGATTCTACAAAGTTTTGCTTTGGCACAAAAAGTTTCCTCGATGCAATTTTTAATCATCATATGCCCATCTTCATGAAAAGTCAACTATCTGAACTAATAGGTTTGTTTATCATATGTAAGTGAAAAAAATAGATACCTTGTCAATCAACACATAAAAAACACCGCCTCTTATCTTAGGCGGTGCATCCTCTGCTTCCTCTTCTTTTGTATCGTTTTTTAAGAAACCCTTGATCCAACGCTGCGGAAGATCAAGCTTAAAATAATGACGAAAATGGCTGCTCCTAAGATCGCTGGAATGATCGCAAATCCTGCCAGACTAGGACCCCACGTTCCAAGTAATCCATGACCAATCCAAGCACCTGCAAGCCCAGCAATCATTGAACCGATCCAGCCTCCTGGTACACTGCCTCCAGCGAGTGCACTCCCAATGAGACCAATGACAATCGCCACAACTAATGAAATCAGAAATCCTAACATGTTGATCACTCCTCTTTTGTTTGTTTACTAAGCAATAACCGTTTTAAAAGAGATTAAAACCTTTCGGAACCGCTTCAATGTTCGATACGTATGATGGACAAGGATTGTGTATAATAACAGACATATACTTGAACGGCATCTAAGGAGGCAAATGGCATGGAGGAAAGAGAGTGGCTAAAAGCACAATTAAAAGAGATTGAAAAATGGGAGAAAGACCAGCAAAAGGTATGGTTTTGGGAGAAACTTAGCCGGCTTCCATTTCAAATGTTGGACAAGCTGACCCCTGCCTTTATTCAAAAGAAAATCGGTGTGTTATTAGATGAGATGGGGCACTACATTCAATCAGGCGGTGTCTATTTGACGTCAGAGAAAGGCATTATTCATCAATTTCAAAAGAAATGTGCCGATGAATCGATTCAGCGTATTGAAGATATTGAGGCGGCTCCGATCGAGGTTATGGATGTCATTAGTGATCAGATGGGGAAAAACCGAACAAACCTCGCCACTGTACAAGGTGCGACAACAGGTGTCGGAGGTATGTTTACATTAGCGGCAGATATTCCGGCTGTCCTCGGTCTCTCTTTAAAAACATTACAGGATATCGCCGTCACCTATGGCTATGATCCGAAAAATAAAGAAGAACGAGTCTTTATCATTAAATGTTTACAGCTGAATTCTGCTGACGTTGTTGGGAAAAAATCAATATTAAATGAGCTGAAGAGCTATCATGCATCAGAAGGGAAGCACGAAAACATGATCTCTCAAATTCAAGGATGGCGTGAGGTCGTATATAACTACCGTGATTCGTTTGGCTGGAAGAAGCTGTTTCAACTTGTCCCAATTGCGGGGATTTTGTTTGGTGCAGCGTCCAACCGCTCACAGTTAAAAGGAATTGCCGAAACAGGCATCATGCAATATCGAAAGCGCAGAATATTAACAAGATTAGAGGAGCTCGCTCAGCAAGAACAGCGTGACTCCGGCGCATAAAAAAATCCCTTTCTCGAAGGGATTTTTTATTTGGTCTCAGCATCTTCTTCAAACGCTTGAATCGGAGAATATTCATAGCGTGCCCGGAGCTCGCGGATTTGTTTGATCAAGGTGGAACCGATGATCCTTTCTGCTTCATCATATAAAGGATCGAGCGCCTTCATCCATTTTTGCCGCTCTGCTGGTGTTAATTCGTGTATGGCAATTGGAGATTCGCGTTTAATATCCTCCAGCTGATCCTTGTTCATTTGTTCGGCATGTTTTTCGTTCCATGCCGTTGTTTCTTCCATCGCTTCGAGTAAAATTCGCTTCGTCTCAGGTGTTTGACGATCAAAAAAGGATTGATCTGTTAAGACGACATACCCTAAATACCCGTGATTACTGATCGTCATATAGTCTTGTATATGATAGAATTTTTTTGAATAAATATTTGAAATTGTATTTTCTTCACCGTCTACTTTTTTTGTTTCTAGCAGCTGAAAAGTTGAATTAAACGATTCCTGATAGGGTTTTGCGCCAAGAAGCTTGAATTGCTTTTCAATCATGTCACTTTGCATAATACGGAGAGATTGTTTTTTTAAATCACTAGGTTGCTTGATTGGGCCTTTATTCGAAGTGATTTGCTTAAAGCCATTTGTCCAGTAGGCCATTCCCTTTAGTCCGTCTTTTTGCAGTGTGCCGAACAGTCTCTGTCCAATCGCACCATGTAACCCTTCTTGGACAGCATCGTAGTTAGAAAAGGCAAAGGGCAGATCAAGTGCCAGCCATTCAGGAGATAGCATGCCGAGCTTTGACGTAGACGGAGCAATAAATTGAACTTGATTCTCTTTTAGTGCATTAATTTCTTCGATATCAGAATAAAGACTCCCGTTTGAAAAGATTTGAATGCTGATCCTGCCGTCGGATTTTTCGTGAACAAGTTCAGCAAATTTCTTTGCAGCCAGCCCTTTTGGGGTATTATCTGCGACAACATGGCTGAATTTGAACACAAGCTGATCCTTCAGCCCAGTCTGTTCATCGTCGAAGATCGTCGCTGATTTAGGCATCATATGATAAAAACCAAAGTATAAAGCGGTTACAAAACCGATGATGAGCAATAGCGTATAGGCGAGTAAATTCTTCATGCGTCAGATCCCCCTTATGTCAAGGATACTTGACAGAGGAAGAATTCGTAAAGATACAGGTGAAAAAATGATGAGAAATCGACTGAAATTACAACAATTATCTATTAGATGGAAGCTCACCATCCTCACATATTTCGTTGTCATTTTTGCCCTTTTAATCGGAGGAATTGTTCTGGTCGGGGGAATTCAGCAAACAGAGGAACGAGAACTTCGAAAAAGGCTCATGAACACGGCAAGAACAGTAGCTGAGATGAATGAGGTAAAGCAGGCATTGGATGATCAGACAAAGGAGCGTGCTCGGTTACAGCATGCCATTGAAGAGATTCGGATTATCCAAGATGCTGACTACATTGTTGTCATGGATATGGATCACGTGCGATTGACACATCCAGTAAAAACAAGGATTGGCCAGCGCTCTGAGGGGACAGATGAAGAACCTGCCTTTGCAGAGCATATCTATTTCTCAGAAGCACAGGGAGAGCTTGGCACAGCCATTAGAGCCTTTTATCCAGTAAAGGATGAAAAATTTAACCAAACAGGGGTTGTACTAGTCGGAAGAACATTGCCGAGTATGGCAGATATATTAGGAGAAATGAAGCAGGATATCCTCATGATCCTTTTGCTGACGCTCAGCTTCGGGCTTGTCGGTTCATTTTTGCTCGCCCGTCATATTAAACAGCAAATGTTTAAGCTGGAGCCGCATGAGATTGTCAGAATGCTAGAGGAGCGCACCGCTACCTTTCACTCCATTAATGAAGGGGTCATTGCCATTGATAACCAGCACATGATCACCATTTTTAATGAAAAAGCAAAGCAAATTTTCAGCGTGACAGGTGATGTAGTGGGCCGAAATATTTGGGATGTGCTGTCAGATACAAGGCTTCCAGAAATCATTGACCGCGCAGAACCCGTCTACAATGAAGAAATTCATATGAGCGGAAAGCGGATCATGAGCAGCCGAATTCCGATTGTGATGAAAAAGAAAATCATCGGAGCGGTTGCGATTTTTCAGGACCGGACAGAGGCGGCCAAATTGGCGGAGGAATTAACCGGGGTGAAGAACTTCGTTGATGGCCTACGGGTGCAAAATCATGAACATATGAATAAGCTTCATACAATTGCGGGATTAATTCAGCTGGGGAAAGCCGATCAAGCACTCGATTTAGCGTTTCAAACGACCGAAGAGCAGGAGCATGTGACGGACTTTCTCCACCGTGTGATACAGCATGACGCAGTGGCAGGTTTATTGATGAGCAAGATAAGAAGGGGCAAGGAGCTAGGCATAAAGGTTGAAGTAGATGAAAATAGCAGTCTGCGCGATTTCCCAGAGCGGCTGGATCAGCATGATATGACGAAGCTACTTGGCAACCTGATCGAGAACGCCTTTGCCGCGTATGATACTGTAGAAAGAGACACAAAACTCATTTCTATTAGTATTGATCAAACAGAGGATGTCCTCGCGATCTTAATTGAAGATTATGGATCTGGAATAGAAGAGGACATGATTCCTCATATTTTCGACAAAGGCTTTACTCACGGTAAAGAAGGCGGAACAGGCTACGGACTGTATATTGTAAAAACGATTATCGACAAAGGGATGGGAAATGTAGAAGTCACATCAAGCATCGGCATTGGTACCACCTTCTCAATCGAATTCCCAATGACAATAGAGGAGAGAGACAGATGACCCAGATTAAGGTGCTATTAATTGAAGATGACCCGATGGTGCAAGAAGTCAATAAAGAGTTCATTAAGAGTGTCCCTGGCTTTCAAGTTGCGGCTGTAGCAGGAAATGGCGAGCAGGGCATCCAGCTGATCAAAGACATTCGTCCAGATCTTGTGGTGCTCGATGTGTATATGCCTAAAAAAGATGGCGTCAAAACACTGCAAGACATCAGAAAGCAAAAGATGCAGGTGGATGTGATTGTTATTTCGGCAGCAAAGGACAAAGAGACGATCGGCACCATGCTTCAAAATGGTGCCCGAGATTATATTATTAAGCCATTTAAGTTTGAACGGATGAAAGAATCTCTTGAAAGCTATAAAGCGTTCAAATCAAAAATTCGTACCGCAGCAGAATTTTCTCAAGAAATGCTCGATGATATCATACGAAAGCCTGCGGTTAAGCAGGAAGAGACATGGCTTCCTAAGGGGCTGAATGTGCATACGATGAATGAAATTAAAGCCTATATGCGTCTGCAAGAAGGAGCGCAGTCTGCAGAGGAAGTCGCCAATGCACTTGGGATTGCACGTGTCACGGCACGCCGTTATTTAGACTTCCTTGTAAAAGAAGGCGAGCTGAAATTAGATATGCAATATGGCGGGGTCGGACGCCCTGTGAATAAATATATCGTACATTCTGACTAAGAGACCAAAAAGACCAAAATGTACGATATGTCCATAAGCTTCACAGCCTTTGATGAAATCGCTATCATTTACCTACAGATAGCAGTTAAGCGTTTACATCAAAGGGTGAGGGAGTTGATTTTTTTATGAAGAGGCTATTGAAGAACCTGACATTTCAGGTCATTGCAGCTGTCATTATCGGGATCATTGTTGGGATGGTTTGGCCAAACGTCGGGAAAGAAATGAAGCCGCTTGGTGACACATTTATTAATGCAGTGAAAATGGTCATTGCACCCATTATTTTCTTAACCATTGTTCTTGGAATTGCCAAGATGGGGGACATGAAAAAGGTTGGAAAAGTTGGGGGAAAAGCTTTTATCTATTTTGAAGTTGTGACGACGCTTGCGCTTGTCATCGGACTGTTTGTGGTCAATATCATGAAGCCGGGAGCGGGTCTTGACTATAGTAAGCTTGAAAAAGGGGATGTCTCGCAATATACCCAAAATGGGGGACAGGGTATCGACTGGATGGAGTTTGTCACACACATTGTGCCATCTAACATGGTAGATGCCTTTGCAAAGGGAGATATTTTACAGGTCTTATTCTTCTCTATTTTATTCGGTGTTGCGCTCGCTGCACTTGGCGAGAAGGGGAAAGGCATCATCGAATGGCTTGATAAACTGTCGCTTGTCTTCTTTAAAATCATTGGTTACATCATGCGTGCCGCGCCATTAGGGGCATTTGGAGCAATGGCTTATACAATCGGACACTTCGGTTTAGCTTCAATTAAACCACTGGCTAGTCTGATGCTTTCCGTTTATATGACGATGTTCCTGTTTATTTTCGTCGTGCTGAACATCATTTGTAAAATGTATGGCTTCAGCCTGCTCGGTTACCTCCGTTTTATCAAAGATGAAATTTTAATTGTTCTTGGCACAAGTTCTTCAGAATCTGTCTTGCCAAGAATGATGGATAAAATGGAACGCTACGGGTGCTCTAAGTCGGTCGTTGGACTTGTCATTCCGACAGGCTATTCTTTTAACTTAGATGGAACCTCAATCTACTTGTCCATGGCCGTGGTCTTCTTAGCGCAAGTGTTTGGGGTGGATCTATCCATCGGACAGCAGATCACGATTATCCTTGTTCTGATGCTCACATCAAAGGGAGCAGCTGGAGTCACAGGAAGCGGATTTATCGTGCTGGCTTCTACACTTGCTGCACTTCAGGTTATCCCGCTAGAAGGTCTTGCACTGCTATTAGGGGTCGACCGTTTCATGAGTGAAGGAAGAGCGATTACGAACCTGATTGGAAATGGAATTGCTACAATTGTTGTAGCGAAAAGTGAAGGGGAATTTGACGAAGCGAAGAGTAAAACAGCGCTACAGGAAATGCGAAATATCAAGCAGGCTGTTTAGTATAAAAACAACCAAAAACCGAAACCTTATGTTCTACATGGGGTTCGGTTTTTTCTTGTGTAAAAAAAGAAAAAACATAAAAGCTTGATTAATTTAGGACGAATCGTAAGACCTCATTGACCTTTTGTTATATAATTTACAGAAAGATCCGATATAATGAATATGAGATCCAACGAAAAATAGACTTTAGTCCTGGCAGGTGTGTAACGTATGGCGGCATTTTTTAAATTGTTCGAAAAACCTGGTGTCAAGAGGTTTTCAGTATTTGTAGTATTAGCCACAGCATTATATCTATTAAGAGGAATGATGAATTTAATCCTCCTGACCTTCATTTTCACTTTTTTAATGAACCGGTTAGAAGAGGTCATAAGAGGCTTTTTAAATCGCTTCCTGAAAATAGGACAGAAATCAGTCATCACCATTTTGTACATCCTTCTAGCTGGTGGATTGACGTTTGGCGGCTTTGTGTTTGTGCCCATCATTGCTAAACAGGTGGAACAGTTATTTCATTTAGGGAAAAAGATTGCAGATCATCCACAAGATTTACCCTTCTTTGACGTCGTCACCAATGTGTTCGGAGATTTCAAAATATCTTCTTTCTTCGAGAAAGGGTTTAATTTCCTCTATACATACTTAACAGATTTCAGCACGTTCAGTATCCAGGTCATTATGTCCTTAATATTAAGCATGTTCTTCCTGTTCGAAAAGGAACGCCTCATTCAATTCATGAATAAGTTCAAAACGAGTAAAATCTCCGTGTTCTATCATGAAATTGCCTTCTTTGGACGTAAGTTTTCCAGAACATTTGGTAAGGTACTTGAAGCACAGTTCATCATTGCAACAGTTAACTGTGTCTTAACGACAATTGCGCTTGGCATTATGGGCTTTCCGCAATTATTTGGATTAGCGGTCATGGTCTTCTTGTTAGGTTTAATTCCGGTAGCGGGTGTGGTCATCTCCCTCGTTCCACTCAGCATCATTGCGTATACACTTGGAGGCGGAATGTACGTCCTATATATTGTGCTGGTGATCGTGATCATCCATGCCATTGAAGCCTACTTCTTAAATCCGAAGCTCATGTCAGCTAAAACAGAGCTCCCTATTTTCTTCACGTTTATTGTCCTGATCTTTTCTGAACACTATATTGGCATTTGGGGACTGATTATCGGCATCCCAATCTTTGTGTTTATCTTAGATATCTTGGAGGTCACGAATAAGGAAGAAAGTAATTAAAAAGTTCATATGAACCTGTTTACAATTTTCTAAAAATAAGGTATAAATAGTATGAAAATATCATATTACCACACGCTTAATCCTTCTAAAGGAATGGGGGACCCAAGTTTTTGGGGTGAATTTTTCTTATTTAAGAAAAAAGGACATCTCTTCGTCCTAACCCGTCAGCTAACCTCATCAGCGTGAAGAGAGTAGACAGTGGTACACGTATGGACACGCAGGCCCACGAGAAGACTCTCTCGTGGGCCTTTTTGACGAGGAAGGGGAGATTTTATTGAAGCTTGCGACGAAAATTATTATTGCTTTAATTGTAGGTGCAATCACAGGACTACTGCTCAACATTTTTGCTCCAAATGTATTCAAAGTGTTAGACCCTTATCTATTTACACCTCTAGGTCAAATCTTCTTAAACCTGATTAAAATGTTAGTT
Source organism: Bacillus sp. FS02 (assembly GCF_024398395.1). Classification (NCBI taxonomy): domain Bacteria; kingdom Bacillati; phylum Bacillota; class Bacilli; order Caryophanales; family Bacillaceae; genus Bacillus; species Bacillus sp. FS02. The sequence goes on along the minus strand of NZ_CP074101.1, from coordinate 1,369,772 downwards.
GTACCGATTGTCTTCTTTTCGATCACACTTGGTGTAGCAGGCCTTGGCGATCCGAAAAAACTTGGCAGAATCGGCGTAAAAACCATTACTTACTTTCTACTCACTACAACTTTTGCCATCATTATTGGCATTTCATTGGCCTTACTTATTAAGCCAGGCGCATTTGGCAATTTTGATACGAAAGCGGCAGAATATTCCGCTGAGGAAGCCCCATCAATGGCAGATACACTACTCAATATTATTCCAACCAATCCAGTCCAATCTCTAGTTGAAGGAAATATGCTTCAAATTATCGTCTTCTGTGTATTTTTAGGTCTTGGCATTGCCTTGCTCGGTAAAAAAACAGAAGGTTTGCTGAAGCTGTTTGAACAAGGAAATGAATTAATGATGTATCTTGTCGGTGTTGTGATGAAATTCGCACCGTACGGGACATTCGGTTTGATCGCAACGGCAATTGGCAGTCAGGGGCTCGATGCCATGAAAGCGATGGGACTTTACTTCTCAGTCGTCTTAATTGCGCTGATCTTGCATTTCTTCCTGACCTATGGGTCAACCGTTGCCCTATTAGCTAAACGAAATCCAATGGCATTCTTCAAAGGATTTTCTCCAGCGATGGTTGTGGCATTTAGTACATCAAGCAGTAACGCAGTACTACCAGTATCAATGGAAACAGCTCAAAAGCGTTTGAAGGTGCCAGAACCTATTTCAAGCTTTGTGCAGCCGCTAGGTGCGACCATTAATATGGATGGTACAGCGATCATGCAAGGGGTTGCGACTATTTTTATCGCACAAGTGTATGGAGTTGAATTGACCCTTGTTCAAATGCTGACAGTTGTCTTAACGGCAGTACTAGCAAGTATTGGCACAGCAGGTGTCCCAGGGGTAGGGCTCATCATGCTAGCCATGGTTTTAAATTCCGTGAATCTTCCTGTTGAGGGCATTGCGCTGATCCTTGGCATAGACCGCTTATTAGACATGGCAAGAACCGTGGTCAATATTACAGGTGACGCAGCATGTGCGGTGATTGTTTCTGAAACCGAGAAGAAACATGAGAAGGAAGCACCAACACCTAATTTATCACTGTAACAACAAAAAGGGCTGACTGGATCAGCCCTTTTTTTCGTGGAACGGCTTGTCTAGCGTGATATACTTTTTACAGGATGAGCGGCCGTAACTGCCGCCATAGGTTTTACATCAGAAGGAGGAACCACTTTGCAGTCTGCTGTTCTACACATAGAGAACGTCGATAAACAAATTGGCCGGCATCAAATTTTGCAACATATTTCGATGGACATTAGGCAAGGGGAGATTGTCGGTTTACTTGGACCAAATGGGTCTGGAAAAACGACCTTGATTCGATTGATTGTTGGCTTGATGAAAAAAAACAACGGCCGGATCATCATTAATGGATATTCTCAAGATGATGATCATCTAAAGGCGATGTCATCTGTTGGAGCGATCATAGAAAATCCGGAATTTTATTCATATTTAACAGGTTTTGAAAACCTTGAGCTGTATGCATCTATGCATGATGGAGTTTCAGAAGAGCGCATTTTTGAAGTGGTAAAAAGAGTTCGTCTGGAGCACGCCATTCACCAGAAGGTCAAAACGTATTCACTAGGGATGAAACAAAGGCTCGGGATTGCACAAGCCATTTTGCATAAGCCCAATCTGCTCATTTTAGATGAACCAACAAATGGGCTTGATCCCGCAGGAATGAAGGAGTTTCGAGAGCACTTGCAAATGCTTGTACAAGAAGAAGGTGTCTCTGTGTTATTTGCTACACATCTTTTGCATAAAGTAGAAGAGTTGTGTGACCGCATGATCATCATCCAAAAAGGACAGATCAAAGCCAATACAAACCTTCGCGACATGGAAGGGAAAGAGCAGGTGCTGATGAATATTCAGCCGGTAGAAAAGGCAGTTTCATGGCTAGATACGCAAGGATATACATATGAACAAAGGGATCAGCATGTGCTGGTTCAACTGAAAAAAGACCGTGTGCCGGAGCTGAATAAACAGCTTGTCTTAGCAGAATTTGATGTACTTGAAATGACGCCTCAAAAACAATCAATTGAAGAGGCCTTTATGAAATGGACGGAAGGCGGGACGGCAGATGCTTCAACTCATCAAGAATGAACATAAAAAAATCACGAGACAAAAGATCACATTCATTGCACTTGGACTGATTGTTGTCTTTCAATTGACGATGGCTCTAGCATTGAAGCGAGTCATTTCCGGGCTTGGCGGGCAAGATACAGTCGCGAACTATTTTGCTTATTCCACGAATGTTGTGTTTATTTTACAAGTGTTCGCTGTCGTGATTGGCGCCACATTGATCTCAACAGAGTTTCAAAAAAGAACCATCAAGTTCTTGTTGATCAGGCCGAAGACAAGGCTTCATATTTTCTTGTCAAAATATATCACTCTTGTGCTGATGGTCCTTTACCTGTTTGTTTTTTATTATGTGTTCGCTTTTCTTTTTGGCCTTATTTTCTTTGGTACTGATTTTGATGAAAGCACTGGGCGGTTATTTCTGCACACATTTGCTGTGATTGGATCACAGTGGGTGGAAGTAGTCATGATGGCAAGCTTTGCTTTTCTGTGCTCAAGTTTGTTTAGAAACAGTCTGATTGCACTTGTGACTTCATTTTTCGTCTTATACGCGGCGAAATCACTAGTGTCGATCATGTCTCTGTTAGAAAATCAGTGGGGGAAAATTCTACTTTTCGCTAATACGGACTTCACACAATACAGTTTTCAAGGTCCGCCGCTCTTTCAGGGCATGAGCCCTCTTTTTTCGCTATTCATTGTAGGGGCGCATTTCGTTTTCTTTGTTGGTGCTGCTTGGCTCCTTTTTTGGAAGCGTGATGTAAATGTGTAAAAATTGTGTCAAATAACAAGAAAAATTCGTGACATCTTTGTGAAAACGAGTCTGTATTTCACGATAACCGGCTGATTTTGTCTTATAATAAGACAGAGTCATGGAGGTGGCACTATCGTGAAAAATTTTATTACGGCTTTACCTATTTTGCTGCTGTTGTCGTTTTCGTTTGTGTCTTTTGCCTTCCAGTTTGATCATCTTGTTTATTTCAGACTAGCGCTAGGGATCTTTTCATTAGCGGGTCTTTTCTTTCTGTATACACTTAAAAGAAACATGAAATGGTTCATGGTCTATTTATATGCGAGCTGGATCGTTCTTGCTGCCGTTACGACATTTGAAGAACCCGTGTTTTCACAATTCTTCTTCGGTGGTTTAACGATGACAATGGGTTATCTAACATATATGCTCATCTATTTAGGAATGAAGCAAGACCGTGTAGCGAAATCACATTAAAACAAAAGCCGATAAAATCGAAGAATAGATTTTATCGGCTTTTTCTTTTCTTCAGGCAAATAAAAAAGCAGCCATCTGTTTGACTGCTCTTCTTGTGTTTATGATTCACGTCCAGCAGCGGCAAGCTGCTTCTGGTGCTTTTTGTCGATGGTTGCGTATATACTTTCCATCATCTTAGGGTCTCGCATGATCGCTTCCTTGTTTTCTTCAATCAATTGCTGATACGTTTTGATTTTCTTCTTAGACATGTAACTCAACGCTCCTTTGGTAGAATGGACTCTATAAGATTTCACACAGATGAAATTGATAATCATTTTCAATTAGCATCTCCATTATACAAAGCAGAATGTCATAAGTAAAGATTCAATTCAGAAAATTCACGTAACCGACATATTCCCATCCATATCGACGATGAATTCTTTCCCAGGAAATAATCCGCTGTCAAACCTTGTCATGAAATCAGATCAAACATTCCTGTCGATGTTGAAACATTTTAGCCGCACATCTCGTCTTATGAAGAGATTTGATTTAAAAGGATATAAAAAAAGACACCAGCATGAGTTGGCTGATGTCTCCATTCAAATGAGTTATGAAACGTGTTCTTGAAGAAACTCTGTTACTTCTTCAGGTGATTTAGCGTTGGCACTGTGTAAATGACCTGTTTTTTCGCCATTTTTGAAAATTAACAGGCTAGGAATTCCCATGACCTGATACGTTTCCGCTAACTCAGGAAAGTCGTCTTTGTTTATTTCAAACCATTCATTCTGAGCATAAGCCTCTAAGATGTCTGGAATGAACATGTCCATTCTAGTGCAATCAGGGCACCATGTCGCAAAGAATTTAACGATGACCTCTTTGTCTGATTGAATGATTTCGTTGAATTGTTCAGTGCTTGTAATTTTTTTCAATTTGTCACAACTCCTTTTCAATGTCATTTTAATATAAAATAAAGGCGAATGACATACAAATGCTCGGGGGGCGCTTACAACCTTTACAAATCATTTCAATTCCGTAACAACAAAAATTAATTAGAGCATTTTTGCTTGAAAGTGATAAGATAGTAAAGATGAATTTTAGTGGGGGGAGTATCCATTGAAAATAAGTTTAGGATTGGTTTACGGCGGAAAGTCAGCCGAACATAATGTATCACTGCAAACAGCCCTTGCAGTTACGAAAGCACTTAACACTGAGAAGTTCGATATACATCCAATTTATATTACAGAAGAGGGCGAATGGCTAAGAGGAGAAAAACTCACTGAACAAGTATCAAACGTCAAAATGCTTCAATTTGAACAAAATGCAAAGACGTTTTTACCAACTTCTTTAAATGAAAGCATGTTTCCACAGCCTGCATCAGCTGATGAAAAGATTGATGTTGTCTTTCCATTGCTACATGGGCCAAATGGTGAAGATGGGACCATGCAAGGGTTACTTGAACTAATGAATATCCCGTATGTCGGTAACGGCGTTCTCGCGTCTGCTGCGGGTATGGATAAAGTCATGATGAAAGATGTGTTTGCTCAAGCTGGGCTTGCGCAGGCAAAGCATCTTTCCTTCAATAAAAAGGATTATGAGAAAGCCATATCAGACAGTCTAGAACAGGTAGAAGCAGTTCTCGGGTATCCTTGTTTTGTGAAACCTGCCAACATGGGATCAAGTGTCGGAATTAGTAAATGCCGCAGCAAAGAAGAGCTGCAAACAGCATTTGATTTGGCTTTCCAATATGATCGTCGTGTTGTTGTGGAAGAAGGCGTTGTAGGACGAGAAATTGAAATTGGTGTATTAGGAAATGACGAGCCGAAATGCTCAGTCGTTGGTGAAATTGCACCTAAAACAGATTTTTATGACTACAAAGCAAAATATGAAGATGGCGATACAGATTTGATCATTCCTGCGAGTGTGACAGAGGAAGAGTACAAGACGATTCACGATATGGCGATTAAGGCTTTTAAAGCCATTGATGGATCTGGCCTCGTACGTGCAGATTTCTTCCTAACAGAAGAAGGCGAAGTGCTGATCAATGAAGTGAATACAATGCCAGGATTCACACCTTTTAGTATGTTCCCGCTGCTTTGGAAACATACTGGTGTAGAGTATCCTGAGCTGATTGAGAAGCTGGTGTCACTTGCAATTGAACGCCATCAAGAAAAACAAACCATTAAAACCACTTTTTAATGTAAGAAGCAAGCAGACACTATCCTACAGGTAGTGTCTCTTTTCCTTCAAACGTGAAATGAGAAAGAGAGGCGAAAAAACATGATCAAACGTACAGTGAAACAAGTCGCCCAAATGGCTGGTGGCACATTATCGAATGAAGCTTTTGGCGAAGAACAGATACACGGAGTGACAACAGATACACGAAAAGTATCAAAAGGCGCACTATTTATCCCGCTTATTGGGGAACATTTTAACGGTCACACTTTTGCTTCAAAAGCAGTGGAGCTTGGAGCGGCAGCGGTTCTTTGGAATCAAACAGAAGCGAATCCACCGTTCGGTGTACCTGTCATACTTGTAGAGGATACTTTGACAGCACTCCAACAGCTTGCAAAATCATACTTAAAAGAGGAAAACCCTCGAGTTGTCGGTATTACTGGAAGTAATGGCAAAACAACGACGAAAGATATGATCCATTCTGTCCTACAAACGACATACAGAGTCCACAAAACAGATGGCAACTTTAATAATCACATTGGACTTCCACTGACCATCCTTGCGATGCCAGAAGGAACCGAGATTGCTGTACTAGAGATGGGCATGAGTGCAAAAGGGGAAATCGAATTTTTATCTAAACTCGCTGAACCTGATGCAGCTGTCATCACGAATATTGGAGAATCTCATATGCAGGATTTAGGATCAAGAGAAGCTATTGCAGATGCAAAATGTGAGATCACAAAAGGGTTAAAAGAGGATGGGACTTTTTATTATTTAGGAGACGAGCCTTTACTCCGCCAAAGAGCAAATGCCCTGGCACGCAGCGTAAAAACGTTTGGAGAATCAGAGGACTGTGATATCAAGGTGATTCACATTCACCAACTCGCTGAAGGCACTGAATTTCAAGTGGAGGGATATGCTCAAGGGTTTCTCATTCCTGTATTAGGGAAACACAATGTAAAGAATGCTCTTGCAGCTATTGCAATCGGCCAGCATTTCGGTCTGAATGAAAGACAAATTGCCCAAGGGCTGATGCAAACGAAATTGACAGGCATGCGTTTAGAACTGTTTAAAACAGATAAGGGCATCACGGTTATCAACGATGCGTATAATGCGAGTCCTACGTCGATGAAAGCAGCGATTGATCTTGTAGGAGATATGGATGGCTTTGCTAACCGCATACTCGTTCTCGGAGATATGCTGGAGATGGGCAGTGAAGAAGAGACCTATCATTTTGAAGTAGGGGAGTACATCAAGCCTGAGTTTATTGATCATGTTTTAACGTTTGGCCGTCTTGGCGCATTCATTGCTGAAGGAGCAAAGAAAGCATTTGGAGACGACCGCGTGTCTTCTTATATGGACAAAGAAGAACTGAAGAAAAAACTAACGGATGTGGCAGGACCTGACGATGTCGTTCTGGTCAAAGCTTCCCGTGGCATGAGATTGGAAGACGTTATTACTGCACTATAAATCAGATCGGCAAAGAAGGTGACAGGGTGATTGGCTGTCTATGTATACACGGTTTTACTGGTGCCCCGTATGAAGTAGAGCCGCTTGCGGAATATTTAAAGCAGACGACAGATTGGACGGTACAATCTGTCACGCTTCCGGGGCATGGGGAGGAACTTCAGCTCAAAGGCATTCTCTATCAGGAGTGGATTGCCACCGCTGAATTAGAACTCTTATCCCTTTACCGAACATGTGACACCATTTATTTGGTCGGCTTTTCTATGGGCGGGATGATTGCCTCATATTTAGCAGCGAAGTATCCAGTGGCCCGTCTTGTTCTGTTAAGTGCTGCTGCTAAATATGTAAACCCAAAACAAATGATTCAAGACACAAGGCAGATGGTGAAGGAATCCTTGTCTGGTTTGATTGATACGAACCCATTGTATGATCGATATCGTCATAAGCTGACGAGTACACCGCTATCAGCTGCTGTAGAATTTATGAAATTGGTGAAGCAAACGAAAGGTTCTCTTGAAAAGCTTCATCTACCTGTCTTGATCGTTCAAGGTGAAAGTGATGGGATCGTCCCCGCTTCTAGTGCAGAATTCATTTATCATAAAATCCCGTCCCGTCAGAAAGAAATGTTCTATTTACCTGATTGTAAACATCACGTTTGTCATGAGCCTTGTGCACAGCAATTGTTTGAGAAAGTCGAACAATTTCTAAAAAAAACAATTTAATCTATAGAAAAGCTAAAATGTGGCTAAACTAATATAAATTGAATCCCACTTGTTAAAATTTGCATCATTTTTGTCGAATGAGTGACAGGCCTATGTTACAATAGGTAAGAAAAGGTGGTCGATTCGGTTGTTTCAATATGACGGAAAAACCTTTATCCCGCAGTCTAATTCGAGCAATGGGGAAGTATCGGAAGGAACCATTTTTCAATATCGTCAGGACGGGAATATTTTAACGGGCACATATCAAGGCGGCAGTATTCAATCTGGCGTGCTTGTGGGAACTGTGAATAAAGACGGAGCACTTCATTTTAGATATCACCATGTAAGTAAGGATGGCAGCATGAGAAGCGGTTCATGTCATTCCACTCCTAAGCAGCTGGATAACGGAAAAATTCAACTGTTTGAAAAGTGGAAATGGATGGACGGAGATCAAAGTGAAGGTGAATCGGTCATTGTCGAGCAGTAGATATATCCATTTCTGTCTTGTTGAAAAACAAATAGTGTAATGGTAAGATATAATGTAGGGTAATTCGGGCTTTGTATATAATGGACCTGTCCTTTCATACAAAGGGCAGTTTTTAATGATCATTCACGAGATTACTGAAACAGCAATTAGAAGGAGTTTGAATAAATTGACTATAACGTTTCAAGATTTTCAATTAAGCGAAAGTCTCATGAAAGCTATTAACCGCATGGGATTTGAAGAAGCAACACCGATTCAAGCAGAAACAATTCCTCTCGGTCTTCAGAATAAAGATGTCATCGGACAAGCACAAACAGGAACAGGAAAAACTGCAGCATTTGGTATTCCTCTTGTAGAAAAAATCGATCCAGCGTCTCCTAACATCCAAGCGATTATCATTGCGCCAACAAGAGAATTAGCGATTCAAGTATCTGAAGAGCTATACAAAATCGGCCAAGACAAGCGTGCACGTGTACTTCCAATTTACGGTGGACAAGATATCGGCCGTCAAATCCGTTCGCTCAAGAAAAATCCTCATATCATTGTAGGAACTCCAGGACGTTTACTTGATCACATTAATCGTCGCACAATGCGTCTTCAAAATGTTGAAACAGTCGTGCTTGATGAAGCAGACGAAATGCTTAACATGGGTTTCATCGAAGACATTGAAGCGATCCTTTCAAATGTACCAAGTGAACACCAAACACTTTTATTCTCTGCGACAATGCCTGCACCAATTAAGCGTATTGCAGAGCGTTTCATGACAAACCCAGAACATGTAAAAGTAAAAGCGAAAGAAATGACTGTATCTAACATCCAGCAGTTCTACTTGGATATTCACGAGCGTAAGAAGTTCGATACATTGACTCGTCTTCTTGACATTCAATCACCAGAGCTTTCAATTGTTTTCGGCCGTACGAAACGTCGTGTTGACGAATTGACTGAAGCATTAAACCTTAGAGGTTATACAGCTGAAGGAATTCATGGTGACTTGACTCAGGCGAAACGTATGGTTGCGCTTCGTAAATTCAAAGAAGGTTCAATCGATGTGCTTGTAGCAACAGACGTTGCAGCACGTGGACTTGATATTTCAGGTGTTACACACGTGTATAACTTCGACGTACCACAAGATCCAGAAAGCTATGTACACCGTATTGGACGTACAGGCCGTGCTGGACGTACAGGTATGGCGATGACATTCATTACACCACGTGAAAAAGATATGCTTCGTGCGATTGAGCAAACGACTAAGCGTAAAATGGATCGTATGAAAGAACCAACTCTAGACGAGGCAATTGAAGGACAACAACAAGTCACAGTTGACCGTCTACGCACAATCATTAGTGAAAACAACTTGAACTTCTACATGACAGCAGCAGCTGAATTGTTAGAAGATCATGACTCTGTCACAGTGGTTGCGGCTGCTATCAAAATGATGACAAAAGAGCCGGATGCAACGCCTGTTCGTTTGACAGATGAAGCACCAATGATTTCAAAACGCAATCGTAACAACCGCAGCTCTTCTAAACGTAGAGACGGCGGCGGTGGCGGAGGCTACCGTGGAAAAGGTAAGAGCACTCGTTCATCTTATGGTGATAAAAAGCGTTCTTCAAATGACCGCAATCGTTCTTCTAACGATCGTCGTCAAAAGAAATCTTATAACAACTAATTCAAAAGCGAATCCTTTGCAGGGTTCGCTTTTTTTAACAGGCCTAATGAAACTTTTTAGGCTTTCTTTCGTAATATATTGATAGAAAAGTAAGAGAATGGGGGAAGAATGTGAGAAAACAGCCGCAACGTCAAATCAGCTTAAATGGATTAAAAGTATGGCGTCTTCAAAATGGAATTATCTCATTGATTTTCTTATTCATCATCATTGGGGTATTTGTAGCTAGTTATTATTTTCAATGGCCATATTGGATTGGAGCCATCCTCATCGGTTTATGGATTTTACAGGTCATCTTCGGAATCTGGCTCATACCGAAAATCCGTCATCACATCTGGCGCTACGAAGTATTTGAGAACGAAATTGAAATACAGCACGGACTGATACGTGTCACACGTGTCATTGTGCCAATGGTACGTGTTCAGCATGTGGATACATCCCAAGGGCCGCTTTTAAGGCGCTACCGGTTGGCATCTGTTCAAATTTCTACTGCTGCGACAGTGCATGATATTCCGGCACTGGAATTAGAAGAGGCAGATGAGCTTCGCGATTACATATCTCGATTAGCAAGGGTGACGGAAGATGATGTCTGAACCAAAACGTGTACATCCAATCTCGATGTTCATTGATTTTATATCAGATGCCGTATCCATGATCAAAAACTTCATTATCCCTTTTTTCGTGCTTATTTTTGTGAACTCGAATTCAAGTATTCGTTTTTATGCGTTCATCATTCTTGGGGTGCTTCTTTTATGGAAAGCTGTTTCAACCGTTTTAGCATGGAGACGATTCACCTACCGAATGGAAGACGATGAATTTCGAGTAGAATCAGGTGTCATCACCAAAAAGAAAAAGTATATCTCATTAGAACGAATTCAAACGGTGAATACAAGTGAAGGCATCTTCCAGCGGATTTTCGGTTTGGTTCGGGTGCAAATCGAAACGGCAGGCGGGACGGATGGACCTGAAGTGAGCCTGACGGCCATTACAAAAGCAGAAGCTGAGCAATTAAAGCAATCGATTTTCAACCGGAAGAAAAGCTTGCAACAAGAAGAAATGAATGATGAAAATTTAGATCTCCCTGATCCTCTGACAGCGCAACAGCCTGTAGAAAAAGAAATCAGTGTTTCCTACCGAATGGGTATACCAGAGCTGCTTTTGGCTGCGACCACTTCAAGCGGAATCGGCGTCATTATTTCTGGGTGTCTCGCCATTTACACACAAATAGATGAAATTTTGCCTTTGGACGGATTCCTCAAACGGTTTTCTTTTTTAAGTCATGCGAGTGTTGAGATTTATGCGATTCTCATATTTATTGCCGTATTGATTGCGTGGATTCTTAGTGTTGGGGTAACAGCCCTTCAATATGCGAATTTTAACGCAAAACGAAAAGGGAAAGACATCATCATCACAAGAGGACTCATCGAAAGGCATCAAATGACCATTCCGCTTGCGAGAATTCAAGCAGTGAAAATCAAGGAAAATATTCTGCGTGAACCATTTGGTTTTGCGACGGTCATGCTTGTCAGCGCAGGAGGTTCCATTACAGAAAAAGAGACTTCTTCTGTCTTATTTCCACTCATACGGAAGAAAAAAATCAATGAATTGTTAACGCAATTTACAGATCAATATCAGCTGGCACCAGAAAGTGAATTGAAAAAAGTGCCGAAGCGTTCACTAAAACGTTATCTGATATCTTACGGATTTGTTCCATTACTTGTAGGTATAATCCTTTCTGTACGTTTTCCACCATGGGGATATTTGGCGCTGATTCCATTACCATTTGCCTTGTTTTTTGGGTATTTAGCCTATAAACAATCAGGATATGTGATCAAAGATCAACTGATTCAATTAACGACAAGAGGTATCGGCAAGACCACCGGAATTGTTTTAAGAAAACGAATGCAAAACTATACGATGACCCAATCTTATTTTCAAAAGAAAGGGCGGGTGGCAAGTATTCACACCTTTGTGAAGTCCTCTGCCTTGCTTGATTCCTTTGGTGTGCATCACCTTGAAGAGGAAGATGCTGAACGTGTATGCGATTGGTATTCCTATGAAACGAATCAATCAACTTAAACAAAAAATGTCGATCAGCTCCCGTTAAACGGAGTGATCGACATTTTTTATGAGCTTAATAGCGTCGTTTTTTTGAATGGAAGAATAGAGTGATCGGTGCTAGGATCATGCCGCCTATCAATCCAAATAAGTGGGCCATGATGTTGATGTTCGAGTTGACGAACGTCATAATAACAGAGACGCCGAGAATCGTTAAGATCACCTGAGAATTACCACGGTCCATCATATGCGGTTTAAATAGGACAAGATAAAGATAGACGCCAAATAAACCAAATATCGCACCAGAAGCCCCGACATGTACGTACTCTAAAGGCTCCACCCAATAGGTTCCGAGATTGCCAATGAATCCAGCACCCAGATAAATCACAAGAAATCGAACCTTTCCAAGCAAATACTCAAGTGCTGGAGCGAATAGGAAGAGCGACATGGAATTGAACAGAATATGTGTCAGACTTCCGTGAAGAAAAATAGGCGTTAAAAGCCGCCACCATTCTCCTGCTGCAACACCATAATTAAAACCAACGAGATGGTCCTGCCCAAGCTGGATCATTGGAATAGGGATCGCAAATAAAAGCCATAGGCCGATTTGCAAAGCAAGGATCGCTGTTACGATTGGATACGATCTAATAAATTGTTGAAAGCTCTCCGTTCGAATAAACATAACAAACCCCTTTTGACTAGATAATGGTAAGTTTATAGTAACACGTTTATGAAGCGAACATCCAAATTAGTACGAGTATCATAGGAGGTACCTCATGATTAAAGGAATCGGTATGGATATTGTAGAGATCGGCCGGCTGTCACGAGTTCTTAGCAGGCAGCCCCGTTTACCAGAACGAATTTTGACTTTACGTGAACAGGAAGTCTTTCACACACTAAGTGAAAAGAGACAGCTGGAGTTTCTGGCAGGGCGTTTTGCGGCGAAAGAAGCATTCGCAAAAGCATACGGTACGGGAATTGGTCAGTATATAAGCTTTCACGACATCGAGATACAAAAAGATGCGAACGGAAAACCCCTCATCAAAAGTGAGAAAACAAAAGAAGACTACGTTCATGTATCCATTACACACACAAAAGAATATGCTGCAGCACAAGTTTTAATTGAAAGGTTGTCAAGCTAGTCTGCATATTGTTTGTCCCCCCTTCATATATTGGGTAGTGCGATAAGGAAGGGCGAGTTGCTAACAGGCTTTGATGGTTCGCGGTACGCAGTTAACTCTTGAGGCGTACTGTTAAAGTCAAACAAGCGGTTTCTTCCTTTTAACACAATTAACGAAGGGGTTGAAAAGGGTGAGAAAAAGCTTTGTTTTGCTTGTAACGGGGATCCTTTTTGTATTGATTCTCTCCGCATGCGGTCAAAAATCTCAACAAGATATCGTTGGAGATTTAAACAAAAAGGCAGAGGAAATGACATCATACAAAGCCAAAGCAAAAATGACCATTGAGACAGGAAATGATCCGCAGGAATACCATGTGGAAATTTGGTACAAGAAGCCGGAGCTTTACCGTGTCTATTTAGAAAATCCGAAGAAGGATCAGAGTCAAGTCATTTTAAGAAATGGCAATGGTGTATTTGTGCTGACACCTTCATTAAACAAAAGCTTCCGCTTCCATAGTGATTGGCCGAACAACAGCAGTCAGGTGTATTTATTTGAATCACTTGTGAAAGACATTAAAAATGACAGTGCAGCTCAGTTCAAAGCAAAAGAGTCGAAGTACGTTTTTGAAACAAAAACCAACTATCAGCACAACCAAATGCTGCCGACCCAAGAGATTACCTTTCATAAAAAAACAATGGCGCCTGCTAGTGTGAAAGTACTGGATAGCGATAAAAAGCCAATGGTGAAAGTAGAATTCTCTCACTTTGAATTCAACAAATCCTTTGACAAAGACGCCTTTGATGAGAAGAAAAATATGACACTTTCTCAAATGGATGTTGCCACAAGTGCAGATCCATCTGACAGCTTTGCTGTGAAAACGCCTGTGGATATGCCAGAGGGCGTGAAGAAAATGGAAGAGAAAGAAATGACAACAGATGCTGGAAAGCGGTATGTGATGACGTATGGCGGAAAGAAATCCTTCACGCTCATTCAGGAAAAAGCGCGGGTAGCAGAAGCGTCTACGCCTGTGACGATGAATGGCGAGCCAGTCGATCTTGGCATGACAGTGGGTGTTCTGACAGACAAATCTCTTTCTTGGACATCTGATGGAGTTGACTACTTAATTTCTTCAAGTGATTTATCGAAAGAAGAACTCTTAATGGTCGCCAAAAGTGTAGAAGGACAGTCAGCGAAATAGGCGAGATTCTTAACATAACAACAAATCAGCCCTGTGCAGGGGCTGATTTTCTTTGAGTTGTTTCACATTATTCTGGATTTTTAGTATCATAATGAAGTATTGAATCATTCAATAGGGAAGTGTGATGAATGGACACAAATGCCTTTTATAGAGACACATGGGCAGAAATTGATTTAACAGCAATCAAGCATAATGTTTCACATATGAAAGACCATATTGGTCAAAGCGTCCAACTAATGGCTGTTGTGAAAGCCAATGCATATGGACATGGAGATATAGAAGTGGCAAAAGCTGCCCTCGAAGCAGGAGCAGACCTATTAGCCGTCGCTTTTTTAGATGAAGCCATTTCTTTAAGAAATAAAGGCATCAAAGCCCCGATTCTTGTGCTCGGCGCAGTACCGTCAGAGTATGTCAAAGTCGCCGTTAGATACAACGTCATCATGACCGCTTACTCGATCGATTGGCTGAGAGAAGTCGTCAAAGTGATGAACGGGCAGATGGGACAACCCATTCGTTTCCACTTGAAAATCGACAGCGGTATGAATCGGTTAGGTGTGAAAACAATCGAGCAGGTGAGCGAAGTAAAAGAGCTTGTCCACGATCATTCTTTTTTACAGCTGGAAGGAGTATTTACTCACTTTGCCACAGCGGATGAAAAAGATGAAAACTACTTCGGTATGCAGGTTGATACGTTTAAAACATTGCTTCAACCGCTTCATACGGACAAACTGCTCATTCATTGCGCCAACAGTGCAGCAGGTCTAAGGTTTAAAGACACTTTATTTAATATGGTTCGTTTTGGCATCAGTATGTACGGGCTGTCGCCGTCGGAAGAAATCAAGGATGAATTGCCGTTTCAACTGGAAGAAGCATTATCTCTTCATACAAAACTTGCACATGTAAAGCCCATTCAAAAGGGTGAGAGCGTGAGCTATGGTGCAACTTATACAGCGAATCAAGATACATGGATTGGTACGATTCCAATCGGGTATGCAGACGGCTGGATCAGGAAGCTTGCCGGAACAGAAGTGCTCGTTGGCGGAAAACGCCGAAAAATTGCTGGAAGGGTGTGCATGGATCAATTCATGGTTGATTTGAAAAAGGACATTCCGGCAGGGGAGCCAGTCGTGCTCATCGGCACACAAGGCGAAGACAGGATATCTGTCGATGAAATAGCCAAGCGGCTTGAAACCATTAACTACGAAGTCACATGTTCTGTTGGTTACCGCGTCCCAAGAGTCTATATAGAGGACGGCGAAAGGGTTCGTGTACGAAATCCGCTGCTTCAAGGCGGTCCAAGCTTTTTATAAACAGCATCCACGGGAACGATGTTCAAACTGACATCGTTCTCTTTTATTCTACAAAGGCATCATAAACATCCTCCCATTTTTAGAGATTTTGGAAATACCGTATGATTTTCGGAAAAAAGCGTATAATGGGAAAGAGGAACTCCATTATCATCTTGATTTACGGGTGGCGAGCCGCTTCATGTTCTAATAAGAAATCATGAAAAAACAGCTTTGCTTGTGCATTGAATAATGGTATGATTAGTCTTGGAATGGATCGAAACGGTATCCGTAAGTTTTGTGGAGGTGTATGTTTTTTGTCTGAATCCAGCGCAACAAACGAAATGAAGATTCGACTGCCGGAGGCTTTAATGTCTGAGATCGAACGAGTAGCAGAGCAGGATAAGGTAACAAGAAATGAATTGATCTACCGAGCGACAAAAACGTATATTCGTGAACGTAATATTCGACAAAATCGTGAATCGATGAGACGCGGCTACATGGAGATGGCGAAAATTAATCTGAATATCTCTTCAGAGGCACAATACGCAGAATTTGAGGCTGAGAATACAGTTGAGCGATTAGTCAGCGGGGGTTAAACATTTGATTGTTAAACGCGGTGATGTTTACTTTGCTGATTTATCTCCTGTTGTTGGCTCCGAGCAGGGCGGGGTTCGCCCGGTATTGGTGATTCAAAATGACATTGGAAATCGCTTCAGCCCGACTGCTATCGTTGCAGCCATAACAGCCCAAATACAAAAAGCGAAATTACCGACTCACGTCGAAATTAATGCAAAGCGCTACGGCTTTGAACGAGATTCTGTCATTCTTTTGGAACAGATTCGTACGATCGATAAACAAAGATTGACAGATAAAATCACACATCTTGATGATGAGATGATGGAGAAGGTTGATGAAGCCTTACAAGTTAGTTTGGCTCTTATTGATTTTTAATATGGTGATACTTGGTTGCTCTACTGGGAGCAACTTTTTTTTGTGTTCAATTTTTATTAACGTTATAATGAAGAAAGACTAAAAGAAGTGCTTTTTATGTACGCAGGGGGTAAAACATGTCGAATCATATCGTGTTAGCATTCGCAAGAGAGCATCAAAAGGAATTAGAAAAAGAGTGGACGGACATTTTTAAACGACTCGGTGAAGAAGAAACGGACATGATGCTGAACGACAAAATGTATGAAACCATCTGTTCGGAATATGTTCAGCTCATTATTGCCTCTCTTTCTGAGGGATATGCCGAAGATTTTGAAGAAAAAATGCAAACTTTTGCTTTAAAAATTGTTCAAATGGGTATATCACTTAAGTTACTGGCAAATGGTCTAACAGAAATCCGTACTCATTTATATCAAAAAATGAACAACGACAAAGATACAGCAGAAGAGAGCAATGACCTCATCTGGCAAATTGATCGATTCATCACACCGATTCATAATGAAATTTTGAATCAATATTCCATCTCATGGGAAAAAACCGTGAACCTTCAAAAAATCGCGCTGCAGGAACTGTCTGCCCCGCTGATCCCAGTATTTGAGCATATCACCGTCATGCCGCTTGTTGGAACAATTGATACAGAACGTGCGAAAAAAATTATGGAGAATTTACTGAATGGTGTCGTAAAGCATCGTTCACAGGTTGTCTTGATCGATATCACGGGTGTTCCTGTTGTTGATACGATGGTTGCGCACCACATCATTCAAGCGTCCGAGGCTGTGAGATTAGTAGGTGCGAAATGTTTGCTGGTCGGTATTCGCCCCGAAATTGCTCAAACGATCGTTAACCTCGGAATTGATTTATCTCAGGTTACAACAAAGAATACCCTTCAAAAAGGAATTCAAACTGCTTTGGAAATGACAAATCGAAAAATTGTTTCATTGGAGGGATAACCTAGTGAGAAATCACCCGAAGATTCCAATCTTAAAACTATATAACTGTCTTCTGATTTCGATTCAGTGGGAGCTTGATGACCAAACAGCTCTTCATTTTCAAGAAGACTTGCTGAATAAAATTCATGAAACAGGAGCAAACGGTGTTGTCATCGATCTAACGTCTGTCGATATGATTGATTCATTTATCGCCAAGGTATTAGGTGATGTCATTACCATGTCTAAGCTCATGGGGGCAAAAGTTGTATTAACAGGAATACAGCCGGCAGTTGCTGTGACGCTCATTGAACTTGGCATTTCGCTGGAAGAAATTCAGACAGCACTAGATCTTGAACAAGGGCTTGAGACACTGAAGCGGGAATTGGGGGAATAGATATGAAAGACCAATCCTGTGTAAAAATATTGACGGAATGGGACATAGTCGCAGCAAGACAATTGGGGCGCAATGTTGCAAAAGAACTTGGTTTTGGAACAGTTGACCAAGCAAGAATTACGACGGCCATTTCAGAATTAGCTCGTAACATCTATTTATACGCTGGTAAAGGTCAGATTTGTATAGAAGAAGTAATGGAGCGCGGAAAGCGTGGACTCAAAGTCATCGCAGCCGATGAGGGGCCTGGTATTACGGATATACGCAAAGTGATGGAAGATGGATTCTCAACATCAGGCGGACTCGGAGCAGGTCTTCCGGGAGTCAGAAGGCTGATGGATGATTTCACATTAGATTCTGCACCAGAACAAGGAACTGAGATACAAGCTGTCAAGTGGCTTCGCTAGGAGGGAAACCATGGATTTTAAGGAGGTAATGGAGCAGCGGTATCATCAGCTGCTCAGTCGTTATATCAGTGATTTAACTGAAACATCGCTTTATCAAGCTCAAAAATTTAGCCGAAAAACCATTGAGCATCAAATACCTCCTGAAGAAATAGTGAGTGTTCACCGAAAAGTGATTCAGGAGCTTTACCCTGATTTGCCGGAAGATGTCTTTCATTCACTAGACTTCTTAATTGAAGTGATGATTGGATATGGCCTTGCCTACCAGGAGCATTTAACACTAAGAGGCATCCAGCAAGAAATTAAGTCGGAAATTGAAATTGCTGCAAATGTTCAGCAAACCCTTCTGGAAACGAAAATTCCAGAAGGAGACACATTTGATATCGGAGCCATCAGTGTGCCGGCAAAACAGATGAGTGGGGATTATTACCATTTCGTAACAGATCACGATACAATCAATATCGCGATTGCAGACGTCATTGGGAAAGGAATTCCAGCTGCGCTCTGTATGTCGATGATTAAGTATGCGATGGATTCCTTGCCAGAGTCAGGCAGCGGCCCAACGAAAGTGCTCAAAACCCTTAATCGTGTGGTCGAGCAAAACGTAGACCCAAGCATGTTTATCACCATGTTTTATGGCAGCTATAATAAAGAAACACATGAATTTAAGTACGCATCGGCTGGACATGAGCCGGGCTTTTTCTATTGCAAAAAAGAGAATCAATTTTACGATTTAGATGCAAAGGGTCTTGTTCTTGGAATCGCACCAGACTTTGATTACAGGGAATATGAGCAACATTTGGACGTAGGAGATATGGTGATCTTATTTTCAGATGGGGTCACCGAATCCAAGTCAGAGGACGGCTTCTTAGAGCGCGAAGATATCAAAGCGCTCATAGCAGAGCATCTTTCCTATTCAGCGCAGGAAATGGTCGACGCTATCTATGCAAGCTTACTCAAATTACAAGATTTTCAGCTTCACGATGACTTTACTTTACTTGTCCTTAAAAGAAAGGTTTAGAAAGTGAATATGCGGGTATATAAAACTTTAGGAAACAAGAATTTCGAGGTGAATGCATAATGAATATGTCTGTAAAAGAGCATCAAATAGATCATAAGACGAAAATTAGTGTCAGCGGAGAAATCGATGTGTACTCTGCTCCTGAGCTGAGAGAAACCCTTATGCCCAAAGCAGAGAAAGGAGAGCATCTTGACATTTGTCTGAAAGATGTTACTTACATGGATAGTACAGGTTTAGGTGTGTTTGTTGGGCTGTTCAAAGCGGCTCAAAAAGCAGGAGGATCATTAAAGCTTGAGAACTTGTCGGATCGGCTTGTCAGATTGTTTGAAATCACTGGACTAAAGGACATCATTGACATTTCTGCAAAGTCAGAGGGTGGGGTACAATGAACGAATCAGTAGATCTAATCGAGATGAAAATACCGGCGAAACCAGAATACGTAGGCATCATTCGTCTGACTCTTTCAGGCGTTGCAAGCCGGATGGGCTATGCCTACGAAGAGATTGAGGACTTGAAAATTGCCGTCAGTGAGGCGTGTACCAATGCAGTTCAGCATGCCTATAAAGGTGCAGATGGCGAAGATGGAGAGGTAGCGGTTCGCTTTCTTGTCTATGAAGATCGTCTAGAAATTATTGTCGCTGATAAAGGCGGTAGCTTTGACTTTAAGCAAAAGCAGGAAGACCTAGGGCCGTACACATCTGCTCATACGGTGGATCAATTGGCAGAAGGAGGTCTTGGTTTATACTTAATGCAAACATTGATGGATGAAGTCGAGGTGCAAGCAAACTCCGGAGTTACCGTGGCAATGACAAAGTTTTTAAACAGGGAGCGAGTTGACCATGACACAACCATCCAAAACTATGAAACTAACTAAAGATGAAGTGGATCGCCTCATTCAAAGCTATCAATCCAACCAAGACGAGCAGGCGCAGCTGACACTAGTTGAGTGTTATACAAACCTTGTGGATATGCTCGCGAAGAAATACTCCAAAGGAAAAAGCTTTCATGAGGATTTAAGACAAGTTGGAATGATTGGTCTACTCGGCGCAATTAAGCGTTATGATCCACTTGTCGGTAAATCATTTGAGGCATTTGCCATTCCAACCATTATTGGGGAAATCAAACGCTTTTTACGTGATAAAACATGGAGTGTCCATGTACCAAGACGAATTAAAGAGCTTGGACCAAGAATCAAGATGGCAGTTGATCACCTGACAACGGAAACGCAAAAGTCACCTAAAGTACAAGAAATTGCAGAATATCTAGATGTAACAGAAGAAGAAGTTCTTGAAACAATGGAGATGGGCAAAAGCTATCAAGCGCTGTCTGTTGACCAAGGCGTAGAGGCTGATTCTGAAGGAAGCACTGTGACGATTTTAGACGTTGTCGGCTCACAAGAAGAAGGGTACGAACGTGTAAACCAAAAAATGATGCTTGAAAGTGTGCTTCACGTTCTGACAGATAGAGAAAAAGAAATTATCAATCTCACGTATTTGCAAAATAAAAGCCAGAAAGAAACAGGCGATTTACTCGGCATATCTCAAATGCATGTATCAAGGCTGCAGCGGAAGGCAGTTAAAAAGCTACGAGATGCATTGTCAGAAGATGCGTCTATGGAGCTAGGGTAATGAAGCAGATCGAACACCATGAGCATGTAAACGCCATTATCTATCAATCAAACAAAGAAGGAAAATCATGCTGCGGGGACAGTTTTTTTATTAAAGCAGATGATGAAGAACTAATTTGTGCTGTAGCAGACGGATTAGGCAGCGGCCAGTTCGCCAATGAATCATCTTCTTTAGTCAGCGAAATTGTCGAAGAATATGGACATGAGGATGTAACAACCCTCATCGATAGATGCAATCAGGCCATGAAAAATAAACGCGGGGCCACTGTAGCCATATTAAAGGTGAATTTTTCCCAGCAGCAGTTTACCTATTGTTCGGTTGGCAATATCCGATTTATCTTGAATGCACCTTCTGGCGACTATATTTATCCACTTCCGACATCAGGATATCTATCAGGTAAACCTAGAAAATATAAAACATACACCTATTCCTACGAAAAAGGATCGACATTCATTATGTATTCCGACGGACTGAATGTGCCAAACATGCGAATGTGTTTAAAGCATAGCCATTCAGTTGCAGACATCGCCAAACAACTTGAAACATACACACAAGACAAGAAGGACGATCTCACCTATGTACTTGGTCAGCTTACATGAAATAGCTGACCTTTTTTCTGTTTTGCCGGTTTTTTTGATACACTAAAAGAGAAGACACAGTGAGAGGATGCAAAGTATGAAGACATCTGACTTTTTATTGAAACAAATTGCGACAGAATTAAAGCTTTCAACAAAACAAATTGGAAGTGTGATCCAGCTATTAGAGGATGGCAACACCGTCCCGTTTATTGCACGTTACCGGAAAGAGCAGACAGGCTCACTAGATGAGGTGCAAATTCAAACCATTTCTGAACGCTATACATATATCCAAAATGTGACGAATCGAAAAGAAGAAGTGATTCGCTTAATCGCTGAACAAGACAAATTAACAGATGAATTAAAACAGAAGATCGAACAGGCGCATAAGCTACAAGAGGTCGAAGATTTATATCGCCCATTTAAACAAAAGCGTAAAACAAAGGCAAATGTAGCCAAAGCAAAAGGACTTGAGCCGCTGGCGGAGTATTTACTGCAGCTGCCAAACGATGAGATCGAAAAGAAAGCATCGGCTTTTATCAATGAAGAAAAAGAAGTCACAACTGCAGAAGAAGCACTGGAGGGTGCCCAGCACATTATTGCTGAACAGCTGGCTGATGATCCAGATATGCGGAAATGGATTCGCAGTGAGACGTACCAAAAGGGAAGTCTTGTCACATCAGGAAAAGACGTTGAAAACGACGAGAAAAACGTCTATGAAATGTATTACGACTATCAAGAGCCGATTAAAAAAATTGTGCCCCATCGTGTACTTGCGGTCAACCGAGGCGAGAAAGAAGGGGTTTTGAAAGCAGCCATTGAACCACCTGCTGAAAATATTCGTTTCTACCTCGATAAACAAGTCTTAAAAGGCAAGCAAACGACGGCGAGACCTTACATTGAAGCGGCCATTGATGATGCATATAAACGCCTGATTCAGCCATCAATTGAACGGGAAATACGAAAAGAGCTGACAGAAAAAGCTGAGGAACAAGCCATTCATATTTTCGCTGAAAACTTAAGAAAGCTCCTTCTTCAACCGCCGATGAAAGGGAAACGTGTACTTGGGGTAGACCCTGCGTTTCGTACAGGCTGTAAATTAGCCGTCGTGGATGATACAGGAAAAGTCCATCATATTGGCGTCATTTATCCGCACCCGCCTGTGCAGAAAAAAGCGGAAGCCAAACAAAAAGTGAAAGAAATCATTCAATCATCCAACATTGAAGTCATTGCGATCGGAAACGGAACAGCCTCAAGAGAGACCGAACAATTCATCGCAGACTTGATCCAAGAGCTGGACCAGCCAGTTTCATATTTGATCGTGAATGAAGCAGGGGCAAGTGTATACTCTGCATCTGCGCTGGCAAGAGAAGAGTTTCCAGACTTGCAAGTGGAAGAACGAAGCGCTATATCCATTGCTCGAAGATTACAAGATCCATTAGCAGAGCTCGTAAAAATAGATCCAAAATCTGTCGGTGTAGGACAATACCAGCACGATGTGAGTCAAAAGCAATTAAACAGCTCGTTAACCTTTGTGGTAGAAACGGTTGTTAACCAAGTCGGTGTGAACGTTAATACAGCCTCACAGGCGCTGCTGCAATATGTGTCAGGTCTTTCAAAAGCCGTCGCAGGAAACATCGTCAAGCGCCGTGAAGAGATTGGGAGATTCACAAGCAGAAAAGAGCTGAAGGATATCCCGAGGCTTGGTGCAAAGACTTATGAGCAGTGTATCGGCTTCCTGCGCATCGCAGATGGACAAGATCCACTTGACCGCACGGGTATTCACCCTGAAAGCTATAAAGAAACAAATCAGTTCTTACGCATGATTAAGATGACGCCAGACGATCTTGGAACAGAACAGTTAAAAGAGAAAATTGCAGGGGTGAAGCTGGACGAAGCAGCAGAACAGCTTGAAATTGGCTCAATCACTCTTCAAGATATCATTGATCAGCTCACAAGACCTGAGCGTGATCCGCGCGATGAAGTACCAAAGCCGCTTTTGAAAACAGACGTGTTGAAATTGGAGGACTTGAAGCAAGGGATGGAGCTACAAGGAACGGTGAGAAACGTCGTAGACTTCGGCGCATTCGTTGATATTGGCGTCAAGCAGGATGGACTTGTCCACATTTCCAAGCTAAGCAATCGATTTGTGAAACATCCGCTCGACGTGGTATCAGTTGGTGACATTGTGACCGTATGGGTAGACTCCGTTGACCAGGCAAAAGGCCGGGTAGCTCTATCGATGCTAAAACCAGAGTAAACAAAAAACGAGGCGCACCTTAGGATGGGGTGTGCCTTGATGTGACTGAATGTTTTTTTCTATAGAAGTACCAGCATTGATTGAGCAATTTGATTTGATAATGATTTTTCTCATAAAATGCTTTCTGCATCTGATTTTTCAGCCAGTTGGGCATCGCCCATTCCTCCTTTGATCAAAACAGTGGGTGTACCTTCAATGTATGCAAAGAGGAAATTGTCCCGTTCGAGGTTTTTATAGAAAGGAACGATCTTGATTGAACGAGAGCGAGTTACAGCAGTTAACAGAAGACATTTCAGAGCAGTTCTTTGGTAAGGCGTTTCGCCATCAGGCTGTTTTTAATGACCGTCTTAAAACGACAGGCGGGCGATATTTACTTGGAACACACAATATTGAGCTAAATCGCCGATATCTTGAGGAGCATGGCAGAGACGAATTGATCGGTATCATTAAGCATGAACTATGTCATTATCACCTGCACCTTGAAGGAAAGGGCTATCAGCATCGGGACAGGGATTTTCGTGAACTCTTGCAGCAATTAGGAGCCCCGCGCTTTTGTACCCCGCTGAAGACCGTTCAAAAGAAAAAAAGAGCGGTGACGCTTCATTACTATGTGTGCACAGGTTGCGGAAGACATTATACGAGGAAGCGCCGATTTGACACCACGCGATATGTCTGCGGGATTTGTCATGGTAAGTTAAAAAAGGAAGGGGAAAAGGCTTGACTGTTATATTAGTATATGTTAAATTATAAAAGCCGTCGCAAATGGAGCAGGAATGAAACGTTTAAAAATTCTTGACACATTTTTCTGGCATAGATATAATGAAACATGTCTTATTATTCCGCAGTAGCTCAGTGGTAGAGCTATCGGCTGTTAACCGATCGGTCGTAGGTTCGAGTCCTACCTGCGGAGCCATAATGGAGAAGTACTCAAGTGGCTGAAGAGGCGCCCCTGCTAAGGGTGTAGGTCGCGCGAGCGGCGCGAGGGTTCAAATCCCTCCTTCTCCGCCATTATGATATGGCCCGTTGGTCAAGCGGTTAAGACACCGCCCTTTCACGGCGGTAACACGGGTTCGAATCCCGTACGGGTCATGTTTTCTTTTTATGTTGATTCGTTGGGCTATAGCCAAGCGGTAAGGCAACGGACTTTGACTCCGTCATGCGTTGGTTCGAATCCAGCTAGCCCAGCCATTTTTTTATATATGTTTTTCTGCATAGCAGATGAGCCATTAGCTCAGTTGGTAGAGCATCTGACTTTTAATCAGAGGGTCGAAGGTTCGAGTCCTTCATGGCTCACCATTGTCACGCGGGTGTGGCGGAATTGGCAGACGCGCTAGACTTAGGATCTAGTGTCTTTATGACGTGGGGGTTCAAGTCCCTTCACCCGCATTGTTTTTTCAAACAGTGCACTTATGAATATATGAGCACATCATACACGCGGTCGTGGCGGAATGGCAGACGCGCTAGGTTGAGGGCCTAGTGGGTGAATAACCCGTGGAGGTTCAAGTCCTCTCGGCCGCATCTAAGAAACCAAAGGTTGTAGACCTTTGGTTTTTTTGTTTTTTATAACTTTTAAATGAATTTGTCCACTTATCTTAAGTAAATGGATTTTTTTGTTTGAGTTTGATATTTTATATATTGTCGTCTAATTCTCAGCCGTAGCCTTTTTTAGAAAATAAATGACCTTATACATTCTTCTCCTTGTTCAATTAATAGAGCGATATGAGAGTGTTTAAGATAGTGAAGATTTTTGAAGTTTTTGTTTGTAGATAGTCGCAGTACACGGAAGTACACAACACAATATTAAAGATATGTTTTTAGCTTCTTTCAATTAATGAGAGGTTAACAGAGCCTTCCTTAATAATTAAGTTGAATGGTTGGTGAGTATGAAACAAATGTAATTTACAAAGACACCACGTAGAAACTTATTATGTAAATTCATTTGGCAAGTCTGTAACATGAACATCCTTTTTCTCTTTCTTGGAAAGAATGAAACAAATTGAAAAGAAAGACATTTGAAAAGATTTTAATTTTTATTAGGGGATATTGATAATAAATATTTATGATAAACTGATGTCATCAAAATTTTCTAATGGAATAATAAATCTTAACGCAGGATCAGTTGCTAGATAATGGGGGATAACATGAAACAGATAGAAGCAATTTTTTTAGATAGAGATGGAACAATTGGTGGTGATGACACTATTCATTATCCCGGAAAATTCGAACTCTTTCCTTATACAGCAATTCAAATTAATAAACTAAAAAAAGATAATGTGAAAATATTCTCTTTTACAAATCAACCTGGCATATCAAGTGGACTAGCTAAGGTAGAAGATTTTAAAGAGGAATTGAAAGGTTTTGGTTTTGATGAAGTATATATATGTCCACACGGTCATAATGACGGATGCTCTTGTAGGAAGCCCGGCATAGGAATGTTAATGGAAGCTCAACAAAAACACGATTTAACTCTCGAAAATTGTGTCGTAATCGGGGACCGTTGGAGTGATATTGTTGCAGCTGATAAAGTAGGAAGTATTAAAATTTTGGTTAGAACTGGGGCTGGTGAATATTCGCTTAGTGAACACTTTGATAAATTAAGTGGGATTAAAATAGACTATATAGCCAATGACCTTAATGATGCTATAAACTGGTTGTATAAAAATTCTTTTTTAAATAATCAAGTGTAATATTACCCTGCTAATGAGAGCTGTCAATACAAAAAAGGTGTTTCAACATGTAGCATCTTTTTTGTTTTTTTAAAACAGGTTACGAGTCCTTTCATGAACAGAGTGTTGAGGTCGTTGAAATTAAGTTAAACCAGTGGAAATGATGGTGACGGAGTTAAAACAGACCGAACTATGAAAAAATGGCAAGAAACATGAAAGCTAATCAGGAGGAAAGTCTTTAGAAATCTGTGAATGGAGAGTGAATCCAATTGCTCTATAAAAGAAATTGACTCGGATAAAAAAGTACCTCGTGACAGGTCGAAGCTGATTGCAGTTACATTGTGGTCTTGTGTTGAGAGCCTGCTGCTGAAAACTTTCTGTCAGGGTTTATCAAAGAAAACATCAGATTATGAAGAAGTAAAGGCAATAAGGACAATGTTAGAGGAGTAGACCCACTTATCAAGGCCAAAATTAAAAAACATAGCATATTATATAATGTGCTATGTTTTTTCTTGTTCCACTAATGCACCCATTACTTTAATTGCTGATGTTCATTAGGTTACTTTATTATGGAATAAAAACAAGTGTCAGTCAGCTTGCTGCCATCTGCGGATAAATCATCATTTCTTAAAGTGCCTTCAAATACAAAGCCAAGTTTTTCTGGGATAGCCCGACTTTTGAGGTTTGTTGATTCACACCTTATTTCAATCCTTCTAAATTTGACATTGTTTAATCCAAAGTCAGCTAATTTCTCCACTGCTTCTGTCATATATCCATTCCCACTAAACTTTGTATTTATCCAGTACCCAATCTCACATTTAGGAATGGTCCAGTCAATCCTCTGAAGGCTAGTTGTCCCAATGAAGTGATTGCTGTTTTTATCAAAAATAAGAAAACGGAAACTCTCCCTTTTTAAAAAATTGATATGAGCATTTCTTAAATTGATCTCTGTTTCTTCAGCAGTAGGAAGTTCATGAGCAAATGGCAGCCACGCTTTTAATTCAGAAAAGGAATCCTTTATTGCTTGGTTTACAATTTTCCCGTCTCCTGTTTGGTGTGGTGCTCGAAGAATGAGTCTTTCTGTTTCTAACTGTAAAGGAATATCTAACAATAAAGGGTTCATTTCATTTCTCCTCTCAATTTTATATTTTAGCGTGTATGGAGAGTATGTGGTTCAAACTGTTCGTTGTCAATTTATTGTAGCAAGAAACTGATCAATTCATTAGAAGAGCTTTGGAACAATTTTCAATTCTTTAAAATTTGAAGTAACATAAAGCATTTCAATGTCACACATGAATATGGGGATTTGTTATGATGAAGTGAAAGAATATAAACAGGCTGCACAATATTTTTTGTTAGAAGTTTTTTGGGGTTATCGCAACATAGTTTCCTAACAAGCAAAACAACAAAAACCTTGAGATTACTAGGGAAGCGCTAGAAAAGGGGATGCAAATACATGTCAATTTACCATAAAGTCATTGGAGAAGGATTTCCGATCGTGATATTGCATGGTTGGACACTTGACCATCAAGTGATATTACATGCATTGGAACCGGTATTTGAAAAACAAAGCGGTTGGAAAAGAATATACATAGACTTACCGGGTATGGGACGTTCCCAGCCTCACCCATCTATTCAGAACTCTGACGATATGTTAGAAGCGGTATTGCGTCTTTTGGACGAGATTATTCCTGATGAACAGTTTATTGTTTGTGGTTATTCGTATGGAGGGTACATAGCTAGAGGGATTGTTCATTCACGCAGGGAAACCGTTCGTGGATTACTACTTGTGGCACCAATGACGATACCTACATTCGATGAAAGAGTCGTACCAGAGAAGACAGTTCTAAAAAGTGACAGCCACTTGATATCGCATTTGTCTTCAGAGGAGGCGGATGCATTTTGCTCCATGGCGGTTGTGCAAGGAAAAACGGAATGGGAGAGGTTTCGCGATGAAATTTACCTTCCTTCTAAACAAACAAATCATGAATTCATCAATAACATTCTTCAAAATGGGTATGGCTATACCTTCGACATTTCAGCTGAATTTCAATATCCCACGCTCATGATCACAGGGCGTCAAGACGATGTAGTCGGATATCAAGATGCGTGGCGGCTGATCGAAGACTATCCAAGGGCCACTTTTGCAGTGCTTGATATGGCTGGTCACAACCTGCAGATTGAACAACCCGATGTGTTTCATTCATTAGTCCATAACTGGTTAAACAGACTTGAGTCGGAAAATGTGAAGAAATAGATTAGATCTTGTGCAAAATTTGTGCAAATCGGAGTCAGGGTGAATAACCCATGGAGGTTTAAGTCCTCTCGATCACCTCTAAAAAATACCGAGGGTAGTGTACCTTTGGTATTTTTTTATGTGCTCTTTTATTAGAAAGAGATCACAAGATACATCGATTGTATGCAGGGTGGAAACGTGCCCAAGTCGATTTTAATATCAGTTTCTCTTTGAACAAACGACTCCACTTCAAATTAACTTAGCTGTGAAATCTTAATGACTATCCTCTAGAGAATAGTTGTTAGTCATGATGGGATGGTTTTCTAATCACCTTTTATATTGTTAAATAAAGGTGATAATGAGATAATTTGATAAAAATAAATTAAGTCGCATAAGATCGACCAAAGGAGTTATAACATGATAAAAAGGTTTTCTCTAGTTTTACTTACTCTCATGATGTCTATAGTTGTTTTGCTAGTGGCAGCCAAAAATTCCCCTGGGGATCATGTCATTTCATTTGATCAGCCTCACATCTTAATAATATCAATTGGAATAATGTTATGTTTATTCATTCCTCCGTTAGTGATGTCCTTTTTCAGTCACTTGATTGTGAGAACTATATCTAGTGTATATCAATGTTTTATTGTTCTATCTTTTCTTGGGCTTATTCCGATAGGATTTTTTATTCCAGATTTTTTAACAATTGTTGTTTCTGTTGCAGGAACTTTAGCCAGCGTAGCTAGTCTTATAGTTACTTTAAGAATTGATAGGAATAGAGATGCTAACCTTAACTAAAATAAAAATGACATCAATTTTCTAAGAGTAAAGTAATGTTTCTTATTCTTTACTTTTAAATAAAACTGACAGATGTCTGAAAAAAAGGTTTGCGTTATGAACTTATTTATTCCTTTCATGATTGAACGCCCATTTTGTAGAAAAAATATCTTAAAGTCAGAGAAGAACAAAATTGAATATGATCGTTGATTTTACTCTTTTAAATCCTAAATTGCAATAATTTCCGATTCATGTTACAATAAGAATAATTATTTTTGTTCGGCGTAAAGGATAGCATGAAGAAAGACTTTTCGTCTTGAGGATACTTTGGGCAAGGATAGTATAATACATTGTGTGGTAACGCACTAGGAGGCAACAAACATGGAACAAGGTACAGTAAAATGGTTTAACGCAGAAAAAGGTTTTGGATTTATCGAACGTGAAGAAGGCGACGATGTATTCGTACATTTCTCAGCTATCCAAGGTGACGGATTTAAATCTTTAGACGAAGGTCAAAAAGTAACTTTTGACGTAGAGCAAGGTTCTCGTGGAGCTCAAGCTGCTAACGTTCAAAAAACTGCTTAATCTTCATTTTTAAAACAGGTTCTCTGTAGAGAGCCTGTTTTTTTGTGTTTTCATTTATTTCTGCAATATTTCTGCAATAAAAAACCCTACTCAACGTACAAGTAGGGAGATGTTACAAGGTAATCGTAAAAAAATTCATGCTTCAAAGGTTTATCAACAGTATAGCATATTGGATTTACAATATGCGGAATTTGCCTAAATAAATTCTTTTTTCTTTACTGGTCGAAGATAGAGGGATTTGTTCGTAGAGAAAATGTATTCAAAAAATGGGGAAGCAGGTAGACAATATTAGCAGAAACTCTTGATTTGTTTTTCAGTGATTCCTTTGATGACTTCTAGCTCACTAAGCAAATAACCATGAGCATCGTCAAGCATTTTCTTTTCGCTTGCATTCAGTTTTTTTTCTTTCTTCATCCGCATGAGATCACGTACCACTTCAGCGCCTTCTAGTATGTGGCCCGTTTTTATTTTGTCTGTGTTGATTTTATATCTCTCTTTCCATGGCAATAACTTATCTGATGTTCCATTTTGGAAAGTGTGTATGATGTTCTTTAAGGCAAGTATATCTGTAACAGGTCTTATCTTTGACCTTGACATCTTCCTTGTAGGAATCATCACTTTCATATGGCTAACGGCCATCTTAATGACATAATACGATTGTTTTTCATCAGAGAATTCTTTTTCTTCTATGGCTTCAATTATACCTGCTCCGTGCATTGGATAAACAATATTATCACCAATTTGAAACATATCATCCGCCTCCATATCATGTATCTACTTTAAGGGTACCACATTTAGAGGTAAAATAATCAAATTTTTAATAATAACATGTTTATTTATTTTCTGTCAATAAATTTGGTTCTAAAAAAGTGAGATTTTTTCATGATAATTTCGGGTGGTTTTTGATCATATCCTCAAGAATCCTTGCTACAAGAAAAACAGAATATCCATCATTAAAAAAAGACCAGACATTGAGCTGGTCTTTCCAAATAGAATCCGATCATAATGTTGAAATATCAATCACAAACCGATAACGCACATCACTATTGAGCACACGTTCATATGCTTCATCGACTTGGTTTGCGTTGATCACTTCAATTTGTGGTGCGATCTTGTGAGCAGCTGCGAAATCGAGCATTTCTTGTGTTTCTTGGATGCCGCCAACGAGTGAGCCGGCGATGCTGCGACGCCCCGTAATTAATGAAAACACATGGAAGTTGTCTGGCTTTGGTGGTGCACCGACGTTCACTAATGTTCCGTCAACACGAAGTAAGGACAAATAGGCATCCACGTTGATATTGGCAGAGACGGTATTGAGAATGAGATCATATTGACCGGCTAGTGTCTTAAACGTATCAGGGTCACTTGTAGCAAAATAGTCACTTGCACCAAATGATAGTGCCTCTTCTTTTTTATTCAAAGAGCGGCTTAATACAGTCACTTCAGCGCCAAGTGCGCGTGCAAATTGAATGGCGACATGACCTAGACCGCCCATTCCGACAATCGCCACTTTTTTGCCAGGCCCAGCCTTCCAGTGTTTTAACGGAGAATACGTTGTGATACCGGCACAGAGAAGAGGGCTGGCGGCATCGAGGGAGAGCTGGTCAGGAATATTGACAACAAATCGTTCTGTCACAACAATTTTCTGACTGTAGCCGCCGTAAGTTGGTTCTCCATCATAATCCAGGTTATTATAAGTTTGAACGACTCCTTTCTTGCAATATTGTTCATCTCCATTTTGGCAATATTCACATGTACCGCAAGAATCGACAAAACAACCGACGCCTACACGATCACCAATGTTGAATTTCGTGACAGCATCCCCAACAGCTGAAACAACTCCAGTAATCTCATGACCCGGAACCATTGGGAAAATACCGCCGCCCCATTCATCAAAGGCACTGTGGATATCTGAATGACAGATCCCGCTAAACTGAATATCAATTAAAATATCATGTGGACGAAGTGCTCTTCGTTCAATGGTTGTCCGTTCAAAGTTTGCTTTTGCATGGGAAACACTTAAAACATTTGATTGGTGCGTCTGACACATTCTGGATCATCCTTTCAAAAGTAAGATTCGGTCCTTCCTCTATACTGTACGTCTTAAAGTGAACTTTAAGTCAACATAGAACCCTGTGATCGCCTCAATTCAGGCTTTAGCATCAACCTTGAATCAAGATTTGAGCCAAAAGTATCTTGTCTTCTCGATAAAAATGGAGATGATGGGAAAAGGGAGATCGTCAAGTAAGAGAAAGAAGAGAAGGGTGAAAACAATGAAAATAGCACAAGCCGCCAAGCAGCTCGATTTATCTACTGCTACGCTCAGGTATTATGAGAATATAGGTTTAATTAGACCGATCAGGCGTGATGAAAATGGTGTTCGTGATTATACAGAAGAAGATATTCAGTGGATAGAATTTATTAAATGTATGAGAAATGCGGGTCTGTCAATTGATGCTCTTAGAGAATATACGGCTTTATTTATCGAGGGAGAGGATCGTACATTGTCCTCAAGGAAGCGTATTTTGGTCAATGAGAGAGAAAGACTTGTAGACAAACAAAAGGAAATCGAAGAAACGATTAAACGGTTAGATTACAAGATTGAAAGTTATGAAGATATTATCCACAGTTATGAACAAAAACTAGTTCATCAATTAAAAACGAACTCTATTTAAATGAAGAAAAACCTGTGACTTGTCACAGGTTTTGTGATGTGGTTATCTTTTTGTGTAACGCACCCAATTGTAATGAGCGTAAAGTGGAGTAACACCGTTGTAGGAGCCGAGCCATTCATCGACACCTGCACCATTCCATAAGTTCATCATAATCTTTCCAGGTGTTTGAGGGATTTGAGTAGTAGCCGTATGTTTTAATTGACCGTCCACATACCATTTAATCGAGTTAGGCTGCCAGTCGAACGCATATGTGTGATAAGAGTTTGCTGCATCAAAACCAAGGTTGACGATTTTTTCATGATTTCCGACACCATTGGTATAATAATTAAACTGAACCTTTGTCGTATCTTTTCCTAGAAATTCGATGTCGATTTCATCCCAAGGCGTACCATCAGTCGGTCCCGTATAAGTAAAGAACGAAGACACGATCCCAACATTTTTGGCTGGTTTCATGTTGACTTCATAAAGTCCATAGCCATATGTTTGAACGGAGCGGTTTTCTCCACAGTCAAACTTATTATACGAAGGACTAGTGAGCGATAATCGCATTTCCCCTAACGACGTCATGGAGACATTGTTTGCGCGCCACGTACAGTTAAACATATTTCCGTTCGAGTACCCATCGGCTTTTTGCCATAACCCCGTATTATAGTTGTTGAACGGTTCATAAAACGACCCGCCCGTTTGTGCCGAGGCACTTGCAGCAAATGTGGACAAACTTAAGAATAATCCAGTGACAAGCAGCATCAACATTCGTTTTACACGGTAAGACATGAAGGCATTCCCCTCTCTTTTTTGAAAGCGTTTTCTTTTTGATCATACATGATTCTCTCAAAATGGAAAATCGGTCTAAATAATGATAAACAGTGTGTTTTTTTAATAGAATGAAAAGAAAATTGATAGGTAAAAAATAATGATTGACAAAGCGGACAGTTGTCCGTAAGATAATACCGGTACAATTGTCCTAATGAAAATGAAAGAAATTTGATTTACACATAGAGATATATGCAAGGTGGATGAAGGTGAAGCATCATGGAAAAGGATATTGGAAAGGAAATTGAAGAGGTCGCTTTTTCTTTGTTTCAAGAGTTTGGTGTAGAGAATGTCAGTATGCATAAAATTGCTAAAACAGCTGGTGTTGGACAGGGTACTCTTTACCGCCGATATGCCAATAAAAGTGATTTATGCCTTTCGATCCTTGGAGAAAAATTTGAACAACTGATCCCTGCTTTGCATCTTTACTTAAATAAAATAAGTGATCAGCCGGTTCAAGATCGTTTGCAATATGTTCTCGAGGAGATCCATCTCATCGTTGGTCATCACTTAGACTGGATTCGGATGCTGACGATCTCTGGAAATTTAGAGCAGACAAGTAAAGTATATGATTGCCATTACAGTCAATCACTCAAACAAATCATTCGTGATTTGCTTGAGGAAGCGAAAGAAAAAGGAGAAGCGAACATACAAGACATTGAGTTGACGACATTATGTATGTCCTCTCCAATGACGCCTGAACTCATGTTTTATATTCATGAATCCGGCTACTCAATCGAAAAAATTGCACAATTCGCTGCAGAAAGACAGGTTTTGTCTGTCTTTTCCTAGACATTGAAGTGGCTCATTTCTGTCCAGCCTAACTACTTATGGTTCATCAAAATTGAAAAAGAAAAGGAGCCAACTTAATATGAACAAACAGCAAACAGCAGCTTCCGACATTCGAACGCTGCCCATTATTATTTCATTTATCACAGCTGGATTTATTGGACTGTTCAGTGAAACGGCATTAAACATGGCGCTGAGAAGTTTAACATTAGACTTTGGTATTGAAGCAACGACTGCTCAGTGGCTGACCACCGGCTATTTATTAACACTGGGGATTCTCGTTCCGATTTCTGGCCTCATTCTTCAATGGTTTACAACAAGACAGCTTTTCATCACCTCACTGGTCTTTTCGATCATCGGTACATTTATTGCCGCAGTTGCACCAGTCTTCAGTATTTTAATGGTGGCACGTGTGGTGCAGGCAGTAGGAACAGCCTTGCTCCTTCCATTGATGTTTAATACGATTTTGGTCATCATTCCGCCTCATAAAAGAGGTAGATCAATGGGGATTATTGGTCTTGTCATTATGTTTGCCCCAGCAGTTGGTCCAACGGTCTCTGGTCTCATTCTTAAATCGTTAACATGGCATTGGATTTTTTGGATTTCGCTTCCGTTATTGGTTGCTGCACTCGTATTTGGGTATATTTTTATGCAAAATATTACGGAACCCACAAGACCGAAAATCGACATTTTATCGATTGTGCTATCAACCATCGGTTTCGGTGGAATTGTGTATGGCTTTAGCAGTGCCGGTGAAGGCGGCGGCTGGAGCAGTATGCATGTGATTGTGGCGATTGTTGTAGGTGTCATTGGCATTCTTGTGTTCTCCCTAAGACAGTTAAACATGAAAGAACCGATGTTGAATTTAAGCCCATTTAAATATCCAATGTTTGTGATCGGGTTACTTCTGATCTTAGTGTGTATGATGGTGATGCTGTCTGCTATGATGATTTTGCCATTATATCTGCAAACGTCCTTGGCACTGTCTACATTTACAGCAGGTTTAATGCTATTACCAGGTGGAATTATCAATGGACTGCTATCGCCAATCATGGGTGGGCTTTTTGATAAATTTGGGCCGAAATGGCTTGTCATCCCAGGTCTTGTCATCGTTGCAGCGACCATGTTTGGCTTCACGAACTTAAGTATGAATACGTCAATCGGTTATATCGTGACGCTTCATATTACGTTAATGGTTGGAATTGCGATGATCATGATGCCTGCTCAAACAAATGGATTGAATCAGCTGCCGCCAGAGCTATATCCGCATGGTACAGCGATTATGAATACATTGCAGCAGGTGGCAGGAGCCATTGGTACTGCGATCGGTATCTCGATCCTTTCATCAGGAGCCCGCAGCTTTATGGAGAATGTGTCTGATCCCGCAAATCCGATGAATCAGCTGCTCGCCTTTACAAATGGCGTCCAGCATGCCTTTATCTTTGCTGTCATTATGACAGTGATTGGCTTGGTGATTGCTTTCTTTATTAAACGAGTGAAAGTCGAACAACAAGTATCATAATATATGAAAAGCACTGAGGACTTGGCGCCGCAGTGCTTTTTTTATTTATTCATAGGGGTGAATGTTTGTTTCAAAGGAGCTGAAAATGGGGAGATAGATAAAAAGCAACGACTCTCTGACGACATTGAAGGAAAAGACGAAATTCGTAACGAATGGATAGAGATAAAAGAATAAGATAGGAGCTGAGATCATGAACTTAGACGAACAAATCAAAATGGCTGAGTCATTACGTCAACCAGCTGAAGATTCATTAGCTGGTCAATCAGAACTAAAGCCAGTCCACCCTCCTGAAGTGAACAAAATGGAATATGATATCCCAACAGGTGCTGGTGAAACAAAGGTGTGGGTATTTAAACCTGTGAAAACATTGAAACAACCCCTACCTGTTTTTGTGAATTTGCATGGGGGCGGTTTTATCCTTGGAAGTGCTGAAATGGATAATCATTGGTGTCCGGTCATAGCAGATCGTGCGGAGTGTATCGTTGTCAATGTGGAATATCAGCTGGCACCGGAACACCCTTTTCCGGCCGCTCTTCATGAATGCTACGATGTGATGAAATGGTTATATGAACATCCTGATGAACTACAAATAGACCCAAATCGATTAGCCATTGGTGGACATAGTGCAGGTGGGAATTTGGCAACAGCGGTTTGTTTGCTTGATATCCAAAAAGGGAACAAACTTCCGATTGTCTATCAAGTGCTTGACTATCCGCCGCTTGATTTAGCTACTGATCCAGCACAAAAGCCAGCGTTTGAAGAAGCAATTCCAGTTGAAATGGCGAGACTGTTTAATGCCTTCTACCTGCAAGGTCAAGATCCGCACAATCCGCTCGTTTCTCCGGTCTTTGCAGAGAGAGAAGTGTTAGCACAAATGCCTCCAGCTCTTGTTATCACAGCTGAGAAGGATTCACTAGCTGAAGAAGCTGAGCATTATGCGGACAAGTTAAAAGAAGCAGGGGTAGATGTCACATACAAACAATTTAAAGGAGTCCCACATGCGTTCACTCATGCCGGAGATTTAGAGATAGCTGAAGAGGCTTGGCATCTGATGAGCGATCAGCTTAAGAAGGCGTTTGAATAAGAAATATTCGGATATCAGTAAAAAGCACAGACTTTTTTTCTGTGCTTTTTTTGTGTTCTTGCTGACGTCTTGAAAAGAAGTGTAGATACAACAATCGCAGCTGTCGATATAATAGAAAGATAGAAGACATCTAAAAAGGAGCTAATAGAATGAAAAAAGAGACACTACAGGCATTTTGTCTTTCTTTACAAGGAGCAACCCACGACTATCAACCTGAGTGGCAGGCAGATCGTTATCATATAGGTGGAAAGATGTTTGCCATGATGGGGGGAGACGTCGATCGCAAACCAGTCATCACTTTAAAATGTGATCCGCAACGCGCTGAAGAATTAAGAGAAATGCATGAAGGAATTATTCCCGGCTATTACATGAATAAGACGCATTGGAATTCTATTTATCTTGATGCAGATATTCCATCTTCATTTGTCGAAGAGCTAATTGAACATTCCTATCAACTGGTTTTTCACAAATTAACAAAAAAAGCTCAGCAGGCTATCCTCCAACATGATTCAAAAGAAACTAAAAGCTGAACGTTCAGTTGTTCATGACTCTTTGAATCTCTTCAAAATTGACTAGAGTCACATGCTCTCGCTATACTTTAAACAGCTAGAAGATACGAATTGGGGGATATACAATGGGCTATACAGTCATTACAGGGGCAAGTTCAGGTATTGGATATGAAACGGCTTTGGCCTTTGCAGCAAGAGGAAAAAATCTGATCTTAGCTGCACGCCGGCTTGATAAACTCCAAGAACTGAAAGAAAAGATTCTAGAAACATATCCCGATATTCAAGCGAAAGTCCAGTCTGTTGATTTAACAGACAGAGAGCAAGTGTATTCTTTCTATGAGTCATTAGCTGGTGATGAGCTGGATACGTTCATTAATAATGCTGGGTTTGGCCATTTTGGTTCAATAGGAGAGCAGGATGTGAAAAAAATCGGGGACATGCTTCATCTCAATATTGAAGCGTTAACAATTTTATCCACTCTGTATGTCCGTGATTATGAGCAAAAAGAGGGGACGCAGCTAATCAATATCTCTTCAAGAGCGGGTTATACCGTCGTCGGAAATGCTGTCACTTATTCAGCTACGAAATTTTATGTGAGCGCCTTTACAGAAGGGCTGGCCCTAGAATTGAAAGAAAAAGGAGCCAAATTACAGGCAAAAGTATTAGCGCCTGCTGCGACAGAGTCGGAATTTGCAAAGCGTTCATTAGATGTCGATCAATTCGAATATGAAGGCACTATCAAGAAATATCACACATCAAAAGAAATGGCAGCGTGCTTGCTTGAACTTTACGACAGTTCAAAAACAGTTGGTATCGTTGATGGGAAGACATTTGATTTTGAATTGAAGGACCCCATTTTTTCACACGCTGGCACAAGCATGAAATAAAAAGTTCCAATCACTGAGGATAGATTCTCTTAGTGATCAGCAGGTCACCGAGCTGAAAGATGTCTTGGATAATGTGGAGCACTGTCAACACATACTAGAATAGATAAAAACACCTACACATTAGGTGTTTTTTTTATGCATTCTTTGATGAATGAAAGAATCGCAGGTCCAGTAGATGAGACTGCTGACAATTATGATCGGGAGGGATGTTGAGCTCTCAATTCCATCCATAACAAAAAGCATGACAATCATTGCTATCAGTAAGTAAGCCGCTAAATAAAGAGGATGAAAAGCCTTGGGCTGTAAAGAAAACAACAACTGTAAAGGTACCGCAAAAATGAAATAATAAACAAAAAAGATGGGAGTGTAAAACATCATAAACGCAGGCTCGCCCTGAATCGGTGGATATAAACATACGAACAAGCTGAGTAAAATGGAACTGAAGAATAGTGTGAGTAGGATTTTGTAAAATGGTTGAACGGAACGCACTGTATGTACTCCTTTTTTGTAAGATTTCCTATATTTTATCATAAATGGGTCGAGAACAATTTCTGAAGTCAATTTAGGTATTAAGATATAAATAAATTTTGATAATAGTGTCCTTTTTCCTTTATTTGGTTCTGTGACTTTCACCTCATGCTGATGAATGAAGGAATGGTATAAAGTAAACCCTATAGACAGATAATTATTCATCACATTTAAGAAAAGAGATGATCTTATGAACGTAACAAAATGGTTTGGTGCTGCCCTTCTTACTGTTTCACTATTGGTGACCGCAGCTTGTGCGAACGATAGCACTCAAGAGAATAATCAAAGTAATCAAGAAAGCACTACCAGTGAAACAAAAGAAAAAAACACGGCTGTTGAGACAGGGAACAAGTCTTTATCCAATATTAAGGTGCTGGCAACAGGCGGAACGATTGCCGGTAGTTCAGATAGTAATACAGATACGACTGGATATAAATCTGGTGCACTTGGAATCGATAAAGTCATTGCTTCCGTACCACAGCTGAAGGATATTGCAAATGTCACGGGTGAGCAAGTAGCGAACGTCGGCAGTGAAAATGTGGATAACGCTCTTCTTTTAAAATTAGCGAAACGAGTCAATCAGCTTTTAAATGATGATCAAGTGGATGGCATTGTGGTGACACATGGTACAGATACTTTAGAAGAAACGGCCTATTTTTTACATTTGGTTGTAAAAAGTGATAAGCCAGTGGTGGTCGTGGGTTCCATGAGGCCAGCATCTGCCATTAGTGCGGATGGCCCGCTTAACTTGTATCATGCAGTGAAAATTGCTTCGACAAAA
Organism: Bacillus sp. FS02; assembly: GCF_024398395.1. Taxonomy (NCBI): domain Bacteria; kingdom Bacillati; phylum Bacillota; class Bacilli; order Caryophanales; family Bacillaceae; genus Bacillus; species Bacillus sp. FS02. The sequence continues at coordinate 1,330,295 of NZ_CP074101.1, read as the reverse complement.
GAAGCCAAAGGCAAAGGTGTAATGGTGACATTAAATGACCGAATTGCCTCTGCTCGTTTTATTACGAAGACAAATACCACCACAACCGATTCGTTCAAATCTCTTGAGCAAGGGTACATTGGAGAAGTGGCGGGTGAAGTTGTCTCTTTTTATAACGAACCGACAAGAAAACATACAGCTGACAGTGAATTCGATATTTCAAAGCTAAAAGAGCTGCCGCAAGTGGATATCTTATACGGCTATCAAAATGATCAAAAGTATGTGTATGATGCTGCGGTTAAAGCAGGAGCGAAAGGCATTGTCGTTGCCGCCGCAGGAAATGGAACGATGTCAACAGAAGCGATCAACGGGGCAACAGATGCAGTGAAGAAAGACGTGGTGATCGTGAGGTCAAGCCGTGCAGGAAATGGCATTGTCACACATGAAAAAATGGATGATGAACATCATTTTGTCTCATCGGATTCATTAAATCCACAAAAAGCACGCATTTTACTCATGCTGGCTCTGACGAAAACAAAAGATCCAGATAAAATTCAATCCTATTACGAGCAGTATTAAAAAGAAGAAGACCCGACGAATCATTGGGTCTTTTTTATATGTGTACCTGATGTTCAGCCCGTTTTTTTAAAGAGAGTAAAATGTCTCTCCAAACATCATCTATATCAGTCAGAAAATGTCCTGCTTGCTCGATATAGTGCGTTTTGGCGTTTGGAATGTTCGGAGCAATGCTTTCTATCTCTGCAAAAGGGGCCATCTGATCCTCTTTTCCATGCCAGACATCCACAGGGATTTGTATATCTTTCATATCGAATGCCCATGACCGTGAGAGCAAATCTGGCTCATGAATACATTCATCAACCGATTGACGAGTAGCTTCGTATAAATGCCGCATCATCAGCTCCAGTTGCTCATCGGTTTGAAGAAATTGCCGATCCGATGGATGTAAATGTTTGTTCCCTTTTTTCGTTAGTTTCTTGAATTTCTCTGGTTTCTTTTCAATGAGTTTTTTCTGAGCGCGATAACTTGCCTTTAAGAGCCAAGGCATTCTTTTACTGAGGAAAAAGGCAATCTTGTTCTCCTTTAGCATACTTTTAGGCGGTTTACCATCCTGAAATGGGGTGGTACTTGAGACGAGAGCAGCTGAAAGAATGCGGTCTGGCAATTGATAGGCACAACCAGCAGCGAATGCCCCGCCTCCAGAGACACCAATCACTGAAAAATGGGAGATGTCAAGATGATCGGCCACTTCCTGTACGTCTTTTGCCCAGTCTAAAATAGTGCGGTTCGGTTGCGGATCAGATAAACCAAAACCAGGTCTGTCTAAAGAAATAAGACGAATGCCAAGCTCTTTTGAGATTGGATCATCATCTAAAAACATCACTCTCGATCCAGGTGTCCCATGAAAAAAGAATACTGGGAATCCTTCAAGATCACCGTATTGAGACAAACCAATATGACGTCCATCTTGCAAATGAATCCTGTCCATTTGATCATCCCTTTCATCGTTTATCTAACTTACATATTCATGCATGAAACGCCGGGTTAAGGCGTTTCTTTCGCAATTTGATAGATTTTTTCGTAAAGCGATAATAATGTTTTTAGATCTTCTTTTGAAAGCTGGGCATAGTATTTTTGAATAAGATGCAGCTGAATTTTTTCAATATCTTTATGATAGTCATGGCCCTTTTGAGCAAAATCAACAATGATTTCTCTACGGTTATGTGGATTAATCTCTCTTTTCACATATCCAAGCTGTTCAAGCTTTGATATGAGCTGGCTAGCGGCACTAGATGAAATGGAGAAATAATCAGCCAGTTCATTGATTGTTCTCGTCTTCGACCGCAGCAATTCAAGGGTCAGTTCTTGTTTGCTTGTTAAATCTGCATACTCATTTTTTAAGAATCGTTGATACTCTTCTACATAGATAGAACCTAGTGCGTTTGAGTACTCAATGATTTTTTTGCTGTAATGAATGATATCCTCATCCAATGACATCACCTCTTTTCTCCTATATTATATGCAATCTTAATATTTAAGTTAAGTTAAATGTTAAGGAAAATTAAATAAAAAGAGAATAGACTTGATGAGAAAATGACCTCTATCTCCACTTTTCATCAACAATGGACAAAGAATACTTCCTGTTTGGTGATGGCAAAAATGATCGTTTTGTTTGTTTTCACTTAGATTTACTCCTTTGGAAGTCGGGACTTTTTCATTGAATTATGGGCGATCTCCATTTATAATAAAAAAATAAACCAACTGGTCGGTTTTATTTGTCCGTGTGAAGAAAAGCAAGGTAGAAGGGATTGTTCATAGATGACAAGTGCACAGAGCGGGGCTGGAAAAAGTGAAAAGACGAAGCAGAAAATTGTCACCGCTTCACGTGATTTATTTGCGAAAAAAGGATATTCGGAAACATCCGTGCGAGATATTCTAGAGGCGGCTGAGATTAGTAAAGGCAACCTCTATCATCATTTTAAAGGAAAAGAGTTTTTGTTCCTTCATATTATGGAAGAGGATCATCGATTCATGATGGAGACGTGGCATGAAGAGAAACAAACGCTGCACCGGGCCATTGATAAGCTCGCAGGGTTTGCAGAGCTACTTAGTCAAATGGGGATTAACTATCCTTTAATGAGAGCAAGTGAAGAATTCTGTGCCAGTGCATTTACATCAGATGAAGTCATGGAGCGGCTGAACAAGATTGATGTAGACTTTGATGATGTGATGAGAGACATCCTGCTTGAAGGAAACGAAGATGGCAGCTGGTCGATTCAGCATGTTGAATCAAAAGTGAAAATATTACTTTCTGTATTCTATGGATTAGACGTGTTATATAAAAATGACACGATGCAGCAGAAAAAGGAATTACAAAAAGAGGCGATCTCATTGTTTATTCACGGAATCAACCATCATGAGTAACAAGTGAGTCAGTAAAGGGGAAACAAACATCATGCAAAAACCGATTCGTGAGCAAAAAGCCGTACTTGTTATTTTATTAAGTAATATATTTATTGCGTTTTTAGGTATCGGTCTGATTATACCTGTCATGCCGCTCTTTATGAATGTCATGCATTTAACGGGCAGTACGATGGGATATCTTGTGGCGGCGTTTGCCGTTGCACAGCTTATCGCATCACCTATTGCGGGAAGATGGGTAGACCGATACGGAAGAAAGATCATGATTGTGTCAGGCCTTTTTCTATTTGCGTTATCAGAACTCGTTTTTGGCTTAGGAACACACGTATATGTTCTGTATTTTGCAAGGGTTCTTGGCGGTATTAGTGCAGCATTTATCATGCCGGCTGTCACCGCTTATGTCGCCGATATCACGACTGTTCAAGAAAGATCAAAGGCAATGGGGTATGTATCCGCTGCTATTAGTACCGGATTTATCATCGGCCCAGGAATTGGCGGATTTATTGCAGAATATGGCGTTCGCCTGCCGTTTTTCTTTGCAGCAGGGATTGCATTTATTGCTGTGATTTCATCTATGTTTATGCTGAAGGAACCATTAACAAAAGAAGAGCGAGAGAAACAAATGGATCAAGTGAAAGAATCGACCTTCTTTAAAGACTTGAAAAAATCGATTCATCCAAGCTATCTCATTGCTTTCATCATTGTCTTTGTGCTGGCGTTTGGACTATCTGCATATGAAACGGTCTTTAGCTTGTTTACAAATCACAAGTTTGGATTTGGTCCGAAGGATATTGCGATTATCATTACCGTCAGTTCAATTGTAGCCGTCATCATCCAAGTCCTCGTGTTTGGTAAAATGGTGAATGCGCTTGGGGAGAAACGAGTTATTCAACTATGCTTGATTGTTGGAGCAGTTCTCGCTTTTGTTTCTACAGTCGTGTCAGGCTTTATGGTTGTGCTGATCGTGACGTGTGTGATTTTCCTTGCGTTCGATTTATTGCGCCCTGCACTCACGACCTTCTTATCAAAAATCGCTGGCAATCAGCAAGGATTTGTCGCAGGGATGAACTCTACCTACACAAGTCTTGGTACGATTTTTGGCCCGGCACTTGGCGGTATTTTATTCGATCAAAATATTCATTTCCCATTCCTGTTTGCAGGTGTTGTCTTATTTCTTGGATTAGGCTTAACCCTTATTTGGAAGGGGAAGGCGACAGAAGAGGCATCAGCAGAATAATAGAAAAGAGACCTTTCAAATAAGGTCTCTTTTTTTAAGGCTGCGGCTTCAGGTGATTCAGTGCCTGCGCCATTTTTTGATTTTGCTGCTTTTTGTAAAATAGAAAGGCGATGATATGGCCTACTAATGTGAGAAAGGCTATACCGATAAAATAAGGCATGATCCATTCGAGCAGTGTAGTCGAATATAAAGCGACCGCTCCTACTTGAAACCCTAAATTGACGACAGTGGAGATGAGAATGTTGATGGGTGCTGGGAAGGTAAAGTAGTTCCATAGTAAAGGATACATGACCCCAAAGACGATGCCTGCCAAAGTCCCGATGGCAATGATGTGCCACACGTAATGAAAAGAGATAGAGGATGACCATTGAGTGATGGACAGGATGAGTGTCAGCCATACGATAGAGACAAAAGCTGTTTGCATAAATTGATGTTTTAGTTCCTTGATCATTTGAATCGCTCCTTTATATATTTGGCGTAATGACGACTGACGGTGTAGCTGTTTTTCGAGATGGTTTCGACCTCTAAGCGAGCGTACGTACCAGCGACAAAGCTGTCGACTTGCGCTAAATTGAGAATGACTGCATTGTTGATACGATAGAAATGTTCACGCTCTAACGACTTCAGATCCTTCAGCCGTTTACTGAGAAAATACGTCGTACCTTGAGTCGTGATCACCTTTGACAGATGTCCAAGCGCAGAGATCGCTTCAATTTGTTCTAATGGTAAAAGAGACTGCCGATCATTTTTTGGATCTTTGACCGTTAGAGATGTACTAGTCTCCAGCATTGTTGCCATCTTTTGTAAACGTTCTTGATTATGTGGATGGCTGATGACGTCTACTTCCGTCACATCCTTTTCTTGATTCCAGATCAAACGAAATTTCATCCATAAACCTCCTCTCACAATGAGCATAGCAATAGATGAAAGCGAATGCGATGGAATGTTGCTTTGATGCAGAAGAATTCTTTTTGTTGCAAAGATTCACTGCGAGTCTACGGCTTTCCTTTATAATGAAAAGATACTCGTTCGTGAATGGAGGAATGATGTTGTATCTTGTAGATCAACAAAGGACAGGAGCGGTAAAAGAGGAAATTCGGCGGATTGATCCTGCCTATCCAGTGTTCGTAGATGCGATACTCGATGGGGTGATACAAGGAGATTTATATGTGGATCACCGAGATCACCCGTGTGTCTATTTTGCAGGGACAACAACCGGCATTTATTATGTCGCAGGCAAGACAGAAGCAGCACTCTCATTATGTTCAACGTTCATTGTGGATGTTTATAAAAAGCAGAAAAGAGAGAACAGACGGTTCACTTTGTTTTCAGCAAATCCTGCATCAGATGAGATGATGAAAAAATGCTTCGGTTCAAAACTGAATGAAATGCAAAGACATGCGTATTCTTATGATTTGACCTCTCCTGATCTGATTGTGCCTGATCAAGACGAAATGATTAAACGCACGAATGAACAAGTCATTGCCGCAAGCAAAGTATTCCCATCCAGCTATTATGAAGCATATTGGGGAGGAGTAGATCACTTTTTATCTAATGGCGTCGGAGTTGCCATCTTAAACGGTGAAGACGTGGTCAGTGAATGTATCTCTATTTTTTCAAGTGAAAAACGTGTGGAGATCGATATTTGGACAGATGAAGCCTGCCGTGGAAAAGGGTTGGCTTTGTTAGCAGCTCAGCAAATGATCAGCATCTGTGTTGAAAAAGGGAAGACACCGCATTGGGATTGCGATGTCCATCATGCAACCTCGGCCAAATTGGCAGAGAAGCTAGGTTTTCAGTGGACAAAGACGTATCGCTTATTTTATGCCTCACGCTGAAAAGGTTTTGAGATACCAAGCATCCATGGCAGAATGCTCTGAGCCTTCAATCGGTGCAGGAAGAAGAGAAAAGTCATACCGTTGATAAAGGCCAGTAGCAGCTGTTAATTCACTGCGGGTTTCTAAATAACAAGCATCGTAGTATGTAGCAGCATATTGCAGGGCCGTATCCATCAGTTTCTTGCCCGCACCTTTGCCTTGTGCTTTTGGGCTTAAATAAAGCTTTTGTAGCTCACAAATGCCATCTGTGAAAGGGGCAATGCCAACGCCACCAACAATTTCACCATGTTCTTCGGCAATCCAATAGGCTGCATGAGTCAATGATTGATAGTATTCGAAAAGCTGATCAAGGTGTGGGTCTGTGTAGGCTGTACCTTCAATCGCAAGATTCGCTGATTCTAATGACTGGCGGATAATGGCCGCGATAAAAGGATTGTCCTGCTTTTGAATTGGTCTAATATTCATTGTAAAAACCTCCGTTGTCATAGGATAAAAAAGAAAAGGAGTTGATGCGATATGTTCTGGCTACAAACCGCTATTTTTACTGTCATTGTGCTCTGTCTCTCGTGGTGGGCAGGAAAAAGACGCAGGCATCGCCATGCCGGGCTGATTGTTCCGGTATGTATCACTTTGTTTGGATTGCTGTTATTGATCGGCAGTTTCTTCATTGGCAGATGGGAAGGGATGGCGCTCAGCATATCAAGCGTCTCTATCGTTCTCTCTTCTATCATTTGTTTGATCATCGTTACAGGGGTTCATTTGTTTAAAAAAGATGACCCTTCGTAGGCTGGGACATCTTTATGATTTGAATCTATCGTATTCCTCACGAAGGATGCCCATCATGATGACATCCGAATAAGCACCGTTGAAATAGAGCGCTTGACGTCTTTTTCCTTCATATTGAAATCCGGCTTTCTCATAGCTTCGAAAGGCTCGTGGGTTATGGGGAAAAACTTCAAGCTCAAGCCGATTGAGTTCTAACGTCTCAAAGGCAAATGTTTGAACCATCCGAACAGCCTCAGTGCCATACCCTTTGTGGAAATGCTCTGGACCATGCAGCGCAATGCGGAAACTTGCCGTATGATTCATCGGATCAATATCCACAATCGCAGCATCCCCGATCATTTCTTTCGTGTCTAGCAGACAAATAGCAAAGTCTCGTCTACTGTCATCCTGCAGAAAACGGGTATAGGCTGAACGAATTTCTTCTAGTGTGAACGTTTTTCGTGTGCCAGTCATATAAAGTGTTTCTGCATGCTGGCATCCTCTATGAATACCAGGATAATCTTGCTCTTCAATCGGTCTCAAAAATAATCGAGTCATGATGGATCAGCCTCCTCTATATATCGGGAGATTTCAATTAAGTTCATATCAGGATCACGGATATAAATGGATTCAATCGGACCTAATGCACCAGACCGTCTGACCGGACCTTCTTCAATTGGAACAACCTGCTTTCGAAGATGAAGCAATAAACTGTCTATATCTAAATCGGTGATAAAACACAAGTCAGCAGATCCAGGCTGGGGATGAGCAGCTTTTGGTTCAAATTCATGACCCGCTTCATGAAGGTTGATCTTTTGTAAGCCAAAACGAAGGGCTTTACGGCCTTCTCCAAAAGTTTCTTCCTTCATTCCTAATACGTTTGTATAAAAGCGAATGGTTTCCTCCATATGTTGAACAGTCAACACGATATGATCAAGTCGTCGTATCATCAGTCTCTCCTCCAAGTATGATCATTGTTTGAACTGCTTCTATTATATCATCCCTTGAAGAAGATACCTTATTTGATCACGGTTTTATAACTCCAGCTTTCTAGGGACATGTTTTCTCCGTGCAGTACTCTCTCATCAAACTCCGTCCACCCATTTTTTCGATAGAAATGACGATTGGCCTCGTTGTGTGTAATCAGTGTGAACAGTCCGCCGCCTTGCCGGGCGATAAAGGGGAAAAGACATTGCTTTAGCATACGGCTTCCAAGTTTTTTTCCTTGTTGGTCTTTTGCAACGACAAGAGCTTCTAAATACCAGTAAGGTTTCTTTAAGGAAGAACACGCTTTTTTTGCCTCCTTTAACATACGGAACACATGCTGAATCGCCGATATGCCACCAGTAAAGAGTAGCTTTAACCCACCAGATAACACATAATCCATGAGTCCTGGTTCAGGAAGACGGGGATGTTTTAACAGGGCGGCAGACACAATTTTCTCGTTCTCAACCCCGACCAAACAGATTTGATGCTGAAAATATACCTTTGTATTGATCAAATGCAACTGACGGGCGAAAGCAGAACGATTGGTCACCTTTTCGCATAATAAATCAAAAAATGAATAGTTCTGAAATGAATCATCTAACAACGCTGCCACTTGAGGCAGTTCATCCTCTCTAGCAAGTCTGAATTGAAACATATGATGGTCCTCCTTTTTTTGAACAGATATAGATTATTGAACATGTGTCCATTATAATAAGAGGAAAATAAACCGAACATCGGCAATGAATGATCTCTTGTTCATAAATAGACAGGTATAGCCAGATTGTTCAAAAATGGAGGGTGTTTGATGAAGGACAGACGAACAATCAAAACCAAAAAGGCGATACGGGAAAGCTTTCTTGAGCTTTTAAAGGAAAAAGATGTTCAACAAATTACAGTATCAGAGCTATCTAGAAGAGCGGATTTAGGAAGAGGGACCTTTTATTTGCACTACCAAGATGTATTTGATTTGCATGAACAGCTTGAGAAGGAACTATTTCATCAGCTTGGCGGACTATACGATGAATCGTTTCCAAGCCAGGACCCGCTTGATATGCTGTCCTTTTTAAACAAAACAACTGAGTATTTAAAAGAAAAACAATTCATGATGACGTTATTTGTCAAACCGAATAGCCCAACGACGAATCAATTTAAAGCGTTTTTTAAAGAAAAAATCATGAAAGAGTGGCAACTTGATCAGCGTCAGATTACGGAACGTGAACAGATTGAGGCTTCATTTGTTGTGTCTGGTGTTGTTGGTGTACTGGAGGAATGGATTCATGAAGGGATGACAGTCGAAGCGGGGCAGCTTGCGCACATCTTGTACAAGCTTCTTATGAAGGTAGAACAGGAATCGTAAGATACGAATTGATCATATATCATTTTTCTATTCTTTCTGTTAAAATGGGAATGTACGTTCTTATTTGAGGCGGGGAGTGGTGAGATTGAAAAGGAAATTACTATTTTATGGGGCAATGAGCATTGATGGATATTTAGCAAGGGATGATCACCGTTTAGATTGGCTCATAGGAACAGAGGGCGAAGAGGATACGAGATATGAGGAATTTTATGCTTCAGTCGATACGCTGATCATGGGACGGAACACATATGAACAGGTTCTAAAGCTCTCACCTGATGGGTTTCCTTATGAAGACAAGACATGTTATATCGTTTCTCGCACTTTACAAGACAGTCATACAGGGACCCACATCGTTCGTGAAGATGTTCTCTCTTTTATCAAAAATTTAAAAAATGAAAAAGGCCAGCATATTTGGATTTTAGGGGGCGGGGAACTGCTTCAAGCATTATTAAAAGAAAGATTAGTCGATGAGCTGTATCTCCAAATCGCACCTGTCATGATTGGAAAAGGAATCCCTCTTTTTCCTCCAACTGAACAGGAATCTAGATTTTCATTACAACAAGTGAATCAATACAAACAAATTGCTGAAATGCATTTTGTGTTAAAAGAAGACCACTAATTCACAGGGGTCTTTTTTTTAATCAAACAAACACGTTGACAAGAAAATATCCTAGTGTTAGGATAAATTTATCCTAGTTTTAGGATTTATTGAAAAAGGAGTAGTTGCCATGGTGCAGCAAGAACAGGAATTAGACTTAAGGCTTTTCCGAGTGTGGATGAAAGCCTATCATGCCCTTTTTGCAAATATCCAAAAAGACATTGAACGTTATGATATCGGATTTGAAAACTTTCAAATTCTTGAATTACTGTATAGTAAGGGACCACATCCCGTTCAAAAAATTAGTGAGATTTTATCCATTCCAAGTGGGAGCATCACCTATGTGGTCAACAAATTAGAAAAACAAGAATTAGTCAAAAGACAATGTGCACCTTCTGATAAACGTGTATTCCATGTATTACTGACAGATAAAGGGAAGCAGCTATTTGACGATATTTTCCCAAAACATACAGATGTCATTTCACAAAATCTGTCCTTTATCGAAACAGAGGAAAAAGAGCAGCTCATTGAATGGTTGAAAAAAATCGGTTTAGGTGCAAAACAACTTCACGAAAAGGGGAAACAAGATGACACGCAGCTTTGATACATTGGTACGTGAAAGACGATCAGCATCAAATTTTTTGCCAAATATCTCGATTTCGAGAGAAGAGCTTAATAGTATCTTTGAAGAAGTGAAGCTGGCACCTTCAGCCTTTAATTTACAGCATACGCAATATGTCGTCGTCCAATCAGAAGCGCTTAAAGAGCAAGTAAGAGATGCTGCATTTGGACAATATAAGGTGCATTCCGCTTCAGCAGCGATCATTGTACTCGGCGATCCGAAAGCTTATGAGCAAGCAGGAAACATTTATGAAGGCCTAAAAATGCTCGGCATCTTAAATGCGCAACAATATGAGGAAATGGTCAGAGAGACGATGAGTTTTTATGTGCAGAGAGGATCAGACTTTCAGAAAGAAGAGGCGATTCGAAATGCTTCATTATCTGCCATGCTATTTATGCTTGCCGCCAAAAACAAGGGATGGGATACTTGTCCGATGATTGGCTTTGACCCCGAAGCAATGAAAAAGGTGTTAAATATCGAATCAGATTTGGTTCCTGTATTAATGATCACGCTCGGAAAAGAAAAAGTAGAGAGCAGACAAGCGAGAGGCTATCGCAAGCCGGTCTCTGAATTTGTGACATATTTATAAGATAGGGGGTTCCATTCATGGAACTAGGAATTAGTACATTTGTAGAAACAACACCTGATTTTCAAACAGGAAAAACAGTCAGCCACGCACAGCGTATTCGTGAAGTAGTAGAAGAAATTATTTTAGCAGATCAAGTGGGTCTCGACGTTTTTGGTGTAGGAGAGCATCATCGTGAAGATTTTGCCGCATCAAATCCAGCAGTCGTATTAGCAGCTGCGGCAACGCAAACAAAGAATATTCGTCTGACAAGTGCCGTAACTGTTCTTTCATCGGCAGATCCTGTTCGTGTGTTTCAAGATTTTGCGACATTAGATGGCCTTTCTAACGGGCGTGCAGAGATCATGGCTGGCCGTGGATCATTTATTGAATCGTTCCCGCTTTTTGGCTATGACTTAGATGATTATGAAGAATTATTTGAAGAAAAACTAGATTTACTATTGAAATTACAGCAGTCAGAGCGTGTGACATGGAGCGGTAAGCATCGTCCTTCCATTCAGGATGTCGGCGTATACCCAAGACCTGTTCAAGATCCGCTTCCGATCTGGATTGGCAGTGGAGGAAACAGAGAATCTGTCGTACGTGCTGGATTATTAGGATTACCACTTGTCCTTGCCATTATTGGCGGCAGCCCTAGACAGTTCGCACCGCTCGTGCAGCTCTACAAGCAAGCTGCGATTCACGCTGGACATGACCCTGAGAAATTAACGGTGGCATCCCATTCACATGGATTTGTTGCGGAGGAAACAGAATTGGCAGCAGATCAATTCTTCCCTTCTACACAGCATGTCATGAATACATTAGCAAGAGAACGAGGCTGGGGACCTTATACCCGTTCTACATTCGATGCAGCAAGAACATTAGAAGGTGCATTGTATGTAGGAGATCCAGATGCCGTGGCAGAGAAAGTGATACATCTGCGAAAAAATGTAGGCATTACGCGCTTCATGCTGCACGTACCGGTCGGTTCGATGCCGCATGATCAAGTGCTGAAAGCTATTGAGTTATTTGGAAAAGAAGTGGCTCCTAAAGTAAGAGAAGAGGTTGCCCGCTGGGAAGCCGAACAAGCATAACAAAAAAGTCGATCAAGTGAATAGGCTTGATCGACTTTTTCTTATGCTTAAGGATCAATAACACATGGTTTCACTGTAGGGCATGAAGCAGCAGAAGCAAATGGTGTGGCCGTCAAGGTGAAGAGGAAAACAAGTTGAAAACAGATAAGCCATTTTTTCATGAAATCACCTCCGTTATCAATTGCTTCACTAGAACGAGGTGAGGATAAAAGCATAGAAGTATGTAACATCCTCTATCCAGCATAAGACAATCATATCATAATTTTCAAAAAAATGAAAAAATAACTTACGAAAGTTCTAAATTATGGTATGGTTAATATGTTCAACAAAAAAAGGGAGGGATTTTTGTATGAAAAAGGTCATAACTTCTGTTTTGGTTGGAGCAATTGTTTTAACGGGTGCGGGTGTCACCGCTGTCCCGGTAGAAGCGAAGGGGAAAGTAAACAGTGAAGTTACGGTACAAGCAAGTCGAACCGTCTCGGAAACGAGAACATATACGACGTCAAACATCCCATCAAGTATTACATATGCAAAGGATGGATGGGTCGGTATTCTCTATCAATCGTCAATTGAAGAGTTAGGTTTAGGAAAATATAGAGTTACCTTTACTGGAACGGTTGTACGCGATCCAGGATTTAATTAAATAAAATAAAGCTGACAGGTGGACAAGCCTGTCAGCTTTTTTTAATGGGGATAATAAAGAATCATTTGCATCCGTACCATCTGTTCTCCTGATTGTTTATACTCATGGGCACGGTCAGCTTTAAACCGAATCGAGTCGCCAGCTTGTAATGTGTATTGCTCATCACCGATTGATAAATCAAGTGCTCCCTCAAATACGGTAATCAATTCCTCTGTACCGCCGATATGTTCTTCCGCACTTAACGACCCATGAGGATCAATTTCTACCTGATAGACTTCAAATTTTCTCAGGTCATCAAATGGGAACGTCGTATATACCCGATACCTTCCCTCGTCCTCTGTTAAAACTTGTCCTTCTTCTTTTCGCACAAACTTAATCTCAGGCTGCGGTGCGTATATGAGTTCACTAAAAGACACCTTCAACCCATTGGCGATTTTCCACAGAGTGGTGATGGTTGGTGTGGATTCTCCTCTTTCGATTTGCCCAATCATCGTTTTACTCACACTTGTTACCTCAGCCATCTTTTCTAGGCTTAATTTCTTTTGCTCTCTTAACAGTTTGACATTTCTAGCAATAATCGATTGTACATCCTCCATCAAAAAAACTCCTTTCTGGATTTACTTTATAACGACTGAATAGTACAATAAAACGTAATATATACACAATAAAGACTTTTAAGTCTAAATAACGTATGAGAAGGAGGTAACAGTTTGATTGTTTCCATGTTGATTTATGCTTTTGTTACCAGCTTTACCCCTGGACCGAATAATATCATGGCGATGGTCTTTACGAATAAATATGGGGTCAAGCAAACATTTCGATTTTGTTTAGGGGTTGGGATCGGATTTTTGGTCATTTTATGTTTGAGCGGTTTTTTCAATATGATTCTTTATCAAGTCATGCCGAAAATCGGCTGGGTCATGGCTTTCATCGGAGCCGGTTACATGATCTATTTAGCTGTCAAAATCATGAGAAGTAAAGGCGGAGATGACGAAACACTAGACCGCTATAATCATTTTATCCCGGGGATGCTGCTGCAATTTATTAATCCGAAAGCCATCTTGTATGGGTTAACCGTCATTTCCACTTTTGTTCTGCCGTATGGACAGTCCAATATGCAATACATGTTGTTGACGTTGATTCTCGCCATCATTGGTTTTTTAGGCACATTTAGCTGGAGTTTATTTGGCTCTGTATTCAAGCGTTTTTTGACTCTTTATCAGCGGCCGTTCCAGTTCGTCATGGGGCTGCTGCTTATGTATAGTGCGATTTCGATGATCTGGAGTTATGTCATGTAAGCGGTCAGGAGACTGGCCGCTGCCTGCCCATCACAACCGTATCATAATACATGCCGTCCGCCAGCCGTTTATCTTTTTTTAACAAGCCTTCAATCTCAAAGCCATAGTGTTCATATAAACGAATGGCTTTTTGATTGGTTTCCATTACTTGAAGTGACATCTTTTGAATGCCTTGCTGATCTGCCCAGTCGATCGATGCAGCTAAAAGTTCTTTCCCGATGTGATAGCCCCAAGCGGCCTTCTGTACGGCGACGCCAAACGTTACTTTGTGAGCAGAGCGCTTAAGAGAATGCCCTTCGCATCTTGAAAAACCGACAATGTCTCCTTCAATATCTGCAACTAAAAAGAGATGACGGCATTCCTTGGAATCCTCTTGAATCAACGCCTCGAACCCTTTCTCATCAATAAAAGCTTCACCCGGTTCACGATCTAAATATTCGGTTTCACCATCGATTTTCAGTCTGAGAGCTGATAACTGTTTGGCATCTGCTAATGCAGCAGAGCGAATACGATAAGTCACACCACGTACAGTGAACATACTTTCAGAAATGATCATTGAACAAACCACCAACCTTTCATTCCATTATGTCTATCATACCTGAAACGCGCACACAGAACACTCAGATGTTTTGTCATGTGCAAAAAGGCTAAATAAACAGTATCAAACGTGGAGGTGGAACAAATGAGTGAACAAAATGGACATATGGATAAAGCGAAAGGAAAAACAAATCAAGTCAAAGGTCAAGTGAAAGAAAAACTTGGCGAAGCGACAGATCATGAAAACCTGAAAGCAGAAGGAAAGAAAGATCAAGTAAAAGGAAAGCTTCAAGATAAAAAAGGTGACGTGAAAAATAAGCTGAATCAGTAGTTTGCGTATACTTGCACTCGCCCCATGTATCCATCATCACATTCCTTTCATCAATAAAATGAATAGGTGTGTGAAAAGAATTGATTATAAATTCTCGCTTCCATCATGTAGAATTTAAATAGAAGACATGAACAAGGGAGATGGATGACTTGGAGCAAGTATGGGGGAAAGTTGACGAGTATATCAAAGACAAATTGATGGCCAAAGATGACGTATTGGAGCAAACTCTTATCAAGAATAAGCAAGCCGGGTTACCAGAAATAGATGTGTCGCCGGCCCAAGGAAAACTGCTTTATTTGTTAGCAAAAACCAAGGGTGCAAAGCGCATTTTAGAAATCGGTACACTTGGCGGTTATAGTACCATTTGGCTTGCCCGTGCACTTGAAGAAGATGGAGAACTTTTGACATTAGAGGCTGTCAGTCATCATGCAGAAACAGCACAGCAGAACATAGACAGAGCAGGCCTAGCAGAACGTGTCACCATTTTACAAGGAAAAGCGTTAGATACTTTATCTCAGTTAAAAGAGCAGGATACGCTTCCGTTCGATTTGATTTTCATTGATGCAGACAAACCAAACAACCCGCAATATTTGAAGTGGGCGTTACATTTCTCAAAAAAGGGAACAGTCATTATTGCAGACAATGTGGTCAGAAATGGGGCAGTTCTCCATGCCTCTGATCAAGATGAGCGAGTGAAGGGAACGCGTGAATTTTTCGATTTACTCAAACAAGAGTCGAGAATTGAAGCAACCGCTATTCAAACTGTTGGCGAAAAAGGCTATGACGGCTTTATATACGGTATCGTAAAATGAAAAAAGCTTAACCGCATCCGGTTAAGCTTTTTCTATTAGAAAAGCCATCTAGCTGTGCCCATCAGCATGACGCCTACTAGAACGGTGAGGGACAAGCTTTTTGTCCAAACAGCGATTAACACAGTTGGAACCAAGACAGCAAGGTACATCCAGTGAATGGTGACGCTTGCTGTAGTATGTATGAATAGATGCTCTGCAATCAAAGCAGTAAATATACAAATGGGGATAAATGATAACCATTTGAGCACCACTTCTGGCATCTGGATACTCCTCACAAATAAAAATGGAACGACTCTTGGGATGATGGTCACAATCATACAGCCAAGAATGAGCCATAACATAAAACTACTAATCATTTATCTGTCACCACCCCAATAGTGGCAACAAGCACAGTCGCCAACAAAACAGCCACGTGTGAAGGAACAAAATGAAGCAGCACAAACATCGCAACAAACATATATAAAACAAGTGATAAGCGATGGGTTAGCTTATTTTTTGGCACCGTCTGTAAAGAAAGAATGAGCAGCGCAGCAAACATCGCGGATAGGGCAAAATCAAGACCAAGCGCCTCTGGATTTGAAATCCAGTGTCCGAATATTCCGCCAAGTGTACACGCAGCAATCCAGCATAAATAAGCTGTAATATTCAGTCCATGCATCCATCTGTTATTCAATTTTCCTTGCTGTGCTAATTTATTCATCGCTACGCCAAAGGATTCATCAGTAAGCAGAAGGCCAAACCCGATGTTCTGCTTTACAGAGTAGCGTGTAAAATGAGGGGCAAGCGTAAGACTGAGTAACAAATGCCGTAAATTGACAATGAACGTGGTGAAAATAATAGCGGAAAGGGGGCTTCCTGTCACAAGTAATGCACAGATGATAAACTGTGAAGCGCCAGCATAAATAAAGATAGATAGCAGCGCGATTTCCCATATACTTAAGTGCGAACTAATGCCAACAATTCCAAAGGCAAACCCAATGCTCATATAACCAAGCAAGGTTGGCACACAATCTTTTATTCCCTCAAGAAACGGTTCGTTTCCGGCAGTGGGAATGTGTTTCCTAGCTTCAACATCCAAAGACCTCTACTCCTTTTCTGTGTAAACATCAATTGTTTTACTTACTATAAGAAAACGAATTCATCATGTCAATCCTATTGAACTTCTATTATATGAAGAAACATGGCGATAAAAAGGATTGAAGTGAACCAGATTTTGTTATAAAGTAATCAGAAAATAAACACAATTGGGGTGACTGATATGCAATGGAAGCCTTTATTTGAACATGATGTACCAAATCACCTCCGTCCATAACGGAGAGTGATCTCCGTTTGTGGATATCGCAGTGAATATATCCGTAACGGAGGGGAAAAAATGAATGAAAAATATATAGGAGCCCTCTACTTAGCGTTAGCTGCTAGTATTTGGGGCGGTATGTATGTAGTGGTCAAAGTAACAGTTGCGGTTGTCCCGCCACTTGAGCTCGTCTGGATGAGATATGCAGTAGCTGGAGTCGTTCTTGTGTTCACGATTTGGCGTTTGGGCTACTCTTTTCGGTTAGACAAAAAGGATATCCCGCTGATTGTGTCGATTGGATTGATTGGCAACTTTCTATCGATCGTGACCCAAGAAATTGGCACAATGTATACGTCTGCACAAATGGGTGCCGTCATCACATCGGCCACACCTGCTTTTATGGTGCTTTTCGCTTTCTTTCTATTAAAAGAATCATTCACAGTGAGAAAGTGTGTCTCCATTCTGCTTGCTACAGTAGGTGTACTGACGATGATTGGACCTGTCGCTGTTCAAACGGATGAGTTTGTTGGCGGTCTTTCGCTGATGATCGCTGCATTAACATGGGCGCTGATGTCTGTTCTTTTGAAACGAGTTCCAGGAAAGTATCCTCAAGTAGTGACGACAACATATGCGATCATTGTGGCTTTTATCGTATTAACACCACCTGTCTTGTTTCGTTTGCCTCATCTTGATGTGCAGCAAATGGCAAGACCGGAAATATGGGGCGGCATTCTGTATCTAGGTATCATCTCAACGGCCCTTGCTTTCTTTTTGTGGAATAGAGGGCTTCAACTGATGGACGCTTCAAGCGGTGGTCTGTTTTTCTTCTTTCAACCAATCGTTGGTACGGTCCTTGGATGGCTGCTTCTAGGTGAAGAGATGGGCTTACGTTCGTTTGTTGGGATTTTGTGTATTTTCGCAGGTGTATATACTGTCCTGCGTCAGAGAGAGTAAGACGAGATTCCCCTTGAAGAAGGGGAATTTTCTTTACAATGAATAGATGAGAGATTCATAGAAGGTGGAGGTGAGCAGGATGATCCAGTATCCATTTTTGCAAAAAGGACAAACGATTGGGGTGACAGCACCGTCCTCAGGTGTGCAACCCTCTTTGCATAAGATGTTTCAACTGTCTTGTGATCGGATGAAAAAAAGAGGCTATGAAGTCATATGTGGAGAGACAGTATGGCAGCAGGAAAAAGCGAAATCAGCCCCTGCAATCAAGCGAGCAAATGAGTTACAGCGGATGATGACTTGTCATGAGATTGACCACATCATCCCGCCATGGGGCGGACAGCTGCTTATTGAAGTGTTAGAGCATCTTGATTTCTCAGTGATGCAAAAAAAGTGGATTCTTGGTTACTCAGATACAAGTCTCCTTCTATTAGCTTTGACATTAAACACAGGCATTGCGACAGCGCATGGACCGAACCTTGTGGATCTTCAGGGGGAAGAGCTTGATCAGGTGACGGCTATGTGGGAACAAATACTTTCCACTCCAGAGAAAAAGGACGTTACTCAATTTTCTTCTGATATGTATCAAAAGGAATGGCAGTATGACCATCCAAGTATACATGTCTTTCATTTAACCGAACCAACCGCATGGCGTACTGTTGATCACTTAGAGACGACGATGAAGGGAAGACTGATGGGTGGCTGTATTGATGTGATCCGGCACTTAGCTGGCACGCCTTTTGGAGATGTCAAAGCTTTTCAAGAAACATACCTGAAAGGTGAACCCGTTCTATGGTATTTTGAAAACTGTGAATTAAATGCTGCGAGCATGAAGAGGTCTCTTGTTCAATTAAAACTAGCAGGCTGGTTTGATCATTGCTCTGGCATCATGTTTGGCAGGAGTGCAGTGGACACTCCTGTGGAAGGATATGAATATACGGATCTATATGAAGAATTGCATAAGGAATTACAAATACCAATTGTTTACGATATTGATTGTGGACACGTACCGCCTCAAATGACCCTCATTAACGGAGCATATGCGGAGGTGCAGTTGCAACAAGAAGGTAAAGCCGTGCTGAGGCAGACATTTTTGCCATGAAAAAAGGAAAGGGCGACCCCTTTCCTTCATAAATAACATTACATTCCTTTTGTTTCTTCACCTGCTTTTGGAACTTCCCATGCAGACTCTCGGAATACTTTTTCCCATTTAGAAACGACAATACAGGCAACCGCATGTCCAGGAACATTCACGCCTGTTCGAGCCATATCCATAATCCGGTCAACCCCGGCGATAATAGCGACACCTTCTGCTGGCAGACCTACTGCATGAGCTGTTGCCAAAAGAACGACAAGTGAGCCAGACGGGACAGCTGCAATGCCTTTACTTGTTAAAACAAGGACAAGCATCATGAGGAGCTGCTGTGATAAACTCATATCGACACCAAACGCTTGTGCAAGAAACACACAGGAAACCGATAAATATAAACTTGAACCATCACAATTAAGAGAAAGACCTGACGGGATGACGAAGGAAACGATTCTTTTTGGGCAGCCGTATTTCTCCATCCGTGACATGAGCTGGGGAAGAACAGTTTCTGTACTTGTAGTAGAAAAGGCCACTAAAAACAAATCCCAAATCATTTTCAACACTTCGAAGTAGTTAAAACGGAAGATCAGTGCGACAAGAGGGAACAAAACAAATAGAATAATAAACAATCCTAAGAAAACAGTGCCAACAAGTTTCATCATAGGAATGAGTAAAACAATGCCGTATTGTCCGACAGAAGCTGCCATTAATGCTAAAACTCCAATAGGAGCTGTCACCATGACCATTTGTGTGAGCTTAAACATAATTTGTGCTACTGATTCAAAGAAGGTAAGGACAGGAGCGGAAGCTTTCCCAATGCCGCTTGCGGCTACACCGAATAAAATAGCGAAGAAAATCACTGCTAGTAAATCATTTTGAGCCATGACATCGATGATATTGGTTGGAATGATGTCTAAAACCATCTGTTTAAAATCGACGACCTTTTGAGTATAACCATCGAGTTCCCCAATATCTTTCTTAGCTAATTGAGAGAAATCGAGTCCAACGCCTGGCTTTAACACGTTGGCCAATAAAAGTCCGATTCCAAGAACGATGGTCGTAATGACCTCAAACCAAATGATTGTCTTTAATCCGAGACTGCCCATTTTCTTCATTCCACCGCTGCCAGCTGCGCCGATGACAATCGTAGAGAAAACAATAGGGACTACAATCATTTTAATCAATCGGATAAAGCCATCCCCAATGGGCCGCAGTGCCATTCCGAAATCAGGGAAGAAGTGGCCGATAAGAGCTCCTATCACCAAAGCGATCATGATTTGAAAAGCGACAAACTTTTTCATCATCTCCTACCTCCTTTAAATGCATGGAAAAAAATTAAGAATTTTCCAATAAATAAAAATTCTAGGTGACCATGTTTTGTCCTCCTTTGGATTTAGAAAGATTTTATTTAAGAATCATTAGAATTATGAAGAAAGAAATGAAATTAGGGCGATTGAAACTCTATTTATCTAACAAAAGAGCACTTCTTAAAAAACATGAAACTTTTTTAGAAAAATGTATTGACCCTTTTGTGTGATCCATGGTATATTTTTATTCGTCGCTGATGACGCATCTGAAACACTGATGCTCAGACAGATACGACAAACAAACTTCAAAAAGATGTTGACTTAATAAAAACGATATGTTAAGATAATTAAGTCGCCTGATTAAGCGCCCGTAGCTCAATTGGATAGAGCGTTTGACTACGGATCAAAAGGTTAGGGGTTCGACTCCTCTCGGGCGCGCCAATAACATTTAACCACGCGGGTGTAGTTTAGTGGTAAAACCTCAGCCTTCCAAGCTGATGTCGTGAGTTCGATTCTCATCACCCGCTCCATTTTTAAAAATGATCTTTGAAAACTAAACAAGACAAAACGTACCTGTTAATTCGAGTTTTTACAAAAAAATCCTATGATATTTCATAGGTAGTCAGTCAAACGCTGACGAAAAACAAAACTTCGGTTTTGTACTTTTTCGGAGAGTTTGATCCTGGCTCAGGACGAACGCTGGCGGCGTGCCTAATACATGCAAGTCGAGCGGACAGAAGGGAGCTTGCTCCCGGATGTTAGCGGCGGACGGGTGAGTAACACGTGGGTAACCTGCCTGTAAGACTGGGATAACTCCGGGAAACCGGAGCTAATACCGGATAGTTCCTTGAACCGCATGGTTCAAGGATGAAAGACGGTTTCGGCTGTCACTTACAGATGGACCCGCGGCGCATTAGCTAGTTGGTGAGGTAACGGCTCACCAAGGCGACGATGCGTAGCCGACCTGAGAGGGTGATCGGCCACACTGGGACTGAGACACGGCCCAGACTCCTACGGGAGGCAGCAGTAGGGAATCTTCCGCAATGGACGAAAGTCTGACGGAGCAACGCCGCGTGAGTGATGAAGGTTTTCGGATCGTAAAGCTCTGTTGTTAGGGAAGAACAAGTGCAAGAGTAACTGCTTGCACCTTGACGGTACCTAACCAGAAAGCCACGGCTAACTACGTGCCAGCAGCCGCGGTAATACGTAGGTGGCAAGCGTTGTCCGGAATTATTGGGCGTAAAGGGCTCGCAGGCGGTTTCTTAAGTCTGATGTGAAAGCCCCCGGCTCAACCGGGGAGGGTCATTGGAAACTGGGAAACTTGAGTGCAGAAGAGGAGAGTGGAATTCCACGTGTAGCGGTGAAATGCGTAGAGATGTGGAGGAACACCAGTGGCGAAGGCGACTCTCTGGTCTGTAACTGACGCTGAGGAGCGAAAGCGTGG
Organism: Bacillus sp. FS02; assembly: GCF_024398395.1. Classification (NCBI taxonomy): domain Bacteria; kingdom Bacillati; phylum Bacillota; class Bacilli; order Caryophanales; family Bacillaceae; genus Bacillus; species Bacillus sp. FS02. The sequence goes on along the minus strand of NZ_CP074101.1, from coordinate 1,308,606 downwards.
GGAGCGAACAGGATTAGATACCCTGGTAGTCCACGCCGTAAACGATGAGTGCTAAGTGTTAGGGGGTTTCCGCCCTTAGTGCTGCAGCTAACGCATTAAGCACTCCGCCTGGGGAGTACGGTCGCAAGACTGAAACTCAAAGGAATTGACGGGGGCCCGCACAAGCGGTGGAGCATGTGGTTTAATTCGAAGCAACGCGAAGAACCTTACCAGGTCTTGACATCCTCTGACAACCCTAGAGATAGGGCTTTCCCTTCGGGGACAGAGTGACAGGTGGTGCATGGTTGTCGTCAGCTCGTGTCGTGAGATGTTGGGTTAAGTCCCGCAACGAGCGCAACCCTTGATCTTAGTTGCCAGCATTCAGTTGGGCACTCTAAGGTGACTGCCGGTGACAAACCGGAGGAAGGTGGGGATGACGTCAAATCATCATGCCCCTTATGACCTGGGCTACACACGTGCTACAATGGACAGAACAAAGGGCTGCGAGACCGCAAGGTTTAGCCAATCCCACAAATCTGTTCTCAGTTCGGATCGCAGTCTGCAACTCGACTGCGTGAAGCTGGAATCGCTAGTAATCGCGGATCAGCATGCCGCGGTGAATACGTTCCCGGGCCTTGTACACACCGCCCGTCACACCACGAGAGTTTGCAACACCCGAAGTCGGTGAGGTAACCTTTATGGAGCCAGCCGCCGAAGGTGGGGCAGATGATTGGGGTGAAGTCGTAACAAGGTAGCCGTATCGGAAGGTGCGGCTGGATCACCTCCTTTCTAAGGATATATGGAGCAGCGTGCGTTTTCGTCTTGTTTAGTTTTGAAGGATCATTCCTTCAAACATGTCTCTAGCGAGACAGGATTGTTCTTTGAAAACTAGATAACAATAAGTAATACATTCACATTGAATGCAATGCAAAGTTCATCACACATAGTGATTCTTTCTAAAGTAAGAAATGGTTAAGTTAGAAAGGGCGCACGGTGGATGCCTTGGCACTAGGAGCCGATGAAGGACGGGACGAACACCGATATGCTTCGGGGAGCTGTAAGCAAGCTTTGATCCGGAGATTTCCGAATGGGGAAACCCACTGCTCGTAATGGAGTAGTATCCATACTTGAATACATAGAGTATGAGAAGGCATACCCGGGGAACTGAAACATCTAAGTACCCGGAGGAAGAGAAAGCAAATGCGATTCCCTGAGTAGCGGCGAGCGAAACGGGAACAGCCCAAACCAAGAGGCTTGCCTCTTGGGGTTGTAGGACACTCTATACGGAGTTACAAAGGAACGATATAAGCGAAGAGGTCTGGAAAGGCCCGCCAAAGAAGGTAACAGCCCTGTAACTGAAATGTTGTTCTCTCCAGAGTGGATCCTGAGTACGGCGGAACACGTGAAATTCCGTCGGAATCCGGGAGGACCATCTCCCAAGGCTAAATACTCCCTAGTGACCGATAGTGAACCAGTACCGTGAGGGAAAGGTGAAAAGCACCCCGGAAGGGGAGTGAAATAGATCCTGAAACCGTGTGCCTACAAGTAGTCAGAGCCCGTTAACGGGTGATGGCGTGCCTTTTGTAGAATGAACCGGCGAGTTACGATCCCGTGCAAGGTTAAGCAGAAGATGCGGAGCCGCAGCGAAAGCGAGTCTGAATAGGGCGCATGAGTACGTGGTCGTAGACCCGAAACCAGGTGATCTACCCATGTCCAGGGTGAAGTTCAGGTAACACTGAATGGAGGCCCGAACCCACGCACGTTGAAAAGTGCGGGGATGAGGTGTGGGTAGGGGTGAAATGCCAATCGAACCTGGAGATAGCTGGTTCTCTCCGAAATAGCTTTAGGGCTAGCCTCAAGGTAAGAGTCTCGGAGGTAGAGCACTGATTGGACTAGGGGCCCCTACCGGGTTACCGAATTCAGTCAAACTCCGAATGCCGATGACTTATCCTTGGGAGTCAGACTGCGAGTGATAAGATCCGTAGTCGAAAGGGAAACAGCCCAGACCGCCAGCTAAGGTCCCAAAGTATACGTTAAGTGGAAAAGGATGTGGAGTTGCTTAGACAACCAGGATGTTGGCTTAGAAGCAGCCACCATTTAAAGAGTGCGTAATAGCTCACTGGTCGAGTGACTCTGCGCCGAAAATGTACCGGGGCTAAACGTATCACCGAAGCTGCGGACTGTTCTTACGAACAGTGGTAGGAGAGCGTTCTAAGTGCAGTGAAGTCAGACCGGAAGGACTGGTGGAGCGCTTAGAAGTGAGAATGCCGGTATGAGTAGCGAAAGACGGGTGAGAATCCCGTCCACCGAATGCCTAAGGTTTCCTGAGGAAGGCTCGTCCGCTCAGGGTTAGTCGGGACCTAAGCCGAGGCCGAAAGGCGTAGGCGATGGACAACAGGTTGATATTCCTGTACCACCTCCTCACCATTTGAGCAATGGGGGGACGCAGGAGGATAGGGTAAGCGCGGTATTGGATATCCGCGTCCAAGCAGTTAGGCTGGGAAATAGGCAAATCCGTTTCCCGTGAAGGCTGAGCTGTGATGGCGAGCGAAATTTAGTAGCGAAGTTCCTGATTCCACACTGCCAAGAAAAGCCTCTAGCGAGGTGAGAGGTGCCCGTACCGCAAACCGACACAGGTAGGCGAGGAGAGAATCCTAAGGTGATCGAGAGAACTCTCGTTAAGGAACTCGGCAAAATGACCCCGTAACTTCGGGAGAAGGGGTGCTTCTTAGGGTGTTAAAGCCCCGAGAAGCCGCAGTGAATAGGCCCAGGCGACTGTTTAGCAAAAACACAGGTCTCTGCGAAGCCGTAAGGCGAAGTATAGGGCTGACGCCTGCCCGGTGCTGGAAGGTTAAGAGGAGCGCTTAGCGTAAGCGAAGGTGCGAATTGAAGCCCCAGTAAACGGCGGCCGTAACTATAACGGTCCTAAGGTAGCGAAATTCCTTGTCGGGTAAGTTCCGACCCGCACGAAAGGCGCAACGATCTGGGCACTGTCTCAACGAGAGACTCGGTGAAATTATAGTACCTGTGAAGATGCAGGTTACCCGCGACAGGACGGAAAGACCCCGTGGAGCTTTACTGCAGCCTGATATTGAATGTTGGTACAGCTTGTACAGGATAGGTAGGAGCCTTGGAAACCGGAGCGCTAGCTTCGGTGGAGGCATCGGTGGGATACTACCCTGGCTGTATTGACCTTCTAACCCGCTGCCCTTATCGGGCAGGGAGACAGTGTCAGGTGGGCAGTTTGACTGGGGCGGTCGCCTCCTAAAATGTAACGGAGGCGCCCAAAGGTTCCCTCAGAATGGTTGGAAATCATTCGCAGAGTGTAAAGGCACAAGGGAGCTTGACTGCGAGACCTACAAGTCGAGCAGGGACGAAAGTCGGGCTTAGTGATCCGGTGGTTCCGCATGGAAGGGCCATCGCTCAACGGATAAAAGCTACCCCGGGGATAACAGGCTTATCTCCCCAAGAGTCCACATCGACGGGGAGGTTTGGCACCTCGATGTCGGCTCATCGCATCCTGGGGCTGTAGTCGGTCCCAAGGGTTGGGCTGTTCGCCCATTAAAGCGGTACGCGAGCTGGGTTCAGAACGTCGTGAGACAGTTCGGTCCCTATCCGTCGCGGGCGCAGGAAATTTGAGAGGAGCTGTCCTTAGTACGAGAGGACCGGGATGGACGCACCGCTGGTGTACCAGTTGTTCTGCCAAGGGCATCGCTGGGTAGCTATGTGCGGACGGGATAAGTGCTGAAAGCATCTAAGCATGAAGCCCCCCTCAAGATGAGATTTCCCATTCCGCAAGGAAGTAAGATCCCTGAAAGATGATCAGGTTGATAGGTCTGAGGTGGAAGCGTGGTGACACGTGGAGCTGACAGATACTAATAGATCGAGGACTTAACCTATATTCTAATGTGAAAAATGAACGTTGTTATCTAGTTTTGAGAGAACATTCTCTCCATCAGGTTTGGTGGCGATAGCGAAGAGGTCACACCCGTTCCCATACCGAACACGGAAGTTAAGCTCTTCAGCGCCGATGGTAGTTGGGGGTTTCCCCCTGTGAGAGTAGGACGCCGCCAAGCTTGTTATTTTATATCGTCGCGGGGTGGAGCAGTTCGGTAGCTCGTCGGGCTCATAACCCGAAGGTCGCAGGTTCAAATCCTGCCCCCGCAACCAAATTATTTTACCTATTAAATAGGGAGTACTCATTGAGTACAGCCAAAATGGTCCGGTAGTTCAGTTGGTTAGAATGCCTGCCTGTCACGCAGGAGGTCGCGGGTTCGAGTCCCGTCCGGACCGCCATTTTTATAACTTGTAAACGAAAACGTATAGTTTCGTTTTTTTTTATGTCTTTTTCTTTCTATAAGTATCCTAGATGCAATGAAACTCCTTGTGTTTGGCTACACTAAATGTGATAAGAAAAGATCATGACTTCAACAAACAACGCCTGGTTTTTTTATACCAGGCTTTCTTTATATCATTTTTAGTTGGAACCGAGGCTCATATTCGCTACACTAATACTAACTGTGTCTGACATCATGTTTGCTCAATCAGTTGATTGTATGAAGGGGCTGTCTTTTATGGATGAATTTGATCTTATTCGCCGAATTACACCAAAAGAAACGCATCAGCGTTCTTTGGTCATGGGCATCGGTGATGATGCTAGTGTTTATCAACCTCATTCACATTGTGAAGAGGTCGTTTGTGTTGATACAATGGTAGAGCATGTCCATTTTCGATTTGATTTTTCCACACCCTTTGAGGTTGGATTTAAAGCGCTGGCAGTGAATATCAGTGATATCGCAGCCATGGGAGGAACCCCTAAGTATTATCTTGTATCAATCGCGATCCCGCCTCATGGGGATGAAGCAATTGTCGCATCATTTTACGAGGGAATGAAAGCATTGGCTGACACATATCATATGGATTTAATCGGTGGAGATACAGTAGCCACCCGCAGTGACTTTGTCATCACAGTAACGGTCATTGGTGAGATTCCAAAGGGAACAGCCTGTTACCGTCATAGTGCTCAGACAGGAGACGTTGTCTTTGTCACAGGTGAACTAGGTTCATCAGCTGCTGGGCTATCCCTTTTAATGAATGAAGTAAATGCAGCACATTCGATTGACACTGCTTTTTTTCTAGAGCGACACAAAATGCCGCAGCCGCATATTGCTGCTGGCCTTATTTGTTCAAGCTTCCCCCGGGTGACCTTGAATGATGTGAGTGACGGATTAGCGAGTGAGTTAAACGAAATAGCGGAAGCCAGTCGTGTGACGATTGAAATTGAAGCTGATCAGCTCCCAAAACATCCACATCTACCGTTGTTACATAAAGAGTGGCTTGAATGGGTCTTGTTCGGTGGAGAGGATTTTGTCTTAACTGGTACGATCCCTGAAACGGATTGGAAGCGATTTGAGACGCAATGTAAAAAAGAACACATTCAGGTCACGCGTATTGGACAAGTCAAAGATGATCGAGCGTCCAGCGTTATTTTAAAAGACCATGATCAACAAACAATTTTAATGAAAAAAGGATATAATCATTTTAAGAAATGAGGTGACTCCACCATGAAGTTAACGTGGACAACAAAAGGTGCGGATGAGACGAAACGAATTGCTGCTGCCTTGGCTACACTTGTGATGCCTGGCGATGTCTTAACATTAGAAGGAGACTTAGGTGCAGGTAAAACGACTTTTTCAAAAGGTTTTGCAGAAGGCTTAGGTATTACCCGTATCGTCAACAGCCCTACTTTTACAATTATTAAAGAATATACGGATGGCAGACTGCCACTTTATCATATGGATGTGTATCGTATGGAAGATGCGGAAGAAGATATTGGACTGGGCGAATATTTTGAGGGGGAAGGTGTGTGTTTGGTTGAATGGGCACATCTCATTGAACCTCAATTGCCTTCATCGTATTTAAAAATTGAAATGCTGAGAACAGAACGTGAAGAAGAACGTCATCTCACGTTTTATGCAAAAGGGGAGCGTTATGAGGCCCTTTGTAAGGAGATGAAAAACATTGACCATACTGGCAATTGATACGTCAAACCATACACTCGGAATAGCTCTTATCCGTGATGACACTGTGGTTGGGGAAAGTATTACGTACTTAAAGAAGAATCATTCAGTACGTGCAATGCCGACAGTTGAAGCACTGATGAAAGAATGCGGCGTAGCACCGAGCGAATTAAGCAAAATTGTTGTAGCCAAAGGGCCCGGTTCTTACACTGGCGTTAGAATCGGTGTGACCATTGCAAAAACACTTGCTTGGACGCTGTCTATTCCGATAGCTGCTGTTTCAAGTTTAGAAACGCTGGCGGCAAATGCTCGATATTTTGATGGAATGATTTCTCCTATATTTGATGCAAGAAGAGGACAAGTTTATACAGGGTTATATACATTTGAAGGTGGAAAGATAAAAGAAGTGAAACCAGATCAAAATATCCTGCTCACTGATTGGCTTCAAGAGCTGAAAAAGGAAGGGAACCCTGTTTTATTTCTTGGACATGATGTGCATCTTCATCAAGAGAATATACTCTCCATACTTGGAGAAACCGCCGTTTTAGCAGACGAGGCATTTCACAACCCAAGACCTTCAGTGCTCGCATTTTTGGGGGCAGACCGCCCTGCTGAAGATGTCCATCAGCTTGTTCCTAATTATATTCGTTTGGCAGAAGCGGAAGTGAAATGGCTTGAAGGACAAAAATAATCTCAACACAGTAGAGATGCGAAGAATGACAGTAGAGGACATCCCAGAGGTATATACGATTGAAGTGCATTCATTTACAGCGCCTTGGAAAAAAGAGTCGTTTGTCTATGAAATTCTCCATAACCAATACAGCCATTATTTCCTCATTGAAGAAGATGGTCAGCCTGTTGGGTATTGCGGCGTTTGGATTGTCATGGATGATGCACAAATTACGAATATTGCGATTCTCCCTGAGCACCGGGGAAAAGGATACGGGGAAGCGCTGCTTCGATATGTCATGGAATTTTGCAAAGAAAAAAAGACAGATCATCTTTCACTAGAAGTGCGGGTATCAAATACGCCAGCACAATCCCTTTATGAAAAGCTAGGTTTTAAACCAGCTTCTATTCGAAAGAATTATTATACGGATAACGGGGAAGATGCATTAGTCATGTGGGTGAAGATAAATGAGTGAAAAAAAAGATCGATTCATATTAGGTATAGAAACAAGCTGTGACGAAACAGCTGCGTCCATTGTGAAAAATGGGAAAGAGATCGTAGCGAATGTTGTCGCCTCACAAATAGAAAGCCATAAACGATTTGGCGGCGTGGTACCAGAAATCGCTTCAAGGCATCATGTGGAACAAATGACGATCGTATTAGAAGAAGTCATGACGCAGGCCAATATGACCTTTCAGGATTTAGATGCCATTGCTGTGACAGAAGGTCCAGGCTTAGTTGGTGCACTTTTGATAGGTGTCAATGCAGCCAAAGCACTGAGTTTCGCACATCAAATTCCGCTTGTAGGTGTTCATCATATTGCTGGACACATTTATGCGAACCAGCTCGTTGGTGAACTGGTGTTTCCTTGTTTAGCTCTAGTCGTCTCTGGTGGGCATACTGAGCTTGTTTTGATGAAAGAGCATGGGTCTTTTGAGGTTATTGGTGAAACGTTGGATGATGCGGCTGGAGAAGCGTATGACAAAGTAGCTCGGACAATGGGTCTGCCATATCCAGGGGGACCTCACATTGATCGATTGGCACATGAAGGGGAGCCAACGATTAAGCTTCCTCGTGCATGGCTTGAAGAAGGATCCTATCATTTTAGTTTCAGCGGTTTAAAATCAGCGGTCATCAACACATTACACAATGCGTCTCAAAAGGGCGAAACCATTGCGCCTGAGGATTTGGCTGCAAGTTTCCAAGAAAGCGTGATTGAGGTGCTAGTCGGAAAGACATTAAAAGCGGCTGAAGCGTATGGTGTGAAACAAGTCGTTCTAGCTGGCGGGGTTGCTGCCAATAAAGGTCTTAGAGAAGCCCTTACTTCAGCATTTGCGAAGCTACCTGAAGTGAATGTCATGATTCCGCCATTGTCTCTTTGTACAGACAATGCAGCCATGATTGCTGCTGCGGGAACCATTGCATTTGAAAAGGGAATAAGAGGCGACATGGCAATGAACGGTCAACCTGGACTGCCGCTTGTTTCCTATGAATAAGAACTCCTGTGGATATACAGGAGTTTCAGCGTGTAGACAAACCCTCGCATTCAGTGTCAGTCCTGCGTGCTGGTGCTCACGAATATCAAATTCACTCCGCGCCAGTACTCGTCCTTCCTAGACTTCAAAGTTTTCTATCACGCTGAGCTGAAAAGAAGACAAAGGACTAAAATAAAGTTCATTTTATCCCTTTGTCAACAATTTGGAACTCCTGTGGATATACAGGAGTTTTTTCTCTTGAAATGAAAGCGATTTATTCACATGTAAACGTTATATATCCACAATTGTTAGAAAATTCGTTTTAAAATGAAGAGAATGTGTATAAATGTGATCTTTTATGTGGATATGTGATTAAAATACTGTGGATAAAGTGGATAACTTTAAAATATTTAAGAATAATCAAGATGTTATTGTGGGTATCATTGTGGATAAAGATTCTCACCTTAAAAAAAAGAGCACCCGTTAGGGCACTCTTTATGCATCTGATAGATCTTCCCATTCCGCAAAAAGTGATTCCATCTCTTGATTGAGCGCATCATTTTCTGTTTGAATGGCTTGTACTTTCTCGTGATCTTGGAAAATAGCAGGATCACATAGAAGCTCTTCGTTTTCACCGAGCTTGTCTTCGATGACAGCGATACGCTCTTCAATTTCTTCAATTCGGCGCTGCTTTTGTCTTTCTTTCTTTTTGAGTTCTTTCTCTTCTGCATAGGAAAGTTTTGCTGTTTCTACTGGTTTTTCTGCTTGTTTTTTATGCGTCTCCTGAGTTTGGAGTGCTTCAAGCTCTAATTGTTCGTTTTTCTTTTCAAGATAGTAGTCGTAGTCACCAAGGTATTCTTTTGTTTCATCTGGCGAAAGCTCAAGTACTTTTGTTGCCAAGCGATTGATAAAGTAACGGTCATGCGAAACAAACAAGATGGTGCCTGGATAATCAATCAGTGCATTCTCTAATATTTCCTTACTGTCTAAATCAAGATGGTTCGTCGGTTCATCGAGAATGAGGAAATTGGCTTTTTGGAGCATCAGCTTTGCCAGTGCAAGTCGTGCTTTTTCTCCACCACTTAAAGCATGTACAGGCTTTAAGACGTCATCACCTGAAAAAAGGAAGTTTCCTAAACAAGTCCGAATGTCTTTTTCAGTCATATGGGGATAATCATCCCAAAGTTCATTTAACACTTTTTTGGAGGATGTCAGCTTGGCTTGTTCCTGATCATAGTAGCCAATCGTCACATGAGAACCAAAGCTGATATCGCCTTTTACTGGTTTTAACGTATCCGTTAAGGTTTTTAAAAGAGTTGATTTCCCGATACCATTAGGACCGATGAGTGCCACGCTATCCTCCCGTTTAATATGAAAAGAGAGGGAGGAGAGGAGCGGCGTTTTTTCATCGTAACTAATATCGAGATCATGCACCTTCAGCACGTCATTTCCGCTTTGCCTCATAATATCGAAATGGAAGTTTGCGGATTTTTCATCTCCTAACGGCTTATCTAAACGATCCATCCGTTCCAGCTGTTTCCGCCTGCTTTGAGCACGCTTTGTGGTGGAGGCTCTTGCTAAGTTGCGATCCACGAAATCTTGAAGCTTCGAAATTTCTTCTTGTTGTTTTTCATACAGCTTCATATCACGCTCTAGCTGCTCAGCTTTTTGGTCAAGATACTTACTATAGTTCCCAGCGAACTTTTTCATCGCTGTTCTTGACACTTCATATACATGGTTCACGACCTTGTCTAAGAAGTACCGGTCATGGGAAACGATGAGAATGGCTCCTGTATAATTTTGCAAATACTGCTCAAGCCATGATAAGGTATCAATATCTAGATGGTTGGTTGGCTCATCCAAAATCAAGAGTTCTGGTTTCATCAATAATAGCTTTCCAAGCGCTAGACGGGTTTTCTGACCGCCGCTTAAGGATTGGACGGTTGTATGATCTTCAAAATGACTAAAGCCGAGTCCGTGTAAAATGGAGCGGACATCTGCTTCATATTGATAGCCGCCTTGATCTTTAAATGCTTGCTGCAGTCTGTCATAGGTTTTCATTAGAGAATCTAATTCTGTTCCTGTGGAAGAAGCCATTTTCTCTTCTATGGTTCTCATCTCTTGTTCCATTTCTTTTAAATGATCGAAAACGGATAGTAGTTCGTCTTTTAGCGTACGTGTAGACGTCACATCTGTATGCTGTGCTAGATATCCAATGGATAGGTCTTTCGGTTTGATGATCTCACCTTGTTCGTAAGACATTTGACCGGCAATGATTTTTAAAAGCGTGGATTTTCCTGCACCGTTACGACCGACAATGGCAATACGATCCCTCGCTTTGACTTCCAATTTTATATTCGTTAAAACGGTATCAGCGCCAAACGATTTGGACAGCTGATTCACTTGTAGAATCATCATGTAACTTCACCTCTGCTATAATATGTTAAGTGTAGCTTATCAGCAGTAAACCGGCAAATCTTACATACGGCTGCCATGGTCAAATGAAAGACAGATAGGAAAAAATAGTGTATGATTTGAGTGAGGGAGCGTTGAAAGATGAGTCAATTTAGCCACTTTAACGAACAAGGAAGAGCAAAGATGGTCGACATTAGTGACAAATCGTCTACAGTGAGAACTGCCGTTGCTGTTTCAAGCGTTCGTATGATAAAAGAAGTATTTCATCAAATACAAAAGCATGGTATTGGAAAAGGGGATGTACTATCTGTCGCACAGGTAGCTGGCATCATGGCAGCAAAGCAAACATCTACTATCATTCCAATGTGCCATCCGCTTGCATTAAAAGGTGTCGATATCTCCTTTGATTGGGAGGAAGACGGAAATGCGTACATTCTGAACATACAAGTACAGGTGAAAACAAAAGGAAGTACGGGTGTGGAGATGGAAGCGCTCACTTCTGCCTCAGTATGTGCACTGACCGTTTATGACATGTGCAAAGCAATAGACAAAGGGATGATCATCGGCCCGACCTATCTAGTAGAAAAAACAGGCGGGAAAAACGGTGATTTTCACAGAGCATCTGATATTTAAGTTGGAGGATCTTATATGAATATAGACCAGTCAAAAATTCCACAAGCGACAGCCAAACGTTTGCCGCTTTACTACCGTTTTTTAAAAAATCTGCATGCATCAGGAAAACAAAGGGTGTCATCGGCAGAGCTTAGTGATGCAGTCAAAGTGGATTCTGCCACCATTCGCCGAGATTTTTCTTACTTTGGTGCACTTGGGAAGAAAGGGTATGGCTATAACGTCGATTACCTCTTGACCTTCTTTAGAAAGACCCTTGACCAAGATGAAATGACGAATGTCATGCTCATCGGTGTCGGGAATTTAGGGACTGCTTTTTTACACTATAATTTCATTAAAAATAATAATACAAAAATTTCAATGGCTTTTGACGTCAATGAGAGTAAAATAGGAAGTGAGATAGGCGGCGTGCCTGTCTATGATTTGGATAAGCTTGAAGAGCATGTGCAAGAGGTAGGAGATATTCCTGTTGCGATTTTGACAGTGCCTGCCGTAGCAGCTCAATCCATTACAGATCGTTTGATTGCCCTTGGCATCAAAGGAATCCTTAACTTTACGCCGGCTCGATTGAATGTGCCGGAACACATTCGAATTCATCATATAGATTTGGCGGTTGAACTTCAGTCTCTTGTGTATTTCTTAAAGCATTATTCTGTTACACAGGAGGACTGACGAAAAGGGGTAAAGGGGTGGAGCAAATGGGTCCGATCGGTCCTGGAAGTTTGGTTCTGATTGCGGTTGTTGCGCTCATTATTTTTGGGCCGAAAAAGCTTCCTGAATTAGGAAGAGCAGCAGGAGATACATTACGTGAATTCAAAAATGCCACAAAAGGTTTAGCTGATGATCAGGAAGAAAAAAAGAAAAAAGAAGATCAGTAGAATAGGATGAGCTTCATGAATGTCAAAGATATGCCGCTTATGGAGCATATTGTGGAACTGCGAAAACGTTTAGTGATCATTGCGATGTTTTTTGTCACTTTTATGGTGGCAGGTTTTTTTCTCGCTAAGCCGGTCATTGTGTATTTACAAAATACCGATGAAGCGGCCACACTGACATTGAACGCATTTAAGCTCACAGATCCACTGTACGTGTTTATGCAGTTCGCTTTTGTCATTGCTCTTGTTTTGACGTGTCCCGTGATCTTATATCAGCTTTGGGCGTTTGTGAGTCCTGGCTTATATGAAAAAGAAAGAAAGGTGACACTTGCTTATATTCCGATTGCACTGCTTTTATTTCTGAGCGGTGTGGCTTTCTCTTATTTTATTTTGTTTCCATTTGTCGTCGATTTTATGATACGGATGTCAAATGATTTACATGTGGAGCAAGTGATTGGGATTCATGAGTATTTTACATTTCTGATGCAGTTAACACTTCCATTTGGCTTTTTGTTTCAGATGCCTGTCGTGTTGATGTTTCTCACTAGACTGGGTATCATTACACCGATGTTTTTATCAAAAATACGGAAGTATGCCTATTTTGTCCTCCTTGTCATTGCCGCACTGATTACACCGCCAGAGCTCGTTTCTCACCTCATGGTTACCTTGCCAATGCTCGTTTTGTATGAAGTGAGTATTGTCATTTCAAGAGTGACCTATCGCAAAATGCAGCAAACAGAGACAGAGGAGAAAGAAAATGATGTTGTCTCATAAAAAAGCATCGTGATCCAAATAGGGGTCACGATGCTTTTTCTATTGTGAAAGAAATTGATTGATTGCTTGAAAGAGATGCTCATAATAGGCAGATTCATGCGGGACAAAATCATGTACATGGACCTCTCTCTTTTCCTCACGTCGCTTGCCGTCTGCATCCACTTCAAAGCCCTCGATGTTCATTTTTTCGCATTCTCTATTTAAAAGCTGCTGTGCATCCATCAGCCTTGCTCTATAAAGTCCAGCAACTTCTTCTTTCTGTAGATGGACATCCATGTGCTCTTTTTGATCCATATAAAGATACACATGGCAAAACTCACGATCGGTAAACGATGGCATATGGATTTCATCTTTAATGACACCAGCAAAGGTAAGGTTCTCAAACGAGATGGAGAGACCAAGCTCTTCTTCGACTTCTCTGATGCCATCAGAAGGCTGTTCATCTGCGAGAAGGTGGCCTGCTGCTGTGATATCAAATAGAGAAGGGAAATCCTTTTTGGAGGGACTCCTCAGCTGAAAATAGAGAAACACTGTGTCATCTTCCTTTTTTAAAAGCCAGAAATGAAAGGTCTCATGCCAAAGGCCCTCAGCATGGATATCAGATCGAGCGGCTGTACCAATCGTTTCATGCTGATTGTTCATGATGTTCAGTTTTTCGTGTTCCATGAAAACATGACCTCCATAAAAAAACCATTTTCCAAACGACGGAAAATGGTTTCTGCTTTATTTTTGCTGTTGTTTTTTCATTTTGACAGAAAAAGCAAACATTTTTAACGCGATATTAATATTATAGGCCGCAAACACCATCAGCAAAATGCTGTAAAATGACCACATGTCACCTGGATTTTGAATGGCCATATAGGTGAACGCCACACCTACGGCAAAATAAATAATGCCCCATACGACAGGGTTTCTCATGAGAAAAAGCCTCCAATAATCATTTGCATTGTTTGAGATTGTTCTTCAATTATTTTTCTTACTGGCTCAATCTGCACAAGAATGACGAGCGAGTTCATCAGCATGTGTGCGCCGATTGGCACAATGATTCGTTTTGTTTTCGCATATAAAAAGGCAAAGGTAAAGCCCATTGCGGTATAGAGCAAGATATGTGGGAAATCATTGTGTACAGCAGCAAAAACCACTGAACTGACAAGTGCGCCAATGAAAAAATTCGTTTTTTCATAAACGACACCAAAAATGATTTTTCGAAAAATGATTTCTTCTAATATCGGTCCAATCAGAGCGATGACGATGACAAGCCATGGAACTGCATCCATAATGGCTAAAATGTTTTGAGTATTTTCGGATTCTCTGCTAATGCCAAATGCATATTGTTCAATCGCCCCCGCAATGGATTGTGCAAAGAGGGAAAGAAAGAAACCGCCAATGATCCAAGCGATTGCCACGCCGACTGATGCCGGTGCTTCATTTCGAAGTGAAGCTTTTGGTACAGTCCGAAGGATGAGCAGAATAATGATTAGTCCAATACAGAAGCTGATGATTGTCCATGTTCCTGACAATTTGGAGAGCTCTGCTTGTGTCATCGGTGTCTGAATGTAACCTAACCACTTCATGATGAACACATACGGAAACGCAGAAACCTGCACCAATATATACGTTAAGATGATGTACCAATATTGTTTTTTCAAGTAACGAAAACCCCTTTACTAAAAGAACTAGATTTATTGTAACACAAGTCTTCTTTTTCGTTGAAAAGGAAAGAATCGGTGATAAAAAAAGATCATGAAAGCGTAAAAATTTTTAAAGGTTTTTACTTGAAATTACAGAAGACATTCTTTATTATAATAAATGTGTTAGCACTCGCTAGTGATGAGTGCTAAAAAAGACTACATATAAAAATTGAGGAGGTTGTTTCTTATGTTAAAGCCATTAGGCGATCGCGTAATCATTGAACTCGTTGAATCTGAGGAAAAAACCGCTAGCGGTATTGTCTTACCGGATTCTGCAAAAGAAAAACCGCAAGAAGGTAAAATTGTTGCAGCAGGTTCAGGTCGTGTACTTGAAAGTGGTGAGCGCGTTGCGTTAGAAGTAAACACAGGCGACCGCATTATCTTCTCAAAATATGCAGGTACTGAAGTGAAATATGAAGGAAAAGAATATTTAATCCTTCGTGAAAGCGACATTTTAGCTGTTATTGGTTAATCACATAAACAAAGATTGAGATATATTTCTAAAAAGACTGAGGAGGTTTCGTTATTATGGCAAAAGATATTAAGTTCAGTGAAGAAGCACGTCGTGCAATGTTACGTGGTGTAGATGCACTTGCAGATGCTGTAAAAGTAACTTTAGGACCTAAAGGACGTAACGTGGTTCTTGAGAAAAAATTCGGTTCTCCACTTATCACAAATGATGGTGTAACGATTGCAAAAGAAATCGAATTAGAAGATGCATTTGAAAACATGGGTGCAAAACTTGTGGCTGAAGTTGCAAGCAAAACAAACGATGTAGCTGGTGACGGTACTACGACTGCAACGGTTCTAGCTCAAGCGATGATCCGTGAAGGTCTTAAAAACGTAACAGCTGGTGCAAACCCTGTTGGCGTTCGTAAAGGAATCGAAGAAGCAGTGAAAGTAGCACTTGAAGGCTTGCATGAGATTTCTAAACCAATCGAAGGTAAAGAATCAATTGCTCAAGTTGCGTCTATTTCTGCAGCAGATGAAGAAGTCGGTAGCCTAATTGCTGAAGCGATGGAGCGTGTAGGAAACGACGGCGTCATCACAATTGAAGAATCTAAAGGTTTCACAACTGAGCTTGAAGTGGTTGAAGGAATGCAGTTTGACCGTGGATATGCTTCACCATACATGGTCACTGATTCTGATAAGATGGAAGCGGTTCTTGAAAATCCTTACATCTTAATCACTGATAAAAAGATCACAAACATTCAAGAAATCCTTCCTGTACTTGAGCAAGTCGTACAACAAGGAAAACCATTATTGATCATTGCTGAAGATGTAGAAGGCGAAGCACTTGCAACACTTGTTGTGAACAAACTTCGTGGAACATTCAACGCAGTGGCAGTAAAAGCACCTGGATTCGGTGACCGTCGTAAAGCAATGCTTGAAGACATCTCTGTTCTAACTGGCGGAGAATTAATCACAGAAGACCTAGGACTTGACCTGAAATCAACTGAAATTGGTCAGCTTGGCCGTGCGTCTAAAGTGGTTGTCACAAAAGAGAACACAACGATCGTAGAAGGCTCAGGAGATTCTGCTCAAATCGCAGCACGCGTGAACCAAATCCGTGCTCAAGTAGAAGAAACCACTTCTGAATTCGATAAAGAAAAATTACAAGAACGCCTTGCAAAACTAGCTGGCGGCGTTGCTGTCATCAAAGTTGGTGCTGCAACTGAAACAGAATTAAAAGAACGTAAACTACGCATCGAGGATGCACTGAACTCAACTCGTGCAGCAGTTGAAGAAGGTATCGTATCCGGTGGTGGTACAGCACTTGTGAATGTATACAACAAAGTCGCTTCCATCGAAGCTGATGGTGACGTTCAAACAGGTGTGAACATCGTTCTACGTTCTCTTGAAGAGCCAATTCGTCAAATCGCTCACAACGCAGGTCTTGAAGGATCAGTCATCGTTGAGCGCTTGAAAAACGAAGAAATTGGCGTAGGCTTCAACGCAGCAACAAACGAATGGGTAAACATGATCGAAAAAGGAATCGTTGACCCAACAAAAGTAACTCGCTCTGCACTTCAAAACGCAGCTTCTGTAGCAGCTATGCTTCTTACAACTGAAGCAGTCGTAGCTGACAAACCAGAAGAAGGCGGCTCAGGCGGCGGAATGCCGGATATGGGCGGTATGGGCGGCATGGGTGGAATGATGTAAACACCCTCGAAAACCCCTTGAAATATAGGGGTTTTTGTTTTGTCTATTTTTTGGTTAAGAGCGTTAAATGAATTGAAACTTTCACCGCTTTACATCCGTTAACTAAAGAGACAGTGATTTTTTTGGTTTTATCTAACATAAAGAGATGATTTTCAAAAGAAAAGCGGTGATCATATGGGCTTTACGACTTGGGTGGCGATTATAGTTGCACTGGCTGTCGTATTTGGATTGTTTGGATCGAAGAGGCGTGATAAATAAGAGGTTGAACCCACTTCCAGAGAGGAAGTGGGCTTTTTATTGCATATACAATATTCATGAGCTATACTAATTTTTAAAATTTATGTAAATACAATAAAAAAGAGGCGTGATAAATGAGAGAAATTTTGCGGGAGATTGGCGTGATTGCTCGGGCGCTTGATTCCATTAGTAATATTGAATTTAAAGAGTATGATTTAACGAAGGGGCAGTATTTGTATCTTGTGCGTATTTGTGAGGAGCCTGGCATCATTCAGGAAAAACTAGCGGAGATGATCAAGGTAGACCGAACAACGGCGGCCCGGGCTATTCAAAAATTAGAGCTGCATGGTTTTATTGAGAAAAAGGATGACACAGTGAATAGGAAAATCAAGAAGCTGTTTCCAACTGAGAAAGGAAAAGCCGTCTATCCAATGATCAAACGAGAACATGATCATTCAAATCGGGTAGCGCTGGATGGATTTTCTGAAGAGGAAGCGGAACAGATTTATGAGTATCTTCTAAGGGTGCGAAAGAATATCGAAAAAGATTGGGAAGATGTGAAAAAAGGCAAAAAGAGAAGCTACTAATTAAATAAGGGGGAAGGGAACATGCATGTACCATCATTTTTTCAAGTGAAAGATATGGAGAAAATCAAATCATTTATTCAATCACATTCATTTGCTACAGTTGTGACGACAACGAATGAAAAGCCCATTGCGACCCATATTCCAGTGAGTTTTCATCAAATTGGCGATTCGTATGTGATCTCAGGGCATATGGCGATTGGAAATCCTCAGTGGAAAACGTTTGAAGAGAACGAGAAGGTGCTCGTCATTTTTCAAGGGCCGCATGCTTACATATCCTCTTCATGGTATGAGAAAGAAGCCGTACCGACGTGGAATTATCAAGCTGTACATGTATATGGAAAGGCTGCACTGCTCGAAAAATCAGAACTGGTCAAGGAATTAACAGCGATGCTGGAGACATATGAAAGTCATAGAGATCAGCCAGTGTTATGGGATACGTTATCTGAGGAACTGTTAGAGAAACAAATGAAAGGGATTGTGGGCTTCAAAATCATCATTAATGAAGTTCAAGCTGCTTTTAAGTTAAGCCAAAATCGCCATGAAAGAGATTATGCTCGCATTATTGAACAGCTGGAAGCAGAGGGTGAAGTGGAAATGGTGGCTGCGATGAAAAGGAGAGAAGAGAATATATGAAAAGAGCACTCTGAAGAAAAAGAGTGCTTTTGTTGTTATCCTTTTATGTTCAAATATTCTTCAAGGGTTTTGCCGCTCTTTTTCACTTTTTTCGCATTTTTTGATCCGAGGTATCTGAGGTGCCATGGTTCATATTGATAGCCTGTCACTTTTTCTTTACCTTTCGGATAGCGGATGATAAAGCCAAATTCATGGGCGTGTTTGGCCAGCCATTTCGCTTCTTTCGTATTGGCAAAAGAATCTTCAGCCCAATGTTTTGAATTGGCACCGCCGATATCAAAAGCAAGGCCGGTTTGATGTTCGGAATAGCCTGGTCTTGCGCTAAATCGATCTGCTTGTTTTTTGCCATGAGAGGCGACGTAATTGTTGTACAAGACACGCTGACGGTCGTATGAACGGAAGGTGCTAAAAGCGGTGAGTCGGATGTTTGCTTTTTTTGCTTTCGCGATCATAGCGTTTACTGCTTTTCTCGCTTGTTTGTTTTCTCCGGAATTGTATGAAGACGGGAGTCTATGTTTCTTATTCACAACCAATATCCCTTTTACATACGTACCTGGCGTTTTAGTGGAAGGAGCAGCATATGAAGCTGGTGAGCTTTTTGCCTGCTTTTTTGATATATTGAGAGCTGACGTAACCCGTTTTTCCTTTATACTTTGTTTGAATCCATGAACCATTCTTTTTAAGATAAGGAATCCTTTTCCCTTTTGGAATGGTCAATATCACTGAATATTTTGTTCCAGGTCCCTTGCGAAGATGAACATTCGCTGTTGTCACGTATTTCGGTGCGGCTGCTTTTGCGACTGGTGTCACATGAGTCATGTGTAAAAAGGGCAGCTGGACAGGAAAGATTCCAAGCCCAAGTACGAGAACCACACTGACAATAATTCCTTTGATCCACGGGTGTTTCATCTTCATTTCTCTCATCCCTTTCAATCTACTAACATACATATATTGAGATAGATTGAAATAAAGTGCAATGGTTTTTTTATGCCAATTGAGATTGAATCAAATCATTAGGTTCTTTTTTTTGTTTAAAATTACATAAAAAAATCCACTATTTCCATAAAAAATCAGATGAATTCCTTATAATAAAAGTATCTGAGAACGGGGAGTGAGTCGAGATGGACCAAAACGTGCTGCAAATGGATCAAGATAGATCAGAGAATGAATTCGCGGTTCTTAATATATCTTCTAAAGAGATTGGTGCTCTATCAAAGGGAGCAGCGGAGCAGATTTTACAAACGGGAGATACGGACCGTATTCATCAGCTGATGTACGTTCCGATTGAAAAGAAAGAAGATTTGAATTGGCTGATCCAATGTGTTGGGGAGGCGCTAAAGAATGAAGTTGGTGATGACGTTGCACTAGAAGTAGCTGATTTGCTCTATTTCTTTGTCATTCCGTATTATGGGAAGTATATGTTGAAAGATCGTCATTTGTATGAGTATATCGATCATTTGCTGGTACGATTAGCATCTAGAGCTCACTCGGATATTGACACGCTGATTGATATCATAAGAGAAGATTTAAATGAAAATATACAATAAAATAAGCTTGTAGAGCGACCCTCTACAAGCTTTTATATATCCACGTTATTCAGCAGGAACTGTTTTGACAGGCTCTTTTCTAAACACACCCATGCATCCTGCGATGAGGATTAATACAGCTGGAAGGATAAAGAACACAAAAATAGAAATAATACCGCCTACAGCAGAAACTAATAATAAAATCCCGCCAAGCTTTGCTTTTTTCTTCACGATAACAGATGCCACAATCGCAAGAATAGAGAAAAGCATCGCTGACCAGCCTAATCCCGTGAATTGACTCGTACCTGATTCATTAAATGCGGCATCTAGTCCTCCAAAAGCAAGTGCAAACATTGCACCGAAAAATCCAAAAATACCTCCAATTAAGCCTAAAACAAATTCTGTTGTTCTTTTCATGATACTTTCCTCCGATATGTAAATAAGAATTATTGGTACTTATGAACCAACACAATCTTACTCATCGGCATTCTTTTCACAATGTTAATAGTTTTGTTAAAAAAAACAAGAAAATCCATAAAGGATTTTCTTGTCCAATTACTGGGCTCTCTCCCAGGTAATCTTTGTTTCATTTGTTGTTTTCTTTCCTTTTGCCAGTACTTTTCCGTTTTCCTGTTTCACGGTAATGTTTAGGTCATAAAAGGAGTAGAGGGCGCCGAGGCTGTCATTTTCCGGTTTATGCAGGTTGTTTTCCTTTTCAGTGGATGCACCAATAGCTAGTGTTTTGGCAAAGTTCAAACCAATGACTTCAGCGTAATCACTATTGGTCTCAGATGAAGCCGTCACGTTTAAGGAAATGACTTTTTTCTTTTGATCAACGGTGATCGCTGTGTCTTTTACGAGCTTAGACTGCTCCATGACCTCTTTCGTTTCATTTTGAATGCGTTCATTAATCGTTGGAAGTGCCGTAGATTCTGTTTTTTCTTCTTTTGCCGTATTTGAGCAAGCTGCTAGGATAGAGAAGGTTGCAACAAGACTCATGAAAACAAGTAGACTTTTTCTCACGTTCTTTCTCCTTTGTTCTTCAAAGTATGTATGCTTATGTTACCACGAATTGATGTTTTGATTAAAAGAGAAGTGTTGATAAGCTGTGAACAATCAAAAGCACCCAAAGTTGGGTGCTCATGTTTTATTGTGCTGAAAGGGTTGTACTAAGTGGGATAGACGAAATGACCGTGAATTTTGGAGCCGGAGCACCAGATTCTAGATTTTTGCGTAAAAGAGATGATTTGACGGTGCCGTCCCATTTTTTATAGACACTTCCAGATGTATTTGCACGGAGCTGTACATTAGAGAAACTTGCTTGCGAGTAGCTGTTTGTTCCATTATCCTGTACGCCATGTACCATTTTGACAACATCAAGGTTTTTCAGACGGCTAGGGTTGAAAACAGGCTGTTTATAACGCAGTTTCCCGTTGACGTATAGTGACACTGTGCCATCACCATTGTTGATGAGCTTTAAGTTGACACGTGCACCATCTTTAATACTTGAATCGTATTCACTGTTCCAATATTGACTGCCGCCTTGGGAGCCGGTGCCCAGGAAGACCTTATAGCCAGAAGCTGTTTTTGAAATCCCGCTTTCAACAACGGCAGAACCGAGACCAAGATACCAGTCGGCATAGCCATTTTTAATGGTGGCTGTTTTTGGCAGCACAATATCAGCCGTGATACCTGACCATTTGGCTTCATCCGTTTGTGTCACGATGGCGCCGTGACGAGGACCAGCCGCAGAGGCAGGAATACTTGAAAGCATCAATACGAAGGTCAAACTTACACTCAAAACGATGAACCACTTTTTCATGAAAATTCCTCCTTATATTTGATTCATTTCTATTATATAAAACGAAAGGGAGGGATCTACTGACAATGTTCTGGCTGTTTTTGGTGAAATTTATGAACAAAATCGGTCATTAAGTGGTCAACTTGTATTCGAATTGTAATGTGACTGTAAAATAACTGGGTGCATCTTCATGTATAATAGGGTCAGAAACCAAATACGGAGGATTTTTTAATGAATAAAAAGCTTATCGCGACAATCGTAACAGTAGCTAGTTTATTTTTAGCGTTTAGTTTCTCACATGGAGCAAGTGCAAAAAAAGTAAGCGGCAATATTACTTGGTATAATGGTGTCGGTAAAAAAGGCGCAGATGGAAAAAAACTCGGTCATTGGGATGCAGCAACAAAAATGGGATTTGACGTACCGAAAAAAGGTACAAAACTAAGAGTGACAACAAAAGCGAAACCACATAAAGTGATTACAGTATATAAATATGATGTAGGTAGAATGCCAAACGCAGTATTAGACGTAAGTCCGAAAGCATTCAAAGCACTTGGGTATTCAACAAGTAAAGGTGTCGTCAAAGGGCATTACACTTATTAATACATAGGCATGCAAAGAAGCGGGAAAAGTTCATTTTCTGGCTTCTTTTCTTGTGGAGAGGGTCTGAAAGTCAATGAAAAAATCAACATGGTGGATCATCACAGTGATTGGAGTCGCAGTGATTGCGGCCGTTATTTTCTTCATGATGAAGCCTGGGCAAGAGGCGAAACAGGAAGGAAATGTGAAAACAAATCAAGATGCAAAAGACGAATTGCTTGTTTCTTTTACGGATCAAAAGTTAAACAATACTTATTACTTGCATGACAAGGCGCTTCATACAGAGAAACTGACAGCATATCCTTCAATTGCTTATGATCAGGCGAAACAGCTTTTATACTACACGTATACAAATGAAGACACACAAAAAGTAAGTATACGGGAATTGAATGTGAAAACGGATAAAGAAAAAACGCTCTTTACGAGTGACGATTCAATCGACAGTATGAGACTTTCTGGTGACGGAAAACAGTTATATCTAAGGTATAACAAGGATTCAGGTGAGCAATTTTATGTAGCGTCTTTTGATTTGAAAACACAGAAAGTGAAAGTGTTATATCCAGAAAAAAGTGATGATGATACGGTGAGTTCTTTTGCTTATGATCCAGCATCAAATCTGTTGGCCATTCAGCATTATTCGTTAAAAGAGGATTATAAAAAGACGGATGAGGCAAATGAAAAAGGAATGGATCCTGAACCAACGACCATGAAAATTACCCTTCAAACAGGTGAGAAGGGTAAGCGAATTGCACGTATTTCTCAAACCATCAATGATATTTCTTTTTCGCCAGATCATAAAAAACTCATTTATACAGAAGTGAAGGTTCGAAATGAAAAAGAAGTATCATCTATTAAGGTGATGGATGTAGATACAGGAAAAACGAAGACACTCGTTAAAAACAGCCAAGATGTGCGTATTTTAAGTGCTGCCCAGCCGCAATTTTCTGCGGATGGTACATCTGTTTATTTCTTAGGTGTTGCAAAGAACGCAAAGGAATTAAAGGATGACACAGGACGAAAGGCGAAGGTCAGAACCATTTTTGAATATGATATTAAGAAGAAAACAGTAGAAACCGCTTGGGAGAAAGAAGGCGGGATTGTTAACAATTTCACTGTCAATCGGTAAAAGGAGCGCGTTCAGTTATTTCATATAACTGGACGTTTTTTTATTTTGTCATGGGATGTGTCGGTGAAAAATGCGGATTTGTGAAATGAACATCACTTTTTAAGCAAGGAAATGAGCGATATTTTGATATTTTGCTACTGTGACAGAATCAGCGTAAGAGAGTAAAGTAAGTGGAAATAAAAAAAACGAGAGGACAGAAGACTTCTCGTTTTCTCTTATTTATTGTTTTCATCTAGTAAGTTTTGAAAAATAAACAAGGCATTAATGGAATGAGGGAATCCTGCAACCTTTGTACAGTGCTTAATGATCTCCATAATCTCTATAACAGAGAGCCCGATATGTAATGCTTGTACAAAATGAGCTTTTAACTCTTCATCACAATCACCTTTTGCAATGAGAGCCGATAATGTGCTGATGGCCTTCTGTTTTTCATCTAATATGAAGTGATTGAATTCTTTTTGTTCACCGAGTTCAATTGTTAGTTGTTCAATGTTTGATCGAATGCTCTCGTTTTCATGAATTGAAAGCTTCTCCCTGTTACCTGCCACTGTTTCTTGCTTGACCTGGCAAGTCTCTTTTTCTTCATTCAAATTGAACTCCTCCGTTTTTTATGACGATTTTCTATTTGTTCGTGCTTGGTTTCTTAAGTGCCTTTTGATAGAGGTAATGGGTATATAGTAGTATTATCGGTTTACTTCGTCAACTTTTTAAGTGTGGAATGTTCAAAAAAATGCCATTCATGCGATACATTGTTCGTTTTTTCTCATGGAGATTGAAAAGAAAATAGAGGGCTAATATATAAAAGCTGTTAGCCCTTTTCATATTACGCAATTAAGAGAGAGGAGGTTTCATATTTACTAAATGATATCCATCGGCCGCATCATGTCATAATCCTCGTGTTCTAAAATGTGACAATGCCACACATATCGTCCGCTATATGGGACAAACCGAGCGATGATGCGAATGACTTCACCGGCATGCGCCTGAATCGTATCTTTGTAGCCTTGTTCATGCAAAGGAGGCGCTTCATTTGGTCCTGTGTACACGATTTCACCTGTCGATTGATAGATGTCTGTATCGAATGGTCTTCTATCAATCACTCGAAATTGAACAAGATGTAAATGAATAGGGTGTGTACCTCTTGTTGGATTGACGATGTTCCACACCTCTACACTGCCAAGTCGAGGATTTTCTGTGACAGGATCATTCCAAAACTGGTTATCTAGTAATAAAATCGGGCGCCCATATTTATCTTGTGTGCCAGTAAGGGTCAGCGTTCGCTCGTTATCAGCTCGGCTCGGCCGGAGCGGTGGCAGTGGTTTGAAGATCGGACGTAATGTTTTAGCTGCTCTTCCTTTGAGCGGACGAGTGACTTTAAATTGCATAATGTTCGCATCTGTTTCTGGATTGACATCCTGACCGCAGCCTGCCGTATTTTTTAAAACAATCGTTTTGTTTTCGTAAGCTGAGAAGTCGATGATGACATCAAAACGTTCAGCAGGTGCAATGCTAAAAGATTGGTGATGAACAGGTCTTGGCAAAAAGCCGCCATCAGATCCAATTTGTAAGATTGTGGCGTCGTTATCTAGATGAAGCTCGTAAGTTCTTGTATTGGACGCGTTTAAGATACGAAAACGATATTTTCGCGGCTCTACTTCTAAATACGGCCATACTTTTCCATTGACTAAAATCGTTTCCCCGCAAAAAAATGGCACGATAGAGGGATCTGGAAGGTCACTATCTTCTGGTGTGTTATTTGGTCTACTTGGGTAAAACAGTGCGCCATCCTCCTGAAACGTCCGGTCCATGATCATTAAAGGGATATCATATTCATCTTTTGGTAATTCGAGCGATTTTTCAAATGCATCTGAGATCAAATAAAAGCCAGCTAATCCGGCGTATACATTTAATCGTGTTAATGCCATGGCATGATCGTGATACCACAATGTGCATGCTTGCTGGTGATTAGGGTATTCGTAAACCTCTCGTTCAAAGAAGGGGCCGGTCGCTTCAAAGTCTCGCGAAAACCAAGCCTCTGGATAACCGTCACTGCTTGCAGGTGTCACGCCCCCATGCAGGTGAACGACTGTTTTGACTTCGGGTTCATCATGGTGTCCAGCGTGAATGGTATGATCGACAGGCAGGAAGTGTTTCAGCGGCAATTTGTTCATCCATTTCACTTTGACCTTTTCATTTCGATTCGCTTTAATGGTTGGACCCGGCAAACTGCCATTATAGGTCCATAGCTTGGTTGGGGGCAGATCTCTATGAACTTTTAGGAACACCTCCTCCATAGCGATTTCATAATACGTTTGTCTTGGGTTTTTTTTGACGGGCTCTGCGACTTCTGGAATTGGCAGCTCGTCAACAAACTTTTCTAGGTTCATGTTGACTAATCCTCACTTAAAATCAATTTGATACATTATAAGTGCGGACATTCAAATAGGTGAATAAAATAAAAAAAACCGCTTTTCAGCGGGAGAATTAAGGGTGTTTATTTTCAAGCGCTGCACTTGCAGGCACTTTTTTGTTTGGTTTAAAGATGAAGTAGGCGGCTAGTACACTGATGGTAATGATGCTTGTCAGTATGAGCTGAGGTCTCATCGATTCGATAAACAGCATAGAGGCCAAGATGGCGCAGATGACCAAAATGGTAAAGTACGTAAGGTATGGGAACAGCCACATTTTGATTTTGAGTTGTTCTGGATTTTCTTTTTCAATTTTACGACGCATTCTTAATTGTGAGACGGCAATGACCAAGTAGACAAGAAGTGCAATGGCACCAGAGGCATTGACTAGAAATAGAAAGATGGTTTCAGGGTAAAAGTAGTTCATCATGACGGCAATATAGGAAAAGAAGGTTCCTGCGACTGTCGCTGCTACAGGGACACCGCGTTTGCTGATTTTCATAAAACGTTTTGGTGCTTCGCCTCTTTCTGCTAATGAATAAAGCATTCTGGACGTTGTGTATAGGCCGGAGTTTAAACAAGAAAGAACGGCTGTTAAAACAATGACGTTCATGACTTGAGCGGCTGATGGGACACCGATGTATTCTAATACTGCAACGAACGGACTTGTTAAAATATTCGCTGAATTCCATGGGAGTAACGTGACAACGACAGCGATCGACCCGACGTAGAACACAATAATACGCCATACAACTGAACGGGTAGCTGTTGTCACAGATTTGACAGGGTCTGCTGATTCACCTGCGGCAATTGCCACAATCTCGGTTCCCATGAATGAAAAGATGACTACGACAATCCCGAGGAGCACAGAGCCGAATCCGTTTGGAAGGAAACCGCCATTCCCCGTTAAATTAGCAAGACCTGCAGTATGATGACCGCCAAAACCAAAGATAAATGCAAAACCAATGAGTAGGAATAGAATAATGCTGACGACTTTAATCAATGAAAACCAATATTCAAATTCGCCAAAAGATTTAACAGAAAAGATATTTGTCAAAGTTAAGAGGATTGTGAGGATAAGACTTGTGAGCCAAACAGGTGCATCTCCATACCAATATTGAATAATGGCAGCACCAGCAATGGCTTCGATGGCGATGACGATGACCCAGAAAAACCAGTAAAGCCAGCCGATTGTAAACCCGGCCCACGGGCCGATGGCGTCGCTCGCATATTGTGAGAAAGAGCCGCTTGTCGGATAGGCACATGCCATTTCTCCAAGCATTCTCATAATAAAGATGACCAGAAGTCCGGCAAATGAATAGGAAAGAATCGATCCAGGCCCTGCAGAATGAATGACAGCACCACTACCAACAAATAGCCCTGCCCCAATGACCCCGGCAATGGAGATCATTGAAATATGTCTTGTCTTAAGGTTTTTTTGAAGACCGTTTGTCATGTTGGACATTTCTTTACCTCCAAACATTTCTCTTTTATTCGAGAGTTTGTTTTTAGAATATTTTAAATTTTATCATACTGAATTGTCATTCAGCATTGGACAGGTTATCAAACTGACATTTCAAACCTCTTAACATGATGTTAAAAAGTATAAAGGATTTGAGAGATTATGTTCCCTCATTTTCCTCTGCCCATTCTTAAAAATAGCATAAGAAGGAAGAAAGAAAAGTTGTGTTTTAAAATAAAACTATTCTGACAATTGTATAATAGAGTAATTTTGTTCTTTTTCATTTTTCAGGGTGGTTTTGAAAAACATTGATGGGAGTAGGTCTTGAGGTCAATTGACCTTATAAAAATAAGTTTGCTTAGGTCAACACATTTCTATGTATCCTATTTTGCTGATTCAAGCGAATCATGTTGCTGTAGACCCACACGGGCTTGGCTTTGTAAGATAAATATAGAAAAGTAATGTGTGAGGAGGCGCTGTTCGGTATGGAGCGCTACAACGAATTAAGACAAGGTGAAACAGGTGCTTGGGTCAGCATTATAGCCTATGTGATCTTATCTGCTGTCAAACTGATCATTGGGTATGTGTTTCATTCAGAAGCCCTTTCCGCAGATGGCTTGAATAATACGACAGATATCATTGCTTCGCTTGCCGTATTAATTGGGTTGCGTATTTCACAGAAGCCACCTGATGAGGATCATCCATACGGTCATTTTAGAGCTGAAAATATTGCGTCACTTGTGGCTTCCTTTATTATGATGCTTGTCGGGCTTCAGGTTTTGCTGAGTGCAGGCCAGTCGCTTTTCTCATCAGAGCATCAAACGCCTGATATGATTTCAGCTTGGACGGCAGCAGGAAGTGCGGTTGTGATGTATGGCGTGTATATGTATAACCGTAAACTGTCTAAACGAATTAATAGCCAGGCGCTATATGCGGCAGCGGCTGATAATAAATCAGATGCTTATGTGAGTATCGGGACGTTTGTCGGAATTATCGCCTCTCAATTTCAGCTGGCGTGGGTTGATACGCTTGCTGCGTTTGTGATTGGCTTAATTATCTGTAAAACGGCGTGGGAGATTTTCAGAGATGCGTCTCATTCGTTAACGGACGGTTTTCATATAAAAGATATGTCTAAATATAAAGAGACGATTGAAGCGACACCAGGAGTGGGCGATTTGAAAGACATTAAAGCTCGTTATCTTGGAAGCACCGTCCATGTGGATGTGGTCGTTGAAGTAGAACCGCATTTAAACATCGCAGAAAGCCATGATATTGCAGATGAAATTGAACGCAGAATGAAGCAGGAACATGATATTTTACACTCTCATGTTCATATGGAACCAGCAAGTGAGCCTAAAGAGGAGCAGAAGTCTTTTCCATCGTGAGAAGGCTTCTTTTTTCTACGTGTTGATGTTTCATGCAAATGCGTGTTGTATGGTAAAGTTAGACTATATGAAAATTGACGGAAACGTGATAGGAGGATCAGGATGGCATTTGATGAACCGATGCATTCAGATTTACAAAAAATCGTAGATAACATCAATAAAGTGATGGTAGGGAAAAAAGATATTGCGATATTAAGCCTTGTTGCGATTTTGGCGAAGGGGCATGTGCTATTAGAGGATGTGCCTGGCGTTGGGAAGACCATGATGGTTCGTGCTCTGGCAAAATCCATTGGGTGTGAGTTTAAGCGAATCCAATTTACGCCTGACCTTTTGCCTTCAGATGTAACAGGTGTGTCGATTTATAATAAAAAGACAAACGAGTTTGAATTTAGACAAGGACCGATTATGGGGCAGATTATTTTGGCTGATGAAATCAACCGAACCTCTCCTAAAACACAATCAGCCCTTCTTGAAGCGATGGAAGAAGGCAGTGTCACAGTGGACGGAGAAACGATGCCGCTGGCAGATCCTTTCTTTGTGATGGCTACGCAAAATCCAGTGGAGTATGAGGGGACCTATCCACTTCCAGAGGCGCAAATGGACCGTTTCTTGTTCAAGCTGCAGATGGGGTATCCAACCATGCTGGAGGAGCTTGAGGTGCTGAATTTGCAGGAGAAACAATCGCCAATTGACACGCTTCAGGCAGTCATGACAAAAGATCATATCCATGCTTTGCAGCAAGCGGTTCAGACCGTACATGTGGATGCATCGATTAAAGAATATATTGTCGAAATCGCCCAAGCGACGCGAAATCATCCGTCTGTCTATTTAGGCGTGAGCCCAAGGGGTTCAATTGCATTGATGAAAGCGGCTCAGGCGTATGCGCTGTTGAACAGGCGGGATTATGTGATTCCTGATGATGTACAGTATTTGGCGCCTTACACATTGCCGCATCGCATGATTTTGACATCAGAAGCAACATATGAAGGGAAGAAGGCGGAGACACTGTTGCGACAGATGATTGAGCATATTGGCGTACCAGTTCAAAAGTCGATGACTCAATGAAGTCACGTGACCGTTTCGCTTTTTCACTATGGTTACGGGTGTTTATGCTCCTTCTCCTTACAGCAGCAGCCTTTTGCTATGCCATGTTTCAGGGCGGCTTTGTGAGCTGGTTCCTTTTTTATGCATTTTCACCATATGCTTTGTATGCTTTGTTGTTTGCCCTTGTTCCACTTCGTGCAACAGCCAAAAGGACATTACAGCATACCCGGTTAAAGGCAGGGGATGTGCTGTCTGTTGACCTTGAAATCAAGCGGACGAATTTATTTCCGTACGTGTACGTCATACTTGAGGATGACCCACCGGATACCTTTCATTTGCAGGAACAAATTGAAATGAAGCGAATGATCTTTCCTTGGTTTCGGAAAACGTGGCGATTTTCGTATCAATTCAATGACATTGTGCGGGGAGAGCATCAATTGACGGCGGTTAGAATTAAAACGGGTGATATGTTTGGGTTTGTGGAAAAAGAAGTGATTCTTCCACTAGAGAAAACATTGCTTGTGTATCCGAAAATGTTGGATATTCCTGTTGAATCTGCTGCATCGGTGAATGAAAATGGAGGCAAAGCGTTGCACTCTTGGTTAAATGAACCGACAAATGTGACAACAGGTGTGCGTGAATACCAGCAAGGAGACCGTTTCGCTTGGGTGGACTGGAAGACAACAGCTAGAAGAGGTCAGCTTATGACGAAGGAGTTTGAACAGAATCAGACAAAGGATCTGGTGGTGTTTGCTGATTTTACAGATGAAGCCGCTTTTGAAACGATTGTATCTATGGCCGCATCGGTTCTGCAAACGGCTGTGAAAAAAGGGGTGCCGGTAGGCCTTGTCCCGCTTGGGGATCAGCACATATTTCGAGTGGATCAAGGAGAGTGGCATTTACAGGACATGCTCTACTATTTAACAAAGGTGCAGTATCAGCCTTCTCGTGCACCTGATTATCAATCATTAACATCGAGTGAGCACCAGCAGACAGGAAAGTATGTGGTGACAGGTCATCTGCAAGAAGAGCTTGCTGCCATTTTACTTGGGAATCGAAACAGAAAGAACATCACTGTTCTTTTAGTGAAGAGAGCCGTTGATCGATTGACGGCAAAAGAAAAACAGCTTGTGGACCGGCTTAAAGCTTCTGGGATACACACGACCCTTTTATTTGAGGACCGGCTGCACGAAAGAACTGTGAGGTGACAAACATTTATATGCATCAGCGGCAAAGCCGTTTTGAGTTGTTCATCTATTATGCTGTCGCATTTCTGCTGCTTTGGGAGTGGCTTCGTCCGCTTCAAGATTTTACAGAGACGAGTCATACGTCTTATTTCATCATTTTTATAGGGCTTACGTGTTTGTTTACGTTCTTTCGATTGAAGTGGTATGTGACGTTTCCTATTTGTGCTGGATTGATCTTGCTCGCATTATATTTGATTTTTTATCAATCAGAGCCAAGTTATCTGCCTGCGCTGTTTGCTGATATTCAAGATAATATTTCTTTGATGAGCATGGGCATGTGGAGTGACATGTATCCGTCTTTCCGCACATTGTTGTTCTATATTTTGCTTTGGCTGCTTGTTTATTTGCTCCATTATTGGGTTGTGTATCAGCAGCGTATCTTTTTCTTTTTACTGATGACGATTGTATATGTCACGATTCTTGATACGTTTACGCCTTATGATGCGACTTTTGCAATCGTTCGAATTATGGTATTTGGCTTTTGTTTGCTTGGCCTGCTCTATTTCGACCGGCTTCGTTCGGCTGAAGGTGTGCGGGTGTCACAGAAAGCGCGTTTCAATTGGTTCTTACCCATGCTGGCGCTTGTCCTTGTATCAGCATCACTCGGTGCTTCTTTGCCAAAATCTGATCCGAAATGGCCTGACCCTGTCCCGTTTTTTAAAGCGGTCACGAATCAAGATGGTTCCACCGGGCAGAATAAGGTGGGATATAGTGCGGATGATTCGTCGCTTGGGGGACCGTTTAGTGAGGATCGTACACCGGTATTTAAATGGAGCGGAAAAGAGCCGTCTTATTTTCGTGTAGAAACAAAAAGTATTTACACGGGGAAAGGCTGGGAGGATGCTTCAAATGATACGAAACCTACTCGGTTAAAAGGGAATGATGTGCCGAACCGGTGGTTTACCAATCGCGTGAAAACAGAGGAGCATGAAACGAGAGTCGATATGGAATCAAATTATCGATTTAATCATGCTGTTTATCCGATTGGTACGGTTATGCTGACGCCAATGGAAAACATTCCACTGCAAATGATGGGCAAAACGGAGAAAATTGTCCCGTCTACTCAAAACCCGCCCAAAAATTTAGGGAACTATCGAGTCAGCTTCTTATCACCTACATTTATCCTAGAGGACTTACAGCGAATCAAAGTGCCAACCAAGAAGCAAGTGAATCAGCAGGTCGGACGTGAATACTTGCAGCTCCCATCCTCGCTGCCAGAGCGTGTGAAAACATTGGCGAACAGCTTAACGGAAACGAAGGATAATATGTATGATAAAGCAAAAGCGATTGAGGATTATTTAGGATCTGCGAAGTTTTCATATGAAACCCAAAATGTCTCTGTGCCTGGGCGTGACGAAGACTATGTGGATCAGTTCTTATTTGATACGATGATTGGCTATTGTGATAACTTTTCAACCTCGATGATTGTCATGCTTCGCTCGATTGGAATTCCGGCGAGATGGGTGAAAGGATATACGTCTGGTCAGTTATATGAAACACAGATGGATGGAAACAATGTGTATGAAGTGACCAATAACAATGCCCATTCATGGGTAGAGGTGTATTTTCCAAACCGTGGTTGGGTGACTTTTGAACCGACAAAAGGGTTCACGAACCCAGAGACATTTACGAATGAAACCACGGCTAACAACGACCAAGCAGATGATCAAGAGGATGAAAAAGATCAGCCCGCATCTGATCAACAAGAAAACGAGCAGACACAGCAGCCGCAGCAACAAGAACCAGAACAGGCGGCAAAACAAGAGGAACAAGCAGCTAAAGCAAAGCCAAGTATGGTTCATGTTGGTTCAATCTTGGGCTACGCAGCAGGTGCGATTGTCTTTCTTGGTTTCATAGGCTGGATGCTTTACCGGTTCAGAGCAAGGTGGCTGCCAATCTTTATTGTGAGAAAGGTAAAACGTCTGCCAGATGAGGAAGCTTTTTTCTACGCGTATGCTGCTCTATTAAAACAGCTAAGGCGCAGAGGGATCGAGAAAAAGCCAGGCATGACGCTAAGAGAATTTGCTTCTTTGATCGATGACAAGGAAGGGAATCATCACATGTCTGAACTAACGCAGTTCTATGAGCGGGCGCTCTACAGGCGAGAAGATGCGTCGGCGCTTTGGCAGCAGTCGGCGAAGTTATGGGAAAATTTAATAAACAGGAGATAGTCTTGACCCCGTACCTTCCTGTTGTTAGAATAGGTGAATATTAAAACCTTCTAAAATACATGAAATTGAAGCGTTCGGATGTGAGTCTGGGCGCTTCAAAAGCGTGATTTACACTGAGAGAGGTTTTCTCCTCTCATTTTTTCTGTGCGTTTATAAAAACTATATTGGACATAGAGGTGACACCATGACAAATTTAGTAAATGAAATGATTTTGGTTCTCGATTTCGGCAGTCAGTACAATCAGCTGATCACTCGCCGTATTCGTGAATTTGGTGTGTACAGTGAGCTTCATCCGCACACTTTAACTGCTGAAGAAATTAAAGAAATGGCGCCGAAAGGAATCATCCTTTCTGGTGGACCAAACAGTGTATATGATGAAGGATCTTTCCGCTGTGACGAAAAGATTTTTGATCTAGGCATTCCGGTTCTAGGCATTTGCTACGGCATGCAGCTGATGACTCACTATTTAGGTGGGAAAGTAGAAGCGGCAAGCCAGCGTGAATATGGAAAAGCAGACATTCATATTAACGGAACACCTGCTCTATTCAAAGACCTTCCAACGGATCAAGTCGTTTGGATGAGCCATGGTGACCTTGTCGTTGAAGTACCAGAAGGCTTTACAGTTGATGCAACAAGTGCACATTGTCCAAACTCAGCGATGAGCTTAGCTGAGAAGAATTTCTATGGCGTTCAGTTCCACCCAGAGGTACGTCACTCTGAGTACGGAAATGATCTATTGAAGAACTTTGTCTTCGGCGTATGTGAGTGCGATGGCAAATGGTCAATGGAGAACTTCATTGAAATCGAAATGCAGAAAATCCGTGAAACAGTAGGCGACAAACAAGTATTGTGCGCACTAAGCGGCGGTGTAGATTCATCTGTTGTGGCGGTATTGATCCACAAAGCCATCGGCGATCAGCTGACATGTATTTTCGTTGACCACGGTCTTCTTCGCAAAGGCGAAGCAGAAGGGGTAATGAAAACATTTAGCGAAGGTTTCAACATGAACGTGATTAAAGTAGATGCGAAAGATCGCTTCTTAAACAAGCTAAAAGGTGTGTCTGATCCTGAGCAAAAACGTAAAATCATCGGTAACGAATTCATCTATGTATTCGATGACGAGGCGGACAAGCTAAAAGGAATCGACTACTTAGCACAAGGAACTCTTTACACAGACATCATTGAGAGTGGAACAGCAACGGCACAAACAATCAAATCTCACCACAACGTTGGCGGTCTTCCAGAAGACATGCAGTTTGAATTGATTGAGCCACTCAATACACTATTCAAGGATGAAGTTCGTGCTCTAGGGTCAGAGCTAGGTATTCCAGACGACATCGTATGGAGACAGCCATTCCCAGGTCCAGGACTAGGAATCCGTGTACTAGGTGAAATTTCTGAAGAAAAACTAGAAATCGTCCGTGAATCGGATGCGATTCTACGCGAAGAAATTGCCAACTTCGGCCTTGAGCGCGACATCTGGCAATACTTCACAGTCCTCCCAGACATCCGCAGCGTAGGTGTCATGGGTGACGCAAGAACATACGACTACACAATCGGTATCCGTGCTGTTACGTCTATTGACGGTATGACGAGTGACTGGGCAAGAATCCCTTGGGATGTACTTGAGAAGATCTCGACTCGTATCGTGAATGAAGTGAAGCATATTAACCGCGTGGTGTATGATATTACGAGTAAGCCGCCTGCTACGATTGAGTGGGAGTAATTAAATATTAATTATAAAAAGCTTGGAGAGCCTATTATTAAAAGGCTTCTCGAGCTTTTTATTGTTTACTGATAAATATACCTGTTTTTGGATAATTTTCGTATACAATACCTAACAGGATAAGTTAACTGTCTATGGTGAAGAAGTATATATTAGAAATAATAGTGATACAAGATTAGTGACTCATACTAAAGAGATTCTAGCATTAAATGAGATACCTTATTAAAAAGTTGATGTGAAGAATTCAAACCTAAAATTGAATAAGTTATGACTACTATTGGTAAATTTGATTAAATTCACTTTTGAATATATTTTATCAAAAATTAAAGATGCAGAAATTTTAATGGATATCAGAATTTCTGCATCTTTAAAAAGAATATTTATAGAGTATTTATTGAAAAAATAAACATAGTTTGTTCATTAGAATGTTTATGATTTTAAAATCTTATTACATTTGAATGATTGGTTACCTTGAAAATTAGTTTTCTTTACTTGAGAGGTCTTATATTTAATGGTTTCACTCAATTTATTAGCAATTTCAAAATTCACGTTCGGATATAAATGTGAGTAGATGCTTAACGTAGTTTTAATATCTTCAAGCCCTAGTCTTTCTCTAATGATGAGTGGATTAGCATTGTACTCATTCATAAAAAATTAAAGAATATAAGCCTTTTGTTT
Source organism: Bacillus sp. FS02 (assembly GCF_024398395.1). Taxonomy (NCBI): domain Bacteria; kingdom Bacillati; phylum Bacillota; class Bacilli; order Caryophanales; family Bacillaceae; genus Bacillus; species Bacillus sp. FS02. The sequence continues at coordinate 1,273,286 of NZ_CP074101.1, read as the reverse complement.
GGATAGGTTTAGCTCCTGCTAGTCTTACATTCGAATAATGCGGGAAATTGTTGATTCCATGTAGGTCATCCATCGTAAAAGAGAATAAAATCGAGTCAATTTAATCGTTCATGTGTAGTCTTATAAGTTTTCTAAAGGTTTACTGTATCAGTATCTAAGGCAATTGTATAAATAGAAGCTTTTGTATTAGTTGGATTGAATGACTTATTAGTACCGTTTATCGCATGCAATGAATGAAGAATTGTTAAAGTAAGATGTACTATGAAAGCAACCATCCAATGTACGAGATCATGCTTAATATAAAAAGGTAATAAAATAGAACATACGGTAATTACTTCGGATACGCATTTTGGGGGAGGAGAGATAATGAAGCTAACTCTCCGTTTATTAATGAGAAAATACATCAAATACTTTCTTCAATTATAAAAATCAATTACTTGCGCTACTTCTCGCTCCACAATCTTATTAAGCCCTGTGGTATCAATTCTTAATAAATAATCCAAGACTTCGTTTCTATTTAGATGTTCAGAATCAATTTGTTGGGCAATTTCAATTGCTGTTGAACGATTGAATCCTATTCCGATTAGTGAAATAACGGTCTTGCTAGAAGCACCGAGTTCTAACCATAATTTAAGCATGTCTGTATCATCTGAAATGTCTAAATTATTTTGTTGTCTCACCATATTCAAAATATCCTTATAACATGAAATATATTTTATAAATTTAAATCTGGCGAATTCTTCAATATCCTTAAAGGTGTCTCTAATTACTCTTTGTGGATTCTTACCACCATTTTTATCCCAATATTGCTGATTTTTAGATATGAGATAATTTAATGGCAGTCCTTTCATCCAATCAGTCACCAGAAACGCTAAATATCTAGCTCTATTCACATGATCGAAAGGTATAACCTTTTGAATGATATGTATTATTAATTCATATCTATCAGGCGCATCAGGGAGTGTAGGATTAATAGGTTCCAACATATCCAAAATATCAACATTTTTCTGGAAAAAATTTTTAAGCTTTTGTTGAGCCAGAGGACTTACGCCACTATGTTTAAAGAGTATATCATTTGGGATGTCTATTTCTTCTATTAATTTTTCTAATGTTTTTTCTAAAAGTATAATTTGATCCTCATTTATTAATTGTGACAAACTTTTAGTAATCAAGGATTGGTTCTTGCTATAAACTTTTAATAAATATGAAATTGTATGTTCATAATCCAAATTATATATATCTTCCTTAAATGCATCTTTTGATATATATTCTACTAATTCGTCGAATTTTTCTTTGATAATTTTTTTGGTGAAGAATTCAATTTTATACTTATCCCTCATTTTTGGAGGATTACTCCAAACTGAATTATCGTTAGTATCAATACATACAATATTACCTTGAAATTCTAATCCTTGTCTTCCAGCACGTCCTGCTAAGTTCCAAAATTCTACTTCTGTAAATGGAATAGTGTTCCCCTTTTTGGGTGTTCTTATAAATATGGTCTTAGCAGGTAAATTAACACCCTCTATTAGAGTTGATGTACACATAAGATATTTAATTTTCCCAGCTTTAAATAACCTTTCAATCTCAGATTTTACTATCAAAGGCATATTACCATAATGATATGCAATGCTTTTGGTTATCAGTTTACATAAACTATACCGTGTTGAAATAACTTCTTGTATTAACTTTCTTAATTCAATTAATTCCGCATCTAGGGACTCTTCGTTGGGTAACATTTCATATAATTTTTCAGCTGCTTTCTCTGCATCAGAAGGAATCTTTGTGTATACTAAATTGCCGCCAGAATTATCACCTAAAGAATAGACTATATAAATTAATCTTTCGATTGTATTTTTTGGTTTGTTTTTTAGGTTAAACTTTCCAATATCGTAGGTGCCATTTTTAAAGCATAGTTTCATTTCCCATTCCCTTGGTTTACGATATATTGGATTAACCCACAATAAATTTTGGTTAACAGGTATTAGCTCTTTTTGAACAGTATTCATTGATGATATTTCGTAAAGAGGTTGTAAAAAAACTTCAGGATTCTCAGTCAATGGACTTGAGAAAATCACTTTAATGTCTTTATTCTCATAGATTAAATCTTCTACTACATTTTGAAGTATTACACCACGCGAACCATCATTTACTTTTTGGGCTTCATCTACTATTAAGAAATCTATATTAAAATCTCTTTTTTCATTAATAAACCATTGTAAACGTTCCTGCGTTAAAATAAAAACTCTCTTATCATATCCCTCTAAAAGTTCATCCATTATGGGCATTGATGTAATGAAGGAATTATGAAATTCAGGCATCCTTAATTTCTTTCTAATATCTGATTCTACTTGGCTAATAAGTGCTCTTGTAGGTACTACATATACGATAGTTGTTTGAGCTTTATTCAAAAGTGTTTCTTTAATAATGTTTAATAATATATATGATTTCCCAGCAGAAGTGGGAGCTGAAATTGAAAGTAACTGCGTATTATAGCTTTTCTCAATAACATCATATTGAAATTTGTTAATATTCACTAGTTTATTTTCTGTCTCATCCCATAAAGAATATTTGATATTCCTTCTCATGAGATCTAATTTAGTTAATAAGGGTAATTGATCAATATAATCTACTCCAATATATCCCTTGTTAATAGCTAATTCAATACTTGGATGATTAGTCATTTTTTCTAAAACCAATGCACTTTTAACAGCTAATTCATCATCCTCTTGTTGAATTCCAAACTGTGCAATACGATATGCTACATCTAAATGTTCTGCCAAATTTGAATCTGCTAAAATACCGGCACAGTTTAATAAATATGGCAAATCTATATACTCATTTTGATTTTTAATTTGAGTAAATTGGGATTGAATAGACAACTTTAATAATGGTTCAAACATTCTTTGGAATCCATTTAAATTATAAATTCTAGTAGCTAGTTGTGTTATATCAATCACTATTCAAAACCTCCAAAAAAGCAGATCTAAATTCACTAACAGATGGAAATGGTATGATGAATATTTCAATAACCATTTTGTTTAGATCTAGATGACTATTAATAGCTGTTTTCAACTTATTTATCCAATTATCGAGATCTTTTAAAATTTCAGATAAAATTTGTTGTTGTTTTTTTAACCTTTGTTTTTTGGGATACTTAGTGTAGTCGAAACCTATTAAACATACTCCCTTGAATTCTAACGAATTATATGAAGGGTGGTCAGGATCAAGATAATTTATTAATGCATTCGCAAAATCTTCTTCAAGTGTAGATAAATTAGAAGTTAACAAGTCTAGATCTCTAACTCGATTTGATCCATCAGCAGCTAAAAAAGGTGCTAAGCTTTCAAAACAGTTTTTAATAGCTTCTCCATGATTTTGATATAGCTTTGCTTCACCCCAATAAATATTCAACTTCTGATTTTTAGAATCGTATCCTAAGTGAACTCCATCGGCACCATTATAATGAAGTTGGCTACTAGTTTTAAGTGACATTTTTGCAATGGCTTGAGGTAATTTTAAAATGCTTTGTGTCATTAGATATAACAAAACCTCACCTGGTTCACCTGTTTTACTGACAGTAGTAAATAAGGTGCGAGCTTTTTGATGAAGGGCTGCAATATGTTTTGTAGTATTCATTTCAAAATCTTTAGATTGGGCTTTTCTAATCTCATGTCTAGGAATTGAATAATCCAATAAATACTCTACTAGTACTTTTCCTAAATCTTTACTTCTAGGAAAATCTTGTCCGTTGAAATTTATCATGTAGCATCTTGCGGTGGCATGAGTATCCTCTACAATTTTTCCTTTTTCCACCGCACTAACATATGCATCTAACTCAGATCCGTCACCTCGTATCATTTTATTAAGGTATCCCTTCAAGTAATCTTCTTGAGTTGGGATTTGTGATGTCATTTAAGAAACCTCCTAAAAAGACATCACAAATTTAAAATTTTCAGCGATGTCTTTTAAAATATTATTTTTGATTTTCCCTTTTTTTTATAAAAATGGAAAAACTCTTATTCTCATTATACAGAAATTATAAAATTAACACACAACTTTTTTCACACTCCAAAATAATATTTAAAAATTCTATTTGTATAGGGAAATAGATAGTGGTACCATCATTGATACCAATCATAAGTTTTCTAATAATTTGAAAGCATTCACAATTAGTTTTAATCAGCATTGAGTGGGAATGAATGTTTTAATGCTGATTTAATAGGGTTTGAGTTTTTTTAAAATGATGAAAACACCTTAAAATGATATAGTTCCCCACCAAGGGGAGAAAAATGCCAAGTCCTTTTTAATGAGGATTTGGCATTTTTTTGTTTGCTTGTCGTATTTAAGAAGAGAAGTATTGACTTCGCTCTTGTTTGTTAATTTATTTCGTTGGAAAACCGAATTTGCCTATCTTTCAGTTCATCATAAAATGTGAAGTGTTGTAACTTCAATTCTTCGCAAACTTTTTTATGATCCATTTGCCTCGTTCTTCAATCTTGAGATTGACTTTATGTAGATACTCACTTAATTCTTGTTCATTTTGAGGTTTTAATTGATTGTAATTTCCTATGCTATCAAAATGTCCTTTCCAAAATTCACTCACTGTCCATTCTTCATCATTATTCACATAAGGTTGAAGGAAATATCGCTCGACGAACTGTTTCCAGCATCCTAATGGTTGAAAAAATTCAAATAGTGAATACATCGTAACATCCCAATAATCTTGAGAAAATAAATAGCGGCCTGAATTCATCCAATGTGGTAATACGGTGAAATTCCCAATGCTGTGAGTGGAAGTAGCGAATTTTTCAAACTTATAGTTGATAGGAAAATCATAAGCTAGTGTTTTAGAATGATTGAAAGTCGTTATAAAGGAATTCATTGTTTCTCCACGGATCAAGTTGTAACGGTCTAAATAAAGCTGTGATTCAGACTTTGGCTCATAATCAGTACTCCAAAGTAATTGATAAATATAAAAAGGTTCTTTATCACAGTCAGCATCACGACCTCTTCTTTTAGTGACATTGCAAATTCCGATTTCTGTCAGTTTACGACTTTTATAATCTAATATTAACTCAATTGAAGATTTATCTTTCGGTATCGGCTCTTTGATATAACTTTGTTTAAAATCCCATTCCCAAGGCTTGATTTCAAGTTCTTCACACTTTTCAAACCAGCCTTCTATCCATGTGTTCCCATTCATTTCTTTCCTCCTGTTCTCCTTATCAATCGAACATTTTTTTCATTCTTAATCTTTTCCACAACACCACCGCAAGAACAAGCAGAATGACACATTGAACCGAGAGCAAAAGCATTTGCATTCCGACAGGCGTATTTCCACTTGTCATTTGATCCACGATATTATGAACCACGTGCCATACGATCACCCATTGCAAGCTGTTCGTGAGTGCAACGATTTCAGCTGCAACGAATCCAAATAAAAAGGCGAAAAGGATTTGTGCCACTGTTAATGTGAGGCTTTTTCCGCTTAGTAGATTCGCAGCATGACCAAGTCCGAATAGTACGGCAGAGCCCCATATGGCAGTGCTCAAGTTCATTTGTTTTAAATATTGAAACAGAATGCCTCGAAAGATTCCTTCTTCAAAAAGACCGACACACACCATGAAGAAACAAAGTGCTAGAAAGGAAGAAACGGTTAAATCCTTGTTGAATCCAGAAATAAACGGAATGGCCTCGATGATAAGGATCGGAAATATCCACATCCCAAGAGACCCTTTTCGAAAACCTATTTCTTTCAAGTGAAAACGACTTTTTTGAATAATGAATAGAAGTAAAAGACACCCAGCTAGCATGGCGCAGCCATTGATGAGATAGGTGGTCATCGGGTCGGTTACTTCTTTGATGGATAAATAGACACCTGCACTTGTTGGAATGATTAAAGAAAAGAGCAGTAGAAGTACTGATTTTCGAATGATTGTGATTGGTTTCATGTGTTGATTCCTCCTCTAACCTCAGAGTAGTGGAATCATGCAGAAGTCACAATGAAATCTTCCTAACATGTCAATATTTAGCCCTAAGATGCACATTAAGATGTTGTTCGTTTCTTTCGTTGCTGTAAAAGTTCGTTGATTTCCTCAGCAGTTGCTTGATCTTTTTTATACAATAGATACTTCATCAAAAAGAATAAAGCCATGACCACAAGGAAATTCACGATAAACGAAAGGGGGCTGATTTCACCGCTGACGATGATGATGGTGGTCATAATCATACACATCACAAGGACGATATATAGAATTTGTTGAAAAAGAATCCGTTTATGGCTGTACGTTTGTTTTGGGTATAGCAAGAAGGTCAGGGCGCTTGAAAAAAAGGAACTGAACATGATGGCTTGTAAAATATAGATGGGCATTGTTCCGAATGTGAAACAGTAAATCAATACGAGTACAGTAAAGACCATACAAAATGTGATCAAAAGATTTGTGATATAACGTTTCATTCTGTTCACTTCCTCCGTAATCCAAGCTTCTCTTTTAATGCTTGGATATAAAAACGTGAAATCATTACTTTTTCTTTATTTGTAAGGCTTGCTTCAAAACGGCCACTCGTTTTAGGAGAAATAGCGGCAATAGAATCGATATTCAGAATCATCGATTTTGAAATCCTGACATAATCGTGCGCTTCAAGCTGTTTTTCAAGTTCAAATAACTTTTCCTTTAAGAGAAACACTCCATCTGACGTATACAAGAACGATTTTTTATCAACGCTTTCTATATATAAAATGTCGTGATAATAGATCTTTTTCACTCTTTCTTTCGTTGGTTCTTGTGCTAAGAAATAGGGAGCTGACTGCTCCACTTGCTGGACAAGTTTTTCAATCGCTGGATTCAGCTCATAAATGTGAAAAGAAACATACTCTGGTTTTGGCTTTTGGATGAAATGAATATCCGTTTTCATTTGTTTCTCCTCTGTTTAATAGGATTTTTCGTAATCTCTCTTCAAAATTGAATACATATACACATCATCGAATCCCTTCTGACCCAATTCATACTCTCTTAATAAACCCTCTTGTACAAAATGTATCTTCTCCAATAATTGAACAGAAGACGTATTTGCTGGATCAATGATGGCTTCAATCCGATTCAAGTTCATCTCCTGAAATCCATACCGCAACACCGCAGTAATCGCTTCCTTCATGATGCCTTTTCTCCAATGATCATGGTGTAATTCATAGCCAATTTCCGTACGGCGGTGCTGTTTTTCTAGATTGAGAAAGCCGCAGCTACCGATGATGGCTGGATTTTCTTTTAGAGATATTCCCCAGCGGATGCCTGTTTGTTCTTTGAAGATATTGTCATACCACTTGATTTCTCCTTTTGTGTCTTCGATTGTTTCATGTGCATCAATGCCCATGTAGCGGCAGACAGTTTCATTGGATAAATAGATGTGTATATCCTCAGCATCTGCGATCGTTGCTTGTTTTAAGATCAGTCTTTCGGTATGTATCGTTGGAAATGATTGTGGAAAAGTAATTTTGTTCATGCATTTATCCCCATGTGATGTCTTTTGTTCTGTACATGCCTTACAATAAAAAACCCCTTCACTCCTCAGCCAAGCCTTTACCTCTGTCATTCCTCGTCTCTTTGGATAGACCGGCTTAACGTACACTTCTTCGTTTCCTTCTATCTTTTTCTGACAGCTAGCACAAGCAGGTTCTTCAAATAGAAACAATCAATATCCTCCTTTTTGTAGATATTTCTTCCATTATATCAAATGTTCAACATGATCTTTGCGGCCCAATCTTCACTTTCTCGATTTCTGTCCGACATATGCTAAGTAAAAGAAATTTCTGTTTGTTGAAACCGTTTGTGAGAAAGTGTGCTCTAACAGGTGTAGGAGGTGTGGATGAGATGAAGCAAGTGCGTCTAATTAAAAAAGCAAAAAAAGGGAATGTCCCGGCATTTGAGACATTAATGCTGATGTATCAAGAGCGTTTATATAAAACGGCTTTTCTCTATACAAGAAATAAAGAGGATTCGTTAGATGCTGTTCAGGAGACGGTCATTAAAGCATTTAAGCATCTATCGGGCTTAAAAGAACCAGCCTATTTTTCTACATGGCTGACTCGAATTTTAATTCATACAATTTTTGCGATGAAGAAAAAGCAGCAAGACATTGTTCCGTTTGAACAGCATCATGAGAGCGTTGAGCGTCATGATTTTTTGGAAGACAAGCTCGATTTAAAAAACGCACTAGATGTGTTAGATGAGCAATATCAGCTCGTGATTCAGCTATTTTATTTTCAAGATTATTCGATTTCAATGATTTCTGAACAGATGGGTGTGCCCGAAGGAACGGTCAAAACTCATTTGTATCGAGCAAGAAAGTTATTAAAGCAAACGTTGGAGAAGGAGGAGAGTGTCGATGGAACGAAAAGAAATGAAAAAGCTTTATGAAGAGATTGATGTACCAAAAGTTGAATTGACCTCTGCAATTCGTCAAGCAATGGGAGATGTGAAAGCGGAAAAGAAAAGACGGTGGTTCACATGGAATTGGAGAACGCCAATATATTCTGCCATCGTACTAATCGTTCTTTATTTTTCATCAGGCTTCCTTTTTCCTTCTCTTAATACAGCGATGGCTCGAGTGCCATTGGTTGGACAGTTATATATGATGTTTCACGATAAAGTAGGAATGTCTCTTTTTCAGAGTGAGTTGGTGAAGCATGTCAATGAGGGGGCTGAATCAAGAGGGGTTACTGTGAAAGTAAACAGTGTGTATTATGATGCAGGGCGGCTTGTTTATACGTTTACTGTGGAGAATTTGAATACAAAGGAAGATTCTGTACCATTCATAGTCAACAACTTCGATCGTATAAATGACACTTTCCAACCGAGTTACGACAATCAGGGATTGAAAAAAATGAAAGATGGCCGCTATGTTGGGCAGACGGAAGTCTATACAAATGGACAAACGATCAAACAAGGTCAGCAAGTACCGCTTGTTATTTCGAAGATTGGGGATATTGTAGGGAATTGGCGCTTCAAGTTACCTGTGGTCAAGCAAAAAACCACTTTATTAGCGGGACAAAAAGACGTGTCTATTTTAAATGGACGTTATCAAATAAGAAATGTAAAGGTAGAAAATGGAGTGAATGGCTCTGCAATTCAATATGCCATTGATTACAATGGTTTTGCCAAAGATGATAAAGTCAGTATAGATGGAATGAAGGATAATTTAGGGAATGAGTATCAGCTTGAGATTGGGACCGTTTTAAGAAAAAAACAAATGTCTTCTGACAAAACTAGAAAAGATCATTTAACGATTTTGAATCAGCCGATCAATCCAAAGGCGACTGAATTGACATTTGACACATATGTGAATATCGAACGGGAAGAAAGCAAAATCATTCCTCTTCAGACAAAGCTGCCTGTTCAGTTCAAAACAAAACACCATGGCATCGGAATCAAAATCAATAAGATAGAGCAAAAAGACCGTTCTGTGATTGTTGATTATCAATTTACTGGAATAGATCAAAAAGAATTAGATCAGGATGTAATGGAGAATATAGGTGAATTCATTGGATTAGGCGATGTTGAAAAGATGAAATCATGGCCCGATCCACAAGCAGACTATGAAAGCGGATATTACTTGAAAGGGAACCATGCGAAGATGACGAATTTAAAGACAGCTTCCATGCAATCCACCTTTGAATTTGATGATAAGGAGTTAGATACTTTATCATTAAACCATTTTTCATTTAAAGAATATGGGCTTTATATTGATTTGTCAGAGCTGAATATGTTGGCACCACAGAAGGCGATAACGGTAACCATTCCAGTCAAAAAAGAAACATCAAAAGCTAGTCAATAAATAAGAAAGCGAACATGATTACACATGTTCGCTTTTTATCTGTTGTTCCACCAGTCGATTGCGATTAAACGAGTACCGAATCAACATCAACGCAACAAAACTGGCTAGCCCGCCAATCCAACTTAAATTCGTTACATTTGTATATTGAATAATCAGACCGCCCATTGATGATCCGAGCATCATGCCGATATTCATAATCGCTGTATTAAAGCTCAGCACGGTTTCTGATGTTTCGGGTTTTAGGGAGATGAGATAAAATTGCTTCGCTGGTGTTGTTGTCCATGTGGCGGTGCCCCAAATGGCGAGCGTGATGAAGACGCCAACTACCGAAAATTGTGTAAAGGATAATGCAAAGAGCATGAGCATCTGAACCGTGATGCTGATTGAAATGGTTCGGTTTGGTCCCCAATGATCGACAGCGTATCCACCAAAGCGCGAGCCAATAAAAGCGGAGATGCCTAAGACAAGCAAGGCAATGCTTGTCATTTCGAGCGTAAATTCGGATGTCTGTCGCAATAATGGCGAAATGTAAGCAAATACCATCGTGTAACCTAAAATCCAAAAGGCTGTCGTGGCTAAGCCGCTTAACACCCTACGGTCTTGAAGAATTTGCATTTGCTGTTTGAATGGCACATGGGAATGTCCCTCCATAGGCGGTAATAATCGATACAGAAGAAACAAGAGACAAGCGGTTCCTATTGCAATGATGAGAAAAATGGCATGCCAATCTACATATCCTGCTAAAAATGTTCCAATCGGTACACCGAGTACTAGTGAAACAGTAAATCCAGTGATCACCGTTGCCATCGCACTTCCCTTTTTTTCTGGCGGGGCGAGCTGTGCTGCATAATTTGTTGCGAGCACAATATATAAGCCGCCACTCATGGCCATGATGACCCGTGAGAGCATGAGCAGCATAAAGTGGTGGCTAAAAAAGGCAAGCACATTCCCTGCTATAAACATGGAAATCGCCGATAAAAGAACCTTTTTTCGATTCAATTTCGATGTGGCCATGACTAAAAAGAGGGCACCCACGGCATAAAAAAGAGAATAGATGGTGATGAGCTGTCCCGCAACCGGGATGGAGATGCGCAGATCGTCAGAAATGATGTCCAGTATGCCTGATACGACGAATTCTGAAGTACCTGTGACGAAAGAACCGACGGCTAAAAGAAATATGAGCAATGGATAAGATGTACTTTTCATTTTGAACCCTTCCTTTATGTTGAAACGTTGTATTCATTTTAAATTCCGTGCTAACATAAGTAAAATTGATGTTTTTCATGAAAGGGATGAGTGAATACTCATGAGCTTTGTTCGATTCGAGACAATGGCTAAGGTGGTCGAGCTAGGCAGTTTTACCGCTGCAGCTGAAGCATTAAATATGACACAGTCTGCCGTGAGTCATGCGGTGGCAAGTTTAGAGACGGAGTGGGGCGTGTCTTTATTCGTGCGTGACCGAAAAAAGGGCATTACGCTGACAGACATCGGTGAAACCCTTCTTCCGCATATAAGAGAAGTGCTAAATCGAGTAGAGAAAATTCAGCAGGAAATTGCGCTCACCAAAAATATTGAATCTGGCTTGATTCGGATTGGAACATTTGCCAGTGCATCCGCTTGTTTATTGCCAAAACTGCTTGTGAGCTATCAGAAAAAGCATCCAAAGATTGAATTTAAATTCTATGAGGGGACATATGAAGAAATATTGGAGTGGCTCGATTCTGGCATTATTGATGTTGGGTTTGTTGTAAAAGGTAAAGCGGATGAAGCGTTTCATCTATTGCCACTTATGAAAGATAAAATGGTGGTCGCCTATCACGAAAATCATCGTTTTAAGCAGCAGCCAATTGTAGACATGGAAGAATTAGCAGATGAACCATTTATTATGCCAACTGGCATGTATCAATCCCATGTAGAGGATATTTTTTCAGAGGCGCAAATCAAGCCGTCTATTTTATTTGAAGTGCATGATTGTACGACCATTGCCCGCATGGTTGGGGAAGGACTTGGTGTGACGATAGGTCCTGAGTTATTCCTAAAGACGCAGCAACTTGTGCAGATCAGTCATCTGAATGTATCGCATCATCGTGAGGTGGCGCTTGCCTGTCCATCGGTCACGCAAGCTTCTCCTGCTGTGAAGGCATTTTTCGATGTAGCAGAAACGGTTTTTGCCAGAATTCAGTGATGGGTGTATAAAGAACTAGATGTGATTTTCCAAATTCGTGTAATAAGACGAATGAAGCGGACATTTCTTTGAAAAATGTTCGCTTTTTGTATTGTGTTTTAAAAATGAAGTTGGTACAATAGACACAGAAATCAAATAGATAGAAGTCGTATAATGGCGGGGATATGGCCCGCAAGTTTCTACCAAGCTACCGTAAATGGCTTGACTACGTCAATTCACACTCGTTTGATATAAATCATGCATTGTTCTTGTTTGATGTCACGGTCTGAATTCACATTGTAGTCAAGCGTCCCAAAAACTGTTGGGGCGTTTTTTATTTGACTTGTGAATGGGGCAGACTAAAGCAAAAGGACATGAAGGGAGTCAGTTGGCTTTGAAACAGTTTTTTCAGTTTGATGAGTTAGGTACGAATTATCGCAGAGAGATCATCGGCGGTTTAACGACATTTTTGTCGATGGCTTACATCTTGTTTGTCAATCCGATCACACTTGCTTTAGTAGCAGTACCGGATTTTCCAGATAAATTACGAATTGATCAGGGGGCTGTCTTTACAGCTACGGCGTTAGCTTCTGCGGCAGGTTGTTTCCTGATGGGATTGATCGCCAGGTACCCGATTGCGATTGCACCAGGTATGGGACTGAATGCGTTCTTCGCTTTCTCAGTGGTTCTTGGTATGGGGATCTCCTGGCAGGCAGCACTTTCCGGGGTGTTTGTTTCAGGATTGATTTTCGTTGCTCTTTCTTTAACAGGTTTTCGTGAAAAAATCATTAATGCCATTCCATCTGAGCTGAAGCTGGCGGTTGGTGCAGGGATTGGTTTGTTCATTACATTTGTAGGTCTTCAAGGCTCTGGCATTATTGCCAATAACGATAATACGCTTGTATCGATCGGGAATATTCATAGTGGTCCTGTCCTGTTAACGGTATTTGGTATCGTTGTGACTGTCATTTTAATGGTTCTTCGTGTGAATGCAGGTGTCTTCATTGGGATGCTTGTGACAGCTATTGCTGGGATGATCCTTGGTCTTGTGCCAGTTCCATCTCAAATTGTAGATAGCATTCCAAGCTTGTCTCCAACTTTTGGTCAAGCCTTGATTCACTTGCCAGACATCTTCTCCATTCAAATGCTTGTGGTTATTTTAACGTTCCTATTCGTTGGGTTCTTTGATACAGCTGGTACACTTGTGGCTGTGGCAACGCAGGCTGGTTTAATGAAAAATAATGAGCTGCCGCGTGCAGGGAAAGCGCTTCTGGCGGATTCTTCTTCTATCGTCGTCGGTTCTGTTCTTGGTACATCAACGACGACGTCTTATGTTGAATCTAGTTCAGGTGTTGCTGCGGGTGCCCGCTCTGGTTTTGCAGCTGTCGTGACAGGTATTTTCTTCTTACTTGCGATGTTCTTCTCGCCGCTTTTATCTGTCGTGACACCGAATGTAACGGCACCTGCTTTAATCATTGTCGGTGCACTGATGGTTGCACCTCTTGCGAAGATCGCATGGGATCGTTTTGAAATTGCGGTACCGGCCTTCTTAACCATGATTATGATGCCACTCACATATAGTATTGCAACAGGGATTGCGATTGGTTTCATTTTCTACCCGATCACCATGATCTTTAAAGGAAAAGCAAAAGAAGTGCATCCAATTATGTACGGACTGTTTGTCATCTTTATTCTATATTTTGCTTTCTTAAATCATTAATGGTTTGTCTGAAACAGCAGCTCATGGAGGCTGCTGTTTTTTGTAGGGAAATTTTAAAAACATAGTTGACTTATAGGAATTATGTGTTTATGATAAAAAGACATAATTCGCTGATTGGATCACCAAAGGCGCTTTGATTTCCTTTTTTCTATAGAAGGGTTCAGAGTGCCTTTTTTCTTGCATTCATCATAACGGGAGGGGATGACTTGTCACGCTGGCTTAGGCAGGTGATTGAGCGGAAAAAGCAGATATTAATTGAGCAGCTCCTTTTATGGGGCATGAAGAAAAACATGAAGAGCTCATGCATTATACGATTCATGAGCTGGAAAATGAGATTCTCTATTTAAAAGAGCGAAAGCAAAATTAGTGGGATGGGGGATGAGCGATGGATGAACAAAAGCTGAATTTTATTTTATCTGCCTTAAAAGGGATTGAATACGGGTCGGTGGTGATCACCATTCATAATGGACAAATTACACAAGTCGATACGACAGAAAAGACTCGTTTCCCCGCACACCAAGAGAATCTTCGGATTCAGAAAGCAAAGCAGGCGCGCTATCGTTCATGAAAAGTGATGAAAGATGATGAAAAGCTGATCCACTCATCAGCTTTTTTGTTTTGTCTTATTTTCTCTCCATTTAAAACCTCTTCATTCTTTTATCCGTCTATTCGTATGAACGTCAAGGAATCTTGACTGAATAGAGAGACTCCGCTACTTTAATAGGAGTCATCCGGACAGGTCACCTGAGCCTGTGCGGATTGTCTGAGATAGGAGTTGATATGGGATGTTAGAGAAAGATCAAGAGCAGGTCACATCTGAAACGAAAAACGAAGAGCCATCAATAGATCAAGAAACAAGGCAGTCCCGCCTCAGCCGCAGTGCTGCAAAACGAGGAAGAACGGCTAAGCCAGCTGATGAAGAGGGTTCAGCCATTCAGCGCATCGCAAGAGGTGTTGGAGGTGCGTTTAAGCGCTACGGCTCATATGGGTTTGCGATGTTAAAATCACCGAGTCGTGCGATCCATCAAGCGGACACTTTACGCATGAAGTACGCCTGGATTTCAATTGTGTTATTCAGTGTGTTTTTTGCTTTAGGCAACTACGTTCAATTAAAGGCGTCAAAGACCCGTTTATTAGGTTTTGGTATTCATTATTCTTTTGGTGACGCCTTTTTAAAGGTAGCGGTCTTTACACTCATTTTGTTGACACTGATGATGCTGACGGTTTGGGTGCTCGGTAAGTACATGCTGAAAGGAAACATCTCGCTGAAAGAAGTGATCATGAAGTTCGGTGCCGTGCTTGTGCCGGTTTTGGTTTTATCTATCCTTTGGCTTGTATTTGCCATGCTGAATATTCCATATGTAACGGTGATTTTATCCGTCATGATGTTTTTCGGTCTTCAGCTGATTGCCATTGTGCTCTTCCGCTCCATTCAATCAGATCAAGATGCTGTACGGGGAGACTTGATGTATGCCGGCTGGGTCTTTTTGTTGATTGAGCTCGTCATCATTGCCCTTTTATGGGGCATTGTCGGAGAGTATTTGATCCCATCACTTGTTCCAGTTCGGTTTGGATAAAACACGTTTCAGCGTGTACTCGGTCTTTTTAAAATTCAAAGGTTTTCTATCACGCTGAAAAGAAGACAAAGGGTTAAAATAAAGTATATTTTAACCCTTTATCAACCATCTAAAGCCTCCTTTTGAAAAAGGAGGTTTTTCATGTTGAGAAGAGGAAAAAACGGGTAAACTCTTGGTAACAAAGACCACCCCTTGTTGTCGAAAGATATATGTGTTTTTCTCGCGCAAATTTGATTGTATCAAGGTTTGTTCTCTAGTAGAATATGGGGTGCTTTATTTGATTTTTAGTGCAGGGGGTTCGAATCGTGCTTCAACAACTTTTATCCAATGCGTTCACCATGGTTTTGATTATTTTAGTGATTAACATTGTTTATGTCTCTTTTTCCACTATGCGTTTAATTTTAACAATGAAAGGCAGAAGGTATGCAGCCGCTTTTGCTGGTACTGTCGAGATGCTGATTTATGTCATTGGTTTAAGTATCGTATTAGATAACTTAGATCAAGTACAAAATGTCATTGCGTATGCGCTAGGTTATGGGATTGGAATCATTGTCGGGATGAAAATTGAAGAGAAGCTGGCACTTGGCTACATTACTGTGAACGTGATTACAAAAGAAATCGATCTAGATCTCCCAAAACAATTGAGAGAAAAAGGATATGGCGTCACCAACTGGGTAGTAGGAGGTCTTGAAGGAGACCGGTCAGCGATGCAAATTTTAACACCGAGAAAATATGAACTGCAATTATATGAAACGATTAAAACGCTTGATTCAAAGGCGTTTATCATTTCGTATGAGCCCAAAACGATTCATGGCGGCTTCTGGGTGAAGGCTGTGAAGAAAAGGAGAATTAAAGAATGACCGCAAAACCAAAGAAAAAGAAATTCTACGTGGAAGACAACATGACGATTGATCAAGTGTTGTCCCAGATGGCGGACGAAGGCTACTCACCTGTCCGACGAATGGAGGAGCCCATCTTTCAGGAAAAGAAGGAAAATGGGTCGATTCAGATCATTCCGATTGGGAAAAAAATCGTATTTGAGGGAAAAATACTCTAAATCCGAACATTAAAACGACGACTTCATAGATTGTTCGATAAATCCGTTGACATCATGAACATCCGTTGTTAAGATAAACATGAAATCAAAACACGAGCCTCATATAATCTTGGGAATATGGCCCATAAGTTTCTACCCAGTTACCGTAAATGACTGGACTATGCAGGATAGTGAACAAAACTGACATGGCGTTTTAAAAGCGAACAGCGCTTACCATGGCCCGGTTTGTGTTGCTTCCTAACAATGCAATACAAACCGGGCCTTTTTGTTCGGCGTTTGACAAGCTACTTAGGTTTGGGAAGCGTGTCAAACGATACAAAATCGAATAATAGCTTAAAGGTGGGGACAAAATGAAGCCGCTTGTAGGTGTCATCATGGGAAGTACATCTGATTGGGAAACAATGAAACATGCGTGCGATATCTTAGAGGAATTAAACATTCCGTATGAAAAACAGGTTGTATCCGCACATCGGACACCTGATTTGATGTTTGAATATGCGACTGAAGCAAGAGGTAAAGGACTCAAGGTCATTATTGCCGGTGCTGGAGGCGCAGCACATTTACCGGGGATGGTCGCAGCAAAAACGACACTGCCGGTCATTGGTGTGCCCGTACAATCAAAAGCATTAAACGGGCTGGATTCCTTATTATCCATCGTTCAAATGCCAGGCGGTGTACCTGTTGCTACAGTGGCAATCGGCAAAGCCGGTGCAACAAATGCAGGGCTTCTAGCCGCACAAATGATTTCAGCATTCGATGAAGCCGTTGCAGCACGCCTTGAAGAAAGAAGAGAGCAAACAAAACAAACTGTATTAGAAAGCAGTGATCAGCTTGGCTAAGCAGACCATTTTTCCAAACGCAACCATTGGTATCATCGGCGGCGGACAGCTTGGCAGATACATGGCCGTCAGTGCAAAGCAAATGGGCTACCGTGCAGCAGTTCTTGACCCAGTCAAACTTTCTCCTTGTGGACAGGTTGCTGATACAGAAATCACAGCCGCATACAGTGACCTTGAAGCGATCAGGCAGCTGGCGGACATCAGTGATGTGGTCACATATGAATTTGAAAACATTGACTATGATGCACTCAATCAGCTGAAGGAAGAGGCGTATTTACCGCAAGGAAGCGAACTTCTTCTTTTAACCCAAAACCGTGAAACCGAGAAAAAAGGGATTGTAGATGCAGGCTGTGAAGTCGCCCCTTATCGCATCGTTCATGATGAGAAGGAGCTGGAAGACGCAGTAAATGCGCTTGGTTTGCCAGCTGTGCTGAAAACATGCAGAGGCGGTTACGACGGTAAAGGACAGTACGTGATCAAAGAGAAGGATCAGCTTCATGAAGCGGCTGCACTTCTCACTCATGGGACATGTATTTTAGAAAGCTGGGTTCCTTTCCAAATGGAACTGTCTGTGATTGTGACGCGGTCTGTTCATGGGGAAATTGCGACATTCCCAGTCGCTGAGAACATTCATAAGCACAATATTTTATTCCAAAGCATCGTGCCTGCACGGGTAGATGGCAGCATTCAGGAGAAAGCAAAAGAGCTGGCAACAACGCTTGCTGAAAAGCTAGGGCTGGTCGGTACGCTTGCTGTTGAACTGTTCCTGACAAATGAAGGGAAGCTGCTCGTCAATGAACTGGCACCGCGCCCGCATAACTCTGGACATTACACATTGGATTTATGTGAGACGAGTCAGTTTGAACAGCACATTCGCGCCATATGCGGTTTGCCGCTTGGCGGAACAGCTCTTTTATCAGAGGGTATGATGGTGAATTTGCTGGGCGATGAAGTGGACATCCCAAAAGAACATCCTGAGCTTTTAAAGGAAGCGAAGCTTTATCTATATGGCAAACATGAAGTAAAAGCCGGCCGCAAAATGGGGCATATGACATTTATGAAACAGCTTGATGATGAATGGATGGCAAACATCACAAAGATATGGACTGAAAGAGATGGAGGAAACGGGAAATGATCGAACGTTACGCACGACCAGAAATGTCAGCAATCTGGACAGAGGAAAACAAATTTAATGCATGGCTTGAAGTAGAAATTCTCGCTTGTGAAGCTTGGGCAGAACTTGGCATCATTCCGAAAGAAGACGTTGTGACAATGCGCAAGAATGCAAGCTTTGATATTGATCGTATTCTAGAGATTGAACAAGACACGCGCCACGACGTGGTTGCCTTTACGCGTGCTGTATCTGAATCTCTAGGAGAAGAAAGAAAGTGGGTTCATTACGGGTTAACCTCTACAGACGTAGTGGATACGGCGCTTTCATATCTATTAAAACAGGCGAACGATATTTTGCTCAAGGACATTGAGAGATTTGTTGACATACTAAAAGAAAAAGCAAAAGAGCACAAATATACCGTCATGATGGGCCGTACACACGGTGTACACGCTGAACCGACAACATTTGGCCTAAAGCTTGGTCTTTGGTACGAGGAAATGAAGCGTAACTTAGAACGTTTTAAACAAGCAAAAGCCGGCATCGAATACGGCAAAATCTCTGGTGCTGTTGGCACATATGCGAACATTGACCCGTTTGTTGAGCAATATGTATGTGAGAAACTTGGCATCAAAGCTGCACCAATTTCAACCCAAACCTTGCAGCGTGACCGTCATGCAGATTACATGGCAACCCTTGCTTTAGTGGCAACAAGCATTGAGAAGTTTGCTGTTGAAATACGTGGGCTTCAAAAGAGTGAAACACGTGAAGTAGAAGAGTTCTTTGCAAAAGGACAAAAAGGATCATCAGCGATGCCTCATAAACGAAACCCGATCGGTTCTGAAAATATGACGGGGATTGCTCGCGTGATCCGTGGATATATGCTGACTGCTTATGAAAATGTACCACTTTGGCATGAGCGTGATATTTCTCATTCATCTGCTGAACGCATCATTTTACCAGATGCAACGATTGCACTGAACTATATGCTGAACCGTTTCTCTAACATTGTGAAGAATTTGACGGTGTTCCCTGAGAATATGAAACGCAACATGGACCGCACACTTGGCTTGATCTACTCTCAGCGTGTTCTGCTTGCACTCATTGATACAGGTATGGCACGTGAAGAAGCATATGACACAGTTCAGCCAAAAGCGATGGAAGCTTGGGAAAAACAAGTACCATTCCGTACATTAGTAGAAGCAGAAGAGAAAATCACTTCACGCTTAACACCTGAACAAATCGCTGACTGCTTCGATTACAACTATCACTTGAAAAATGTCGATATGATTTTCGAACGTCTAGGTCTTGCGTAAGAAATGGGCCGCCTGCTAGTCAGGCGCCTAATCCTGAAAATTGCCAACATTCAAATTAGGAGGCCAATCTGAATGACTGTGAAACAAGAACTTCTCTACGAAGGCAAAGCGAAAAGAATCTATCAGACCGATGACGAGCATATTTTATATGTCGAATATAAAGACTCAGCTACAGCATTTAACGGTGAAAAGAAAGCGGAAATTGAAGGCAAAGGCAGACTGAATAACGAAATTTCTAGCTTGATTTTTCAAATGCTACATGAGAAAGGGATCAACAATCACTTTGTGAAACGCCTATCTGAAACAGAACAGCTCATTCAAAAGGTAGACATCGTACCGCTTGAAGTCGTTGTGCGAAACGTGGTGGCAGGCAGTATGTCAAAACGTCTTGGGATTCCAGAGGGAACGAAACTGGACACACCTTTGATCGAGTTTTACTACAAAGATGATGCACTTGGCGATCCGCTCATTACAGAAGATCATATTCGCATTTTACATGCAGCGACACCTGAGCAGGTCGAGGAAATGAAACAGATCACAAAACAAGTGAATGAAGAATTGAAGCAAATCTTCTCAGATTGCCATGTGAATTTAATTGATTTCAAGCTTGAATTCGGAATAGATCACGAGAATCGTATTTTGCTAGCTGATGAGATTTCACCTGATACGTGCAGGCTTTGGGACAAAGACACAAACGAAAAGCTTGATAAAGACGTGTTCAGACGAAACCTGGGCGGCTTAACAAATGCATACGAAGAAATTTTCAAAAGACTTGGAGGCCATAAACATGTATAAAGTGAAAATTTTTGTCAGCTTAAAAGAGAGCGTTCTTGATCCACAAGGAAGTGCCGTGCAGCACGCTTTGCACAGCATGTCTTATCAGGAAGTAAAGGATGTCCGTATCGGGAAATATATGGAGCTAGTCATTGAGAAATCAGATCGTGACTTAGATACAGTGGTCAAAGAAATGTGTGAAAAATTACTTGCCAACACGGTGATTGAAGATTACCGCTATGAGGTGGAGGAGGTTGTCGCACAGTGAAGTTTGCAGTGATCGTCTTGCCTGGCTCTAACTGTGATATCGATATGTACCATGCGATTCAAGATGAGTTAGGTGAACAAGTTGAATATGTATGGCACGACGAAACGAGTCTTGATGGTTTTGACGGTGTACTCGTACCAGGCGGTTTCTCTTATGGGGATTACTTAAGATGCGGTGCGATTGCTCGTTTTTCTAACATCATGCCGGCTGTGAAAAAAGCAGCTGCGGAAGGAAAACCTGTTCTTGGTGTTTGTAACGGGTTCCAAATTCTTCAGGAGCTTGGCATTTTGCCAGGTGCAATGAGACGGAATAAAGATCTAAAATTTATCTGTCGTCCAGTTGAACTCATTGTAGAGAACAACGAAACGCAATTTACAAGCGGTTATCAAAAAGGTGAATCGATTACGATTCCTGTAGCACACGGTGAAGGCAACTTCTACTGTGACGAAGACACGTTAGCGAAGCTGATTGAACAAGGCCAAATCGCTTTCACTTACGGTGACGATATTAACGGCAGTGTCAATCGAATTGCAGGTGTAACGAATGAACAGGGCAATGTACTCGGCATGATGCCGCACCCTGAGCGCGCGGTTGACTCATTACTAGGCAGCGCAGACGGACTTAAATTGTTTCAATCTATCGTGAAAAATTGGAGGGACACTCATGTCACTACTGCTTGAACCAAGTCACAAGCAAATTAAAGAAGAGAAATTGTATCAGCAAATGGGATTGAGTGATGAAGAATTCGCTTTAATCGAATCCATTATTGGCAGGCTGCCAAACTACACAGAAACGGGTATCTTTTCTGTCATGTGGTCAGAGCATTGCAGTTATAAAAACTCAAAGCCTGTTTTAAGCAAATTCCCGACAAAAGGAGAGCATGTTCTTCAAGGTCCTGGGGAAGGCGCTGGAATCGTTGATATTGGAGACAACCAAGCGGTTGTATTTAAAATCGAATCACATAACCATCCATCTGCAATTGAACCGTATCAAGGAGCGGCAACAGGTGTTGGCGGAATCATCCGTGATGTATTCTCCATGGGTGCTCGTCCAATTGCGGTATTAAACTCTCTTCGTTTTGGTGAACTGACTTCACCGCGCGTGAAGTACTTGTTTGAAGAAGTAGTGGCAGGGATTGCAGGCTATGGAAACTGTATCGGTATTCCAACAGTCGGCGGAGAAGTTCATTTTGATCAAAGCTATGAAGGAAATCCGCTCGTTAACGCGATGTGTGTAGGGTTAATCAACCATGAAGACATCAAGAAAGGGCAGGCAAAAGGTGTTGGCAATACGGTCATGTACGTTGGTGCCAAAACAGGACGTGACGGAATTCACGGTGCAACATTTGCGTCTGAAGAATTTTCTGATGAATCAGAAGAAAAACGTTCAGCAGTTCAAGTCGGCGATCCGTTCATGGAAAAGCTTTTGCTTGAAGCATGTCTTGAAGTCATCAAAAATGATGCGCTTGTGGGCATTCAAGATATGGGAGCGGCTGGCTTAACTAGCTCAAGTGCAGAGATGGCAAGTAAAGCCGGTTCAGGTATCGAAATGAACCTAGACCTGATCCCTCAGCGTGAAACAGGCATGTCAGCGTATGAAATGATGCTGTCTGAATCCCAAGAGAGAATGCTGTTGGTCATTGAAAAAGGCCGTGAGCAAGAAATCATTGATATTTTTGAAAAATATGACCTTGAAGCAGTCTCAGTCGGTCATGTGACAGATGATAAAATGCTTCGTTTACTCCATCAAGGAGAAGTAGTGTGTGAGCTTCCAGTTGATGCACTTGCAGAAGAAGCACCGGTTTATCACAAGCCGTCAAGTGAGCCTGCATACTATCGTGAGTTTTTAGAAACAAAAGTGGAAGCTCCAGCGATCACAGATGCAGCAGATACATTGAAACAGCTGTTAAAGCAGCCAACGATTGCGAGTAAAGAATGGGTTTACGATCAATACGACTATATGGTTCGTACAAACACAGTCGTTGCACCTGGCTCTGATGCGGGTGTGCTCAGAATCCGTGGGACGAAAAAAGCTCTTGCGATGACAACAGATTGTAACGCACGTTATCTCTACCTTGATCCAGAGGTTGGCGGTAAGATCGCCGTTGCAGAAGCCGCACGTAACATTGTCTGCTCAGGCGCTCGTCCGCTTGCAGTAACAGATAACTTGAACTTCGGTAACCCAGAGAAACCAGAAATCTTCTGGCAGATTGAAAAATCTGCTGATGGCATTAGCGAAGCTTGCCGTACATTAAGTACACCGGTCATCGGCGGTAACGTCTCTTTATATAACGAATCAAATGGAACAGCCATTTACCCAACGCCAGTTATTGGCATGGTTGGTTTGATTGAAGATACAGCTCATATTACGACTCAATCGTTCCAGCAGGCAGGTGATGTGATTTTCGTCATTGGTGAAACGAAGGAAGAATTCGCAGGCAGTGAGCTTCAAAAAATGACAGAAGGCCGTATCTACGGAAAAGCACCAGAAATTGATTTGGATGTAGAACTGGCACGTCAGGAAGCCCTTTTAGCAGCAATTCAAAACGGACTTGTTCAGTCAGCACATGATGTGTCTGAAGGCGGTCTTGGTGTAGCACTAGCTGAAAGTACATTTGGAACAGATGGTCTTGGCGCTGATATCCAGATCGATCTAAACAGCGCAGCATCACTATTCAGTGAATCACAGTCACGTTTTGTCGTCACAGTGAAACCAGAAAACCGCGAAGCGTTTGCTGCGGCTGTGCAAGATGCAAAAGAAGTCGGAACGGTCACAAATGATGGTGTATTCACTGTCAAAAATCAAGAAGGACAACAATGGATTCATGCGGCAGTCAACGAGCTTGAACGCGCATGGAAAGGAGCGATCCCATGCTTGCTGAAATCAGAGGCTTAAACGAAGAATGTGGCGTTTTTGGGGTTTGGGGACACGAAGAAGCCCCGCAAATCACATATTACGGATTGCATAGCCTTCAGCACCGAGGACAAGAAGGTGCGGGAATTATTGCAACAGACGGTGAAAACCTGACGTCACACAAAGGCCTTGGACTGATTACGGAAGTGTTCCAAAACGGTGAGCTTAAGGATTTAAAGGGGAAAGGTGCGATCGGACACGTTCGGTATGCGACAGCAGGCGGAGGCGGCTTTGAGAATGTGCAGCCTCTCTTCTTCCGCTCGCAAAACAATGGCAGTCTTGCCCTTGCTCATAATGGAAACTTGGTCAATGCAACGCAATTAAAACAGCAGCTAGAGAACCAAGGAAGTATTTTTCAAACGTCTTCTGATACCGAAGTGCTCGCTCACTTAATTAAGCGCAGCGGGTATATGGATTTGAAGGATCAAATCAAAAATGCTCTGTCTATGCTAAAAGGGGCTTATGCTTTCTTAATCATGACGGAAACAGAAATGATCGTAGCGCTTGATCCGAACGGATTACGCCCACTTTCACTTGGTATGCTTGGAGATGCTTATGTTGTCGCTTCTGAAACATGTGCCTTTGATGTCGTCGGTGCTACCTATTTACGAGATGTAGAGCCTGGCGAAATGCTGATCATTAATGATGAAGGCTTAAAATCTGAGCGCTTCTCGATGAACATTAACCGCAGCATGTGCAGCATGGAATACATTTATTTCTCAAGACCGGACAGCAATATCAATGGCATCAACGTGCATAGTGCGAGAAAGAATCTTGGCAAGAAGCTTGCAGAAGAAGCACATGTCGAAGCAGATGTCGTGACAGGTGTGCCAGACTCCAGTATTTCTGCAGCGATTGGTTATGCCGAAGCAACAGGTATTCCATATGAGCTAGGTTTAATTAAAAACCGTTATGTCGGCCGGACATTTATTCAGCCGTCTCAAGCATTGCGTGAGCAGGGCGTGCGAATGAAGCTGTCTGCTGTGCGCGGGGTGGTCGAAGGCAAACGTGTCGTCATGGTGGATGATTCCATCGTACGTGGAACCACAAGCCGCCGAATTGTGACGATGCTAAGAGAAGCAGGTGCGACGGAAGTGCATGTACGCATTAGTTCACCGCCAATCGCTCATCCGTGTTTTTATGGAATTGATACGTCTACACACGAAGAGCTGATTGCGTCATCTCATTCAGTGGAAGAAATTAGACAGGAAATCGGTGCAGACTCCATTGCATTTTTATCTGTAGACGGTTTAATGGACGGGATTGGCAGAAAGTATGATGATCCGCAGCGCGGTCAGTGTTTAGCATGCTTTACTGGAAAATACCCGACCGAAATTTATGAAGATACTGTCCTTCCTCATGTGAAGGAAACAGTCCTGACGAAATAATCGAATAATGGAGCAGCAGTCAACGTGATTTGATATGCTGCTCTTTCATTCTGCCGAAAATACATGGAAGACAAGCAGATAAAAGGAGTGAATGGGATGTCAGAAGCATATAAAAACGCCGGTGTCGACATCGAAGCAGGATACGAAGCCGTTAAACGAATGAAAACACACGTAGAACGTACAAAAAGAGCAGGTGTCATGGGGGCTCTAGGCGGATTTGGCGGTATGTTTGATTTATCTGAACTGCCATATAAAAAGCCCGTACTTGTCTCAGGAACAGATGGTGTTGGTACGAAATTAAAGCTCGCTTTTTTAATGGATCAACACGATACGATCGGTGTAGATGCTGTTGCTATGTGTGTGAACGATGTGCTTGCACAAGGGGCAGAGCCGCTCTTTTTCTTAGATTACTTAGCAGTTGGAAAAGCAGATCCTTTGAAAATTGAATCCATCGTCAAAGGTGTAGCTGACGGATGCGAGCAGTCTGGTTCAGCGCTTGTCGGCGGAGAGACAGCAGAAATGCCGGGTCTTTACACAGAAGAAGAATATGATATTGCTGGATTTTCTGTAGGTGTCGTTGAAAAGGATGAAATCGTCACAGGTGAGAACATCAAGGAAGGGCATTTGCTGATTGGACTCAGCTCTAGCGGCATTCATAGCAATGGCTATTCTCTTGTAAGAAAAGTATTGCTTGAAGATGCGGGTCTAGATCTTCACCAAACGTATGAACCTTTTACAAGACCACTTGGAGAAGAGCTGCTTGAACCGACGAAGATTTATGTCAAGCCTGTTCTTAAACAAGTGAAAGCTGGCAAAGTTGACGGTATGGCACATGTGACAGGCGGCGGCTTTATTGAGAATTTACCACGTATGCTGCCTGAAGGACTTGGTGTGGAGATTGATAACGGCTCATGGCCAGTTCCGCCTATTTTCTCCTTTATCCAAGAAAAAGGGCAATTGAAAGCAGAAGAGATGTTCAATGTATTTAATATGGGTATCGGCTTTGTCCTAGCCGTCAAAGAGGATGATCTCGTCGATGTGATCAGCGGACTTGAACAAGACGGAGAGAAAGCCTTTCTTATCGGACGAGTTCAAAAAGGAGAAGGCGTCACTTTCGGTGGTGGAAGCCTCTCATGAAAAAGTTTGCGATCTTCGCCTCTGGAAGCGGGACAAATTTTCAAGCCATTATTGATACGTTAAAAGAAGAACAGTGGCCGGCAAAAGCCGCCATTGTGATCTGTGATAAACCGGGTGCGAAGGTGCTGGAGCGGGCAGAGAAAGAGGGCATTCCGTCCTTTTCTTTTACGCCGAAGGCTTTCCCGAGTAAAGCCGCTTTTGAGCAAACCATCATTGAACAGCTGAAGCTGCATGAAGTGGAATGGATTTTCCTCGCTGGGTATATGCGACTGATCGGTCCGACATTGCTTGATGCATTTAGAGGGAAAATCGTGAATATCCACCCTTCTTTATTGCCAGCATTTCCTGGACTCGATGCGATTGGACAAGCCTATCAAGCAGGAGTCAAAGTGGCTGGTATCACGGTTCATTATGTCGATGAAGGCATGGATACCGGCCCGATTATTGATCAAGCAGCCATTCATATTGAACAAGGGGAAGACCTTGAATCCATTGAAAAAAGAATGCATGAATTAGAACACACACTATATCCAAAAGTGATCAAATCACTTTTAGAATTATCTTAATGAGGTGACAAAGGCATGACGATCAAACGCGCATTAATCAGTGTTTCCGATAAAACAAATCTTGTACCTTTTGTGAAAGAACTAACAGAACTTGGCGTTGAAGTGATTTCAACTGGTGGTACACACAAACTTCTTCAAGAGAACGGCATTGATGTCATTGGTATTTCTGAAGTGACTGGCTTCCCAGAAATCATGGACGGACGACTCAAAACACTTCATCCGAACATTCACGGTGGACTGTTAGCAGTGAGAGAAAACGAGGAGCATATGGCACAGATCGAAAAGCACGGCATTCAGCCGATTGATCTTGTCGTTGTGAATCTATATCCATTCAAAGAGACCATTTCCAAAGACGATGTCACGTATGAAGAAGCGATTGAAAACATTGATATTGGCGGACCGGGTATGCTTCGTGCTGCTTCTAAAAACCATCAGGACGTCACTGTGATTGTAGACCCGCGTGATTATGATTCTGTCGTTCAACAAATTAAAGAAGGCGGCGTCTCACTAGAGAAAAAACGTGAGCTTGCAGCAAAAGTATTCCGTCATACGGCTGCTTACGATGCACTGATTGCGGATTATTTAACGAACTTTGTTGGCGAAACAGAGCCAGAACAGTTCACAGTCACATTTGAGAAAAAGCAATCTCTTCGTTATGGAGAAAACCCGCACCAAGCGGCGACGTTCTATGAAAATGCGCTTCCAAGCAAAGGCTCTTTAGCTACTGCAACGCAATTACATGGAAAAGAACTTTCCTACAACAACATCAAAGATGCAGATGCAGCACTTCAAATTGTACGTGAATTTACGGAGCCAGCGGCTGTGGCTGTAAAGCATATGAATCCATGTGGTGTTGGGACAGGAGAAACGATTGCAGAAGCATTTGATCGTGCATTTAAAGCAGATGAAACGTCTATTTTCGGCGGCATTGTGGCGCTTAATCGTGAAGTAGACAAGCAAACGGCTGAGGTGCTCCATACGATTTTCTTAGAAATCGTCATCGCACCATCGTTTAGCCAAGAAGCACTTGACGTGTTAACAGCGAAAAAGAATCTTCGTCTACTAACATTAGATGTAGAAGCAGATCTTGGGAAAAAAGAAAAGCAGCTCACAAGTGTTCATAGTGGATTGCTCGTTCAGGATATCGACACATACGGCTTAGAGGAAGCAACGATCTCTATCCCAACGAAAAGAGAGCCGACTGAAGACGAATGGAAAGACTTAAAGCTCGCTTGGAAAGTCGTCAAGCATGTGAAATCAAATGCCATCGTTCTAGCGAAGGATCAAATGACAGCAGGTATTGGTGCTGGTCAAATGAACCGTGTTGGCTCGGCTAACATTGCGATTGAGCAAGCAGGTGAAAAGGCAAAAGGGAGTGCACTAGGTTCTGATGCATTTTTCCCAATGGGCGATACAGTGGAAGCTGCTGCAAAGGCAGGCGTCACAGCGATCATCCAGCCAGGTGGTTCCATTCGTGATGAAGAATCGATCCAAAAAGCAGATGAATACGGCATCGCCATGGTCTTCACTGGCGTTAGACATTTCAAACATTAAGGGGATGACAGTGTGAACGTATTAATTATCGGCAGAGGTGGAAGAGAGCATACCATCGCATGGAAAGTGAATCAAAGCGAACTTGTCAGCCAAGTATTTGTCGCACCCGGCAATGATGGAATGACAGACGCAGCAAAGCTTGTACCGATCGACGAGGGAGATCATGAGGCGTTAATTCGTTTTGCAAAAGACAATAACATCGGTTTAACAATTGTCGGTCCAGAGGTTCCTTTAATTGCAGGTGTCGTCGATGCATTTGAAGAAGCAGGTCTCAAGGTATTTGGACCGAATGCAAAAGCCGCAATCATTGAAGGCTCAAAAGAATTTGCAAAAGACTTAATGAAAAATTATGATATCCCGACAGCCGCTTACGCCACTTTTACATCGTTTGAAGAAGCGAAGGCATATGTGGAAGAAAAGGGTGCCCCAATTGTCATTAAAGCAGATGGGCTTGCCGCAGGAAAAGGCGTGACAGTGGCAATGACGCTTGAAGAGGCGATCAACTGCCTGCATGACTTTTTAGAGGATGAAAAGTTTGGCGATGCGAGTGCATCGGTTGTCATTGAAGAATTTTTAACAGGTGAAGAGTTTTCTCTGATGGCCTTTGTCAATGGAGAAAAGGTGTATCCGATGGTGATCGCACAGGATCATAAACGGGCATTTGAAGATGACAAAGGACCAAACACCGGCGGGATGGGCGCTTATTCACCGGTTCCACAAATTTCTGATGAAGTGGTACAAAAAGCGGTGGAAGACGTCGTCAAACCAGCAGCTCGTGCGATGGTGCAGGAAGAGCGTTCGTTTACAGGCATTTTATATGCAGGCTTAATGCTGACACCAGAAGGCTCAAAGGTCATTGAGTTCAATGCACGCTTTGGCGACCCTGAAACGCAAGTAGTGCTCCCTCGTCTTGAATCAGATCTAGTCCAAGTATTCCTCGATATTCTGGACGGAAAAGATGTGGACTTGCAGTGGAAAGACACAGCTGCTGTCAGTGTCGTTCTTGCATCAGAAGGATACCCGGAAGACTACGCAAAAGGCACACCAATCGGTGCTTTGCAAACAACGGTCTCTGATGTCGTCACCTTCCATGCAGGAACGAAAAAGGAAAACGATCAATTCGTCACAAATGGCGGCCGTGTAGCAAATGTGACCGCATTTGACGACACATTTGAAGCAGCAAGATCAAGAGTGTATGAAGCGGTTGAAGAAATCATTCAGCCAGGTTTATTTTATCGCCGTGACATTGGCGCCCGTGCGCTGAAGGCTGCGGGGAAAAACGTTTAATCAAAACACCTTTCTATCTGACGAGATGGAAAGGTGTTTTTTCTTCTTCTGTTCATAGGAGGGATGCGGGCAGATGATGAAGAAGTAGTATGGGATTACGAATAGATTTAGGGAGGAAACATGGAAATCAAAGCATTTATCATCTTTGCAAACGTCATGCTTGTTTTATATCTCATAACTATAAATAACATCATGGTGACTGCCATTAAGCAGAATAAATTGAAAAAAGGCGTAGCCATTAGTTATATGATCCTATCCATTTTTTCTGGTATTGCTATTTCTTCATTTTTAATTTGGAAGTTTTTCATTAGCTAAGAGGGGAATGAGTGTATGGTGCAATTGAAGAAACTTGCAAACGAGCGTTTTTCTGCTTTGATCTGTATGGATCCATTCAATGAGCGAATTCGTTTGGATGACTATAGCGGCAGGGTGCAGGATGTGATTCAGTCCGTGCTTCAGGAAGCGGCGGACTGCAAGGCGTCTAAGGTTATTGTAAAAGTAAGGCGCGAGCATATGCTTCTTTTTTTAGCAAAAGGCTTTCGGCTTGAAGGGGTGTTTTCTCATTATTTTCTCGGAAGTGATGCATACGGCATGTCGCTCTTTCTGACCGAAGATCGAATGAACAGCCCATTTTGGTTGAAGGAAGATGAAATCGTTGCGTCTATTCAAGAAAAGCCGATTAAAAAAGACCAAGGCGTGTGGCAGGATGAGTATGTGATGAGGAAAGCCGGTCCAGAGGATGTGCACAAGCTGGCAGCGCTCTATGATACGGTCTTTGAAACGTACCCCACGCCAATGAATGAGCCAGATTACATCCGAAAGGTAATGGAGGAAGGGACGGTTTTTTATGCCGTTGAACATGACGGTCAACTTGTAAGTGCCGCATCCGCTGAAATCAATGTACCGTATGGTCATGCAGAACTAACAGATTGTGCAACCCTTCCCACATACAGAAAACTAGGATTCATGCATCATTTGATTCTAGCCCTCGAACAAGAGCTTCAATCCATGCACATTTATGTCTTTTATTCTCTTGCCCGTGCACTGTCCTATGGAATGAATCAAGTATTTTATCAGCTCGGGTATACATACACTGGGCGCTTTCAAAACAACTGCTATATTTTTGACAAAATTGAAGATATGAATCTATGGGTCAAAACGCCAAATGAATCATGAAATGGTTCTCATCTGATCAAGAAGACCAGATAGGCGGTACGCCATGATACTTAGCTGCAGCTTCATCCGATCATCAGTGGATTTGAGGCTGCAGCCTGTTCTCGTTTCAATTTGTTTCAACCGGTAGCTTAACGTATGCCGGTGAATAAACAATTCCCCCGCTGACTTTTGAATATTTTCATTGTGTGCCAAATACACTTCGAGTGTATGAATGAGGTCAGCTCCTTGTTTTTTTGTATAAAGCAGCGGGCTTAACAGCTCCACGTAAAAGTCATGCAAATTCATTCCGGCTTCGTTCATTTCAAGCAGCATCCCATATAGACCGAGCTTCTGATAATGAATGATGCTGTCATCTGTTTTCAAAAGAGGAAGGAGCCTTGCTGCATACTGGGCTTCTTTTGCACTTTTAGCAAAGAGACTGATCTGGTCGTAGGCTCTTCCAATGCCAATCACAATGGGATGGACGGGGAAAAAATAAGACCAAGTACTGCGGCATTCTTCTGATGCGCGATACCAATTTGTTTCTTGGAAAGTGCTTTTCCCCGCTGGTGTCAGGACGAAAATGGAATCAAGCCTTGCCTTTAATAAAAAAGGAATTTGTCTGCGTTCAAAAATGGATGTGAGCAATTGGGATAGGCGCTGCACCATTTGATGGTCGAGCTGTGTGTGCTGATGCTGAAATTGAAAGTAGATGACGACTTGTTCCTCACTCATATCATATTGCAGCTTTCTTGCTTGTTCGATGACATAACTTTCTTCTGTGTATTGCTGTTGCAGCATATCATCCAATAAATGCCCCTGCATTTGGTTTTCTGTATCTTGAATGGCTTTTTGTTTCAACCATTCAATCGCATACACCGCACCGGCATGCTCAATGGCGATGGCATCGAGATGGTGCCACGTCTCTTTTTTCTTTAACGCCACAATGAACCCGAAAATATCCCCCATTGCAATCACGGGGCATGCCGCTAGAACAAACGCACCATATGTGTCATAGACGAGCCGCCCTTTTTCCTCTGCCTGCTTGAGCAGAGAAGAGGTTTCAATCGGTTCGTCATCTGTTAGAAAGCCAAAAGCAGGAGAATAGGTCACTTCATCTGTTTCGAAATGAGCTGCTGTTTGGTGCAAAAATACATCCAGCACCACGATATTTGCTGCTGTGAGATGTGCCAGTTCATCTGTAATTTGCGTGACATTTTTATTGCTCACATTTAAATGGGTCAGTCTTTGATGAATCGCGGAAGAATATTTGAGCTGATGGAGCTGACTGCTGACGATTTGTTCTAGAACGGCTTTTGTGATGTCTGAAAAATTGACATGGGGCGGAATCTCGATGAGCGGAATACCGCTATTTTCGGCGGCTTCAATGAGTGATGCGGGAATTTCCGTTAAGTACACGCCTTTATAAATGGCAATGGCTGAAAGACGATGAGATTGAATCAATTTTTCAAGCCGGATGCGTCTTTCTTTATTTTCTGTCAGACCAAATCCAGTTGTAACAAGTAATTCTCCTTCGGAAAGTCTAGACGTGTCCTCAATAATTTCCACAATGGTCACCCACTGGATAAGACGATCCAGTCCATTTTCTCCAGCAAGCAGTTTGGTTTCTTTCATCATATCGAGCGAGAGTGCATCTTTGACGAGAATCGCCATAGACTCATGACCTCCTTTTGACCACTCTTATACACCATGTATAAAAAACACGCGTGAAATTCGGGCATATGGCGAATGGAGGATGACTGCCCTCTTGATTAAGCTAATCTTATACCAAGTATACAAAATTTTCTTGCGATTCATGTAAAAAGAAAAGTGCAGCTGCTGACAAGAGAGGGAGGAATGACAAAGTGGAGACCCGGGATTACTTAATCAAACCGATGTTAAATCAGCAATATCCTGTGGCTGTGAGAGGAGAGGGGATTTATTTATATGATCGGGACGGAAAAAAATATATAGATGGCTCATCAGGGGCAGTCACGGCAAGTATTGGACATGGCATACAAGAGATTATTGATGCGATGACGGAGCAAGCGAAAAAGGTGAGCTTTACGTACAGGTCACAATTTACGAATGAACCAGCGGAAGAACTAGCGTATGAATTGAGTACACTTTGCCCAGGTGATCTGAACTGGTCTTTTTTTGTAGGGAGCGGTTCAGAGGCAACGGAAACTGCTATGAAAATGGCGATACAGCATTGGCAAGAGCAGGGAAGACGGAAAAAAATCATATCATCTCAAGATGGATGAGTTACCACGGCATTACATTAGGGGCGCTGTCGATGTCAGGTCATATTGCAAGGAGAGAGCGTTTTGAACCACTGCTTGAAAAGCACCCAGTGCTGTCTCCGCCCTATAGCTACAGGTCATGGCTGCCAAAGGAAGACAGCAAGCAGGTCGAGTGGTATGTCCAGGAATTTAAAACCGTCATCCAGCGTATAGGAAAAGAGAGGATCGCCGCATTGATTGCTGAACCGATTGTTGGCGCAGCGGGAGCGGCGCTCCTGCCGCCAGACGGATATTTCGAAGCGATGAAGCGTGTCTGTGTAGAAAACGACATTTTAATGATCGCAGATGAAGTCATGACGGGCTTTGGACGAACTGGGAAAATGTTTGCGATGGAACACTGGAGCACGGTACCAGATATCATGGTTCTTGGAAAGGGCATGAGCGCAGGTTATTCTCCAATCGCAGCAGTTGTCTCAACGGATCGTGTGATGGCACCGATTATCAGCGGCTCCGGCTCTGTCATGGCAGGGCACACATATAGTGCCAATCCGCTTTCAGCAGCCGTTTCATTAGCGGTCATTCGATATATGAAAAAACATCAGCTTCCCGACCGGGCTGACCTTTCTGGGCGATATCTAATGAATGCTTTAAAAGATCTGCAAGTCAATCATTCCATCATAGGAGATGTGAGAGGGAAGGGATTGCTGATTGGCATTGAGTTTGTCGCAGATCGTTTATCCAAAACACCATTTCCTGCACATGCTCAGATAACCAATCTCGTCGTTGAAACGGCAAAACAAAATGGACTGCTGGTGTATCCAGCAAGCGCTGGAGAGGATGGAGTCGGAGGCGCAGCGGTTATGATCGCACCGCCGCTTTCCATCACACAGCAGGAAATGGATGAACTCATTGATTTATTCGGGCAGACCATCACACTAGTCGAACAAGAAGTGATCAATCGAGGCTTTTTCCCATCTGCTATGTAAGGAGGAACGAACATGAACAAAACTGTGGGTTTGGATGACGTGATGACGCGATTAAAAGATGGCATGACCATCATGTTTGGCGGATTTGGCGGCGTGGGTTCACCACCATCGTTGATTGATGCCATTTTGGAAGCAAATATTCAAGATCTGACATTGATCGGAAATGATGCAGGTTTCCCGCAAATTGGTGTGGGCAGGCTCATCACAGAAGGAAGAGTGAAAAAAATCATCGCCTCTCATATCGGCTCAAATCCCATTGCCGGACAGAAAATGCAGGCTGGTACATTAGACGTTCATTTTTACCCGCAGGGCATTCTTGCAGAAAAAATCAGAGCAGGCGGAATGGGGCTGGCGGGCATTGTGACAGATGTTGGGATGGATAGCCTGAATCTCGATGAGAAACAATTGGTTGAGCTGAATGGGAAGAATTATATGTTAGAGCCTGCGCTCACAGCGGATATTGCCATCGTCAATGCCTACAAAGCAGATGAAGTGGGAAACCTGATTTTTGATAAAAGCGCACGGAATACAAACCCGATTGTGGCGATGGCAGGAGACTGGACCATAGCGGAGGCAGAAGAAATTGTGGCAGCGGGGCAGCTCAATCCAGAAGAAATCGTGACGCCAGGCGTATTTGTGAATCAAATCGTGCAATCAAAAGGAGTGAACTGGACATGGGCATGGGAGACATCGATTTAAGACACCGCATTGCCAAAAGAGCAGCACAAGAAATTGAAGATGGCATGATTGTGAATCTTGGGATCGGCATTCCGACCCTAGCAGCAGATTACATTCCATCACATTATGAGGTGTGGCTGCATGCAGAAAACGGCATTATGGGGGCAGGAGCCTCGCCTCTGCAAGGGGAAGAAGATCCGAATTTGTGCAATGCCGGTGGTTTTCCCATTACGTTGACAAAGGGCGGCTCGTACATGGACAGTACGACTGCTTTTGGCATCATCCGAAAAGGCATGCTGGATATGACGATTTTGGGTGCACTTGAAGTAAGCAGCCAAGGGGATCTTGCCAATTGGATTGTACCGGGGAAAAGAGTACCGGGTATGGGCGGAGCGATTGAGCTGGCGCAAAAAGCGAAAAAAGTGGTAGTGGTGATGAGCCATCTGGATAAACACGGTCGATCTAAAGTGAAAACGGCTTGTTCATTGCCATTAACCGCTAAAGCGTGTGTCGATTTGATTATTACGGATATGGCGGTCATTGAGGTCAAGTCTCAGCTGCTCATTTTACGTGAAGTCATGCCGCCATTTCAGCCGGAAGATGTCATAAGGGCGACTGAAGCGCCATTAATTTTAGCGCCTGATGTCAAATCTGTTGTGTAGAAAGGATGAACGACTTGCAGCCAATGACACGTATTAGAAACTGGATGAAAGAGCATCAGGATGAAGCCATTACGCTTCTTCAGCAAATGGTGCAATGTGACAGCACCCAAGGAAATGAAGAAGACGTGCAGCAGATCGTGGCCAATAAACTGTCCGCCATTGGCTTTGATGTAGACGTTTGGGAAATTGGCGGTGATGAATTACTAGAGCATCCTTATTTTTATTCCCCGCGCCGAGCTTTTCAGGGGAGTCCCAACGTTGCTGGGCGATTGAAAGGAAAAGGTGGCGGCAAATCGATTTTATTAAACGGGCACGTAGATGTGGTTCCGGCAGGAGATACGAATCAATGGACATATCCGCCTTACAGCGGGCATATCATAAACGGGAGACTTTATGGACGCGGGGCAACAGATATGAAAGGTGGAAACGTTTCTTTACTCTTTGCGCTTGAGGCACTGCATGCGCTTCAGATTCCCCTGAAAGGAGATGTGGTGTTTCATAGTGTCGTCGAAGAGGAAAGCGGCGGAGCAGGCACACTTGCTGCGATATTGAAAGGGTACACAGCGGACGCTGCCATCATTCCAGAGCCAAGTCATATGAACATTTTTCCACTTCAGCAAGGATCAAAGTGGTTCAGGCTGCATATTAAAGGAAGGGCAGCTCATGGCGGAACAAGGTATCACGGTGTTTCTGCTATTGAAAAGAGCACGGTGGTCCTTTCTCATATAGCGGCACTAGAAAAAGAAAGAAATCAGCGAGTGACGGAGCCGTTGTTTCAGCATATCCCGATTCCAATTCCAATCAACATTGGGAAAATTCAAGGCGGTGATTGGCCGTCCTCTGTCGCAGATCTTGTCACAATGGAAGGCAGGCTTGGTGTGATGCCAGGTGAGACAGTTGAGCAGGCAGAGAAGGAATTAGAAAATTGGATGACTGGACTCGCTGAAAAGGATGATTGGTTTCAAGAACATCCTGTGGAGGTGGAGTGGTTTGGTGCTAGATGGCTTCCAGGGTCAATCGACTCTGATCACCCGCTTTTAGGTCTATTGAAGGAACAATATGAAGAGGTCATGCAGCACCCGCCAAAGGTGGAAGCCGCCCCTTGGGGGACAGACGGCGGATTACTGTCACAAGCAGCGGATATCCCAATCATTGTGTTTGGACCTGGAACGACAGAGCTTGCCCATTTCCCGAATGAATCCATTGAGATCAAACATGTGATTGAAGCAGCAGAAATCATTGCTGGTACGTTGGTCAAATGGTGCGAAGCAGCGGAATGATTCACACACAAAAAAAAGAAGGCTGTCTACTCAGCCTTCTCCAGCGTGCAGATAAACCCTCGCATTCGC
This sequence comes from Bacillus sp. FS02, assembly GCF_024398395.1. Lineage (NCBI taxonomy): Bacteria > Bacillati > Bacillota > Bacilli > Caryophanales > Bacillaceae > Bacillus > Bacillus sp. FS02. The sequence continues at coordinate 1,236,708 of NZ_CP074101.1, read as the reverse complement.
CCGCTGGTCTGTGCGCCGGTGCTCACGAATGTAACATTCGCTCCGCTCCGGTGCTCGCCCTTCCTAGACTTCAAAGGTTTTCATGTCACGCTGAGGAAGACAAAGGGATAAAATAAAAATCATTTTAGCCCCTTTGTCAACGATCTGACGAAGGCTGTCTACTCAGCCTTCTCTTTATGTGTATTCTGCTGTTCACACATATAGGTCACTGGACAAAAACGAAGAATACCAGAGCCCAATTTTAATCCGCCGAGCATGATGCCAAAAAGCAGCATTTTACTCCATGGTTTTCGAGCATATAAGGATCCAGCTACAGTACATATCGTCATTCCGCAGGCAATTCTCATGAGCGCTTCCATTAAGCCAAGATTAGGTTTCATTGCAAGTGATTCTCCTTTTTTAAATTATTTTAAGTGTGATTTCAAGAAATTGTAACGTTTCATTAATGCGTAACGTGGTTCGTTATGTTACGATAGGGCTAATACAAATGAAGGAGAGTATGTGAATGTCCGAACGTACTTTTAATTGGAGAAACAATGACATCCGCACACAAATCGATGTAGTCGACTCAAAAATAGTTCCAACACTCCTTTTAACGAATGGGCTCGTGCTAAACCCGTTTTTGAAGCAATGGGTGAAGGCAAATATTTGGATACATGATGATCGAATTGTTTATGTCGGAGCAGAGCTTCCTCAAAATAAATCAGCTAAACGTGTGATTGATTGTGAAGGTAAATACATTGTGCCGGGGTATATTGAACCTCACGCGCATCCGTTCCATATTTATAATCCCCAATCACTTGCAGAATATGTGTCTCAATTTGGCACAACAACGATGGTCAGCGATAACTTATTTCTTCTTTTGCAAAGCAATGAAAAGAAAGCGCTTTCCACTCTATGTGAATTAAAAAAGCAGCCATTTCAGTATTTCTGGTGGTCTAGATACGATCTTCAAACCGAGGTCAGGTATGAAGATGAGATGCTTCCTATTAACTATCGGAAAGAATGGATTGATCACCCCGACGTCCTTCAAGGCGGCGAATTAACGAGCTGGCCAAGATTAATGGACGGTGATGATCTCATTTTATATTGCATGCAAGAAACGAAGAAGCAGAGAAAACGAATTGAAGGGCATTTCCCTGGGGCTTCTGAGAAAACGCTAACAAAAATGAAGCTGTTTGGAGCGGACAGTGATCATGAAGCAATGAATGCAGACGATGTGCTCAAACGCTTGTCTCTAGGTTATCATGTGTCCTTGCGTCATTCTTCCATCCGCCCAGATTTAGTGAACATTTTAAGGGAATTGCATGAGCGTGACTTTAGGCACTACGATCACTTTTTCTATACAACAGATGGATCAGCGCCTCACTTTTATGAAGAAGGCATGATCAATCGTCTCATTTCCATTGCCCTTGAAGAAGGCGTGCCTACTATTGATGCGTACAATATGGCGACTTTTAACATTGCGAAATACTATCAAATTGATGACTTATTAGGCGTGGTCGGTCCTGGCCGATTGGCTTCTTTGAATATTTTAGATGATCCGATGAATCCAAATCCAGAAACGGTGATTTCTAAAGGGGTAATCCTGAAATTAGAGGGGAGAACCAGCATCAATTCCAAGAGACAAAATGGGAAAATGGTGGGCTTGAACCATTAGATTTAAGCTATGACCTGACGATGAGTGACTTGCAATTCTCAATGCCGCTTGGTGTCAAAATGCGCAATGCTGTCATCATGGAGCCTTATACAGTGGAGATTGATAACTCTGTCAACCAGCTGTCCTGTGACCATGATCAAAGCTTCTTCAGTTTGATTGATCGAAGAGGCGAGTGGCGCGTGAACACAATGTTAAAAGGATTTGCAAACAAGGTGCAAGGCTTTGTCAGCTCATTTTCAACCACTGGTGACATTTTAGTGATTGGGAAAAATAAAGATGATATGATGCTTGCTCATAAGCGAATGAAAGAAATTGGCGGTGGAATTGTGCTCACAGAAAACGGGAAGATTTTGCATGAAATCCCGCTGCAATTATCAGGCTGTGCATCAGCTGAACCGTTTGAAACGGTTCTTCAGCAGGAGCAAACGTTACGCGAGCTACTCATTGAGCGAGGGTATCCATTTGACTGCCCGATTGATACACTTGTCTTTTTCCAAAGCACACACTTGCCGTATATTCGAGTGACGCCAAGAGGAATATTTGATGTCATGAAAAAAACTGTACTCTTTCCGTCTATAATGCGTTAAAATATAACAGAGTGGAGCTGTATCATATTTGCTAGATTTCTGACCGCTGTTATAGGGCAGGAGTAAGCAAGAGATCTCTTCGCTGCTAGATATGGTGACAAAGCATAGGGCTTTGACATGACGAATGAAGTGCCCAATTGTAAAATGAATCTGTCGGTTACGCTGGCCGACCAACATATTTTGAATAATTAAGCAAGGCGGGGCGCAGGTTTATCGTCTCGCCAAGCTTTCTACACATACTATTTTTTTAGGGAAAGACTTAACAGAGCAGAAGTGTTCTAGATATCGGAGGCAAACAAGTTTGTCAGATTGTCGCACAAGGAATATGACAAAACTTGTCGAATTTGTTTACGATAAAGAAGCTTCGGCTTACGAAAGAACCTGATGGCATTTTCAGCGTAGAACCAAACCTGTCATGATTCGTTCAAAGCTCATTGCTGAGGTTGAAAAAAATGAGTCAGGAAAGATACCGCTTTCTCGGAAAAGTCAGTGCGGAGCGGTGTGCCAATAGTAAAGGAGAAGATGTATAAAGATGCAAATTGATAAATTAAGGGGCAAAAGCTTAGATCAGTTATTCAACTCCATCTTATCCCTTAAAGACCTGGAAGAATGCTATCGATTCTTTGATGATTTGTGTACCATCAATGAAATTCAATCTTTATCACAGCGTCTTGAAGTAGCACGTATGCTTCGCGAGGGAAATACGTATCATAAAATTGAGACGGAGACAGGTGCAAGTACAGCCACTATCTCACGTGTCAAACGCTGCTTGAACTACGGAAACGATGCCTATACGATGGCACTTGACCGCGTAGCAGAGCAACAAGCAACGGACGAAACAAAATAAAGCAGCTTTCACTGCAAACATTCTTTATGATTTGTCGTTTTGAAGTTGAACAAGTAAGAGCCATTTCATTTGAAATGGCTCTATTTGATGTCATCAAGTTCTCCCATAAACCATCGTTCACCTTCATAGGACACTTCATCGTCATCAGTGATCACTTCCTTAAAACCGATGGTTCGCATATTTTGTGCAACAGATAAATCCCATTCTTTTTGAATATTTCTCTGATCGGAAAGGGGAAGCCATGTCTGATACTCATCTTGTCTGTTGAAGAAATCTTTCACATAAGAATCCCCTTTAAACACAATGATTTGTGAATGCCATAATCCAGGCAGATCGACTGCGACCACGACACGATATATGTCCCCGTCGTTTGGTTTCAAATCAATGAGATGCTCAGCTCTATTCAATAGAGTTTGAATGCATAGACGTTTGATCTTTTTCGGTGTTCTGTTGGAAGTCATAAAATCATAAGCCGCTGGTAGAGGAAGGTGCCAGTAGTCAGAAACATTCGCCGGAAACGACTGCGTATTTGCGTTCATTTCTTTTATGATCTGTTGAGTCTTTCGTTTCATACCGCGGACCTTTTTTTCACGCATACTCTTTCTCCTTATCAAAGATCTATTAATTTCTTTATACGTGATTGAGCAAGAATGTCAACGAAAAAAGGTGTGGAAACGCACCTTTTTAAACTAGACAGACTGCTCTGTGCCTGAGAACATAGGGACTTCACTTGTCTGACCGTTTTCTTGTCTAAAAATAATATGTTTTTCGTTAAAATGAATAGGTGATTCAATTCCAGCTGCTGCGCATAAATTAAACAAACCTTCTCTAAGGGACAGGATATAATTGCAGACGCGGTATTTCTTTTCTTCAATGAATAAACCTTTTTGCAGCTTTGGATCTGTGGTGGCAACCCCAACAGGGCATTTATTCGTGTGGCATACTTGCGCCCGAATACAGCCAACCGAGAACATCAAGCCCCGTGCGATATTCACAAAATCCGCTCCCATGGAAAGGGCAATGGCGATTTTATCAGGGGAGAGAAGTTTACCAGACGCAAACAGCTTGAGTTGATCTCGAACCCCATATTTCTTCAAAATTTGATGGACCATCGGTAGTGCGGTGAAAATGGGCAGGCCTGCGGAATCAGCCAGTTCATGAAAGGAAGCACCTGTGCCACCTTCTCCGCCATCCACTGTAATGAAATCAGGATGTTTTCCGCTTTTTTTCATATAGAGAGCAAGCTCCTCGATATCTTCTTTATGTCCAACAACTAGCTTGATTCCAACTGGTTTTCCGCCGATGTTTCGCAGTTGTTCAATAAAATCAAGCATGTCAGGAATGGAGTGAAACATCTCGAACCGGTTCGGACTGTCAATGGATTGGTGTGGCGGCAGTTTACGGATTTGGGCAATTTCTTCTGTGACTTTTTCACCGTCAATGTGTCCCCCGCGTGTTTTCGCTCCTTGTGCTAGCTTGAGTTCAAAGGCTTTTACTTCATCATGCTCACTTTTTTTCTTAAACTCTTCAAACGAAAATGCGCCATCCTCTGTTCGAACCCCAAATAAACCAGGTCCAATCTGGCAAATGATATCGGCGCCCCCTTTGAGATGGTAAGGTGAAAGCCCGCCTTCACCTGTGTTCATCCATGTGCCACCAGCCATTTTTAAGCCGGAGGATAGAGCCGTAATCGCCCGGTCGCCTAAGGAGCCGTAGCTCATGGCTGATTGACCGATCAATCCTTTGACGCGGAAAGGTTTTTGGCACGTATGTTCACCAATGATTTGTACATCTTCTTCATGGAGATAATAAGGTTTTGCTTCGACTTCTTTCGTGTGTTCACTTCTTCTCAGTAAATTGTCTTGATCGATCTGATACACTTTTGTTTGGATTTTTTCAGATTGATCGATGCGTAACTCATCTCGCTGCTTTGGAAATAGGACGTTGCGAATATAGTAACCAGGCTTGTCAAAATCACGTTTTGATCCAAAGCCCATTGTCCGGCTTTTGTACTTCCCAGACATGACAGCTTGCTCGTATTCTCTTCTTGAGAAAGGAAGCTCCTCTCGATCATTTAGAAACAGATATTGACGAAGCTCAGGTCCTATTTTTTCAAAAATAAACCGCAATTTTCCAATGACCGGATAATTTCGTAGGACAGAATGCTCTTCCTGTTTTTCATCTCGCATCCAAATCCAGATGAATAAAATGATTGGTATGATGAAAAAAATCACTAATAATGCGCCAATGACAATGAAAGTTGTTGTCACGAAAATCCCCTCTTTTCTCTATCATTACTGTTGTTATTCCACTTTTCATTGAAAGAGAAACCACTTCAACAGATTGTGACGTTTAGAAATGAAAAGGCGGGGTAACTTACAAATAAGATCATAAGGGGAGGGAACATACATGAATAAGCGTCCGAATGTGTATGTACTTGCAGGATTAGGGGTTGGTGGTGCCGTGTTATTAGCAGTGAAAAATAAACAGCATCTCAAAAAATGGGCAAGCATGTTCCGCTCAGATGAAAAGGTTCCTGAAAAAGCTGGTCACCCTGATCCGTTAGATATTCAAGACAACAAGATGGTCGATGAAGGGGCCATGACATCTGTTCATTATTTTAATGAAGTGAGACAATAGTTTAGAAAAACCGTTTTGACCATTCAAAACGGTTTTTTCTTGTCTTTTTTTTGATGTGATATCGAAGAGGATCGACAAGCGTAAAACCGATCAACCCTTCGTGATCAGGCGTCGAGAAAAGAAATTCAATGCCCGATAAATGATAGGTTGAGAGAACTTCCTGATCCGTAAAACGTAACGAAAGCTCGTCCTCATAAACGGGTGTGAGTTTCAACACCTTGGCTTCTTCTGCAAATAACTCCAGCCCAGCCACTCGGCCCTCTTTGTCGATGTCTACGTTCACACATTCATTCACGTCTAATTCAATGGTTTCTTTGATTGTCCCGATTCGAGGCGGGATGAGATAGATATATCCAATGCCGATCGTTTGATCATATGTGATGGTTCTTTTCAAATCATTCACCTGCTTGGTCGATAGTAAAATGTTCCTTTCATGTATAATATCATGTGATGAGATGAAGTAGCTCTCATTTCAGTTCAGCATCGATCTATTTATCTCCCTCAGCGCCTCTTGAATCATTCACCTCGCCTAAAATGAAAATCGACTATTTTCAAAAGAATGAAACTTTTAGCTGAAGGAGGTTACCCATTTTTTGCGGTGTCTGATTTTGTTATAATATTTAAATGGAATGAAACGAATGGAGGAACGTTTTTCATGTATGATGTTACCGAGTGGAAGCATGTCTTTAAACTCGATCCAAATAAAGAGATTTCCGATGAACAACTTGAAGCGATTTGTGAATCCGGTACGGATGCCATTTTAATTGGCGGCAGTGACAACGTGACAGAAGACAACGTGCTGCAACTGATGTCAAAGGTGCGCCGCTTTCTTGTGCCATGTGTCCTTGAAATCTCGACACATGAGATGATTGTGCCTGGCTTTGACCTGTATTTTATCCCCACTGTGTTAAACAGCGCTCATCCTGATTGGATTGTTGGTCTACATAAGGATGCGATGAAGGAATACGGTGATTTGATGTCAATGGAAGAGATTGTGCCGGAAGGATATGTCATCTTAAACGAAGAGTGTAAAGCGGCTAAGCTGACAGAGGCAAATACGGCACTGGATATAGATGACGTAAGGGCTTATGCGAGAGTGGCAGAGCACTTGATGAAACTGCCCATCTTTTACTTAGAATACAGCGGAACGCTTGGAGACATAGAGCTTGTGAAAGAAACAAAAGCAGTGCTACATGAAACGGTTCTATTTTATGGCGGCGGTATTGAAAGCGAAGAGCAGGCGAAAGACTTTGCACAGCATGCAGACGTTGTCGTCGTGGGGAACGTCATTTATGACAATTTTAAAGAAGCGTTAAAGACAGTCGACGCAGTGAAAAAGTCATCATAGTCAAACAAGACGAAACGGGTTAAAATAGAACATAAGTTCGAATTGGCGGTGAATGAAATGAATGAAATATCGAATCATCTATTAGAAGGGCTGAATGACGCGCAGAAAGAAGCGGTCAAAGCAACAGACGGGCCGCTGCTACTGATGGCAGGAGCAGGTAGTGGAAAAACACGAGTGCTCACGCATCGAATTGCGTATTTAATGGCAGAAAAGCATGTGGCACCGTGGAATATTTTAGCGATTACCTTTACAAATAAAGCAGCAAGAGAAATGCGTGAGCGTGTACAAGCGATTTTAGGGCCTGGTGCGGATGACATTTGGATTTCTACGTTCCACAGCATGTGTGTACGCATTTTACGACGCGATATTGACCGTATTGGTGTGAATCGCAACTTTTCTATATTAGACACATCTGACCAGCTTTCAGTCATTAAAAACATTTTAAAAGAACGAAATATTGATCCTAAAAAGTTTGATCCACGTAGCATTTTAGGTTCAATCAGTAGTGCAAAAAACGAACTCATTGACGCAGAGGAATACGCAAAAACAGCCGGTGACTTTTACGATCAAGTCGTCAGTGACGTCTATACAGATTATCAAAAACGATTACTCAAAAATCAGTCACTCGATTTTGATGATCTTATTATGATGACGATTCGTCTGTTTGAGCGGATCCCTGAAGTATTAGAACACTATCAGCGAAAATTCCAATACATCCATGTCGATGAGTATCAGGATACGAACAGAGCGCAGTACATGCTTGTGAAACTGCTTGCGCAGCGTTTTCAAAATATATGTGTGGTCGGTGACTCGGATCAGTCTATCTATCGCTGGCGTGGAGCGGATATTACAAACATTCTTTCCTTTGAAAAAGATTATCCGTCCAGTGTAGTGATTTTGCTTGAGCAAAATTACAGATCGACTAAGCGTATTCTGAATGCCGCAAACACGGTCATTCAAAACAATTCAAACCGTAAGCCAAAAAACCTTTGGACAGAAAATGACGAAGGAGCGAAGATTGCCTATTACCGCGCAGATAATGAATTCGGTGAAGGTCAATTTGTCGCTGGCAAGATTCGTCAGCTTCATCAGAGCGGCAAGCGTAAGTTATCTGATTTTGCGATCCTCTATCGAACGAACGCCCAGTCACGTGTCATAGAGGAAACGTTAATGAAGGCGAACATTCAATACAACATCGTCGGCGGTACGAAGTTCTATGACAGAAAAGAGATCAAGGACATTTTGGCATACTTACGCCTTGTGGCAAATCCAGATGACGATATTAGTTTTGCGCGCATTGTCAACGTACCAAAGCGTGGAATTGGGGCGACTTCTGTTGATAAAATTGCCGCATACGCAGAAATGAATGATCTCTCTATGTTTGAAGCCCTTGGTCAGGTGGATTTCATCGGACTCAGTGCAAGAGCTGCCAATGCACTTGATGAGTTCAAACAGCTCATTGATCAAATGACAAATATGCAGGATTATTTATCTGTCACAGAATTAACGGAAGAGATCCTAGAGAAAACAGGCTATCGTGAAGCACTGAAGATCGAAAAAACGATTGAAGCACAAAGCCGCTTAGAAAATATTGACGAGTTTCTATCGGTCACCAAAAACTTTGAAGAACAAAATGAAGATAAATCACTTGTCACCTTCCTGACAGACCTCGCCCTTGTCGCAGACATTGATAAGCTAGATGAGGCTGAGGAAGAAGATCAGGATGCCGTCATTTTAATGACCCTCCACGCAGCAAAAGGACTTGAATTCCCCGTTGTGTTCTTAATGGGAATGGAGGAAGGCGTCTTCCCGCACAGCCGTTCATTAATGGAAGATGCTGAGATGGAAGAAGAGCGCCGTCTCGCTTACGTGGGGATCACACGGGCCGAAGAAGAGCTTTATTTATCAAGTGCGAAGATGAGAACGTTATTCGGCAGGACGAACATGAATCTGGAATCACGATTTATCAGAGAAATACCAGCTGATTTATTGGACAACCTAAATGAGAAAAAAGAAACGAAAACACCGTTTGGCCAAACGAGAGAAAGACCGCAAAGACGAGGGCCTGTCTCACGTCCACAAACGCAAACCATTCAAAACACAGGCGGCGGCAGCATTGGCTGGGCTGTCGGTGATAAAGCCGCTCATAAAAAATGGGGCGTTGGCACGGTTGTGAGTGTAAAAGGTAGTGGAGATAGTACAGAGCTTGATATTGCCTTCCCAAGCCCTACAGGCATTAAGCGTCTCCTTGCCGCATTTGCGCCAATCGAAAAGCAATAAACTGATAGGACTGACAAAACGGATGAAGTGAAAGGAAGAAGCAGATGGATAAAGAAGCAGCGAAACGCCGGATCGAGGAACTACACCAGATTTTGAATCAATACAACTACGAATATCACACACTGGATCGTCCAAGTGTTCCTGACGCTGAATATGATGCGCGGATGCGTGAGCTGATCTCTTTGGAGGAAGAATACCCTGATTTAAAAGCAGCGGATTCACCCTCTCAAAGAGTAGGAGGTGCTGTTTTAGACGCCTTCCAAAAAGTACGTCACGGTACACCGATGCTCAGTCTCGGCAATGCGTTTCATGAACAGGACCTTCTTGATTTTGACCGCCGGGTTCGTCAAGCAGTCGGTGACGACGTCGCTTACAATGTCGAGCTGAAAATTGACGGACTCGCTGTTTCTCTCCGTTATGAAAATGGCGTGTTTGTCCGGGGTGCCACGCGGGGTGATGGGACAACAGGTGAGGATATTACCGAGAACCTCAAAACCATTCGTTCCATCCCGCTCAAAATCAATCGGCCTCTGTCGATTGAAGTGAGAGGCGAGGCATTTATGCCAAAACCTTCTTTTGAAGCCCTTAACGAAAAAAGATTACAAAACGAAGAAGAGCCGTTTGCGAACCCGCGTAATGCGGCTGCTGGCTCACTTCGTCAGCTCGATACGAAAATTGCAGCGAAACGAAACCTTGATATCTTCGTCTACAGTATAGCGGAGCTTGATGAAATTGGTGTTGAAACGCAAAGCGCAGGACTTGATCTTCTCGATGAGCTTGGCTTTAAAACGAACAAAGAAAGACGGATGTGCCAAACCATTGAAGAAGTGATCGACCTCATTGAAACACTGAAAACAAAGCGTGCTGATTTCTCATACGAAATCGATGGCATTGTCATTAAAGTCAATTCATTGGCACAGCAAGAAGAACTAGGTTTCACAGCAAAAAGTCCACGCTGGGCTGTTGCGTACAAATTTCCGGCCGAAGAAGTCGTGACGAAGCTGATTGATATTGAACTAAGTGTGGGGCGTACTGGCGTCATCACCCCAACAGCGATTCTTGAGCCTGTAAAAGTCGCAGGAACGACAGTGCAGCGTGCTTCTCTTCATAATGAAGATTTGATCAAAGAGAAGGATATCCGCCTTTTTGATCAAGTGATTGTCAAAAAAGCGGGCGATATTATCCCAGAGGTTGCAGGTGTCCTTGTTGATCAGCGAACAGGAGAAGAAAAGCCGTTTCACATGCCGACTGAATGTCCAGAATGTCATAGTGAGCTGGTCAGAATTGAAGGAGAAGTGGCGCTTCGGTGCATCAATCCACAATGCCCCGCTCAAATACGTGAAGGACTCATTCACTTTGTGTCTCGTAATGCGATGAATATTGATGGGCTAGGAGAGCGAGTCATTACACAACTTTTCAAAGAACAGCTTGTCTCTCGTGTATCAGACCTTTATCGTTTAACAAAAGAAGAGTTGATTCAGCTAGAACGAATGGGCGAGAAATCAGTCGATAACTTACTGCGTTCGATCGAGCAATCGAAAGAAAACTCTCTTGAACGTTTATTGTTTGGACTTGGTATTCGATTTATTGGTTCTAAAGCAGCGAAGACATTGGCCATGCACTTTGAGGATATCGATCAGTTAAAACAAGCAACGAAAGAACAATTACTTGAAGTAGATGAAATTGGTGAAAAAATGGCCGATGCAGTCGTCACGTACTTTGAGAAAGAAGAAATACTAGATCTGCTAAATGAACTAAAAGAACTTGGGGTCAATATGACCTACACAGGGCCAAAACCGGTGAAAGTAGAAGAAAGTGATTCCTACTTTGCAGGAAAAACGATTGTGCTGACGGGGAAATTAGAAGAAATGTCTCGTAATGATGCAAAGGCAGCGATCGAAGCATTAGGCGGCAAGTTAGCAGGTAGCGTAAGTAAAAAAACAGACTTAGTCATTGCCGGCGAAGCAGCTGGAAGTAAGCTGACAAAGGCAGAAGAACTCAATATTGAAATTTGGGACGAAGCCAAAATGCTCGAGGAGCTAAAGAAATAAGAGGAGTGTTTTCTATTGAAAAAGTTGCTATTGCTGCTGACAATGCTCACACTGGTATTGTCAGCGTGTGCACCTTTTGGGGGAAAGGATGAGGAAGAGGTCACACAAAAAACGGATGAAACGAAAGAAACAGCGATCATCCCAATGTACAACATCTCTGATTCCTATTACAAAATGGTGCTGCCGTTTAAACAAGGAGCGGCAAGAGGACTAACAGCAGAGCGTCTCAATACACGCTTAGACATTGATGAATTTGAAACAGGACTCATGCGCCTGGCAACAGAATCATTCAATACAAACGACTATCTGTTCCAAGAAGGACAGCATTTAGATGAAGATACTGTTCTCAGCTGGCTTGCCCGCAAAAAAACAGGCAGTGATCTGAAAAAAGCTGAAAAAGAAGACAAAGACTTTAAGAACTTAGGCTTAAACCCTGCTCTTCCAAACTCAGGTTCAACAAAGTCAAAAAATGAAAATAGTCCAATCTACTTAGCTTCCATGCTAGAACATAATTACTTAATCAGAAAAGATAAAAATAGCTTACAGCTTGGCGGGGTTGTCATCGGTCTTGCGCTTAACTCTGTCTATTATTATCGCGAAAATATCGGGGATCCTCAGCAAGAGGTGACCATCGATTCATCGAAGAATTCAAAGAAACTTTTAGCAGAGGGCGAAAAAATTGCGGAACAAGTCATTAAACGACTTCGTCAAATGGACGGACTGCAAAAAGTCCCAGTCATGATTGCCCTTTATAAACAAGCACCAAAATCATCTATTGTTCCAGGAAACTTCATCGCTAAAACCGATGTAAAAGCAGGATCAGCTGATATTGGTAGTTGGGATACGATTAAAGAAGAGAATGTCTTCTTCCCTTCAGATAATGCCAAGAGCAGCTACAAAGATGATTCAGAGCGATTTGACCGCTTCAAGACAAAGGTAGAAGACTACTTCCCGAATTACACAGGTGTGGTAGGCAAAGGTTTCTATAAAAACGGGAACTTGCAAAAAATGAAAGTAGAAATTCCAATGCAATTCTACGGAAAAACAGAAGTCGTGGCATTCACGCAATACTTAACAGGTGAAGTCATGGATTACTATAAGAGCACCAATATAGAAATCAACATCACCTCTTCTGATCAGCAAGAAGCCCTCATCACAAAAAATGCTGAAGATAAAGAACCAACGGTCCATATATATGACTAAATAAAAACCGCCTTTTGGCGGTTTTTAGCGTGTAGACAAACCCTCGCATTCTTTGTCAGTCCTGCGTGCTGGTGCTCACGAATGTGAATTCGCTCCGCGCCAGTACTTGTCCTTCCTAGGGCTGCAAAGGTTTTCTATCACGCTGAAAAGAAGACAAAGGGCTAAAATCAAGTTCATTTTCGCCCTTTGTCAACCATCTGAAAACCGCCTTTTGGCGGTTTTTTATTTCTAATTAGAGGAATTTTTCAACTTTTGTCAAAGTATGTGAAGAAACCAAAAGGAAAGGCAGGTATGTTGATGCTCGTATAAATGCTGATTACCGTCATGTATAAGTAAAAAGACGATAAAAGGAGAATCAGCATGCATAAAGAAGTAAAAGCACGATACGATGAACAAATGGTCTTAAAGAAAGCGGCTCTACTCTATCATTTTCAGCCAGAACAGGTCACATTTCTAGCCGATGCAGAAAATTATGTGTATGAATATACGGATGAAAAAGGGTCGAGTTATATATTGAAAATTACCCATACCATTCGCCGCTCCCGCACATATATTCTAGGAGAAATGGACTGGATTCGGTATTTATCTCAACATGGAATCTCAGTAGCTAAACCGGTTTTATCCGCAAGAGGAAAAGATGTTGAAGCGATTCCCGATCAAGCAGGAGGCGCTTTTTTGCTGAGAGTGTACGAAAAGGCGCCCGGCAGAAAAGTGACCGAAGCAGATTGGAATGGACAGTTGTTTCAAGCGTTAGGAGCCTATACTGGGCGTATGCATCAAACGACTAAACAATATCAAGTGAAAGATCCTCGCTATAAGCGTCAAGAGTGGTATGAGGAGGAGCAATTAAAGCTTGAAACGTATATTCCTTCTGATCAAACGGTTGTGTTGCAGAGAAAAGATGAACTGATGCAAAAGCTTCACCAGCTCCGAATATCCAAGGATGTCTATGGACTGGTGCATGCGGATTTACATCACGGGAACTTCCATTATCATCAGGGAGAAATCATTGCATTTGATTTTGATGATTGTGGGTATCACTGGTTTATCAATGATATAAGCATTTTGCTATACAACGTTCTTTGGTATCCGGTGATTCCGTATGAGGATAAAGCTGAATTTACGGGTGAATTTATGAGCCATTTTCTCAAAGGCTATCGACAGGAGAATGAGCTTGATGACGCATGGCTGGCGACAATACCAGATTTCCTTATGCTGCGTCATATGCTTATTTATGGGCTTTTACATCAAGCATTTGATCTCCAAACACTAAGCGCTGACGAAAGTGCCATGCTGGCGCGTTTTCGAAAGGAGATTGAGGACAAAACCCCAATTACGCCTTTTGACTTTCATCAGCTAACAACATAAATAGAAAGCCCCTTGCTGTTTCACATAGCAAGGGGCTTTTTATCCTAAACCGTATCACACTTCACACCAACAACGCCTTCTAAATCTTTAATATCAAAGTACACATCGGTTGTATAGCGGTCTTTATGTACGCGAACACGTACTTCCATGATCGGATAGTCTTTTTCCTTTAAATCATCAATACGTACAGAATGAATGCGAATATTGAGTGCTTTCATTTCTTTTAAAATCTCTGTCATGCGGTTTCGATCAGAAAGTGACATTCTGATGCGGATTTCTTTTTCCTGTAAGCGAATGGGTCCAATTCGCTGGAAGAGCCAAGGTAAAAATTCCACACTGACGAGAATAAAGAAAAGACTGAGGAAGGCTTCTTTATAAAAACCTGCACCTGTTGCAACCCCAAGTCCTGCTGCTCCCCAAATCATCGCAGATGTCGTAAGACCTGAGATGACGTCATTGCTTTTGCGAAGAATCACACCTGCTCCAATAAAACCAACACCAGATATAATTTGCGCCGGTAACCTGAGTGGGTCCATTTGAAGCTTAGAGACTCGAGGGAAATTGTAGGCTGCATCAATGCTGATGATGGTTAATACGCAGGAGCTGACAGCAATGACAATACACGTTTTCAGCCCAAGCGGCTTTTTCTTAAGTTCGCGTTCAAGACCGATGATCAAACCGATTAAGGTGGCAACGGCTAATTTTAAGACCGTATCCCATTCAATTGTCCAAAACATGCGTATCGCTCCTTTCACTTCATGTACGTTTCACATCATGTATATGATCTTCTCACAGCCCATATGGCTGCACAACTTCTATTTTATTCAGAAACGGGAGAAAGAAAAGCATTTTATTTAAAAATAAAGAGAGTCATCCGCATAATGCAGATGACTCCTCATGTCTAGTTATTTTGTTTCTTCTTCGAGATGGTCTTCCATTTTGCTAAATAGCTTTTTAGAAGCTTTAGACGGTTTATTTGTTAAGAGGCTGACAATAATAGCAGTCAAACCACTTAAAATAAATCCAGGAACCATTTCGTACAATCCAGTCGTGTTGTTTAAGCCTGTTGAAATCCAAACGAGAACGACAACAGCCCCAACAATCATTCCGGCTAAAGCGCCATGATGATTCATTCGTTTCCAGTATAGACATAACAAGATGACTGGACCGAATGAAGATCCAAATCCAGCCCAAGCATAACCGACAAGGTCAAGAATAGTATCACTTGGGTTTAGAGAGAGACAAATGGCAACAATCGCTACGACTAGTACAGAGATACGTCCAATCATCACAAGTTCTTTGTCAGAGGCTTTTCTTCTAAAGAATGTACGGTATAAATCCTCTGTCATCGCACTTGCAGTGACAAGCAGCTGAGAAGAAATTGAACTCATAATTGCAGCTAAAATGGCAGAAAGTAAAAATCCAGTAATATATGGATGGAATAACACTTTAGAAAACACAATAAAGATGGTTTCTGGGTCTGCCAAAGTGGTGCTTGTTTCATGAACATACGCCACGCCGACTAAACCGACAGATAGTGAACCAATGACAGACACAATCATCCAGCTCATACCGATACGACGTGCTGGCTTTAAATCTTTTACAGTCGTAATCGCCATAAAGCGAACAATAATGTGCGGCTGTCCAAAGTAACCGAGTCCCCAAGCGAGGAAGGAAATAATGCCAATGACGCTCGTTCCTCTAAAAATATCAAGCAATTTAGGGTCAATCTGTTGAATATCATTGAATGTGGCAACAGGTCCACCTAATTGAGTAAAGGCAACGATCGGCACGAGCACTAATGCTAAAAACATAATAGCTCCTTGAACAAAATCAGTTAAACTAACTGCCAAAAAGCCGCCGAATAGTGTGTACAAAATGACAATACTAGAAGTTAAGATTAAGCCAAACATATAATGAGCACCAAACGCTGATTCAAATAAGCGTCCGCCTGATACCATACCTGATGAGGTGTAAAGCGTAAAGAAAATCATAATGATGACAGCTGAGACAGCTTTCAATAAAGTAGATGAGTCTTTAAACCGTTTGTCAAAAAAGTCTGGAATGGTAATCGCATCATCAGCAACTTCTGTATACGATCTCAATCGTGGCGCTAGGAATAGATAGTTTAAGTAAGCCCCACTAATTAAACCAACAGCAAGCCATCCAGATGAAAGACCGGTTGTATACATAGCGCCTGGAAGCCCCATCAGCATCCACCCACTCATATCAGCTGCACCAGCAGATAGAGCCGTTACATAAGGACCTAACCCGCGTCCGCCTAACATATAATCATTCAAGTCATTTGTTTTTCTGAATGCATACCAGCCAATGGCAAGCATTCCAATAAAATAAATAGATAGAGAAATTACAATCTCAATACTCATGTTTCCATATCACCTTTTTCGTATTAATTTGACATCACCTCAATCAAAATATACAAAGAACAGCCTATTGAACTGTCTGCTCACTGCTATGGTTACTTAACCTATCAGAGTATTCCCAAGTGATCAACCTTCTTAAACATCCTCATCAGACAAAAAAATACGTGTATGCGTGATAAGCGTCTATATGTAAGCGTTTACTCAATTAAATAAAAGAAAAAATTTTCTGAAAAATAAAAAGTCACCTTGATGAATATTTTAGACAATGACTGCACCACAATGGCATATTAGTGGACAAAGCCTTTCTGGGCGACCTCGTAAAGTTGCTTTAGAACAGTAAAATTTGATATGATAAAGTGTATATGACTTATGATCATGACCACGAACACGTATCATTTTTGGAGGTGAACCTGCATGTCAAGAATTTCAATAGAAGAAGTAAAGCATGTTGCGCATTTGGCACGGCTTGCGATTACAGAAGAAGAAGCTGAGATGTTTACAGAACAGCTTGATAGCATCATTTCATTTGCAGAGCAGTTAAACGAGGTAGATACGGAAAACGTTGAACCAACAACACACGTATTAAAAATGAAAAACGTCATGAGAGAAGATGTTCCGAATAAAGGTCTTTCCATTGAGGCAGTCATCAAAAACGCGCCTGATCATAAAGACGGCTATATTCGTGTGCCATCAATTTTGGACTAAAGGAGGCCTGAGGCATGTCACTGTTTGACCACAAAATTTCTGAATTAAAAGAGCTTTTACATAAAAAGGAACTGTCTGTTTCTGATTTAGTGGACGAGTCTTATAAACGAATCCATGAAGTAGACGGGAAAGTACAAGCATTCCTAGCGCTGGACGAAGAGAAAGCACGTGCGTACGCAAAAGAATTGGACGAGGCCGTTGGTGAAAAGGACGAGCTTGGTCTATTGTTCGGTATGCCGATCGGTGTCAAAGATAACATCGTGACGAAAGATTTACGTACAACGGCATCAAGTAAAATCTTGCAAAACTTCGATCCTATTTACGATGCAACCGTTGTGAACCGCTTAAGAGAAGCGGAAGCTGTCACAATCGGTAAATTAAACATGGACGAATTTGCGATGGGATCTTCTACGGAGAACTCAGGCTTCAAAGCAACGAAGAACCCGTGGAATTTAAACACAGTTCCAGGTGGGTCAAGTGGTGGCTCAGCAGCATCTGTTGCAGCTGGAGAAGTACCATTCTCTCTTGGATCAGATACAGGCGGCTCCATTCGCCAGCCGGCATCATTCTGTGGTGTTGTTGGTCTTAAACCAACGTATGGCCGTGTATCTAGATACGGTTTAATCGCATTTGCTTCATCATTAGATCAAATTGGGCCGATTACGCGTAATGTTGAGGACAACGCATATGTTCTTCAAGCGATTTCTGGTGTTGATCAAATGGACGCAACGAGTGCAAATGTCGATGTCCCAGATTTTCTTTCTTCATTAACTGGCGACATCAAAGGCTTGAAAATCGCTGTACCAAAAGAATATCTTGGTGAAGGTGTTGGCGAAGAAGCAAAAGAGTCTGTTCTTCAAGCGTTGAAAGTATTAGAAGGACTTGGTGCCACATGGGAAGAAGTGTCTCTTCCGCATTCTAAATATGCGCTTGCGACTTACTACTTGCTTTCATCTTCAGAAGCATCTGCAAACCTTGCGCGTTTTGACGGTATTCGCTATGGCTACCGTACAGACAATGCAGACAACCTGATTGATTTATATAAAAATACCCGTTCTGAAGGCTTTGGAGACGAAGTCAAACGCCGCATCATGCTTGGCACATTCGCTCTAAGCTCAGGCTATTACGATGCAT
The DNA here is from genome assembly GCF_024398395.1 of Bacillus sp. FS02. NCBI lineage: Bacteria > Bacillati > Bacillota > Bacilli > Caryophanales > Bacillaceae > Bacillus > Bacillus sp. FS02. The sequence continues at coordinate 1,218,501 of NZ_CP074101.1, read as the reverse complement.
ACTATAAAAAAGCGCAAAAAGTCCGTACGCTGATCAAAAAAGACTTTGAAGATGTTTTCGAAAAGTATGATGTCATTGTAGGACCAACAACACCAACTCCGGCATTTAACATTGGTGAAAAGACAAGCGATCCACTCACAATGTATGCAAACGATATTTTAACGATCCCTGTTAACCTTGCAGGCGTTCCAGGAATCAGTGTGCCTTGTGGATTTGCAAATGGTCTTCCGCTAGGACTGCAAATCATCGGTAAACACTTTGATGAAGGAACCGTTTACCGCGTGGCTCACGCTTTCGAACAAGCAACAGATCATCATAAAGCAAAACCTGAACTGTAAGGGGTGAATCAGAATGAACTTTGAAACGGTAATTGGACTTGAAGTCCACGTAGAGCTCAAAACACAATCAAAAATTTTCTCAAGCTCACCGACGCCTTTTGGTGCGGCTGCCAATACGCAAACAAGTGTCATCGATCTTGGTTATCCTGGCGTACTGCCTGTGTTGAACAAAGAAGCGGTGAACTTTGCGATGAAAGCAGCAATGGCACTGAACTGTGAGATTGCAACTGATACAAAATTTGACCGTAAAAACTATTTCTATCCTGATAACCCAAAGGCGTATCAAATTTCTCAATTTGATAAACCGATCGGTGAAAACGGCTGGATTGAAATTGAAGTAGACGGCAAAACAAAACGAATTGGTATTACACGTCTTCATTTGGAAGAGGATGCAGGAAAACTGACGCACACAGGCGACGGTTATTCACTCGTCGATTTCAACCGTCAAGGAACACCACTTGTTGAAATCGTATCTGAGCCTGACATTCGTACGCCAGAAGAAGCGTATGCTTACTTAGAAAAATTAAAATCCATTATTCAATATACAGGCGTCTCTGACTGTAAGATGGAAGAAGGCTCACTGCGCTGTGATGCCAACATTTCTCTTCGTCCGATCGGCCGTGAAGAGTTTGGGACGAAAACAGAGCTGAAGAACTTAAACTCATTTGCTTTCGTCCAAAAAGGTCTTGAGTTCGAAGAAAAACGCCAAGAGCAAGTATTGCTTTCTGGCGGCTTGATCGAACAAGAAACTCGCCGCTATGACGAAGCGTCTAAAAAGACGATCCTCATGCGTGTCAAAGAAGGTTCTGATGATTACCGCTACTTCCCAGAACCAGATTTAGTGGAGCTGTATATTGATGATGAGTGGAAAGAACGCGTAAGAGCATCCATTCCAGAGCTTCCAGACGAGCGCCGCAAACGCTACATTGATGAACTTGGACTTCCTGCATATGACGCAATGGTACTGACGCTGACAAAAGAAATGTCTGATTTCTTTGAAGCGACCATTTCAGAAGGTGCTGAAGCGAAGCAAGCTTCAAACTGGCTCATGGGTGAAGTATCTGCCTACTTGAACTCGGCTCAAAAAGAGCTGGAAGATACGAAGCTAACGCCGCAAGGACTGGCTGGTATGATCAAGCTTATCGAAAAAGGAACGATTTCTTCTAAGATTGCCAAAAAGGTATTCAAAGAACTTATCGAAAATGGGGGCGACGCAGAAACAATCGTCAAAGAAAAAGGACTTGTCCAAATTTCTGACGAAGGTGCACTGCTCAAACTTGTCACAGAAGCTCTTGATAACAACCCGCAATCCATTGAAGACTTCAAAAATGGAAAAGACCGCGCAATTGGTTTCTTAGTCGGACAAATCATGAAAGCATCGAAGGGCCAAGCAAACCCGCCGATGGTCAACAAGATTCTTCTTGAAGAAATCAAAAAACGCTAAATCGCAAAAACCGCCTAATGGAAGAGGCGGTTTTTTTGTTGATGGATAATGACAGGGTCTTATCACAGATTCAGACCACCGCCGTATATCAATTCATTGGTTCTTTTTTTATAATGAAGCATAAGCTTTAGCACATATTCGAAGGGGATAAAGGTGAACTAAAGTGAACATCGCCACGTATTGTCATTGGAGGAATAGCTTCAATTGTTCCACAGCTCTTTGGACAGCGGAGTCCTCACACGTTTCTAAATTTGTCAGCATCCCTTGAATGACCGGCTTGCGCGGCTCATCTTTGGCCAATTCTTCTTCAATAACTTCAATGGATACAAGGGTATCATCCGAAAGCAGATGCTCAGATTTTAACAATCGAAGCTCTTCTTGAAGAGTAGCGGCATTTGGCGCTTCATCATCCCAAATGTTTTGCTTTAGAATCGGCTTCGCATGAGAACGGAGAAGCCCATGCACCAAATCATCAAATCGGTCGAGAATAAAGGATGAGAGCTCATCACATGATAATTGCATCTGATCTTGCAAAAGCAGTACTTGCACATAAGATTGGATGATTCCTTGAATCATGACTGACAGGTCAGTTATATATGGTTCGATCTCCTGTCCATACGTGGTCAAAATAGAAATTTGGATTTCATCATTCATCTGCTTTTTAACCGTTTTGGAATACTTTTTAATTTGCTGATTTTCCGGAATAATGTTCTCGCTGAGGATCAAAATGATAAAATCCTTGTTCTCAGCAAAGTGCTGGAACTGTTCAGCGATTTGTTTCTGAAAGATATCTCTAGGCGCAAGATGTTGATTTTCTTTTCGAATCTTTTCAATACTTTGCATAGACGTGTCGATATAATATTCAAACGCTCTGTTGAAAAGCTGTTCTTTTGATTTGAAATGCAAATAAAATGCACCTTTAGAAATTCCGCATTCATCTGCAATTTCCTGAATGGTCGTAGAAGAAAAACCTTTTTTCGCAAACAACTGAATGCTTGCTTTAATGATTTTTTCTTTTTTTTCGTTCATGAAATAAGGCCCCTTCAGCTTTAGAATGTTACGTCAAACGCAAGTGAAATGGTTGACGGCATTGTATATCACCGTTTATTATGATATAGAATGACCAGTCAGTCAATACATAAAGGAAAATGGAGGACATAATGAATTCGATCATCAATTTTGTATTAAAGAACAAGTTCGCTGTATGGCTCATGACGATTATCGTAACAGTTGCTGGTCTATATGCCGGATTGAATATGAAACAAGAATCAATCCCGAATATCAACACTCCAGTCATTACGGTTTCTACAACGTATCCTGGCGCAACGCCGGACGAAGTATCAGATAAGGTGACAGACCCAATTGAGAAGTCGATACAAAACCTCAATGGGGTGAATGTGGTCACTTCTAATTCTTTTGAAAATGCCTCATCGATTCAAATCGAGTACGATTACAATAAAGATATGGATGAAGCAAAGAAGGAAATTGAAGATGCCATTAGCAATATCAATTTTCCAGAAAATGCAGAAAAACCAAAAATCACACGTTTTAGCATCAATGCGATTCCAATCTTAGCTCTAAGTGTCTCCGGTGATAAAGAATCATTACAAGACCTGACACAAAAAGTGGAAAATGATCTTATTCCTTCTCTTCAAAGCTTAGAGGGTGTCTCGTCTGTCGAAGCTTCTGGACAACAAATCAAAGAAGTAGAATTTTCTTTTAAACAAAAGAAATTGAAGGAATATGGTTTAGATGAAGAAACTGTCCAAAACATGATCAAAGGCTCTGATGTCAATGTACCTTTAGGGTTATACACATTTGGCAACAAGCAAAAATCAGTCGTAGTGGATGGCAATATTTTAAGTGTTAAAGATTTGAAAAACATGCGAATTCCTGTCACACCAAGTGCAAGCGCAGGAGCTGGTGCATCTGCTAGCGGCTCAGAAAATGCAGGTGCTCAAGGTACCGATCAGCAGGCTGGAAGTGCAAGTCAGCAGCAAGCAGCAGCTCAGCAACAAACAGGTGCAGGTGCAGCAAGCGGTCAATCGGTAGAACTGCCGACGATCAAACTTTCTGAGATAGCAGATATTAAAGTCGTGAAAGATGCAGAATCAATTTCTAGAACGAACGGAAAAGACAGTATCGGTTTGCAAATTGTCAAAGGCTCTGATGCCAACACAGTGAGTGTAGCAGAAGCAGTCACAAAAGAACTTGATACATTCAAAAAAGACAATAAAGGAATCAAAGTCAGCACGACATATGATCAAGCAGAGCCGATTAAAGAATCTGTCAGCACAATGCTGAACAAGGCGATCATCGGAGCAATCTTTGCGATCATTATCATCATGTTGTTCCTTCGAGATATCAAATCAACATTAATTTCGGTCATCTCCATTCCGTTATCCCTGTTGATTGCTGTTTTATTATTAAATCAGCTCGATATCACATTAAATATCATGACACTTGGTGCCATGACAGTCGCCATTGGACGTGTTGTCGATGACTCGATTGTTGTCATAGAAAACATCTATCGACGAATGGCGTTAAAAGATGAACCGTTAAAAGGTAAAGCACTCGTTAGAGAAGCCACAAAAGAAATGTTTATTCCGATTATGTCTTCGACGATTGTCACAATTGCGGTATTCTTGCCATTAGCGCTAGTGGGTGGAATGATTGGTGAATTATTCATCCCATTTGCATTAACCATTGTGTTTGCTCTAATGGCTTCACTACTTGTTGCCATTACAATCGTTCCAATGATGGCTCACAGCCTATTTAAAAAGAACCTGTATGGCAAAGCGAAAAAGGTAAAAGAACACAAACCAAGCAAACTTGCTGGTGGTTATAGACGTGTACTCAATTGGACATTGAACCATAAATGGATCACGTCAGGAATTGCGATTTTGATGCTGGTCGGAAGCTTATTCCTCGCACCACTTGTCGGTGTCAGCTTCTTACCACAGGAAGCAGAAAAAACGGCAATGGTGACATACACGCCAGAGCCTGGACAAACGAGAGAACAAGCCATTGCTGAAACGAAAAAGGCAGAGGATTACTTAATGAAACGTGATCATGTCAATACGGTTCAATATTCATTAGGCTCTTCAAATGCAATGACAGCAAGTGTTGGCGGAAACTCTAACGGTGCATTATTCTTCGTACAATACGACGAGGACACACCGAACTTTGATAAAGAAAAAGATCGTATGGTTAAAGCCCTTCAAGACAAAACGTCTAAAGGGGAATGGAAATCACAAGACTTCTCATCTGCTGGCGCAAGCAATACAGTGACGTACTATGTGTACGGTGACAAAGCAAGTGATATTGAAGGCACAGTCAAAGATGTCGAGAACATTTTAAAAGATGAAAAGAACTTGAAAAACGTCAGCACAAGCTTATCTGAGAAATATGACGAATATACGTTTAATGCAGATCAAGAAAAACTGGCGAAACTAGGCTTAACCGCTTCACAAATCGCACAGGCGATCGCTCCTCAAAGTAATGAAACAACGTTGACGAAAGTAACAGAGGACGGCAAAGAACTAGATGTGAAGCTTCAAACGGAAAAAGATGAATACAAGAGTAAAAAAGATCTAGAGAATAAAAAGATCACAACACCAACAGGACAACAAGTCCGAATTGGCGATGTGGTGAAAGTGAAAGATGGCACAACAGCAAACACTGTAACAAAGCGTGATGGGAAGATTTACGCTGAAGTATCTGGTGACATGACAACAGACGACGTATCAAGTGTGACACAAGATGTCCAGAAGAAAGTTGACAAGCTTGATTTGAAATCTGGCGTTACGATTGATACAGGCGGTGTAAGTGCGGATATTGAGGAATCCTTTACACAGCTAGGACTCGCAATGCTTGCAGCGATTGCGATTGTATACCTCGTTCTCGTCATTACATTTGGCGGAGGTCTTGCACCATTTGCGATTCTGTTCTCACTTCCATTTACGGTTATTGGGGCACTCGTTGGATTGTTTGTAGCGAAAGAAACCATCAGCTTAAATGCCATGATTGGATTGCTGATGCTAATCGGAATCGTTGTAACAAATGCCATTGTCTTGATTGACCGAGTGATTCATAAAGAAAAAGAAGGTCTTTCAACAAGAGAAGCCTTACTTGAAGCAGGTACAACAAGATTACGCCCAATCTTAATGACGGCACTTGCGACAATTGGTGCATTGCTGCCACTCGCATTAGGTTTTGAAGGCGGAAGTCAGATCGTATCAAAAGGACTTGGCGTCACCGTTATTGGCGGTTTAACAAGTTCTACACTTCTCACATTGGTGATCGTGCCAATCGTGTATGAAATCTTAAGCAAGTTTAGACGTAAGAAAAAGTACGCTGAAGAAGAGTAAGAGGAAGCCCCGCTAATGAGCGGGGCTTTTTTATGATGAAATCTGACAAACCGCTTTTCTCATCAGCTCTTCAAAGGCCTCGAAAAAGGCCTCCCGATCGACGTGGTCAATGACATGAATCGTCTTTCCATCTGGATGTTCTTCGGTACGTCCTTGTCTTGGTGTTTCAGTATAAACAATTGCATTCATTTCTTTTGAACGGGTAAATGAGGTAGAAGCAAGAGTGATGGTTGTCAGCACATCCCATAAGTAGTAAGTCGAGTTTGTTTCGTGATGAATGAGAGGTGGACAAAAGGCATAACATTGTCCGATAAAGTCAATCCCGATGTGGGAGCGCAGGGAAGCCCATCGTTGACGGACATCGAGTGTGAGCGGAACCTGATTTGTACTTTCAAGTGCGACCATTTCAATTGGAAAACGCTCTTGAAATACGGTGCTCACAGCATAAGGGTCCCAAAAAGCATTCCATTCTGCTGTTCCATCATGCTCAGGTTCTTCGACATTGCCTTTTTCAAGGAATGTGCCGCCCATCCACACCAGTTTCTCAATTTTATTTGAGATGGAAGGATCTTCTTCTAAGGCGCGTGCAAGGTCTGTGAGCGGTCCTGTAAAGAGCAGGGTAACAGGTTCTGTTGACTTTTTCACCGTTTCAATCAGGTGAAGATGTGCAGGAAGCTTAGATACTTTTGTATCAACAGCGCCTTTTTCATTTAAAATCGGCAGGGCATCTACATAAAAAGCATGCATACGCCATTCCTTTGGAAATGGATTGACACCTCTAGAATTAGAAGCGGCTACTTCAATCTCATATGGGCTAAATCGATCAATAATTTTCTGAGAAGCGCTCAGCGCAGGCTCTAAATAACAATCAGCAGGAATCACAGACATCCCGATTACTTTCAGGTGTTCCATTTGAAGAAGTAGAAATAAGGACACGAGATCATCAACACCGCCGTCATGGTTGAAATAGACAGGCTTTTTCATGGCATACCATCCTTTTCATCGTTTTCTTTTATCTTATCAGAATGCTGATCTGCTGAGGGAAACGTACCGTGAGATTTCAAATATTAGGGGGTTGTTCTGTTGCCATTTTCAAATCTCATAGTATAATTAAAGGTTGTTAGTGGTGAAAATAGATTGCATAATGATAATAGGATGATGATGAATGAAACGTGCTCGAATTATATACAATCCGACATCTGGACGTGAACTCTTTAAGAAGAATTTACCGCAGGTTTTGCAAAAATTTGAACAGGCTGGCTATGAAACATCTTGTCATGCGACGACATGTGCAGGAGATGCAACACAAGCAGCCGAAAAAGCCGCACAGAGAGACTTTGATTTAATTGTAGCAGCTGGTGGAGACGGCACGATTAATGAAGTCGTCAACGGATTAGCGCCGCTTGAAAAAAGACCAAAATTAGGAATCATTCCAGTTGGAACGACCAATGACTTCGCAAGAGCACTTGGCATTCCAAGAGAAGATATTTTAAAAGCGACAGATGCCATCATTGATGGTGTAGCAAAGCCGCTTGATATTGGTAAAGTGAATGGACAGTATTTCATTAATATTGCGGGAGGCGGCCGATTAACAGAGCTGACCTATGAAGTGCCTAGTAAGCTGAAAACCATGCTAGGACAACTTGCGTATTATTTGAAAGGTATGGAGATGCTTCCTTCCATTCGCCCGACAGAAGTCGAAATTGAATATGACGGCAAATTGTTTCATGGAGAAATCATGCTGTTTCTTGTTTCACTAACAAACTCAGTAGGCGGCTTTGAAAAGCTGGCACCAGATTCTATTTTAGATGATGGGATGTTTGATCTGATTATTTTAAAGAAGGTCAACCTAGCAGAAGCCATTCGAGTGGTCAGCCTTGCACTCAGAGGCGAGCATATTCATGATAACAATGTCATCTACGCAAAAGCGAATCGCGTGAAGGTAGATGTAAAAGATAAAATGCAATTGAATTTAGATGGTGAATACGGCGGCATGCTGCCAGGTGAATTTGAAAACCTGTATCGCCATATTGAATTTATTGTGCCAAAAGCAACAGCTGAAAAAATAGGGTGAAGACTGAACTTGGTTCCTTATGGCGACCAAGTTTTTCTTTGCAAATGAGGTGATAAAATTGGTGAAAATGAAACCGCCTGTTCAAAAAAATGAATACTACAATGTAACCTTCGAAGATTTAACGCACGAAGGTGCAGGTGTAGCGAAAGTTGAGGGTTTCCCTGTATTTGTACCGAATGCCCTTCCTGACGAACAAGGGAAAATCAAAGTCACACGTGTCAAAAAAGGATTTGCTTTTGGACGACTCATGGAGCTGACAAAGGAAAGTCAGCACAGGCAAGATGCGCCATGTCCTATCTATAAGCAGTGCGGAGGCTGTCAAATTCAGCACATGAGCTATGAAGGCCAGCTGCTTTTTAAACAGAAACAAGTAAAGGACGTATTGGAGCGGATCGGCAAGCTTGATATGAGCCGTGTAAAAGTTCATCCTGTACTCGGCATGGAAGACCCTTGGAACTACCGAAACAAAGCACAAGTACCAGTTGGCGAACGGGAAGGCGGACTTGTTGCTGGATTTTATCAGCAGCGTACCCATGAAATCATTGATATGGAAAAATGCTTGATCCAGCAATCAGAAAATGACGAAGTGGTACAGGCAGTAAAAGACATCTGCAATGCGTTTGGCATCAAAGCATATAACGAAGAACGTCATAAAGGCTGGCTTCGCCATGTCATGGTTCGTTACGGTATTGCAACAGGTGAAATGATGGTTGTGTTTGTCACAAGAACGGCTGATTTTCCGCAAAAGCAGCAGGTGATTGAACAGATTATAGCACGCTTCCCACACGTTCGGTCAATTGTACAAAACGTAAATTCAAAGAAGACAAATGTCATTTTCGGAGACGAAACGACCGTTTTATGGGGAGAAGAATACATTTATGACACGATTGGCGACATCAAATTTGCCATTTCAGCCCGCTCGTTTTATCAAGTGAATCCAGCTCAAACAAAGGTTCTTTACGATAAAGCCCTTGAATATGCCGAGCTGCAAGGAGAAGAAACCGTGATCGATGCGTATTGCGGAATCGGTACAATTTCCTTATTTCTCGCACAAAAAGCAGGCAGAGTATATGGCGTGGAAATTGTGCCAGAAGCGATTGAAGATGCAAAACGCAACGCTGCCTTAAACGGAATCAACAACGTTGAATTCGCAGTCGGCGAAGCAGAAACCGTTATCCCAAACTGGTACAAAGAAGGCATTAAAGCAGACACTCTTGTCGTTGATCCACCAAGAAAAGGCTGTGACGAAGCACTGCTTGATACGATTTTAAAGATGAAACCGAACCGTGTTGTGTATGTGTCCTGTAATCCAGGGACGCTTGCTCGTGATTTGCGTATTCTTGAAGATGGTGGGTATGTGACGGAGGAAGTGCAGCCTGTGGATATGTTTCCGCATACGAGTCATGTGGAGTGTGTTTCACAGCTAGTTTTAAAAAATGATTGAGGGAATTATAATCCCTCAACCTGTGTAAACTTATAGTAAATCTTAACATCTGTGTTTTCTGTTACTTCAATTTTATCAACAAAACATAGTAACATTTCGGATGTTACCTTATTGAACTTTAAAAAGCTTTTAAGTTGTTCCATGATGGCAGAGATATTACTTGTTTCGTGATTTTCCGCCATCTCCTTTATCATTTCTATTTTCTCTACTTCGAGTTGTTGTAGCTTTTCTTGAATCATACTTACAAAGTCATCATAGTCCTGTTTAGATATGTCCTCACTAATGTATTTTTGTAAGGCGTTCCACTTTTGTTCTATTTTCTTCTGAACTTGTCTCTCGATAGACTCCAATCTAGACTCGTTCTTTTTTGCGGTAGCCTTTACCTTTTTCTCAACTTTACTTTCTAGGTTGGGATGGTCTAAGCTACTAGACATGTTCTTGAGGTCATTAAGGATTATTTCAGTTAGTTCTTGTTCCTTGATTGCATGGTTCGTATATGCTTTATTACCATATTTAGCGTAAGTATTACACATTGTTGATTTGTTAAATCCAAAAGATACTAAACTACTTAGTTCTATTAGATTACCTATAAGTTTGCTTCCTAATAAGACTATCTTCTATATAAGAACAATATTTCAGATCCATGAAACAATAAATGATTTGTTTATAAATGAAAGACTGAAGGTAAGAATACCAATTGAAGTGATTACAGACTCATATCTGAAAATAAGTAATTACAAAGATTTTAGAACAATTATTAAAGAGATAATCGAGGTTGGGTAAACGGTATTGAATGATGTTTCTACTGAGGTGAAAGATCTCCCCAATTTATTAGAGCGTATTGATAAAATATAGGATAGATATTCAGACTTATTTAATAAGTACGAAAAAGAGGAGGTAAAACTTCAGGATATAACAGAAGAATTAATTTCAAAAGGTTATGTTGTAAAAAATAAAAATGAATTTATTATTTTCGAAAGTTTCTATTATAAGGGATTTTTTAATTTACTAATGAAAGTTGCTCGTCCTGTTGTGGGAATTTACTAAAAAGAAATTCACAAAATTCAAATATTAGGAATTACACACATAAATAAGTATCCCACAGAAGCCAATTAAAAGCAATATTTGAAGGTGGCTTAAGTCTTGCTCAATTAACAAGGGCAAGAGAAAAACATAATCTAGAAAAAGTATTATTAAAGAAACAAATTGAGACGGAAGAGCAAAACTAATTAAATCTTGACCTAGATAACCATAATAAGATCTTCGATATAGTTGAAAAGGGTGGATAAAATTGATAGTGGATACGTTTATATAAATAATTTGAAGTGAAAGGAAAACATAATGACTAATTATACTTTTGAGGATTTAAAACAAGCAATAAATGAGGGAAACCTTATTGAGATAATAAAAGTATTAGGTCCATTATTTATATTGAACCAAGAAAATTTTAGAAAAAATCTACTTCTCCATGGCTGCTTACCTGAACCCTTAAGCAGAAATTATGATGAGAAGAAATTAAATCAGTTCATGCAAGCATCAAAGATTGTTAAAGAAAATTTTGAAGAATTAGATACAGCTAAAGATTTCGATGAGGTCTGTTATAAACTAATTCTGGCAATTCATTTTATTGCTGAAAATAACAAAAAAAACATGAAAAACTTAACAGACATAGACTTTCTTGACTATCCTTTTACTAAACAAATACAAATACTATGCACCTTTATTGAGAGTCAGTCTATTTATTCACAAGATGTTGTTAAGGGAAATTATAAAGAAGGTTATATTACTGGCTTAGAATACGAAATCTCTTCTCAAGATGAACATATTTCAGTTGCTGATAATTTAGAGGCAATCATTGAATATACAAATACATTAACAAGATTATTACATTTTAAATACAAAGATAAAATTGACAAAGAGTTTATGGTGCATGAGAAAATTTCTCCATATTACCTTCCTTCAATTGAAAAATTACTATTATTAACCTCTCATCGTTTTGGATTAGAGAGTTTGTGGGAAAAGGTGAAATTTGGTTTTTGGGATTATGATGTATATGATTATGAAGGAAAAAATGTATTATATTTCAAACCACAAGACAGTGGAAAATTTAAAAAAGAAAGAGCTGCTACTCTGAGATATAGGTATAAAGATCATATCTATTCACAAAAAGCCATCATTAAATCAAAAGAGATTATTGAGAAGTTTAATAAAACCCATGTAGATCAAGAAATACCCATAGAAGAAGATCCTACAACTATTTTTTCAGTAAAAAAAGAAGTTTTTGAGACATACACTAGTTTTATACAAATATACGTTGATGTTGCATATGACATGCAGAGAGAAAATTTAGGATCTACAATAGAAAATATTAGATTAGGCTCTAAAAGAAATATTACAATTAGAGAATTATTACTTGGTGGTCAATATTTAAAAGTTTTGGCATTGTTATATCGTGATATTTCACATAGAAAATTTAATGATAATGATGAAAATACATTTAAATACCTTGCACCAATCTTCTCAATCAATGATTTAGTAGCAGATTTTTCAAACAAATATAGTATCGCAAATGATAATGCAAAAGGAATTTTGGAACAATATATATTCTATCCTAATTCGCCTTTTGACATTTTCAGTAAACCACTAATCTATGTGGGAAATGAACATATTATTTTTACGCCACATTTAATAAACCAGATGAACGATAATAGAATAATAGAGACTCATATCTCTAAGTGGGATATAGATGTTTCTAAAAAGGGTACAGAATATGAAAGCATGATGCGTTTGTTACTTGGTTCTGTTCCTTTCTTGTCAGTAAATCCTAAACCAATAACTTTTACTGCCTATGACGGCAAGGAAGTAGAATTTGATTTTATCGGAATGTTTAAAGATGCACTATTGATTGTTGAAATAAAGTGCATAAAAAGACCTTTTACTACCAAAGAAATTAAACAAAGAGAAGAAGATGTGCTAGAAGGGGTAAAACAGGCTAAACGAAGAGAAGAAATAGTCAAAAAAGAATGGACGAAAATTAAAGAGCAATCTGATATAGATCTACCAAATGATCCTCCTAAAAAGATAATTAAAATAGTGTGTTTAAACATATTTGATTTTACAGGTAGAATAGAAGATGATGTTTATGTTACTGACTTTTCAGCATTTTCAAAGTTTTTTGTTGATCCAAATATTAAAACTCACACAAATGAAATTAATAATCCCTTAAATAACGTTGTTGTCGAAAGTCTGTGGAAGGGATCTGAACCTGATATTGAAGACTTACTAAATTATTTGCAAAATCCTGTAGCTATGAAAGGGTTTTATGAAAAACTAGTAGAAGTTCCACGACCATTATTGGTTTTGGATGAGGCAGATCCAGGAATTGCTTTTATGGATTATACATTGAAAGAAAATCCTTTTTCTGTTAAAGAAATCTCAAAGAAACAACCGAAGCAAGCAAAGGTAAATAAATCGGTTAGACCTAAGAAAAAAAGACATAAAAAACGGAATAAGAGACAATATTGAATGTGATTAAATGAACGAACAAATATTTACATCCTAAAAGTGTGAGGGACTATAAAATACAGTCTTTCACACTTTTTTAATGGAACTATTTTTTGTCAGTCATAAGCTTATAAATAAGGTTTATAATCATTTCTAAATCTGAATATGGTTTAATATTATTAATCTGAAGAAAATTAATTATCTCAAATCTAATAGGTTTGAGATAATTAGCAACAATGTTATTAGTAGTTCTTGTATGAAATTTAGTATTAAGACCTACTGCTTTGTTTAAATAACCTAAGAAGTTTTTATCCTCCTCTTCTGAGGTAATGTCGTAATGTACCATGTTTCTCATTATTGAACATACTGTTTTTATATCTTTTTCAAAATCCTCTAGAATGGAATTAATTCTCCCGTTACTAATATTATTCCATTTTTCAAAATCATCTTTTGAGTAAGTTCTTAAATTCAATAGATTATCTATAATCTCATCTGTTTTTAATGTTATCAATCTAATTTGAATATAGTCATCTGAAAAATTTGGATTTATTAATTTGATACATAAGTGTCTTTTATCCATATAGCATTATTAATCTCTTGTAAGCTTAAAATCAGTCTAAGAATAAATGAGTTACTTGCATCGCTTTCATATTTAAATAACATTTGATGATTTATATCCCAACATTTATATGGATTTGAGGATATCTTCTCTACGTTAATGTTAGTGTTTGGAGAAATCCCATACTTATTTTCGAGAAATTCAATCAAGAAAGTAGAGGCTTTACCTATATACTTTGCTAAATAAAATATGCTATATTTTGTATTGGGCTCTTCATCCAAAAGTGGAAATGTTTCAATGTTTAATAAGGTATATGTAGAATAAAGTGTGCTTCCAACTATTTCTTCCTCTTTATTCATATAAAACCCTATATTGTTTATATCGTCACCAAAAACGCTTATATGATAATCAATAATATTATTATATATTTTTTGATTTCGTCCTTTTTTCTTAGAAAAGAGATGGACTCGATTTCTTATCAATTTTATTCTTTCATCAATTTCTATTTTATCAGGAATAAAACAACAAAATACTTTCTAAAATTAAACAAATGTCTCTAAGTACGAAATAAATATGAGTACTTAAAAATTCATTATCATTTACGGAGCATAAAATAAGTTTTTGAATAGATTTTAGATCAACATAGGCAGTATTTACAGAATTATTATTAATAATAATCACCTCTGTTTCTATTTTATTTTAAAGTGAACAGAGTTAAAGTGAAAATTGATAAATTAGCACTTATAGTAATATTGAAGGGGTGTTCATCATGTGGGAAAATCCATGGATTGTTGGTATTGGTGGAGGAATAATAAGCGGTTTATTTGTATTTTATATGACTAATTTCATATTTAATAAGATTAGTAAAAAAGACTATTTTAAAAAGGTGCATCAAAGTAATAAGGAAATGATTGGTTTATTAATATTATCTATTTCTGAGGGAGAACTTCCCTCCCTAAAAATACTTAATTCATTATTATCTTCGTTATCAAGAAAGTATAACGTTAAGCTGCAAGATATGTACAGTATAAAGGAAATTCTTGAGGATTTAATAAGAGAAATATTTGACACTAATTTTATAGCTATAGATAAAAAGATAAGCATATCAGAGAGTCTAGAAGAAAAGATTATACAAATTGAAAGTGAAGAATATAAAAAGAAAGAAGAAAAGAGAAGTGAACGGAATACATATCCAAATACTAATAAACTACCTTTATTAGTATCCACAACTGTAATGGCAATGACAATGACTATTAGTGTGATGTTTTTTCTAATCTACACAAATGACAAACAAATCAGTAATTTAACAATGGATAACAATATGTCGTTTATTGCAGTGTTACTTGGTGGCACATTAACAATCGTAGTTACTCTAATGTCAATTATTTCAACCAAAATTAGTAGAGAAAAACAATTAAAAGCAAATGAAATTTACTATAATACTCTGTTATTAAAAAAAACGACAGACATTACTGAAAAGTAAGACGCTTGAGATGTGAATAAGATACAAAGAGGATTATTCCCAAAGGTTATAAAAAGTGTAATTCCTGATACTATAAAGAATGACCTAGATCTGGAAGGAATTATAAACATGGAAAATCATTTACATTGACGTACAATTGTAATTTCATAATATTTGATACAAAGTTATCGAGCCTTACCAAAAATATGGTTACAATTAAATATTCATTCAGCACTGGGTAGGGGTAAGTTAATACTTGGAAATACTAAAATTAATAACGCTTATTAATTAAGTAGTTATAGTCGCCTTTGATTTTGTCTGTGAAATGTATTCAACACATGTGGAGTGCGTCGCGTCTTTATCCCTTTAATAATAAGGGTTTAAGAGCGTAAAAGTTACGATTTATAACAAAATAAAAGAAAAAACAGCAGACCGTTGGAAATGTCAGCAATTTTGACAGAAAACCTTTTTATAAATCGAAAAGAGATGATGCGCTGATCAAATAAGAATATTTCCTTGATTTGTTGGCCGAGGGGCATGCGAAAGGAATTACGATAAATAGCCGTCGGATTTAAAGAAGTTATCTTCAAATAAAACAAAGCGTACGAAATATGCTCAGGTAAAACAAAAGAAAGCCCTTCTTTATGGGACTGACCGCATAAAGTGAGACAAATAAAAACACCTTTAAATTGAAAAATGGGTATAGCATATATGAAAACAATTTGGAGGTGTTTTTTGCATGGGAAGTTATTTATCCGATTAGTGTAAAAGAAGAGGCCGTTCAAATGAGATTAGCTGGAATCCCGACAAAAGAAATATAGACAAGTTAGGAATTAAGAATAGAACACAAGTGAAAACGTGGATGAAATGGTATCGCGAGGGTGAAATCCATCGATTTCATCAACCAGTTGGAAAGCAGTATACCTACGGGAAAGGACCAGAATATCAAAACGAGAAGTTGAAAACAGAAAATCTTTATTTAAAACAACAAATTGACCTATTAAAAAAGTATATAGGATGGGAAAGGAAGTGAAAAAAGAAGCATTCGTGTCGATTTACGATACGGTAAAAGACACAGTAAGTGTAAGTGCATTCTGTCAGATGTTTGAGATTGCAAGATCAACATTTTATCGTTGGAAAAAACAAGGTCTCCAGCCAAAACAGCAAGTGTTAATTGACGTCATATCGTCGCTTTGTGAGTCATACGTACGGTTATCGTAAAATAACGGCCTTACTGCGAAAAGAAAGGAGCATAAATCATAAGACAGTACAACGCATTATGCAAACCTAAGGTTTACAGTGTCATGTGAAAAAGCGTAAACAGATTGGTCAACCTTACTATATTGCAAAAAATCACTTAAAACAGGATTTTACTGCGACAAAGCCACTTGAAAAACTAGTGACAGATAGAACGTATTTGCCATTTGGTCAAAAACTACTTTATCTATCCAGCATAAAAGATTTGTATACTAGTGAGATTGTGGCTTATACGATTGGTAATAAACAGGATGTTACTCTTGTTTTAGATACATTGAAGCAGTTACAGACATTACCTAAAGGTTGCGTACTTCATAGTGATCAAGGTTCGGTCTACACTTCTTATGCTTATCAAAAGGAGATAAAGGAAAAAAGCATTACCATGAGCATGTCCCGGAAGGGAATGCCCGCTGATAATTCCCCCATAGAATCCTTCCACTCCAGTTTAAAAACAGAAGGATTCTATCTCCACCACTTGACAAACACTACAACAACCATTGTAGAAAAAACGGTCAGGGGGTATATTGATTATTATAACAATATCCGAATTCAATTGAAATAAAACAGGCAGTCACCAAAAGAATTTCGGCAACTGCCTGTTTTATAAAGGTATTTTGATCCCTGTCTCAAAAACGGGGGTCAGTCCCTATCGGAGGGGCTTTTTTTGTGTTAATTCAGTTACTTCAAGTCCACCTATATTTTATCCATATCTATTGAATATCAAAAAAACAAGTTACGAAAGGAGGGTACATCTATCTTGTTTAATGCTTCTTATTACTTGTTTTTACATAAATATTGGAAGACAAAAGGAACTTTGCGATAATAAATTGAAATTATTATAGATATACATGAAAAGTTGATGTGTTTTTCTCTGATTTGGGAGGTGACTGGGGGTTTTAAAATGAAGAGATTATTATATTTAATGTTAGCATTATTCTTGGCTATAACTGCATTTGCGCCAGCTGCTGCTGCAAAGACACAAAGCACAAAGGGATTAGAAGGTTTGACAGAAGAACAAATTGAGAAGTCTTTAAAAGAAGTTGAATACATCTTCACAAAGATTATTGTTTCTGAAAAAAAAGGCTTCGTCATTAATGAGGAGGAGCTTGCAAAATCACCTTATTCAGCTGAAGTGAAAGATGGAATGGTCGCTTTTGTAAAATTAATGAATCAAGAAGCGACCACGAAAAGTAACACGGTAACTCGCTGTGGAGGATGCAATTGGCCTCGCTAAGGGGAATTTAAAGCATCTACAAAAATCAATTGAAAAGGGAGATTGGATAGCTGAAGCTGTATTAGGCGCTCTTGGAGTTATGAATATAGCAATTAAACCGCCTGTATTGTTTGCGTTCATGCTGTTTTGTGGTGCGCCAGTAGCCAAAATTGCTCCTGCTCAATGAATAAGATTAATATGTAAAATTGGACGTCCAGCTGGGCGGCTTTTCTCAATGATTAAATTTATTTAAGCCACTATTACTTTTTCTCCATAACCCATTTCAAGAGGGCCTTAAACATACAATTGTTATTCAGTACTATCTAAATTCCATACTGTTTGATCGTCTACTAAAATTTTACTTGGTGGATCATCATAAAGCGAAATTTCAATTAAGGAGCTTTCCCCTTGTCTTAACCATTCATATACACTGTCTCCGCTTTCATAAGGATGAGACAAAATATCATCTACTCGGAAAGCAGCTGCAATATATTCTGTAAAATTGATGTCATCCTCGTCTAACATATTATTTGTTTCAAAAACTGTATCTAATCTGCCGATAATTCTTAATCCACGTTGCCATTCTAGTATCATATTATTTTTTTCATACTTTATTAATGTTCTAATTAAAGAATCGTATCCCATGTATATCCTCTTCCTTTAATAGTATTATGGTCTTGCTGGTACGATGTGAGCTCCGTCTTTGCCATAATGTATCATGCCATTAGTAGTCTCTACATATTTACCAGTATCAATATCGTAGTATTTTCCTATCACTTGGCCAAAGTCTACCCTTTCTTTATTCTTAGTACCTAATGTTTCTCCTTTTCCAGCATACTTATCCAGCAAATCTTGTGCCTTTTTATTATCTCCATAGAAGATACTCTTGGTCTTTCCATTCGCAACTTCTTGCTTATAGTTAGGTGCATCAGGAATATGTTTCTCTTGAGCGCCTGGTTTTACTTTTGCCGGGAAACCATTTACTTCACGATACGGACCTTTTGGTACGGAGTGTTTGTCGAAGGAAGGTGTTTTGACAATCTTCTTGGCTACTTTCTCTCCTTTCATGATTTTAAATACGTATTTTCCAACTTTAGCGATTTTAGCTACGGGTATCATGTACAAGCTTGATACTAGACGGTCCATGTCAGCGACTTTGTCACCTGATACAGGGTCTCTCCCTGTTATGATTCGAATTGCATCATTTATTCCTGTAAATTCAACCGCTGTATTTAAGATTTTTGGGGTTTGTTTTAAGTCGGAAATCTTTGTGATGCTCTCAATATTCACTTTGTTTTGGTCCGTTATTCGTAACCGATAGAGCATTCCATCTCGAATAACGTCAACTGTTTTGGCATTTGCGAAGTCAATCTTTTCATTTGTATTATATACTTTTCCATTTACGAACACGGCGTCTGGATTAATTTTATTAGAGGGTTTCCTATTTACAACCGTATCCACATTCGATCGCTCTTTATCATTCAGCTTATTAAGCATGATCGCCATTGGATTTCCATCGGGATTGTCTATTTTTTTATTCAATTCGTTTAGGTTACTGCTGATCTTTTTGTCTTCCTTATCTTTGAGAATGGATCCTTTTTGATAGGTGGTGATCCCGATTTTCGCACCAGTGAACATTGTGCCTAGAGTATCTATGTATTCCTTCATTGTTTGTATGGAGTTCTTGGTTTCATTCAAAGCACTGGCTTGTTCCCTGTCAAAGGCATGGAGCGTACCGATGGTTTTTGAGATGTTCATCCAGGCTTTTTGGTAACTGACTTGAAAAGCAGACTCGTCCACACTTGGTAAATGAATAATATGGCTGACTTTGCCGATGGCACTGCTCACATCTGACATGATATCAGATACAGCTATTTCGGCATTTTTTAAACCTTGATCAAGCTCATGCTCGAGAAATGATTGTGAGATAAAGCCATTTTCATTTGACTCAAATGCATGAAGTGCATTCTGTACCTTTTGGAGTACGGAGGTGTATTCTCCAATCGTGACTTGAAAGAATTGCAAGAAAGGGATATGGCACTCTGAGTAAAACGCTCGAATCGCTTCTCCAGCTTCCCCCTTTAGTTCGCCATCCAATGAAATGATTCGATTGATTTGGCTTTCAAGGGATTTGATATGTAGTGATTGTTGTTTTAACTGTGTCAGTGTTTGATCAATTGCATGGTGCAAAGTTTTAACATCTAACGTTTTCATGGTATTCTCCTTTAATGCTTGGTCGCAATCAATAGAGATTTTACCATTATACGGAGAATGATTGGGGAATAAATACTTAATTTCATGAAGTTGAACCGATTTGCTTAGGTGATAAAGACTAGTTGTTCAAAAAACAAGTGGAACAGTTTGAAAAGGTGTACGTTCTCACAAGCTTGCCATGTGCTTTATTGACAGCACGTTGTATAACACGATTCCCGAAAGTTTCCTTTTTGAACAACGTTTACGCCTTCTGAAATTTTTGATATTTTATATAGTGCTGATCGTATTTTGTTAACGTTTGTTTTACGCTTCTTTTGCATTGTCGCTTATAAAAAAACATAATATTACCCAAAAGAATACTTTTAACTGCAAAATGATTTGCAATTATTGGTCATAGTTGATTATGATCAAGGCCTGTTATAATAAGGTTTTTAACACCAAGAATGAACGTTTGCGTTGGCTTCTTACTAAAGTATATAATGATATTTTATAGAAGGACATGCCCTTTAGGTGCTATGTCATGAGAGGAATTGGATGAAAGATGAGTAAAAATTTCTGGCGTGATTTACCACGACCATTTTTTATATTAGCACCAATGGAAGAAGTGACAGATGTTGTGTTTCGTCATGTTGTGAGTGAGGCGGCGAGACCGGATGTGTTTTTTACAGAGTTTACGAACAGTGAGAGCTACTGCCACCCTGATGGCATTCAAAGTGTGAAAGGCCGTTTAACATTTACAGAGGATGAGCAGCCGATTGTTGCTCATATATGGGGAGACAAGCCTGAGAACTTTAGACAAATGAGTATTGGAATGGCGAAATTAGGGTTTCAGGGGCTTGATATTAATATGGGCTGTCCTGTCCCAAATGTCACACAAAACGGGAAGGGCAGTGGGTTGATTCTTCGCCCAGACGTTGCGGCAGAGCTGATTCAAGCGGCAAAAGCAGGGGGATTACCTGTTAGTGTGAAAACAAGACTAGGGTTTACAGAGGTCGATGAATGGCGTGGTTGGCTCAGACACATTTTGGAGCAAGACATTGTGAATTTATCGATTCATCTTCGTACAAGAAAGGAAATGAGCCAAGTAGATGCGCATTGGGAGCTCATTCCTGAAATTAAAAAACTACGTGATGAAATAGCCCCTGATACGCTTTTGACAATCAATGGTGATATTCCTGACCGTCAAACTGGCTTAAAGCTTGCTGAACAGTATGGAGTGGACGGTGTGATGATTGGGCGTGGGATTTTCCATAACCCATTTGCTTTTGAAAAAGAGCCGAAAGAGCATACGAGTGACGAACTGTTAGGTCTTTTAAGATTACATCTTGATCTTCATGATCAATATTCTTCATTAGGTTTGCGTCCATTTAAGGCACTGCATCGTTTCTTTAAGATTTATGTAAAAGGATTCAGAGGAGCGAGCTTCCTAAGAAACCAATTAATGAACACATCATCAACAGATGAAGTGCGTGCAATGCTAGATGAATTTGAAGCGAGAATTCAAGAACAATCATGATCAACAAGAGGAGGGAGAACCCTTCTCTTTTTTTATGAATAGGACTATTAAACTAGGTTTCTTAAATGGTAAAATGAGATAGAAATAACAATTGGAGGTATTTTATTTGAAACCATTTTGGGATACAGACAGAGAAAGTGAAGAGACATTTAAGAAAATCAATGAAAAAGGCATTGCAAAAGCAGAAAAGAAACTAGGCGTCATC
Source organism: Bacillus sp. FS02 (assembly GCF_024398395.1). Classification (NCBI taxonomy): domain Bacteria; kingdom Bacillati; phylum Bacillota; class Bacilli; order Caryophanales; family Bacillaceae; genus Bacillus; species Bacillus sp. FS02. The sequence continues at coordinate 1,196,901 of NZ_CP074101.1, read as the reverse complement.
TTGCCTGATACATATAAGAAGCTTATCCTCGAACAAAATGGCGGTTATACCTTGCATAATGCTTTTCCAACAGACCAGCCGAATGGATGGGCAGAGGATCATGTGTCATTTGATCATTTAAGAGGAATTGCCAAAGGCGAAGGTATCATGGACAGTGATTATTTAATAGAAGAATGGGAATTGCCTGAGGGACTTGTGCTGATTTGTGGAGATGGACATACGTGGATCGCATTGGATTATAGAGAAACAAAGGAACATCCGCCGGTTCATTACTTTGATCTAGAATATGAAACGGATTTTAAATTAGCGGATTCGTTTGATGAATTGATTGCGGGGCATTATACCGCAGAGGATAGCGAAGAAGATGGGATGTCAGATGAAGAGTGGCAGGCTGAATATGAAAAGCAGAATCCGCCATTATCAAAAGAAGAAGTGAAAGACATATTGAAGACTCGAGACCCTGAGGCACTTCATAAAATTGTGTTTTTTCATTTAGACCAAATTGATGATATCAAGTGGTTTTTTTCAGAAGTAGAAACTTTTATGAATTCCATTCAAGACGAAAATATGTTAGTAACTGCTGGCTGGGCGCTCAGCACAATCCTTACACTGAATGATGTGGTGGTTAAGCAGAATGACGATATTTTTCAAAGGGCACGTCGTTTTGCGGAGCAATTGAATCAATCAAAAATAGAAGAAATGCATGAAATCGCTTTTAATATATCATTATGGTTGGAATTTGATTTAGAAGAGCAATAAGAATATCTATTTCATGTGAAAAATATCAGAAATAGAAATCTTTTAAATTATTAAAAAGACCCCCTCACCAAAAGGGGGTCACCAATTCCTTTACTCCGCACTCTCCTCAACATCACGGCTATCTTCTGTTTCACCAATATAAATAGGACCGTTTGCATGGTCGATTCGGATTGGCCATTCGTATGGGACTTGCAGGCGTCGTGCGATGGCTCTCCAAAACTTTGCAGAATCAAATTCTAGTTCTTGAAAGTCTTTAAGCAATTCTTTATAAGAAGATCCATCAAATTGAATGTACGAGTCTTGCAGACGCATAAAGGCGTAATGTCTCACTTCTAATGCTGCCGCAGCTTCCATTTCTTCTTCTGTTGCTTCGCCAATGATTGTTCCTGCGGGTGGAAGCATGTCGTATACGTTAAATTCCTCTTCTTCTTCGTGTGCTGCATTGTGCTGTTGATCTGACATTTTTTTCACTCCTTCTAGTCTTCATCAAGCTTTTATTCGTGCTTACTTCTATTATCGGAAGGAAATGCGAAATGTGGAATGAAAAAAGAAGCAGATCCACAATACTTGCTTTTTCTTCTTGAATCTTTTATGATCAATTACAGATATAAAAGGTCTATAATAGATAGAAAGGAATGTTTCTATGAAATATTCTAAAGCGACCAACTATGCGCTTCATACGATGGTATTTTTAACCCTTGCACCAAAGGGGAAAGCAATAGGCGTTGAGCCTCTCGCCAAGATGCAAGATCTTTCACCTACCTATTTATCTAAAATTTTAACAAAGCTTGTGAAGGCGGGGTTGATTGAATCAACACCTGGCGCAAAAGGTGGTTACACCATTCTGAAAAAGAAAGAAGACATTTCGTTTTTAGACGTCATTCAGGCGGTAGAAGGACAAACCCATTTATTTCGTTGTTCTTTAGAACATGATTCTTTCATGCCTCACGATGGCTGTTTGATTGAACAAGTCATGCAGGATGTTGAAATGAAAATGCAGGAGACGTTAAGTCAAAAGCGGTTAGTTGATATTGCAAGCCAAATAGAGCAGACAGAAAAAAATCCATTTTTCAAGATGTGATTTTTTTTGAGTAAATTATAGATATTAAGAGTCTTTAAAGTCTTTTATAAAAAGGAGAGATTGACATGTTATTAGATTGTGCCATTATCGGAGGCGGACCAGCCGGATTAAATGCAGCTCTTGTTGTGGGGCGGGGCAGAAAACAGGTCATGGTATTCGATGATGAGATGCCAAGAAATCGAGTGACTCAGGAATCACATGGATTTATTACAAATGATGGAGTGACACCGTTTGAGATCAGACAAGCGGGAGAAGCGGATCTTCAAAACTACCCCAATATCCAAATCAAACGAAGCAGAATTGTGGAGATACAAAATCATGAGGACAACTTCGCGTTACTGACACAAGAAGGAGAAAGATTCGAAGCGAAAAAAATTATTTTGGCCACAGGACTTCAGGATATATTACCAAAGATCAACGGGATTCATGATGTGTATGGAAAGACGTTGTTTAGCTGTCCTTTCTGCGATGGCTGGGAGCTGAAGGACAAGCCACTTGCCCTGATTGCAGAGAACCAGCGCGCTTTGCATATGGCGAAACTTCTTTCCAATTGGACAAAGGATTTGATTGTGTTTACAAATGGACAGCAAGTGTTAGCTGAAGAGGAGAAAGCACTGTTATCAGCACATTCTATTCAAGTTATTGATGTGCCAATTGTAGCGATCCATCATGACAATGGACAGCTGCACTCTATTCACCTTGCGAATGGGGAAACAGTGAAACGAGAAGGCGGATTTGTCGCAAGTGATTTCAAGCAGTCAACCCCTTTTGCTGAAAAACTAGGCTGTCAAATGACGAAAAATGGGGGCATTGAAACAGATATTCTTGGGCGTACAACCGTCAGCGGTATTTTTGCATGTGGTGATAATTTAGGCGGACCTGCTCAGCTTGTTCTTGCAGCAGCAGGTGGAAGTCAGGCAGGAATGGGCGTGATTCATGAACTTGTGCAGCAAGAGTTTCAACAAAAAACATCTCTGTAAAAAGAGATGTTCAGCGATGAGCGATTTTCCGTTTTGCTAAGACGTGAGCAGTCCATTCAAAAAGTGCGTAGATGACAAAGAAGATCAGGATCCAGCTGCTGACATCGACCCATACATTGTTGATTTGAATGATGTTCGCCTGATCAAGTCCAGTCTGTATCCACATCGTGATCAATGCGGTGAGGAATACCTGTAAAAACCATTCTTTCAATTGGTCACACCTCCATCTCTTTCTATCATATAAGAAATGACAGTTTATTTCCAATTGAATTTCCATCAGTTTCAACGGTAAAATAATAAATAAAACCAATGGAAGGACATGAGATGAGCGATCAAACCAATCGTTTTTTAAAAAGTCATTTTCCTGATCTTGTCCTCACGCCGTCTCTTTTTTATAGGTGGCCTTTTGGTCTTCGCTTTGAAGTGGCAGATTGGTCATTAGGAGAAGAATCGGTTGTATTAGAAAAAGCAGGCGATCGGGCTTTAAAAATTGTCAGATATGCTTTTGATCCAGAAGACGATATTCTACTTGTCACGGATGTCTATACGCAGCATGAACATGAATTAACGAAGCAAAAGCTCCTTGTTTATCAAAAATATGCCGACCGACAAGTGCGTCACCGATTGCGTCACGAGCGTGTGACCTATATACAACCAAAACAAGAAGAAACAATGAAAATAGAGAGATTTACACTCAAGTGTCAGTTGCAAGATATTCGATTGCGCCCGCTATTACAAGCCATATGCCAAGAGGATTTCTACAAACCGAATCAAATCATGAAAGGAAAGCTTGGTTATGACATTTATCTCATCAATCTCTCAAAACAGATGATTTTCCACTTATATGATGATCGAGGTTGTGATCTTATTGCGGCAGATCCAGAACATCTGCGTCCAGTTTATGAAGGTTTACAGCACTGGCTCTTAGACTATGACCGTGCTCAGATGGATCAGTTGTTTGCCGAGAAATAAGAAAAACCGCACTTTGACAAGTGCGGCTTCTTTTTATGCTTCTACTTTATTGAAAAACTGTGGCAGATATTCTTTGTGTGCTTCTAGCATTTCATCTAGGATGCTTTTTGCAATGGCATCTGATGGGACGAGCGGGTTGATGGTCATGGCGACAAGTGCTGTGTTGTAGTCGCCTGTCACGGCTGCTTCAGCGGCTACACGTTCAAAGGATTTAATTTGAGAAATAAGTCCTTTGACAGCGACCGGCATTTCACCAACAGCAATTGGTTTTGGGCCGTCTTTTGTGATGACACAGTTCAGTTCAACGGCAGAATCATTTGGAATGTCACTGATGGCGCCATTGTTGATTGTGTTTACAGGCTGAATGTCATGCTTGTCGTTATAAATGGATGCGATCAAGTTACATGCTGCATCACTGTAGTAAGCACCGCCTCGTTTTTCAAGTTGTGGCGGCTTAATATCAAGATCAGGATCTTTGTAAAGCTCGAACAGGTCATTTTCTAGTGCACGGACGACTTCTGCACGAGTTCCCTCATTTTCTGCTGCTTTTTTCTCTTCAGCCAACATATCACTTGTTTTGTAATAGTAGCGGTGGTACGGACAAGGAATCACGCCAAGCCCTTTTAAGAAATCAGCATCCCACGGAATGGCGTGAATGTTGTTCATCGACATCGTAGAGTTTGGATCTGCCATGTCTTCGATCACTTGATCCATGATGCTTTTGCCATCTAAGAATACGTTCAGTCCAAATACCATATGGTTTAATCCAGCAAAGCTGACTTCGACTCTGCTTGCGTCGACATCAAGGCCTTTGGCGATGCCCATGCGAATGCCGATTGGTACGTTACATAAGCCAACAACTTTGCGGTGGTTTGAATAGCGAAGTACGGCTTCTGTGACCATACCAGCTGGATTTGTGAAATTCACAAGCCAAGCATCCGGGCATAATTCTTCAATATCTTTCACAATCTCAAGAATGACAGGGATGGTGCGCAGACCCTTGAATAGACCGCCTGGACCGTTTGTTTCTTGACCAATGACATCATATTTTAAAGGAATGCGTTCATCCTTCATACGTGCTTCCAGTAATCCGACGCGGAATTGTGTTGTGACGAAATCAGCGTCTACCAGTGCTTTCCGGCGATCTAAAGTTAAATGAACCTCGATTGGAAGCCCTGCTTTTTTCACCATGCGTTTTGCAAGATTTCCGACGATCTCAAGCTTTTCTTTACCTGCTTCGATATCGACGAGCCAAAGTTCGCTAATTGGAAATTCCTCGTACCGTTTAATGAATCCTTCGACAAGTTCTGGTGTATAGCTTGATCCTCCGCCGATTGTGACAACCTTTAATCCTTTTGCCATGTTCTGCACCTCCGAATAATGTAACGCACAATGTTATAATAGAGTGAATCAATCTTTTATCATTTGTTTGTACATCTATAGCTTATCGTGAGAGTACCTTGTGCGTAAACGGTTTCAGCGTCTTTAGGCAAGGGTGCCCTATTTAGAGATTTGTTACATAAAAGAAACGTGTTGTGTCATGTTGTTGGAGAAAGGGGAAGTCAGATGTTTTCAAGTGAGGTCATTTCCAGCTTTAATGAACTAGAAAGCGCTTTATACCGATACATTATGGAAAACAGTGAAAAAGTCGTCTATATGAGAATTCGTGATTTGGCAGATGCCGCACATATATCGACCTCATCTGTCCTTCGCTTTTGTCGAAAAGTGAATTGTGAAGGCTTTTCAGAATTTAAGGTGAAGCTCAAAATGTATTTAGAAGCAGAACAAACACCTTCTTTGAAAAGCACGCAGCATTTCCTGTATGAATTTATCGAACGGACACTTAAAGGAGATTTTGAGGAGAAGATTAAAGAGGCAGCGAAGCTCATTGCGGATGCAAAGAATGTGCTGTTTATTGGGACGGGCAGTTCTGGTATTTTGGCGCAGTATGGGGCAAGGTACTTTTCAAGTCTGGAGAAATTTTCGTTTTACATCAATGATCCATTTTTCCCGATGAATATGCAGTATTTAGACAATAGTGTCACCATTGTGCTGTCGGTATCAGGAGAGAACAGTATTACGATTGATCATATTTCGAAACTTAAAAGAGAAGGCAGCACGATCATTAGTATTACAAACAATCAGCACTGTACAATTTCTCGTATTTCTGACTTGAATATTGCTTATTACGTCACAGACGAACGAGTCCATAGAGCCAACATCACTACACAGACACCCGTTGTCTATATCCTAGAAGCAATGGCGCGTGACATGTTTGCGATGTTAAAAGAAAAGTAAAAGAGTCGCTGCCTTAAACAGCCGCTCTTTTTTTCTGCATCATGAAAGTGGTGATGGCAATGCTTGAGCAGATGAGTACAAACAGTCCGCCTAACAAATACACAAATCTCGCTCCGAATGTATCCGCAATTAATCCAACAAAGAAAATAGATAAACTGACAGACATAGAAGAGAGAACGTATTGAGCCGAATACACCTTTGATAACTCATGGACTGGCGTTTCCGTTTGGAGGATGGTTTGCTGCGAAACATCCCGAATTTGATAGGCAGGCCCCATTAAAATACAAAGCAGCAATGCAAGCCATGGCAGGCTGTTTAGCGAAAATAGGATCGTCAGCACTGCATAAATAAAAGAGCCCGCTGCCATAAAGAGGAGAAGTTGTTTTTGAATAAACTGACTTAGCCATGCGGCCATGAGTCCGCCTATAATGGCACCTATATAATATGCGGCATTGATATATCCCCACCATTCCGCACCTTCATTTAAAACAAGTGTGACAAAGGCAAGCGTAACCGGTCCGACCCACAAAGCACCTGCAATATTTTCACTAACATCCATGAAAGTCAGGATGCGAACCGTTTTGTTTGTCCAAATGATCTTCCAGCCATCCTTGAACCCGTTCATCTTATTTTCTTTTTGAACCGTGTCTTCTTGCTTGAGTAGAGAAAAAACAGGGAGGATCAATAGATAAGACAACACAATCATGAAACAGGAAGCCCACATTAAATAAGATGGACCAATCAACAGGACGAGCATTCCAGTAAACGAATAGCCGGCGATTTGAACAGATTGATAAAAAACGGAGGCTGTACTGTTCGCTTTCACAAGCTGATTTGCTGGCACAAGCATCGGCATGATGGCCTGTAATAAAGGGCTGATGAACCCGCCTGTGATGGAAATCAAAACGAACGCACTAAACAGCCAGATCAGGTGCTGCTGAAAGAAATCAAATTGGGTCGTGAATACGACGAGCATTCCAATACGTAAAAGAGGGACCCATTTCAATAGACGCTTGGCTTGAAAGAGTTCTGTCAAAACAGGAGAGAGGAGCCCAGCCAATAGCTGACATAGTGTTCTTATGAGCGGAAATACAGCCGCATAGGCGACAGATTGTGTATCTTGATAAATAACCAATGTGACTGTCATCAAAAATAGAATATCACTTAGCATGAGAAGGCTTTTACTGCCTGTATAAAACCAAAACTTATTTCCCATATCCAACCGACTCCTTTTCAAAAACAAGTTCAGTATAGCATGTTGGCGAAGTGTGCAGAGGTTTTCCATTGAAAAATACATCTTAAGGATGAGAGGATTGTGATAAGCTAAATGAAAGAACATCGTAAGGAAAGGGGTTCAATCCATTGAAAAAATTACCAGCGCATGACTTTTTGGACAAGCATGGCATCCCGTATGACATCAAAACATTTTCTGCCGAAACAGAGAAGGGCGCAGCGAATGTAGCGGCTGCTCTTGGTTTTAGAGAAAGACAAATGATCAAAACATTGATCTTTGAAACAGGGGAAGGGGAGCAGCTGCTTGTAATGGTGGGTGCTGACCAGCACATCAAATCAGGGAAACTAAAGAAAGCCGCAGGCTCTCGCAATATCAAAATGGCTTCACCAGACACGGTGCTTGAAGTGACAGGCTATCGCATTGGCTCCATCCCGCCATTTTGCTGGCAGCCTGAAGGGTTCCGCACGATTATCGAAGCATCGCTATTAGAAGAAGAGATATTAGGCGTTGGAGCGGGAGAATGGGGAAATGAAATACTCATCACACCAGAACAATTAGTGAAAGCCTCAAAGGCGGTCCCATTTGATCTAGTTCAGCCATCCGAATAGAAAAAGTGCCTGTTGTTGAAGCAGGCACTTTTTTAATTGGAGTCAGGTGCTATAAAGGGTCCGATGTCTTTCATTTGCAGAAAAGCATTCACCGTCCTATTTTCCTCAAGGTCATTCGCCCGTTTGCAGACCACAACAGGTCTGATAATGTCTATTCCTTCGATATACACGCGCCCAATCTCTCCACGTTCTAAGCTTCGCTGAACAGCGTCACGAGGAACAAGGGTGATGCCATAGCCAGCTTTGATCATTTGAATGGCTTCGTGGACACCACTGAATTGTAAATCAACGGTCGGCTGTTTAATTCCTTTAGCGGTAAAAAGGGAAAAAAGCTTGTCTCTCGTTGAACTGCCTTCTTCTCGCATTAAAAAAGGTTCATGGCTCAGTCGTTCTAGTGGGACGGTTTGTCCATTTAACGGATGATCCACAGGCACGATAAAGTCATAACTTAAATCAGTTAAGTGAGAGGTGTGAAGATCTTCGTGGTGCAGATCTTCAATTACGGCGATCGCCACATCTGATTGATATTGAAGCAGGCTTTCGATCACTTGAGCGGAGTTTCCGCTTTTTAATTCAATGTCTGTCTGTGGCGATGCTGTTTTAAAAGAGGCAAGCCAATCAGGCAGTAAAAAGTTAAGTGGTACGTAGGTAGAAGCAATTCTGAGTCTTCCTTTTTTTCCGTTTTGCAGAAGGGTAATCTGATATTCTACTTCTTTTTCCGCCTCGAATACTTGCCGGGCATATGGATACAGGATCTTTCCCATCTCAGTCAGTGTAATCCCCGGCCGTTTCGTTTGAAAAGACGAAAGCCGATCTCTCGTTCAATGCTTCGTAATTGTGCTGTCACAGCCGGCTGCGTCAAAGACAGCACGTCTGCCGTTTGTGTGACACTTTTTGTTTCGGCTACCTTTGCAAAAATACGGAGGGCATGTAAATTCATCTTTGCACCGCCTATCAATTATTTTGATGATTCAATCAAAAACATTCATTAGATTTATTATAAGGTATCCCTTATCGTAAAGGTAGCGAAGGGGGAAGAAAAAATGGATCGTCGTCAAAAGCAAGTGGTGTCAATTGCGCTCATCACAGCATTTGCCCTTATTGGGGATTCAATGCTCTATATTGTTCTCCCGGTCTATTGGAAAGAGATTGGTTTATCATCCATTTGGGAGGTGGGGTTACTGCTGTCTATCAACCGATTCATTCGTATCCCGCTAGCACCTGTCGTATGGTGGCTTTATCGATATATTCCAATGAAGACCGGTGTACTGATCGCAATTTTGATCGCGTCAGTGACCACGATATTATATGGTATGAGTGGATTTTGGCTGCTATTGATTTGCCGCTGTGCATGGGGTCTCGCTTGGACGTTACTCCGTATGAGTGGGATGAGGGTCTTGGCTGAAATGGACGAAGGCTCACAAGGACATTTGACGGGTCTTTATAATGGGCTTTACCGGCTTGGCAGTTTATTTGGCATGTTATTTGGTGGAATCCTTGCCAGCTTGATCGGTTTTCAGTCCATGACGCTTGTCTTTGGCTTACTCACATTAATGGGCTGCATTTTTTATGTATCGTTAGAAGAAATTGAAAAGAGAGAAGGCACGCAGGTGTATCATGGCATCAAACAGAAGTGGTTGACACGAGATGTGGTAAAAGTACTGATAACAGGCATGCTGATCGCACTGATCATCCAAGGTTTATTCGCATCCACGCTGAGTCATGTCATTGAAGCAAAGATTGACCAAGATGAATTGACTTTGTTTGGCTTTGTCATCGGAGCTTCGGCTTTAAGCGGTGTTATTCAAGCGCTCAGGTGGGGATGGGAACCATTTCTCGCACCGAGAACGGGTAAATGGTTTGATCGTCTTGTGATGAAGGAACGAATGTTAAGCTGGATGTTTCTTTCATTTGGAGGGCTCAGTTTTCTTGTGATCATGCTGAAGGTAAGCGGCTGGTTCCTATTGATGCTGCTTTTGATGCAGCTGATGGCAACAATAGTCACAACGTTCACCGATACACTTGCCTTTCAAAAAGCTTCTGCTCAAACAGATAAGAACCGCTTTCTCGCCAGCTATTCTTTTGTTCAAGATATGGGGGCTGCTTTAGGACCTTTGTGTGGGTATACGTTGATCCAGTTTTTCGGAACAAACAGCGTCTTTTGGCTGATGCTTATCATAAGCTTAATGCTCGTCAGCATGTGGATAAGAAGCGGGTAGCATGTTTCTTCTAGTGCAGTGTAAAAAATAAAGCGTTATATAAAAAACTGCCTCATGCAGCTGATCGCAGGAGGCAGTCATATTCTCTTATTCTAAGTCTGAATCATAGGCTTTTTGCGTGAGTTGGCTGACGACCTCTTTCAATCCATTGGGTTTATGGAATTCAACAGGTGTGCTTCCTTTTTCAAATACAATTTGATCTGCTTCAACGAGCACGACATATCGATTGTTGACCTTTGCGATATGAATCGAGTGGCCGAAGTCGGCTAAAAGTCCTTTAATTTCTGTTTCGCCTAGACGCATCTTCATCGTGATATCAGGGGTTTGTTCCACAATATGAGAAGCTGCTAGCGTGACCTGTTCTGTATCGAGTGTTTCCCGAATCTCCCGTTTTTCACTTGCTTCCCATATTTCAAGGTCCTCTTCAAATTGTTTTAATTCTTCACTTTCATCCTGAAATGTTTCAAATACATGTTCCTGCACCATATTCATGACCTGTGATTTCATGATTTCAGGCATCGATTCCCGTATTCGACGAATTTCAGAAAGTCTTCAAAATAACGAGCGTGTGAGGATTGGTGAATTTTCACTTCGGCTTCCTCTGTCATGCCCTCTTCTGGCATAAACGGGTATTGAATCGATTTCATGTTTTTTGTTGTAATCGCCATTTCTACTTTTTTGATCAAGGTAGATGTATCAGCAATAGAAGCGACTTTCTGTTCAAAATCGCATTTCATGATAAAGACAAAAGAGTCATCGAAATACTTTTTAGGAGCCGCAGATGCAACCAAAAACACGCCGCCTCTTACAGCACTTGTATCTAAATAGGTGCGAACAAATTGTTCACTGCATTCGTTAAATACTTCTTTTGTATCTGCAAATCTCGTCTGATGAAATAAATTGTAGTTTGGATTTGAATCGAGTTCATGCCCGGGTTCGACAATAAATCGGCCAATTTTAGTCGGTACTTGCTCAGACTTAGGGTGTCTGTCCACTTTTCGTTTGACGATTTTTTTAAGCTCACCGTCTAGAAAGTCCTTCAGCTCACTTTGTTCAAATTCTTCTTGGTCTAATGTTTGATAATGTTTAAACCGTTTATTTGCTTGTTCCTCTTTGCCTTCTATTTCAACGACATAGAATGATAGAAATCGTATCGTAAAATCCACTGATTGGTCACCACTTTTTCTTCTTTGGATATGTTGAGTATAGAAAAAGGAGTGAAAATCGTCAACGAATGGAGAAATATCGTGTCATTATTTCCCGAGAAATGTTTCGTGAAAAACGCTTGATAATAATTATCATTCTTGATAGAATGATAAAAGAAAAGAAGGAACCTGCCAGTTCCTTCATCTCAGAAAATCATGTATTATTTTGTTTCAAATGTTTCGCAATCCGTTTCAGCATTGCGAGTCACGTCAGTCATTGTGCTTTTACCAATTTTAATTGTAGAGGCTGTACAGCTGTTGTCAGCCCAAAAACGGCAAGAGTTCACTTCACAAAGTACATTTTGTGCCATGGGAATTCACCTCCGTGATTCATATTAAGAATGAAGCAAGCTGCCACTTGAGTTCATTCAATCTAGTAGTCTCTTTATCGAAAGAGTCTGTTTGTGCTGTTTATGCACATGTTTATCATACCATCTACCCTGAAAATATACAATTTAAACTTTGAAAGAGCGAGAATGCAAATCTCGCTCTTTTTTGTTTGTAAAAATAGTTAAATGCTAGGTGGCACCCTCTCTTATTCCGACATATGAATAGAGTAGATTCAAAACCTGATGTCGGACAAAGTATAAGGGTACATGTACTGATTTTCCGCATGAAGATAGGGTTTTCAATCAAAAATTTTCATAGAGAGATGAGGGGAGAAGATGAAAGCAGTCATTCTCTGCGGAGGAAAGGGAACGAGAATGAGTGAGGTCACACAAGCGCTTCCTAAACCACTTGCTATGATCGGAGATCGGCCTATTCTATGGCATATTATGAAAATCTATCAGTATTACGGTGTAGACGAGTTTATCTTATTGCTTGGATATAAAGGAGAGAAAATCAAAGAGTATTTTCTCAACTACGACTGGCGGCATCACAGCATGCAGCTGGATATGTCGACAGGGGAAATGAAGCTTTTAGGGAATTCGGAGAATTGGAAAATCACCTTTTTAGATACGGGTGAGAATACGATGACAGGCGGGCGGTTAAAGCAGGTACAGGATTATATTGGTGATGAGACATTTATGATGACGTACGGTGACGGACTTGCCAATATCAATATGTTTCATTTGCTCAAGCGCCATCAAGAGCTTGGAGCAGCTGCCACTGTCACAGGAATTGAAAAGACATCACAGTACGGCACGCTGAAGGTGTATAACGGGATGGCACAATCCTTCTCTGAGAAGACAGACAGTATCGGGATGATCAATGGAGGATTTTTTGTGTTGTCTCCAAAGGTTTTTGATTATTTAACAGATGATGATCAATGTGTGTTCGAAGCAGAGCCTCTTCAGAACTTGGCGAATGATGGCGAGCTTGCAGTCTATGAGCACCACGGATTTTGGACAGCAATTGATACGTATAAAAACTTGAAAGAAATCAACGGCATGTGGACTGAAGGAAAACAACCATGGAAGGTTTGGTGACAGCATGAGCGGATTTTGGAATGGGAAAAACGTATTTGTGACTGGGTGTACGGGATTGTTAGGGAGTTACCTCGTCAAGGAATTGATAGATCAAGGGGCAAACGTAACAGGGCTTGTACGTGATCAGGTGCCAAGATCGAACTTATATCAAGGCAGTCAATTTGAAAAGATGAATGTCGTCCAAGGCGCACTGGAGGACATGCAGACGATAGAACGTGCGTTAGGAGAATATGAGATTGATACGGTCTTTCATTTGGCTGCCCAAGCGATTGTTGGGGTCGCAAATCGGCACCCGGTCTCTACATTTGAAGCCAATATTTTAGGGACATGGAATGTGCTGGAGGCGTGCAGAAGGCAGCCGCTCATCAAACGAGTGATCGTGGCATCAAGTGATAAAGCATACGGAGATCAAGAACAGCTTCCTTATGATGAAGACATGCCGCTTAACGGCAAGCACCCATATGATGTGTCAAAAAGCTGTGCAGATTTAATTTCTCACACGTACTACAACACATATGGTCTTCCGGTTTGTATTACGCGCTGCGGTAATTTATACGGAGGCGGAGATTTGAATTTTAACCGAATCATTCCGCAAACCATCCAGCTGGTATTAGAGGGAAAGGCGCCAGAAATTAGAAGTGACGGTACCTTTATCCGTGATTATTTCTATATTGAAGATGCGGTCAAGGCTTATTTACTGCTAGCTGAAAAAATGGAGGAAAAAGGGCTTGCAGGAGAAGCATTTAACTTTAGTAATGAAATTCAGCTGACCGTGCTTGAGCTCGTTGATAAAATCTTAAAGGCAATGAGCAGTGAACTAAAACCTCGTATTTTGAATCAAGGAACGCATGAGATTAAGCATCAATATTTATCAGCAGAAAAGGCGAGAAAGCTGCTTGATTGGAAGCCTGATTACTCCATTGATGAAGGGTTAGAAAAGACAATTGAATGGTACCGCGAATTCTTTCAAAAATAGAGGTGTAAACAGATGAACAGCATATATTGTACGGTTCTATCAAGTGGAAGACTTTATCAAGCCATTGCGTTTTTCTTATCGTTGAAGCAAGTAGAAGATGATGCTGTCATCAAGACGTTATGTATGGATGATGCTGCATTTGATTTGCTTCATCAAATGAATTTCCCGCATGTCGATCTTGTTCATGTACGTGATCTTGAAACGCCAGAGCTGTTAGAAATCAAAAAGGAACGAAATGATTCGGAATATTGTTGGACATTAAAACCGATTTGGATAGAGTGGCTATTTAAGCAGGACCAGGCGGAGGAAGTGACGTATCTTGATGCGGATTTGTTCTTTTATGAGAGTCCGCAAGTGATTTTTGAAAACCAGCCTGATGTCTCTGTGCTTCTTTCAAGAGGGGATATTGTCATTCCAAGCTTTGATCCAGAGGAAGTGAAGATGCTTCAGAAACTTTTAGGGCGCTATAATTCAGGATTCCTCCATTTTAAAGGAGATGAAGCCGGCCGGAAGTGCCTGAGCTGGTGGAAAGAAGAATGTCTAAAAGAATGCAAGAATGCGCCTGGAGAGGGGAAATTTGGCGATCAAGGGTATTTGGATCATATGCCGATGCTGTTTGAAAAAGTAGAAGATATTCAAACAAAGGGTGTGAATATTGGTCACTGGAATTATGGCCAGCATTCTTATCAGGAAGAGAATGGACGTATTTTGCTTGAGGATGGGAGCCCGCTCATTTGTTATCATTTCAGCGGATTTCGGATCTTAAGCAAAGATGATATGCAGCAAATCCATGAAAAAGGAAGAGATGACTTGCCATTTTTCCAAGAAGCCTATCGGGAAGTGCTGCGTCATGTGATTGAATCGGTAGAACAAGTCAATCCGATGTTTAACGGCTATGCCAAACTGGAGGAGGATGGCGCATGAATGAAAAGCCGAAGGTCAGCGTCATTATTCCGAGTTATAATGCGAAAGAGCGTTTAGAAGGGAGCCTCTTTTCCTTAACGCTTCAGGAAACCGATATTCCATTTGAGGTCATTGTCGCTGATAATGGGTCAACGGACGGCACGATGGAAATGCTCGAAAACATTGAGGTGAACTTTCCATTCAAAAAGGTGCGTATTCCTGTCAATCAAGGAATTGCCAAGGGGCGCAATCATGCCATTCGTGAGGCAGAGGGAGACCTCTTAATATTCCATGACAGCGATATGCTGGCAGAGCCCCAATTTATTCAAAAGCACGCAGAGGCACATGCTGATCATGAGGACCGTGTCATTTGCGGTGTATGCTGGAAGCGAATCTACCGTTATTTTTACACCGGTTTTGATAAAGATCATGTGAAGCGATTAAAAAAACAAGGACTGTATCAGCGGAAAATGAAAGACAAAACGTCTCTTGTGTCGATGGAGGAAATAAAAAACGGAGCATTTCTAGAGAGAAGCTTCGACTTGCAGTCCGAATTTATTGATATTCTGAAAGACATTTTAAACACGTACGACTATGATTTAAGTTCTTATCAATTGCCGTGGCGATTTTTTATCACAAATAACTCTTCCGTCAAGCGAAAGCATGTCATGGAACTAGGGATGTTTGATGAAAAAATCGTTCGATACGGGTTTGAGGATTATGATTTAGGCATTCGTCTGCATCAGCTTGGCCTCTCATTTGAGCTGCGTGAGGATATTTTAAGTGTGCATCAGGAACATCCAAGTAATTTAACGTCATTCGATGACATCAAATATAACATTTTGTATATGTGCGAGAAGTACAACAATATTGATTCGATTGATGTTCATTTGGCTTTCTCTGGACCATTTTCTCATACCGTGACAAATGATATCGTGAAAGACATTCGCCAGCTGCGTAAGAATGCAGCATATGATGATCTGCTCGCTTATTTTTTGGAGCTGCTTCATATGATCACAGAGCGGAATGTGGGCATTAAACGTGATCAAAAGGACGTGCTGACGGCAAAGCATTTCCCTTTGAAAAAGCTGTCAGAGACGGCCCAGCTTGCCAAGCAGGAACATGGATGCACGGTGCTGGCAGAAGCCATTCAAGGGCTCACAAAAGAGCTGCTGCATGTTGATTTGTTCCAAGTGGATGTGTTGTAGATGGCATCCTATCATTTCACAACCATTGTGTCGAATACCCATGTATTTAAGCTGCTGGCGCTGATTCATTCACTTGAACAGACGGCTCAATCATACAAACTTTCTGTCTTATGTGCTGATCCTTTGGCTTACAAGGTGTTAAGTCAATTTCCTCATCCACATGTCCAATATGAACAGCTTGAAGATGTGGAAGATGATTCGCTGCGAAAAGCAAAGGCGGATCGTACGTTCCACGAGTATTGCTGGACGCTTAAGCCTGCGTTTCTACTCAAAATTCTTGAGTCCTCTGATGCAGATTATCTCGCTCATTTGGATACGGATTTGTATTTTTATCATGATCCAGAGGCGATATTTGCAGAAAATCCACTCGCTCATGTATTTTTGACAGATCATATGAATTCCAAGCGATTCTATCACTTTTATGAATTATCCGGCCGTTTTAATACTGGGTTTGTAGGCTGTCGAAACACAGATGTGGCCAAACGGGCTGTGACGCAGTGGAAAGAGAACTGCATTGCGCACTGTACAGTAGAAATGGATACGGAAAAAAAGACATATGGTGATCAGCGGTATGTTGAAAGATGGGTCGATGATTTTGAGGGTGTCCATGTGGTGGCATCTAAAGGTGCCAATGCAGCGATTTGGAATATTGAAAACTATAAGCTCTCCGTTGTGAAAGGAGATATGTATCTCGACGAATGTCCACTGCTGTTCTATCATTTTTCTGCCTTTACGATCATTGATGAAAATACCTTTAATCTGAACTGGTATTACTATATGACAGAACACACTCTTGTGGATCATTTGTATATTCCGTATGCGGATTTGATTCATCTGAAAATTAAACAGGTGCAAAAGGTCTTTCCAGACTTTCAGCAGGGGTTTATTGCAAAGAAGCATGTTCCGGACACGCATTTTTATGAGATATGAAAAAACCGCTCATTTATTGAGCGGTTTTTACCTTTTATGATTCATTCCATTTCGCTATGGTCTGATCGCTTGGCAGTAAGAAGGCTAGGATGCCTAATATCGGTAAAAAGGCGACACCAATCATGGTAGGCGTTAAACCGACTGCATCAATTAATGAGCCGAGGGCAACGGATCCAATCGCTCCCATACCAAACGCAAGCCCAACAGTTAAACCAGACATTGTGCCAATTTTCCCGGGAAATAGTTCTTGGGCATAGACCACGGTGACAGAGAAGCTTGAGGTCAGAATGATCCCAATGAGTCCAAGTAAAACATAAGCAAAAACTGGTCCGGCAAATGGGAGAAGCATGGCAAGCGGAAAGGATGCTAATAAGGAAATTAAAATGACGGTTTTCTTGCCGAAGCGGTCTGCAAGCGGCCCGCCTAAAAATGTCCCAATCGCACCCAATATAAGAAATAAGAAAATATAAGTTTGTGATTCTTTAATCGTCAAACCATATTGTTCAATCGCATAAAACGCATAGAAATTCGAGATCGCATTTCCATACCAAGAACGCGCGAAAATAAGAAAGACGATAATGCCAAGTGCTGTGAGCGCTGACTTGCGGTGAAGTTCAGATCTTGCTGCTTTTGCAGGCGCTTTTTTCGCTTGTGCTCGAATGGTTTGAAGCTTTCTTGCGTACCATCTCGAAATATAGAGAAGGAAACCTACAGCCACCATTCCAACGATCGTAAACCAAGCGACTCCAGGCTGACCGAGCGGGACGAGCATGAATGCAGCGATTAGCGGAGCAAAGGCTTGACCTGTATTTCCACCGACTTGATAGATGGATTGAGCAAGACCGCGTCTAGGACCAGCTGCCATGTTGGCAACCCGTGAGCCCTCTGGATGGAAAATCGCAGAGCCGAGTCCAATAAAGACGACGCACAGTAGGATGGTCGCAAATGACGGCGCAAACGCAAGGCCGAGAATGCCGACAGCACTTGAAAATAATGCGATAGGCAGTGCATAGGGCATCGGCCGTTTATCTGTGTACCACCCGATCGCAGGCTGCATGACAGAGGAGACCATATTTAATGTAAAGGCGATTAGCCCTAATTGAGTAAAGGTCAGCCCCATTGAGCGTTCTAAAATAGGGAACATGGCAGGAATCACGGCTTGCAATGTGTCGTTGAGCATATGGCAAATACCAATAATCAATAAAATAGGATAAACCGTTGAACCGGTGACCGCTTTTTGAGGTTTATCCTTTGTTTGAGCAGCAAGAGCCAATGAGACTTCCTCCTTTCATTCAACTTGTTTCTTTTTTCATTCTCCTCATTTTATTCATAAGGTGAACTATAAAACAATAGCAAATTGTCATGATTTAGAAAAAAAGAGACACATGCGCTTGATGGAGCGTGTGTCCCTTAAGGGTTATTTATAGAAAGAAGCGATGACAGGCTTCATTTTTTGAATGACAAGTCCACTGCCTCCACGGTTTTTTACACCTTCAATCATGCCGACGAGGACGTAATCTTCTTTTTTAGGATTAAACGCAAGTAAAAATCCATTTTCAGTACCGTCTGTCGCACCTTGTTTGCTCTTTAGTTCCGCTGTTCCCGTTTTAGCGGCTATATCAGCCCCTTTTATTTGCAACGAGTGAGCGGTTCCGTTTGAATTGGTGACGACTTGAGTCAGTGCGTCCTTCACCGTATTTGCTGTATCTTCTTTGATAATCTGTTTTGGTGATGCTGTTTTTTCATCCTGAATGACTCGAGGGTACACAAGCTTTCCTCCTGTTGCAAATGGAGAATAGGCATGTACTTGTTCAATTGGAGACATGAGTAATTCTCCTTGGCCATATGCTGAGTCGGCGAGTAAGATGTCTGATTGGATCCCGTCGTTAGACACTTGTGCCGGTTTCATTGTGAACGGCATGTTTAAATCATCACCAAACCCAAATGTTTTCACTTTTTTCTCGTAAGTATCTTTGCCGATTTCAAGGGCTTCCTGTCCAAAATAAATATTATCTGAGTACACGAGGGCATCGACCATATTGACTTGTTCTTTGTCATGAACCCGTGTAATGCGATAATTTCCCCATGATTGATCCTTCTGCCATTTCAGTCCATGAATGGTGCGCACTTTATTAGGTTTTGTGACACCTGTTTCCAGTCCAATCGCTGCTGTAATGGTTTTGAATGTAGATCCTGGTGCATATCTGCTCGCATATCGAGCTTGGAATGGGAGATCAGGATTTTCACTGTATGCTTGATATTGTTTAGGCGTGATCCCGTTGGTCATTAAATTGACATCGTAAGAAGGGGTGCTAACAAGCGCTAATAAATCACCTGATGATGGGTTCATAATGGTGACAGCCCCTTTTTCACCTTTCAGCTGTTGATAGGCTTTTTTCTGTAAAGATGCATCAATGGTCAGCTTGACTGTTTTTCCGTCTTTTCGGTCTGTTTTTTGTAATGTTTCTTCAATACCTGTTTCATCATGGATAATGAGGATGCTTCCGCCATCTTGTCCTCTTAAGTTCTTGTCAAATGTGAATTCAAGGCCGGTTTTGCCGATGATTTGATCCGCCTTTAAAGCTGGATTTCTTTTGATATCATCCGCATTTGCTTTTCCCACATAGCCTGTCAGATGAGCAGCGGCTTCGTTATATGGATAGTAGCGCATTTCCTTCGTTTGATAGGTGACGCCATTTATGTCTTTTGGAATCGGCTTTTGCTCTAACATAGACTTTAGCGGGACAAATGTGTCATCTGTGACCCATGCTTGTTTCAGCTGATTTTGAATCAGCTCTTCATCTATATCAAAAGCGCTGCTGATTTTTTTGATGTTGCTTTCTTTTTCCGTACCTGTCCCGAGCTTTCCAGGGATGATGCCAAGTGCGTGTCCACCAGTTGTTTCGGCTAACGTGCGCCCTTTTCGATCTACAATATTTCCGCGTACCGCAGGATCCGTTGTCACTTTGATGGTGTCACCCGTTTCCATTTGCGGGAAGATGAGATTTGGTTTCCAGTCTACTTTCCACTTGTTATCCTCTTCGGAGAGAACGCCCTTGTAAGAGAGTTTATTCAGTTTTCCAAGTGACGTTTTCATCGTGACATCATAGGTGAATTGATACCCATTTCCTTTGTCCTGTTTTTCTACGTTGACGTTTGAGACGTTTAGATCACTTGCACCAATGCCGCTAAAGATCTTATCGTATTTTTCGGCAAGTTGTTTTTTAGAAAAGTCACTGGCTTTCAGAGAGCCGCTTGTGACCTCATCTGCTAGTTTCGTGAATTCTTTTTTCTCCAGATGTTTCGTAAAGGATTCAGCGGCTTTCAGCGCCTCTTTTTCTTTTGAGAAAAGCGAATCTTTTAAGAAAAAGAGAGCAGCAGCAATCACGATGATGCTAAGAAGGGGAATGATGACTTTTTTCTGTTTCCAAAATGATTTTCGTTGATCTGTATACAATGAAAACACCTCAATTTTTGATTAGATCCTCTATAGTTTACAGTTACTGTGTAGGATTTGTATAGTTTCTCCTATGAAAATAGACCAAGACATGAAGTGGAAATATGAATCAAGACACAGTTGCTGCTGAAGAATCTCTTCATTTTTTCTTATGATTTAAAGGATTTTTTATGTGATCATCGAATGTGAAAAATTAGAAAAAATTAAAAGCGTTTTCATGAAGGAGGAATTGAGATCGTTTATAAAAAAGTGAATCTAACTGGACTTGTTCTTGGACCAATCTTCTTTTTGCTTATTTTTTTGCTCATTCCAGAAAGTGAATTGACCTATGCAGCGAGAGTGGTACTGGGCGTTACGGCTTGGACTGCGACATGGTGGGTCACAGAAGCTTTGCCTATACCGGCGACCTCTTTATTGCCCATCATCCTTTTGCCAACACTTGGCGGGCTATCGATGGAGCAAACATCAAGAGCTTATGGAGACCCGATTGTTTTTATGTACATGGGCGGATTTATGATTGCCATCGCCATTGAAAAATGGAATTTACATAGAAGAATGGCCTTACATATTTTAAACATCATTGGTACAAGAAGTGACCTAATTGTATTAGGGGTTATGATGGCAACGGCTTTTCTATCTATGTGGATTTCAAACGCAGCCACAGCACTGATGATGCTGCCGGTGGCACTGGCTGTGATTAAAGAGGTGAAGGCGAACGATATTTTGTCTGGTGCATCTCTTGACCGATTCAGTAAAAGCATCCTATTATCGGTCGCTTATTCAGCCTCTATTGGCGGACTGGCGACACTCGTTGGGTCTGTGCCAAATGCTGTTTTTGCGGCGATGTCAAAAAAGCTGTTAGATCGAGAAATTATGTTTTTTGAATGGTTTTTGTTTGGTTTTCCGGTGGCGGCTGTTCTGCTTATTCTCTTATTTCTGTATTTGACCAAGATACAGTTCAAGGTAGAGCACACAGGGGAAATGGGAGCAGCGTTTATACGGAAGGGTTTAGAGGATTTAGGCAAAATGAAACAAGAAGAAAAATGGGTTTTTGCTATTTTTCTTATGACGGCTTTTTTATGGATCTTTAAGATCTTTTTGTTTGGCGGGCTTCCTGTCTCGGATACGTCGATCGCAATCTTTGGGGCGATGCTGTTATTTCTCATTCCAGCGACAAATGGAGAGAGAATACTAGAATGGCAGGATATGAAGCAGTTGCCATGGGGGCTTTTGCTTTTGTTTGGAGGCGGGCTTTCGCTCGCTACAGGATTTGCGGAAACGAATCTAACAGGATGGATCGGGGAAAATTTACAGCATTTAAATGGGCTGTCTTACCTCATGCTGCTAATTATTTTAACGGCTTCAATTTTATTTATGACCGAAATTATGTCTAATACAGCAGTTGCGAACATGATCATTCCAATTACAGTAGGGCTTGGACTTGCAATTGGCATGGAGCCGTACGGCTTAATGGCTGCGGCTGCGTTAGCTTCCTCATGTGCGTTTATGTTGCCAATTTCCACACCGCCAAATGCGGCTGTCTTTAGTGCAGATGTGCTGAAAATATCTGATATGGTCAAGGCTGGCTTTTGGCTAAATGTGATCAGTATTGTAGCGATTGTGCTTGCGGTTTATTTCTGGCTTCCGGTCGTGCTGAGATGAAGACTTTGATCGAATGGAGACTTTTGGTGTTTTTGTTTCTTTTGGCTTCGGTACTGAAGCTGCCTTTTTGAGGTGCGGGTCCTTTGGCGTGTAATAGGTAGCTCCAATGTTGAGTCTGCCTTTAAGCTGATCAATGGAAAGCTCACCAAACTCTAAATGGTAGTCAATTTTGTCCACATGCAGTGATTCAATGTGAATGTGCGTATCCTCCGAGACAGGCGGAGCAGGTGCAGACATTTTCTGCTCAAGAGCGGTGAGTCTTTTTTCCAGCTCGACGACAGAGAGGGATGGACTGGCTTCGGTTTTTTTAAAGAGTGATTGAATGAAATGTTTCAAGTGGACCACAACCTTTTCTTTCGCCTTGCTCTAGTCTATGGAAAAGCTGCCCGGTATATACTTATAGAGATACATGAAAGGGGAGAAGTGCATGCTGCCTACACGCATTCAGATTACCCATATGAAGACGAATACGATTGGTACAGGGTCCTCGATGACATTCGGTTCGACGATCGTACGAAATCACTGCTCGACGATCAAAAGAAACAATGGTTTTGGTGAACAAAATGCCGATGGCGTGATCACGATCTTGCCGATTGAAACGATTGATGATCGTGATCTAATAGACGCAGTCAGTATCAATATTCGTCATCTATGATAATCGCAGTTGCTTTTCCT
Source organism: Bacillus sp. FS02 (assembly GCF_024398395.1). Taxonomy (NCBI): domain Bacteria; kingdom Bacillati; phylum Bacillota; class Bacilli; order Caryophanales; family Bacillaceae; genus Bacillus; species Bacillus sp. FS02. The sequence goes on along the minus strand of NZ_CP074101.1, from coordinate 1,174,304 downwards.
TCATCTTTTTGCAACCGAATATATAGCACGCCGTCTTTAAAAGCCGCATTCATTTGACCAAGAATCATATCTGGGAGCCGAATTTTTCTTTCAAACGGACCATACTTTCCTTGTTTTTGGCGAAAATCCTGTTCGTTAAAAAAGGAAAAACGCTGTCCTTTTACAACTAAATATTCACCATATGACAGCACCTGAACATCTTCCTTCCGGTAGCCAGGCAAATAAATTAAGTACTGAAATTCAGTAGGGGTTTCCACAATGTCGACTGGTGGAAACGATGCATCTGTTCCTCGCTGATCTTGCTGCGAGAATGTAAAGGGAGACGGACCATTTGCCATAAAGGGAGATCTTTGCTCATCATCGAATATCATTTTCCAAAAATCATCTCCATGCATTTGCTGGGCAATGTCCATCCACTGCTTCATTTTTTCGAAGTCCATGTGAAGACCTCCTGTTAACATACTTGATGGGTGCTCGCATATACCTATAAAAAGGAGGTTTATCTGTGGTTCAACCAACTCCGTATATCAATATTAATATTTTCATGTTAAAAATTAATTCCTTTGAAAATGCCTCGGCGGTGAATGTCGGACAAAATTTGTTAGCAGAGTGGCAAAACTCAGATAAAAAAAATCAGGGGTACGGACAGAATTTTGGAGATGCCAGCGGTTTTGTCGGAACAAAGAGCCATGTAGATGATCGAGATCAAGTGGACTCACCTGCCTCTTTTTCGCCAGCAGCTAAACCTATTCCAAGGAAGTGATGTGTGATGTTATTCTCACCCTCAGTCGTCAATGTCGGTGCTTTTAAAATCAATGCAATGGATCGGGGGCATCACTGACGCTAGGACCTTATCAGCAGATCGATTATTTTCTCTCGATGAAATTGAACCAAGGTTTTGGTGAGGACAATGGAGATTGTTCACCGCTTGTCATTCCGATTTCAAGCGTATTCGATCCAGATATGGTGGACTCGAATTCAGTGAAAAACAGTGTGATTTAAACAAAAAAGAGACCGGGATTCCCCGTGTCTCTTTTCTATTGTGTTTGATTCAGATGGCTTTTGCGTCTTGCGTAGGTAAAATACACAACGACACCAATGGCTACCCAGATGAGGAAGGCTCGCCATGTCTCCCATTTCAGTGTGGCAGCCAAGATCATACAAATGACCGCACTAATGATGGGAAGAACAGGAACAAAGGGTACTTTAAACGCTGTTTTCATATTCGGATGTTTTTTCCGGAGTATGATCACAGCGATCGAGATCACCGTAAAGGCCGCAAGTGTACCGATGCTGACTAAATTAGCAAGTGTTGATAAGTTGACGAAACCAACGATACATGCCGCAACAGCGCCTGTCAGCCAAGTGTTGGCAACCGGTGTCTTCGATTTTGGATGAACGTTTGAAAAGATTTTTGGCATGAGTCCATCTCGGCTCATGGCAAAGGTTAAACGAACCTGAGCGTAGACAAGTGCAATTAACACGGTCGTAATCCCAATAATAGCACCTGCCGATATAATACCAGCGACACTATTCAGTCCAACCACTTGTAAAGCAAAAGCGACAGGGTCACTGACATTCAGTTTCGTATAGTGAACCATGCCGGTTAAGACAAAGGACACCCCGATGTATAAAATTGTACAAACACCGAGCGCGCCAATAATTCCGATTGGCATCGCTTTTTGCGGGTTTTTGACTTCTTCTGATGCATTAGCGATTGCATCAAATCCAAGGTAAGCAAAAAAGACAGTTGCCGCTCCTGCAATCACGCCATGGAAGCCCATTGGCATAAAAGGTGTCCAATTTTCAGGTTTAACGTAAGCAAAGCCTGAAATGATAAAGAGGAGGACAATGGCAATTTTGATGAGCACAATGATGTTATTCAGCTTCGTGCTCTCTTTTACGCCTCTTGAGACAATAAAGGTAATGAGTAAAATAATGAGTGCGCCTGGCAGGTTAAAGATGGCCCCATCAGCGGCTCCGGGTGCAGCCGATAAAGCCTTCGGTATGTGCAGACCAAATCCACTGAGCAGTGATTGAAAATAGGATGACCATCCGCTTGCCACAGCAGAGAGCGCAACAACATATTCAAGCATTAAGTCCCAGCCCATTAAAAAGGCGAGGAATTCTCCAAGTGTTGCGTAAGAATACGTATAGACACTTCCTGACACTGGAATGGACGAGGAAAATTCAGCGTAGCAAAAAGCAGCAAGGGCGCATGCGATCGCAGCCAAAATAAAAGATATAATAATCGCAGGTCCCGCATCTTTCGCAGCCGCAACCCCCGTTATCACAAAAATTCCAGTCCCGACCACACAGCCAATGCCAAGCAAGATTAAATCAAATGTATTCAAAGAACGGCTCAGCCGCTTCGTTTGACTTTCAAGCATGAGCTGATCGAGAGACTTTTTTCTAAATAAAGAACTCATGTTGACCTCCTAATGGATAAATCTTTTCGTAAGACGAATGTTAGTATATGCGTAAATGACAATTTAGTCAATTGGCTGAAAAACGCTTTAAATCACTAAAGTGTTAAATGTCACAAAAGTCTAATGTGTATCAAAAGACATCCGCCGTCATTGACAGGCGGATGTGATAACAGGAGATTTACGTTTCTTCAGCAAATATTTTTTCATTGTACAGCACACTCGGATGTGTTGGGTAATGGGCTGAGGATGCAAGATGATGGGTTTTCGCTTGAGCCAAATCACCGAGCTGATAATAACAATAGCAAAGCTGAAGGTGAGGATACCATGTTTTATATTGTGTCAGTGTAAAGGCTGTTTCGATTTCAGGTGCCTTCAGTGCCTGCTCATACCAATAGATCGCTGCTTTGTGTTTATTTTGTGCTTTGAAATGATCCCCAATCCGGCAGCAAAATTCTGGACGGGGCTGATCATATAAGAAGGATCGCAATAAGGAGGATAAGGCGGCTTCCTCAAAACCGACTGCATAATAGCAGTCAGCTAAATTTTGGCATGTGCGAATTTCATCCTCAATCCAGCATTGTTTTGTGGCTAAAAATTTGTGATAAAAGCGAATCGCCTTCACATGCTGCTTGTTATCTCGTAATTCATTGGCGAAGTAAAAGAGATCACGAGGTGTCATCTCTTCGCCTTTTGCAAGCATGTTTTCATAAATGCGCAGATTGCGTCCAGGCTCTCCGGCGGTTGTTTTCTTACGCTTTTGATGGGTGACGGCGATATCAGCGGGAAAAATGTTGCCATACACTTGAAGGAATTCATGAACGGCCCCATACCACTGAAAGTTCAAGGCACGCTTGACGAGCCGATTTCTTCTATATTTAAAATTCACCTGACCGTCCTCACTAAATCCAACGTGGTAAAACATCGAGACGGCATCTACTGCGGGATCAAGCGTCTGTTTGAGCTGAAGCAGTTTTTGACGGTCCTCTTCAAGTAGGACATCGTCGGCATCCAGCCATAAGATATACTCTTTTGTCGCATGGGAAAAAGCGAAATTGCGTGCTTTTGCAAAATGCTGGACCCATTCAAAGTCGAGTACCTTTGCTGAAAAGGAGTGAGCAATGTCCTTTGTTTGATCCGTTGATCCTGTATCAACAATGATCATCTCATCTACAATGTCTTGAACAGAAGACAGGCAGTCAGCCAAAACCTCATCTTCATTTTTCACAATCATACATAAACTAATGGTTATCATCTTTAGATCACCTCTTCATAGTGTATCGAGCATCAAAAGGAAACATTCTTTTCAGCAGCGGGTTTTTTTAAAACTAGTTTTCTGCTACTGGCTGATTTAAAATAAAGGAAGAATCTATGTAAGGGCTGATAAAATGAGTTTATTGAATGTAGAAGGATTATATAAAACCTATGGCGAAAAAACGCTGTTTGATCATATCTCTTTTCATATAGAACCAAAGGAACGCATCGGGTTAATTGGACCTAATGGAACAGGGAAGTCAACGCTTTTAAAAGTCATTGCAGGACTTGAATCATTTGAGGAAGGCGACATTACAAAGGCAGGGACACTTGATATCGAATTTCTTGAGCAAGATCCTGAAATGAGCGGAGATGAAACGATTCTCGACTATATTTTTTCAGGAACAGCACCGATGATTCAAACGATGAAAGCCTATGAACAGGCGCTGGCTGATTTAGAGCATGATCCACAAAACGAGGCAAAACAAGAAGCGCTTATGCGTATGCAAAATAAAATGGATCAGGACGACGCATGGGATGCGAACCTTTCGGCGAAAACGATTTTGACAAAGCTTGGTGTCAAAGATGTGAGCCGTTCTGTTCATGCGTTATCAGGCGGACAGAAAAAGCGTGTGGCGATCGCCAAAAACTTAATCCAGCCTGCGGGTTTGCTGATTTTAGATGAGCCGACAAACCATCTAGACAACGCAACCATTGAATGGCTTGAAGGATATTTGAGTCAATACAGCGGGCTGTCATTCTTGTAACCCATGATCGTTATTTCTTAAACCGCGTCGCTAATCGGATTTATGAATTAAATCAGGGGCAGCTTTACACATATAAAGGAAATTATGAAGTCTTTTTAGAAAAAAGAGCGGAACGAGAAGCAGAAGCTCAAGTAAAAGAAACGAAACGTCAAAACCTGCTTAGACGTGAGCTTGCATGGCTGAGAAGAGGGGCAAAGGCTCGAACAACAAAGCAAAAAGCACGTATCGGCAGAGTGGAAGAGCTGAAGGATCAAAAGGGACCTGATGCAAAGGGAGAGCTTGATTTTGCGATCGGTTCTCACCGGCTTGGAAAACAAGTGATTGAGGCAGAAGAGATCAGCATCACATTTGCTGGTCAAACCCTTGTGGACCAGTTCAGCGATTTAGTCGTGCCAGGGATCGTATCGGATTTATCGGACCGAATGGAGTGGGCAAAACGACTTTACTCAATTGCCTGGCGGGTAAAAATAGAACCGACGAATGGACAATTGACCATTGGACAAACAGTTCGCATTGGCTATTACACGCAGGACCATAACGAAATGAATGAAGAGCTGAATATCATTGATTACATTAAAGAAACAGCTGAAATTGTCAAAACGGCAGATGGCGTCATTGTGACAGCAGAGCAGATGTTGGAGCGATTTTTATTCCCTAGATCCATGCAGCGCACGTTTATCCGCAAGCTGTCAGGGGGAGAGCGCCGCAGATTGTATTTATTGAAGGTTTTGATGGAAGAGCCGAATGTTCTCTTTTTAGATGAGCCGACGAACGACTTGGATACAGAGACACTGAGCATTTTAGAGGATTATTTGGAGCAGTTCCCAGGCGTAGTCATCACCGTGTCGCATGATCGTTATTTCTTAGACCGAGTCGTCCATCGTCTGCTTGTGTTTGAAGGAAATGGACGTATTTCACACTTCCAAGGTGCTTACAGCGATTACATGGAGCAAGAAAAAGAACAGAAGCGGACAGAGACAAAACCAGCTGAAAAACAAGTAGAAGCTGCACCGAAAAAGAGGAAAAAACTATCCTATAAGGACCAGCTTGAATGGGATGGGATTGAAGATCGGATACAAGCACTAGAGGACAAACACCAGCAGCTCGAAGCCAGCATTGCAGAGGCTGGCAGTGATTTTGGGAAAATTCAAGAGCTGATGGACAAGCAAAAAGCCGTCGCTGAAGAATTAGAACAAGCGATGGATCGCTGGACAGAACTGTCGATGATGATTGAAGAATTAGAAAGTAATGAAAAATAAAGGTTGGCAAAAAAACTGTAGAGACATTCTACAGTTTTTTTTGATAAGAACATTTGGCATAAGCATCGTGCTGATGAATGGATTCTTCATTTCGACACTCAATTTGAAAGCCTTTGATCCAGTTTTGTTCATATAGCTCTGCTGCAATTAATCTCGCAACATCCTCTACAAAACGTGGATTTTCATAGGCCTCTTCTGTCACTTGTTTTTCATCTGGTCTTTTGAGTACAGGGTAAAGAGGCGCACTCGCATTAGACTCGATGATCTGCAGTAGATCTGCTTTCATGTCATCAGGGAGTTGACCTTGTTCAAACAGCTCTACCTGAATCGATACAGTGCCGCGCTGATTATGTGCGCCGTATTCACTGATTTCTTTTGAACAAGGACATAACGTTGTCACCTGAGCAGTGCAGCCAATATGACAAATCCATCCGTTTTCTTCATGAAAGTGGATGTCGTATTGCACGTCTGCATGCATCAAACCGGACTTTCCGCTGATGGGACTCTTTTTTTCCATGTACCACGGAAAGGAAACTTGAATCGAGGCAGATGGCTGATTCATATGCTTGGCAAGCTGTGCTGTCAATTCTTTTAAGGAATCCACATCAACCGGCTTTCCGCTCTCATAAAATGAGTGAAGCTGCTCGGTGAGACGGCTCATATGAATGCCTTTTTGATGAGCTGGCAAATATGTACTCAACGTAAAATCAGCGGAAGCGGTTTGGTGCTGTGGAGTCGTTTTAGACAAAATATTTACAGGGTACGACACACGGCAAATTCCGACCTGTTCAAGATCAAAATAAAAGTCCTGTTCGGTTTGTTGGATGTCTATCATGTCCTCTTTTTGACAAGGTTTTGTTCTAGCGCTTGGCGGGACAGAACCGAATTGTGCGTGTCGTTCTTTTTTGGATGGAAATGAACGCATAGGGTACCTCCTTTAAAACGTAATTATTCCTATTTATTCTGCATCAAACCACAATAGAAATCAAGTGATCAAACATTAACGTTTACGTTAAGGTCACAAAGGTGTATAATAAAACATGAATTGATGAGCAGGAGGCACTGGTGATGGAATGGATGAAAATTGATCAAGTGGCGAAAAGAAGCGGTCTGACGAAACGGACCATTCGTTTCTATGAAGAGATTGGTTTATTATCAGCACCAAAGCGGACAGAGGGCGGAGTCAGACTTTACTCAGAGGATGACATGGAAGAACTGGAGAAAGTGATGCAGGCCAAAGAAGTACTTGGCTTTTCTTTACAAGAGCTTCAGTCGTTTATGGAAATAGGAAAACAGCTTGAGCTGAATAAAGAAGGCTACCTGTTATCTCTTGACCCGAAGGAACGATTAGAGAAACTGTTAGATATTGATGCGCAGCTGACTGTGCAGCATCAATTGATTACAAAAAAGCTAGAAACGATTCAATCCTTTAAAAAGGATCTTGAAATGATGAAAGAAAGAGCGGCTCATGCCATTGAGCAATTACAAAAATAAACACCTTAGCGTGTTTATTTTATTTTGTTAAACAACTGTAGGAAAGGTTCTGATGGAATGAAGGAAGAAGAAGTATTGAAACAGCGTACAAGTCTGCTTAGACAGCCAAAGGCCGTCTGGGCGGTGGCCTTTGCTTGTGTGATTTCATTTATGGGCATAGGGCTTGTAGACCCGATTTTGCCAGCCATTGCATCACAATTAGATGCATCTCCAAGTCAGGTCTCTCTTTTGTTTACGAGCTACTTACTTGTGACTGGCTTTGTGATGTTTTTTACCGGTTTTATTTCTAGTCGGATTGGTGCGAAATGGACGTTATTAATCGGACTTATTTTTATTATTGTCTTTTCTGCTTTAGGGGGTACCTCTTCAACGATTAATGAATTAATCGGCTTTAGAGGCGGATGGGGCATTGGGAATGCCTTATTCATTTCAACGGCTCTCTCTGTCATTGTCGGCGTGTCTGTTGGAGGAAGTGCGAAGGCCATTATTTTATACGAGGCTGCACTAGGTCTTGGGATTTCGGTTGGACCGCTGCTTGGCGGAGAGCTTGGGACGATCTCTTGGCGCGGGCCATTCTTTGGTGTGGCAGTGTTAATGCTCGTTGCTCTTTTAGCCATTACGTTTATGCTTCCACCGATGCAAAAGCCGCAGAAAAAGGTGAAGTTATTTGAAGCTGTTGGAGCCTTGAAATATAAGGGGCTTTTAACGATGGCATCTGCTGCTTTCTTATATAACTTTGGATTCTTTGTTCTTCTAGCTTATTCGCCATTTGTGCTTCATCTTGATGAGCATGGTCTTGGCTATGTCTTTTTTGGATGGGGATTATTTTTGGCTGTGACATCTGTCTTCTCAGCGCCGGTCATTCATCGCAAATTGGGTACATTAACAGCTCTTGTTGTTCTCTTCGCTTCGTTTGCTGTGATTTTATTCGGCATTGGAATATGGACATCACATGTGGTCGTGGTCATTTGCGGTATTGTCATTGCTGGGGGAATTCTCGGCATGATCAATACGGTGCTGACGACGGCTGTGATGGGATCAGCTCCTGTTGAGCGTTCAATTGCATCATCCTCATACAGTGCTGTACGATTTATTGGTGGTGCGATTGCGCCTTGGATTGCAGGAGTACTCGCTGAAACTTACACAGCAAGCACCCCTTATTATGTAGGGGCGGCTGTTGTTCTCTTAGGATTGGTCATCCTGCTTCTTGGCCGTAAGCATTTGGTGAATATCCAGGCAGGTCATTAATAGAAAAAAGCCTTATATCTGCAAACGATATAAGGCTTTTTTGTCGTTATAATACTTTTGTTGTCCAGGATTCGCAATTCCAAGTTTCAGTGGCCACATCTTGATAAAATTCAGGTTCGTGGGAAATCAATAGGACGCTGCCTTTATATTCTTTTAATGCGCGCTTTAATTCTTCTTTTGCATCGACATCCAAGTGGTTTGTCGGCTCATCGAGAACAAGCAAATTGGTTTCTTCGTTAATGAGCTTGCAAAGGCGGACCTTCGCTTTTTCACCACCACTTAAAACAGACACACGGCTTTCAATATGTTTTGTCGTTAAACCGCATTTGGCAAGGGCGGCTCTGACTTCATATTGTGTGTACGATGGGAAGGTGCTCCACACCTCTTCGATACAAGTGTTGCTGTTTTGCTCTTTTACTTCTTGTTCAAAGTAACCAATATGCAGGAATTCTCCGCGTTCCACCTCACCAGAAATGGGGGAGATTTCTCCAAGCAAGCTTCGGAGCAGTGTCGTTTTTCCGATACCGTTGGCACCGTATAACGCAATTTTTTGACCACGTTCCATTTTCAAATTCAATGGGCGGGAGAGCGGTTCATCATAACCGATGACTAAATCTTTCGTTTCAAAAATCAGTTTCCCAGACGTACGTGCCGGTTTAAAGTGGAATTCTGGTTTTGGCTTTTCGGCCGCCAGTTCAATCATATCCATCTTATCCAGTTTCTTTTGACGAGACATCGCCATATTTCGAGTGCTGACACGTGCTTTGTTTCTTGCGACAAAATCCTTTAGTTCAGCCACTTCTTGCTGCTGCCTTTTATACGCTGCTTCTAGCTGCTGCTTTTTCACTTCGTATACTTGTTTAAATTGATCATAATCACCAACGTATCGCGTGAGTTCTTGATTTTCGACATGATAAATCAAGTTAATGACACTGTTTAGGAACGGGATATCATGTGAAATGAGGATAAATGCATTTTCATATTCCTGCAAATAGCGCTTCAGCCACTCAATATGCTGTTCATCTAAATAGTTGGTCGGCTCGTCAAGAAGAAGAATTTCAGGCTTCTCTAACAGCAATTTCGCAAGCAGTACTTTTGTCCGCTGTCCGCCGCTCAGCTCTGTCACATCACGATCCAGCCCGAGATCTGTTAACCCAAGACCTCTTGCAATTTCCTCTACCTTGGAATCAATGATATAAAAATCATTGTTCGTCAGGGCATCCTGAATGACGCCTACTTCTTCTAAAAGCTTTTCTAGCTCATCAGGATCTGCTTCACCCATTTTTTCGTAAATGTCATTCATTGCGGTTTCCATTGAGAATAAATAATGGAAGGCATCTTGAAGGACTTCACGAATGGTTCTTCCTTTTTCAAGCACGGTATGCTGATCGAGGTAGCCGACACGGACATTTTTTGCCCATTCGACCTTTCCTGCATCTGGCTCAAGCTTGCCAGTAATAATATTCATAAACGTTGACTTTCCTTCACCGTTGGCGCCGATCAAGCCGACATGCTCGCCTTTTAATAAACGGAAGGAGACTTCGTGGAAAATGGCTCTGTCGCCAAAGCCATGACTTAAATCTTTAACAGATAATATCATTTTTTACACCTCAAATAGATTCAAAACGGCTAGTGCCTCTCATGATTATATCGAACTGTCCGGCTCGATAAAAGCATCAAAAGAAAAATTGCGTTTCAAAGCTGATTTTGAGATACTTAAGGATAGATTGAATGAGGATAAAGGAGATCAACATGACGGAAAATTGGGCATTTTTGAAAGAAGCAAAGCCATTTATTCAAAAGAACTTTGAAGCGGCTGGCTTTGAGAAGCCAACAGCGATACAAGAACAAACAGCAGAGTGGATTACGGAAAAACGCGATGTGATCGCAGAATCACCGACTGGAACAGGGAAGACCCTTGCGTATGTTCTGCCGCTTTTAAATAAAATTGATGTGAGTATCAAACACCCGCAAGTCTTAATCTTGGCACCTTCAAGAGAGCTTGTGATGCAAATTTTTGATGTCGTGCAAGAATTCAAACAAGGTTCAGACATCAAAGCTATTTCCTTAATAGGCGGGGCAAATATCAAGAAGCAGCAGGAAAAGCTAAAAAAACACCCGAATATCGTGGTGGCGACACCGGGTCGCGTACAAGAGTTAATCAAAATCAAGAAACTGAAAATGCATGAAGTGAAAACGATCGTGTTAGACGAGGCAGACCAGCTTCTTGTCCCAGAGCATATGAAAACGATCCAAGGGATCATTAAGTCCACATTAAAAGAAAGACAAATCCTTTGTTTTTCTGCAACATTGAAAGAAGAAACCGTTCAGCTGATCAAAGAAATGACATCTGAACCAGAAGTATTGAAAATTGCTAGAAGCGAGGAAGAAGCACAGAAAGTGGGTCACTATTATCTGTTATGTGATCAGCGTGACAAAGTGAAACTGCTGCAAAAGCTATCACGGCTTGAGGACATGCAGGCGCTTGTCTTTGTGCGAGATATTACGAATTTGAGCATTTATGCAGAAAAATTAGCGTATCACCATGTCGACCTTGGTGTGCTTCACAGTGAAGCAAAAAAAGCTGAGCGTGCTGTGATCTTAAAATCATTTGAACAGCGTGAATTCCCGCTCCTTCTTGCAACAGATATTGCAGCAAGAGGAATCGATATTGATGATCTGCCATATGTGATTCATGCAGATATGCCAAATGAAGAGGGCTACATCCACCGTTCAGGCAGAACCGGACGCGCAGGAAAAGAAGGCGCAGTCATCAGTCTTGTCACACCTCAAGAGCAATCAATGTTGAAAAAAATGGCGAAAAAGCTGAATCTTTCGCTTGAAGAAATTGTGTATAAGCAAGGCCAGCTGCACCTTGCGCCCAAGCAGGCATAAGAAAAGGACCCTCCATTATTGGCAGGGTCCTTTTTTGTTATGAAATTTTGACAAGTTGTTTTCCGACATTTTCCCCTTTGAATAGTCCAAGGAATGCATCAGGAATGTTGTCAAAGCCTTCAATGATTGTTTCTTTATATGTGAGTTTATCTTCTTTTACCCATTGTGCGAGATCCTTCGCTGCCTCTCCAAAACGATCTGAATAGTTGCCAACAATGAAGCCCTGCATCAATGCACTTGTTTTAATGAGTTTTGTTTGCACACGAGGGCCAATGTCTTCGTTTGCACTAATGTTATAAGAAGAAATGGCGCCGCAGACTGGAATACGTGCAAAACGGTTCAAATGATTCATCACAGCATCAGAGATTTCGCCGCCCACATTGTCAAAATACACATCGACACCGTTTGGACAGGCTTTTGCAATAGCGTCATCTAAATCATTTGTTGTTTTATAATTAATGGTTTCATCAAAGCCCAGTTCTTTTAAATAAGCTAGCTTATCATCAGATCCGGCAATTCCAACGACGTGGGCACCTTTGATTTTAGCAATCTGTCCGACAACAGAACCAACGGCACCTGCGGCTCCAGAAATGACAACCGTTTCGCCTTCTTTTGGCTGACCAATCGCAAGAAGTCCAAAATAGGCTGTTTGTCCTGGCATGCCCAAAATCCCTAAGTAATAAGATAACGGCGCAATGGATGGATCAATTTTTGTCAGAGACTCTGCTTTGGCAGTAGAATATTCCTGCCAGCCAAGGAATCCAAGTACAAAATCACCTTTCTCAAATTGAGGAGATTTGGACTCGACGACTTCTCCGACCACTCCACCCTGGATCACTTCATTGAGTTTAAACGGAGGTGTATAGGATTTTGTATCTTGCATTCGTCCTCTCATGTAAGGATCTACAGACACATATTTCGTTTGAATCAAGACTTCGCCATCTTGCGGCGTTGGTATATCAACTGTTTCAAAATGAAAAACATCTTTAGTAGGTAACCCTTTTGGACGTTTTACTAATTGAATTTGTTTTTGTTGACTCATGTCAAATCCTCCCTTTCACTTGCAACCTAGATTTACATTAACATGATGCTTCTTTTCGTTCAAAACATACGGTCTTTTCCAAGCACATACAAAAAAGCAGCCACCATCTAAAAGAAGGGGACTACTTTTTTTGAAGAGAGACAGAAAGGAGCGGCGGGAGACAACCAAACAGTTGATACTCATCCGCATCACGTTCTTTTAATAAATATTCATTTGCATTTTGCATGGAGGCTTTCATCATATCGTGCGTCACAAAAGGAAAAAGGATATTTAAATATGAGGACAACAGGTCTTGTGGATCTTGTTCGATTGACTCGATATCTCCAATGTTAATAATAATAGAAAAGAGATAATCGATGCAGATGTGAAAGTGCTGTTCAGCAAACAAAGTAAGCGGCTTTGCTTTTGATTCTTCAGGATTCCATTTTTGAAAAAGCTGTTTCACCAAATCACTGACAACCCATGCATTAAACTGCTGCTCAGCTGAAAAATAATACATCAGCTCCACCCCATTTCTAGCCTCCAGTATAAGAATTGTACAACAAATGACAAGGAATGAATACAATTTTTCAGAAAATTTAGTCATATTCACAGTCTTTTTGTCAAAAATAAGTCCATAGACGCACTAAGTTCACAGAGTAAAAATGGATGTGCTGGAGGAAGGTTTAATGACAAAAGTGACGGGTAAAAGATTCGTAAGACGTTAAAGGAGGAATAATAAATGAAACCTGTTGTAAGAGAGTATTCAAATGATGAAACACTTCAAAGAGATGTGGAGCAATTAAAACAACTCGGTGTTGCAAGAGAGGACATTTATGTTCTGTCCCATGACGATGATCGAACTGAGCGTATTGCAAGCAACGCAGATGCCAATACGATAGGTCCAAAAGAAGTTGGACTCAAGCATGCGGTTGGAAACATCTTTAGCAAAAAGGGAGATGAACTCCGCAATAAGATTCACGAAATTGGTTTCTCAAAAGAAGAAGCTGAGACATTTGAAGAACATTTAGACGAAGGAAAAGTTCTTCTCTTTGTGACTGACCATGAAAAAGTGAAAAATTGGGCATAAACGCCATCGTAAAAAGCCTCTTACTTTTGTAAGGGGCTTTTTTTCATGCTGCGATAATTAAAATCTACCATCTGTCTTTTTCACTATAATAAGAAAGGTTGAAAAATTGGGATAAACAGTAAAATGTCTAATTGAAAATATAGAAATAGCAAAGGATACCGTCAAAAAAATGAAAAAAGTAGTGAAAATATCACAAAAAACCATTCGGGAAATAATTATGATATCTTTATTTTTATTTCAAAATGAAATAAAAATCTTGTGTAATTTAGTAGATAAATTTCTTAGTTCTATTGGTTTAAGTTGTATTTTTGTGTAGAAATAAGTGTTTTAAGGTCAAAAAACCACGAAATATACCTGTATTTTCAATTAGAAAATCATTCTAATGTTTAGGAAATAATTTGTTGACAAAATAATCTAAAAACAATATATTTGGCTTAATCAAGTTATTATGGAATTAGTTGTTAAATTTTTGATGGGTGGATTTCAGGATCAATTCGGTAAATGATGATGCATTAAGACCTAAGGGAGAGCGCTTCTGAGGCAGAGCGATACTGAAGAAATATCTATTAGACAAAAAAGAATAGATGAAAGATAGCTTAGAATGGTAGATTCGTCTTTCTACTATGCCTATTTCTCAATGATATTGTTCAAGGTATTCAGAGGATCATCATAAAGAAAGCGCTTTCTTATCGCTGTTAAGGAGGTGAATCCATATGAAGAAAATGTATAACAAACTGAGGCGCTGTAACAGTTGAATGGCTGTGGTTGTATGTGAAGATGAGTGCTGAAAAAGAAGAGTGACATGTGGGATGCTTCTCTCCTTTTTCAGAAAACAGATTTCCTAAAAAATCCATCTTTCATTTTATCATAAGGCTTTTTGCTTGAAAACCACCTTTGTTAGGAAAGGTGATTGTGAATTGAAGGAGGTCACGTGATGAAAAAGGCTTTGTATCATGAAGACAGCGGGTTGTATTTAGAGAAGATGCGCATGGCTTTTCAAGAACACTATGAGCAAAGAACAGATATGTGGTCTACTGATCCATCATTAACAGACGCTGCTGTGATGTCTCTCAAGGCATGGCGTTCCAGGGAAAAGGATGCACTTGCTTCTGTGCTGGATATCGGCTGCGGGAACGGCAGGGCTCTTGAACATTTACAAGGACTGTCGGCATATACCGGCATTGATCTTTATGAACATAAGGAATGGCAAGGATTAAAGAAAAGAAAAGAGGTTCCTGTCCATTTTTATCATCAAGATTTTATGTCCTGGTCAATGGATCAAGGGCGCGAGCTGACGTTTGATCTGATTTTAGATCATGGCTGCTTTCACCATCAGCACCCTGATGACCACGAACGATACTTAAAGCAGATTTCCTCGCTGCTTCATGAAGGTGGTGTCTTTTCCCTTGTTGTATGGGGAGAAGAGTGGAAAACAGGCTTAATCGGAGAAGATGGACGCTTCCATTTTTCATTCTCAGATACTCAGCTTGGAGAAAAGATTTGTACATCAGGACTTGAGCTCGTTTCGATTACACCATTACAAGCGAAGGCTGGGATCAGCCAGCATCATGTCATTGCTGTCAAAATCTAGTGCAAAGGAGGATAAACGCGATGTTTGATGTGATGGTTCTTGGTGCATACCTAGGCGGGTTTCATGCTTCAATCAATGTAGTTGAATTGAAGTACGGACTATTCATCCAATCAAAGGGTACAACCGGATGACGTGCATTTGAAGGACCAGAGCTTCTAGTAAAGGAGAAAGCAACTCGAAGCTAGCAGAGATATTCTTTTAGAGAAAGAGCATGTCAGTTTCCATTCAAGAATCATCAAATGGTGTTGCTCTCTTACAGAGAATACAGCGTATGAAGCTCGATTTCTGCTCCTTTGTACTGGACAAGTGACAGTCTAAAAAGAGTCTTTATGAAAGGTACTGATGGATGATTGGCATCGCACATCTATTCAGCCAGTATGACAGGAAATTTCTCCTGAGCCATGATTCTAGCTGGAACCGGTGCTCAGGGTGCAAAGGGAGTGCATACACATATTCATCACGCCATCACTGCGCTGAGAGAGTTCAATGGGGTGCAGTGATGAATAGGGGGAGACAAATGAACAAGTTTGTAGCTGAACTACAATCAATGATTCATCATTTTACATTTCAAGAAAAACACTATTTGCTCGTGGGGCCAGTGAACCTGCCGATCTCTATTGAACATGAAGAAGTGCAGTTTACATGGTATGCCTTTGCGTCTGTAGAAGCTGATACAACGCCAACGGTTGAGTCTATTGTACAAATGAGTACCGAGCAGCAAACATTTTCCTCTTGTCTCCTTTTTGGCGACTTTGAAAATGAAGTGCCGCCGCTTGTGCGAATTCATAGTGTCTGCCAAACAGGGGATGTGTTTGGGTCACTGAAATGTGATTGCGGTCCACAGCTTGCATCATCGCTAAAAAAAATCACCGATTACGGAAAAGGCATGCTTGTGTATATGGCCAATCAAGAAGGGCGCTCTATTGGGCTAATGGCCAAAGCCTTCACGTATAAATTACAGGAAATGAAACTGGATACATTTGAGGCGAACAGGTTGATCGGATGCGGAGATGATGATCGGCATTACGAGGAAGCAGCGGCTGTCTTGCACTATTTAAACAAAGGGAAACCATTGCATCTTTTAACCAATAATCCAGATAAAGTCGATTCCATTGCTGCTTACGGTCTTCCGGTTTTACGGTTTGATCATACGGTAGAAGCCTCTCTCTATAATGAGGCGTATTTAAAGGCAAAAGCAGCATCAGGGCATATGGTCGATGAGAAGAAATTAATTAATCAGTAGATGAGTTTATTTAAAGAAGGCGGGAGAAAAGCGTGAAACCTGATATCAATTGGATTCAAATCCCAAGCGGCTATGCGACGATTGGAAGTAATGAAGAAGATATGAAAAAGGCATCAGAATTTTGGAAGGACAAACTTCTGAATCCAGCCTATGGCCGTGAGAAAAAATTTCAAAAATGGCTGTACAAAGAATTTCCATCTTATCAGCCGTATATGAGCGAATTTTTCATCTCAGATACGGTCGTCACCAATGAATGGTATCAAAGCTATTGCGACGAGACAGGAAAGCCTTATCCAGAGAGCTTGACGAACCTAGAGCTTGGCGGGGGAAAAGACCATCCAGCTTGGGGCATGGACATCGAGGAAGCTTTCTCATTTTGTCAGTGGCTGAGCGGGAAGCTTGGATATGAGGTATCGATCCCTACTGAGGAAGAATGGGAATATGCTGCCCGGGGCAATACGAGACATCAATATCCTTGGGGAGATGAGTTTAACCCCTCTTACTGTAATACACACGAATCAAATATTGAAAAAACGACACCTGTCCGTCATTACGAAAAAGGAAGATCTCTATTTGGACTATATGATATGGGTGGCAATGTCGAAGAATGGGTCAACACCAAGTATCACATATATGAAGGCGGGATTGAGGTTGTAGATGATTTAACCGAGACACTCGGCAGTGATTACTACATTTTAAAAGGTGGCTCCTTCGCAAGAGGCGGAGATTTATGCAGAGTCGCAAGAAGACACGGGAAACACCCAGACCCTGTTTTTCGATTTACTGGTTTTCGTGTAGTTACTCGTCAAAAACAACATATAAAGGTGGGAGTGTAAAACCATGCATAGAGGACCGATTACATCCGTTTTATCAACTCAGCATGACCAAATTGTCTACACAGGCGGCTATGACCGCTGTATTTATAAATGGGACCGTGCCACGGGAGAAGGAACATTCATTGGCAGTCACGAGCATATCATCAACTCTTTATCCCTTTCGGAAAATGGCACGTATTTAGCGAGTGCATCGTCAGACTATACCATTCAATTATATGATACTGGCACACATACAAGAATTCGTACGCTATATGGTCATGCGGATGATGTGGAAGCTGTCGCATTTGCAAAGCAGGATACGCTTCTTGTATCGGTGTCCAGAGACAGAAGATGCTTAGTTTGGGATATTGAAACGGGAGCCATTTTAAGAGAATTCCATGGACATAGCAAGGATGTATTAGCTGTATGGATTCATGAGGATAAAGCTTATACAACTGGTGACGATGGCTATGTCCTTGTATGGCTCTATGAAACAGGAGAAATTGTAGGTGAAATTGGACCGTTTGATTATGAGCTGGATACCATCAGCGGCAGCAATCAAAAAGAAGTATTCGCCCTTGGTAGAGACGATGGCACGGTCATCATTTATGATGCCGCTACATTACAGGAGAAAAAAATCATTAAAGCTCATTTACAAGGTGTGAAACGTGTGAATTTTTCACCGAGCGGTAACTACTTGCTTACAGCGGGTTATGACCATCTAATTAAGCTGTGGAATTATGAAACCGGTGATTTAATTGATACGCTGCTGCCTCATAAATATCAATGGGAGCGCTCGCTTGTTTGGACAGAAGACGAGCAAGCCATTTTAGGAGCCAGCTTTGGGAAAACGTATTGTGAATGGTCCATTCAAGAAGGAAAAGTGATCTCTGATGAGCAGGAATTGGCGACACCTTCTATTAATGATATTGCGTTGACTGAAGCGGGTGATATTATCACTGCATCAGATGACGGAAAATTCAGAAAGAATGGAATCGAAATCGCAAAATCAACAGGTGTTCTCACAAATGGAGTGGCTGTTGCACGGGATGGAAGCTATTATGCATGGGGCGATCATGCGAGTCAGGTGCATATTGTACACGAGTCATTGCAGCAAATGGTCTCTTTTGATCTCAACACAGGTCCTGTCAATAGTGTGTATTTCCATGAGGAGGATCGTCAATTTTATATCGGCACTTATGGCGGTTATGTGCATGTCATTTCGACTGAACACTTAAAGGAAATCGGCCGTTCTAAAGCACATGATTGCGCGGTCAAAGCATTAAAGGTAGAAGGAGATCATATCATCACAGCGGCAGTTGAAGGAACCATCTGTCTTCTCGATAAAAAGAGTTTGTCCTTAACAGCAGAATATATCGGGGCGACAGAGCTGTTAAATGATGTATTTATTGATAGCAAAAGAGATCGTATTGCCATTGTCAGCCGTGATAAAAACGTCCGATTGTTTGATTTGCATACAGGCAGAATTTTAAATCAGCACAACGAGCATCAATATTCCATTAAATCCATCACTGTGACAGACTCTGGCTATATTGTGAGCGGAGACTATTGGGGGTATATTGTGGTCTGGAATCCAGAGCTAGATGTCAATACAGGTCCGATTCGAATTGCTAAGAATGGCATTAGTGCTATTAGACAACTAGGAAATGATGTGTATGCAAGCTCATATGACGGTGGTATTTATCATATTCGAGAAGATGGCACACATACGGAAGTACTGCGCTTATTTGAACAATTTCCGAAAGAAGTAATCTCTCATTAAGAAAAAGAATGTAAGCGGGGGATTCTCATGATAAGTGTTTGCAAGGAACATATGAAAAAAGGTCTGACTGTACTCAATTGTCCGCATGTGCTCCTCATTAATAAATATGAATGTCGCAAATGCTGTTTTTGTAAACAACGAGCATCATATAAACTGTTTTATTCCTTGCCTTACTATGATCGATCTGAAAAGAAACGGCTTGAGAAAGTATAGCACATGAGAATAGAACTCCTTCATTTTCTGAAGGAGTTCTTTCCCTTGAGAGAAGAAAGGAGCCCGAGATGAAAGACGATGTTTTTTATATGAAGCTGGCGATTGCCAACGCGAAGGCGATGAAAGGACAAACCTCACCCAATCCGCTTGTTGGTGCAGTGATTGTTCAGAGCGGTGAGATCGTTGGGATTGGTGCGCACATGAAGGCTGGCGAGCCTCATGCTGAAATTCATGCGCTACAAATGGCAGGAGAAAAGGCGAAGGGAGCTGACATGTATGTGACACTCGAACCTTGTACACATCACGGAAAAACAGGCCCTTGCACCGAAGCGATCATCAAAAGTGGAGTGAAGAAAGTGCTGATTGCCACCCAAGATCCGAATCCGGTTGTTGCAGGTAAAGGAATTGCCTTTTTGAAAAAGGCTGGAATTGAAGTGGAGCAAGGTATATGTAAACACGAAGCAGATCGTTTAAATGCTCCTTTTTTTCATTTGATGCAAACAAACCTTCCTTATGTCATCTTAAAATCAGCTATTTCGATAGATGGGAAAATTGCCACGGCTGATCAAGAAAGCAAATGGATCACTGGAATAGAAGCGAGAACAGAAGTGCAGCGCTTACGTCAAGAAGTAGATGCGGTGCTGACAGGAGTGGAAACGATTATTCAAGATGATGCCGGCTTAATTGTAAAGGATTCATTCAACCATCAGCCCATTCGTGTCATTTTAGATTCAACATTAAGGATACCGCTTCATGCCAAATGCTTAACAGATCATAGGGCAGAAACCATAATTTGTACATCACAAGATTATGATCATCAAAAGTATCAACAGTTGATACAAAAAGGTCATCAAGTATTTGTCACAAGCGGAGAACACCGGACAGATCTTCAGGATGTGTTACACCTGTTGAAGAAGCGCTCTGTGATGTCAGTGCTTGTAGAGGCAGGGGCAGTGTGAGTGCGTCATTTTTAGAAGCATCACTTGTGAACGAAGCTGTTATCTATATGGCACCTTTATTAATCGGAGGGAAAGATGCACCTACTTTTTTTGAAGGAGAAGGTGTGAAAAAACTAAAAAAGGCGATCCGTCCAGCGGATATTGAATATAGTATGGTAGGAAAAGATTTAAAAATGACGATGACATTTTAACGATGGAGAGAGGTCCTTGCACGCAGAGTGCAAGACCTTTCAAATTTTTTGATAAAAATAAAATTGTACATACACCTTTATCGATCATGATGAATACGATGGATGGGGGTGATTCTATGAGAAAATGTAGACAATGCGGAAAGATATACCCAACTCATTCGACAGACCACTACCAAAAAGGAAGCTGGTATGATGCGTATAAGGATGATGGCTGGGAATGTGATAGTTGTAAGAAAGGTAAATCAGACAAACCAAGGAAACCAGTAAAAAATCCATGCTGTGGAAAAGATCCTTGTGTGTGTGTCATTCAAGGACCGCCAGGGGGAAGAGGAAGGAGAGGCCCAGCAGGTCCGGCGGGTCCAGTGGGTCCAGTAGGCCCAGCGGGTCCAGCCGGCCCGGCAGGTCCACAAGGCCCAACAGGCGTTGGGTTAACAGGGATTGTAGCATTTGATCCAGCGGTAGCCCCGGCGTATCCAGTAGGTCAAGTGGTGACATATGATGGCAGTACGTATGTGGTAAATTCAGCACCACCAACAGGTACGCCTGATACATCGCCGGATTATACGCTTTTAGCAGCTGCGGGCGCAACAGGTACAGGACCAACAGGTGTCACCGGAGATCCAGGTCCGACGGGTGCAACAGGAGCCACTGGTGTAGGTCTAACTGGAGTCGTTCCTTTTGATGCGGCAGCGGCACCAGGATATCCATTGGGTCAAGTAGTGACATATGAAGGTGGAACGTATCTTGCAAACACAGCATCACCAACGGGTACACCGGATACATCACCAGATTATACGCTTCTAGCCGCTGCGGGTGCGACAGGAGATACGGGTGCAACCGGAGCAACAGGAACAGGAGCAACAGGAGATACAGGCGCAACTGGAGCGACCGGAGCCACAGGAGATACGGGTGCCACAGGAGCAACAGGAACAGGAGCGACTGGCGCTACTGGAGATACAGGCGCAACCGGAGCGACCGGAGCCACAGGAGATACGGGTGCCACAGGGGCAACAGGAACAGGAGCGACCGGCGCTACTGGAGATACAGGTGCTACTGGAGCGACCGGAGCCACAGGAGATACGGGTGCCACAGGGGCAACAGGAACAGGAGCCACGGGTGCAACGGGAGATACAGGAGCGACAGGAGCAATCGGAGCGACCGGTGCAACGGGAGATACGGGAGCGACCGGTGCAACGGGAGATACGGGAGCGACCGGTGCAACGGGAGATACGGGAGCGACCGGAGTAACCGGAGCCACAGGAGTAACGGGAGATACGGGAGCGACTGGAGTAACCGGAGCCACAGGTGTAACGGGAGATACGGGAGCGACTGGAGTAACCGGAGCCACGGGCGCTACGGGAGATACAGGAGCGACCGGAGTAACCGGAGCCACAGGAGCAACGGGAGATACCGGGGCAACCGGAGTAGGGTTAGCTGGTATTTTGGCATTTGACCCAGCAACAGCTCCAACCTATCCAGTAGGTCAAGTGGTGACATATGAAGGTGGAACTTATATCGTAAATACAGCGCCACCAACTGGCACACCAGATACGTCTCCAGATTATACGTTATTGGCAGCCGCAGGTGTGACAGGCGCCACGGGAGATACAGGAGCGACCGGAGTAACCGGAGCCACAGGTGCAACGGGAGATACGGGAGCGACTGGAGTAACCGGAGCCACAGGTGTAACGGGAGATACGGGAGATACGGGAGCGACTGGAGTAACCGGAGCCACAGGTGCAACGGGAGATACGGGAGCGACTGGAGTAACCGGAGCCACAGGTGTAACGGGAGATACGGGAGATACGGGAGCGACCGGAGTAACCGGAGCCACAGGTGTAACGGGAGATACGGGAGCGACCGGAGTAACCGGAGCCACAGGTGTAACGGGAGCGACCGGAGTAACCGGAGCCACAGGTGTAACGGGAGCGACTGGAGTAACCGGAGCTACAGGTGCAACGGGAGATACGGGAGCGACCGGAGTAACCGGAGCCACGGGTGCAACGGGAGATACGGGAGCGACCGGAGTAACCGGAGCCACAGGAGCAACGGGAGATACCGGGGCAACCGGAGTAGGGTTAGCTGGTATTTTGGCATTTGACCCAGCAACAGCTCCAACCTATACAGTAGGTCAAGTGGTGACATATGAAGGTGGAACTTATATCGTAAATACAGCACCACCAACTGGCACACCAGATACGTCTCCAGATTATACGTTATTGGCAGCCGCAGGTGTGACAGGCGCAACGGGAGATACGGGAGCGACTGGAGTAACCGGAGCCACAGGTGTAACGGGAGATACAGGAGCGACCGGAGTAACCGGAGCTACAGGTGCAACAGGAGATACGGGAGCGACTGGAGTAACCGGAGCCACAGGTGTAACGGGAGATACGGGAGCGACCGGAGTAACCGGAGCAACTGGCGCTACCGGAGCCACGGGAGCAACCGGAGTAACCGGAGCCACAGGAGCCACGGGAGATACGGGAGCGACCGGAGTAACCGGAGCCACGGGAGCAACCGGAGTAACCGGAGCCACGGGAGCAACCGGAGTAACCGGAGCCACGGGAGCGACCGGTGCAACAGGGGCTACAGGAACCGGAGCCACGGGCGCAACCGGTGCAACAGGTGTGACAGGATCAAGTGCGATTATTCCATTTGCATCTGGTACGCCAGCTGTTTTAACCACAATCGCAGGCGGTCTAGTTGGAACATCTAGCTTGGTCGGATTCGGTAACTCGGCGACAGGTGTCAGTATTGTAGGCGGAATCATTGATTTAACCGGAGCAGCAGGAACATTGTTAAACATGGCATTCTCCGTTCCAAGAGCTGGAACCATTACGTCATTTGCCGGCTATTTTAGCACGACTGCAGCCCTTTCTCTAGTTGGCACAAATATTACTGTGACGGCTAGTCTGTTTGCTTCACCAACACCAGATAACAGCTTCACTCAAGTAGCGAGCGTTACATTGGCACCGGCGTTAACCGGTATTTTAACGATAGGGGCTATTTCAAACGGTATCGCTACTGGTTTAAGTGTACCAGTCACACCGCAAACAAGATTGCTTGTCGTATTCTCGGCAACAGCTACTGGTCTTTCCTTAGTGAATACTGTAGCAGGCTATGCAAGTGCTGGTTTATCCATCACGTAATAGGCACACAGGGATGACTCAATACTGAGTCATCCTTTTTTGTCTGTGTGAATTTTCTCTTAACTTCATGAGAAAAAATGATATGATTTTCTTAGAGTCTATTCGGGTGAATCTACTGAATTAGGGGTTGTGGCGGTGAGGATGGGCAAAAGGAAAGTCACTTTACAAACAAAAATTTTGGGGTTAATTATTGGTCTTTTACTTGTTGTTATTGCCTTATTGACCATTTGTTTTGGTTTTTTGCAGACATCAGAAAGGCAGAGCCAAGCTGAACAGCTGGCGGTGCAAACTGCTAGAACGATATCTTATATGCCGCCTATTAAAACATCGGTGGCCACGGGAGATTCGCAAAATGAAGAACAGGCTGTGCTTGAGCAAATGAAGGAGCAAGTAAGAGCGCATGCCATTTTTATCACCAATCAAAAAGGAAAGGTTCTTTTTCATACGAATCATGAGGATGTAGGGAAAACCATCAGTGTGTCGGAAGGAAGAAGTACACTGCTATTTGGAGGAACTTCCATATCAACGGGTGATTCTGATGGTGAAATCGTTGTCAGAGGAAGTGCTCCGATTATGAAAGAAACTGGCAGTCATGAAGAGATTATTGGGACCGTCAGTGTCGAATTCTTAAAAAGAGATATCGACCAAGCGACAGCTCATCAACTATTCAAATTAAGTTATATTGCCCTTCTTGTGCTCTTGCCTGGGGTTTTTGGAGCGATTTTTTTAACAAGGAGTATTCGAAAAGATATATTAGGGCTTGAACCGCATGAAATTGCTTCATTATATCGAGAAAGAGAAGCGATGCTGCATGCGATTAAAGAGGGAATCATTGCATTTGACCGTAAAGGTGCCATTACGATGATGAATACGTCAGCTGAACAGATGCTACGCGTCTCTTCAACGCTGCCTCTTCATATTGATCAAGTGTTGCCAAATGCCAATCTTCTTTCCTATCTAAAGGTAGAGACGATTGAACCTAACATAGAATCAGTCGTCAATGATAAAACCTTCGTGCTAAATGTCAAAAAAGTGGTGCAGGACAATCGAGTATTTGGAGGAATTGTGAGCTTCAGGGAGAAAACCGAGCTGACAAAGCTGCTGGATACATTGACAGAGGTCAGTCAATATTCAGAAGACCTTAGAGCACAAACACACGAATTTTCGAATAAGCTGTACGCTATTTTAGGCTTGCTTGAGTTGAAACAAGTGGATGAAGCCATTGAGTTAATTAAAGAAGAGTATACACTTCAAAATCGCCAGCATGATTTACTCATGAAACAAATTCGCTCTCCGAAGATACAAGCCATTTTACTTGGGAAGTTAGGAAAGGCATCTGAAAAAAAGGTTCATTTTCACATTGATGAAAATAGTTCATTGGAGCCGCTCCCAGCCCATTTAAGTTTATCTCACTTTATTACCATCATTGGCAATCTCGTAGACAATGCGTTTGAGGCTGTATTGAATAAAGAGAAAAGAGAAGTCAGCTTGTTCATCACAGATATTGGATTTGATATTATCATAGAGGTATCTGATTCAGGGGACGGTGTAGATGAAGGAGCCATTTCACAACTTTTCACAAGAGGACATTCATCAAAGGGAGAAGGGCGAGGTTATGGACTTGCCAATGTCAAAGAAGTGCTAGATGAACTTGGGGGCTGGATTGAAGTTGCGAACCAAAAAGAAGGCGGTGCCATCTTCACTGTTTACATACCGAAAGGCACAAAGGGGGAATAGGTTGTGATAAAGGTACTCATTGCGGAAGATGATTTTCGAATCGCTGCGATTCATGAATCTTATATACAAAAGGTACAAGGCTTTCAAGTGGCCGGCAAGGCAAAGAGTGCAAAGGATCTGTGGGAGGCACTTCAAAAAGAACAAGTGGATCTCATTTTACTTGATGTCTACATGCCTGATGAGCTCGGCACGAACCTTTTGCCGCTGTTAAGAGAGCGCCATCCTGAAGTGGATGTGATCATTATCACGGCTGCAACGGAAACGATGCTGTTAAGAGACGCCCTGCATTATGGAGTCGTTCATTATTTAATCAAACCAGTGACCGCCCAAAAATTCACGCAGGTGTTAACCGAATATAAAGAGAAGAGAGAGTTAATCAATTCAAAAGAGGAAGTCAATCAAACGATGATTGATCTGTTTTTTGGTCAAATACAGGAAGAATCGCAACAAAAGGATGAGCGAGACTTGCCAACAGGCATTAATTCACTGACTTTGGACAAAGTGAAAACATTCATGGCAGCAGAGATGAACGGAATTACAGCGGAAGAACTCGGAGAAAAAATGGGCGCATCACGCACAACAGCAAGACGATACGTAGAGTATCTTGTGACAACGGGAGAATGCCGGGCAGAGCTGGCGTATGGAATCATTGGTAGACCAGAACGAAAATATTATCCCGCCAAAAAACAAACGGAGTCATAAAAATGAAAAAAGGAATACTCTTACTCATTTTGGTCTGCCTTTGTACAACGCTCACCTTTAATGAAAAAACAGCAAAAGATTCTTTTCTGGAGCACAGCCCATTATATATTGTGGTATCAGGTGTACCTGATGGCGGATTTGACCAAACAGCTCAAGTGATGAAAACCGTGCTAGAACAAGAAAAGCTAGTGGAAGAGCCTGTGCATATTCTTTATCAAAGAGGCGGAACCGTTGATAAAGGATGGACCTATATGATGGAGCGAGATGCCAATTATATCAGTTTAAATTCAAGCTTATTATTAAGCCGTAATTTGCTGGGCAGCAGTAACGTGACCATGAATGATGTTACCCCGCTCGCTATTCTTGCGGAAGAGTGGCAGGTAGTCGCAGTGCCAGTTGATTCTCCTTTCTCAAATGGAAAAGAGCTATTACACGCACTAAAAAAGAAACCGGATTCCTTAAAAATTGGGTTTGCCCCGGACTTTGGAAATGATGATCAAATCTCATTCGCACGGGCTGCCGAAATGGCAGGGATAGATCCGTACCGCATTCAGTTTTTAAAATTTGACAGTGCAGATGATTTATTCCAAGCACTCATTGACCATGAGGTAGATGCGGCAACTACAACCATTACGGAGGTTCGCCACGATTATGAAAAGAAAAGACTGAAGCTTGTTGCGACCACAACGAATCAGCGTTTAGAAGGATTCAAAGACGTGCCCACTTGGAAAGAACAAGGGATTCCGCTCATTTTCTCTCATTGGCGTGGTGTGATGGGACCAAAGCAAATGAATCAGCACGACATTCGAGCATGGGATCAGCTTCTTCAAAAAATGACGCAAACGAAGTCATGGAAAAAGCAGTTAAAACAAAAAGGCTGGACAGGCCGTTATATGAATAGTAAAGAAGCAAAGGTCTATATGGAAGATCAATTAAGGCGTTATGAGCAATTTATACAAGGAGAAAAAGCGGTCAAATGAGACCGCTTTTTTCATGGAACCAACAAAGAACAACAATTGCACAAAATGAACAAAAAGCATTTATCGACCAAAAAAGAATTAAAATTCATAATATTTACTTCAATTAAGGCGTCAGATATCATGACAGAAAGGGTTGGAAATGGGATACCAACATTTAATGAAAGCGTATACAACATAAGGGGTGAACGAAATGTTAGCGATCTTAGGATTTCTTATGATGATTGTATTTATGGTTTTAATTATGACGAAACGTATGTCTGTTTTAACGGCATTGGTATTAACACCGATTGCATTTGCTCTTATTGCAGGTTTTCATTTTACAGAAATTTCAGACATGATTGTCAAAGGTGTACAGCAAGTTGCACCAACGGCGGTCATGATCATGTTTGCCATTTTGTACTTCGGGATTATGATTGATGCAGGTTTATTCGATCCAATGGTGGCGAAAATTTTAAAGATCGTCAAAGGCGATCCATTAAAAATTGTTGTCGGAACAGCCGTCCTGACGATGCTTGTCGCACTTGACGGTGATGGAACCACAACGTACATGATTACAACAACAGCCATGCTTCCACTATTTACACTGCTTGGCATTCGTCCGATTATTTTAGCGGGTATTGCCGGAGTCGGCATGGGGATTATGAATACGATTCCATGGGGAGGGGCAACACCTAGAGCGGCAAGTGCACTTGGCGTTGATCCATCACTTTTATTTGGCCCGATGATTCCAGTCATTGGTGCAGGGGTTTTGAGCATGATTGTGGTGGCATACTTTCTTGGGAAGTCTGAAAGAAAACGTCTTGGTGTTATTGAGCTCGAACAGCCGATTCATGCAAATGAAATGGCAGCAGCGCTGCAAGATGATATTAAGCGACCGAAACTTTGGTGGTTTAACCTGACACTGACTTTGCTTTTGGTTCTCTTGCTTGTGTCTGGAAAAGTAAGCTTAACGGTTCTGTTTGTTCTTGCCTTCTGTGTCGCCATTATCGTGAACTATCCGAATTTAGAGCAGCAGCGTGAGCGGATTGCGGCTCACTCAACCAACGTCTTAGCGATTGCTTCCATGATCTTTGCAGCAGGTGTTTTTACAGGTATCTTAACTGGGACGAAAATGGTTGATGAAATGGCGATTTCGATTGTTTCAGCTATTCCAGAGCAGCTTGGCGGGTTTATTCCAGTCATTGTCGCGCTAACGAGCGGGATCTTCACTTTCTTTATGCCAAATGATGCATACTTTTATGGGGTACTGCCGATCCTATCAGAAACAGCGGCAGCGTACGGTGTCGATAAAATTGAGATTGCGAGAGCATCTATCATTGGTCAGCCGATTCATATGTTAAGCCCACTTGTTCCATCGACTCATTTACTTGTGGGACTCGTTGGGGTATCACTAGATCAGCATCAGAAATTTGGCATGAAATGGGCGGTTCTTGCAGTCGTCGCCATGACAGTGATGGCGGTTCTAATTGGGGCCATTTCGATCTGGTAATGAGAAGAGTGTCTGCTGCTCATGCAGGCGCTCTTTTTTAGGTCCTATTGCAGGGCAACATCCATTCATTTGCCCTATATAAAGACATGCATGATTCCTCCAAAAGATATATTTTTGAAAAATGCTGACACTTTTGCTGTTTTTTTCTTTATAATGCAAATCAACGAAGGGAGAGGATAGCATGTCCAAACAGAAAAGTACCATTCTTTTTGCTGCTATATGCCTCATGGCAGGAAGTTTGTCGATGGTGACACCAGCTTCAGCGAATGCAGAGACCCCTTATTATGGAAAAAGCTATGAGCAGCCAGCCACGGTTCAAAAACTGTATCCTGAGCCTGACGAAACGTTTGATACCCCTGCCTTTCAGAAAAAAGGAGAAGCATTTACCACACAAGAAGAGCTTCAAGATTTTTTACGTGACATTGTCAGTAAAAGTCCTTACGCCACGCAGAAACAGATTGGAACATCCATTGAAGGCAGATCCATTCCAGCCCTCTATTTTACAAAGGATCGTCACATCTCTCCACTGTCAAAAAAGCCAACGATCTGGCTTCAAGCACAAATACACGGAAATGAACCAGCCTCCGGTGAATCTGCCCTTGTCATCGCCAAACGACTAGCAGGTGATGAAGGAGAGCGTATACTGAGCCATGTCAACGTCATCATTGTTCCAAGAATCAATCCAGATGGTTCTTATGCATTTGACCGCAGGCTTGCAAACGGAATGGATGGCAACCGTGACCACATGACACTAGAATCTCCAGAGCTGACAGCCCTTCATCAAGAATTTAATCGCTTTGCGCCCGAGGTCGTCATCGATGCCCATGAATATGATGTTGGTCAAAAGCAGTTTGAAGACATCGGTGCATCAGGTGCACTCAAGTATCACGATTTGCTGATATTATCCGGTAAGAATTTGAACATTCCTGAAAGTATTCGTTTCACGTCAAATGAATTGTACGTCAACGGAGTGCGTGAAACATTGACGAATAAGGGATTTTCCAACGATTTATATTATACAAACACAAGAGGGAAGGACGGAAAAATCGATCTTTATGAAGGCGGAACTGATGCACGAATTGGCCGAAATGCCCTAGCGCTTTCACCAGCTATTTCATTTCTTGTAGAAAGTAGGGGGATTGGAATTGGCAGAGAGGACTTTACCCGGCGCGTGGCAGCACAAGTCACCACTCATGAAAAAATCATTGAGACAACAGTGAAGCATGCCAAGCAGGTGAAGCAGCAAATGGTGACGGAGCGGCTGAAACTTGTGAAAAAAGGTCTTCAATCAAACGATGATGATCAAGTGGTCATTCAAGATGCTTTCAAGGCGCCTGTGAACGATTCACTTGAAATGGTGGATATTGAGAAAGGACAAACCACCAATGTCCCGGTACGTTTTCATAGTGCAAGTGATGCGGTTCCTGTCTTAACAAGAGAACGGCCGACAGCTTATCTTATTCTCCCAGGACATGAAGGAGTAGATAGAAAGCTCAGAACTTTAGGGTTAAAAAGTGTGACACTTCCTGTTGGCATGAAAGTGCCAGTTCAAGCCTATGAGGTGACAAAACGAGTGGAAACAAGCAAAACAGATATTCAGCTTGAAACGAGACTCGTTGAAAAGAAACGTCAGCTGCCAAAAGGAACAAAGGTATATGTGACTGCACAGCCAGAGACCAATTTGTTGTCACTTGCCCTTGAACCAGAATCAAAAGACAGCTATATGTCATCAGGTTTTATTGCATCAAAAGTAGGCGATGAACTACCAGTTTACCGATTCCTGTTATCTCAAAAGACGTTAGGTATAAAATAAAAAGGACTAAAATCAAGTTCATTTTAGTCCTTTGTCAACCATCCTAGAAGCGGCACAGTGCGTGCCGCTTTTTCTATTTTCGTCCAGCTCTGATCTCATCGGTCATGCCTTCATACGGTGCTTCTGCGATAATCGTTTCATCGTTTACCCCAGCATGGTGGATGTACGTAATGTCTGCGAATTCTGGTACGACATACTTCGGATAGGTTTCATATTTTTCACGGGATTCTTTCATGAGGTCGATATAGTCATTTTGATAGCAAACGGTGATATCTGGACGTTCATGCACCCATTTTGGGAAGAAAATGACCCCATGCATGCGTTTCTCCTCAGGCATAAAGTTTAAAGACACGTCTGTCCCAGTCGGTTCCGTCCAGGAAACTTTGTATACCCCTTTTGTCAGCTTCACAATATTCACTTCTTGATCACGAACCCAGCGGCCTCCAACCATTCCGCTATGAATGCGGTAATCAATGGTGTGATCATTTTTAATGTAAATCTCATATTCCCAGCCATTTTCATACGTATAAATCATATGAAGTCCAACGAATTGATCCATGTTTATTCCTTCTTTCAATTAAAATGATGTTGTTTCAAACATGTCATGATTTACATGTTTATTTTAGGGTGTATGGTATACTATTGTCAAAGAATATGCGTTGGAGGCATGTCATGAGAGTACTGAAATATGCCATTCTTGGCTTACTAGATCAGCGTGAGCTGACGGGATACGATATGAAGAAACACTTTGAAGATTCCCTTGGACAGTTTTGGAGTGCGAAGCATAGTCAAATATACCCTGAATTAAAGCGGCTAACAGAAGAGGGTTTTATTGAATTTGATATTCACATACAAGGAAAGAAGCTAGAGAAGAAGGTTTATCAAATCACTGATGCAGGAAAAAGAGAACTGCATGAGTGGTTAAGGAAAAAAGGCCCGATTCCAGACACAACAAAAGATGAATTTATGTTAAAAACGTTCTTTATCTCATCTATGGATCAAAAAGAAGCGGTCGGTCTCTTCTCACATCAGCTGCAGGAGCGAACAAAGAAAGTGGAGATGCTTGAACAGAAACTGAACGTTTTAACAGAAGAAGATCCATCTGCCCAATCACTGCATTCAACACAATTCGGGCATTATTTAGTGCTGACAAGAGCAATTGAAAGGGAAAAAGGGTATGTTCGCTGGCTCCAAAAGACCCTTGAAGTCATTGATTCATCCATTGTCTAAGGACAATCGTCGCACGATATGATAAAAAATGGTTTGAAACAAGTGAATTTATCAATAGAAACCGCTACAATGGATATATTCGTATTAAAGTGAGGCGAGTATGTTTGAGTAACCAAGAAGCGTTGTGGAATGAAGCAGAAGCTTTTATTTCTGTATGCTATGAAGAATTAGGCAAGTCAAATGAAGAAAAAGCAGCACGTCTGCATGAAATAAAACAAGAAATTGAGTCTGACGGTATGTATACTCATACGCAGGAAGAATTAGCTCACGGGGCAAAAATGGCATGGCGCAACAGCAACCGGTGCATTGGGCGCTTGTTTTGGTCAACACTGCATGTGCATGACTGCCGGCACGTGACAACAGAAGATGAGGTGAAAGAGGCACTCTTTCATCATATTGAGTATGCGACAAATGGGGGTAAAATCAAACCGTCCATTACCATCTTCCCACCAGAGAATAAGGGACGGAAGGAAGTCGTTATTTATAATCATCAACTCGTTCGTTATGCGGGATATGAGTCGGAATATGGCATCATTGGGGACGAGGCATCACTTGAATTAACCAAGTTGTGTGAAGCGCATGGCTGGAAAGGCGAAGGCACGCATTTTGACCTTCTGCCACTTATGTTTCAGCTAAAAGATCAGCCGCCGGTTCTGTATGATCTTCCGAAAGAGATCGTTCAAGAGGTAGAGATCACTCATCCTGAATATGATGGGTTCGGTGATTTAGGACTGAAATGGTATGCTGTTCCGATTATTGCTGATATGAAATTAGAAATTGGCGGCATTCATTACAATGCGGCACCGTTTAATGGATGGTATATGGGAACAGAAATTGGCGCACGAAATCTAGCTGACGAAAACCGCTACAATATGCTGAAAAAAGTCGCTTCTATTTTAGGACTGGACACGACAAAGAATGCGTCACTTTGGAAGGACAAAGCCATTGTCGAGTTGAATGTCGCGGTTCTGCACTCTTATCGCGAGGCAGGGGTGACCATTGTCGATCATCATACAGCTGCCCATCAGTTCAAACAATTTGAAAAACAGGAAGAAAAAGCTGATCGTAAGCTGACTGGTGATTGGACATGGCTGATTCCGCCAGTATCACCAGCTGCTACGCATATCTTCCATCGTCACTATGACAATACGATCGTGAAACCGAATTATTTTTATCAGGAAAAACCCTACCACGGGACGGAAAGAGCCTAGCGAAAAGCTAGGTTTTTTTGTATGAAATGAGTCTTTGGAATGTTGTTTGATTTGGAAAATGATGGTTTAATGGCGGTGAAATCAAAAAGGGGGAATATAGATGAAAAAAATAACGTTGCTCATATTTTTGGCTGTATTCAGTTTCAACGGATTTCTACCACTAGGTGATGAAAGAGCTAAAGCAACGACTGTAGCAATGGTTCAGAATGACATCGATTTAAAGGTGACAACCGATCGTTCAACTTATACTTCGCTTCATCCTCAGGTCAACGTCAACATGACAGCAACAACAAATGAAACACTTTATTATACAGCTGCTATTCGAAAACTTACTTTCCCAGTGACACCAGTCTTTACACACGAAGGGTCTATCTCTGGACAAAACGCTTTCGCAGCACCTACTCGTTTATTACTTCCTAACAGTGGATCAGCCAACTATGATGTTCATGTGAGTCTCTACAAAGATGCTTCACGTACAACCTTGATTGGTTATGATGTTGCAAACCCATTTACTGTTGTGAAATAAAGGATACACATCAACTATCCTCTAATCCGAAAGTCTTGATAATGGGCGAACGTGGTGAGCGGCTCCATGTCCAAATGTGTGACTTTTGAAAAAGGACTACCTTTACGGACGGTCTCTAAAAAGTCAAACACCTCCTGCTGCTCTCCTTCTACTTTTAACTCCACGTGACCCTCATCTGTGTTGCGTACCCAGCCTTTTATCCCTCGATTGACGGCTTCTCCTTGAACAAAATAACGAAAACCGACTCCTTGAACTCGTCCTTTTACAATAGCGTGATAATGAACCAATGTCATCTCTCCTTTTTTCTCATCGTACCATAACCTGTCTCGTTCCTTCACGTACCGACTATGATTTGACTGTCAAACCATGTAAAATAAAAGCAATCAGACAATCAAAGGAGATGGCGAGAGTGGGGCAGACAAGGTACGACATCGAAGGAATTCAAGTAGGACAACCTATCACCACCTATGTGAATGGAAAAGAAATCAAAACAGCCATCAACAAAAAGCGTATTCACGAGCCTGTTTATTTGAGTAAGCTCAATTTTGATGGAGATGGACAAGGTGATTTGGTCCATCACGGAGGTGATGATAAAGCCGTTTGCGTCTTTCCATATGATCACTATACTTATTTTGAGCAATTTTTAGGGGTGCCGTTACAGGAGGCAGCCTTCGGTGAAAACGTGACCGTGCATCAGCTTGTAGAGACAGAAGTTCGTATTGGAGATGTATTTCAGCTTGGGGATGCGCTAGTTGAGGTCAGCCAGCCAAGACAGCCATGTGTGAAGCTCTCTCTTAAGCATGGAAACATGAAGCTTGTAAAGGAAGTGCAGCAAACGGGATATACCGGTTTTTATTTGCGTGTGCTGAAAGAAGGAATGGTCTCTCCTGATGAAGCTCTTGTGTTAGTCGAAAAAGCGCCCCATCCCATCACAGTCCACGAAGTCAATGAAGTCAAATACCGTCAAGTAGATCAAAACAGGCTGAAAGCAGTTCTTGAAGTAGATGCCTTAGCAGATGTGGTCAGGAAGTCTTTAGAAAAACGTGTTCAGCCCATATAAAAAAGCCGTACATCTGCTATGGATGTACGGCTTTTCAACATTTAAGAGCTCGTTTTCTTTTGCTCAAGAAGATTTGCAAGGAAATAAGTTTTAAAGCTTTGAAGCTTTCTTCCTTCATGCTTGGTCACACCAAGCTTCTTTAATTCTTCGACATACCAGCCTTTGCTACCATAATGCATGATAGAAAACTCCTTTCAATGGAAACTGCCTGCATTGTAACATCTCAAAAAAGGACGTGAAAAGTGTGCAGGTGTTTAGAAATGAAAACTGATTCTATCTGCCTATGATCCATGTATATGCTGGAAATAATTATTTATGAATTTGGCGGGTTGAGGGTAACGATGATCATGCCCACTGTCATAATCATGATGACAATCCCGAGGTAGGTCATCATGGATTGTTTTTTCTTAATACCTACAACCGTTAAAATAATACTTTCAATAAAGAAGATAACACCGATGATGATGAACCACATATCAAATAAGACCCCTTTCGCATATCTTTGCCTATTTTACCACAGGCATTTTTGTTTAGTCGTGACAGATTCGTGAAAGGGTTTGTCTACACGCTGAAATCCCCTCCAGTGAAGGAGGGGACCCGCTTACTTACAGCTTTGTTAAAATAATCGGTTCGTCTTTTGTGATCACAATCGTATGTTCAATCTGTGCGACCAGGCTCTTATCAGGTGTTTTAAATGTCCAGCCGTCATCCGCTTGATAAATCGATTCAGCATTTGTTGAAATGAAAGGTTCAAAGGCGATCACTGTCCCATTCTTAAACAAAGCATTATCGAATGGATCATAATAGTTCAAAATATGGTTAGGTGCTTCATGCAGGCTTTTCCCAATGCCGTGTCCTGTCAAGTTCTTAATGACGGTAAATCCTTGTTCTTTCGCCGTATTGTAGACTGCACGGCCAATTTGATTTTGTCTTTTTCCGGCTTTCGCGTGCTTTAATCCTTCAAGGAATGCATCCTCTGCACACTGGCATAATGCTTCAAGACGAGCATCTCCTGTACCTAAAACGAATGAAATCCCAGTATCGGAATAATATCCATCAAGCTCTGCTGAGATGTCAATATTAATAAGGTCGCCCTCTTGTAAAATGGTTTTTTCACTTGGAATGCCATGTGCGACTTCATCATTGACACTGATGCAAGTCGTACCGGGGAAATCATATTCTTTTTCAGGAGCTGAATTGGCTCCATGCTCTTCTAATATTTTTTTTCCAATCAAATCTAATTCTTTTGTAGACATGCCTGGTTTCGCTTGGCTTTTCATTTCTTCTCTTGCCAAAGCGACAATTCGGCCGACTTTTTTTAAGGCTTCTAACTCATGATCATGTTTGACAATCACTGTTCATTCCCGCTTTCTATAACTTCATTCTATTCAATAGCTTACCACATTTTACGCCAAAAGAGTAAAGGCTGAGATTTGGGTGAGATGTGGACAAATTGGTATAGATAACTAGATGTGCATATGATATATTTTTTATGAACATCATGAGAGATTTGTTCATGATGATGACGAAGGGGGGAGAAATAAGATGGTGTTTCAGTTTTTTCAAAAGTTAGGAAAATCATTTATGCTTCCAATCGCTGTGCTTCCTGCAGCGGGTATCATTTTGGCTATTGGGCGGGAAGATGTATTCAACATCCCGTTTATTCATGCGGCAGGAAATGCAATTTTTGCGAATTTGGCTTTAATTTTTGCTATGGGTGTAGCGATTGGTATTTCAAAGGATGGTAACGGAGCAGCGGCGTTATCTGGAGCGATCTCTTATTTTATTTTGTCAGCTGGTACCACATCGATCAATTCGACCAACAATATGGGGGTATTGGGTGGTATTTTGTGCGGACTTTTGGCAGGTTACGTTTACAATAAATTTAAGGACACGAAACTGCCTGAATACTTAGGTTTCTTTAGTGGAAGACGGCTTGTGCCTATTATGACAGCACTTTTTACCATTCTATTAGCAGCCGTTTTTGGATATGTATGGCCTCCAATTCAAAGTGTGATCAATGATTTAGGGGAGTGGATTTTAAGTCTTGGAGCAACGGGTGCCGGGCTGTTTGGCTTCTTTAACCGCTTGCTCATTCCATTAGGACTTCACCATGTGCTGAATAATCTATTTTGGTTTCAATTCGGTGAATTCAGCGGAGCGACAGGTGATTTAGCGCGGTTCTTCAAAGGCGATCCAAGTGCAGGTGTCTTTATGACTGGTTTCTTCCCAGTGATGATGTTTGGGCTGCCGGCGGCATGTCTCGCGATGGTTGTGACCGCAAAGCCTGAAAAACGAAAAGCAACAGCCGGTCTTATGATTGGAATGGCACTGACGTCATTTATTACAGGAATCACAGAACCAATTGAATTCTCATTTATGTTTTTATCTCCACTTTTATATGGTGTTCATGCGATATTAACTGGTCTTTCGCTCTTTATTGTCAACACCTTAGGCATTCATAGCGGTTTCGCTTTTTCAGCGGGTGCGATTGATTACGTTTTAAGTTTTGGAATTGCGCAAAAACCCATTCTGTTACTTGTGGTTGGGGTCATCTATGGCGTGATTTACTTTGTTGTTTTCTATTTCCTGATTAAATTGTTAAAGCTAAAAACACCGGGCAGGGAAGATGATGACATCGAAGATATTTCAGGGGATGATACACATACTGCCGGAGCAAGTATGCTCGTAGAGGGACTAGGCGGCAAAGACAATATCACCACAATTGACCATTGTGCGACCCGTCTTCGTTTAACAGTAGAAGATACCAATTTATTAAATGAAGGTACATTGAAAAAAGCAGGTGCCAAAGGGGTACTGACGTCAGGAAAAACTTCCGTACAAATCATCATTGGAACAAATGTCGAATTTGTCGCCGATGATCTTCGTAAGGAAGTCGCTCAGGACTAAAAAAAAGCGTTCAGCCAGATCAAATGGGCTGAACGTTTTTTTGTTTTCGCTGTTCGATTACCAGTACAATGCTGATGACAACAAGTAAAAACCATGAACTGATTTTACCAAGATGGACGAGAGACCAAGCATGCTGCTGATTTGGATATTGCCATGCTCCTAAAAAGGTCGTGACATTTTCGGCCACCCAAATAAAAAAGCCAATCAGCAAAAACGAGATAACAAGCGGCATGCGAAAGGTCGATGAACCGACCTGAAAGGAAACGGTTGTTTTTCGAAACACAACCACTAGGAGTAATGTCAGCCACCAGCGTAGATCATAAATCCAGTGATGAGTAAAGAAATTGAGGTAAATACATAAACTAATCCCAATCGAAAGATACGGATGAGGCCATGCTTTCACCTTCACGTGAAGTCGAGTCAGTGCCTGATAAATATAGCTTGCCACGCTCGCATACATAAAACCGCTATAGAGCGGAACCCCCAAAATTTTCGTATAAGCTTCTTCAGGATAGGACCATGAACCCATATGTACTTTGTAGATTTCTAAGCCTATTCCAATCACATGAAAGAGACAAATAACCTTCAACTCTGTCAGTGTCTCAAGCCGCAGCATCAGCATGAGGAGCTGTGCCATAAGGCAAAGCAGAAGAATAAAATCATATCGATGAAGAAAAGGAATAGACACGACCTTTGATAGGGCAAGCGCCGTAAAGATCATGACAGGAAATAGACAAGAGATGGCCTGTAAATAAGCAAAATGAAATAATGTTTTCATACAAAATGTAACCCCTTTTTACTGTCTGAAATAACTTAGACGGAAATAGCAAGGGAAAAGTTTACCTCGACTAGATATTCATGAACAATTTGTGAATATACATGTGAAAAGGATCACAAATGATATTTACATAGTATAATAAGATCATAAAGAAAATGTGAAGTATTTCACATAATTTAAAAGGAGGCATCATCATGTTTACAAAATTCTTACAAACGAATGTATGGGCAGCGGTTATCCTTTTGGCAGCGAGACTTTATATCGGATGGACTTGGCTGACATCTGGTATTGGAAAACTAACAGGCGGATTCGATGCATCAGGATATTTGCAATTTGCCATAGCCGAACCTGTTGTGAAAGATGGACATCTTGTTTATCCGTTCTATGTCTGGTTCTTAGAAAATGTCGCGTTGCCAAATGCCGGACTCTTCAGTGCCATGGTCATGTGGGGAGAAATCTTAGTTGGTCTAGGACTAATTGTCGGATTGTTTACAACAACGGCAGCCTTTTTTGGAAGCGTGATGAATGTCTCTTTCTTACTAGCTGGAACCGTCTCTGTTAACCCGCTTCTTCTTCTGATCGCCGTCTTTATCATAGCAGCGAAAGGAAATGCCGGAAAATTTGGTCTTGATTATGTAGCAGGTCCAATCCTTAAGCGAAAACTGAAAAGAAAGCCGCATTTAGAAGTGGCATCATAATAAAGAAAAGCATCCTGAGCAAAAATTCAGGATGCTTTTTATTTAGGAACCGGCTTTGATGAGGTTAATATGCACCACAGTCAGCTCGTGCTGACTGATATCTGGATCATGTCCGACGATAAATTCGAGCTCATAATCACCGGTCTGATAAACGTATTTTTTCTCTTTTGTTTGCGGGATGGTGCTGACTGAATCTGCTGATCCAAGCTGTTTCTTTAATAGGGAAGGAGTCATTCCTCCGATATTCGTTTCTTTTTCTACATTTGTTCCAAAATAACGGATTTCGTTAATCTTGCCTTTTTTGTCATAGTGAAAAGCAAATCCAGGGTTGCCCATCTCAGCATGATACAAATCAAAGCCGCTTTGACCGGTTTCTGGATAAGGCTGTCCTAGTTTATGCCGAACGTCTTTTTTTGTTTGAACCCCTATTTTGAGTCCTTCTGCATAGTATGGCATTTGTCCTTGATGTGCTAGCTGATAAATGCTGTTTAGCGCTGCTTTCGGCCCTTGAGGAATGGACTGTTCTGCCTGCGTTTGGGTCAGGGCGTGCGCTGAAATCGCCGGGCTAAAACCGAATAAGGTGGAAGAAGCGAGTGAAGCGGTCACGACAAAAGCTGCTGTTTTTTTCATGATTAATCAATCCCTCCTTCTTCAACTATACCCGGTGCCATGTGGATCAAACGTAAAAAGCCCCAGCTGATCTTGGATCGGCTGGGGCCTTAAATGAAAAAGTTATTTGGAAGACGAGCTGGATTCATCTTTGGCGGAAGAGGAATCTTTTTCATCCTGTACTTTCTTTGTGTAGTCATAATCATTGCGTTCAATTGGTGTAAAGCCTTTAGGTTTGTAGAAACGGAGTAAATCTTCCGTGACAATCTTATCAGATGTCTCTAGCATCTTTTTCACCGTTTCGTTTTCTTGTGATGCCTTTTCAGTCGGCTCGATTTTTTCACCTGTTTTGTTGCTGTAATAGTTGTTGCCTACTTTCGTGTAGTCCTTAGACACGAAGTCTCCATTTCTAAATGGCACAAGCTCTTTAAAGTTCTTCGATAAGATATCAGAACCAGACATTAAATAGTTCTTCGTATCATCTCCG
The DNA here is from genome assembly GCF_024398395.1 of Bacillus sp. FS02. Classification (NCBI taxonomy): domain Bacteria; kingdom Bacillati; phylum Bacillota; class Bacilli; order Caryophanales; family Bacillaceae; genus Bacillus; species Bacillus sp. FS02. The sequence goes on along the minus strand of NZ_CP074101.1, from coordinate 1,134,676 downwards.
AGCAGGTGGAGAAGAGTAGGCGCAACATCGACTTCACCAGAGTATTTATGAATCTGTCCGCCTTTTACGCCTGGCACATGGATAAAGAGCGGCACACGCATAAGCTGGGCATTTTCATAGTCTCCAATTTTTTCGCCAGTCACTTTTTCCATCGCTTCATTATGGTTTTCTGAAATGCCGTAATGGTCACCGTACATAATGACGACGGTATTGTCATAGAGACCAGATGTCTTCAAGTCATTAAAGAACTGTTCAATGGCTTCATCTAAATAATGAGCAGATTGGAAGTAGTTATCAACGACGGAGTCTCCGAAGTCGCCAGGTTCAAAATCAGTATCACCTTCATCCATACCAAATGGGAAGTGGTTTGACAGCGTAATGAATTTTGAATAAAACGGCTGTTTCAGATTTTCAAGCATTGGCATGGATTCTTTGAAGAACGGTTTGTCTTTCAATCCATAGTTCTTCGTATCTTGTTCATTCATATCGTAGTATTCAGAATCGTAAAATCTGTCATATCCAAAGGACTTAAACATTTCATTTCGGTTCCAGAACGTTTTCGTATTCCCGTGGAATTCTGCGGACGTGTATTGGTCCTTTTTCAAAATGCCAGGAAGCGCCTGATATGTGTTTTGAGCTTTGTTAATAAACACAGAGCCTTGTGATAATGGGAAAAGCCCCGTATCCATCATAAATTCCGCATCAGATGTCTTTCCTTGCCCTGTTTGATGGAAGAAATTGTCAAAATAAAACGTTTTGTTGTCATGGGCTAATGAATTTAGGAAAGGAGTGACCTCTTTTCCATTCACCTTGTAATCAATGACAAAGTTTTGCAGTGATTCAAGAGAAATCGTAATGACGTTCATGCCTTTCGCTTTCCCGTAATAAGCTGGGTTAGGATCAGCGCTGTTCGCCTTTAGATAATTCTCTACATCTGTTACGTCACTTGAATTTGCCAGGGCACGCTGGCTGTTTGACTTCACATTTTGAATGGCATCAAACACCGTAAAATTATAAGCACCCAAGTATTTGACTAAATAATTGCGGTCGAACGATCTTGATAAAAGCTCTGGGCGATCAATTTCTGCTGCGATTAAGTTGACAACAAAGATCAGAACAGAGGACACAAGAACGAGTCTAAACGATTTTGTTTTTTGAACAGGTACAGTCGTACTTGTTTGCTGCTGTCTTTTCATGCGGACTGCGAGTACGATCAAGATGATGGTATCGAGAAAGTAAAACATATCAGTCCAACGCATGAGTGAAAATGCACTATCACCTAATTGTCCGCCATTCGTTCCTGCCTGCATCACTGTAGGCAGCGTGATAAAGTCATTGAAGAATCGATAGTACACGATGTTTGCGTAAAGTAAAAAAGACATGAAAAAGTGAATCACAATGATAGCGGCAGGCTGCCATTTTTTCTTGAACAATAAAGCAAAGCCAAGAAAGAACAAGCTGGAGCTAATAGGATTCACAAAAAGCAAAATATGCTGAAGCACATTTGATATACCAAGTTTAAATTCGATTAAATAAGCTGTATACGTCTTGAGCCATAACAAGATGGCTGCAATTACAAAGAAGCCGAGGCCTCTTTTTTGAATAAATGTTTTCATTTAAACACTCCTTTTCTCCGTTAAACGGAAGAGGCGGAACGAAAGAAAACGAACCATTAGAATATACCATGAAATGCACAAATAGAAAAGTCATAACCGGTGAGCACCTAAGGCAGCCTGTCCGAGCTAGAGTTGGGAAGACATCGAAAACATTCGATTTCCGAAAAACTTTTTGTGAAATCTATCCTAATAATTACAGAAAATTCTGTATTTTTCCTGTTGCTATATCAATAAAACAGGTAAAAAGACACAAGTCTAAAGAATTAATTTGATTTCTACAATGGTGCATTTAGGCGGATTTCCAGTGTTTATTAATGTTTATGCAGGTTAAGTAAAAAAAATGAATGAATAAGCAGCTGAATTGTCTGGATAATAATTCCTTCATGGAAGTATATTAATATATTTTATTGTTTCACAAACATAATGGTTTTGATGTGTATTGTAAGGGTTTTATTCGTTTTGACGAGCGAACAAATTATCTAAATATACTTAAGCGAACAGTTCGACACTATAAACTTTTGAAACGGGGTCGATATAGACAGTGACAGGAAATCTTCCATTGAAAGGATTGATAGTATATGACTGTACGAGCACAGAACCTCGTTCAGAACTGGTTTCCGAGTGAGGACGGAAATGCAGAAGAGCGGAAAGAACTCATTAAATTAATGGAACAGATCATTTCAGGGGTCGATGACCTGAAGGATCCGAACCGTGCTCACCTAAAAGGTGAAAAGAATCGTGAGGAGGACTTTTACAAAAAGCTCACTGAAACAAGTCAAATTCCGATGAACGGACAACAAGCGGAACTTGTGAATGAAGAATTACTGAAGCTTTTACATAATCATCCATACCACACGAAGTATTTCTTCACGAACATTTTGCCAATGGCAAGTACACCAGGAATTCTAGGCATGCTGACGGCTATGCTGGTTAACGGAAACAACCTATGGGATGTGTATGGACCAGCAGGCGCGGAAGCTGAGGTCAGAGTGGTCTCAATGATGTCTAAGCTCATCGGATATGATCCAAATGTGAGCGGGGGCTACACAACATGGGGAGGTCAAGGGGCTATTTTCTCGGGACTTCGTTTAGCGATTGCGAAAGTTGCACCGGAGTCATTACGAAAAGGTGTCCCGCAAAATCTTTATGCGTTTTGTTCTGATGCAGCACATTACAGCTTATTTAAGTCAATGGAAGCAACAGGGATTGGCACAGACAACTTAATCAGAATTAAGACGAATAAAGATCATTCGATGGATATGGAAGATTTGCGTTGTCAAATGGAACGTGTTGCCCAAAATGGCGGAATTCCCGTTTATATTGTGGCAACAACCGGAACAACAGATGCCATTGCAATTGATGATGTAAAAGGGGTGCGTGAAACGGCAGAAGCCATTGCTGAGAAGTATGGTCTCAAGGTGCCGCATATTCATGCAGACTCGGCGCTTGGTGGATTCTTTGCTTTCTTTAATGAGTATGATGTATCTGAAAACCCGCTGCAATTCTCAGACGGTGTTCTTCGTATGTTAAAAGAAATCAAAGCAAAGTTTCAGCATCTTTCTCTTGCTGATACGATGTGCTTTGATTTTCAAAAACTTGGACAAACACCGTACACATCTAGTTTATTCTTAGTGAAAAACGCTGCTGACTTAAAGCGCTTGGACCTAGAAGAACAAGAAACACCATATGTTGGACATAGAGGATACGGGGAATACCATACCGGTTATACGCTTGAATGCTCAAGAATGGGAAGCTCCATCAGCATGCTAAGTGTGCTGCTAACGTTTGGAATTGAAGGATACCAGCGCTTGCTCGGTCAATTTTTAGAGGTGAACCTTGCATTTAGAGAAGCACTTCGTCAGGAAATTCCACAAGCAGAAGTCGTCAATGATGACAATGTCGGAATGGCTACATTGTTTAGAATTTACCTAGACGGCTCTCCTCGTTTTAAGGAAGAAATATCTGGAGAAGCAACTGCTATGGAAATTGAGCGCAACAATGATTTGAACAAAATCCTCTTTGAAAAGCTTGGAGAGAAAAGAGACGAAATGTTCTTTGGTGATACAACGAAGTTTTTACAAGTCAATGCCAAAGAAGGTCAAGAATTCTATCTAAGTGTGAGTAAATTTTTTGTGATTTCACCTTATACGTTACCGGAGCATATCCCTCATATCGTATCTTATTTAAAAGATGTCATTGCATCTGTTTGTGGACAATTTGAAAGTGTAGAGGCTTAAATTAAAATTGAGAGTGGAGATGTAGAAAAAATGGCGAAACAAAGGAAGTTTGGAGGACTTACGATATCCTCCAAAATCATGTCAGTCGTTGTCGTAACATTACTCGCAACCGTTGCATTATTCGTTCTAACATTTTATTTAGTTAGCCAGGATTTATCTTCCCAATTATTAAAGCAATTTGATTATCGATTAACAACAGATATTGATACAGCGAAAAAAGAAATCGATAATATGGATGGAAATGTCCTTAGCATTAGCGGGAAGGATGATCCCATTTATGTGGAGATCAAAAAGAAATTCACAGAACTACAAAAAGATCATACGCTTGAGAACTTATACGTGTTATCAAATAAGGGCGGCAAAGAAAGAATCATCGTACTAACAGGGGAAGACAATGATTTTGATCAAGATTATGTCTTTTCAGATGAAATGAAACAAGCTCTTTCTGAAGATAAAATGGTCAAAAGTGACATTTATGTTGATTCGTATGGGACTCATAAATCCGTCTTTTTACCAATTAAAGATTCAGGCGGTGAACTCACGGGGATTTTAGGAATTGACTTAGATGCCTCTGTTGTTCCAGCAACAACGAAAAAGCTGACAATTTATATTACAGTAGCATCTGCGATTGTGCTCATCGGTGGATTACTCTTCTCATTCTTCATGGGAAGAAGAATTGCAAAACCAGCACGCTCATTAATGGAATCAGCGGATCGAATTGCAGATGGTGATTTAACTGGCATGGTAGAAGTTCAAAGTAAAGATGAGATCGGTCAATTAGCGGCTTCCTTCCAGAAAATGCAGGGACGGATCAAAGAGCTTATTGGACAGATCTCAAACTCATCAAGTGAAGTGTCGAAAATGTCTTCACAGCTTCGCACAGTGACAACGGAATCTAGTCAAAGTGCACAACAAGTGTCAGAAGCGATGACGAATATGAGTGAAGGAATCAATGATTCAGTCGCAAACATTACAGACTGCACAACATCTGTTGCGGAAATCGATACTCAAATCGAAGGCGTAACAAAAGAAGTGGATGAAATGAAATCTGTTTCATCAAAAGTACAAGAGCAGTCAGAATCTGGTCAAAAATTGGTGCAGCATGTGCTTGAACATCTCAACATGTTACATGACATGATGACAAGCTCCAAGCAAGCGGCAGAAGAATTGCAATCACATTCAACAGAAATTGAAAGTGTCATCTCCATTATTACGGACATTTCAGCGCAAACGAATCTGCTTGCACTGAATGCTTCTATTGAAGCCGCACGTGTAGGAGAAGAAGGAAAAGGATTTGCTGTTGTGGCTGATGAAGTCCGTAAGTTAGCTGAACAGTCAGCTGATGCAGCTAAAACGGTCTCAGACTTAGTCATTGGCACACAGGAAAATAGTCAGCGTGTCCTTGAAAGCGTGGAGGAAAGCAGTAAAGCAGTGGAAGAAGGCCGTGAGCAAATGAAAGGCACATCGCAGAACTTCGCTGGTATTTATGATGGAGTGTCTCAATTTGCAAGCAGAACGAACAATTTGCTTCAATCTATTCAGCAGGTAGAACGAGCATATCAAACAATTTCTACATCGATTGAACAAATTTCGGTCGTGTCAGAAGAACATGCGGCAAGCTCTCAAGAAGTAGCGGCAGCAACAGAACAGCAAAGTGCTGGCATGCAGCAAATCTCAAGTGCGATCGAACAGCTCTCTGACATGTCAGAGGACTTGGCACAAATGGTATCTACTTTTAAAATCGACAAAAAATAACGAGAAAGCTGGCTCTTGTGAGAGAGTCAGCTTTTTTGCTATGCTTAACCAAAATATCAGACGATCTGAAAGGAGACGTGTCATGGATTTTGCGCAGAGATTGTCAGAAGAACGGATCAAAAAGGCGATGGACCATGGAGCTTTTGAAGGACTATCAGGCTTTGGGAAACCTCTGCCAAAGGATGATGCTGCTCATGTACCAGAAGAGCTGAGGATGGGCTATCGAATCATGAAAAATGCTGGCTTTGCCGGGGAAGAAACCGCTTTGAAAAAAGAACTAATGACGGTCAAAGAGTTACTGAAAACGAGTATAGATGGAGAAGAAAGAAAAAAACTCTCTCTCGTATGTGAGGAAAAACAAAAACGCCTCGATGAACTCACATCCAAGCGCCAAACGTTTGCTCGACCAGCCTCCTCCTTTTATAAGAATAGGGTCTACGAAAAACTAACGGAGCATAAAAAAAGATGATGACACGCTGCCTCTCTGAGCACATTGAGGGAGCTTTTTTTATGAAAGCGCTACATTTTCTTATTGACTACATGTATATACAAATATAAAATATGAGGTGAACATGTATATACAAGTTTTGATTCTTTTTTCTTATAAAAAAACGATCTCGGAGGGGATAGCATGGCTGATTATCAGGCAGCGGCAGATCAGATTTTGAAAGCCATTGGCGGCAAAGAAAACATTGATCAAGCCACACATTGTGTGACAAGACTTCGTTTTGTGCTAAAAGATGAAGGTAAGGTGGATGAGAAAGCACTAGAACAAATTGATGAAGTGAAGGGATCTTTCTCAGCGAATGGCCAATACCAAGTGGTCATTGGTCAAGGAGTGGTGAATCGGGTTTATGCCGAAATGGTCAAACAGACGGGAATCGGCGAAGCGACAAAAGAGGACGTCAAGCGTGCCTCTGATCAGAAATTAAATCCTTTACAGCGTGCGGTGAAAACGCTTGCAGATATCTTCATTCCAATCCTTCCAGCTATCGTGACAGCCGGTTTATTGATGGGGATTAATAATATTTTAACAGCTCCTGATATTTTCTTTGATCAAAAATCCATTGTGGATGTGTATCCGGCATGGGCGGATTTAGCAAATATGATCAACTTGATTGCAGGCACTGCCTTTACCTTTTTGCCAGCATTAATTGGCTGGTCGGCTGTCAAGCGGTTTGGAGGTAATCCACTTCTAGGGATGGTCCTCGGACTGATGCTTGTACATCCAGATCTGTTGAATGCTTGGGGTATGGAGCGGCGGAAAAGACAGGTGACATTCCTGTTTGGAATTTGTTTGGACTTGAAGTACAAAAGGTAGGTTACCAAGGGCAGGTTCTTCCGATACTTGTCGCCTCCTATTTACTCGCAAAGCTCGAATTATTTATAACAAAACGGACACCTGAAAGTATTCAGCTGTTAGTTGTTGCACCAATTACATTATTACTCATTGGATTTTTATCATTTATCGTCATTGGTCCCGTTACATTTGCGATCGGAAACGTTTTAACATCTGGACTCGTCACCGTATTCCAGCAATTCGCAGCACTTGGCGGTCTTTTATATGGCGGATTGTATGCAGCGTTAGTCATTACAGGGATGCATCATACGTTCCTAGCAGTCGATATTCAGCTGATTAACTCAAAACTGCACGGCACGTTCCTATGGCCAATGCTCGCACTATCTAATATTGCTCAAGGATCAGCGGCACTTGCGATGATGTTTGTCTTAAAAGATGAAAAGCAAAAAGGGCTCTCGCTGACATCAAGTATTTCTGCTTACTTGGGCATTACTGAACCGGCGATGTTTGGGGTGAACTTGCGCTATAGATTCCCGTTTATTTTTGCCCTGATCAGTTCAGGGATAGCTGGTATGTTTATTGCCTCACAAGGGGTACTGGCAAGTTCAGTCGGCGTTGGAGGCATTCCAGGAATCTTCTCGATCATTCCGAAATATTGGGGGCATTTGCCATCGGAATGGTGATTGTGCTGATCGTCCCATTCATTGGTACCCTTTTATATGCAAAACTTAAAAAGAAGGATGTATCACAAGAACTTAACTAGTGGTGGTGAAGGAAATTGAATCAACAAACAAACGAACCGTGGTGGAAAAAAGCCGTGGTCTATCAAATCTATCCGAAGAGCTTTTTAGACACAACAGGCTCTGGCACAGGTGATATCAATGGCGTGACGAAAAAGCTCGACTATATCAAAGAGCTAGGGGCGGATTGTATTTGGCTGACCCCTATGTATGAGTCACCACAGCATGACAATGGTTATGATATTAGTGATTATACAAAAATCCATGACATGTACGGCACAATGGCTGATTTTGAGCACATGCTGAAAGAAGCACATGAACGAGGGATCCGTGTCATCATGGATCTAGCCGTGAACCATACGTCGATTTTCCATGAGTGGTTTCAAGCCTCCCGAGAGTCGAAGGAGAACCCGTATCGAGACTATTATATTTGGAAGGAGCCGAAAGCGGACGGCTCTCCTCCGAATGACTGGCAGTCAAAGTTTGGCGGGCCAGCGTGGGAATTAGATAAAGCGACAGGTGACTATTATCTTCATTTATATGATGTTACCCAGGCAGACCTCAATTGGGAACATGATGAAGTGCGCAGGAAAGTATATGACATCATGCACTTTTGGTTTGAAAAAGGGATCGATGGATTCAGACTGGATGTCATCAATAACATTTCAAAGGATCAACGCTTTTTAGATGATGCCGGGCAATCAGTGCAAGGTGACGGGCGTATGTACTATACAGATGGGCCGAGAATTCATGAATTCTTGCATGAAATGAACCAGGAAGTGTTTTCGAAATACGATAGCATGACCGTGGGGGAAATGTCTTCAACGAATATTGCAGACTGCATTCGGTATACAAGACCTGATCGGCAGGAGCTGGATATGACGTTTAATTTTCATCATTTAAAAGTTGACTATCCTAACGGTGAAAAGTGGGCCATTGCGCCATTTGATTTTCTAGAGTTGAAATCAATTCTGTCAGAATGGCAGACGAAAATGCATGAGGGCGGCGGCTGGAACGCACTATTTTGGTGCAACCATGATCAGCCACGCATCGTGTCTAGATACGGTGATGATGGCACGTACCATCAGCAATCAGCGAAGATGCTGGCGACCACCATTCATTTGATGCAAGGCACTCCTTATATTTATCAAGGTGAAGAAATTGGGATGAAGAATCCTCGTTTTGAGGACATTTCGTCATACCGCGATATCGAATCACTCAATATGTACGAAGTCATGCTTGAAAAAGGGAAAACAAAGGAAGAAGCTTTGGCGATTTTACAGGTCAAATCAAGAGATAACGCAAGGACACCTATGCAATGGACGTCGGAAAAAAATGTGGGGTTCTCAAAAGGTACGTCTTGGATTGAACCAGCTAAAAACGGCATTTCAGTAGAAGCTGCCTTAAAAGATGAGACGTCGATTTTTTATCATTATCAAGCCCTTTGCAGGCTTCGTAAGGAACTTGATGTAATCACCTATGGGAGCTTTACTTTACTGCTGGCAGATGATCCAAAGGTGTTTGCGTATGTCCGAGAAGGCAAAGATGAGAAGATTCTCGTGATCAACCATTTTTATGCAGGCGAGACGGACTTTACACTTCCAGATGAGCTTGCAAAGGATGTCAATGAAATGGAAGGGCAAGTTCTGCTGTCCAATTATGAGGATGTGCCGGCAGATATCAAGGGATTTACGTTGCGCCCATATGAGTCAATCGTTTATCATTTAACCAAACGCTAGTAAATGGGGCGGAAGGAAAATGAAAGAGAATAAGTTTCGAGTGATCTATGAGCAGCTCGCAAGACGAATTGAACAAGGTGAATGGCAGGATAAAGGCATCCTCCCATCAGAACATGAGCTGTCTGTCATGTATGACACATCCCGTGAGACGGTGAGAAAGGCATTAAACATCCTTGTGCAAAATGGCTATATCCAAAAAATTCGTGGGAAAGGCTCAGTATTGCTGAATCGAGAGAAAATGCAGTTCCCAGTTTCGGGTCTTGTCAGCTTTAAAGAGCTTTCCCAAACGCTTGGACGCAAGACGGTAACAACGGTTCATGAGTTCGGTTTAATCAAGCCAGATCAGTATATTCAGTCTCAGCTGAAAATCAGTGGGCAGGAGGACGTATGGGAAGTCATTCGCTCTCGCAATATTAGCGGAGAAGAAGTCATTTTAGACAAAGATTACTTTTTGCAAAAACATGTGCAGGTCTTGTCTAAGGACATTTGTGAAGGATCGATTTACGAGTATATTGAAGGAGAACTTGGGGTCTCGATTAGTTATGCTCAAAAGGAATTTGTGGTCGAGCCATGTACTGAAGAAGATGAAAGGTATCTCGATTTGAACGGGTTTGATCATGTGGTAGTGGTGAAGAATTATGTGTTCTTGGAGGATACGAGTCTATTCCAATACACAGAAAGCCGCCACCGCCTAGATCGTTTCAGGTTCGTGGATTTTGCTAGAAGAGAGAAGTAGACAGGGCCGAGGCTCTGTCTATTTCAGGTTTTAGGGAAACAAGAGCAACATTCTAGGAGGACAAATGATCAGACTGAATAGACCATTAAAATTAAGAGATTTAGAAATTTTTAGCGTGATGAAAGATCACAGGATTTTATGTTATGTCATCATTGAAGACACGCGAAAACCGTTTACGGAAGAAGATAGAAAATTAGAGCCATTATGTGATATGGATGAAGAAGACATTCAAGCGATTTTGAATGTGTTTCATATTTCAATTATCAGTGATGAAACATTAAATGAAGAAGATTTAACCCTAGTGAAATCGTACTTTGCTGAATTTGTGAATAATACGAACTTAACGAATTTCATTACGAGAGAATATGTTCAAGAGGATTTATATGCCGTTGATGATGAAGATGATATCACGTTCTTTAATAGAATGCTGCGTCATATAGGGTCAGATGATGTGAAAAAATTTGATGACCGTCATTGGATGTATTTATCCCAAGATTGATAGTGAGATGGAAAAAGGACAGAGCCGAAGCTCTGTCCTCAGCGTGTAGACAAACCCTCGCATTTGTTGTCAAATCTGTGCTCCGGTGCTCGACTTTCCTAGACTGCAAAGGTTTTCTATCACGCTGAAAAGAAGACAAAGGGCTAAAATAAAGTCCATTTTAGCCCTTTGTCCTCAATCTGAAAGGACAGAGCCAATGCTCTGTCCTTTTCTATTAAGATGATACTTTGTTTCGTGTGCGCTTGCGCTGGTAGTAATAAAGGATACCGCCTGAGGCGAGCATGAGTAAGCCAATCAATACCGCTGTATACATCATCGTTGCAGTATTCGGCAGAGTGCCGCCTGGCATGCCGCTTCCATCTTGATTTGGATCCGATCCGCCTGGAGCAGAAGTTCCACCGTCTCCGCCATTTTGGTCTGGACTTGTTCCAGCAGCTTCACTTTGATTGAGTACGGTGTATTCACTAAAGTGCTCCGTTTTACCTGAGACAATCCCGTTTTCGAATGAACCGTTACTTGTTTTGGCATAGCGGTTTTTCTCACGATCGACATAATAGACACCTGGTTTTTTCGCTTTTTCAGGCGCATCTAATGTAAAGAACAGTGTGACGGGATCTTTAAAGGTAGACACATTTTTCTGATCTTGTTTGATTTGGAAATCGTAAGTGTCGGTTAATGCGTTTTTCACCTTATTTGTTTTTGCCATTGATATATCTGCTTGTTGCTCTGACAAATTGGAGAGCGGTAATGCTAGACCGACTTTGTCATGATAGATGGTGACGTTTGGATCTTGCTCTCGTTTCTTCAGTTCAGCTACTTGCCCTTTTGATAGAGACAATTGAACCTTTTTCGCTTCGGTTGCTTTGTCTAAATAAAGCAATGCTTTGTTCGTATGCTGCACATACGTTTGGAATTTCTCATCATCTTGAATGTCATAGGCGCCTTTTCCTTTCAAGCGAGGAAGGAATACTTCTTTCACTCGATGGTCAATGACTGGAGAAATATGACCGTCTGCCTGTTCAATTTGCTCTTTGAAAATTTCATAGTCAACATAGCCTAAGTCTTCACCATGAGACGCTTCTGTAAAGACGCTGTAGCCATCACCGCCTGTGCCGACAAATGCATTAGTCGCCACGCGGTATGTTTTCTGATCATCAATATCAGTCAGATTGCCCTTTTGATCTTTCAATTTGACATCAATCAGTCTGCTGCCAGCCGGTTTACTCAGTGTAAACGTATATTCAATACCGGCTACATGAGGGAATGCGCCTCCGCCTTCTTCAATGCCTGAAAGACCTTGTTCAAGCGCTTTTTTAATTTGACTGCCTTTTAAATCTGCGACATATAGTGTGTTTCCAAAAGGCATCACCGTTAAAATATCCCCTAATGTGATATCTCCTTTTTCAATGCTGCCTCGAATACCGCCACCGTTTGTAATGGCAAGGTCAGCCCCAGCAGATTCTTGTGCTTTCTTTAACATGCCATCTGCAATAAAGTTTCCAAGGTTCGTTTCCTTTGCACGGACGTGTTCACGCTGTCCATCTAAGAAGACATCTGACGTCCCGACTTTTTCGGTTTTTAAATCTTGGATATCTGCCTTGTACTGATCAAGAATCGCTTTTGCGTCCGCATCTTCTTTCACAGAGTCGTCGATCGTGATGAGGTCAAAAGTAGATTCTTTTGGCTGTACGACGCCTTTTTTGTCAAAGGCCACGTCTACTTTTCCTAAAAATTGTCCGTAGTCTTTTACTTGCGCAACAATCGTTGGTTCTTTTTTATTGATGACCTTTAATTTTTCAACAAGGGTGTGGGTGTGACCACCAATGATGAGATCAATGCCATCTACTTTTTGAGCCAGTTCTAGATCACGGTTATAGCCAATATGTGTAAGCGCAATAATTTTATTGATTTTTTCTTCAGTTTGAATGGTTTTGACTGTTTCTTTTGCTTTTTTGTATGCATCTTGAAATTGAATGTTTGGACCACTGCTGGATGTAATGGCTGTGTCTTCAGTGGTTAGACCGAATACAGCGACCTTTTCACCATTTACATCAAGCAGAATGTAAGGGTAAATGCCAGCTTCTTTTTTCTCACCAGCTTTAAATGTTGCTGGTTTTTTCACTAAGTCGCTTAACTGTTTTTCCTTAGAGACATTCACGTTTGATGACACGATTGGGAAGTTCGGTTTTTCAAACTGGTGACGGTTTTTAGCATCTACACTGGATGCGTCACCTGTCAGGAATTGACGTAGGACAGATGGACCTTTGTCAAATTCATGATTCCCAAACGTCATGGCATCGTATTTCATTAAGTTCATCAGTTTCAGATCGGCAAGTCCTTGCCATTTTGTGAAATAGAGATCACCAGAGAAGACATCTCCAGCGTCTAATAAAATATTGTTTTCGCTTTGGGCGCGAACTTCTTTGATCTTGGTTGCGCGTCTTGCTGCATCATCCAGATGGGCATGTGTATCGTTTGTATGCATCACCGTTAAATGCCAATTGTCTGTTGCAGGTGGTTCTGTTGTACCATCATCTTTAAACGCTAGCTTGTACACGCCAAGTCCGTCTGTGCTGGCATTCCGAATAAAGTCGACGCTGCTTGATTTCTCTGCGAACGGTTTGGCTAAAAGAGAAGATTCAAAAGTGACGGTTGCGCCTTTGATCGGTGCAATGGACCAGTTTTGATCTGCGCTTGGGTTAATGGTTTTTTGTTCAATAATATAATCCATCAGCACTTGGCGGTTCTCATCTGCTGAGGCGAGCACGACTTTATCTTGTGTGAGGTGCGGGAAGCCTCCGCCGCCAGATGCACGGTAATTGTTTGTCACGACTAAAAATTCTTGATTGTCAGAAACGGGTTTTCCGTTGTAAGACAAGTTTTTGATGCGGTTCGCACTAGCGTTAACAAGTGTGCCTGTTGTGCTGTATTTAGCAGGCTGTGTGACATCTACTTGGTACGTCACACCATCGATTACATCAAAATTATATGAGCGGTATTCTTCGTTTAAAATAGGCTGTTCATTTGAAGTGTTTGGTTTGATTTGGTTAAACTGACCAGCAGACATTTCAAGCCAGTCTTTTACTTCACTGCCTTTTAGTTTTACAATCTGTACGGTGTTATCGTAAAGATAGAGATCGCCGATGTTTTTAATCGCTAAATCACCTTTTGCGATATTTGTATAATAGTTCACACCGTTGCGTCCGCCGGCTTTAAATGGCGCACCCGCAGAGAGAATCGGCAAGTTTTTGTACGAAGTATCTTTCATTTTTTCTTGTGCATACCATTTCTGGGCATCTGTCACGATTTGAATAGAAGGGTCATCCATCACTTGAGCGAAAAAGCTGTTAATGTCTGCTTCTGTTTTTCCAACTGGCTTTCTGACGTAATCTAGGGTGTTTTGGTGAGTTGTTTGAATGGCATTTTTCACTGTACTGTTTTGAGATGTCACCCCGGCAACGGATTCGATTTTGCCTGTTCCGTCTGTGACTTTCCAGTTGCTTCCGTCTGGTTCTAGCGTTAAATCAATGACCCCGAGGTAGCTTCCCCAGTTTTTTGACATGACGACAGGAATGCCATTAATGGTTCCCTTTGCGACATCAAATTTGTCAACGCCGCTATATTCAGCGCTTGGGAATGTGCCATGCTGGTGGCCAGACACAATCGCATCAATGCCTTTTGTTTTCGTGGCAAGGTCAAAGATCATATTTTCTGATCCTTTAGGTGAAGCTGTTTTTTCAATTCCTGTATGAGCAAGAGCGACGATGACATCTGCGCCTTTTGCTTTCATTTCTGGAATGGTTTCATTGGCAGACTCCACAATATCCTGCACTTGAACTTGTCCATCTAAATGCTTCTTATCCCACGTCATAATTTGTGGTGGTACGAATCCTATGTAACCGACTTTCACAGTTTGGGAGGCTCCGTTTGCATCTTTAAAGGTTTTATCCTGAATGACATAAGGAGTAAATCGGTGTTCTCCGTTTAACTTTTTGACGTTTGCATTGACAATCGGGAAGTTGGCGCCCGCAATGGTACCATCAAGAAAAGATAAACCGTAGTTAAATTCATGATTGCCGAGTGTACCTGCATCATATTTTAATTTGTTGAGTGTATGAATAATGGGGTGAACCTTTGTTTGATTGATGATGCTGTCTTTTTCATTTTTATAAACGTATTCTCCAAGAGGGGTTCCTTGAATCAGGTCTCCGTTATCAACAAGGAGTGTATTGGGATTTTGTGAACGGTGCTTGTCAATCAGCTCGGCTGTTTTTGCCAAACCGAATTCATTTGTTTCTTTGTCACTGTAGTAATCATAATTCATCATGTTCGCATGAACATCCGTTGTGGCTAAGATACTGACCTTTACGGCGCTGCCGCTTTCTGTTTCTGCATGAGTAGGTACTGCTGGGAGAATGAGACTAATCAACATCATGGAAGTGAGCAGAATAGACAGGTTTTTCCTTCGTTTAGATCTATGTGCTTGCTTCTTCACCTGATCTCCGCCTTTCTAATTTTTTTGACCACAATACCTATTGTAGAAATGTTTCGTTAACTTTTGTAGTTATTTTTTGCAGATTATTGTAAAGATAACATAAATCATACGAATTACCTTGTTAAGGGAATGTGAATGAGTCTAAATGCTTATTTTTCTGAAAGGGGGTTTTCTCATAGGGATAGGATGTTTGATTTCAATTGGCGGGGGTATAGTGTGTAGTGTAAACGATAATCAAGCAGGAGGGTTTCTACATGGGTAAGAAAATTGCAGTTGTCTTAACAGATTACTTTGAGGATGTTGAATTCACCGAGCCTGCAAAAGCCTTTAAAGACGCAGGCCATGAGATCACAGTGATTGAAAACGAAAAAGGAAAAACAGTGAAAGGAAAGCAAGGAGAGGCAGAAGTAAGAGTCGATGCGTCTATCGATAACGTGAAACCAGAAGACTTCGATGCACTTCTGATTCCTGGCGGTTTCTCACCAGACATTCTGCGTGCGGATGATCGCTACGTGCAATTCACAAAAGCCTTTATGGACGAGAAAAAACCAGTATTTGCGATCTGTCATGGACCGCAATTGCTTATTACAGCGAAGACGCTGGAAGGAAGAGGCGCAACCGGCTATACATCCATTCAAGTAGATATGGAAAACGCAGGCGCCAAATTCAAAGATGAAGAAGTTGTCGTTTGTCAGGATCAGCTTGTCACAAGCCGTACACCTGATGACATTCCAGCATTTAACCGTGAATCATTAAAACTGCTCGCCAAATAAGTAGTTTTGACAGGATAAACAAAGCCAGCACCTTGCGAGGTGCTGGCTTTTTCTGTGCATGGATGTAAGAAAGCGGCGTCAACCGCAATTCAGTATCAGGTGCACGATTATTTTCTTAAGCTTTTCAGCTCGCTTGCAATGGCTTGCATTTCACTTGGGCTGAATGAAGATTTTTTCATCACCATTTGGTGAAGAAATTCAATATCTTCATACTTATCTGGACTGAAGTCTTCGGCTTTGATGACTCCAATATTCAGCATATTGAGCTTTTGTGAAATGTCTTCAATCAGCTGATTGACTTCAGCCGCTTTTTGCTGTGACAAGGGCGGCACGTCCTTTCCTGCATGTGTCGAATAATATGTCTATTTTAACAGAAAAGCAAAAGAATAAAAGGGCTATTATGACGACACTGAAATGTTTTTTTCCTTTTTCTCCTCTTTGATCTTATCAATGATTCGTTTGGATTCAAACACCACAACACCTGATAAACCGATGAGTCCAATTAAGTTTGGAATGGCCATCATTCCATTGAGCATATCTGCTACGCCCCAGACGAAGTCATTCTTAAACACGGCACCGAAAAAGACAGCTACCACGAACACGATGCGATAATACATGACATACGAATCCTTCACCAAATATGTAAAGCATTTCTCTCCATAATAGGACCAGCCAATGATGGTTGAATAGGCAAACAGGAGCAGCCCGATTGCCACAATAGTTGAGCCAGCTGGACCGAGGAAGTGAGCAAAGGATAACGAAGTCAGCGCATCACTTTTTTCTGTTAAATACATATCTGCCATGACAATCGTAATGCCAGTGATAGAACAAACAATGATGGTGTCAATAAACACTTGCGTCATAGAGACGAGCGCTTGACGGGCAGGCATATCCGTTTTCGCAGCTGCAGCAGCAATTGGTGCTGATCCAAGACCAGCTTCATTGGAAAAGACGCCTCGTGCGACACCCCAGCGAATGACAGTTCCAATTGCACCACCTGCTACGGCTTGACCTGTAAAGGCATCTGAAAAAATCAGCCCAACTGCGCCTGGAACAAGATCAGCATTCATGACAAGAATGATCAGACCACAAATGACGTAAAATAAAGCCATGACTGGTACAAAAATAGATGTCACTCGGCCGATACTTTTAATTCCGCCTAAAATCACGAGTGCCGTAAAGGCAGTAATGATGATACCTGTTACCCATGTTGGAATTTGAAAAGTAGAATTCATGACGCCTGAGATGGAATTAGACTGTACCAGGTTGCCGATCCCAAAGGCAGCACTGGCACCGAAAACAGCAAATAGCACCCCTAGCCATTTCTGTTTTAAGCCATGCTCTAAATAATACATAGGTCCGCCAGACATTTCGCCTTTTTCGTTTTTGACCCTGTATTTCACAGCAAGAACTGCTTCTGCAAACTTGGTGGCCATCCCGAAAAATGCAGCAAACCACATCCAAAATACTGCACCAGGACCACCTGCAATGACAGCTGAGGCAACACCGACGATATTCCCTGTACCGACAGTTGCAGCAAGAGCCGTCATTAATGCTTGGAAATGGGAGATATCTCCCTCTGATGTTTTGTCTTGTTTTGAAAAAGCGAGCTTTAAAGAATAAGGAAGTAATCTAATTTGAATGAAGAGGATGCGAAAGGTGAGGTAGATTCCAGTACCAACAATTAAAATCAACAGGGGAGGCCCCCACAAAAAATTGTTCATCGTCGTGACAAACTGCTCAATGATTCCCATCTAATGTCCCCCTTTGTTTGTGTAATTCTCCTAAAGTTTCTCCTTTTTTTGTGTATTTTGTCAATGCCGATGGGAGTTTTTCTTGCAAAGTTTCCAAAAGAAAAAGGGCTTGATATGATAGAGAAAAGGTTTTCCAAAGGGATTCTTAGGGAAAAGATAGGAGGAGAATGAAGGATGATTCATGTATTATTTGTGTGCCTCGGCAATATTTGCAGGTCACCGATGGCAGAGGCGATGTTTAGAAAACGAGTCGAAGACGAAGGGCTGAGTGAACACTTTGTGATTGATTCAGCAGGCATTGGCGGCTGGCATCAAGGCAGTCCTCCGCATGAAGGAACACGAAAGCTGCTTGATGAAAAGGGTATCAGCTATGAAGGAATGACTGCAAGACAAATCATGGATAAGGATATCACCACATACGACTATATCATTGCGATGGATGCTGAAAATGTAGGCGCCCTCCGCAGTTTAGCTGGCTATGGAAAACATCACTTTATTGGCCGTCTTCTTGACTTTGTAGAAGACGACGATCGAGACGATGTGCCAGATCCTTATTACACTGGGAACTTTGAGGAAGTACATGATTTAATTGAAACAGGAATTGATCGTTTTTTGACGTATGTAAAAAAAGAGAGACACCTTTAACTGAAAGGAGATCAGATGAGATGGAAGAGAACAAACAAATCGTGCTTCGGGGAGCTGTTATAGGCGCAGCCTGCGGCATATTGCTGACATTATTTCATCGCCCAACAAGGATTGCATTAAAAGAAAAATGGAATGACTGCCAGCAAAAGCTGGATGAATACCGCCTGGAGCCTGGCAAGATGTCTGCTTGCGTGAAGGAAAAAATGGAAGAAACGAAGCAATTGATGAGAACGGTCTCAGATGATTTGTCTTTTCTGAATGTACAGGTGAATCAGTTAAAGGAAACAACACCAAAGGTATTAGAGATTATTGAAGAAACAAAGGATCACTTTCAAAAGAAACAGAAAGATTGATCATTGGAGATGAGGCGTATGGGTTTTGTTAAAGCGTTAATTGGACGCTTTTTGCTGCATGAAGGACCGGCAAAATCAGCTGAGCTTGCGTATTTCTTTTTGCTTTCATTATTTCCGTTTCTCATCTTCGTGCTGACGCTTGTTGGTTATTTGCCGCTGACATCAAAGGATGTTCTAAGCGTCATTTCTGGTTATGCGCCAGAGGGAGCGCTATCAATGATTGAATCCATTGCCGAAGAGACGCTGAATAACCGTAACGGCGGATTGTTGTCATTCGGGATTATTGCCGCACTCTGGTCTGCATCCAACGGCATTAATGCGGTGGTCAGAGCATTTAACCACGCTTACGAAGTTGAGGAAAATCGTTCCTTCATTCTCGTACGTTTAACATCGATCATCTTAACCATTGCGATGGTGCTTACGATTATTTTTGCCTTGATGCTGCCTGTCTTTGGAAAAGAGCTTGGTTTATTCGTTGCCAAATTAGTAGGGCAGTCAGATGCGTTTCTCACCATTTGGACCGCCATGAGATGGATTATTAGTCCACTGATTTTACTGATTGTTTTTACATCCCTATATTATTTTGCCCCTAACATCAGGCTGAAATTGAAATTTGTGCTGCCAGGCGCCATATTTGCATCTGTTGGCTGGATTCTCGTCAGCATGCTGTTCTCATTTTATGTAGGCGAATTTGCCAACTATAGTGCGATGTACGGAAGCATTGGGGGAATCATAATATTAATGATCTGGTTTTATTTAACCGGCATTATGATCATCCTCGGCGGCGAGCTCAATGCGCTTTTACATAAGCGTAAAATCGTACCAGGCAAGCTCTAAAGAAAACCGGGCATCCTAAAGGAGAACGAACATGTTCAATCTTTACGGATGGGGGAATAACGAATGTCTAAACAATCGAAAAAAGGCGGAAGCAACACAAAACAAAACAAAGGCCATCAGCCAAAGCACAAAACAAGCGGAAGTGCGAATGGGCAAAATGGGTATCACTAGATGAAAAAACTCCTCTGCATAGGTGCAGGGGAGTTTTTAATGAGAAATGGATTCGTTTGGAGTGTCAACCACTGCCAGCGTCTTCCCAAATCGAACACAACAAAACACAAATAAAATCACAATGCTGACAAGGTAAAGTAAATTCATGCCCTCGAACGTCTGCACAAAGAATCCGCCAAGAACCGGACCGAGAATACTTCCTGCACTAAACGCCATCCCGCACATCAAATTCCCAGCAGGCAGCAGATGCTTTGGCAATAAGTCCGTCATATAACTGATGCCAAGTGAGAAGGTCGAACCTACAGCCATACCTGCGATAAAGAAACAGATCGCAACAGACAAAACGGACTGAATAAAAATTCCTGCTAAAAGGAAAAAGAATGAACCGACGAGTGTCACAACTAAAATCATGCGTCGTCTGCCGAACCGGTCACTCAGCATCCCGAGAGGAAGCTGAAAAACAATACTCCCAATTGCAAACGCAGGTAAAATAAACGCAACAGCATCTATCGTCACCCCGCTTCTCAGCGCATACACAGGGAAGTTACTATTGAGTGTCGTTTCTAAAAAGCCATAGCAAAACGGCATCATAAACGCTACCCAGCCAAATTGAAACGCCTTCTTGAAGCGCTTCAAACTATTTGTCTGCTCTGACGTCTGCATTTCACCTGTATCAGGATATGTATTTTTTAAAACAAACACAAGTAGCCAAATACACAAACTAACTGCACCAGACACAATAAACGGCAAAGATGGATTGATTTCAATAAGTGGTGTTAAAAAAGGGCCGGCGGCAAAACCGAGTCCAAAGGATAACCCATACAATGAAATATTTCGCCCGCGATTTCTAGATGATGAGGCATAGGTTACCCACGTCTGTGTGGAGAAATGAAGCATATGATCACCGATGCCGATCATCAGCCGCAAGAAGAACCAGACGACATAAGATTCAATAAAGACAAAGCTAAACAAACTTAAAAAGACAGCAGCGCCCCCAATGACGATCAATGGTTTAAATCCGAAGCGGCGAAGCGGCGCTTCCATAAATGGAGACGCAAGCAGCACGCCGAGATATAAACCGGTGGCATGCAGTCCGTTTAACGTCGGGGAAGTGCCGGCATGTTCGAAAATAATCGAAATAACAGGCAGTAACGCTCCCTGTGAAAAACCAGATACGGATACAAGTAAAATTAAAATCATAAAATGAATTCTCGACATAAGAAGCTCCTTACAAGTTCATGCTTTCATCGTACAATGGAACCATAGGGGTTTCAATAGAAAGGTGGAAAAGGAATGAAGCTGATATATGAAAATGATCGGTGGATCGCAAATGCTGATCAAAGGCAGCTGTCTATTTCGGGAAATGAAGAAGCGGGATACAGGCCGTATCAATTGTTCACCTCGGCTATTGCGGGCTGTTTTGGAGAAATGGTCATTCATGTATGCCGGAAAAAACGAATATCCTATCAAGGGCTGACCATTACGCCTGAAACGACAAGAGAAGGAACTGTAAACAAAATCACTCATATTCATTTACATATGATCTTTGAAAGCATCAGCACCTCTGATGAACAGCTGGAAAAAGTAATGAAACTTGCGTTGAAGCATTGCTCCATGGTGCAATCCGTGAAAGGAACGATTGATATCACCCTTTCACACGAACGAATCTAAATGTATATGATGCCGGCACTCACGAAAGAATAACAGTCAGATATGATGTAAAGGAGATTGGCTGTATGAATCGTTTGTTTCTTGTGATTGTCGCAATCGGTGTTCCATTATCTGTAATTGGTAGTTTTCTTCATTTTCCGCAGGCTGTCATGTTCGCCGTCTATTGTATCGCCATCATCGGTCTTGCAAGTTATATGGGAAGAGCGACAGAGAGTCTTGCCATTATAGCGGGACCAAGAATTGGTGGGTTATTAAACGCTACTTTTGGAAATGCAGTGGAATTAATCATTTCATTTTTTGCATTAAAACAAGGACTCACCGCCATTGTCCTTGCTTCACTCACTGGCTCAGTGATCGGCAATTTACTGCTCGTGGCTGGATTGTCTTTTTTCGTTGGCGGATTGAAATTTAAACGACAAGAGTTCAATGTCCACGATGCAAGGCATAACTCTGGGCTGCTTATGTTTGCGATTATTGTGGCATTTGTCATTCCAGAAGTCTTTTCCATAGGGATGGCAGAAGATCGTCAATTTGTTTTAAGTATCGGCATTAGCATCGTGATGATTTTGCTTTATGTCGCAGCACTCTATTTCAAACTGGTCAGCCACAGAGGTGTTTATGTTGCCAAGCAGGAAATTACGGAAGGAGAAGCAGCGACGGAAGAAGAAACACCAGAATGGTCTGGGAAGTTTGCCACGGCGATTTTACTCCTTGCGACAATTGCTGTGGCGTATATTTCAGAGCGGCTCGTCCATACATTTGACACAGTCGGAGAACAGTTTGGCTGGAGTGAACTGTTTATCGGGGTCATCATTGTTGCGATTGTCGGTAATGCAGCAGAACACGCATCTGCTGTCATTATGGCGTATAAAAACAAAATGGATGTCGCGGTCGAAATTGCTTTCGGTTCTACGCTTCAAGTCGCCATGATGGTCGCACCGATCCTTGTGATCAGCTCTCTGTTTTTTGAAAAGCAAATGCCACTGATCTTCTCATTACCAGAACTCATTGCCATGGCATCCTCTGTTTTACTAACCGTGATCCTTTCAAATGATGGGGATACGAACTGGTTTGAAGGTGCTACATTGCTCGCTGCCTATTTCATTATGGCGATTGGATTTTTCCTTTTATAATCTTTTGTGGATAAGGGACGTCTTTCGGGAAAATACTATGGAAAAATGAATGAGAAAGAGTGATGATATGAAAAAGATGCCCCGCATCATGTTTGTTGTTCTCTTATCCTTAAGTTTCCTATACAGTTTTCCAGCCGAGGCAGCAAAGCCGTTTAAGGTGCCATCGTCTGTCGCCAGTATCTCAAAGGAAAATACGTATCCAAATGCGTCACAAGATCAACCGCTGCTACAGCCGAGCGAGCTGACGGCCGAATTATTTAAAACAACAAGTGTACCAATTGAAAATACACATTTAATTAAAATGCTGAATGAATCCAGTATATCAGGTACACCGCTAGCAGTTGGCTACAGGGCAACGATTTTTCTTGGAAGATGGGCACTCAGCTATGATTCAAACGAAACCGTCGCCAATTGGGAATACAAAAAAGTGAACACGAATCACATTGATAATAGAGGCGGAAACAAAACAGCCATCGGCAAATATGTGCAAAAGCAACAAGTAAAAGTAAGTGGAGGGCTCACAGCAAAAGTACCAAACCCAGAAGATGTGAAAACATTGATGATGCAAAAAGCCATCCAAAAAACAAAACTTCCGCTCGCCTTCGACACAGTGATTGGTGCAGGAACAAAGCGAGATCAGTCCTACCACGTATCTCCGAAAAAAGCAGCATCCCTGCATGCATACGCTCCAGCCATTAACGAAAAAGGAAAGGTTACTTACGGAGAAGTGTATCTTGTGCTCAAGGGAAATAAACGCAAACTTGTCGTAAAAAATGTGACCTCACAAGGAATCGGCGCTTGGATTCCTGTTCAGGATCACCTGACGTTTGGGTTTCAAGGGATGAATTAAAAACAGTCATCTCCTCTTACCAAGGGGAGATGACTGTTTTTTGATTAAGATGTCCTATCTTTTTTCTTTTTCATTTCATGAATGTAAAAATCAAAGGCGTTATATAAAAACCATACAAAGAAAAGAAAGAGAAAGACTTTAGTGAATATCGTCAAATTGTTGAAAATTAAGCATAGGCCAATAAAAGGGAGGATCATAAAGCCATAATACGAAAACCACCATGTTTTAAAAATGAAACTCAGCTCCTTGGTTATTTGTGGAAACGACTCTTTCTTCATATTACATGGTCTTGAGTAGAACGTAAACCTTACCTAGACAATAAAAAAGCCAACGCGGAAGTTGAATGAATCCAACAACTACGATGGCTTAGCTGATTATTCTCCTAAATCCACATTATGATAAACTTGCTGCACGTCTTCAAGCTCTTCTAATACATCGATTAGTTTCTCGAATTGTGCTTTCGATTCATCATCTAATGTCACTTCGTTTTGAGGCAGCATTGTGATTTCAGCGACAGTAAATTCTTCTACGCCTGCCTGTTTGAACGCTTCTTGAACTTGATGGAATTGATCTGGTTCAGCGTAGACGATCACCGTATCATCTTCTTCCATAATGTCACGTACATCAATGTCTGCTTCCATTAAAAGTTCAAGCGTTTCTTCTTCACTTTTCCCCTCGACACCGATCACCGCTGTTTGGTCAAACATGTAAGCAACAGATCCACTGACGCCCATATTTCCGCCGTTTTTCCCAAATGCTGCACGAACATCAGACGCTGTGCGGTTGACGTTATTGGTCAGGGCATCAACGATCACCATAGATCCGTTTGGACCAAATCCTTCGTAACGCAGCTCATCGAAGTTCTCTTCTGCACCGCCTTTTGCTTTTTCAATCGCACGGTCCACAATGTGTTTTGGGACACTATATGTTTTTGCACGTTCTAGGACAAAGCGAAGTGCTTGGTTTGATTCTGGATTTGGCTCACCTTGCTTGGCAGCCACATAGATTTCACGCCCGAATTTTGCGTAAATACGACTTGTATTGGCATCCTTTGATGCTTTCTTTTCTTTAATGTTGTTCCATTTACGACCCATCTTATTCACTCTCTTTCAATTAGTAAATACACAGTATGAGGGTCCCCATGCTGCATGAAATCAATCTGCTTTCTATTATACATGAATCAGTCAAGAGGATAGAAGTAAGACGGCTGAAAAGAAAAGAATTCCTTAGCTGATATGTCCAAGTTGTTCAAGCGTCTTATTTTTCTCATGCGGTCTAGTCAGCTCATCACACCGAATGATTCTACCATCTAATAAAGTAAATAACGCCATCACATCTATTAGACCATGGTCTCCTGTGGACAGCTCAACATGTACAGTGTAACGAAAACACCCTTGCTGAGTCTCTTCATCAAACAACATATCATGAAAGGCGGGGATGTCGAGCTGTTTGGTCATGACTTTTAATGTGGAGAGATGCTTTTTAAATTCATCAAGGGAAGAGACCTTTCCATCAGTGACTTGCTGATAATCTGAAGAAAAATAAGTCTCCACCTTTTCTATATCTAATTGGATTAACACCTCTTGATACATTTGCTTAATAAAAAAAATCGCTTCAGTTTTTCTCAATGTAAACATCCTTTCTTTTAGTTAACCGGTGAACTATATAATATTATAATTAACTGGTTAACTAAAAACAATCAAAAAAATAACCTCATCACAAATGAGGTTATTTTGTAGGCTGTGGATAGACGAGATCCTCAAGCAATTTCACATCATGCTGATGAAGTTGTGTGATCATTTCTTTTCGCACAGCGAGGGCGGCTTCAAAGTATTTTTCATCCTCGACCATTCCTTTTACGGTGATCTCAATCCCGCGATTCAATTTATTGAGCCCCATAATGCCATGAACCTGAAAAGGTTCAATGGCGTTTTGGAATTCATCTTTTTTCAGTAAATCATGATGCATTTGATTTAAGTGATCACATGCTGTTTCTAGCGCCTTGAAAGCAATGTCAGGATTTTGGTTTGCGCTGATCAAGACTGACTCTGTGATACGCATGTAGTGCATATTGTAGTTTTGGATTTGACGAATGTCTCCGTTTGAAATGGTTAACAGCTTGCCGCTCCATTCTCTAATTTGCAGAGACCGGAGACCAATTTCTTCAATGGTTCCGTTAAAAAGATTATTGACCGTCACATAGTCACCTTTATGAATTTGCCTTTCATAAATGAGGAAGATGCCAGCTAAAATATCACGAATCAAGGTCTGAGCGCCAAAACCAATGACAATTCCAGCAACACCAGCCCCCGCAAGGATTTTCCCAAAGTCATGAAAAAATAGAGAAATCACATATAAGACAAAACATATGGAAGCTGTATACTTTGAAACCGATTTGACCAAGCTCTCAATCGTTTTTTTCTTTTTATCTTCAATGAATTCAGTTCGTTTAAAGAAAATCTGAAGCGCTTTGTTGATCATAAAGACGGCAAGCCAAAGAATGAGTCCAACAAGGAGAATTTCAATGTATTTGTTCTTGACCACTGTCAGAAATGTTTCGTCCATCTATCGGTTACCCCCTGGCTGTACGAGAAGTAAAATCAACATCTTGATAATAACTGTTTTTCACAAGAACATTTGGACCAAGGCATTGCACACTTGGGCAATGACAATTCAGTTCTTTTGCCAATTTTGTGTTCATCCAGCGTGTATAAGCTGATTGCAACGTATCGGTTTCAATATTTCCTAATGGCGGTGTATCGCCAAAGTCTGTCACAATAATATTCCCATCAAAAATATTCACATTCAACCGTGAACGGCCATCAGGGTCATTTCGTACTGTCACATTTTTCGCTTGACGCAATCGAGTCAAGAGGCGCTGGTCTTCTTCATCTGTGCTGCATGAATAAAATGGCAATGTGCCAAACAGCATCCATGTGTTCTCATCACGAACATCGAGCAACTGATGAATCGCATCCCGCATTTGTGGAAGCGACAATGATTCAAGGGCGCTCGCAAAATCACTTGGATACATCGGATGAACTTCGTGGCGCTGGCATTTCATCTCGTCCACGATTTGACGATGAATGTGTTCAATATAAGGAAGCGTACGCTTATTCAGCATCGTTTCAGCAGATACGGTTACACCCGCTTTCACAAGGGCCTGACTATTCTCAATCATGCGGTTAAACAATTTCTCACGCTGCTCAAAGGTTGGCTTTCGGTCCATCATTGCAAAACCAACCGTAGCAAACTCTTCGACCGTCCCCCAGTTATGTGAAATGTGTAGGACATCCAAGTATGGAATAATCTCTTCATATCGAGCCAAATCAAGTGTTAAATTCGAATTAATTTGGGTACGGACGCCGCGTTCATGGGCATACTTTAATAAAGGAACGACATATTCCCGTACAGATTTCAGAGACAGCATCGGCTCTCCGCCTGTGATGCTAAGGGAACGCAAGAGCGGTACTTCATCTAAACGGCGAAGCAGTAAATCGAGTGGCAGTGCATTCGGATCTTTTGGCTGCAAAGTATAGCCAACCGCACAGTGCTCACATCTCATGTTACACAACGTCGTTGTCGTCAATTCAATATTTGTCAGCTTCATTTCTCCGTAATCCTGCACATCGAGATAGGCTTCCCAAGGGTCGAATGCAGGTGTAATCGGACGAAGTGCTGTTTTTTGGTTCATGGTATCTATCTCCTTTTCATTCGGGCAAACATAGACCCGCCAACAGTTAATTTTAAGCCCCATCACCGTTATACGCAAGAGGGGACACAATTGATTTACAAAGGAAAAAAAGATAAGCTATAAACAAATGCTAAAGGGAGTGTATCTATGGGCAAGGCAGCAGACAGCAAAGAGCAGCAGGTTGATTATTTAAAGAACCGATTAGATATGTTTATGAATGTGATTGATTCATTAGATCCTGAATCCACAGACGTTGAGGATATAGACAGACTCATCCAGATGATTGACGACCTAGAAGCGAAATATGAACGATTTAAAACCGATTGGAAGGAAGAATAGCTCGCGCTGATGCGGGCTTTTTTCTTTAAATTGGCAGGTCAAAAAGTGTATGAGTACCCGGTATATTCTGCACAATAGAAGAAAAACCGGGAAGTGACTTAAATGAAAAAATGCATACTGATCTGTCTATGTGCGCTTTTTGTATCGATGCCTTTTTCAAACTTAGAAGCCGTGTCTAATCAGCCGATTCATTGGGGATTTGCTAAAAGCAAAGAGCACAAGCCAGCAGATGCCGGCAAGGAACTGAAGACACTCTTAAAGAAATATGATGCTTTCTATTTAGGAAATACGAAAAAGAAAGAGATTTATTTTACTTTCGACAATGGCTATGAAAATGGGTACACACCCAAAATCTTGGACGTGCTGAAAAAGCATCAAGTACCCGGCACCTTTTTTGTGACTGGGCACTTCGTAAAGGACCAGCCCAAGCTCGTCAAACGTATGGCAGAGGAAGGTCATATTATTGGCAACCATTCCTATCACCATCCAGATTTAACAACAAAGAGCACGAAAGAAATCAAAGAAGAGCTAGATCGTGTCAATGAAGCGGTATACAAAATCACAGGAAAACAAGATAACCTCTACCTTCGTCCACCGCGCGGGGTGTTCAGTGAAAGGGTACTAAAGGAAACGAAACAGCTTGGCTACCAAACCGTTTTCTGGTCAGTAGCGTTTGTAGATTGGCACATCCACCATCAAAAAGGAAAACAGTATGCGTACAATCAAATGATGAAACAGGCGCATCCGGGTGCCATTTACTTACTTCATACCGTCTCAAGGGACAATGCCGAGGCACTTGATGATGCCATCACTGCTTTAAAAAAACAAGGATATACCTTTAAAAGCTTAGACGATCTCATGCTTGAAAAAGTATGGCATCTCCCTTAGCTATAGAAAAAAGCTTGCAGACACTGCAAGCTTTTTGACTTATCCTTCTCTTATTTTACGCTGGAACAAAAGGGGACGATGACGAGTAAAGGAGTCAATCAAGCCCTCACCGAAAATCGTGATGCTTTGCTCCCAAGGATGTCCTAGTAAACCCCAGGTCATCTCTTTCGATAAAAAGAAATAGTAATCCCCATTTGGGAGCACAGGGACTCTCCATTCTCCAAATTCATCTTTTTCAAATGAGCCGTATGGTGTGATCCAATAGCATTCGTGCTGCCAATCAAGTACCAGCATATATTCGCCGGTTCCGGTGATATTCTCCTGAAAAGACAGCAGTGCCTTCTTTTCAAGGTCTTCATCCGCACTTAGGAGAGAAGGGTCCTCGAAATAAGCAGAGATATCATATGTGATGTAAGGAGATGGTGCTTGAAAACCGGGAAAGCGAGAGATGCTTGGGTTAAATTTAAACTCTTGATCAAATGTTTTCCATGCGTACTTTAGTTCTTTGTCTGTCAGTGGAATCCAGTTTTCCATAGTATCTCCCTTTCAAGCACTTCTCTCAAAAAACTATTTGAAAATCCTAAACCATCCTTTATGTTTAAACCACAAAAGCATCCCTGAGACAAGCAAACCCATGAAAATCAGTACGCCAAAATAGCCATATTTCCAGTGTAATTCAGGCATGTTATCAAAGTTCATCCCATACACCCCAACAATAAAGGTGAGTGGAATAAAAATCGTCGAGACAATGGTCAGTGTCATCATGATGGCATTCATTCGGTTGGAATTTAGTGTTTGATAGCTGTCTCGTAAATCGGCTGTCATATCACGGTTTGACTCAACGATCTCTGTTAGTTTCAATAGATGATCATAAATATCATTAAAATATGCTTGCCGGTTTGCATCGCTTTTCATCATATTCGTGTTCACAATTCGATATAAGAGGTCCCTCATCGGGATAATGGTTCTGCGCAGTTTGAGCAAATCGGATCGAATACCGAATACTTCGTTCATTAATGTACCATACGTTTTATGCCCTTCTTCATCCTCGATTTCATTGAGCCTGTCCTCAATTTGATAAATAATAGGAAAATAATCATCGACGAGCTGGTCGATCAGCATATAAGCCATATGCTCTGGACCGCTCTCTCGCGCTTTATCAGACCCTTTGAGCTTTCGAATGACTCGATCAATGTAGGGCGCTTCCTTCAAATGAAAAGTAACGATATAGTTTTCTCCAACAAACAGGTCGACTTCTTCAGATCGAAGTGTTTTTTGATTGAGGGCATGAAGGACGAAAAATAAATACCCTTCATAAAAATCAAGCTTCGGCCGCTGTAAATAATGGAAGCAATCTTCAATCGCAAGCGGATGGAACTGAAAAAATTCCTTTAACAGTGCTGCTTCCTTTTCCGTTGGCGCATAAAAATCAATCCAATACCAGGCAATGTCAGGGCTTGAAAGCTGCTGCAATGTTGCATGTTCAATCAAGTCGCCGTTTTTTGTCACTGCAAGTTTTTTCAGCATGTGCACCCCTCCAGACTTGCATTATATCATGAAGCAGCAGCGGTGAACTTATACGTTTTCACCATAAAAAAGCCGATCTCATCGCTGAGATCGGTCCAATGTGCGTGTATGATTGATGGATAAAGCGAGAATTAAGGACGACGGAAGTTGACGAAACCACCGTTACGGTCGAACCAACCTCTAAATGCCCAGTTGATGTAACCGCCATCACCTTTGTTTGTGAAAGATCCATTTTCAAATACCCAAACTCCGTACGTAATGCTTCCGTATTTAACAGTAGCAAACGTTTTAACACCGTTGAAACGAGTCTCATAGCCTTGGCTTAAGTTAAATACCATAACATTGTATTTTGCGCCAGCAGCATAGAAAGCAGACTCCATTAATCCTTTGACAAAGCCTTCACGGTTTGTGTTAGCATTTGCAGCATTAATTAATGCATTGGCAATTCCAAGTACGTCAAAGTTAATGTTAACATTTGTCGCATTTGTCGTTGCTTTACCTTCAGCAGCTTTGTTTAACACAGTTTGCTGAATAGTTGTTGAAACTGGAGCAGTTTTTTGCTCAGCAGCGTCAGCGAATACTGGTAGTGTCGAAGAAACAGCAGTGGCAAGGGCAACAGAAAGAATTGTTTTTTTCATTGGTCGGATCTCCTTTGTTTTTAAATTTTGGGTCTTCTTTTAGTAAAACGTGAAACTAGGTGAAGCCGGTTATCAATGAGGTAAATATGTTCCTGCAAGATGAAACAAATGATTGCCTAATCCGCTAATTCCTTTGTTCACCTCCTTGATATGTCATAATTATACAAATATTTTTGGAATAGAAGATATCACCCATAGGTTCTATTTCTAATTTAAGGAAAATGATCCTAAAATGTTGAAGATTGCTGTCGAATTTTAGCTAAATTCGACTAAAAATTTTCATCTATCCAAAAGGAGAATGACCATAAATAAGGAAGATATAACTGATAAATTCTTGTACTCTTTATATTTAAAAGTATTCAATATAGAGAATCATTCATGCAAAGTGAAACAATCACATCTGCGTGTGTTGACAGAAAGGAAGAGGAAAAACATGTGGGAAAAACACCTATTGGTTGAACCGCCCTATCACTTCGATCAAGTGCTGAGACGTTTGTCGAGCGATCCATTAAAGGCGGTCGATCTGGATAAAAGAGAAATCAAAGTACCGATGAGGCTGAATCATAAACCGTACATTGCAGTCGTTCAAGCGACAGGAACAAAAGAAGCACCTTCGTTCCGGGTACAGGCTAACGGGCCGGAGGAAGCCATCCTTTCTGAGGTGAAGCGGATATTTGGCATGGAGCATCAATTACATGCCGTGCATGACCATTTTGCTCAAACAAATCTTGCGCCCATTTTTGAACGTCATATCGGAACGCCGCTTATGCTGGATTTCCATCTATATCATTGCTTGATGAAATGCATCATTCATCAGCAGCTCAATCTTGCATTTGCTTATGAGCTGACGAAACGGTTTGTTCATACGTATGGTGAGCAAATCGACGGCGTTTGGTTTGACCCTTTACCGGAAACCATTGCATCACTTGAAACCGATGATTTGAGAAAACTGCAATTCAGTCAGCGAAAAGCGGAATATGTGATTGATGTCTCAAAGCGAATAGTGAGCGGCTCTCTGAATTTAGAAGAATTACACGACTTAACGGATATTGAAATTGAAGAACGTCTGCTTCCGATTAGAGGGATTGGACCTTGGACGGTTCAAAATGTCCTCATGAATGGACTTGGAAGACCAAATCTCTTTCCAATGGCAGATATCGGGATTCAAAATGCGATCAAACGTCACTTTGACCTGCCAGAAAAGCCAACAAAAGAAGAGATGGCAGTTTTAAGCAAGGAGTGGGCACCGTATTTAAGCTACGCCTCCCTTTATTTATGGAGAAGTATAGAGACAGATAAATAATTGAAAGGCATTTTCGCTCTTCGTCCAAGTCGTGATATACTATTCAGATGGAATAAAATGAGGACAACTGATAAAGGTTTAAATAGAACGGAGAGAATAAACGTGAAAGAAAAACAGCAAGGAGCCCTTCTGCAAAAGGGACAGCAGTTCCCGCTTACCATTAAACGCCTTGGAATTAATGGGGAAGGGGTCGGTTATTTTAAAAAGCAAGTGGTCTTTGTCCCAGGTGCACTTCCAGGTGAGGAAGTAGTAGTTGAAGCAACGAATGTTCAAGCGAAATATGCAGAAGGTACGGTGAGGAAAGTCCGCAAGCGCTCAGAACATCGAGTCAAACCGCCATGCCCAGTATACGAAGAGTGCGGCGGCTGTCAGCTTCAACATTTGGCGTATGAGCAGCAGTTAAAGGAAAAACGCGATATTGTCATTCAATCAATGGAGCGTCATACAAAGCTGTCGGTTGAAAAGATCGACATTAGACCAACAATCGGTATGGAAGATCCATGGCACTATCGGAATAAAAGTCAGTTCCAAGTCGGAAGATCACATAGCGGCGACATCATCGCAGGGCTTTATGGGCTGAATTCCCATAAACTTGTCCCAATCAAGGAATGTATCGTCCAGCATCCGAAAACGAACAAAACAACAGGCGTCGTCCGCAAAACTTTAGAGAAATTCGGCGTATCTGTCTACAACGAGCGGACAAGAAAAGGCGACGTGCGCTCGATTGTTGTGCGTGTTGGCTTTGAAACAGGTGAAGTCCAAGTCGTCCTTGTCACATCAAAGCCTGAGTTTCCAAAGAAAAAAGAAATCGCCGAAGCCATTCAAAAACGTCTGCCAGAAGTGACGTCTATTATGCACAATATCAATGGCGAAAAAACGTCAGTCATCTTCGGCCATAAAACATCTCACCTAGCTGGCAATATGGTCATTCAAGAATTTTTAGGAGACGTCTCATTTGAATTGAGTGCACGTGCTTTCTTCCAATTGAATCCGAAGCAGACGCTAAAGCTTTACGATGAAGCGAAAAAAGCGGCCAAACTGACAGGCAAAGAAAAGGTTGTCGATGCGTATTGCGGCGTTGGGACCATTGGGATGTGGCTTTCAGATGGCGCAAAAGAAGTAAGAGGAATGGATGTCATCAAAGAATCAATTGATGACGCGAAGAAAAATGCCAAAAAACACGGCCTGAAAAACGCAACCTATGTGACAGGAACAGCTGAACATTGGCTGCCAAAATGGGTCAAAGAAGGCTTCCGTCCTGACGTCATCGTCGTCGACCCGCCAAGAACCGGCTGCGAACGCACTTTCCTAGACACCGTCAAACAAGTCAAACCAAAACGCTTTGTCTACGTCTCTTGCAACCCATCTACACTAGCAAAAGACCTCGAATACATGTCAAAAGACTACAAGATCGAATACATGCAACCAGTGGATATGTTTCCGCATACGGCGCATGTGGAGACCGTGGTATCGATGGTTAGAGTATAAAAAGTGAAATGAATAAAACGGTCCGTGATTTGAATACTGGCTTCTAGCTTGTAGGATCATCACGGACTTTTTTTACCAACTTATTCAGAGATGTCGATCAAAGGAATGGAGGAGGATGAGGTTGAGTCAATTTGAGATTCTAACTAACTATATCCCTTTGCTTCAGGGCAATGATATTGGTGAATGGGTCATAGATCAAGAAAATGATGGAACAGCGGAACACCCGATTCAGATGCCCTATGTGAATTATTCCGAAACGGTCCGTCGTTTTATCGAGGATGTCTATACCTTTGCAGAACACCATCAAGAAATGGAGCTTACCCGCTACAGTGAGATCCTCAAAGAAAATGGCATTGAGAGTGGAACGAACGCTATGGAGAATGTCGACATCTCAAATGTAAATGCGCAGTGTGTACTGGCTCTCATTATGGGGGTTCTGAGAGCTGAACGATTTTGCGAGGGTGTTATACTCGATTTCTTTAAAAACGGAGCTATTGTCAAGTGGCTTGAAAGATTGGAACGTTTGGAGTAAGAGAGACTAGATTTCGGGGTGATCAATTGAAAAACAAAACAGATGTATCCCACATGTTTCCTCCTATGAAAATAGAAGAAATTGATCATATTTTAGTATATGATCTTGATGCAATAAAAATGGAAAAAGAAGATGAACGTATAAAATTCATTTTACAAGATCCCTATTGTCCTGATAAACATCATATTCACAGTGTGTATGTCATCTATAAAAGGTCTATACTCAATTTACTTGAAGGTAGGATTCGTTCTATTCATAGTCATGAATTCATGACTGCTAAGAAAAAGGATCGAACGATTTCTATAGAAGATATAGAATATGTATTAGAGATCGCTACAGTTGTGGTTCTTGCAAGTGAAAATAATGGAATATTGACGAATTATTTTTATAGTGGAGTCGGACAAAGGTTAGATTGTATTTTTAATCTATGCTTAGGTTATTCAACAGATTTACAAAAGAAAGAGCATAAAGTAAGTTTGCAACGATTTATGGATGATATAAAGATTGTTGAAGCGATGGGATTGTTAGAAAAAATAGTAGGATAATGAGCAAAACCTAGATTTTAGAGAAATCTAGGTTTTTTCGTGCTTTTGAAAAATTTAATCAACTTCATGTTGACCTTCCCCTTAACTGAAAGGTTTATACTGTGATCAGATCAACAAATCGGAGGAGATGCAGGATGTTTAAGATCGGCGATTTTTCTATGTTAAGTAAAGTGCCTGTCAAAACCTTAAGGTATTACGACCAAATTGATTTATTAAAGCCTCAGCAGATTGATCAAGATTCGGGATACCGTTATTACTCAGCTGAACAGCTGCTTGAGGTCAATCGAATTTTTCTCTATAAGGAATTAGGCTTTACGTTAAAGCAAATGGGGCAGCTACTTCGTGAAGATATTTCTGTCGAGCAGATTCAGGGCATGTTTCTCTTGAAAGAGAGTGAGATTCAGCAATTGATCGAAAAAGAACAACAGAAATTAGCCCGTATTAAGGAGCGGATGCACCTCATCAAACGAGAGGGGTGTGTTGAAAAAGAACAGGAGGTCATCATCAAATCTGTTGAAAGCAAACGCATCATGTCTTTTCAATCCAACGGAACTGTTGAAGAAATCCCTTCATTCTTTCAAATGTTTCATCATTTATTACATAAACATCAACAAGAATCGATCTCGGGACCACAAGTAGTGCTATGGAGAGAATCACTGGATAAAGAAAGTGAGTTTGAATTTGAGGTGGGGTATTCCGTCAAATCGTTAAGGTGCTCTCTTCCTCAGGGAATGACAATTCGCACGTTACCTGCAGAAGACACCATGGCAACACTCTTATTTCATTCCCATTCTCCATCCGCACAAACTGCTTGTGTTGATCTGGCGACATGGATCGAACATAACGGATACCGCGTGAAAGATGATCAGCCGGGCCGAGAAATCTATTACCCATTGTCAGAAAATGAAGAAGGCAGACTCATTGAAATTCAAATTCCTATTAAAAATGAAATCAAATCGTAAACATGGCCCAAAGGAGAAACGTCACGATGCAAAATAAAACCGTTGTCTATTTACTTGCTTTAGCAGCTTTTTTAATCGGAACGATCGAATACATCATTACTGGCATTATTCAAATGGTCGCACATGATTTACATGTCACAACGTCTACTGCTGGCTTATTGGTCACATCTTTAGCACTTTCGGCCGCAATCGGTGCACCAATTGTCATCGCACTAACCATCAATATGGACCGCAGAAAAATATTAACATGGACGCTGATCATTTTTATTTTAAGTAACTTCATCACAAGTATCAGTCATTCGTTTGAAATGGTCATGATCACAAGAGTTTTACAAGGAATCAGTGGAGGAACGGCGATTGTAGTGGCGATGGCGGTTGCAACTCGTCTTGTAGAACGGGAAAAAAAAGGAACAGCGATTGGCATCATTTTAATGGGATTAAGCAGCTCCTTGGTTTTAGGCGTTCCAATCGGGACATTTCTAAGCAGTATGATCGGATGGAAAGCATTATTCGCAGCCATTGGAGTGATCACGCTTATTCCGCTGATTGTGGTGTATAGGCGGATCCCTTCTATGAAAGAACAAGAACCGGTGACGCTTCGTATGCAATTATCGATTTTAAAAGACAAGCGTATATTACTTGCAGTGGCAGTCACGTTATTCTATGTAGGGGGATATTCGACTTTATTTACCTATTTAACGCCTTTCCTCCAAAAATCAGCCAACCTAAGCATCACAGAAATCAGTGGCATTTTGTTACTAGCGGGAATATGCAGCTTTTTAGGATCAAGCCTTGGAGGGATGGCAGCAGATAAAAAAGGGCCCATCTTCACGATTTTTTCTGGCATCATCTTGCAAATCATGATGCTCATGCTACTAGCATTTGTCACAGGGAATCTCGTGGTCATGGTGGCTGTTATCATGATATGGATGATCGCAACATGGAGTACATCACCAGCTCAGCAGCTATATCTAGTAACCCTTGTTCCAAAATCTCCTGATATCGCATTAAGTGTTAATACATCATTTATTCAATTCGGATTTGCTTTAGGCTCGGGGTTAGGGGGATTGTATTGAGCAGGACATCTATATTGCACCTGAGCTGGATCAGTGCTGGAACGGTTCTTCTCGCTTTACTCATGACCATCTTGATGGTGGCGTTTGACAGAATCTCTCAGCAGAAGAGTTTGAAGGTGATCGAGCAAGGAAGGTAACTTAAATTCAATTTTGTATGGAAGGGACTACTTATTTTGGGTAGTTCCTTTTTGGTTTGAAGAATGCACCAGTAAAGTGGTTTATTTGATACAATAGGGGGCAATATCCAAAGATTGAAGGCATTCATATATTTCTTTTAAAAACGATGAATATCAAACAAAAGCACCACTAGACGAGGAGAGAAAATAAATGCAAATCAGCGAAGAGATCATCAATCGAAAAGGTGCTCGAAAGGGGAC
The DNA here is from genome assembly GCF_024398395.1 of Bacillus sp. FS02. Taxonomy (NCBI): domain Bacteria; kingdom Bacillati; phylum Bacillota; class Bacilli; order Caryophanales; family Bacillaceae; genus Bacillus; species Bacillus sp. FS02. The sequence goes on along the minus strand of NZ_CP074101.1, from coordinate 1,098,003 downwards.
TGATATCCCTCATGACGTCTTGTTCCTTTTGAATCAAGGAAAAATAGAGAGTGTGAATTTAACTGAATGGCTGGCTGTCAATCATCTGACGTTATTACATCATGTTTTGCCATCCGTTGGTTTAGACCATCATTTAGACGATGTATCATCTGATGTCACTCAACAAAAGGCTGAGTCTGGAATGAAAGCAATTCGTCTCATCGGTCAATTGTTAGATGAAGTGTTACAGAAAGAGAATGGGGAAAAACAAACGGAAGTGCTACAGGCATTTACTCACCATGTATCTGATAGCGTCCGCTGTTGGGCTGCTTATATGAACAAACACCGTTTATCAACTTTGGAAGAGAAATTGGTGTACATTCAGCTATTTGCAGCTGATCCTCATTTTGGAGTTCGAGAAATTGCGTGGATGTCAGTGAGAGAAAGCCTAATGGATCAGCTCGATCAAAGTATAGAACATTTAACAGCATGGGCTAAAAGTAATGATGAAAATATTCGCCGATTCTCAGTAGAAGCTATTCGCCCAAGAGGTGTTTGGACAAAGCATATTGAGTCATTAAAACAAGAGCCAATGAGGGCACAGCCTATTCTAGACTTGCTCAAATCTGATCCATCAACATATGTTCAAGATTCTGTAGGAAACTGGCTCAATGACGCTAGTAAAACACAACCAAATTGGGTCATAAACCTGTGTGAACAGTGGTTAAAAGATTCTGATACAAAAGCAACCAGCAGAATTGTCAAGAAAGCCAAAAGAACGATTGTGAAGGGGAATTTGTGAAGAAGTACATAAACTGAATTTCCCTTTTTGGAGGGTATTTCTATCAATAGATCATTAGAAGGAAAGTCTCAAAGTTACTCAGTAAACTGACTGCCCCATTTCGTGGGGTTCTTCATTTTTTATAAAAAATCTAGTCTCCTCAATTCTGCATTCTTTATATAGATCTTATCCTCTCATCGTCGTACTTTTGAATGAAATTGACTCAATAGAATTGACGTAAGAATCATGAATAGGCGAAGATGATATAAAATGTAAGATAAAGGGAGATGAATAATGATACATATCGTATTTGGGGCAGCAACTGCTGGTAGTTTAAAGCAAGCATTACGTGAAATGAAGCAAAAACCAGTGGAAGACATCATCACCTTTGATGATATCTACTCCATTGGCCCACTTACACACTTACATGAACGTCAAGGACAAGAGACTCGTATGGAGTGGCTTCGACATGTCATGTCCAATGAGTTTGGTAGATTTGATGATATGGTAATCGATCAGCAAATAATGATTCAACAAGTGAAGGATGTAAAAGATGGCTCACATATGATGATATGGATAGGCAACAATGCACACGAACAAATAGGTCTACGATTTGCCATCTATTTATTAAAAGGAAAAAACGTGGACGTCTCTGTCATTAATACAGCGATTGCATATGATCACCATTTTAATACAAAGACAATTCGCATGGACCTTCGACATACTGGGGAAATCCCATCTGAAAAATTTAAAATCATTTATGAAAGTAAAAATCACTTTCACACCATTTCCAAGGAAGAAAGAGAACGATTACAAGAAGAGTGGCTTCACATTGCCGAAACAGATCATACACTTAGGATATGGCGAAATGAACAAACGCTCAACGTATCAGAAGATGAATTTGATGCTTATTTAGTAAAAATGGCTAAGCGGCTTCATCCGTCCGAGCCAGAAGAGGAATACATCGTAACTCCACGCTTAATTGGAGAAGTCCTTGGTCATTTAGAACAATATATCGGAGATGATTTTATTGAGTATCGGCTAAAGAAGCTGATTGATCAAGGTGTTTTTGCTATGAAAGGAAAACGAACGTCCATGCGTTATTACTCGATAAAACTGACAACATTTGGTCAGGACTTCAAAAAATGGGTATGCTGTCGTGATTTTGAGCACCAACCTTATGTGAAAATTGAAGGAACCTATGGTGGCGAACCTTTTCAATGCGGACATTGTCAATGTCATTTAGAAAGAGATGATGTACCTATAAGCGATGTACTATTCTCTAAAATATGGAATTGGGCCATACAGTATGGTTGTTGGTTTGATGAAGAAACAGATGACTTGCTGCCAGAAGGGGTAGAAATGGAAAAGAAGTTTAATCAAGCAGGGGAGTGTATAACGGAAGAAGTAAAGAATGCGTTATCTCCTAAGTATCAAGTCGAATATAGCCCCAGTGAAATGACAAGACATTTCATTTAAAGAATAAAATTCAATAGCACTGTACAAAATAAATCTTTACATCATTCCCCATCATCATGTAATATATGGAGAAATCAAAAGCGAAGAAAAGGACATGAGCAGCTTTTATCGGTTCACAGAGAGGGAAGTCACGGTGAAATCTTCCTAACGCAGAAAAGTTGTCTTACCACCTTTGAGCTGTATTGGGGAACATTGCAGTATCCAATACCGTCTACGCCACGTTACGGCGCCAGAGCCATAAAGCGAATACGCGTTATGGGAATTTGGGTGGAACCACGGATTACACATTCGTCCCTTTATGAGGGATGGGTGTGTTTTTTTGTTTACTTTTATAGCATGATTGCTTTGAAAAGGACATGAGCAGCTTTAATCGGTTCACAGAGAGGGAAGTCACGGTGAAATCTTCCTAACGCAGAAAAGCTATCTTACCACCTTTGAGCTGTATTGGGGAACATTGCAGTATCCAATACCGTCTACGCCACGTTACGGCGCCAGAGCCATAAAGCGAATACGCGTTATGGGAATTTGGGTGGAACCACGGATTACACATTCGTCCCTCTATGAGGGATGGGTGTGTTTTTTTATTTCAAAAAAGAGAAAGGTGTGTCAGTGATGAGAGAAAAAATGGTAAAAATTCAATTTCCAGATGGAAAGATCAAGGAGTTCTCCGCAGGTACGACAGTCGCAGAGGTTGCCTCCCATATTAGCCCAAGTTTAAGAAAAAAAGCAGTAGCGGGAAAGATCAATGATCAGACAGTGGACTTAAGTTATCCGTTAAACAACGATGCGGGGGTTTCGATTCTAACACTTGATTCAAAAGAAGGGCTGGAAGTGTTACGACATACAGCTGCACATGTATTAGCCCAAGCTGTGAAAAGGTTATATGACAATGTGACACTGGGAATCGGACCTGTCATTGAGAATGGATTTTACTATGATATGAAGCTGAATCAAACGTTAAGCGTAGAGGATTTGGCAATGATTGAAAAAGAGATGAAAAACATCATAAACGAGAATCACCTTATTCAAAGAATGGAGGTCTCTTACAAAGAAGCTGAAGTGATGTTTGCACATGATCCATATAAACTGGATATTTTAAAAAGTCTCCCTCGACAAGAAGCCATCACGATTTATCAGCAAGGAGAATTTATAGATTTGTGCCGTGGACCTCATTTGCCTTCTACAGGGTATTTAAAGGCATTTAAACTAACGCGTGTGGCAGGGGCATATTGGCGGGGAGATAGCAATCAGGATGTCTTGCAGCGAGTGTATGGTGTAGCATTTCAGCATCCAAATCATCTAGCTGATTATCTTCATTTCATGGAAGAAGCAAATAAACGTGATCACCGGAAATTAGGGAAACAGTTATCCCTCTTTATGTTTTCAGAAGAAGCGCCAGGCATGCCTTTTTATTTACCAAAAGGTCAGATTGTCAGAAATGAATTAATGGCCTTTTCTAGAGAAGTGAGAGGTCAAGCGCAATATGAAGAAGTAAGTACTCCATTTATGATGAACCAAGAACTTTGGGAAAAGTCAGGGCACTGGAATCATTATCATGAAAATATGTATTTCTCAGAAGTAGACAATACAAGTTTTGCTTTAAAACCGATGAACTGTCCAGGGCATATGCTCATGTTCAAAAATAACTTATATTCCTATAGAGACCTTCCAATTAGAATGTCTGAATTTGGTCAGGTGCATCGTCATGAATTTAGCGGAGCATTAAATGGATTGTTCAGGGTCAGAACATTTTGCCAAGATGATGCCCATATTTTTTTAAGAGAAGATCAAATCGAAGCTGAAATCAAACGGATTTTTCAATTAGTTGATCATGTGTATCGGACATTTGGTTTTGAATATTCAGTCGAGCTATCCACTCGTCCAGAAAAAGCATTAGGGGATGACGCTATTTGGGATATATCCGAAAAAGCGCTAAAAAATGTGCTTGATCAGTTAAAGATTGACTACTACTTAAATGAAGGAGATGGGGCATTTTATGGTCCGAAGATCGACTTTCATATTCAAGATGCACTAAAGCGGAGCCACCAGTGCGCCACAATTCAGCTGGATTTTCAAATGCCAGAGAAATTTGATTTAACATATATCAACGAGAAAAATGAAAAGGTGCGGCCAGTTGTCATTCATAGTGCTATTTTTGGTTCACTTGACCGGTTCCTTGGTATTCTCATTGAACATTTTGCCGGCGTCTTCCCGTTATGGCTCGCACCAATCCAAGTACAAATCATACCTGTCTCAAGCGTTCACCTTGATTACTGCATAGAGGTGCAGCAGCAATTAAGAAATATCGGAATTAGAGTCACAATCGATGAACGGGATGAAAAACTCGGCTATAAAATGAGAGAAGCACAAATGCAAAAAATTCCTTATATCGCTGTCATTGGAGATACAGAAATGCAAGAAAAAACACTGAACATCAGACAACATGGAGAAAAAATGTCAAAGCTGCTGTCTATTGATGACTTTAAACACCTGGCAGCCCAGCAAATAAAAGACAGAACAGCTCAAATATGATGTGCTGATTTCATGAAGAAGGATAAGACGTTCATTGAATGGTGGGCGTCTTTTCATTTGTGAAAAAGCCGAATTGACAATTGAAAAGGAAAATATTGAAACATTTTTTCGTTAAAATCGTAATAAGGATAGAGCGTTTATCAGAAAAATTTGAAACGAGGAGGAGTTTATCACATGGAACAAGCTGCACTAAAAAAGATGAGGACAAAACAAATCGCTATCTCTAATTTATTTGTCGGACTTATGATCATCATTTTTTTTATGTTGATTCAAATTGTTAAAATCAAACTGACACATTTCCTTTTTTGTTTAGGAATTCTAATGCTTATTCAAGGCATTTTAGGCTTTATTAGGAAAGGAACAACAAAGTCTTTCATACCTATTTTAGAGCAGGTAGCTATTTATGAAAAAGAGAAATTAGGGAAAGAGTGGGAAAAGGAAAAACGGTTAGATCATGTGTGGAAAATCATATTGAGTGTCATTATGTTTATTCAATCATTCACTTTACAAAATGTGGATAATGCATTCAGTGACGTCGATCCTGCATTGATCATTTTCTTGTTTTTGATGGTTCTAGCCATTTTAAATATAAGCATGCTTTTTCGTTTTAGAAAAATTGACCGATCGACTGTAGGTGAATTAACAGGCTACACAAAAGAGTCAAATATAATGGCAATCGCTTTAGGATTTTTTATGGCAATCATCATCTTCATCTTTATCGTTATTTTTGTTCTTCCATAAAACATCATCATTTTGAGGTGAATTCATTGAATGCAAACATTCAACAACTAATCGATCAGACAAAAGTGACATTTGGCTTAGATCTTTACTATCTAAAAAGACACAGTTTTCATCGCTACGTCAATATGTTCAATGAAACGGTGTATACATTGAATATGGAATGGTTTCCCTCTCATGAAACGGAACCCGAGGACGATGATCTAAACCCAGACGGCACAGCTGTCATTGAAGTGAACTTGAATACAGGACAGACCGAGTCGGTTATTTTTGTTATGGACAAAACCTATGCGCAGCATGGTGTCACGTTTAAGAGACCTTATCCAGCTCATGTCATTCAATGGATCGAACAAGAAACAGGATTGATCTATGGAGAGCATTTTCATATGCATCAGAAGGAGAAAGGGGAACTTTCTTTCGAAGAAGCAATAGATGGTGTGAAAGTAGCACCTTCAGGCAGAATCGAAGTGAAATGGAATGAACATGGACAGCTCATGTACTTTACACACCACGGTCCATTTTTAGCCAAAACATTACTGAAAGATGAGAAATATGTGCTTTCCCTTGATCAGGTGAAGAACTTAGCCAAGCAGCAAGTACAGATGTTTCAATGGCCTTCCTTCGAGCACAATCAAATCCGTTCTATTTATGCTCTAGAAGAAATCTATGTGAAGAACGATGGAACAGAAACTCTTCCGTTTGAGGTTGGGCGTGAAGAAACGCATTGTATACACATGAATGAAGTCATTGAGTGGAATGAACCGATAAACAATGCCTTTGAAAAAAAGGAAATGGACATTCATGAGAACATTTCAGCTGAACAAGCTTTCTCATTGGAACCGTCACCAGATTCCTTCCCGATATCAAAAGAAGACCAGGATGAGTGTATCAAAGCGGTTCGAACCTTTTTGGCGCAAAAATATTCAAACGATACAGGGAAGTGGGTTCTAAAAACACTCCAACGTGATCATGGATACATCCATGCGATATTAAAAACGAATGAGCAAGAAGGCAGTGGATTTATGGATAAAATCAAGGTCTTCATTGATGCCAACACTTTTGAAGCCATTCATTACATAGATAAAAAAGAGATGTTTCAAGTATGTGGGATACTCAATCCATCTCAAACAGCTAGTGAAATCACCATAACTCAGAAACAAGCCTTTGAAACATTGAGAGAACGCCTCGAACTTACACCCATCTATGTCTATGACGATGTGCAAAAACAATATGTTTTATGCGGCAAGCTCGATTGTCATGATGGCGTTGATGCAGTGAGCGGCGAAGTGTTCTCTTTGACAGACTTTTCATAACTTCCAAAAGAACAGTCAGTGCTGTTCTTTTTTTGTCCCATCTCCCTCTTTTTTGCAGAAAAATGGAATTTTGTAGCAGGAAGTTGTCGTTTCATCACGAAAGAAAACAGGTAAGAATATGATCATAGGTCCATTGTTTGAATTCGTGGTGGAGTCAATGAGATGACATAGGAAACGTTATACATATTGAACATTCGTGACAGTACAGTTGATCTACAGTTCATGTCTAAAAAGTGAGTGATCATGTCTCAAGCCGTATGCGAAAATACGTGTACCGAGATCATATGATGAGTTGGTTCCGTTTGTTTTTAGGTGAGTTTGAAGCCAAGTTAGAAGAAAGTGAGGATATCTACCTTGAGTACATTGGAAGTGTTTCGTCAGTTTTTGGTTGACCATTATCCTGCGTTACAAGATGAGCTTTGGCTGAAAGATGTTGATACCCTTCGAATCTCTCCTATTCTTCATCCTTTTCTGAAAAGCAAGCTGCCAGATGGGATTGAAAAATTCACTTGTGTCCTATTCACGCAGCAAACAGATCAAACCACTGCCCCGCTCAAAGTATACCTTCTATTAGATGAATATGGGCAATCGCTTTACGCCATTGATTTGATGAATGAACAAATCGTGCTTCATTAATACAGAACCAAAAAGCTGCTTGAGCTTGTCTCAGCAGCTTTTTTTATGATGAACATCAGTTTGTCATATCAACCAATCTGCGGTGCAAGTTGTCCAATTCTTTTTTTGTTGGAAAAGAGCTGATCAGCAGCGTAGATCGCCCGAACTGAAGAGGAAGCTCAGTATCGGTCACAATCATATCAATCCCAAGTTGATCCATCGTGACATCATTTAACGTATTTTCTGGACTTGTGAAAATGTGAATGAGAGGAGGCACACTTAATTTAATTAAATCAGCAATAAACAAACTATGATAATAACCTAATGTTGAAGTAACAAAAATGTTCAGCACGTTTCTCCGTTCCATCTCCAAATGAACAAGCCCTCTCCAGGAAGATGTAATGATACGAATCAATTCCCGTTCATTTTTCACAAAAGAAGCGAGGATATCGTCTGTTTTTAACTCTTGGATGATATGACTAATCCTCGAATAGAAGTAAGGAAACTGTTTTTTCACCTCTGATAAATAGCTCGATTTCTTTTTGAAAAGGAATCCATCTCTCACGGTAATTTCATTGGAATACACATAATATTGGAGAAGAACGAGTGTCATCACCTTACGATTCGCTATTTCTTGATGAAAAATCGACTCCAACTGGGTGATAAATGAATGAATGGCATCATAGAGGCGTGGTGTATGTGACTGAAAGAACGTCAATTTTTCTTCGACAGTTTCAATTGATTTAAAGTGCCCAATAGCTGGTTCGATCAATAGCAAAAAGACAAATTCATGATGATCCAGCGTCACATCAAATACGTCTTTGGTCATTCGACAGATGTGCTCTTCCCATCTTTTGATTTGATCATAGATCCCTTTAGCTGTAGAGGTTTGTTTTTCTTCAGTCATTGAGTATGTATATTTACGGCTGATTGTAAAACCTTTTCGCATTCGGTGAATGGAAACGCCGAACCACAGGCAGTATTTATCTATCGCGACATCTGGTACATTGACTTCGAGCACCTGAAATAGTTCTTGTAATAAATTCACTGCGTCTTGTTTTTGAATATCATCAAATGGCCAAAGGCGGCTTCCATACACTTCAAATAAAAATTCAACAAAGAATTGACGAATCTCCTTCTCATTTCCATGAAACTGCATACTATCTGGGCGTAACTCGATGTCATAGGATGTAAGGATCGAGTTGATTTTATGAATTGTGTTATACAATGTGGATCTACTGATATTAAGCGTTTCCATCCATTCATAGAAAGATCTGTTTTCTTCAAAAAAAATGCCGTCAATCAATCGAATTTCAATCGTATCCTTTAGAATTTCTTTGATATAGTAATCCACTCGTATCGTCTGCGTATTACAAATGGATATGCCTTGTCTTGGCTTTATGTGGATTAACGCTTCTCCATTCTCTGTTTGGAACGATTTCATTTGTTCTAAATCGCTTTGAATGGCTCGAACAGAACCGATATGTTCATTCGATATCTCTTGAAGGCTCCACCACTTATTTTTGGATACAAGCAATTTTAAAATGTTTATCCATCTCTTTGATTTATTATCAATGAGCTCCATCAAACAACTAACTCCTTCCTTTAGCTTGCCTCTATATTATGAAGTTCACTTAAAGAACATTTGATTCTCAAAATAGGCATGAAATGATTGTAATGTTTAGGCTAAATCGTTTTGTCTTCACTTTTCATGATAAAAGAGAAAAAAATTAGACGAAAACAAATGTTATGCCCTGATTCTCCATATTTTTCTATTGAAAGGTGATAAATATGCCAAGAATCCTATAAAAATGGATCATTTTAGATATTTTGTTTATTTTTTTGCTGCTCAAACGGTAAATGTAAGAATAAAAAGCATCGGCTTTTTGATTACCATATGGAAGGGAGTAGAAGGAATGCGATCTATATGATGCTGAACTATCTCACCATACATACCATATGAGTCATGCTTGTTTTATATGAACGTTCTATATGTGAATACATGCTTATATATGCATGTACTAATCATTTGTTGTTCATTCCAGTATAAATAGAAAAATTCACATTTATTCTTTTCATGTTCCCTCTCACTATTCCCCATTGCTATAGACCCCTATCCAGCTACTATATCTACTACTCATGATGACCTTTCAAACTCATGGTTGATCAACTCATTTTATTCATAGGGTCTTAAGATGCAATTTTTAGAAAAATTTGATCAGAAGCGGAGTGATTGATCAGACAGTATACAAATGATTTTTTAATTGTTGTTGAAAAATAATTGTAGAAAAGGGTGGATGTATTGAAAAGAATATTATCGGTGGCACTGATGACCGTGTTAGTCATACAGTCTAGTATATTAGGAATCTTGCCTTTAGCAGGGGCACAAGCTAAAGACATTCAAGAGAATATCTACGGGAATATTGAGTTTGCTGATAGCGAAGGTAACAAGTTATCAAACATAGAAGATCAGCAAGTTAGAAAGGCCATTGTGCATTGGTCTATCAGAGGAATTGATCTCAAAAAGCAATATCCGTATATTCTCTCTCTTCCTTCAGTCATGCAGGTAGAGAAGGAGCAGAAAGAACTCATTACTGTCGATAACATCCCTGTTGGTGAGTATACCGTTTCAAAACAAAATGAAGTGACGGTCACATTCAATGAGGATATTGAGCTTGATCCGAATTTAGAAGGATCTATAGATATTGACGTCACCAGTATAGCTGAGAAAAAAGAGAAAACAAAGCAAAACGAGCGTGAAGAAAATCTTTTAAAAGATGATTCAACCTCATCGGAGAAAGACAAAGCTGCTAACAATCAAGAAGCAGCGCAAACGACACAAAACGATGAAGATGAGTTACTAAAAAACAAAGTGAATGTCTCTAAACGTGTAGGACTGCAAAGTGTGTCGAAACAAATGACAATCCAAGAAAATCTTCTCACTGATGCGCAATTGATATTTGAAGATCAAGAAGGAAATTCAATAGAAAGGCCTGACGTCAACTCACTGATTTCCATTAACTATAAGTGGGCCATCCCGAATGGTCATAACTATAATGGCGGGGATGAATTCCATTTCAAGGTTCCAGAGGAATTAGTCATTTACGAAAAAATCGATCGTCTCGAGATGAAATTTAATCAATCGACCATCGGTTATTTTTCTGTAGATGAAAGCGGAAATGCCTCCATCGAGTTCACAGATTTTATTAAACAATATTCAAATATCCAAGGAACACTTCAAGTATGGACACAATTAGATAAACAAACAGTGATCACTGAAGAAAAAGAAGTGGTGATTACCCCGATTGAAGGCAAAGATACGATATCGATCCCGATTCAATACATTCCAAATGGTCCAAATGTCTCTAAAAAGGGAGAACCCAATCGATCTTACAATGCTGAAACCATTCAATGGACAGTCGATTTTAATATGGACTTAGATGATGTGAAACAAGCGAAACTGTTAGATCCGATTCAAGAAGGTCAAGCGTTAAAAAAAGATTCAATCAAGCTTTATCGTGTTGATACAAAGCTAAATGGTGAAACATCGATTGGTCAGCTGCTTGACGAAAACCACTACACAATCGGCCAAACAGCAGATGGTCAAGATTTCACGATTGAATTTAAAGATGACGTGCATCTCGCTTACCGTTTAATGTATGAAACGGACATTACGAATCAAGATCAGTCTGCATTTCGTAATAAAGCCTCCCTTGTCTCTGCTGATAAAGAGATTAGTTCAGCAGAAGGAACCGTGAATGTGACAAGAGGCAGCCCTTTAAATAAAAAAGCCGCTCACTACGATCCAGTCACACAAACGATTACTTGGGAAATTCGGTATAACTATAACGAAAAAAAGCTGGCTCAAAAGGATGCTTTGATAGAAGACTTCTTTAACGGCACACAGGCGCTAATATCTGACTCAATTCAAGTCAAAGAAGTCACAATTGATGAGAATGGCAAAGAATCAGGAACAAAAGCGTTTGAAGATTATGTGGTTCAACCTCAAACAAAGGATGAACAAAACGGGTTTACCTTGCAATTCAATCAAGAAATTCAATCGGCTTACCTGATCACATATCAAACAAAAGCAACCGATCGAATTTTCGAAGCTGAAGAGATTATCAATACTGTGACAGCTGGCAAAGAGAGCAAACAAGCGAAGCAAAGAATTGATCAGCAAATCCTAACGAAAAATCATGGAACACCGAATTACAAGAACAAGACCATTCCATGGCGTATCACCTTCAACAAAGATCAACAAACCATGAACAACGTAATATTAAAAGATTCGTTTACAAACGAAGGATTGACGCTGCAAAAAGATAGTTTAAAAGTGACGACAGGTAATACAGTGCTTGAAGAAGGCACAGATTATCAAATCGTTGAACATGCAAATGGATTTGATATTCAATTTACGAAAGAAATCAAGACAGAACATACCATCACATATACAACGTCTTTTGATTATGAAAAAAGAGCAGATAAAGATCAAAAGAACCTGCGTAACCATGTAAAACTTGAATGGGTAAATGAAGATGGCAAGGATTTGACGAAGGAAAACCAATCTGTCTTTACGCCTGACACATACACGCAGTCAAATGGGTTCAAGAATGGAACATATGATGCAAAGCAAAAAGAGATCACATGGAATATCGGTGTGAACTATAATTTGAAACATCTAGAAGAGGCGAAAATCGAGGATTTCATTCAAGGAAATCAGCGTTTGCTTAAAGATTCAATCATCGTCTACTCGCTTGATTTACAAGGCGGGGAAAATGGTGCGGAAGAAAAAGAAGTATTAGCGAAAGAACATTATGACATCAAATTCCTTGAAAATGAAAAGGGAGAATCAGGCTTCGAAGTCATTTTCAAACATGCCATTGATTCCCCATACAAAATCACGTATCAAACAAGTGTTGAAGGAATGGATTTAGTACAGAAAACCTACGAAAATAAAGCGACCCTTTATGATGGAAAGACGAAAGAATCAGACGTGAATGCTGTGGTGTCCATTCCAAATGGAGGGAAATACACGAGCAAATCAGGAAATCAACAAGGGAAAGTCATTGATTGGAAACTGAATATCAACTTTGGTCAATCAACAATCCAAGATGCGACGATTATCGACCATCCGAGCAGTAACCAAGCCATAATAGAAAACTCATTTCATCTGTACTCGACAACAATAGATGAAAAGGGGCAAGTGACCAAAAAGGAAGAGCTGGAAAAAGGGAAGGATTATGAACTAGACCTTGAATTCGATCCAGATTCTTTTCAAATCAAATTTAAAGAAGAAATCACGAGACCCTATATTTTAGAATACCAATCTCTCATTTTAGATAAGGTGGGAAGTACACTTCAAAACGAAGTAACGTTTAGAGGTGAAAATGTAAAAGAAATCAAAAAGGAATCCGAAGCCTCAATTGTGGTCAAACGTACCGCTGGCATGGGAGATGGCACAGGAGCGATTGGCGCTTTAACCATTCATAAGGTAGATGCGAGTAGTGGAAAAGCGCTAAAAGGAGCAACCTTTTCTCTGACTGATGCTGCGAGCGGTATCGTCATTGGAACAAAGACAACAGATGAAGAAGGAGCTCTTCGATTTGATCGTCTTCTGTATGGTGACTATATCGTGACAGAAGAGAAAGCACCTGATGGTTATTTGAAAACGAAGGAACCGATCAATGTCACGATTGATCAGCCTTACGAATCAGGAGATCAAACGAAAATAGGAAACAGCATGACGGTGCAAAACCAAGAAATCCGCCAGCATGTGAAACTTACGAAAAAAGATAAAGAAACGGGTGCGGCATTAGAAAATGCAGAATTTGAACTGAAAAATGAATCTGGAGATACCGTCCAAACCCATTTGAAAACGGATGAAAAAGGAGAAATCCTTTTCAAACATCTTGAGCCAGGTTCCTATTATTTTGTTGAAACAAACGCACCGAAAGGCTATCAATTAAATCAGCAAAAATGGCCGTTCACCATTAAAGAAAATCAAACAGAAACAACGGTTGTCACCGCAGTAAATGACATCATCAAAGGCTCTGCAGAATTGAGCAAAATAGGTGAAGGCGGAGAGAGACTAGAAGGTGCACAGTTCAAGCTCTTAGATCAAGATGGGCATGAGCTAAATGGTGCGCTTGTCACAGGAAAAGATGGCAAGATCACGATCAATGAACTAAGACCGGGTACGTATCAGCTCATCGAAACAAACGCACCAGACGGTTATGTATTAGATGAAACACCCATCACATTTGAAGTACCACTCGATCCAAAAGAACCAGTCATCATTTCACAAAAGAACCTCTATGAAACAAGTGCATTAGAAGTGATGAAAGAAGGGGAAGATGGCAAGAAGCTTCAAGGTGTTCGATTTGAAGTCTTGGATCAAAATGACAAAGTCGTGCGTAAAGATTTGACAACAGATGAAGATGGGAAGCTGTTGGTCGATGACCTCAAACCGGGCAAATATCAGCTTGTGGAGACAGAGAGTATTGATGGTTACCAAAAGAAAAATAAACCTTATCCGTTTACCATCGAAATCGCACAAAAAAAACCGGCAGAGATCAAAGTGATCAATGATCTCAAAACTGGAGCTGTCCAGCTCACGAAACTCGGTGAAAAGAATGATTTGCTTGAAGGAGCAGAATTCAAGCTAGTAGATGCAAATGGAAAAGAGATAAAAACAGGTCTTGTCACAGATGAGAACGGGAAGATCATCGTCAACGATCTGAAACCTGGAACCTATCAGTTTGTTGAAACGAAGGCGCCATTCGGTCATGAGCTTGACGAAACACCTGTCACTTTTGCTATTCCATTTAACCCTGAGAAGCTTGTCAGTGTGACAAAAGAAAATAGCCGCACAACTGGCGGAGTGCTGTTACACAAAAAAGGTGAAGATGGGAAATCATTAGAAGGGGTTGTCTTTGATCTATCTGATGCCAAAGGAAAGATAGTGGCAGGAGGAGAAGGGATTACAACCAATCAGGATGGAAAGATTACCTTCACAGGTTTAAAACCTGGGGAATATCAATTTGTTGAAAGAAAGAGTCTTGAAGGCTATGAATTGAGTGCGAAACCACTTGTCTTTGAAGTTGAATTAGGTCAAAAAGACTTGATTCAAGTGGAGGCAATCAATCAGCTCAAGAAAGGTTCTGTAGAACTAACTAAAATAGGGGAAGAACAAGAAAGATTGAAAGGCGCAGAATTTACCCTTTTCAATGATGATGGTAAAGAATTGATGTCAGGTTTAACAACCAACGAAAAAGGCATCATCACTGTCAACGATTTGAAACCAGGCGCTTACCAATTGGTTGAAACGAAGGCTCCTTTTGGACATCAACTTGATGCAGAACCAGTAGACTTCAAGATTGATTTCAATCCAAATCAACTGGTGAAAGTGACAAAAGAAAATATTCGGACGACAAGTGCGGTAAAGCTTCAGAAAAAAGGGGAGGATGGTCAATTGCTCGCTGGCGTGACCTTTGACCTGATTGATGTGCACGATCAGCGTGTGAAGAAAGACTTAAAGACAGACAAAAACGGTCAACTGACAGTCGATCAACTGAAGCCAGGAACCTACCAATTTGTCGAAACAGCAAGCATTGCCGGCTATGAATTGGATCAGACACCTGTCTCATTTACGATTCGATTAGGTCAAGACAAACCAGCAAAAGTAGAAATGATCAACAAACTGACGCCGGGAGCAGTGGAACTGACCAAAGTGGATGCTGAAGGACACACGCTGGAAAACGCAGAGTTTGCTCTTCAGAGTAAAGAAGGGAAAACGTTGAAGAAATCACTTGTAACGGATCAAAAAGGAAAGCTTCACATCAACGATCTAAAACCGGGAGAATATCAATTCGTTGAAACGAAAGCGCCTCACGGCTATGAATTAGATGATCAGCCGATCCGGTTTACGATTGAGAAAAATCAGCAGAAGCCTCTTCAATTAACAGCGAAGAATCACTTGATTTTAGGAAGTCTGCGTATCATAAAGGTAGACCAGCAGACTGATAGAACCTTAAAAGGTGCAGCCTTTGACATTCGTACAAAAGCCGGGAAAATCATCAAATCTGTGACAACAGGAAAAGACGGAGAAGCCATTGTCAAAGGGCTTAAACCTGGTGAATATACACTCACAGAGACGAAAGCTCCAAATGGTTATGTAGCGTTAAAAAAACCAATCGCTTTTACAATTCAAATGGGCGAAGTGGAGATCAAGACATTGATTGTAAAAAATGCTCCAATGAAGAATGAAGAGGACCACACGAATCCTCCAGCCTCAGATCAAGGGGATCAACATCCACCTCATGGCTCAAACTCAAACGGGGAGCTGCCAAAGACTGGGGAAGAATGGCTACGTTATTTGATGTATGCAGGGATTTTACTAGTAGTGTCTGGAACTGTTCTTCTTGTAGTCAGAAGAAGGACCATTCAGTAAAAGGAAGGAACGAGTGTATTGATGAAAAAAAGAACCTTATTAGGCAGCTTATTGGTGGTCGCAGGACTAATGCTTATCTCCGTTCCTTTTCTATATGAGTGGCGAACGTCTCAAGAGGCAGCAGCCATGGAAGAGGCATTGAAAATGATTGAAGAAAATGACAGTGATGCCCTTTCTTCTATTCCACATTTAACTGTGTCAGAAGAAGACCTGCGAGATACGATGGAGCTTGAGATCCCGTCAATTGATTTAAATGAAAAAGTGCTACCTGTTACATCAAAAGAAAATTTAAGTATTGCACTGACTCAAATCAAATCTCATCAAATGCCAGGTGAAGGAAATTTCACGATTGCAGGCCATAGAGGGTATAGAGGCGACCGGCTTTTCCGGCAGCTGCCAGAGGTGCCTAAAGGAGAAAAAGTCGTCTTACATCATCAAGCAGAAACATACGAATACAAAATTGTCAGCTCTGCTACGATAGAACCGACGGATGTTGATGTACTAAAGGATCGCGGGAAAAATGAACTGACATTGATCACTTGTACTCTTGATGGCCAGAAACGATTTGTCTTAAAAGGAATACGAATCAATGCTTCAAAGGATAAGCAACCGTCGGATGTATAACACCAACATAATAGATGATGGGTATGCTGGAAAAGCAGCGTTCACGACCGACATGTTACACCAATTTTTAGTAGAGCATTATCCCACTTTAAAAAACGAACGTTGGGATGTGGATATAGATACAATTCGGACTTCGCCTATTCTTCATCCTTTATTAAGAAGGAAGATTCCGATAGGTATTGAAAAATTCACATGTGTTTTGTTCACGCAGCAGATAGGGTCCTTTGGAGAGCCTTTGATTGTGTACTTTTTATTGGATGAAAAAGGCGAATCGATTTACGCAATGGATTTCTTGCTTGAGCAGCATAATCCACATTAAACGAGAAATAAAAAAGCAAGATCTTTAATGAACCGGTTCGGTTTTAAGGTGGGAAAATTGTATTAGTCATATAATGAGGACTCTAATTCGTATATGAATTGGAGTTCTTTTATTTGTTTATATGAAAGAGTACGAGCTATCGTCAAGACCTGTGCAGAATATATGGAGGATAGTGAAAGCGAAGTCGTTGATATGTTGTTGCTCCATATTTTAAATGAAAAAGATTTTATAAAATGGATTGAAAACAGACGTAATCATCGGTGGATTGTGGTTAAACGGACCAAAGAAGACCATCTCGATTTTATCCCTTTCCCTGTTTCTTCGGAAAAACTCTGATAAAATTCATTTAGATATCCGTCATTAGTAGGTATGGAGGTAAAAGAATGTTAAAAGAAGACCCTGAATATATTTTTCGTCATGATGCACGACCAGAAGCTGTTCATGATTTAGCCGTTGTAGATGAAAATTCCACAGAGTTGTTAATCACAGGAAAAACAAAAAATATTGATAGGTTGAACTCTTTTTCTAACCTGACGAAATTGTGGATTTACAAAGTGAGCCAAAAGGAATTTAATACGATCTTGAGCTTAGTTAACCCTAAAATGCTCTATATGCGTGAACTGAGAGTAGAAGATTTATCAATCATCAGTTATCTTCAAGATGTTGAGGTATTGGCACTTGAATGGAATACAAAGGCACAAAGTTTATGGGATCTATCAAAAAACACTTTTTTAAAATCTTTATCCTTAACAGATTTTTCAAAGTTGAATGACATAGCTCCTTTGCAAAAAAACACTGGTTTAGAATGGTTGCAATTGTCAGGTGGGATTTGGAATTCATTAAATTTAAATACTCTACAACCTTTAAGATACCTCAAGAATTTAAAATATCTGTGCTTATCAAATATAAAAGTGAAGGACGAGTCTTTAGAGCCAATATCGGCATTAGAGGGACTCAAGGAACTTGACATTTCAAACCAATTCCCGACAGAAGAATATGCTAGATTATCCGTAACCCTTCCAAATACGAAGTGTGATCGTTTTGCACCATACATCTTTTTATCAAGTCCTATTGTAGATAAAGATGTGATGGTGATTGGAAAGCGGAAACCGAAATTAAATTCAAAAGTCGATGTGAAAAAGTTACAAAAATACGAAGAACAATTTAAAGCGTACCAAGAAAA
Organism: Bacillus sp. FS02; assembly: GCF_024398395.1. Classification (NCBI taxonomy): domain Bacteria; kingdom Bacillati; phylum Bacillota; class Bacilli; order Caryophanales; family Bacillaceae; genus Bacillus; species Bacillus sp. FS02. The sequence goes on along the minus strand of NZ_CP074101.1, from coordinate 1,079,988 downwards.
GTATATAAATTAACTTAAAAAGCAATGGAATAGATTTTCCATTGCTTTTTCTATTACGCAAACAACTTCAGCCCAACGACGCCAATCACAATCAGCAGCAAGCTGAGGATACGAATCATGTTTTTCGGTTCTTTAAATAGAATCATATTAAACAAGACAGAGCCCGCTGTTCCAAGTCCAATCCAGACCGTATAGGCAACGGAGACTTGAACGGAAGAGAACGAGGCGTACAAAAACAAAAAGGATAAGGCAAATCCGCCGACAAATATAATACCTGTCGTGAGTTGCTTTTTCTTACTAAACATATTGAGACCAATGGTTCCGCCAATTTCACAGGCAGAGGCCAACAGTACAAAAAACCAGCCCATTTATACCGCTTCTCCTTTCTGCTCATGTGCATCTCCATCAGACACTTTCAGTCCAATAATTCCGAGAATTAAAATACCCATAAATAAAAGCTTTTCTAATGAAAACGAACCGCCGAATAGCGCATAATCCATCAAAGATGTACCAATCGTTCCAACTCCTGCAAACACGGCGTACACAGTCCCTGTCGGCAGCTTCTCGCAGGCTTTCATTAAAAAATAAAAATCAACCGGGATCAGGCAGATTATGATCGCCCACTCCCACACAGCATCAGCTCTATTTAAACCAAACACCCAAAGTAATTCAAATAAACATGTGAGTGCAACATACATCCAGCTTTTTTTCATCGTATTTCCTCCTAAACCTTAAAACTGACGATTCGTCATTTTGGAGCCAAAAAAGAGCGTACAGCAAGTGCTGTACTAAGTTAAGGTGTCTCTATGCCAAGTGCGTAAAGGAGAAATTGCTTCACCTCTCGTTTTTGAATTAGAACCTCTTCTGTATCTGTTTCTGTAAATAAGTACATTTGCTCAGCTGATGATTCAAGTAAACCGATAATGAATTTCGCAGCATATTGACAGTTCAAGTTCGCACGTACTCTTTTGTCCTGTTTTGCCTTTTCTAAAAAAGAAGCGACCCATTTGTAAATCGGTTCATAAATATCTTCCCATTCCTTTAAATGCTCGGTGGCAGCTAAACCTGAGTAGGTGAGGGCAAGGACATCACGGTATTGCCTTGTAAAAGCGAAAATGAATTCAACAAGCGCATCTGCTTGATCGAGGACATCTGCATGCTGAGTTAATTCCTTTTCGATCGCAGGCACCATCTGTGCGATCAGATGTTCAGCGATGGCAGGCATGACAGACAGCTTTGAAGGAAAATATAAATAAAACGTTCCTTGCGCTACTCCTGCTGCTTTCACAATATCCGAAATGGTCGTCTTTTCGATTCCTTTTTCTTTAAACGCGTCAATGGCAGCAAGCATAATCTTATCTCGTTTCGACACATCATCACCGACCTTAAATGACTGAATGTCAGTCAGTTTAGCGGAAAAATGACGATTTGTCAATATGGGTTTCTCGTCATTGAATAGGAGAATAAGTGATGAATAGATGCGGGCAGGCCTGAATAAGCTGTAAATATGGTCAAGCATGATGTGAGAAAGGGGCAGCTCTCCGTATGACATTCAGTGCGATGTTTTCCATGACTTATTTCCTCTTGCTCGTCCCGCTCTATTTACATATGAGATACAGACAGGCGAAAAAACAAAAACGATTTATCTATTTACGAACTGAAATCGTTCTTGCCTGTCTGTTTATGTATACAAATGTTTTATTATATTTGACGGTCTTTCCTAATCGTTTTTCCGCACCAAGGGATCAGGTGAGTGTCAACCTCATGCCTTTGCAGTCCATTTATCAAAATCTCCATGCGTATCATCATGGCTATCCCAATCTTGTTTTTTTAAATTTGGCAGGGAACATTTTGTTATTTGTGCCACTTGGTTTTTTTCTTTATCAAGTATTCCGAACCTTGCGCTGGCAAAAGGCGATTCTTGCTGGCTTTTTCTTGTCAACAATAATTGAAGTGCTTCAATGGATATTCTCGCAATCTGGTATGATTACAAGAAGCAGCGATATTGATGATATTCTCTTAAATACACTTGGCACAGCGCTAGGTTGTATGTTGTATCGGATGTATCAACGAAGGAAGGAGAAAATCAAGTGAAGCGAGTTTGTATCATTCCATGTGGGGCGAAGAAAATGTGGGACGTCCATCCAGAGGCAGGGAGCCAGCCGGCGAACCTCGTTTATTTAAGTCCGCTGCATCAGCGTACGAAAAGCTATGCCCGAACGTTCTTTTCAGACTATCTAATCATTTCAGCGAAGCATGGATTCTTAAAGGCAGATGATATTATTCATGAAAATTATGATGTGGCTTTTGGTACACCGCATACTGATCAGATAACAAGAGAAGCACTAAGTCAGCAATTTCATGAAAAACATCTCACTGCATATGATGAATTAGTGATACTAGGTGGAAAGAAATATCGAAAGGTGATCGATCCGTTATTACTTCCTCATCAGACAGCGATTTATCCGCTGGCTCCATATAAAGGAATTGGCTATATGCTTCAGGCGTTAAAGCAAGCCGTTGAGACAAAAGTAGAACTTCCGCCGCATATTTAACGTATTCACATCTACCGGTAAGCAGGGTTTTGATCATTAAAAAGAGAATGAATGAAGTAGCGATGCTGATTGTTTCATATCTTTTCAGTAGCCACTAGCGTCTGCATCGCTCTTGAAGAGGTGGCTCAATGAAAAAGGGGGCGTATGAACATGACAACCATCTATTTAGCTGGTGATTCAACCGTTTCATCTTACCCAGATCGTCCTGTTCAAGGAGGGTGGGGAGAGTTTTTACATCGCTACACAGCACAGGGTGTGAGCGTCGACAACCGCGCAATCGGTGGAAGAAGCTCAAAAACATTCATTGAAGAAGGACGGCTTGATAAAATATTGGCTGACATTCAGCCTGGGGACTGGCTGTTTACACAAATGGGGCACAATGATGCTTCAACGGAGAAGCCCGAACGGCATACAGATCCTTTCACAACGTATAAAAGCTATTTGTCTCAATATATTCACGGAGCAAGAGCGAAAGGAGCTACACCGCTTTTATTAACGCCAGTCGGCCGCTTTCATGAAAAAGACGGAGAATATATCAATGATTTCCCTGATTACTGTGCCGCTATGAAAGAACTTGCCGATGAAGAAGAAGTTCTTCTCGTTGATTTAAATACAGTTAGTCTCCAGTTTTATCAAATTTCCGGCATAGAGAAAACGACTTCTTACTTTATGCTGTCAACAGGTATAGAGGATCGCACGCACTTTACAAAAGAAGGGGCAGATGCGATTGCAAGACTTGTTTCGCTGGAATTAAAGGACCTTGGATTAACGATTGTGTGATGGATGACAGGACGAGAAAGCGCTCGTCCTGTTCTTTTTTTGCAGAAAGCTATTGATTCCCTTCACCAGAGTAGACTACAATAGGTACATATGATAATGAGAATCAATATCACTTATAAATAGATCAATCGATGAAAAACTGGAGGGACTCAAATGACAGAACAACTTGAATTGTTTGACGTCACCATTATTGGTGGCGGTCCAGCAGGAATGTACACCGCCTTTTATAGTGGGATGCGGGATTTAAAGACGAAGGTACTGGAGTATAACGAAAGCCTTGGCGGGAAAATCCTACTGTATCCTGAAAAGGTCATTTGGGATGTGGGCGGTTTGCCGCCAACAAGAGGTGAACAGCTGATTCAGCAGCTAGAAACACAGGCGAAAACATTTGAACCAGAGATTGCGTTGAATCAAAAAATCACGCAATTCGAGCGGGATGAGAATGGTCATATCCTGCTGACGGCTGAAAATGGCGATCGTCATTTGACAAAGACCCTCATCTTAGCGATGGGTCACGGAATTCCAGTTCAGCGAAAACTTGAAATCGAGCATGCAGACCGTTATGAGGTAACAAACCTTTATTACACCGTGCAGGAGCTAAAGACGTTTGCAGGGAAGCGGGTGGTCATCTCTGGAGGCGGAGATTCAGCTGTTGATTGGGCAAATGCCCTCGTTCCAATTGCAGAAAGTGTGACCGTTGTGCATCGTCGTGATATGTTTGGCGGACATGAAAAAAACGTCGCCAACATGAAAGCATCCAGTGCTCGCATTCTCACACCGCATGAACTCACAGAGCTTCATGGTCAAGGTGACAAAATTGAAGCCGTCACCATTCAGCACTTAGAAACAGGCGACATCGAACGAATCGAAACCGATGCTGTCATCGTCAACCATGGCATGAAAGGTGATTTAAGTGTTCTATCAGAATGGGGACTCAAGCAAGGTGAGTGGGGACTCATCGAGGTCAATGAAAAGATGGAAACCAATTTACCTGGCGTCTATGCAGTTGGCGACTTATGCACACATAAAAGTAAAGTGCGTTTAATTGCCGGTACGTTTGTTGATGGAGTTAATGCACTCAATAGCGCAAAGCTATACATCGAACCAGAAGCAGAAAAAGTAGCGTACGTGTCTTCACATAATGAACGCTTTAAAGAGAAAAACAAAGAATTACAAACGGCTGGAGCGCGATAATCACCATTCAGTCAGACATTGAAGTGCTAAAATGGTTTATTTTAGCACTTTTTTATATGGAAGGAGAAAGAGAAAATGACCGCCTATAATCATACAATTCTTCGCATGAAAGAAAGCAGTAAACGATCTCTTTCTGTGAAACAAACGGACTCATGGCAAACATCTTCACTGATGTTCTTGACTACGGACGGTGCGGTGAGAGTTGACATGGAAGGAATTCGATATGAGCTAAATGCCAAAGACAGTGTATTGATCCGCTCAGGTATAGATGTCATGATTCAATCTTTGTCCAGCGAGCAAGTGGTGATCTATACTGTCACATTTGATCAATTCACTCTGGCACATGATGCACAAAATGAATTGGTCTATAAGGTGAATCACGATGACCTCCCTGATAACGGTGAAGTGGTGAAAGGCTCTCCCGTCCTTTTTTCTTACATCAAACAAATACAGACGAGCCAAATCATACAAGAACAGGCGAAATGGCTGGAAGAAATCATGTTCATTTTCCGCAAACAATCCAAGCCATACAACGAAAAAGTGCATTATTCGATTAACATGATCTTGCAGTATATGGCTGAGCATTATGATCAAAAACTAACAAGAAAAGACTTAGCTCATAAGATGGGGTTTCATGAGAGTTACTTTTCTACCTTTTTCAAACAAAGTATGGGAATGAGTGTGACAGAATACATTGCACAAATTCGAATAGACGAAGCCAAAAAACGTCTTCTGCAAACAGACGATCAAATTCAAATCATAGCACGGCAAGTCGGGTATGCAGACAGTTTATATTTCAGCAGGAAGTTCCGTCAAAAAACAGGAAGAACGCCCAGTCAGTTTCGAATGAACCGAAGACCAGAGCGGATTGCTGCTTTTCAATTTGTCGGGTCATTGGTTGCAATAGGCATTGAGCCTGTTTGTATTGACGAAGAAACCGATCTCCATTCAGATATACTCAAAGAACATCTGGCTAGTTCGCTCGTCATAAATGAACACACGCCTGATGACGTCTTTAAATCACTTCAATTAGATGTCATCATCGTCCCTAACTATTATTATTCAAAACCTGCATTGATCAAGCGATTGGAGCAAATCGCACCTGTTCTTGTTCTGCCATACGCCGTTCATCATGCTGTACAAGATGTACTGTCTATAGGACGCCTTTTAGGAAGAGAAAATGAGGCAAACGATTGGGTGAAACGATTTGAACAGCTTAGTCAACAGGCAAGAAACACCCTGTCTTCCTTTAGAGAAAAAGGCGAGACCGTTGCGATCTATGAAATGAGAGGACATGACAAAGTGTATATGTGGTCCTATGAGGCAAGAGGCGCCTTCTATCTTTACGAAACGCTTGGCTTAAAACCTCCAAAAGCCATTCTAGAAGAAGTTCTTCTTCCTAATCAACATACAGTCATTCCTTTAGAGAGACTTGGAGAATACGAGGCGGATCATATGTTTTTTATTGTCTCTGATCAATATGGGTGGTATAAGCAAATGGACAAGCGAATGGAAGAAAGTGATGTTCTTCGTCAATTATCGGCTGTGAAAAATGGTACCTTTTATCCAGTAAAACTGGAGGAGTTTCGATTTGATGAAGGAGAGCGTGCACTTCTTTTGATGGACCGGTTTGTCTCTCAATTGACACAGCCAGCCTATCCAACAATTGTCCATATGTAAGTTGCGAGAATCCTCCATAGACCACTACGGGTGAGGTTGATAGAATACATGAGACTAGTAATTGATAACTATTCTCATTTGTAGTTGCGAAAATGAAGGAGGAATATGGAGATGAAAAAGACGTATTGGATATGTGCTGTCATTCTTCTAATGATATTGACGGCTTGTGGCAATAAAGAACAAGCCAAAACAGCAGAATCAAAGCAAGAAACGAAAACGGTTGAAACAGTGAAAGGAAAGATAGAGATTCCTGCTGAACCTAAACGAATTCTCGTAGATGGATATTTAGGGAGTGTGATTGCACTTGACGTTCAGCCTGTTGGATCGACCACGCAGGATTTAAAGAACGTACACTTAAAGGGCAAGATAAAAGGAATAGAGGACATCAGTGACGAGCGTTCAGCTGAAAAAGCACTTAGCTTAAAGCCTGATCTGATTATCACAGCCGTACAGGATGAAAAAGTCTATGATGTGTACAAAAAAATAGCGCCTACCATCGTGTATCCTTACGGTTCTTTCAAAGATGCACATGAAGAATTAACGACGCTGGCAAAAATTTTAAATAAAGAAGAGGAAGGAAAAGCATTCCTCACCGCCTTCGATCAACGAATTGAGGCTGCTAGGAAAAAAGTGAAGTCTGCTTTAAAAGAGAATGAAACGGTCTCGATCATGGGCGCTTTTAAAAATGATGTCTATGTATATGGTAACGGAATTTATCGAGGCGGGCAGGCATTATATCAGCAATTACAGGTAAACCCGCCAAAACAGGTCAGAGATACAATTTTAAAAAGTAAGACAGGGTATGAAGTCATTTCTTATGAAACCCTTCCTGAATATGCAGGAGATTACATTTTCATTGATGAAAGCAACGGCGGAACATTTGATAAAAACAACTCTATTTGGAAGAGTCTAGAATCTGTCAAAAAAGAGCAGACCTATCAAATGGATACAGAGTTCTTCTGGCCTTACGATCCGATTGCAGTAGCAAATCAGGCGGAAGAGTTTGCTGACATATTGACAGAAATGTCTGATCGGTAGGAGGTCTGTCAATTGTTAAAGCGCTTCTTCTCATACTACAAACCATATATGGGGCTGTTTATATTAGATTTTTCCTGTGCAGTACTGGCAGCCTTACTCGAATTATCCTTTCCCCTTGCCATCAGTAAAGTGATGGACGATTTGCTGCCAAATGGTGATTGGGATGCCATTTGGTTTTGGGGTATTCTGCTCCTCAGTTTATACGTGATCAGCTCTACGATGCATTATGTCGTCACCTATTTTGGGCACAAATTAGGCATTAATATAGAAACGGATATGAGGAATCAGCTATTTTCTCATGTACAAAGAATGTCCTTTCGCTTCTTTGACAAAAAGAAAACGGGAAAACTCGTGTCCCGTATGACAAATGATTTAATGGATATTGGAGAAATCGCGCATCATGGCCCGGAGGATTTATTTATCGCGATCATGACACTCACAGGTGCCTTTGGCTTGATGCTGTCGATTAATTGGCAGCTGGCAGTTCTCACATTTATTGTCGTTCCATTCTTGATCGGATTATCCGTCTACTTTACGAAAAAAATGTCTGCTGCTTTTGATAAAATGTTCTCGAGTATTGGTCAATTCCATTCACGTGTGGAAAACAATATTAGTGGCATACGGGTTGTGAAAGCATTCGGAAATGAATCACATGAAATGGACCGATTTATTGAACATAACGAGCAATTTAGAAAGACAAAGCTAACCACATATCAAATGATGGCTGTGCATACCGCTGTTAGTCATTTTCTTATTAAGAGTGTGACAGTGTTTGGCCTTGTATGCGGCGCATGGTTTGTGCTGCAAAAAAATATGACGTATGGGGAATTTGTGTCATTTGTGCTATTAACAGGCATCTTCTTAGGACCCATTCAACAAATCAATGCAGTCATTGAAATGTATCCAAAAGGTGCAGCGGGCTTTAAACGATTTGCATCACTCATCGATCAATCGCCAGATGAAAAGGATGCGGATGATGCCATTGAAGTTGATCAGTTAAATGGGGATATCGTTTTTGAGCATGTGTCTTTTCAATATGAATCAGACAAACCGGTTCTTCATGACATCAATCTTGAGGTGAAACAAGGAGAGACCATTGCGGTCGTAGGTCCCTCTGGTGCTGGGAAATCGACGCTTTGCAGTTTGCTGCCACGTTTTTACGAATGGCAGGAGGGAATCATTACAATTGATGGCATAGAGACAAGAAAGATGACACTGCCTTCGCTGCGTAGACAAATTGGTGTCGTCCAGCAAGATATTTATTTATTCCATGGGACCATCCGAGAAAACATTTTATACGGAAAACTCGATGCATCTGATGAAGAAGTGTGGCAGGCAGTGGAGAAAGCCCAACTGAAGGATCTTGTAAATAGCTTGCCAAATGGGCTTGATACGATCATCGGTGAACGCGGAATGATGTTATCTGGCGGACAAAAACAGCGTATCTCCATTGCACGTATCTTTCTTAAAAATCCGCCAATTTTTATTTTAGATGAAGCCACATCTTCTCTGGATACGGAGACAGAATCCTTTATTCAGGGCTCACTTGAAGAACTATCTGAAGGACGAACCACGTTTATTATTGCGCATCGCCTAGCGACCATCCAGCATGCTGACCGGATTGTAGTTTTAACAAAAGAGGGTATCAAGGAGCAAGGCAGGCATGAAGACCTGCTGGAAATGGACGGGATGTACCGGCGTTTGTATGAAACACAGTTTAGAATGTAAAAGAGGAAAAGCCGGCATATTGCCGGCTTTTTAGCGTGTGATCATCATCCGACCTTTAACTACGGGGGGCAAATAACATCACACTGACACCAGCTAAACAGATCAAAGCACCCATCCAGTCATAGAAATCAGGGGTTTTGCGATCGACCCACCAGCCCCAAAACACAGCGAGAACGACAAAAACACCGCCATAGGCCGCATAAACCCGCCCAAAGGTCGGGAACTGCTGGAATGTAGGGATGACGCCGTAAGCGACCAAGATGAGGCTACCTGCGATTCCGTAGCTGACGGGTTTTGCTTCACGCAGCCACAGCCAGACAAGGTAACCGCCACCTATTTCAGCCAGACCAGCTAATAAAAAAAGAACAATCGTTACAATCATTTACGGACACTCCAGTTCTCCTGTTTCGTTCTATTATGACATGATGAAAGGATGTGTTCTACCTGATGTAAATTGAGAGCCTGACGAGAGTTTGCTAAAATCAACTGAACAGTGAATGAAACACATGGATTCTTGACTTTCCTTGAGGCGGGTGATCCAAATGGTCAATCCATCCGTTTAGTAAGTACATTCTCATGAGGAACACATTTCCTTTTTCAGCGCTCTTTTTTTCTCCTTGAAAAAAGAGTAAAGTACAAAGGAGGCTTATCTCAGCAATTTGAGTGATGAGCCATACGTGAAGATTTCATGATGAATGCATAATGCTCTTTCTCATGAAAAAGGAAGGAGATGACCATGGACACACTGAAGGATTTTGAGCTGTATCACAAGATCAAACATGATCGACACAAGCCCTCGCTTGAAATATTGTACGATCGCTATGAACGTGTGTTATATTCGTTTATTTATAAAATGACTGGAAACCGTGAGCTGGCGGAGGAAGTACTTCAAGAAGTCTTTATCAAGCTCTGGCGCGGCATAGGAGAATATAATACAGATAAAGGGAAATTTTCCTCATGGTTATTTATGATGTCACGAAACACGGCAATCGATCTATTAAGGAAACACCGAAATGAAACAGCTCTTGAAGATGAGCATATTGAATACTTGGCAGATCATCAAGAAGATGTGTCAAAAGAAGTAGAATGGAACGAAGAAAAACAAATCATACGTGAAGCAGTATCAACATTGTCGAAAGAACAGCAAACCATCATCGAAGATGTCTATTTTAAAGGAATGACACAAAAGAGCATTGCGGAAAAACTTGGCATTCCTATTGGAACGGTGAAGGGAAGAGTTCGATTGTCATTGAAGCATTTACGAACGAAACTGTCTCGCGGAGGAAAGGAGGAAGAGGCATGACTCAGTGTAAACATCAAGTCATTGATTACTTTAACGGGCATTTACAAGGAGAAGAAAAGGCGCAGTTTGAAGAGCACATCAAACATTGCTCGGATTGCAAAGAAGAGCTTGAAGAACTGACATCGCTCATGTCTGATATTCCGTTTCTAGCAGAGGACGAAACGCCTCCGGCAGGGATGAAAGACCGCATTTTATCCAGGGTATTTGAAGAAGAGATACGAGAGACAACAATCGCTGCAACATCGAACCCGCCTCAAGATCTCAAAATGGTTCGTGATGCAAATGAGATGAAACCGCCAATGAAGAAAAAAAATCAATGGCTTTTGCCTCTCGTTGCCGCACTGCTTCTCATTTCTGCAGCTGGGAACGTGTATTTCTTAACAAATGGAACAGATCAAGCAGAAGAATCTATCAAAGTTGTTGCGACAAAATCACTGGCATCTGCCGAATCAGCAAAAACAACGGGTGCTTTTTCAGTGATTGAGCATCACGGCAAAAAAGAGCTTGTCGTGAGTGCCGACGGATTAAAAGATCAGCTTGATTCATCAGCTGTTTATCAAGTATGGCTCATTAAAGGAGATCAGCCTGTTCCGGCCGGTGCCTTTAAAACAGATAGCAAAGGGGAGGGCACCGTCACCTATGCGTTATCTGAAAAAGAAGCAAACGAATCATGGGATACTGTGGCTGTCACCCTTGAACCAAAAAAGGATAACAAGCTTCCGCAAGGTCCTGTCGTACTGAGTGCTGCATTTTAAGCTTGATTCATGAAGGATGCCTTTTTCAGGGCATCCTTTTTTGATAGGCAGAAGGAACCTTATGACAAATGAGACGTACTACATATAGAGGTGAGACACATGCAGCGATACATAGAAAAACAACTATTTCTCTTATCAGCTAGACACGCATTTACCGCATTTTATTTTTTGGTGATCCCATTCATTATAAAAGACCTTTTTAAATCAACTCCTTTATTGATGGTCATGATCGCTCTTTTTATCATTCATCATCTAGTGACAAGTATCGTATGGTTTTATAAATCAAGAAACATTCGAAAGCGTCAATCAGGTGACCTAACCAAACGGGGACATCTCGTTATCCAGATCATGCAGAGGCTCGAACAGCTCATGATGCTCGGTTTTGTGATGGTATTGATCAGTGGATGGATGCAGGGAGACATTGTGACGCTATTATTCACAATTTTTCTGTTCATCGTCGTTTTCTTGCAGCACATTCAGTTTTATTATGTTCAGTACTTTTTTAAATCGAGCGGCTGGTTCACCTATGTCCTCTCTTTACAAAAGGCACGTCCTTCTTACATCGTGAGGGAACGAAGGGCTTTGAAGAAATCCTAAATATGCAATCGCTTGCTGACTGATCCATCAGCATTAGAAATGTATGATAAAATGTGGAAAAGAAGCATGGAGAAAGGGAGTGCGAGCGAGTGAAAGCAGTTGGATTATTTGAGTATTTGCCAATTGAGCATGAACAAAGCTTGATCGATCAGGAGGTGGCAAAGCCCAAAGCAGCTGGCAGGGATATTTTGGTGAAGGTAGAGGCTGTGTCGGTGAATCCAGTGGATACAAAGGTGAGGTCACCGAAGAATCAGAAAGAAGATGAATTGAAAATTCTTGGCTACGATGCAAGTGGTACGGTGGTGGAAGTGGGCGAAGCGTGTACGTTGTTTCAGCCGGGTGACCACGTCTATTACGCAGGAGATATCACGCGACAAGGCTCAAATAGTGAATACCAGCTTGTGGATGAGAGAATTGTGGCGAAAAAGCCTGCAAATCTCTCTTTTGCCGAAGCAGCTGCCATGCCTCTTACAACAATTACGGCATATGAAGCGCTATTTGACCGAATGCATATGAAGCGGAATGCAGAAGGCTCGACCTTGCTGATCATCGGTGGTGCAGGCGGAGTGGGCTCCATCGCCATTCAACTCGCCAAATTAGCAAAGGCGACTGTGATCGCCACTGCATCAAGACCTGAAACAAATGAATGGTGTCTCTCATTAGGGGCTGATCATATCATTGACCATCACGAGCCGCTCTTAGCGCAGCTTCAGGAAAAAGGGATTGGCGAAGTGGATTACATTTTATGCTTAAATGATACAGATGGCCATTTCAAAGGGATGGCAGAAGCGATTAAACCTCAAGGAACGATCTGTACCATTGTTGAAAATCAGCACCATTTAGACATTCAATTACTCAAAAATAAAAGTGCTGCATTTGTATGGGAATTCATGTTCACACGGCCGATGTACAAAACATCGGATATGATGAAGCAGCACGAGCTTTTAAAAGAAGCGAGTACATTATTTGAAGAGAAGAAGTTAAAACATACATTAACAAAGGTGCTTAGCCCCATCAATGCCGCCAATTTGAAGCAGGCACATCAAACACTTGAGCAAGGGAAGATGATAGGTAAATTTGTTCTAGAAGGATTTTAAGGAGGGGCAGTAGATGACATCATTACAATATCCGATTGGCTTATATGAACCGGTGGACCAACAAACGAAAAAGCAGCTGGAGGCATGGATTGATGAGCTGGCACTCATTCCTCAAAAGTATAAAGAGGCAGTTGTCCCATTGACAAATGATCAGCTGGATACCCCATATCGGCCAGGAGGATGGACCGTTCGTCAGCTCATTCACCATGTAGCGGACAGCCATCTGAACGCCTACTTGCGATTTAAACTTGCGCTGACAGAAGAAACACCGCACATACGTCCATATGATCAGGAGGCATTTGCTTCACTTCCTGACAGTAAGGCGTCTATCAGCCTATCGCTGCCATTAATCAGCAGTCTACATCGCCGGTGGGTCACATTACTTCGCGAGATGACAGAGGAAGATTTCAACGCTGCATATTACCATCCAGCCGATCAACAAACGGTGTCCTTGTATGATGCAACAGGAATGTACGTCTGGCATTCACAGCATCATCTTGCCCATATCACGGAATTAATCAAAAGAAATCAGTGGAAGTAAAGGAGTCAACACATGTCTAGTAGAAGAATTGTCGGCGCTATGTTTATCTGCATGGCGGCATTGTTTTATATAGCAAAATTCGTTTTGTTTGAGATTCGTTATGGTGGAAATGTAAGCACAGTAAGAACGATCGAGGAACTGGAAGATATACTCCCAGGCGGTACGTGGATCAGCATCATTTTTCTCATTATCGGTTTAGGTTATCTCCTGTGGGATGATCGGGAAGTCATTCGTCAATATCTTTTCACCCCAGATAAACAAGGAAAAGAAGAATGAAAAAAGACGGACCTCAAGTGACCGTCTTTTTTCCTTTTTTAGCCACGTTCAGGACGAAGTGCTTTTTCTAAAATGGCTAGACCTTCATTGACTTTTTCTTTTTCTTCGTCATTGAGCCGTTGCAGGGAATTTTTAATTTTTTCATGCCCTTTTTGATAAATACTTCTGAAAATATTTTTCGCTTCCTCTGTCAATTCTACGACAATGATTCGACGATCACGCTCAGAATGCTTTCGTTCCACAAAGTTCGATTGTTCTAACCGATCAAGCAGCCCTGTCATATTGGACAAAGAAGCCCCCATTTTTTCAGCAATTTCGGACACTTTAAGAGAGCCATGGTTATTGAGCAGCATGAGTACTTTCATTTGAGGCATACTCATATCAAGCTTCATCCATTCAGAAACATCTCCAAGTCCTGCAGCAGTGAGCACTTTCATATACAGCACCCATGTCTTTTTTTCCTCAGGAGATAGGATTTCCTCTTTTAGTACGGTGGTGTCATGAATATTATATTCCACGCTTGTTCACTTCCTTTAAGCGGCTCTTTTCTTTATATTACTGATTTTTACTTCTAATTGAAAGTATCATGAAGCTTTTGAATGTTAAACTGCATGAATTAAGTGGTATTTGTTGTATAATAATGGTCAGTTGAAATTAATGAAGCAACTTAGAAAGTTGGGAAAAACATGTGGAACAAAAAAACGGGTATGACGATCTTAAAAATGCTCTTTCCGATCGTGATCATCCTTGTCTTAATTTTTGTCGCCAAGCAGGAGCTGAGCGGCCTTTCCATTAAAAAGACGTTTTATATTATTGACAGCTTGAATCGAATGGACTTGTTTATTCTTGTCTTTCTTGGACTTGTCGCTGTTTTATCCATGTCCTTATATGATTTTATTTTAAGAAAAAGCCTTGATATGCCCATCAGCGGCTGGAAAACGATCCGAATTTCTTGGATCGCCAACTCCTTTAACAGTGTACTTGGATTCGGTGGTTTATCAGGAGCAGGGCTTAGAACGCTTCTATACAAGGAATACATAACAGATACGAAAAAACTGCTGAAAGGCATTGCGCTTTTAACATCCTCTGTTCTGCTAGGCTTATCTATTTTCAGTGATTTGATTTTAGTTAGGGTCCTGCCTGTTGAAAGTATTATTAGTCAGGAGCCGTGGTTATGGGCATTTGTCATTATTTTTGCTTGTATTGTGCCCATTTACATCATCATGGCGTCCATTCGAAAAAGCTCGATTGAGAGCGGTGAAAACGGACTGAAGCACCCGATCTATGCTTATATTGGTGCATCGTTTTTAGAGTGGCTGGCAGCTGGTCTTGTCATGTACATGGCTGTTGTCTCTATGGGGATGAACGTTGATGTCCGTATTGTATTAGGCGTCTTTGCGATTGCGTCAATCGGCGGTTTAATCAGTATGGTTCCGGGCGGATTCGGTTCGTTTGATCTGATCTTTTTACTCAGTATGCAATACATTGGGTTTGATAAAGAGATGGTACTGACAGCGCTTGTCTTGTACCGCTTCGTTTACTCCATTTTCCCGTTTATTCTTGGACTTTGTCTAGCGGCATACGATTTAACTGGAACAACACTCAGGCGTCTTGAAGGCAATCCGAGAATGGCGCCTGCTATTGAAACAACAAACGTCTTAATTGTGTTGCACCGTGCTCTGCTTATCCGTTTATTGTACGGATCTTTGTCCATTTTAACGTTTGGAAGCGGTTTGCTCATTATGGCTTCCGTTGTGCTTCCTGTTGATCGTTTAGGTGTGATTACAACCATTCCACGCTTTTTGTTATCAGGATTTAATGGTCTTTCTTTAATGTTCGGGATCATTTTAATGATTTTGTCCATTGAAGTGTATAAAAGAACAAAACGGTCTTATCTATTGACAATGATTGCCCTAGCAGGCGGCTTTGTGTTTACTTTACTAAAAGGGTTTAACCTGAGTTTGATCTTTATATTGCCGGTCATCATGGTGGTATTTTTCTCGCTTCGAAATCAATTTGTGAAGCAGCAGGCGCCTTATTCTTTGAATCAGTTTGTGGCCGCCGCCGCCGGATATTTACTCGTGTTGTTTAACTATAATGTCATTGGGAACTTCATTTGGATGAAAATTGGTCATTTCTTAAGCAAGGACTATTTGGTTCATAATGAACGGCATATCACGATGACCAGTATGATTGCTTTAATTGGCGTCCCTCTTTTCTTTTTCATTAGCAAATTGATTTTTAATAAAAAAGCAGTTCCAATCGGCGAAGAAGCAGATGAAGAAAAATTAAAAACTTTTCTCGAAGAAAAGGGAGGAAATGCTCTTAGTCATCTAGGTTTTTTGGGAGACAAAAAACTGTTTTTCTCAAGTGATGGAGAGGCGATGCTTCAGTTTGGCCGGATTGGCCGCTGCGTTATTGTGCTTGGAGATCCTTCTGGGCGTAGAGCCTCTTATCCGCTTGTACTGGAAGAATTTTTGGAACAGACAGAAAAAGCAGGCTATCGTGTCGCTTTTTATCAAGTAGAACGTGAAGGAATGGCGCTTTATCATGACCTAGGTTTTCACTTCTTTAAGCTTGGGGAAGAAGCCATGGTCGATTTAGAAACGTTCTCTTTGTCAGGAAAGAAAAAATCAAACTTACGGGCTGTCGCAAATAAATTTGAACGAGAAGGCTATACGTTTGAAATGCTGGAGCCGCCCTTTTCAGAGGAATTGATCTCAACCTTAAAACAAATCTCTGACAGCTGGCTGGGCAAGAAAAAAGAAAAAGGATTTTCATTAGGCTATTTCCATGAAGACTACATTCAAAAAGCACCGATTGCGATTTTAAAGGATGAACAAGGACAGATCATATCTTTTGTGTCCTTAATGCCGATGTATCAAAAAGGAGAGATATCCATCGACCTCATGCGTCATATGCATGATGCACCGAACGGGATGATGGATGCACTCTTTATCCACCTTTTTCAATGGGCGAAAGAAAAAGGCTACACATCCTTTAACATGGGAATGGCGCCATTATCGAATGTAGGCACGTTCCACCAGTCCTTTCTGACAGAACGTTTGGCGAGTGTCATCTTCAATAACGTCAGATATATGTATAGTTTCAGCGGCTTACGGTCGTTTAAACAGAAATATAAACCAGAATGGCGCGGAAAATATTTAGCGTATAAAAAGAATACATCACTGCCTGTCACAATGGTGCTCGTCACTAAGCTGATAGGAATGGACCCAAATCGAAAACGGCGTCCATAAGTCCAAAGAACCTTTACCTTTCACTAGGTGAAGGTTTTTTTAGACAAAAGAATAGCAAAAGTGGTAAAGTTGAAGGGTAAGGGGGATGTTCACATGACACTAAATGAATGGTTTACAAAGGGATTAGCTGAACGTACATATGTACACAACATGGAGAAAAACCGTGAAAACTTACTCACGGTGTACAACCAGTACGCAATTCATCAAAAGGAAAAAGAGCTGCTTCAAAAACTTCAAAAGAAAAAGCTCAGAGCGCTTGTGATCACGGCAGATTGGTGCGGTGATGCGATGGTCAATGTACCTATTTTCATGCGTATTGCAAATGAAGCACTGATTGATGCGCGCTATTTCATTCGGGACGAGCACCTAGACCTGATGGATCAGTATTTAACGAACGGGACCGCAAGATCGATTCCGATTATCGTCATTATTGATCAGGACGGGAAAGAAGTGGGGAAATGGGGACCTCGCTCAGCAGAAGCTCAGTGCTTTGTCGACGAGAAAAAGCCGGATAAAGATGCACCTGATTTTGAGGAAGCATTTAAAGTGTTTGCGAAAGAAGCCGCACATCACTATACGACAGATCGTTACTTATGGAAAGATATTGAGAAAGAAATAGTAGAAGTTTTGGCAAAAATATAAACCAAAAGACTACTTCGCCGCAATGGGAAGTAGTCTTTTTTTATCTTGTTTTTGCGTTTCACCTACAAAACACCGCATAAAGATGTAGAAAAACCGCAGAATTCTATCAAATACCGCAGAAAACCGCAAAGCATCACGATTTTCCCAACCACTTTTAGTTGAAAAACCTCATATATGCCATGAAATCAGCTATTTTGCCCTTATCTAAAGGCTCATATAACGCACGTTGGATGGCTTTTTCCCAATACAAGAGGCCCAGCAACTATAGTAATCTAGTTGTAATCTCCTTTGAACGAACTAAAAAAAATAAATGAAGGAAAAGGGCTGGCGATCAATTTATGAAAAAAATCATCTATCTCGATCAAGAAAAAAAGAAGCTCGCTGAATCAAAGAAAAGAGAACAGCGTTCCATCAAATCACTCAGACTGCTTGTGTTTTATGACGGACAAAGTCCTTCATGTGCAAAAGCAATTGACCTGTTGAAATCACTCGATTGGAAAAACCGAATTCATTTTGAATCATTTAGACACTCACAGCTGCTGAGACTGAATAAAATTAGTGAAGAGAAAGCAGAGAAACGAATCGTGTCTATTTCCTTAGCAAAA
This sequence comes from Bacillus sp. FS02, assembly GCF_024398395.1. Classification (NCBI taxonomy): domain Bacteria; kingdom Bacillati; phylum Bacillota; class Bacilli; order Caryophanales; family Bacillaceae; genus Bacillus; species Bacillus sp. FS02. The sequence goes on along the minus strand of NZ_CP074101.1, from coordinate 1,061,940 downwards.
AATCAAAAAAACTCAGGGATTTATACGTGGCTGAGAATGGCTTGTCACATCCCTGCATTATGGGGAACGGTCCCATTCATTGTACTCAGCATTTGGCTTGGCTTTGGGCAGCATGCTTACGATTATTTTGCGAGAAAACGGTACATTCATTCTGTCGAACAAGTCACCCGTCCCGATACAGATCAACAAAAGACCATCTAATCATAGAAAAAGCATGACCTTCGATCGGCAGAAGGTCATGCTTTTTTGTAATATGGGATAAATGATGCTAAGTGATCAAGCAGCTTCGTTGTGTAAGACATATATGCACGCTTATCAAGCTCAGAAGCCGCATAGGAAAGTAAGGTTCTAAGAGCAAACAAGTACTCATTGTGGAGCTGATTGTGTTCAAAGTAAGGAATCGCTGCTTCTACTAAATAAGTTTTCAAATCATGAGGATTCTCTTCAATCATCAATTTATAGATTTTAATCATATATAAACAGTTTGGTTGAATACGAGGCTGTTTGAGCAGCTCGTGTATGTATGGAAGCGCCTTTTTGCGATCATATTCCGCATACAATGTCGCGATTTCATAAAGCGTTTCACAGTAACGATCTTCTATCTGTTCTTGATTAAAATAATTGAGTGAATCTAGTAAATAAGGCACAGCGGATGAGAAATCTCCTTGGCGTTTTAAGAGAACCCCGTAATAAAAATAAGCTGTCATCTTAATATAAGCATCAGGGTGAAGCGACGTGTGTAAAATCACTTCTTTTAAATATCTTTTAGCTGTTTGAAAGGCCTTTAATTCCAGTGAGATGACCCCATGAATGAGTGTACAATGAATGACCCGCTTGAAATTATTTTTTTGTCTATACAAATCCATTGCTTGATGTGTGGCCTCAAGCGCATCACCGAGATGCCCCATAGCTCCAAGTGCTTTTGCATAGTGATAATACAGGTCACTCTGTTCAACAGAAGCGTAAGAAAAGCAGCTTTCAAGTCTTTTCAATCCTTCTTCGAGCTGACCGATTTTAATCTGGTGGATGCCATCTAGATATTCAAACGTTTCTTTTTCTGTGTCAATAAAGGTTTTTTCAAACTTTTTAAGCACGCGGTGTGTTTTTAAGGCAAGCTGTTGTTTTTCTGTTAATAAATAAAATTGAAATAAGGACAAATGATACTGAATCCCTAAATCTAGCGAAAAGAACTGTTCCTCGTGATGAATGATCATTTCTGCATTTTGCTCTGCTTGATCGAGCGCATAGAAATACATGTTCATTTGAAACTCATCGAGCAATGACAGCAGGTGACGCGCCTTTTGCGACAGCGTTTCTTGACTAATTCCAAGCCGTTCAAGCAAAAGATTGATCGTATCTTGATTGGCCTCTTTTGAGCCATTTTCAATTTTACTTAAATGAGAGACAGAACAAATTCCTTCTGCCAACTCCGATTGGGTCATATTTTGTTTATAACGATAGAGTTTGATGATTTGCCCAATATTGATTTTCATTCCATCCAGAAGCCTCCCTTCCAATCATGGGTTGAAAGCTTTTTGAAAAAATAGCCGCATGAGACAAAGTGGAAATACCTGAAATCATTTCATCATCTTGGCTTTTTTCTCAAAATTTGTTTAAAACGTAATATGATTGTAACATTACTTGAAAAAGTCAAACAACTTTTTAGCAGAGAGGTGAGGTCCTATTTGCAAACAACACATGATCATGTTTATAATGTGAATGAGAATCAATTTCAATTAAGGTTGATTGAAAGGATGACATATATGCCAGAAACAAAACAACAAACAGAAGCGTTAACGGTTCGAGACGCTGTCAGATATAGACGATCGATTCGAAAATTTAAAGAAACGCCGGTGAGCATTGAACAGCTTCAGCCATTATTAGAGGACGCAGTCTATGCACCCAATCATAAAATCACGGAACCTTGGCGTTTTTTATATGCAGTGACGGATGAAGCAAAAGAGGTATTTGTGGAGCGGTTTATTGCTTTCTTTAAACGCAACAATCCAGACGCAAAAGAAGAAAAGATCAATCAGTACAGAGATTATTTTTCTAAAGTACCAGCACTTTTACTTGTTGTTCTAAAAGAAGACGAAAATCCAGTTGTGAGAAATGATGATTTTGCCGCTGTGAGTGCGCTCATTCAAAACTTCCAGCTGCTGGCTTGGGATCAAGGAGTCGGTATGGTATGGAAGAGCGGCCGTATTTTATACGACAAAGGGTTTCAACAGGATATGGGATTAAAGGAAAACGAACGCTTTGCAGCGATTCTTCACATCGGTTATCCAGAAGAGGTGCCTGAGGAAAAGTCACGTCAGAAGGCATCAAGCCTGCTAACTGAAATCAAATAAAAACAGACCTTATCAAAAGGTCTGCTTTTTTTTCACTTATTGTTTTTTAGCACGCTGATCGGCTGCTATCATACGTGCCATCGCTTTTACGTCATTCGGATCTGCAAGTTCTTTGGAAAATTCAACATATTCGCCATCCGTCTCTTGTGCCGCAAGCTGGTGGTTGGATTTTTTGTGTTGGTCTTTTTTCAAAGCTTTTCCCTCCTTTACAAGATCACTTTAGTTATGTGCTTGTAAAAGAGGAATATCCGTTTTATTTGTTTCTTTTTTCTGCTGCTCTTTCCGCTTTTTTGAATTCCTGCTGATACAGAACTTCCTGGGTTTTCTTCAGTTTTGAAGTCGGCTGGTGTTCTTTTTTCTTCATCAAAATCGCCCCCTCATCTCATTTTTAATAGGATGGGTGTTTTTGACAACATTTATTCCTCTGAATGCAAAATCGCTTCTTTTAGCTCAGAGTGTAAAAACTCATAAGAAGACAGCAGTGCCTTTTTCGGCAGAGCACGTTGGCCTTCTAATACAAGCAATGACATGTCGCCAAGTGCGGTTTTGATGACAAAGGACGGCACCTTCAGCCAGTGAGGGCGATGAAGGACAGATGCAATGGTTTGCCCCAGCTGCTTCATTTGAACAGGATTTGGAGACGTGACATTGAGTGGACCTGATATGTGTTCATGGTGAATGGCATACGCAATGAGATGTGCTACATCTTCCACGTGAACCCATGATACCCATTGCGAGCCAGAGCCAATTGTTCCACCGGCAAACAGCTTGTATGGCAAGGTCATAAGAGGAAGTGTGCCTTTCTCTCCTAGCACTACCCCAAAGCGTGTATAAACCGTGCGAATACCGAGCGCCTCAATTTTTTGCCCTTCAGCTTCCCAAAGCTTTGACGTATGACTTAAAAAGTCTGTATCGGCTGGAGGGGCCTCCTCCGTAAAATCCTCTGTCTTAGAAGTGCCATAGATACCGACAGCACTTGCTTGAATGAGCACAGATGGTTTCGATTCCTGCGCTTCTATAATGCGTCTCACTTCTTGTGTGGATTGAAGACGACTGGAGAGAATGCCTTTTTTTGCTTTGTCCGTCCAGCGTGTGAAAATGGATTTTCCAGCAAGGTTAATCCATACATCAATCGCAGGCAATTCATGTTCAGGCTTAGCACCTTCTGTCAGCCACTGCACATAGTGTAAATGATTTTGTTCGGATTCCTTTGGATTTCTTGTTAAAATATATAGATGATGTCCTTCAGCTGCGAGCACCTTTGTGACATGCTGGCCGATAAACCCGGTTCCTCCGGTAATGGCGATATTCAATTGACATCTTCTCCTCTCATATACATACCTATATCTTTCACGATTTTGAATCAGAAGAAACATCCTGACTGTTTGAAAAAAGGAGTGATCACAGGATGCCCTATATTACGAAAATCTCTGCTCAGAAAAACAATACAGAACGCGTGAACATCTTTCTTGATGAAAAATACGCTTTTAGCGTTGATCTAGATGTGCTCGTCCAGCATGATTTGAAAAAGGGAAAAGAGCTGGATGAAGCCGATATCATAGAGATTCAATTCGGTGATGCAGTAAAAAAAGGATTTCAGCAGGCCGTCGATTATTTATCGTATCGGATGAGATCAGTGAAAGAAGTCACCGATTATTTGACGAAAAAAGACATACCAGCACCTGCTATTAGTGAAATTATACACAAATTAAAACATTATAAGTATGTAAATGATCTTGAATTTGCAGAAGCGTATGTAAGCACCCACCGAAAAACGAATAGCAAAGGCCCGTCAGTGCTAAAAAAAGAGTTAAAGCTGAAAGGCATAGACGATGACACCATCGAACAAGCACTATCGCAATATCCGAATGATTTGCAGCTAGAGGAAGCAGTGAAACAAGTGCTAAAGCTGGTTAAGAAAGAGAAAAACCGGTCCGCAAAAGAAATTGAACAGCGTATCAAATTGCAGCTTCAGCGAAAAGGATTTTCTTTTGATATCATTGATAAAGCCCTTCAAGAAGCCTATGATGGACAAGAAGAGGAAAAGGAAGAAGAAGCCCTTCACTATATGCTTGAGAAGGCAAAACGCAAGGTAGGATATGACGGATCATTTGAGAAAAAAATGAAAGTGAAGCAATTCCTTTACCGAAAAGGATTTGATCTTGATACAATTGATCACGTTTTAGACAAAGGGGAATGACAGATGGAAAAACGCTATAGTGAAATGACAGAATACGAATTAAAGCAGGAGATTGCCGCTCTTTCTGAAAAAGCAAGAAAGGCTGAGCAGCTAGGCATTGTGAATGAATATGCCGTGTTGGAGCGGAAAATTGACATGGCGAAAGCCTATTTATTAGATCCAGCTACTATTCAGACGAAAACGACCTATCACATCAAAGATACAGACGAGCAGTTTTATGTGGAGTATTTAAATGGGGTTTTTGCTTGGGGCTACAGAGTATCAGCGCCAAATAAAGAAGATGCCCTGCCGATTTCAATGCTTACGCAAAAGGACTGATAGATAGCCATTTGCTGAGGTAAGAAGAAAAAGGACTGATCCCTAGAGATCAGTCCTTTTCTTTACTTCGAACGTTGTTTACGGACGTTGTTCTGAAGTACGATGTCGTGCTGCGTTTGCTGCGTTTCTCCGTTGACCTGAGAGGCAGAATGTTTAGCATTCGCCCATGGTTGAGGGTAAGCGGTTGTTCTTAATTGAACAAAGTCTTCCATATACGATTTCCCATTTGAACTCATATCTCAAGCACTCCCTTTGGAAAAATTAGCGTTTCCCTGATGCCCTCATACGTTCCTGTGGACGTGTATTCGTCTCACCGTTCGGCCTTTTAGACGCATAAGCATCTGTGGCCCCTGGTTCGCCTTCAAACTTGTGATTCACTTGATTTGGAAAGCCCTTTGCTTTATTACGCATACTGATTCCCTCCAAACAATACAAATCATTTGCGTCTTTTGAAGACGTAAGGGTAGTATATGAAAAAAGAGATTTTTTTAAAAAGGCACTTTCTGCTAGATGAAGGAGGAACCAGTATGGAACAATATTTTGAGCGATTAACCGAACAACTAATGGAAAAAAACAATATGCTCACATATGAAGAAGCACGTACATGGGTAGAGCTCCTTTGGAGTGATTTTGAAACAACCTATGCAAAGGCTGGCCGCAAGTATAAAGGACAAGAAACGACTGAACGGATTGTCCAAGAATGGATCGAAAGCTATGGTGCTCAGCTGCATTTATTTCAAAATAAACAATCGAAGGCAAATGAGCATTTGCAACAAAACAACAAAGGGCTGCTTCATTAAAAGGGTTGCCCTTTTCACTTCCACTCATCTTTTTCAACAAACAGGAAAATATATAAATGACCAAACAATTTTATGAAACAATACCCAGTCTGTGATCAAAATTACAGGCTTTTTACAATGGATAAACTTAAAATTACATTAAATTCATGTTGGTGAAAATCACTGGAAATAAAACTCTGATATAATGTAACGATTAAGGATACATGAAATTTATGGATAATAAAAAAGGGTTTCGTTTTCTGACAAAAAAGGAATAATGAACATAACAGACTATGTGAAAAAAGTGAAGAGAAGGTGCGATATGGAACGGGAACTGCTCTCTGTTATAATTCCTTCTTACAATGAAGGTGAAAACATCAGACGAATCTTTGAGGCACTCGAGGAAGAGTTTCGCGATTTTCATTATGACTTTGAAATCATCTTTGTGAATGATGGAAGCAAAGACAATACGCTTCAATACATGAGAGAGCTCTCTCACAAAAGTGCAAAAGTCAAATACATTTCCTTTTCTCGTAACTTTGGGAAAGAAGCCGCAATTTTAGCAGGTCTTGAGCATGCAAAAGGGGAAGCTGCGATCATTATGGACGCCGACCTGCAGCACCCAACGTATTTGATTCAGGATTTTGTTAGAGGCTACGAAGAAGGTTATCATCAAGTCATTGCCAAACGAAACCGTAAAGGGGACAGCAAGCTTCGTTCTTACCTATCATCGATGTATTATAAAGTGATGAACAAGGTGGTCGAAGTGGACTTGCGTGATGGTGTAGGAGATTTCCGTTTAATTTCCCGTCAAGCGATCGACGCATTGCTTCAGCTGAAAGAGGGAAATCGTTTTTCAAAAGGCCTTTTTTGCTGGATTGGCTTTGAAGAAAAGGTCATCTATTATGAAAATGTGGAAAGACAGCATGGTGATACAAAATGGTCACTAAAGAAATTATTTAACTACGGGATTGATGGTGTCATTTCCTTTAACAACCGCCCGCTGCGTATTTGTTTTTATACGGGTATTTTGATCTTATTTCTCTCTTTGATTTACATCGTGGCGACCTTTATTCAAATCGTCAGAACGGGCATCATGGTACCGGGTTATTTCACTTTAATCTCAGCTGTGCTTTTCCTCGGTGGTGTCCAGCTCTTGAGTCTAGGTGTGATCGGAGAATACATTGGCCGGATTTACTATGAAACGAAAAAGAGGCCGCATTACTTAATTCAAGAATCAAATGTCATGGAACAAGAGACAAGCTCAAAAGAACAAGACCGAGTGTTAACGCAGTTATTTAAATAACGTGGAGTCAAATAACCGGCAAGCACGAATCGCTTGCTGGGTTGTTTTGTTTCAATGAACAGTGGATCTTTTGGAGAAAGGATTTAGATGATGAAACGTAGATGGATACTCATTGGAATGTGCCTCATTCTTGCTTTATTAGGCCACTCCTTTTTCTTATATGAATATACGCAAGGCCGATATATGACAGGAGATGGGGATGGCATTTCGCAAATGCTCCCGTTTAAAAAGCTGCTGTATGACGAATACATCAAAGGAAACTTCTTTTATTCCTATCAATTTGGCCTAGGCGGCGGTACATATACGCAATTAGGTTATTATTTTACAACGTCGATGGTCTTTATGGTCACAGTCGCTGTTGTCTGGCTATTAAATGCGCTTCACCTTATACAGTCAACAGACATTCACTTTTGGGCAAATGCAGTTATCTGGCTGAGTGTGATCAAGCTGACAGTCATTCTGTTCATCGCATATCGTGTGCTCCTTTCGATTGTGCAGCATAGGCTGGGGGCGCTGACAGGTGCCGGTATTTACGGACTGTCTATTGTGTACTTTCGGCATCAAACGTTTTGGGAGTTTTTCACCGACAGCATGATGTGGCTTCCGCTGCTTGTGCTTGGGGTTGAACGTATTTTCAAAACAGGCAAGCCAGCATGGTTTATTGCGGCTTGCAGTCTCATGCTGATCAATAACTTTTACTTTGCTTACATTCACTTTATCTTTTTAGCCATTTATCTCGTCTTCAGATATATGATTAAGCTTCAAAGCGAGGAGCGAGGCTGGAAGGTGTTCTGGACCCTTGCGATCTCTACGTTGTTATCGTTTGGGATCAGTGCTGCCTTTTTTATCCCGTCTGTTTACGGCTTTCTCAATAATGTAAGACCGCCGTATGAACAGGCAATTCCTTGGTTCGAGCTGCATGATCATCTGCTGTTTACAAGCAGGGTGTATTTATTGCCGGTCATCTTTCTGATTTGTCTGTTTCTCGTTCCGCTATACCGGAACAGATGGTTTTTCATGTTCACATCGATCAGTGTTCTGCTGATCATTTTTCACTACAGTCCAAAGATGGCGAGCGTGTTTAATGGTTTTTCTGCACCGCAGTACAGATTTGAATACATTCTTGCTTTTACAGTCGGAGCAGTCGTAGCCATCACCATCAAGCATTTCTCGCAAATGGAGTGGAAGTGGAAAAAACGTGCGGTTTTAGGCGCTTGGATTGTATTCCTTCTCGCAGTCGCCCTTTCAGAACGAGCAAAGGGAAATATGGATGTTGTTGTATTTACCGGAATAGGACTACTTGTGATCAGCTTGTTCTTCCTCTCGATACATGCGGGGAAACGTCTGCACCTTCGTCTCTTTTCAGCTGTGCTCATCGTTGTGAGCTTACTGACAGCAGGCGTGTATCAGCAGGGCTACTTATTTGAAAGAAGCAATATTAAGAGCGTATCAGATACGTATCTGAATAGTGAGGCGTATGCTGGACATGAGCAAATGAAGCTCATTCAGCAGATTCAAAGCCGCTCAAAAGAAGATCCGCTTGCCCGGATTGATTGGATGAACGGCGTGCGCAACAACACCCCGTTATTTGAAGGCTTTCAAGGCATGAGTGCGTATTCAAGTATATTGAATCAGCATCTGCTCCATTTCTACTGGAATGACCTGCAAATTGATATGGGACGGGAAAGTGTCAGCCGGTATGCAACAATGGGGGACAGGGCGAATTTATACAGTCTGACCTACGGGAAGTATTATATGAGAGACAAATCGATGTCTTTCTCACCGCCGGTTTATTTTAAGCCAATATTGGAAAGCGAACATTATGAAGTGTATGAAAATACACGCCCGCTCCCATTTGCAAGAACAACGAGTACCGTCTATTCAGAAAAGTCACTAGAGCATGCGTCAGCACTTGATAAAGAACATGCGATGTTGCAAGGTGTGATCTTAAACAAAAAAGGAAATGCTGAAATCGACCAATCGCCTGATCGAATAAAGGATACAAACATTCATACTGAACAAGCGGTATACGAAAATGGCGTGCTTGATGTATACGGGAAAACGGGCGGGCTGAATATCACCCTTCCAGATGATATCGCTCGCGTGGGGGATGTGTATGTGAGCTTTTATGTGAAGCGGACCGACCGTAACGAGGGATTTCAGTTATCTGTGGACGACTACGTCACATCACGTAAAAGCAATACGTCTATCTACAAAACAGGTGTTAATGACGTGACGATTCGAGTCCCAGCTGAAAAAATCCTTTCCATTCGAGTGCCAAAAGGGACGTATGAGCTGAGTCAATTAAAGCTGTATCATGAGCCTTACCGCACCCTTGCGCGGGCATATGAAAAAGAAAAACAGGATGATGGCAGCCAGCAAGTAAAGCTTAAAAATAACCGCTTTACGATTTCTTATGAGAACAAGCGCGGCGATGATTATATGATTCTGCCTGTTCCATATGAAAAAGGCTGGGAGCTCACGGTGAACGGCCATCAAACCGATATTGAACAAGCCAATTATGCGTTTATCGGTTTTCCAATAGAAAAAGGCAAAAACGAGATCGTGCTAACCTACTATCCGCCTTATATCAGAATTCTCGCATTGATTTCACTCGTCAGTTTGATCGTTGCGATTTTATATGCACGGAGAAAAAACAAGAAACACCACTTTTCAGCATAAGTGGTGTTTTTTTATCTTTCATCTCATACGTAAGTTTCTTCATCCCATTCAATCGTGTATTCGTTCATTTTTTTATCAATATCGTTTTGAATACTCATGTGCTGAAATAGCGCATTCAATTCTTCTGTCCTCTTTCTTCGATCCTTTTCATAATAATAGAACGCATCTCGATAATCATGATCCCTTAGCATCTTTGCTATGAGCATGGCATCTTCTAGACTATACGATGCTCCTTGACCAACAAAAGGGTTCGCCGTATGTACCGCATCACCTACAAGAACAACACGTCCTTTTGACCACACAGGAAAATCCTTTATTTCATAGATACTTCTTGGAAAGAACATGTTTGTATGATCGATGATGTCAGAAAGGTGTTTAGGAATGTTCCAATGTTCCATTTGTTTATATAATAACTGTCGGATGGTTTCTTGATTGGCTTTCTCAAAATGTTTTGTAGGTAACTTCTCAGGACACTGAGAGAAAGCTTGCCATAAAATATTCATTTTATTTGTTGGATGCGCTTTCCCAAAAATGAATTGAAAGTTTCCGTCATTGTAAAAATAACTTGTTGCCTCATCCAATACAAAATCCTTCACAAACGATACTCCTTGTAGTCCCCAAAAACCGCTATAGTCTAATTTAGCATTAAACGCAATAGCCTCTCTTGTTTTAGAAAAAGTTCCATCTGCTCCTATTACGATATCACCTGTTATCACAGTTTCATCTTCAAAAAGAGCCTGAACGGAATGAGGCTGCTGTTTGATCGAGGTTAACTTTTTGTTGTATTTCACTTCTATTCCTTGGCGGTGAACTTCTTTTAAAAGTGATTTGATGATTTGGTCTCTCATGACGTTCAGTAAAGGGGCATCATAATATTTTTCACTATAATTGTGAAAGATCGCTTCTATTTCATTTTCACTGTTTATTTGCTGGATCTTCTTTATCACTGTTGCATTTGCTATCACTTCATTTTTACACCCGATTCCATCCAAAATCTTTACCCCATTCGGAGATAGTAAAAAACCTGCTCCTGTTTCTAATTCTTCATCTGACCTGCTTTCATAAATCGTACTTTCCATTCCAGCCTTTTTTAAAAATAAAGCAGTAGCCAATCCTGCTACACCACTGCCGATAATGATCACATTTTGAGATTTCATCATTTTTCCTCCCTTTTTATAAACAGACCGGTCGGTTTATTTTGGCGCAAAAAAATAAGCTTTTTCATATAGGACAGCGTATCACAATTCCCCCTTTTCATTTGGTAATTAAAGTATATGATAATATGTTATAAATGATTTAGCAAGAATGAAACTAACCAATTTCTGATCAACTTCTTTTAAAAACATGAAGGGGATAACAAAACATGAACAAAGACACCGTGATAAAACACTATGAACACACCCTTGAATGGGTACAGTCACTAACGGAAGTAACAGAAGAAGAATGGCGTAGCGCCATCGCTGATGGAAAGTGGAGCATTGCTGAGATTATCGCACATTTCGTTCCATGGGATGAATTTATTTTACACGATCGCCTAAAGGAATTTTGGAACAATAAAGCGTTACCTCAGGCACCTGATGTGCATGAAATGAATCAGCAGTCAGCCGAAAGAGCAAGAAAGGAAGAGAGAAGCGAGACGATCGGGCGATTTATTGCTGTTAGAACAAAATTGCTTCAAGAAATGAAGAAAATCGAAGCATCTCGCTGGGCTACACCCTTTCTGATCGGTCAAACCGAGCTGACGTTATCAAGTTATTTTCAAGGTTTGATTAAACATGATCTCCATCATATGGAGCAGGTCAAACAAGCGCTCTCTACAGAAAGACGATAGCGCCTCACGAAGCTTCCTTATCAAACGAAAACGACGCATAATCAAACAAAAAATGAAATAGCCAAAGACTTAGCGCAAAGAGAATTTCTTCAGAAGTAGTCAGCAAAATGCCGTCAACCAATTCATCTGATAAGTAGACAGCACCCCAAATAAACAAAAGGTGAAATAAAACGGTATAGAAAACGATGGATCGTTTTTTGGACCGACACTTACGAAGAAACCGCATGAGCACGTGTTCCAGATGTTCAAAAGAGATCCCGAGTACGACGTAGATGCCCATAAACAGTAGCAGCGATAAAACCGATTGGTAAAAAGCACCGGTCAAATGAAAGAACAGCACACAAAACAACAAAAATATGTAACAGATAACTGATATCGCCATCAGCCATTTCAGCCCTTGCCATAAAGCGTGAACAGATTGCTGCATGGGTAAACAACACTCCTTTACATGAAGATACCTGCAAAAAGGACAGCCTTTTTGCAGGAAGGTAGAATTAATCCTCTTTTTTAGGTGCAGCGATGACAGGATGTTTTTCAGTATCAAGCAATTTCAAGAATTCTTCACCTTGATCTAAATGATCCAAAACAAGCTGTTTCGGTGTGACCGCAAGCCACTGATTGAGTGAGATATCTGCATAATGATCACTCTTGAAGATTTCTAAGAAATAAAGCGGTTCGTCACCTGTATTTTCTACATAATGCCCCATCGCAAATGGCACATAGCCAACGTCTCCCGCCTGATAGTTGAAGGTTCTCGCATGTCCATCAGAAGCAAAGACCGTCATTCGTGCCTTTCCAGAAATGAAATATTGCCATTCATCCGTATTTGGATGCCAGTGCAGCTCACGAATGGCACCTGGATCAACTTTCACAAGAGCGGATGCAATCGTTTTAGACGCTTTGAAATTGGTAGAGTCCGCAATCCACACTTGTCCACCGCTTGACGTTATCGGCTCTTGCTTTAACAATTCATATTTAAAAGAATTTGGGACTTCCCCTTGCTCTGTTTGCACCTTGTCACATTCAAGGGAACCAGGAATTCCTTTTTGGAAAATATACTTCTCTTTCTCTGGTAGCTTCTTAAATTGCTCCTTTGTCATTCCAAAGTTTTGGAGAACGACTTCCTCTGGGGTATGGGCAAGCCAATCAGTCACTTGGAACGTACTATTTTCAGAGAAAGATCCATCATCAAACACAAGCAAGAATTCAGCTCCCGGTTCAAGTGCTTGGATAGAGTGCGGCAAGCCAGAAGGGAAGTACCACAAATCACCCTCTGTCACATCCTCTGTAAAATTGCGCCCCTCTGCATCAACCGATGTAATTCGTGCTTCCCCATAAATCATGTACGCCCATTCCGCTTCCTTATGCCAGTGCAGCTCGCGAATCGCACCAGGCTTTAGCCGCATGTTCACAGAGGCAAGACTTTTAGAAATTGGCAGTTCACGCACCGTGACTTCTCTTGCATAACCACCTTTTTCTAAACGGTTGTGCGTATCAGAAAAAGAATATTTCATGTTGGGAACCGTTCCATGATCGGTTTCTGGTGGCGTGAGCATATCTGGGTTTTGTCTGTCTCGCTCGAGATTACGTGGAATTTTGACCGTTGCTCCTTTTTCTCCTCGAATCGGCTGTGGTACCCCATTTTGCTTTTCACTCATGTTAAAATCCCCTTTCAACATCGTATTGTGTGAGGTGACAAAAGGCCTTTCATTTCGCCCTCGCTTTCATAAGGTGAAACGAATCAAGAAGATGTCAATCTGATTCATCATTTTTTTGAACAGCGACCAATCGTTGGATGAGCTTACTTAATTCATCAAACTTTCGTTCAAAACGTGTCAGCAAATAAACCGTCAAAATGGCAGGAAAGCCAGCCTGACCGAGCTGCTTCAACCATTCCTCCGAAAAAAAGGTCTCCATTTGTCTCACCTCCCAGCGGATGCTCGTCTTCTCTATAAGTGGTATGAAAGAAGAAATAGGAAATTAAAGGGGGAGAAAATGAACCATTAGACCCGTTTCACAAAGTTTACTTTTTTTAACTTTTGTCCACTTAATGCAAGTAGAGAGAACAAAGGGGAGGATGCACATGGATTATCGGCTGTTATTGAAAGCAAAATGGAAAGAAATCGTTGACCACCCGCTCATTCAGCAATTTTTAAGCAATCCTAAAAACCAGCAGCTGCTCCGGCAAGTCATGGAAGAGCCAAACGAAGAAAATGCGAAAAAACTAGATTCCGAGTTCAAACAGTTTTATCAAAAAATCCGCATCATCAAGTATATTTCCACAATGATCCGCATCTTTTCAGTCGACTTTGACAAACGAGTAAAAAAGAAACAGCAGCGTTTTCCGCTCATACTTGATCATCCTGATACGCAAGAAGTGAAAGACCCTGTTCAAACCGATACGTATGAAGCCGTGCTCTTCAACCAGCAAGACTTAGGAGAGCACCTGCAAGATCAAAGATTGTACAAGGCCTACCAGCAGCTCACAGACAAACAAAAAATGGTCTTAACCCATATTTATGTTGAAGGTCAAACAATGAAAGAAATAGCCGACCGGCTAGGCGAAACGAGACAAAACATCTCAAACATCCACAAAAAAGCACTCAACAAACTAAAAGAAGAAACAGGGGGAGATGTCCGTGAACGAAGAAAAAATGACCAATGGAGAAATGGAAGAACTCATTGAAACCTTCACACCCATGATCAAAAAGAAACTACAAAACACGGCATATCAAGAAAGAGAAGACCTCGAACAAGAACTTTATATCAAACTCATCGAAAAAGTAGACTGGCTGATTTACCAAGAAGGACCTGGCTTTTGGGAGTTTATTGTGGAATATATGACGAAGATGTAAGCACAAAAAAAGACTCGCTCACACAGAGCCGAGTCTTAATTTTTTTTGCAGTTTTTCTTCACTGAAAATCCAGCCGGTATAGGAATTTTTGATTTGGTGGTCCATGTCGATATGGCAGATCGCGACGAAAGGATAGTGACCTTTGCTGCGGTAGCGCAAATCAATGAACCGTACCTCATAATGGTCCTTGTATTTATCCACTTCCCACCGGTAGACAGGGGAGAAGGAGAGAAAGGCTGAAATGTTTTCGTCTTGCTTGGCAATTTTCATAATCTCTGTATCAGGGACCGGCACACGGTTAAAGGTGTCTAAAATGATGATCTCACCATTCATACTGCGTCCAACATGGAAAGAGGATTTACATTTCACGGCAATGCGCCATTGTCTGAACTTCATTGTAGGCGAAATAATAATGTCTTCAATTTCATCGAATCGTGCACGCAGCTGACGTTTAATCTGAAGCTGCATGATGACCCTGACGATATAATAACAGAAAATCACGGCATACAGCGTAATAAACGTATAGCCGGGATGCCCGCCAATCGCCCAAACGACAATGGCGACAAGATGGGTAAAAAAGATAAACGGATCAAACGTGTTAATGATCCCAAGCGCTACCCATTTCTTTGAAAATGGACGAATGGCCTGTGTGCCGTATGCATTGAATATATCGACAAACACATGAAGCACGACGGCTAATAGTGTCCATAACCAAAGGTGAAGTAAATTCGCCCCCGGCACAAATGGGAAAATCACAGCAGGAATTAGCAATGACCAAAACAGTACAGCCGGAATGGAATGAGTAAATCCCCGGTGATTTCTTATATAAACTGCATTATTTTTTAGTTTTAGCACAGTATCAATGTCTGGTGCTTGGGAGCCGGCGATGGTCGCGATCATCACGGCGTGTGCCATGTGTGGATCTGCGCTGACGGCTGGATCTAAAAGCGCAAGTCCCCCAAGAGAAATGCCCATTACTACATGAGTACCAGTGTCCAATTGATTACCTCCTAGTTGTCATGCTTAGGAACAATCATACAAAGTATACGTTTCTCATCAAGACTATGTGCAAAATCACTTTTGCTTTATCCCGATTTAATGTAACATGTTAACGTATCTACAAACAGTATACAACAAATAAGGTTCTTTTCAGAACGTTAGCTCTCGGTTCGATAAGAAGGAGTATAGAGATGAAAGACATTCAAGAAAAGCTGGACCGCAAAGATATTGCGGGTTTTCAGCATGATTTAATCGATTGGTATGAAAAAGAACAACGAACACTTCCATGGCGTGAAAATCAAGATCCATACCGCGTCTGGGTATCAGAAGTGATG
Source organism: Bacillus sp. FS02 (assembly GCF_024398395.1). NCBI lineage: Bacteria > Bacillati > Bacillota > Bacilli > Caryophanales > Bacillaceae > Bacillus > Bacillus sp. FS02. The sequence goes on along the minus strand of NZ_CP074101.1, from coordinate 1,046,284 downwards.
CTCCAGCAAACGAGAGTGGATACGGTCATTCCGTACTTCAATCGGTTTATGGAGCAATTCCCGACGGTGAAAGATCTCGCACTAGCTGATGAAGAAAAGGTCATGAAAGCATGGGAAGGTCTGGGCTACTACTCAAGAGTGCGTAATTTACAGGCAGCTGTGAAAGAAGTATATGAATCCTACGAGGGCGTTGTCCCTGATACGAAAGAACAATTTTCAAAGCTGAAAGGTGTAGGTCCGTATACGAGCGGCGCAGTGCTGAGTATCGCTTATAACAAGCCATACCCTGCGGTAGACGGCAACGTGATGAGGGTCATTTCCCGTATCTTGTCCATATGGGATGATATTGCAAAACCAAAAACGAGAAACATTTTCGAATTTGCGGTTGATCAGCTCATTTCCCGGGAAAAGCCGTCAGAATTCAATCAAGGGCTAATGGAGCTAGGTGCACTTATTTGCACCCCAACCTCTCCTGCATGCCTCATTTGTCCTGTAAACATGCATTGCTCAGCACTGGAGGAAGGCGTTCAGCATGAGCTGCCGGTGAAAAGTAAAAAGAAAAAGCCGACTGCGAAATCAATGGCAGCGGTGGTGTTATTTGATGATGCAGGCCACCTCTATATTCATAAGCGTCCAAGTACAGGTCTGCTTGCGAATTTATGGGAGTTCCCAAACATGGAAACAATGAAGGGAAGAAAAACGGAAAAAGAGCAGCTGATTGATTTCTTAAAAGAGGAAGCGGGTGTACAAGCAGAACTTGGTGATTTAGAAGGCACCATTCAACATGTATTTACCCACCTCATCTGGAATATTTCTGTTTTCTTTGGACGTGTGACCTCTGTATCTAATGACACGATGCTGAAAAAAGTCACAACAGAAGAATTTGAGGCATATGCTTTGCCAGTCTCACATCAAAAAATATGGAAGATGGCACTTGAACAGCCTAGTCATATTTAACCGTTGTACCATGGGTATAATCGGCTTCATTTCGGTGCAGACCCCCGCGGTTTTCAATTTCAGAAATGATTTCTCGATACTTAGATTGCCCTTCTTCGTTTAAATAAGGTAAAATTTGTTGGAAAGCATGATGAAAAAAAGCAAGCTCAGTATCTTTCCATTGATCCTTTGACATCATGCCAAGCTGGCTTAAATCGCGTCCGACATACATGAATGTAACCTCCTAATAGGAACTTTCCTATTAGTGTGAAGCGAATGGACGAAAACTATTCAAATCAGGAGATGAACCATAATGAACAAGCGTAAATGTGCACTAATTACAGGCAGCAGTAGAGGTGTCGGGAAAGAAGTAGCCCTTCGCCTGGCTGAAAAAGGATATGACATTGTCATTAACTATGCAAGAAGCAAAAAAGCAGCACTTGAAACAGCTGAAGAAATTGAAGCGATGGGTGTTAAAACATTAGTTGTCAAAGCCAACGTTGGTCAGCCAGAGAAAATCAAAGACATGTTCCAGCAAATTGACGAAACGTTTGGCCGTTTAGACGTATTTGTGAACAATGCGGCATCTGGCGTTCAGCGCCCAATCATGGATCTTGAAGAAAATCATTGGGACTGGACCATGAATATCAATGCGAAGGCCTTGTTATTCTGCGGACAAGAAGCAGCCAAATTAATGGAGAAAAACGGCGGCGGACATATCGTCAGCATTAGCTCACTAGGCTCCATCCGCTACCTTGAAAACTACACGGTGGTCGGTGTATCTAAAGCAGCACTAGAAGCGTTGACACGCTACCTATCCGTTGAGTTGTCACAAAAAAATATCGTCGTAAATGCCGTATCAGGCGGCGCCATCGATACAGATGCACTCAAGCACTTCCCGAATCGTGAAGAGCTATTAGAAGACGCTAAGAAAAATACACCAGCAGGCCGTATGGTGGAAATTAAAGACATGGTCGACAGTGTAGAATTCCTTGTATCAGGCAAAGCAGATATGATTAGAGGACAGACGATTATCGTCGATGGCGGACGTTCTTTGCTTGTTTAAAAAAATCATGAATAAGATGTACACCTTCTGCACAAATTAATGTGCGTGGAGGTGATAATGATGGATAAACAACAAAACAAAACAAACGCACAACAAGTGAAAAAACAAAACCAAGCTGCTGCACAAGGCGGTCAATATGGCACTGAATTTGCTAGCGAGACTGACGCACAGCACGTAAAAAAATACAACCAAAAAGCTGAGCAAAACAAACAACAAAACAGCTAATCACTGAAACAAAGGGAAGCACTTCATCTACGAATGAAGTGCTTTTCTTTTTGCCTGTCATCACTATCCGACAAAACCTGTAAAACCTCTACATAAACAGTCAAAGGACTTCTTCCTTCTTTCAAGAAATGGTATAGATACAAAAAGTCGATACGAATGAAAGGGAGGAGTTAGATGTCTGATTTCGATCAGCTTGTCAGAGAACAAATGCAGCTTATGGATCAGCTGCTCGATGTACAAGGAGAACTCGATCTGTACTTAGAGACAGAAAAACGATTGCTGCAAGGTGAAAAAAAGGAAGAGCGGCATAAGCTTCATGATCAAATCAAACAGAAACGAGAGGAACTGCAAAAAGTCCAGACACTATTTACAAAACAGACTAAACAAGTCATCAATTCGTATAAACAAATGGAGAAGAGCTCAACCGTGATGTAAAAGAGTGTGCCGTTCAATTGGGTTGAATGGCTTTTTCATTTCATTTTTTAATGATGTAACGGTATAATATAATAGAGACATGTTTAGTTGGGAAATTAGGTCTTTGGACTGTTAGGTTTGTTTGTTATAGAAAGTAGGGGAGAAAATATGGGCTATCCCAAGGAAGGAGAAACCATCCAAATTCAAAGCTATAAACATAATGGCTTGATCCACAGGATTTGGAATGAAACCACCATTCTGAAAGCAACGGAATTGTGTATCATTGGTGCAAACGATCGAACAATGGTGACTGAATCCGATGGCCGAACATGGATGACAAGAGAACCGGCTATTTGCTATTTTCATGCAAAACAATGGTTTAATGTCATTGGGATGCTTCGAGATGATGGGGTGTATTATTACTGCAACATCAGCTCTCCTTTTGCGACAGATGAAGAGGCGATTAAGTATATTGATTACGACTTAGATGTCAAAGTCTTTCCGGACATGACGTATAATATTTTGGATGAGGATGAATATGCAGATCATAAGAGGCAGATGAATTATCCAAAAGAAATCGATAGTATCTTACGAGAGCATCTAAATACATTACTGCATTGGATTCACCAGCGGAAGGGACCGTTTGCTCCAGAATTTGTGGATATGTGGTATGAACGTTTTTTGCGTTATACAAAATAAGTAACAGCAGCTAAAACCTGTTTGGCTTTTCAAAGCCAACAGGTTTTTGACTGCGTACGGATAAGAGGCACTGATAGATTGGGAAGGAGATTTACATGGGGGTCATAAAACGTTACATGGCTTTTGTAACACCGTATAAAAAACAGATTGCATTGACAATGGTGATCGGAATGATTAAGTTCTCGATTCCCTTAACATTGCCTCTGCTTTTAAAGTATGTCATTGATGATGTGATTCAAGGCTCTGGATCGGCTGAAGAAAAAACATCCACTCTCTTTATTATTATGGGAATCATGCTTGTATTATTTTTAGTGATGAGACCGCCTGTTGAGTACTACAGACAATACTATGCGCAGTGGACAGGCAGTAAAGTATTATTTGATATTCGGGAAAAACTGTTCTCGCACATTCAAAAGTTGAGCCTTCGTTATTACGCCAACACGAGAACAGGGGAAATTATTTCAAGGGTTATCAACGATGTGGAGCAAACAAAGGAATTTGTCATCACAGGGCTTATGAACATTTGGCTTGATTTGATGACCGTCCTGATTGTGATAGCCATTATGTGTACACTGGATCTTAAACTCACCATTGTGTCTGTCATTATTTTTCCGCTGTATGCGTTAGCAGTGAAGTATTTTTACGGACGGCTTCGCAAGCTGACAAAAGAGCGGTCGCAGGCACTGGCTGAGGTACAAGGGCACCTGCATGAGCGAGTACAAGGAATGCCTGTCATTCGCAGCTTTGCGATTGAAGAATACGAACAAGAGAATTTTCACGATGAAAATAAAAATTTCTTAAACAAAGCGATCAATCATACGAATTGGAATGCCAAAACATTCGCCGTCGTCAATACGATCACAGACATTGCGCCGCTGCTCATCATTGCTTTTGCTGGCTATACCGTCATTAACGGGTCGCTTTCAATTGGGACAATGATTGCCTTTGTTGGCTACATTGACCGGATGTACAACCCGATTCGTCGCCTCATTAACTCATCGACGACGTTAACTCAGTCAGTAGCATCAATGGATCGTATTTTTGAGTTTATTGATGAACCGTATGAAGTAACAGACAAGCCGAATGCAAAAGAAGCCAATCACTTAAAAGGTGAGGTAGAATTTAAAGATGTGTCGTTCCGTTACGAACATACACAGGAAGAGATTTTACACAATATCTCCTTGAAAGTAGAAAAAGGTCAAACCGTTGCGCTTGTAGGAATGAGCGGCGGAGGGAAATCGACACTCGTCAGCCTAATTCCAAGATTTTATGATGTCACAAGCGGATCACTCGAAATTGACGGCATTGATATTAAAGAGTACAAGGCAAGAAGCCTGCGTAATCAAGTCGGGATGGTGCTCCAAGATACATTTTTATTCAGTGACACCATTAAAGAAAATATCGCTGTGGGAGACCCGGAAGCATCCTTTGAGAAAATTGTGTCGGCTGCCAAAGCGGCTAATGCGCATGATTTTATCATGTCTCTTCCTGAAGGATATGACACGAAAGTAGGAGAACGTGGCGTAAAGCTATCAGGCGGTCAAAAACAACGAATTTCAATTGCAAGGGTATTTCTTAAAAATCCACCGCTGCTTATTTTAGACGAAGCGACGTCTGCACTTGATTTAGAAAGTGAACATTACATTCAAGAAGCGATGCAAAAGCTGGCAAAAGATCGCACAACTTTTATAGTTGCGCACCGTTTATCAACGATTACACATGCGGACCTCATTGTGGTCATGGAACAAGGCGAGATTGTGGAAAAAGGAACACATGAAGAATTAATGAACCGAGACAGCCACTATCGCCATCTATTTACCATTCAAACATTAAATTAGTAGAAGCCTATCCGATTCTAGCGGATAGGCTTTTTTATGCTTGTCAAAAACATGACATATTTCCCAGCTTGTCTCAATACAATTTTAAAAAGTATGACGGGGTGGTGAAGATGTGAAAGAACAAGAAGTATTGCTAGATGTCAAACAGCTGTCCATTGCCTTTCAGCAAAAAAAGCAGAGAGTGCCGATCGTTCATGACATCTCATTCTCTATTCAAAAAGGAGAAACCTTAGGTATTGTGGGCGAATCTGGCTGCGGGAAAAGCATCACATCGATGTCTTTAATGGGGCTGAATCACCAAACAGAAACAACAGGTCACATACAATTTGAAGGTCAAAACCTGCTGTCACTGTCGGAGAAACAATGGCGAGAGGTCAGAGGGAATGACATCTCAATGATTTTTCAGGAACCCATGACTTCTCTCAATCCACTCATGACCATCGGCAAGCAAATGACAGAAGCCCTTTTTACACATCAGACTATCAGCCAAAAAGAAGCAAAAGTGAAGGCAGTAGATTTGCTTCAAACGGTAGGCCTGAAACAAGCAGCGTCATTACTCAAAAAATATCCACATGAACTATCGGGCGGCATGCGTCAGCGTGTGATGATTGCGATGGCGATGCTGTGTCACCCAAAGCTCATGATTGCAGATGAACCAACGACTGCACTTGATGTCACCATCCAAGCACAAATTCTTCGTTTGCTCAAAAAGTTAAATGAAGAGATGGACACCGCTATTTTATTTATTACTCATGATTTAGGCGTCGTGCGGCAAATATGCCAGCGTGTCATGATTATGTATGCCGGTCGAATCGTAGAAGAAGGAACCGTTGACCGTATTTTTCAAAAACCTCTGCATCCCTACACGAAAGGTCTTTTCGCCTCTGTTCCATCATTTAAAGAGAAAAAAGAAAAACTCATGTCTATTCCGGGTCATGTACCTAAGCCAGGAGCTATTCGGTCCGGCTGTCAATTTGCACCACGCTGTCCATATCAAATGACGCAATGTCTTGAAAAAGACCCATCTTTACAATCCATTTCACACAATCACCGCGTCGCATGTTTTCTAATGGAAGGAGGAGAAGACACTGAATCACCCACTGCTGCAAGTGAATCAACTGACGAAGCGTTATGACACATCGGCATTTTTTTCTAATCACAAACAGACGACTTTGGCTTTAAATCAAGTGTCCTTTCACGTGAAAGAAGGAGAGACGCTCGGCATTGTGGGCGAATCTGGCTGCGGGAAATCCACCCTTGGCAAAAGCTTAATGAGATTAATCGAACCGACTTCTGGCTCAATCCAAATGAAAGGAAAAGAAGTGACGCTTCTGAAAGAACGAGACATGCGTTCCTTCAGAAAAGACATTCAAATGATTTTCCAAGATCCATACGCTTCCTTAAATCCACGAATGAAAATCAAAGACATTTTAGAAGAACCGCTCATTGTTCATAAACATGGAACAAAAGCAGAAAGACAAAAGCGGGTGAAAGAGATGCTGCACATTGTTGGGTTTGACCCATCCTATGGAGACCGTTATGCGCACCAATTCAGCGGAGGTCAGAGGCAGCGTATTGGAATTGCTAGGGCGCTAATTACTCATCCAAGTCTTGTGATTGCCGATGAGCCAGTTTCCGCTTTAGATGTATCGGTTCAAGCGCAAATATTGAATTTAATGCTCGAATTGCAAAAGACGCTTTCTCTGACGTACTTGTTTATTTCTCACGATCTAGGCGTTGTCAAGTATATGAGCGACCGAATTGCAGTGATGTACGCTGGCCGTATTGTAGAAATGGGTCCAGCGGAGGACGTATTTCACAAGCCGCTTCATCCTTATACATCGCTTCTTCTGAAATCCATTCCACATATGGATCACGTGCTGGAAACGCAGGATGTGTCAGCGGAAGAATCCACCCCGGTGTCAGAAGATGGCTGTCCTTTCTATAAAAGATGTCCAAAAAGGTGGGCGCAATGCTTGCAAGCTGTTCCGCCTTTGTATGAGGAGGAAACAGGTCATGCAGCTGCGTGTTATTTATATCAAAAGGAGGAACACAATGAAGAAGACATGGTTATTCAGTAGTTTCATTTTTGTGCTGGCACTTGCGTTATTTTTAGGGGGCTGTTCATCTTCATCAACATCAGAAGAAAAAGCCACAAAAGATACTCTCGTATTCGGTAGAGGAGGAGACTCTACATCACTTGATCCGATTACAACAACAGAAGGCGAAACCTTCAAGGTCACAGAGAATATGTTTGAAAAACTTTTGAATTACGGTGAAAAAGACACGACCATCCATCCGGGCCTCGCAACAGAATGGGATGTTGCGAAGGACGGAAAATCGTACACGTTCTACTTAAGAGAAGGTGTGAAATTTCACGATGGTACAGACTTTAATGCAGAAGCAGTAAAATTCAACTTTGACCGCTGGATGAATGGAGATGCCGAAAAATTTCCTTACTACGGCATGTTTGGCGGCTATAAAAAAGATAAAGGGCATGTCATTAAAGACATCATCGTCAAAGGAGAGCATGAAATTGAATTTCAACTCAAACGCCCGCAAGCAACATTTCTGAAAAACATCGCCATGTCACCATTTGGTATCGCTAGTCCTGCAGCAGTTGAAAAAAGCGGTGATTCATTTAGAGAAAACCCAGTGGGCACAGGACCATTTAAGTTTAAAGAATGGAAGCAGAACGACCGTATTGTCTTAGAAAAGAACGAAGATTACTGGCAAAAAGATAAACCAAAACTGAAACAAATCATCTTCCGCTCTATTCCTGAAAACTCTGCTCGTTTAAATGCGCTTAAAACAGGCGAAATCGACTTAATGGATGGCGTCAATCCGTCCGATTTAGATGGCATTAAAACAGACAAAGCGTTGATTGAAAGACCATCCATGAACGTAGGTTATATCGGGTTGACAGTGACTAGAAAGCCGCTTGATAACAAGTTGGTTCGTCAGGCACTCAATTATGCAGTTGATAAAGAATCAATCATCGAGTCGTTTTATGGAGGGCTTGCTGAACCAGCAAAAAATCCACTTCCTCCGTCATTAGAAGGCTACAATGACGAGATTGAGCCATATCCATATGATCCGGAAAAAGCAAAAGAACTATTGAAAGAGGCAGGCTTCCCTGACGGTTTTCGCATCAAGCTTTGGGCAATGCCTGTGCCGCGTCCATATATGCCAGACGGGATGAAGGTAGCTGAAGTCATTCAGTCAAACTTTGAAAAAGTTGGTGTCAAAGCCGAAATCGTCACATATGATTGGGCGACTTATTTAGATAAAGCAAGTAAAGGCGAAGCAGATGTGTTCTTATTAGGATGGACAGGGGACAATGGCGATCCTGATAATTTCATCTATACATTATTAGATAAAGACAGTATTGGCGGTAACAACTATACATTCTTCCAAAACGATAAAATGCATGACATCCTCATTGAAGCGCAGACCGATACGGATCAAAAGAAGCGAAATGAATTATATCAAGAAGCTCAAGAAATCATTCATGATGAAGCGCCTTGGATTCCATTAGTCCATTCAATTCCAATGCTTGCAGCATCTAAAGATTTAAAAGGCTACCAGCCGCATCCGACTGGTTCCGAAGCATTGACTGACGTATATTTCGAATAAGCAAATAAGGGAGATCGTTCGATCTCCCTTATCCAAACAATGAAAAGGCGGTGAAAGCTGTTTGTTTGCTTATTGTATGAAGCGAGCAGGAATGCTCATTCCAGTACTGATCGGAATGACCTTAGTTGTATTTTCTATTATTCGGTTTATCCCTGGAAATCCGGCGCAGGTCATCTTAGGACAGCGGGCAACGAAAGAAGCAGTAGAGCAATTGACGATTCAGCTTGGTTTAGACCAGCCGTGGTACGTACAATATGGTCACTACATGCTGGGGCTTTTAAAAGGCGATCTAGGGACTTCCATACGAACAGGAGCGGCTATTGCCCAGGAAATGAAGCCTTACTTATTTGCTACATTAGAATTGACTTTCTTCGCTATGTTGCTGGCGATTATTGTCGGTGTGAATGCCGGAATCATTAGTGCGTGGTTTAAACATTCTTTCTTTGATTATGTGGCCATGTTTATTGCGCTCATTGGGGTGTCCATGCCGATTTTCTGGTTAGGCTTAATGGGACAGTGGCTATTCTCGATTGAATTAGGTATTTTGCCGACTACAGGACGAGAAAACGTCAGAAATCCGGTAGAGTCGATCACCTATATCCATACGCTGGACACGATTTTGCAAGGACGATTTGATCAATTTTTTGACAGCATCAAGCATTTAATTTTACCAAGTACCGCTCTCGCAACGATTCCTGCTGCGATTATTGCAAGGATTACGAGGGCAAGTATGCTGGAAGTTCTTCATTCAGATTTTATTCGAACAGCAAAAGCAAAAGGGGTACGTTCATTTTTCATCATTTATCAGCATGGGCTGAAAAATGCGCTCATTCCGATTTTAACGATTATTGGTCTTCAAACAGGTCTCTTGCTAGGCGGAGCCATTTTAACAGAAACGATCTTTGCTTGGCCGGGAATTGGGCGGTATATTTACGATGCCATTAGCTATCGTGATTATCCTGTCATTCAAACTGGCATTCTTGTTGTTGCGCTCATATTTGTGCTGATCAATTTCATTGTGGATATCTTGTATGCAGTCATTGATCCGAGGATTAAATACTAGAGAAGGGAGAGTGACGACATGGAAGCGCAAAAAGAGCTTCAAGCACCTAAACAAAAGGAAGAACGCTCTCAATCACTGATTCTTGAATCGATGAAACTGTTCTTTCAGCACAAGCTGGCGGTCATTGGCACTGTGATTGTCTTTTTATTTCTGATCCTAGCAATCTTTGCACCGCTCATTGCTCCTTATGGAATCAACGAGCAGTCGCTAGGCGAACGATTTAGTGCCCCTTCAGCTGCGCATTGGTTTGGTACGGATGATTTCGGGAGAGACATATTTTCTAGAGTCGTGCATGGAGCTCGGATTTCATTATGGGTGGGTTTCTTCTCCGTTCTCGGGTCGGTTATTTTAGGGACATTGCTTGGATTGATGGCAGGTTACGGCGGTAGATTACTGGATGCTGTCATCTCAAGACTATTTGATATTTTACTCGCTTTTCCTAGCATTCTATTAGCGATTGCGATCGTTTCCATCTTAGGCCCTTCCTTACAAAATGCCCTTATTGCCATAGCGATTATTAACGTCCCCACATTTGGCCGGCTCGTTCGTTCAAAGGTGCTGAGCATTAAGCAAGAAGAATACGTCTTAGCAGCAAAGGCAGTCGGGATGTCACACCGCCGCATCGTTCTTCGTCACATACTGCCAAATAGTATGGTGCCGGTGATCGTTCAGGCGACGCTTGCGATTGGTACAGCCATTATCGAAGCGGCGGCTTTAGGATTTTTAGGATTAGGTGCACAAGCGCCAAGTCCAGAGTGGGGGAAAATGCTTGCAGATGCGAGACCTTATCTCGTACAAGCGCCATGGACTTTATTTTTCCCGGGGATTGCGATCATGCTGACGGTTCTTGGCTTTAACTTGATGGGAGATGGATTAAGAGACACCCTTGATCCTAAAATGAAGAAAATAAAATAAGACCGATTCTAAGAATCGGTCTTTTCTATTTAAGCTTCTTTTTCTTCTGTCTCAATCTCACTATCTTTTGGGTGATACGTTTGGAAGCTTGTAATCAAAGTATCTAGATGCTCCAATTCATCACGGTATTCAATAATACTCGACATCACATTCAGCATATTGTAATCCAGCAAGTCGTTTTCTTGATTTTGCTGGTGCTGAATAAATGATTTTGTTAATGCTTCAAGACGAAGAGAGCATTCATTCTGAAAATCATCGTCCTGCGGTTTCATTTTTCCAACAAACTTCATCAAGGTACGTTCATGCCAATACAGTAAATAATCGATCTCATCTGTTAAGCTCTCTCTGAAATGCTCTGGCATCAAATGAATTTCATTTTCTAACTTATGAAGCTTTTTCAGCAAGTACAGCGCTCGATTAGACGTCATGATTGCCTGTCTGAATAAAACAAGCTTTCTAGATTTGACATAAGTTGTTTTCTTTAAATAGCTTCGTTCTTCTTTGTATAACAAGTAAATGTGATCTAATTTGATCATGCGTTCTTTTATTTGATCGATGTCATCCTTTAAAGTGGAATGATCAGTAGACTGTCTGGAGCTCAGACGGATCCATTTTAAAATCTCCTCCGTATTTTCCATAATGTGATGAACAAGCTTTGTTTCATACTTTGGCGGCAGGAAAATCAAATTCACTAAAAATGAAGAAAGTACGCCTAACACCACAGTTGCTGTTCGAATTAAGGCAAAGGAAAGGAAATGATCCCCTGCACTTTCTAAAATCGCGATGACGGTTACGAGTGCAATCGGAATCGTGTGTTCAATCTTCAGCTTTAAATTAATCGCAATGACCATGACGGCAGTTAAGCCGATGATGACGGGTCCTGTGCCAAAAAGCAGACCGAACGTAATGGCAAGTGCTGCTCCAATAATATTGGCTTGCACTTGATCAACAATCGTTAAAAATGATCGATAAATAGATGGCTGGATAGCAAATACAGCTGCAATTCCCGCGAAGACGGGTGTCGGCAACCCAAGCCATGTTGCCAGGTAAAGCGCGAGTACAATGGCAATACCAGTTTTTAAAATACGGGCTCCAAGTTTCATTGGTTTTGTCCCTGCATTCCTTTCTTTTCGATAATAGATGACCACTTGTCATATATCATAAATATTTTGATGAAACAACTAAGTAATATACAGCGGTCTTCCGAAATATTCAAGTGATTTTTGAAAGTTCATGAAAACATCAAAAGAAGGTATTGAGAAAAAATGTAACAGATTCACTCGCTTTTGACAATCAAGAGCTGGTAAATAAAAAAACAGACGCATGAATTTACATCTGTTTTTCTCTTAATTATGATTGTTTCAGTTGTTCAAACGCATGATCTACTGCTTTTAGCGTTTCAGAAATATCATTTTCAGTATGTGCAATGGTTAAGAACCACGCTTCATATTTAGAAGGAGCGAGGTTAATACCTTGTGCGAGCATGAATTTAAAGAAACGGGCGAACATTTCACCATCCGTATTTTCAGCCTGCTCGTAGTTCACAATCGTTTCCTTTGTAAAATAAATGGTGAGAGCACCTTTTAAGCGATTCACTGTAATATCTACTTGATGTTTTTTTGCGTGGGCTAAAATTCCCTCTTCTAACATGGCCCCGAGCTGATCCAGACGTTCGTAGACTCCGTCTTCTTTTAACACTTCCAAGCATGCAATACCAGAAAGGATGGAGGCGGGATTTCCTGCCATCGTACCAGCTTGGTAGGCTGGTCCAAGCGGGGCGACTTGCTCCATAATTTCTTTTTTGCCGCCGTAAGCGCCGATTGGAAGACCGCCGCCGATAATTTTACCTAATGCAGTGAGGTCAGGTTTTACTTGAAGCAAGTCCTGTGCACCACCATACATAAAGCGGAAAGCTGTAATGACTTCATCATAGATGACTAGAGCCCCTTTTTCATGAGTCAGGTCATTCACCTGCTGCAGGAAACCGTCTTTAGGCTCTACGATGCCAAAGTTCCCGACAATTGGCTCAACAAGAACAGCTGCTACTTCATCACCCCAGCGGTCTAATGCTTCTTTGTAGCTGTCTATATCGTTGAATGGAACGGTAATGACTTCATTTGCAATACTTTTAGGCACGCCCGCTGAATCTGGTGTTCCTAAAGTGGAAGGTCCAGAGCCAGCCGCAACTAGCACAAGATCAGAATGACCGTGGTAACATCCGGCAAACTTAATGATCTTTGTTCTGCCTGTATAAGCGCGAGCGACACGGATTGTCGTCATCACAGCTTCTGTCCCTGAATTGACAAAACGAACTTTGTCCAAAGCAGGCATCGCTTCCTTCAGCATCTTAGCAAAAGTGACTTCATGCTTCGTTGGTGTTCCGTAAAGGACACCCGTCTCGGCTGCTTTCGTGATGGCTTTTGTAATATGAGGATGAGCATGTCCCGTAATAATTGGACCGTATGCTGCCAAATAGTCGATATAACGGTTTCCGTCAACATCCCAAAAATAAGCGCCTTCGCCTTTTTCCATTGCAACAGGTGACCCGCCGCCCACTGCTTTATATGAACGAGATGGGCTGTTAACCCCTCCAACAATATGCTCCAGCGCCTCTTGATGTAATTTTTCTGATTCGGTGAATTTCATAAATAGCCTCCTATCTCAACGTATCACGTCGTCTATCATTATTTTAACATGCCGATGCAAGCGTCCTTAGTTGAATATCTTCTCGAAATTGGATAGGCTAATGAAAAAATAGGTTGGAGGGATTGTATCATGACAATCGAAGTGGGGCAGCAAGTACCTGATATTGAATTACTCGGTGATAATGGAGAGAAAGTAAAGCTCTCTGATTTTAAAGGGAAACACATTGTCCTTTATTTTTATCCAAAAGATATGACGCCGGGGTGCACAACGGAAGCTTGTGATTTCCGTGACCGCCATCAAAGCTTTGCGGAATTAGATGCTGTGATCATCGGCGTAAGCCCAGACGGTCAAGACAAGCACCAAAAGTTTAAAGAAAAACATGACTTACCTTTCCTGCTTCTTGTCGATGACGAACAAAAATTGTCTGAAGCTTTCGGTGTATGGAAGCTGAAAAAGAACTTTGGTAAGGAATACATGGGAATTGAACGCTCAACGTTTCTTATTAATAAAGAAGGAAAACTTGTGAAAGAGTGGCGTAAAGTAAAGGTGAAAGATCATGTGGAAGAAGCGCTTGAGGAACTGAAAGCTCACGCTTAATCTGTTGACGTGATGAGATCGGCAGTCGTGCCGGTCTTTTTTGTATTGAAGAATAGGTAAAAAAGAGGATTGTAATTGACAAAGTTTCGGCTCTGGGGGTACACTATTTATAAAGATTATAATATAAGAATATTTTTGAAAAGAGAGGTGCATGATGAAATGGCTGCTCACGAACTAAAAGACGCTTTAGATGCTCTAAAAGAAACCGGTGTTCGAATTACTCCGCAGCGCCATGCCATCTTGGAGTTTCTCGTAAATTCTATGACACACCCAACCGCGGACGATATATATAAGGCACTTGAAGGGAAATTTCCTAATATGAGTGTAGCAACGGTTTACAACAATTTACGAGTCTTCCGGGAATCTGGATTAGTAAAAGAATTAACGTATGGGGATTCCTCAAGCCGATTTGACTTTGCGACATCTGACCATTACCATGCGATTTGTGAAAACTGCGGAAAGATCGTTGACTTTCACTATCCTGGCCTTGATGAAGTAGAACAGCTTGCATCCCATGTGACAGGCTTTATAGTAAGTCATCATCGCTTGGAGATCTATGGCACTTGTCAAGAATGTGCAAAAAAAGAAAATCATTAATGAAAAAGCTGACCAGTTGAATGGTCAGCTTATTTTTATGACTTTTTTCGATTGTAGGATTCATCAAACTCTTTACCCTCTAATGCTGGATCAAGTGTAAGCGGTTCTCGGCAATGCATGCACATATCCACTCGTCCGAGCACCTTTGTTTCCTTCTCACAGCCTGGACAAATTACTCGTACAGCCTTTGTAGAAAGCATACCGATCCAAAAGTAAACGGCTGTACTCAATCCAATCGATAACACGCCGAGTAGCATAAAGAAGGTCGACAGCCAGACCGATTCCTTGAAGAACACACCGATATACATGATCAAAAAACCAACAAAAACCAAACTAAGTGCAAATGTTCTGATTTTATTAATCTTACTGGAGTATTTCGCCATCCCTAGTCCCCCTTATCTCCAATATAGCACATTTTACCTTTCTGTTTGAATTAGTTATAGAGTTTTGTGAATAAATTGCTTATAATGATTCAATGATCTTTTTTCATGTATTGAAGGAATTTTGATTCTATGAGGAGAAATACATAGCATTAGAGAAGAACCTTACACCCGAGTATTGGAGGAATCACTATGGAAAATCTTCTCCGTCCTATTTATCAAGAGAGAGCAAGTCATCCAGATACATTAGCTGTGATTATAGTAGAAAGAAGACATAAAGTATCTTCTGAGACGGATAACTTTGATGCAGCGCTTCTAGTCATCGTAAAGGATGCGGAAGAACCGTTATTTATTAAGCACTATGAATCCTGTCACCAAACAGCTTCTTTAAATGTTGTCACAGATGATCAGTTGAAGGAATGGATTACCTTAGGTACCAACAGACGGATTATTGATTGGATTTTAAACGGAAAAGTCCTGTTTGATCGAAATGAATATATTTTCAACTTGATTGATGAACTGAGTACATTCCCGTTTTCTAACCGCAAGCTCAAAATTGGTTTAGAATATGGCAAGCTCATTCGCAGATATATAGAAGGAAAAGCATTTTTTGAATCAAATCAATTCCTCGATGCATATAATTCCATTGTGCATGCCCTGCATCATCTGGCGCGTATTGAAGTGATTGATAAAGGCTTCCACCCAGAAGTGACCGTTTGGAACCAAGTACGTCATATGGAGCCGGAAGTATATAAACTTTATTCAGAGTTGATTGAAAGCCACGAAAGTCTTCATAAACGGTTAGAACTTTTATTCCTAGCGAATGATTTCTTGATTCATTCAAAAGCAGAAATTGGTGCGGCTCATTTGCGTCAAGTCATGGAACAGCAGGAAATTTGGCTGTTTGGCGAGCTTCTTGCACATCCTGATCTCAAGCATTTCACACCTGATCTTAGTGTGATGATTGATTTCTTTGTGGAAAAAGGAATTGTGCTAGTAGAGCCAATTGAGACGAAGGGGCAAAAAATCTATCACCGAGGATATTTTGTTAAAAAAGATATTGACGCATGAATATTATGATGGTATATTATTAAACGTCGCTAATGAGCAACCGAGTTGCTTTGAAAGAAAAGCGGACAAAAAGAAATTCAGAAAAACACTTGACGCACACGGTGCTCAAATGTTATATTAAGAAAGTCGCCTCTGAGCGACAATGAAGATGATCTTTGAAAACTAAACAAGACAAAACGTACCTGTTAATTCGAGTTTTTATAAAAAAATCCTATGATACATCATAGGTAGTCAGTCAGACTGACGAGGCAGGAAATGATCACATGCTAAGTTCGCTACATCGTGTAGCAACGCATGTGTGATATGCATCCTGCATACCTCGGAGAGTTTGATCCTGGCTCAGGACGAACGCTGGCGGCGTGCCTAATACATGCAAGTCGAGCGGACAGAAGGGAGCTTGCTCCCGGATGTTAGCGGCGGACGGGTGAGTAACACGTGGGTAACCTGCCTGTAAGACTGGGATAACTCCGGGAAACCGGAGCTAATACCGGATAGTTCCTTGAACCGCATGGTTCAAGGATGAAAGACGGTTTCGGCTGTCACTTACAGATGGACCCGCGGCGCATTAGCTAGTTGGTGAGGTAACGGCTCACCAAGGCGACGATGCGTAGCCGACCTGAGAGGGTGATCGGCCACACTGGGACTGAGACACGGCCCAGACTCCTACGGGAGGCAGCAGTAGGGAATCTTCCGCAATGGACGAAAGTCTGACGGAGCAACGCCGCGTGAGTGATGAAGGTTTTCGGATCGTAAAGCTCTGTTGTTAGGGAAGAACAAGTGCAAGAGTAACTGCTTGCACCTTGACGGTACCTAACCAGAAAGCCACGGCTAACTACGTGCCAGCAGCCGCGGTAATACGTAGGTGGCAAGCGTTGTCCGGAATTATTGGGCGTAAAGGGCTCGCAGGCGGTTTCTTAAGTCTGATGTGAAAGCCCCCGGCTCAACCGGGGAGGGTCATTGGAAACTGGGAAACTTGAGTGCAGAAGAGGAGAGTGGAATTCCACGTGTAGCGGTGAAATGCGTAGAGATGTGGAGGAACACCAGTGGCGAAGGCGACTCTCTGGTCTGTAACTGACGCTGAGGAGCGAAAGCGTGGGGAGCGAACAGGATTAGATACCCTGGTAGTCCACGCCGTAAACGATGAGTGCTAAGTGTTAGGGGGTTTCCGCCCCTTAGTGCTGCAGCTAACGCATTAAGCACTCCGCCTGGGGAGTACGGTCGCAAGACTGAAACTCAAAGGAATTGACGGGGGCCCGCACAAGCGGTGGAGCATGTGGTTTAATTCGAAGCAACGCGAAGAACCTTACCAGGTCTTGACATCCTCTGACAACCCTAGAGATAGGGCTTTCCCTTCGGGGACAGAGTGACAGGTGGTGCATGGTTGTCGTCAGCTCGTGTCGTGAGATGTTGGGTTAAGTCCCGCAACGAGCGCAACCCTTGATCTTAGTTGCCAGCATTCAGTTGGGCACTCTAAGGTGACTGCCGGTGACAAACCGGAGGAAGGTGGGGATGACGTCAAATCATCATGCCCCTTATGACCTGGGCTACACACGTGCTACAATGGACAGAACAAAGGGCTGCGAGACCGCAAGGTTTAGCCAATCCCACAAATCTGTTCTCAGTTCGGATCGCAGTCTGCAACTCGACTGCGTGAAGCTGGAATCGCTAGTAATCGCGGATCAGCATGCCGCGGTGAATACGTTCCCGGGCCTTGTACACACCGCCCGTCACACCACGAGAGTTTGCAACACCCGAAGTCGGTGAGGTAACCTTTATGGAGCCAGCCGCCGAAGGTGGGGCAGATGATTGGGGTGAAGTCGTAACAAGGTAGCCGTATCGGAAGGTGCGGCTGGATCACCTCCTTTCTAAGGATATATGGAGCAGCGTGCGTTTTCGTCTTGTTTAGTTTTGAAGGATCATTCCTTCAAACATGTCTCTAGCGAGACAGGATTGTTCTTTGAAAACTAGATAACAATAAGTAATACATTCACATTGAATGCAATGCAAAGTTCATCACACATAGTGATTCTTTCTAAAGTAAGAAATGGTTAAGTTAGAAAGGGCGCACGGTGGATGCCTTGGCACTAGGAGCCGATGAAGGACGGGACGAACACCGATATGCTTCGGGGAGCTGTAAGCAAGCTTTGATCCGGAGATTTCCGAATGGGGAAACCCACTGCTCGTAATGGAGTAGTATCCATACTTGAATACATAGAGTATGAGAAGGCATACCCGGGGAACTGAAACATCTAAGTACCCGGAGGAAGAGAAAGCAAATGCGATTCCCTGAGTAGCGGCGAGCGAAACGGGAACAGCCCAAACCAAGAGGCTTGCCTCTTGGGGTTGTAGGACACTCTATACGGAGTTACAAAGGAACGATATAAGCGAAGAGGTCTGGAAAGGCCCGCCAAAGAAGGTAACAGCCCTGTAACTGAAATGTTGTTCTCTCCAGAGTGGATCCTGAGTACGGCGGAACACGTGAAATTCCGTCGGAATCCGGGAGGACCATCTCCCAAGGCTAAATACTCCCTAGTGACCGATAGTGAACCAGTACCGTGAGGGAAAGGTGAAAAGCACCCCGGAAGGGGAGTGAAATAGATCCTGAAACCGTGTGCCTACAAGTAGTCAGAGCCCGTTAACGGGTGATGGCGTGCCTTTTGTAGAATGAACCGGCGAGTTACGATCCCGTGCAAGGTTAAGCAGAAGATGCGGAGCCGCAGCGAAAGCGAGTCTGAATAGGGCGCATGAGTACGTGGTCGTAGACCCGAAACCAGGTGATCTACCCATGTCCAGGGTGAAGTTCAGGTAACACTGAATGGAGGCCCGAACCCACGCACGTTGAAAAGTGCGGGGATGAGGTGTGGGTAGGGGTGAAATGCCAATCGAACCTGGAGATAGCTGGTTCTCTCCGAAATAGCTTTAGGGCTAGCCTCAAGGTAAGAGTCTCGGAGGTAGAGCACTGATTGGACTAGGGGCCCCTACCGGGTTACCGAATTCAGTCAAACTCCGAATGCCGATGACTTATCCTTGGGAGTCAGACTGCGAGTGATAAGATCCGTAGTCGAAAGGGAAACAGCCCAGACCGCCAGCTAAGGTCCCAAAGTATACGTTAAGTGGAAAAGGATGTGGAGTTGCTTAGACAACCAGGATGTTGGCTTAGAAGCAGCCACCATTTAAAGAGTGCGTAATAGCTCACTGGTCGAGTGACTCTGCGCCGAAAATGTACCGGGGCTAAACGTATCACCGAAGCTGCGGACTGTTCTTACGAACAGTGGTAGGAGAGCGTTCTAAGTGCAGTGAAGTCAGACCGGAAGGACTGGTGGAGCGCTTAGAAGTGAGAATGCCGGTATGAGTAGCGAAAGACGGGTGAGAATCCCGTCCACCGAATGCCTAAGGTTTCCTGAGGAAGGCTCGTCCGCTCAGGGTTAGTCGGGACCTAAGCCGAGGCCGAAAGGCGTAGGCGATGGACAACAGGTTGATATTCCTGTACCACCTCCTCACCATTTGAGCAATGGGGGGACGCAGGAGGATAGGGTAAGCGCGGTATTGGATATCCGCGTCCAAGCAGTTAGGCTGGGAAATAGGCAAATCCGTTTCCCGTGAAGGCTGAGCTGTGATGGCGAGCGAAATTTAGTAGCGAAGTTCCTGATTCCACACTGCCAAGAAAAGCCTCTAGCGAGGTGAGAGGTGCCCGTACCGCAAACCGACACAGGTAGGCGAGGAGAGAATCCTAAGGTGATCGAGAGAACTCTCGTTAAGGAACTCGGCAAAATGACCCCGTAACTTCGGGAGAAGGGGTGCTTCTTAGGGTGTTAAAGCCCCGAGAAGCCGCAGTGAATAGGCCCAGGCGACTGTTTAGCAAAAACACAGGTCTCTGCGAAGCCGTAAGGCGAAGTATAGGGGCTGACGCCTGCCCGGTGCTGGAAGGTTAAGAGGAGCGCTTAGCGTAAGCGAAGGTGCGAATTGAAGCCCCAGTAAACGGCGGCCGTAACTATAACGGTCCTAAGGTAGCGAAATTCCTTGTCGGGTAAGTTCCGACCCGCACGAAAGGCGCAACGATCTGGGCACTGTCTCAACGAGAGACTCGGTGAAATTATAGTACCTGTGAAGATGCAGGTTACCCGCGACAGGACGGAAAGACCCCGTGGAGCTTTACTGCAGCCTGATATTGAATGTTGGTACAGCTTGTACAGGATAGGTAGGAGCCTTGGAAACCGGAGCGCTAGCTTCGGTGGAGGCATCGGTGGGATACTACCCTGGCTGTATTGACCTTCTAACCCGCTGCCCTTATCGGGCAGGGAGACAGTGTCAGGTGGGCAGTTTGACTGGGGCGGTCGCCTCCTAAAATGTAACGGAGGCGCCCAAAGGTTCCCTCAGAATGGTTGGAAATCATTCGCAGAGTGTAAAGGCACAAGGGAGCTTGACTGCGAGACCTACAAGTCGAGCAGGGACGAAAGTCGGGCTTAGTGATCCGGTGGTTCCGCATGGAAGGGCCATCGCTCAACGGATAAAAGCTACCCCGGGGATAACAGGCTTATCTCCCCCAAGAGTCCACATCGACGGGGAGGTTTGGCACCTCGATGTCGGCTCATCGCATCCTGGGGCTGTAGTCGGTCCCAAGGGTTGGGCTGTTCGCCCATTAAAGCGGTACGCGAGCTGGGTTCAGAACGTCGTGAGACAGTTCGGTCCCTATCCGTCGCGGGCGCAGGAAATTTGAGAGGAGCTGTCCTTAGTACGAGAGGACCGGGATGGACGCACCGCTGGTGTACCAGTTGTTCTGCCAAGGGCATCGCTGGGTAGCTATGTGCGGACGGGATAAGTGCTGAAAGCATCTAAGCATGAAGCCCCCCTCAAGATGAGATTTCCCATTCCGCAAGGAAGTAAGATCCCTGAAAGATGATCAGGTTGATAGGTCTGAGGTGGAAGCGTGGTGACACGTGGAGCTGACAGATACTAATAGATCGAGGACTTAACCTATATTCTAATGTGAAGCATGAACATTGTTATCTAGTTTTGAGAGAACATTTTTTGAAATATCTCTTGATTTATTTGTAATACATAGTATAATATCTTTTGTCACTAAATTGTCTGGTGATGATGGCGAAGAGGTCACACCCGTTCCCATACCGAACACGGAAGTTAAGCTCTTCAGCGCCGATGGTAGTTGGGGGTTTCCCCCTGTGAGAGTAGGACATCGCCAGGCTTTCTTCATTCCGCAGTAGCTCAGTGGTAGAGCTATCGGCTGTTAACCGATCGGTCGTAGGTTCGAATCCTACCTGCGGAGCCAATTTGGAGAGCTGTCCGAGTGGCCGAAGGAGCACGATTGGAAATCGTGTAGGCGGTAACCCCGTCTCAAGGGTTCGAATCCCTTGCTCTCCGCCACAATTTACATAATAAAGGGCCCGTTGGTCAAGCGGTTAAGACACCGCCCTTTCACGGCGGTAACACGGGTTCGAATCCCGTACGGGTCACCATTTTTATAGAAATACATACCAGCATTTTATTCGGAGGATTAGCTCAGCTGGGAGAGCATCTGCCTTACAAGCAGAGGGTCGGCGGTTCGAGCCCGTCATCCTCCACCATATCTTTTATATCGTCGCGGGGTGGAGCAGTTCGGTAGCTCGTCGGGCTCATAACCCGAAGGTCGCAGGTTCAAATCCTGCCCCCGCAACCAAATTTCTCTTTATTGGTCCGGTAGTTCAGTTGGTTAGAATGCCTGCCTGTCACGCAGGAGGTCGCGGGTTCGAGTCCCGTCCGGACCGCCATTTTTTAAAAAGAATATTTGGCTCGGTAGCTCAGTTGGTAGAGCAACGGACTGAAAATCCGTGTGTCGGCGGTTCGATTCCGTCCCGAGCCACCACTATTTGCCGGTGTAGCTCAATTGGTAGAGCAACTGACTTGTAATCAGTAGGTTGGGGGTTCAAGTCCTCTTGCCGGCACTGTTTTTCAAATGTGGAGGGGTAGCGAAGTGGCTAAACGCGGCGGACTGTAAATCCGCTCCCTCCGGGTTCGGCGGTTCGAATCCGCCCCCCTCCACCATTTTTATTTTCATAGGGGCATAGTTTAACGGTAGAACAGAGGTCTCCAAAACCTCCGGTGTGGGTTCGATTCCTACTGCCCCTGCCAATTATATGATTCATAACATTTATGGCGGTTGTGGCGAAGTGGTTAACGCACCAGATTGTGGCTCTGGCACTCGTGGGTTCGATTCCCATCAATCGCCCCATTTTATTATTGGGCTATAGCCAAGCGGTAAGGCAACGGACTTTGACTCCGTCATGCGTTGGTTCGAATCCAGCTAGCCCAGTTGATATGCGGAAGTAGTTCAGTGGTAGAACACCACCTTGCCAAGGTGGGGGTCGCGGGTTCGAATCCCGTCTTCCGCTCCAATTATGGCGGCATAGCCAAGTGGTAAGGCAGAGGTCTGCAAAACCTTTATCCCCGGTTCAAATCCGGGTGTCGCCTTTTTTGAAAAGACTGCCGGGGTGGTGGAATTGGCAGACACACAGGACTTAAAATCCTGCGGTAGGTGACTACCGTGCCGGTTCAAGTCCGGCCCTCGGCACCATTTTTTATTTATTATAAGTTGCGCTCTTTAATGATCATGCCGGTGTGGCGGAATTGGCAGACGCGCACGACTCAAAATCGTGTTCCTCACGGAGTGCCGGTTCGACCCCGGCCACCGGTATCTAGTTTTAGATATTCTTTATTATCATCAATTACAGAAGAATTAAAGAATATTAACGTTTAAAACGTCTTTCTACAAATTGTAGGAGGGCTTTTTTTATTTGTTGTTTACCTGATTTTTCACACGAAAAAATTACTTCAAATTGTGTTCAAAGGAGATTAACTTTTACTTTATTGATGGTTACCTTATGATTAAACTAAAGGGGCAGGACAATTGAAGATGGATTGGATCAATTGTACATAGGAGGTGTTGTAATGATTACGGTTAAAAATGCTGAAAGTTATCTTAAAGATAGCATCGGTGAAGATACCGATGAGATAAATAAGGTTTGGGAAACATTTAAGGCTTTTTCAAAGGAGACCGTTGAGGGCAAAGAAGATAAAGAAATTTTATTTCAGTGTGGTGTCTATGATTTTACAGGAGAGGAACTATTTCATCTTGATTTTGTACGTCAGTTTACAATTTATGAAGAAGATGATTATTCTCACATGGAACAACTGCACTGTGAATTTTTATTTAAACCAACAAGCGAGTTAAAAAAGTTAAAGGTAGTAGAAGAATGGTCAATGGATTATGACGATATAGATCATTTTTTTCATCATATTGAAAGTATTCATGAGTTTAAAATTCCTTTGACTTTAAAGCCGATAAAATTAGCAATATATCAAGAAGAACTTTAATTCTTATTTCATTAACAGGTGCTTTACTTTAAGAGGGTATACCTTGCCTTTTTGGAATCATTTATCACGGAGTGTCGGTTCGACTCCGGCCACCGGTATCTATTAAAAGTTTGGTTTTTACCGTGAACCCAACGTTTCACCCTCGTGGTGAAACGTTATTTTGTGGTTTAAATGAGTTATTTAGATGAAAATAGAATCCTATTAGAACAGAATGAGCATGTACTACTTTTAACAGAATAAACTTTAGATGATTTGCAACATTTGGTACGATACATTTAACCATATAAGGAAACAGAATGGATTGGCGCATTCACATAAAACAGTGAATTACCTTTGTGTAACTAAATGAATATTTGTGGGTACATACACATCTTTAGCTTGCATCATCATTGTGACCCAGTTTGGGGGAGAATTTATGAAAAAACAAAATGATCATGAAGAGTTATTGACAGGTGGAAATGTCTCCAACGTATATCGTTCAGGAGATACGGTTCGCAGAGAGGTAAAGTCAGACAATATGAATATACAAAAGCTGCTAAAGCATTTAGAAAAAAAGAATTTCTCCTATGCTCCAACGTTTTTGGGGGTTGATGAAAAAGGTAGAGAGATCTTGTCCTTCATTGAAGGTGAGGCCGGTCATGATCCCTTAAAAGAATACATGTACTCTCACAATGCTTTAAAAGAAATAGCGAAAATGCTTAGACTGTACCATGATGCTGTTTGTGATTTTCCCATTTCAGACGATTGGGAACGAATGGACAATACGCCTAACAACATAGAGGTTGTGTGCCATAATGATTTTGCGATGTACAATATTATTTTCAAAAATAAAAAGCCAGTGGGAATCATTGATTTTGATGTAGCTGCCCCTGGTCCAAGGCTTTGGGATATTGCATATACTCTCTATACATGTGTCCCTCTCAGTAGGTTTTTTCGTACTGAAACAGGGGAGGTCGTAAATTATCATACATTAGAGCATGCAGCCCATATAAAGTATAGAGTCAAACTGTTTTTTGAAGCTTATGGTGAGGAAATACCAGAAGATTATGTGGACATGGTGTTGCTGCGTTTAGAAGGTTTATGTCAATACATGAAGCGAAAAGCGAGTGAAGGGGATAGAGCCTTTCAAAAAATGATTCATGACGGGCACCTTGAACATTATCAAAAAGACATACAATTCATTCATGAACACAGAAAAGAATGGATTTGAGGATGCCAAGGGTTTTATAAAAGAAAAAGGACAACTCATCTTTTTACTAGTTTCATGTGGATGTTACAATTGGTTATAATAGTTCAATAAAATGAATGTAAAGAGGCGGAGTTGTTATCTTGCAAATGAAGACGATATTACAGACTATTATTGAAGATGAGCGATCACATGATTATCCGCTTTTTAGACAGTACTGTGTAAGGAAAGAACAGGGTCTGCGTAAAGATGCGTTAAAGGTTCTTCAGTCTTTTGTTAAAGAGATGAATAAGAACGAATTTACAGCACGGCGTTCATTTGTTGTTTGGCTGTTTGATTACATTGAACGTTTTGAGGATGGTCATCATTTGCTTGTGTATCCATTGGTACATGGGGTGATCCACCCTGTTCTTCGAGAGTGGGAAAATATTGATCCAATGGATGTGAGACCGTATCGCTGGCAAGGCTTGTTTGTGCATCAGGGGGAAGGGCTGCCCTATTTATTGAAGGCATTAGAGATGGGAGGCAGCAAAGAGCAGCGAGTGATTGTTCAAATTTGCGAAACCTATTTCTCGGCTTTGTGGTATTCGTTTCATCATATACATGAAGATCTTTATTTAAGCACCTATGAGAAAGATCATGAGCGAATTCAAGGGATTCAAGATGTCATGAAACTGATCGAAGATAAAAATGTTCAAAGCAATGTTGAAAAACTAGCAGTCTACTATAACCAGCTTTTATCGGACTGGAAGGAATTTCAGCAGACGGAGACAAGAGGCTTTGTGAAATGGTGTGCGGATCGTAAAAAGCCCTATGAGTGGGTACAGACATTTTACTATAATCAATAGTTGTTTTTCATAAGAAAAAGGCTGGGGTCAACCCTGCCTTTTTTATTTATGCCATATTCTTTCTATTTCTACATGGTCTGCTTTAAAATATTTCAGGATGTAGACATCTGGATTGCTTAGTTGTTCCCACTCCTTGAATCCAATTGCGGGATCGGCGTGTTTTAGAAGCAGGCTCATAATATTGCCATGAGTGGCGAATAAAGTATGATCTCTTCCTAATTTTATTTGTTCATAGAGTGCCTCTACAATACGATTCATCGCTTCTTGGCTCGACTCTCCGCCTTCACAGGTCATATGCATGTCCGAAAAACTGAGCTTTAGTTTTTCATACCAATCTTCCATTGGTTGACTGCTTAACCTACGTTCAGAGAGACGTTTGTCAATTTGTACCTTTATCTGTTTGGCATGAGCAAGGGGCTCAGCGGTTTGAATCGCTCGTTTATAAGGACTTGAGATGATCTGGTTGAGCTGAATGCCGGAAAAAAGCTGTGCGAGTTCATGCGATTGTGTGATGCCTTGAGGCGTTAAAGACGCATCCTCGGATTGTCCATCTGCTTGACAGTGTCTGACGAAATAATATGTCTTCATAGGGGGTACACCTTCCTCTAAGTATAAAAAAATCATCCAATATTGGATGAGGGTTCACGAAAGTTTAGGTTCTATTTGTTCGTGTCTGCTTCTTTGTATGGATCTATGAGTTTTGAGGTTAGGTCTAAGTTGAACAAAAAATCATCTACGGTGTCTGTGCCAAAGGGAAGAGTGGAAAAGTTAATTGGGATGCTGTCTTCTTGCGTATCTGAAGTAATCGGCTGTTTGTGCTGCTTTTTTCTCCAGTTCTTAAACAAGCGCATGTGAGGCCCCCTTTTCTAAAAAAAAGTTGGATTTATACATAATATACGGGGAGAGTTGTCCGAGCGTCAATTGTTTTCTTCAAAAGGATTTATTACATTTGTACGGAAAGAGCCACAGCTAAGTGCGGATCTTCCCGTGTTTTGACATGGCACGGTGTATGGCTTGTTGTACCTTTCGTTCGCATCTGATGTTGTATGGCTTCTTATGGAGTTTACTCGTCTTAAATTGACCAATTACACGGCGGACTCCTTGATCATAAATGATCAGCTCTCTGCTCGTTTGATCACTTAATAACGCTTGAAACCAGCTGTATTTTTTTAGCTGTGCTGCATTCCGTGATATATCATCTTCATCTACCTGTAAAAAAGGGATATACAGAGCAAGATTGAAGATGTCTAAAATGAATCCCATATCACTGACCCCCTTCATATCGTTTATTACGTTTAGAAAGGGGAATGGTTCCTTTCAATTGGTTTTAAAAACAATCCCAGTGCATGAACCATTCTTTATTTTCTTTGTCGTAATAGAAATACATCGTCCCGTTATCACCAATCATGAACCGAGGTTTTTCTTCTGATGCGATTTGCAGCATGAATTCTCCTGACATCTGGTGGGGAGGAGATTGGATGTAAGCTCCGTATCCACCGATTTTTGTAAACGAGTAGTTTGAGTAATGCTCGAAGAAATGATCTGTCGCTTCTTCACTTTCATTAACCTCTGATAAGTCAACGTATGACCAAGCTTCCTCCCAGCATGGATAATCCGGTTGTTCCCCTTCGAGCCACTCTATCTGGAAAGGTTTCATTCCTTTCACGTCTTCAGGGGGCTCAGCGATTTCTAATCCTTCCATTGATGAATATTCAATGAGTTTCCAGCCCTCACCGTTTTTGGCGATATCGATCGGAAGGGTTTTCTTGTTGATGAAAATTTGAATCATCTTACATTCATCAAAGCCGTTCATTCCCCCTGGTACTTCGGGTAAATACATTTGTAAAATGGGAATCATAGCTCCATCTTGATCTGCCGGCCACCCTTTATCACGTTGGATGAAAAAATGACCAGCAAACCAGCTGTACTTAGATGGATCAGGGCGAAACCCGCCTATTTTGGCTACAATAGGAGTTTTTCCTAGTTGATTTAATTCGTCAAAAGCTTTGATCTTCATTTATCCATCCCCCATTCTTTAGCCAGCAATGTGTGCATCTTGAAACGTTCCATTCATATTGCCAGAGACAATGATGACATGTCCCCAAAATAAATCTCCGTCATGATAGTAGGCTTCGAATTCTCCATTTGGATAAGCATGGAGGCTTTCAAGAGAGATGCGGCTGATAAATTGATCCGGTGTGATCTCTTCTGAATTTTCAGCGGAGTCGTCTTGTTCCTGCCAATCTTTTGCTAGTTCAATCAGCTGATTTGCTGCATATGACTTCATGGAGGCATCCCATGTTGTCTGCTCTTCTACGAGTTGTCTAGCCGTTTTCAGAGAGTCATTCGTTTCTTCCTCTTCTTCAAGATTGAAGTAAAGTAGGCACTCCTCATTGCCCCACTGGATGGTTGTTTCAAATAAGTCTAGTCCTTTCACTAATTCAAAGGTACCCAGCTTGTCATCGTGGTAAAAGATAGGTTGTTGAGCTTCTTCTAATATTTCTTGAAGTTCCTTATCCTCAGTATCTGTATCAACAAGTGAAACGAGCATAAATTCACCCTCACCTTTACGTACTTGAAGTGTGACGATAGATTCTTTATGTAATTGCGCTTGTTTTTCCCGTAATCCCTTTTCATCTGTTAACCAGCACAGTCTCACTTTTTCAGTTATGATGCGGTCTTTTTCCTTCCATGCAATGAGTGGGATTGAAGCAGTCCAAAGAGTTTCTTTTCCCGCTTTTCCTGCGCCGACTCCAGAAGGTCCTGTAACAGCCATGATGTCTATCACTTCTTCTGAGAATCTTTGTTCAAATATGTTGATTTGTTTGTTTGATTTCATAGGATGTCCCCCAGCTTAATTTATTTGATGGAGCTATACCTTTATCACACCGTACATTGGCAGGGGAAATCAAGCTTTTTTTGTTTAAAACTGTTTTTTAGGTTTGTGGCAACAGAGAGGATACATGGATTGCTGGAGGTTGAGTCACAATAAAAAAGCAAATCGGTTCGGATTTTGTATAAATTTGGCTAAGTGAGTCGAAAAGCCTAGGTGATTCTTCCTTTTCTTTATAATTACTTTGACACGATTAGATGAAAAAAGTAAAGTAGTACTGAGTGATTTACAAAACCTTCATCATTCTCTGAAACATGAAGCGGCAGTAAATTTAATGTAAATGGATATTTTTCCTTTTATTTACTCGTATTTTTTTTGAAACTTATGATGCTTCTTATTCGTTATATTAAAGGAGCACATGTAACCTGCGGAGAAAAGAGCATCGGAATGCTTGGTGCAGAAGATTTACATTTGCAAAATCAATGTAAATTTTTTATGATTTCATTTATATCAGATCGAAAATAAGAAAGAAGAGGTTTTATGAAAAAAATATTTGCGAACAAATATAGCTTTTTTGTTTTGGCTGTCCTTTTATTTTGGGCAAAATCGTACACAGCCTACAAAATGGACTTTAATTTAGGAGTGAAGGGATCTTTTCAAGAGGGTCTTCTCTTATTAAATCCATTCAGTTCAGCCATCGTGTTTTTAGGACTTGCTCTCTTTTTGAAGGGGCGTAAATCGGCCATTGTTTTAATTGTCATTGATTTTATTATGACCGCACTTTTATATGCGAATGTAGCGTACTATCGTTTCTTTGATGATTTTTTAACCTTCCCGACAATGAAACAAGCCGGTAATCTTGGGGAGGTATGACTGGCGGTGTGTTAGCAAGTATTAAGCCGCATGACCTTTTGTACTTCCTAGATATCATCATTTTAATTGCCATTGTCATTTGGAGACCAGAAGTGAAGAAGTTCCAAATGAAAAAAACTTTCGCACTGCTGATTGTGGCTGCAGGTGTTGGACTGTTCTTCGTTAACCTACACTTAGCTGAAAAAGATCGTCCAGAATTATTGACGAGAACATTTGATCATAAGTACATTGTGAAATATTTAGGTGTTTATAACTATGCGATTTATGACGGCGTGCAAACCGCACAAAATGCAACGCAGGTAGCAAATGCGAGCAGTGATGATTTAACGGATGT
This sequence comes from Bacillus sp. FS02, assembly GCF_024398395.1. NCBI lineage: Bacteria > Bacillati > Bacillota > Bacilli > Caryophanales > Bacillaceae > Bacillus > Bacillus sp. FS02. The sequence continues at coordinate 1,016,759 of NZ_CP074101.1, read as the reverse complement.
CGTGAACTATACGACCTCTCACTATGCGAAACCAAATGCAGAATACTTTGGTCAAGCTAAAGGGAAAAACATCATCAAAATCCATTTAGAAAGCTTCCAGTCATTTTTAATTGACTACAAGTTAAATGGAGAAGAAGTGACGCCATTTTTAAACAAACTAGCTCATGGAAAAGAAGATTTTACGTATTTTGATAACTTCTTCCACCAGACTGGTCAAGGGAAGACTTCTGATGCTGAGCTCATGATGGATAATAGTATGTTTGGCTTGCCAGAGGGTGCAGCGTTTGTGACAAAAGGTGAAAATACCTTCCAATCACTTCCTGCCATCTTAGATCAAAAAGCAGGCTATACGAGTGCAGTGCTTCACGGGGATTATAAATCTTTCTGGAACCGTGACACGATTTATAAACATATGGGAATTGATCAATTCTTCGATGCATCTTATTACAACATGGATGAAGAAAACCTTGTAAACATGGGTCTGAAGGATAAACCATTCTTTAAAGAATCAATCCCAATGTTAGAATCAATGAAAAAGCCATTTTATGCACACTTAATGACATTGACCAACCATTATCCATTTAATTTAGATGAGAAAGATGCGACAATCGCTAAGGCAACAACTGGCGATAAAACAGTGGATAATTATTTCCAAACAGCGAGATACTTGGATGAGTCATTAGAACAATTCTTTAAGGACTTGAAAAAATCGGGTCTGTATAAAGACTCAGTGATTCTATTATATGGTGATCATAACGGTATTTCTGAGAACCATAACCGTGCAATGAGTGAGATTCAAGGGAAAGAAATTACGCCATATCAAAATGCACAAAATCAGCGTGTACCGCTCATGATTCGGATCCCTGGTAAACAAGGTGGCGTGAATCATACGTATGGCGGTGAAGTAGACGTGATGCCAACGCTTCTTCACTTACAAGGTATTGATTCAAATGAGTACGTGAATTTTGGAACAGATTTATTCTCTAAGAAGCATGATCAAACTGTTGCATTCCGTAACGGAAATTATGTGACACCAAAATATACCCTTGTAGATAATACGGTCTACGATACAAAAACGGGTAAAGTGGTGAAACAAAACAAAAAGACAGAAGCGATTAAAGCCCGTGTTGATAATCAGTTAAGCCTGTCAGATAAAGTACTGTACAGGGATCTTCTTCGATTCCATAAGCTATCTGATTTTAAACCAGTGAATCCATCTGATTATTTCTATGGTAAAACAAACAAAGAGACAGAAGCGGATTCTTCTGCTAACTAACTGAGTTTTGGGCAAGCACAGAAAGGTGCTTGCCTTTTTCTCTCTTACAGCTTGATTTGTTGGCAAAATATGTTTATATTTAGGGAGAAACAAGCGTGGCGTCAGCGATCAGCTGGCGATAACTCATTTTGTCCTAGGGGATTTCAGGAGGAGCTTATGACAACAAATACAAAAACACAAAAAAAGAAATCAGAATTATGGGGCTGGATTAAAGCCATCTTAATCGCATTTATTGCTGTTTTTATCATTCGTAACTTTTTATTCGCACCGTATATTGTAAAGGGGACTTCTATGGAACCGACACTGCATGATACAGAGCGGGTGTTTGTGAATAAAACAGTCGATTACTTCGGCGATTATAAACGCGGACAAATCATTGTTCTTGATGGGGAAGAGCGCAGTACTCACTATGTGAAACGATTGATTGGTTTACCTGGTGATAAAATCGAAATGAAAAATGATCAGCTATATGTAAACGGTCAAAAAGTGGCAGAGCCTTATTTAGCATCAAACAAAAAGAAAGCTGCCGCAGATGGCACCTTGCTGACACCTGATTTTGGTCCTCTTACAGTCCCTAAAGGAAAGTACTTTGTCATGGGTGACAACCGCCAAAACTCAATGGACAGTCGCAACGGTTTAGGTCTTTTTACAAAGAGTGATATTCAAGGGACAACATCATTCGTGTTTTATCCCTTCCAAGATATTCGATTAATCAATCACTAGTCAATAAGAAAAAGCACACAGGTGTGTGCTTTTTTTGTTTGGTTAAGACTGGCTTTTTGAAATCGCCTGTTCTAGATCTGCCAGAATATCTTCAATCGCTTCTGTTCCAACAGATAAACGAATAAGTTCTGGTGTCACCCCTGTGGCTTTTTGCTCTGCTTCACTTAATTGCTGATGCGTTGTGCTGGCAGGGTGGATGATGAGTGACTTAGAGTCGCCTACGTTTGCAAGATGTGAGAAAAGCTGAACCGAATCAATGAGTTTTTTTCCTGCGTCTTTGCCACCTTTAATGCCGAATGTGAGGATGGCACCTTGCCCTTTTGGTAAATAAGTTTGAGCCAGCTCAAAGGATTCATGGCCTTCAAGACCTGGATAGCTGACCCATTCTACAAGAGGATGATCTTGTAAAAATTGTGCTGTCTTCAATGCATTTTCACTGTGGCGTTCAAGGCGAAGATGCAATGTTTCTAAGCCTTGCAAGAGTAAAAATGAGTTGAATGGTGATAAAGCCGCCCCTAGATCACGTAAGAGCTGTACACGTGCTTTTGTGATATAAGCTGCTTCGCCAATCGCTTCTGTATACGTCAGACCATGATAGCTAGGGTCTGGTTCCGTCAGGCCTTTGAACTTATCACTATCACTCCAAGGAAACTTGCCGCTGTCGACGATGACTCCGCCAATGGATGTGCCATGGCCGCCGATGAATTTCGTCGCTGAATGGACAACAATGTCTGCGCCAAATTCAATCGGTCTTAACAAATAAGGGCTTGCAAGTGTGTTATCCACAATTAGAGGAATGTGGTGCTTGTGTGCAATGGCTGATACGGCTTCAATATGTAAAATGTCGCCTTTTGGATTTCCGATGCTCTCTGCATACACTGCTTTTGTTTTATCTGTAATGGCTGCTTCAAGTTCTTCAAGGTTTGAGGAATCCACAAACTTTACTGTTATTCCAAGCTTTTTCAAGGTATGAGCAAATAAATTATATGTGCCGCCATACAGACTGCTGGAGGATACGATTTCGTCACCAGCTCCTGCAATGTTTAAAATGGAGTAAGTGGTCGCTGCTTGTCCTGAGGAGACAGCAAGTGCACCAATTCCGCCTTCAAGCTCAGCGATCCGTTTTTCAAACACATCATTTGTCGGGTTCATAATACGTGAATAAATATTACCGGGTTCCTGAAGTCCAAATAAATTCGCCGCATGCTCACTATCTCTAAAACCGAAAGAGCTTGTTTGGTAAATAGGTACAGCTCTTGAATAGGTGGCTGAGTCCAGTTCTTGACCTGCGTGTATTGCTTTTGTTTCTAAACGAAATTGAAGTTCTTCTGACATGTGTGTATCCTCCTTTTGTTAGATAAAACCAACTATTTTAATAAGAAATATTTAATAAGACTATAAATCTTGTTTACTGCCCGGTCAATCATTTTTTAGATAAATCTGAAAAAACAATAAATATAGTTGACATGTCGGAATAGTATGTATTAACATAAGCATACTGAAAATACCAACAAGAATTGCTGATCGGTCAACCGAAGGCTCGTTCACTCAGGCATGAGTGAAGGGCCTTTTTTTATTTTAATCTGAAGGGAAGATGAAGATGGAGAAAAAGAAAAAACGAAAAAAATACAGAAAACATTTGGATATCACATTAGACATTTTGATTGAGCGGAACAAATATGAAATTTACAGCAATCAAGAACGAATAGAAGAGATTTACGATCGTATTGATGAAAAGCATACAAGGTCGAAATAACTATTTTATAAAATATAGTTGATTCATAGGAATAATATGATTTAGGATGGTGCTAACAACTCAATATGAATAGCTGATCGGACAACACGAAGGCTCTTATCTCTCTTTTGGGATAAGGGTCTTTCTGTGTATCTATCTGATGACAAGAGGAGTGAACTTGCATTGACTATTTCCGTTGATATTGTGGATAAGTCTTTTTGGAAAGACAAACAAACCATTCAAGTGCTTGAAAACGTAAGGTTCACCATCGTTCCTGGTGAATTCGTGACGGTGATTGGTCCGAGCGGTTGCGGGAAAAGTACATTGCTGAAGATGATTGGAGGCCTTGATACAGATTATGATGGGGAGATCGTGATAGGAGAAAGGCGTGTGGTAGAACCAGGAATGAAACAGGGCTTTATCTTTCAAGAGCATCGCTTGTTTCCATGGCTGACGGTCGAAGAAAATATCGCTGCCAATTTCAATTTAAAACAGGCGGCTGTTCGCCGCAAAGTGGATGAATTAATTGACATTGTTCGGTTAAAAGGTTTTGAACACGCCTATCCACATGAGCTTTCAGGCGGGATGTCACAACGTGTTGCTATTGCAAGAGCACTCCTGCGTGATCCGGAGATTTTATTGCTTGATGAACCTTTTGGTGCGCTAGATGCATTTACACGGAAACACTTACAGGATGTGCTGCTGGATATTTGGCAGGAGAAAAGAACAACGATGGTGCTTGTCACTCATGATATTGACGAATCCATTTATTTAGCCAATGAAATTGTGCTGTTACAAGCAAGACCCGGCCGAATTCATAAAATCCTTCCCGTGAACTTACCATTCCCGAGGAATAGAACGTCAACAGCTTTTCAGAGCTTAAGACAAAAGGTGCTTTCAGAATTTGAGAAAACAGATGAGCTGTTACTGACGAATGGCTCAGGAATTTAAGGAGGTCAAATCGAATGAAAAGGCAAAAAAGGATCGTTCTCTTTCTGGGTATCCTCCTTGTATTAGCTGGGTGTGGTCAAGCAGCGAATGGATCAGAAGACAAGCCGAAAGAAGTTCGGATTGGGATTCAGCAAAGTCTAAGCCCACTTCTTTTAGCAAAGGAAAAAGGGTGGTTTGAGCAATCATTTGAAAAAGAAGGTATGAAAGTCAAGTGGGTGGAGTTCCAAAGTGGTCCTCCCCAATTCGAAGGGCTCGCCGCCAATCAATTAGATTTTTCACAGGTTGGTAATTCACCTGTTATAGCTGGTCAGGCAGCAGGTATTGATTTTAAGGAAATTGGTTTATCTCAGGATGGGTTAAAGGCGAATGGGATTTTAGTGAATAAGAACAGTGAGATTCAAAAAGTAGAAGATTTAAAAGGGAAAAAAATCGCCGTTGCCAAAGGAAGCAGTGGTTTTGACTTTTTATACAAAGTATTAGATCAGGCTGGTTTATCTGCAAAGGATGTTCAGATCATTCAGCTTCAGCCGGATGAGGCAATATCTGCGTTTGAAAATGGATCAGTTGATGCTTGGTCGATCTGGGAGCCGTTCTTATCACTTGAAACGATAGAAAAGGGAGCAAAGCTACTGGTTAATGGAGAAGCGACCGATTTATATTCACCTGGATTCACACTTGTCAGAACCAAGTTTGCCGATGAGTACCCTGAACTAGTGGTGCAATTTTTAAAAGTATATGACAAAGCGGTGAAATGGCAGAAAGACCATCAACAGGAAGCCATTACACTTTATGCTCGTTTGAAACAATTAGATCAGAAGGTGGTGACACAAGTATTAAACAATACAGAGCCGCTCAATGAGCCCATTTCTAAGAAGATCATAAACGCCCAGCAGCATACAGCTGATTTTCAATATCAAACAAAGGCGATTCAGCGGAAGATTGATGTCAATCAGGTGGTAGATAATTCGTTTATTGAAAAAATGCTGAAAGAGGAGAAGAGTTGATGAAAGCTGCATCTAACCCAGCCCTTGTGACTAAAACTGAGCGAATGAAGAAAAAAAGGAGAAAAGCTTCATCCTTCATCATGTTAAAAGGACTTGTATTACCTGCTTTACTCATTGCGATTTGGCAGGGAGCTGCTGCTTCCCAAATCGTTTCTTCTACTGTACTACCTGCACCCACTGTCATTGCGGAATCTTTTCGTGAGTTGATTCGTTCCGGTGAGCTGTTTGGCCATCTTTACATCAGTCTCTACAGAGCAATATGCGGGTTTTTACTTGGGGGAGGTTTAGGACTTGCGATGGGTCTGTGTGTCGGTTTTTCTAGGAAAACCGAGCAGTATGTAGATCCGACCTTGCAAATGCTGAGAACAGTTCCTCATTTAGCGGTGACTCCTTTATTTATTCTTTGGTTTGGTTTTGATGAATCAGCGAAAATTTTATTGATTGCACTTGGGGCTTTTTTTCCGATCTATATCAATACTTTTCTAGGAATTCGCAGTGTAGATAACAAGCTGTTCGATGTGGCTCGCGCTTTAGAGTTTAATCTGTATCAAAATATCACAAAGCTCATTTTACCTGCTGCCCTTCCTCATATTCTTCTGGGCGTGAGGCTTTCATTAGGCATTGCCTGGCTTGGTTTAGTGGTGGCTGAATTGATGGGGTCGAGTAGTGGAGTTGGCTACATGATTATGGATGCAAGACAATTCTCGCAAACGGATAAAGTGTTTGTAGGGATTATCATCTTTGCGGTAGTTGGTAAGATGACTGATTCATTTGTACGGCTGTTAGAAAAGCGACTGCTCAAATGGCGCACAAGTTATCAAGGTGAAAAATAACAGGAGGCGATATGATGAATATTCTATGGTTTATTCCAACGCATGGGGATGGGCGTTATTTAGGATCATCGAAAGGGGCAAGACAGGCAGACTATCCGTATTTTAAACAAATTGCTCAAGCTGCCGATCAGCTTGGGTACACAGGGGTCTTGCTGCCTACTGGTAGATCTTGTGAAGATCCATGGCTGACAGCGACCGCTTTAGCTGCAGAAACAACTCATTTAAAGTTTCTTGTGGCTCTTCGGCCAGGGTTGATGCAGCCGTCTGTTGCTGCTAGAATGACCTCCACATTTGATCGGCTTTCAGGCGGGAGACTGCTGATCAATGTTGTAGCGGGAGGAAGTAAAGAAGAACTTGAAGGAGACGGGCTATTCATTTCTCATGATGAACGCTATGAGGCAACAGAAGAATTTTTGACCATCTGGAAGCGGTTATTGAAAGGAGAGAATGTTCAGTTTCAAGGGAAGCATCTGCAAGCACAAAATGGACGTCTGCTATTTCCACCAGCTCAAACACCACATCCACCCGTTTTTTTTGGAGGATCATCAGAAGCAGGCATTCAAGCCGCTGCAAAACATACAGATGTTTATTTAACTTGGGGCGAGCCGCCTGCACAAGTAAAAGAGAAAATCGCACAAGTGAAAAAGCAGGCTGAAAAGGAAGGAAGAACGGTGAGGTTTGGTATTCGACTTCATGTGATCGTGAGAGAAACGGAAGATGAAGCTTGGCAGGCAGCGGAACATCTGATTCGTCATTTAGATCAAGAGACTATTGATGAGGCGCAAAAGACTTTACAAGGGATGGACTCAGTAGGGCAAAAACGAATGGTTGAATTACATCAAGGGAATAAAGAGAAGCTTGAAATTAGCCCTAATCTTTGGGCAGGCATTGGCTTAGTTAGAGGCGGGGCAGGAACAGCGCTCGTCGGGGACCCGCATACAGTAGCAGAACGTATAATAGAATATCAGTCTCTAGGTATTGATACATTTATCTTTTCTGGTTATCCGCACTTAGAAGAATCTTATTATTTAGCAGAACTTGTTTTCCCGCTTCTCCCATTTAAAAGAAATGGTGATGCAGGACCACACGTTCCTGCTGGTGAAATTATTGGGAACAATTACTTTCCTGATACAGCCTCTGCTGCAAGTTCCTCATAAATGAAAGCAAAGCAGTCATACTTGTGTCGGGCTGCTTTGCTTTTTTTATAGAAAGAGATGCAAGTAAAATGATATGTGCTGTGGAAGAAGGCAAGGGCTTTTTTCCCAACAGAATTTCTTGTATATACATATTTTAAGAGACAAGAGAAGAAGGAAAATATGCTCACTCTTTTGTCGGAATTATCAGTTAATATGTCGTATTTGATGTGTTAACGACATATAATTAGGACTTTTATATCTGATATATCGGGGGAATTCTTTCTATCTCAAAAAAATGAAAGATTAAATAGAAGAGATGATGAAAATGAACTATTTGAAAAAAGGCAGAAAAAAGATGGATTTATTGACAATATTTGGGTTTTGTGGTTCTTATGTTGTGGTGAAAAATAGTAAAAAAGGGAGAATTTATACAGTTGAACATGAACAATTGAATAAAAAGTCACATTTTACACGAAAATATGTTCGGTCAAAAATGGGATCTTCTGTTGATGTTTGGAGTGTGACGCCTATGATACGATCATCATAAGCTGGGAGGTGAAAAGTATGACTTATGCAGCGCCGCAAGTTGACTATTCCACTATGGAACCTGCTATTATGGACCAAGCTTGGTTCTTAGTATTTGTTGCTGTCCTTCTTGGATTGGGAGCAACAGTTGTTCTAGGAGCAGCAGTTTGGTGTTTAGCAAACGGCAAGGGTAGCTTTACAGGAGCCGTTCAGTGGGAAAGTGGCTTAAAAGTCCAAATTGAATGTAAGTAGCTATACTTAGGATTCATCTTTTTACTTCTTAGATAAGACACCAGGGCTAAACCGTCTGTGGCGGGCGGTTTAGCCTGATCTGTTTTTAAAGAATATGCAGACACTTGGAGGTTATATGTTTACGATCGAGAATTTAACCAAGACGTATAAAAATAACGTGACTGCTGTCAATGATTTTCATTTGAAAATTGCCCCTCATCAAATCGTTGCTGTGGCTGGACCAAATGGATCCGGTAAAACAACGATGATTAACTGTGTACTCGGCATCATTAAGCATACAGAAGGAACCATTCATATCAAGGATGTCACAAATGATGATCCATCCTTTAAAAAACAAGTCGCCTATGTTCCAGATGATCTGCTGCTCCCTGAAGCATTGACTGGTGCTGAATATTTAGATTTTGTTTCTTCTATGTATGAATGTAAAACAATTCAAAGAAGAAATCAACTAATTGAATTGTTTGATATGGAATCAGCTTTATCAAGACCGATTGAAACCTATTCCCATGGAATGAAAAAAAAGACACAGCTGATTGCTGCCTTTATGCTTGAGAGTCAATTAGTGATCATGGATGAGCCCTTTAGAGGACTTGATATTGAAGCGGTTATAAACACAAAGAAACTAATGAAACGTTATGCCGAGCACCATGGTGCAATCTTGCTTTCAACGCATGATATGCTTTCAGCGGAAGAGCTGTGCCACAAGATCGCCATTATTTCTAAAGGAAATAAAATGGATGAAGGGACGGTTTCGGCCTTAAAAGAAAAGTATCAATCAAGCACATTGGAACAGGTGTTTCTGAAAGCTTCAATGTTAAGTGATAGGGGTGCACATTTTGATGAAATCATTAATCATTTCTAAAATGATGCTTAAAATGTGGCAGCAGGAGATGTATAAGCTCTTTGATACTCAAACGAAGCGAATCATTGTGGTCTTATTCTTTTTGTTTGCAGTCACAATGGGAGCCATCATCGGATACAGTTTTACGGGTGTCTTTATGAAGGCTTTCTTAAATGGAGATGACCGTTCACTTGGGTTGTTGGTTGTGTCGATGGCAATCAATGCATCCATTTTTACAAGCTTGTTATTTGTGCTGATCAAAGTCAGAACACCTGAACAAGATCGTTTTTCTATGCAGCTCAGCTGGTTTCCGCTGTCTACCTTTCAAAAAAGTCTTGGTTACTTCATTCCGATGGTGACAGTCGTGACAGGGCTTGTTTTATTTTTCATCGGGATCTTGCTTTTACCTAATTTTATTGCACAAGGGATCGGTATTTTCTTTATTCTTACGTTCTTTTTGATGGTGCTGTTGCAATCGCTCTTTGTCTTAACACTGCTTCAGCTCATTTACAACGTGACTTATTTACTCGTACTAAAATTAAAATTACCGTTGCAAAAATTTGCAGCGATATTTGTTTTATTAGCGCTAGTTGTAGCGTATGGAATGACACATTTCGACATCAATCAAATACAGCAATCATATGTACAGTTTGATTATCATTTGATGTATTTTACAGCGCCGTTTTTCTTAGCGGCACAAGGGATGTCTCCTGACGGGGTGAATTATGCGATTTTGATCCTCTTCATCTTATTATCTGCGGGAGGCGCATTTATTTCTCTTGCTTTAATGCCAATTATGGCTGAGAAAAAAGCGTTAACCTTTCTGCACAAGCTGCCATTTTCATCTTCGAAAAAGTGGTCACTCATTGTAAAGGAAATAAAGTCACAAGTGAGAAATGAAGAAAATATTTTAAACTTTCTCATCCTCCTTATTGTCATTTTATTTGTCCGTTATCAGTTTGCCTTCCGCTTTGAAGGAGAAGCTTTTTTTGTCTTATGTGCGCTAGCTGGGTTAACAGCTTTTAATTCATTTGGCAATGACAAACGTATGCTTGGGATGTATAAAACGTTTGGTCTAAGGCCGTGGGAAGTGGCTCTTTATAAGTTCCTCGGGCTTTTGCTCGTTGGTGTGATCCAAATTGTTTTATTTATGATCACAACACTGACGCTCCCGGATCAGATCTGGATCGTGTTGATTGGCGCTGCTGTCTTGTGTAATGCAACGGCTCTCTTTTATGTGGTAGGTATTTTATTGCCCCTTGATCGAAATAATCCATACACAGGTATTTTCTCGTTTGGAGCGCTTATTTTAATCATGATTCCGATTGTATTTATTGGAAACTATGTGATAGGGGAATCGAGTCAAATGCTTCAGTGGCTGCTTGTGGCAGGATTTGAATGTCTGCTCATCTTTGCCATATATAAAGGTTTTTCATGGAGGTATTCACATGATTCAACTTCTTAACAATAAGCTAAAGATTGAGCGGGTGCCGGCACTTGCGCCATATGTGACTTTACAAAAAAGGCATTTGACTGATACGCAGTACGGAAGCTCACTTCCAATTAACGAAAGTGCATATCATATGTTAACGAAAGTGGATGGTCAAAGGACAGAGGCGAGTATTACGGCAGAACTCGCCGATTTGTTTCAGGTCGATGAGTCTGTGATTGCCCGCGATTTTTATCAATTGATGATGGGGCTGAATCAGCATCACTTGCTGTCGATTCATTATCAATCGCCATATCGGACTGTCACAGCCTTCTGTCAATTTTTTAAGCAGTATCAAGTAAAGATGAAAGAGCGGTTTGACTGCACGGGTCATTCATTTCTTCACATATTGGGTACGGCTCTGCTGATGGTGACGCGCAAAATCATCTTTTTCTGGGTGCTCTTTATGATCATGGCGGGAATCGCCTTTTTATTTATTCCTGATTCATCGATTGCGGCCATTGCGATTTATTTTACGATTATTTATTTCGGATTAATTACTGGAACTGCCTTGCATGAGGCGGCACATGGGTATGCACATCGGAAGTTCGCCGGCCGGGATGGTCCTCAAGGCTTTTTTGCGAGCGATATGATGTCTGTGAAATTTGTGAGGCCTGTTTTAGACCCGTTTCAGAAAAAACAGGTGTGGATTACACTGCTTGGTCCGCTTTTGCCGGGGCTCATTGGCGCAGTCGGAATCATTGTGACTGTTTTATTTCTAAAAGAAAATCCAATTTCGACAGGGTTTTTCATTTTTTCAATCACGTATTTTATTCAATTGCTCTACCTTCTTCCGTTTATGGGGGATGGTAAGTCTATTATGAAGCAGTTATTGCTTGGTGGAATGGGAGGACAACGATCATGAACGTTCAGGCAATGAAACAAGGTGCAATTGTTGGTAGTTTCCTAGGTTTCTTAGGTTTTCCGATGCTGACCATTGGTGTTCTGTTCTATCACTTATTTCAATCAAAAACAAATAATGAATTATTATTTAACAGTCTTGCTTTTGAGATGGAAGGTTCGTCTGCATTTACGTTCCAAATCAAACCAAACTTTTTTATTTATATGGTTGTCATTTTTGCTGTCAGTTTTTTCATTGTGGCATTCCTATCAGCCATGAAACAGAAAAAAGCGAAAGATTAGGAGAATTCTCCTAATCTTTTTTTGTATATTAAACCAAATTTTAGTATAATAAAAAATAAATGTATAAAAGGGGATATCAATGATTAAGAAATGGAGCATTCTTTTATTGACTGTTTTTCTATTAGCAGGATGCGGCGAGAAGGCTGCAGAAACAACAACGACAGAGAAAACGGTCTCAGAAAAACCTGCAACAGAGAAAAATAAGGAAACAGCAACTCACGATGAAGTAACTGTCGAACCTATGAAACTAACAAAAAATGAAAAAAGTCTTTTGGAAGCATTATCAGATAAGCCGTTTGAAGCGATGACAGTGAAAGGACTAAAAGGCAGTAATAAAAGTGTATCCTTGATCGGTATGCATTACAAAGATGGACAATTATTAAAAGAAGATACAAAAAAAATCACCATTGACCTTCATCAAAATGGCGTCGATAACAGTGTGAATTTTATCTATCAGCTAGAAGATGAAAAAGATGATCTGTTAAAAGTAACGTATAGCTTATGGAAAGATAAAGAGCAAAGCGAACTAACGAAACTCTCGACTAGCATGGATTTCAAACAGGACGTGGGAGGAAACACAACGATATCAGCTTCAGATCTTTTTCACATGTCTCCTGGAGAGAAAAAATTAATTTCTACTACCATCACAACTGGAATGAACCATGAGTTTTCTGGTTTAACAGGTTCTGAAAAGAATCTGAAAGAGGAATTAAAAGATGTAAAGCAGGCTTATTTGGTGTATTTGCAGCTAGACAAATAACTATCGTAATATATATGGAGAATATGAAATTTTTTGACGAAAAATCTTCATATTCTCTTGACGAATTGTTAAGAAAGTTGTAACATAATAAAAGTCAACGCAATGACGTTGTCTTTAAAAGATTGATGCGGGTGTAGTTTAGTGGTAAAACCTCAGCCTTCCAAGCTGATGTCGTGAGTTCGATTCTCATCACCCGCTCCAATACATAATTTTGTTTATAACGCAGTATTTCGTTTCATAGATAAACGAAGTGTTGCGTTTTTTATTATGTCAGTATAATGTGAAAAGCACTGTGACCTACAGTGCTTTTTCAATGAGTTCATATTTGCTTTCTCCACCATGTATTTGTATAAACATCTTCGTCAAGGATTGTATAAGCGCTTCACTCTTTTCCCGGGAAATAGATGGTGGGAAGAGAATGATTTGAAGAATGCTTTTTGTGTCTTGAGAAATTTGAGCTTTACTTGCTTGAGAAAATAACCCTTTAAGCTCTGCGCCATCCTGCCATTCAATATGACCAGTTTCATTTTTGGATAATGAAAGAGGCCCTTTCAATTGATCGGCATCTAATGTAAGGATAGGCAAGAAATATTTTAATGAAAAAAATATCGACAAATCCTGTACGGAATTGGTCGAGTCAATAAATTGTTCTTTTTGAATATCAGCAAGTAGCGGAAGAAAGGGGATATCTTCTAGAAGATTCGTCCATTCTTTGATCGCTGGTACTTCTTCCAAAGTTTGATCTTCATATTCAAAAAACAAAGATTCTTGAAACAGACGCAGTCGGCCTTTTAACATTTGAGGGGATTTTCCTATCTCAATATGTGAATATTCAATCTGTCCAACATGGATAGACGGGCTTTGAGGTTGGGAGATTTCCATTTGTATCTTCACAGTGACTCACTCCAATCGGTCATGATACACTCGTATTATACTGAAAACAACTGAAGAAACAAAGAAAGGAGGTTTGCAAGGTGATTCATGTTGGACAATTAAAAGAAGAGTTAATTCAATATGCGAACGAAATTGGTGTCGATAAAATTCGATTTGCAAGTGCTGATACATTTGATTCATTAAAGGACCGCCTCATCTTACATGAATCGTTAGGGTATTTGTCCGGTTTTGAAGAACCTGATATCGAAAAACGAACAAATCCTGCTTTGCTGCTTCCAAAAGCAAAATCAATTGTCGCCATTGCGCTCGCATACCCTTCCAAAATGAAAGATGCTCCCCGAAGTACAAAGGATGCAAGAAGAGGGATTTTTTGCAGGGCTTCATGGGGAACTGATTATCATGTTGTGCTGAAAAAAAAGCTCGACATGCTTGAAGAATTTTTGCGCAGTAAACACGAAGATATACGGACAAAATCAATGGTGGACACAGGTGAATTGTCTGACCGTGCTGTAGCCGAACGTGCTGGCATTGGCTTTAGTGCAAAGAACTGTATGATTATCACACCAGAGTTCGGATCTTATGTCTATTTGGCTGAGATGATTACAAATGTTCCATTTGAACCGGATGAGAAAATAGAAGACCAGTGCGGAACTTGTAATAAATGTGTGGATTCATGCCCAACGGGTGCTCTTGTGAATCCAGGCCAGCTCAATTCTCAAAGGTGTATTTCGTTTTTAACACAGACAAAAGGGTTTTTACCTGACGAATTTCGCTCGAAAATAGGGAATCGGTTGTATGGATGTGATACGTGCCAAACGGTCTGCCCAATTAATAAAGGGAAAGACTTTCATCTACATCCTGAAATGGAGCCAGATCCTGAAATTGCAAAGCCGCTCTTAAAGCCACTGCTGACAATCAGCAATCGTGAATTTAAAGAGAAGTATGGTCATGTTTCTGGATCATGGCGAGGGAAAAAACCTATTCAGCGGAATGCCATTTTGGCACTTGCTCACTTTAAAGATACATCTGCTTTGCCAGATTTGGTTGACCTGATGCATAAAGATCCAAGACCGGTCATTCGAGGCACGGCTGCTTGGGCAATCGGTAAAATTGGCGATGGTCAGCAACTTTCAGAACTGGAAAAAGCCCTTGAGCGGGAAAGTGATGAAGAAGCAAAACAAGAGATCATCAAAGGGATTGAATTGTTACAAACACCTTTAAATACTAAATAACCTCCCATTGAACATAGAATGAACCAAACAGAGATGTTAAAAAAAGTTTGGTGGTGTCTGTGTGAAACAATTATTAGAACAAACGTTAGAAGACAGACTGGCATATTTATTAAATGGCAGTACGATCAAACAGCCGCAGCTGATGTCTGATGTGGACGCTGTGGAGCGAAAGAAAGAGCTGTTTGCAAGAAGACAAGTTGAGATTGTCAAGGCGAAAGCAAAAGCAAAACTTCTCGATTCAGCTATTCAAGATGATGGAGCTCAGCAAGTACAATATCTCGCTCACCTCACTTATGTCTGTAAGGATATAGACGATTCTTTTTATTTAGAGGAACAGGTTGAGAAAAGAGAAGCGTTTCTTTATAACGACATGCTTGTGAAAGATCGGATGATGTTAGAAGAACGACAAAAGGAAGATCAGGTGGATGAGCGCTTCCAAAAAGATGACCAATTTGGAAGAGCTTTTCACTATGACCGGCGTGCAGCTGTTCAATATGCTGAGACGTATTGGAATAAACGGAATCCAGCATATAAAAATTTTGAAGATAACTGTACGAATTTTATTTCACAATGTCTAAAAGCAGGGAATGCGCCAACGAGAGGATATCCGAACCGTGGATCTGGCTGGTGGGTTCGTCCACATACATGGAGCTACAGCTGGACGGTGGCACATTCGATGAAAAATTATTTAGCCAATTCCAAAGCGGGGTTGAGAGCAAAGAAACTCAACGAGCCGCAAGAGCTTCAAATAGGTGATGTGATTTGCTACGATTTTGAAGGTGACGGTAGGTATAATCATACAACCATTGTCGTTGATCATGATAAAGGCGGAATGCCTCTTGTGAATGCACAAACGTATGACAGCCGTATGCGTTACTGGTCGTATGAAGATTCAACGGCTTATACACCTAATATTCGTTATACGTTTTTTCACATTTTGGACGATGCTCCAAAGGATAGTTAATGGTATAATGTTGAGCGGAAAAGAAAATTAGAGGTGAACTTTTTTGGGACTTCATGTCGTTTTATATCAACCAGAAATTCCAGCTAATACTGGAAATATTGCGCGAACATGTGCAGCAACAAATACAACACTTCATCTGATTCGTCCGCTTGGTTTTTCGACAGATGATAAAATGCTGAAGCGTGCAGGACTCGATTATTGGAAATATGCCAATGTCGTCTATCATGATTCATTAGATGAATTGTTTGAGGCTCATCCGAAGGGGCAATTTTTCTATATCACAAAGTTTGGGCAAAAGCCGCATACAACGTTCGATTACTCGCAGCTAGATGAAGACTACTTCTTTGTATTTGGCAGAGAGACGAGTGGATTGCCAAAAGATTTGATTGAACGGAATATGGATCGCTGTCTACGTTTACCAATGACAGAGCATGTTCGTTCACTGAATCTATCGAATACGGCAGCGATTCTTGTGTATGAGGCGCTTCGCCAGCAGCAATACCGAGATTTGATATAAGAACATGATAAAAGCCGAGATCCGATCTCGCTTTCAGTGAATATGTAAGTACTGAAAATATGAACGAAATGAAAAAGGATGTTCCGCTGATGGAACATCCTTTTTTTCATTTACCAGGCTTGCCTTCGTAGCCAGCTGTGAAAATGGATACTAAAAACGTAATGATGACGCCCATCATAATGACCGTTCTCATATAAGCTCCCCCTTATCCCTTTGTTCCTTCGCTGCCGGTTTCATATGTTGTGAAGTTCGCCTTGAAAAGCAGGAGATGAAGATCATTTTTCTCCTGTTTTTCCTTTATTATGAAGGGTCTTGCGGATGGTTGTCAATTCAGTTTGCCAATTCGTCATTTTGAAGAACGAAAGCATGTAATAGGACGCCTCCGCATAGATTGTAAAACAGTATCTGATTTCTAGCTTCAATCTTGAAAGAGGAGGTTCATATGGATATTTTAAAGAAAATTGAACAGCACAGAGAAGAAGAGCAGCGACTGAAATGGGAAGGCACCTTCAGCGAATATTTAGATATTATTAAAGAAAATCCACTTGTCGCTCAATCTGCTCATTCTCGCGTTTATCATATGATTAAGGACAGCGGGATTGAAGAGGAGAATGGGGTCAGAACCTACAAATTTTTTGATCAGGAGCTTTTTGGTTTAGAGGAATCATTGGAAAGGCTAGTGGAAGAGTATTTTCACCCTGCGGCTAAACGTTTAGATGTCAGAAAGCGTATTTTATTGTTAATGGGGCCAGTCAGCGGCGGGAAATCGACGCTTGTCACAAGGCTGAAAAGAGGGCTGGAAGAGTATTCACTAACAGATCATGGCGCAGTCTATGCGATTAAAGGCTGCCCAATGCATGAAGATCCGCTTCATCTCATTCCGCAAAATCTGCGGGAGGATTTCTATAGAGAATACGGCATACGTGTGCAGGGGAATTTATCACCTTTGAACTTGATGAGGCTCGAAGAGGAATACGGTGGCCGCATTGAGGATGTGAGAGTGGAACGAATTTTTTTCTCAGAGGACAAACGGACCGGCATTGGTACCTTCAGCCCGTCTGATCCGAAATCTCAGGACATTGCCGACTTAACAGGAAGTATTGATTTTTCAACGATTGCTGAATTTGGTTCAGAGTCAGACCCGCGTGCGTATCGGTTTGATGGAGAGCTCAATAAAGCGAACCGTGGAATGATGGAATTTCAGGAGATGTTGAAGTGTGATGAGAAATTTCTATGGCATCTTCTTTCATTAACGCAGGAGGGAAATTTTAAGGCGGGGCGTTTTGCGTTGATTAGTGCGGATGAATTGATTGTTGCACATACGAATGAAACGGAGTACCGGTCATTTATTTCGAATAAAAAGAACGAGGCTTTACACTCAAGAATTATTGTGATGCCGATCCCTTATAATTTAAAGGTGACAGAGGAAGAACGTATTTATCATAAGATGATTTCAGAAAGTGATGTCTCAGATGTTCATATTGCACCGCATACGCTAAAGGTAGCTGCGATGTTCTCTATTTTGACAAGGCTGAAAGAGCCGAAGCGGTCTGATATCGATTTGGTGAAAAAAATGCGACTGTATGATGGGGAAAGTGTCGAAGGTTTCCAATCTGTTGATATTGATGAGATGAAAAAGGAATTTCATGACGAAGGAATGAGCGGAATTGACCCGAGATATGTCATTAACCGCATTTCATCCACCATTATTCGAAAGAACATGGAATCCATCAATGCACTGGATGTCCTCCGTTCCTTAAAAGAAGGACTCGATCAGCATCCATCGATCTCAAGTGAAGATCGGGAACGTTATTTGAATTTTATTTCTGTCGCACGAAAAGAGTATGACGATATGGCGAAGAAGGAAGTTCAAAAGGCATTTGTGTATTCCTATGAGGAGTCTGCGAAAACTCTCATGGATAATTACTTAGATAATGTTGAGGCGTACTGCAATAAAAACAAACTGCGTGATCCGTTAACAGGTGAAGAAATGAATCCTGATGAAAAGCTCATGCGTTCAATTGAGGAACAGATCGGCATTTCTGAAAATGCCAAAAAGGCATTCAGAGAAGAAATCCTCATTCGGATTTCGGCTTATGCGAGAAAGGGCAAACGCTTTGATTATAATTCTCACGAGAGATTACGTGAAGCTATTCAGAAGAAGCTCTTTGCCGATTTGAAAGATGTCGTGAAAATTACGACATCGACGAAAACGCCGGATGAGCAGCAGTTGAAAAAAGTCAATGAAGTAGTGGCGCGATTGATTGATGAGCATGGCTATAATTCTACAAGTGCAAATGAACTCTTAAAATATGTAGGCAGTCTTCTGAATCGTTAATAAATGAAGGAGGCATTATTGGCGCAAACCAGCACCGGTAATGTCTTTTTTAAAAATCGTCGTCATTTCGACGACGACCAGCATACGATAATGGAATCGATGGGTACAAGAATTGTCCAAAAAGGTGAGGAGGGGGATGGATGTCCCGGCAAGAAAAAAGTCAGTTTATTGTGTCTCAGGAAGACTGGTCCCTCCATCGAAAAGGCTTTGATGACCAGCAGCGTCATCAGAAAAAAGTCAAAGAGGCGATTAAAAACAATTTGCCGGATCTTGTCACAGAGGAAAGCATTATTATGTCTAATGGCAAAGATGTGGTCAAAATTCCGATCCGTTCTTTAGATGAATATAAAATTCGGTACAACTATGATAAGAATAAGCATGTAGGTCAGGGGGATGGAGACAGCCAGGTTGGCGATGTGGTCGCTCGGGATGGATCTGACAGTAAGCAAGGGCAGGGAAAAGGTCAAGGTGCTGGAGATCAAGCCGGTGATGATTATTACGAAGCAGAAGTCTCATTAATGGATTTAGAGGAAGCGCTATTTCGTGAGCTGGAGCTACCAAATCTTAAACAAAAGGAACTTGATGATATCGTTGTCGAGGAAATTGAGTTTAATGATATTCGCAAAACGGGGTTAACCGGTAATATCCATAAAAAACGAACAATGCTGTCAGCATTTAAACGAAATGCTATGACAGGAAGCCCTTCCTTTTATCCTATTTATCCAGAGGATATTAAGTATAAGACGTGGAATGAAGTCACCAAACCAGAATCGAAAGCGGTTGTCCTAGCGATGATGGATACGAGCGGAAGTATGGGGCTTTGGGAAAAATATATGGCGAGAAGCTTTTTCTTTTGGATGACACGTTTCTTGCGGACAAAGTATGAGACAGTCGAGATCGAATTCATTGCTCACCATACAGAGGCGAAGGTCGTAGACGAGGAGCACTTCTTTTCTCGGGGAGAGAGCGGGGGAACCATTTGTTCTTCTGTCTATCGAAAGGCACTAGAGCTCATAGACGAACGATATCCCCCGTCACGATATAATATTTATCCTTTCCATTTTTCTGATGGTGACAATTTGACCTCTGATAATGCACGGTGCGTGAAGCTCGTTTCTGAAATTATGAAAAAAGCCAATTTATTTTGTTATGGTGAAGTGAATCAATATAATCGGCATTCTACGTTAATGTCAGCATATAAACATATTCAGGATGAGAAATTTAAACATTATATTTTGAAGCAAAAATCAGACGTTTTTCTCGCATTAAAAAAATTTTTTCAGCAGGAAGAAGTTCTTTCTTAAAGAGAACATTCAAAAAAACCTTTCAGCATAAGGGCTGAAAGGTTTTTTGTGTGGAGAAGGAAGGGATCACCAGAAAAAAAGTAAAACTTTCTCTTTGACATTTCAATTTTCATTTATTAATATTTAATCTTGTTAAATATAAGTTTTTCAAAAAAAGATGCCGATCGTCTTTTCTTCTTTTTCTGCTTTTTGCTCATAAGTGAACAATAAGTATAAATGGGCTGCACACCATTTTCAGCGGAGTAGAAAAAGGGGAAACAGACAGCTCTATGAGCTTGTTTCATAATCTGTCAGATGATGGGCATTCTAAGTTTGCTAAAGCAGATGACACTATATTTTTATACATGAAAGGAGAAACAAAACATGAACAGAGGGCGTTTATTGCTAACAAATATTATTGGCCTTATTGTGATTCTTGCCATTATTGCCGGAGGTGCTTATTACTACTACGAAAGCACAAACTTCGTAAAAACAGATGAAGCAAAAGTGACAGGTGACATGTACCAAATTACAGCGCCAGCAGCTGGACAAATCAAAGGCTGGGATATCAATGAAGGTGACGAAGTGCAAAAAGACAGCACAGTTGCAAAAGTTGAAGGAGAAGCAAAAACAAACATTAAAGCAGTGGCTGATGGCACATTAGTCAAAAAAGAAGTACAAAACAACCAACAAGTGCAGCCTGGGACAGTTCTTGGTGAAACGATTGACCTAAGCAAGCTTTACATTACAGCGAATATTAAAGAAACAGACATTAAGAACATTGAAAAAGGCGACAAAGTGGACATCGTTGTAGACGGCGATCCTGATACAACTTTTGAAGGAACAGTTGAACAAATTGGTTATGCAACAAACTCAACATTCAATATGCTGCCAGCAACAAACTCAAGTGGTAACTACACGAAAGTGACACAAAAAGTAGCAGTGAAAATTTCAATTAAAAATCCATCTGACAAAGTACTTCCAGGTATGAATGCTTCTGTCAAAATTTCATCTTAATGATGACTGATATCAAAAAATGAAAGGAGGTTGTCTGAGATGGCAAATCAACCTGCAGCGACAAAACAGGGAGCAGGCTCCTTGTCTTTACTGATCATTTTAATGGCCGGTTTGTTCGTAGCGATTTTAAACCAAACGCTTTTGAACGTAGCCATGCCCCATTTAATGACTGAATTTAATGTGAGTGCGACGACAATTCAGTGGCTTACAACAGGTTACATGCTTGTCAACGGTGTGCTCATTCCGTTATCTGCGTTTTTAATCACACGTTTTGGCCAGCGCAGCTTATTCCTCGTGGCGATGATTTCATTTACACTAGGGACTTTTATTTGCGGTATTGCGCCAAACTTTTCTACGATGCTGATTGGTCGTTTGATTCAGGCAGTCGGTGGCGGTATCTTACAGCCGCTCGTCATGACAACAATCCTTTTTATTTTCCCTCCAGAAAA
Organism: Bacillus sp. FS02; assembly: GCF_024398395.1. Classification (NCBI taxonomy): domain Bacteria; kingdom Bacillati; phylum Bacillota; class Bacilli; order Caryophanales; family Bacillaceae; genus Bacillus; species Bacillus sp. FS02. Next base: position 995,397 of record NZ_CP074101.1, on the reverse strand, counting down.
CAGAGGGAAAGGAATGGGGATTTTTGGTCTTGCGATGATGTTTGCGCCAGCTGTCGGACCAACGTTATCTGGTTATATTATTGAACACTATTCATGGCGTATTATGTTTTATGGACTTGTACCAATCGGTGCGATTGTCATTATCGCGGCTTTCTTTATGTTTAAAAATATTGTAGAGCCTAAAAAAATCAAGCTGGACACTCTTGGTGCGATTCTGTCGATCGTTGGTTTTGCTTCGCTTCTATACGGAGTGAGTGAAGCGGGAAGTGATGGTTGGACAGATCCAATCGTTTTATCTACGATTATCATTGGTGCGATTGCGATCATTCTCTTTATTTTCCAACAGCTAAAAGCGGATAATCCGATGCTTGATTTCCGCGTGTTTAAATACAGCATTTTCTCATTATCAAGTGTTATTAACATTATTATTACCGTTGCCTTATACACTGGGATGTTCTTACTACCGATCTACTTGCAGAACCTCGTTGGGTTTACTGCACTGCAATCGGGGTTATTAATGCTTCCAGGGGCACTTGCGATGCTCATTATGTCCCCAATTTCAGGGATCTTGTTTGATAAATTTGGACCTCGTCCACTTGCCATTGTGGGGATGCTGATTACGGTTGTCACCACATACGAGTTTACACAGCTTACGATTGATACATCTTATAGTCACATTGTGCTCATGTATGCAGTACGTGCCTTTGGTATGTCACTCTTGATGATGCCAGTCATGACTGCTGGGATGAACCAATTACCGCAACATTTAAACAGTCATGGTACAGCGATGTCAAACACACTGAGACAAATCAGTGGTTCGATCGGTACGAGTTTGATCACAACGATTTATACAAATCGCACGACATTCCATTATTCCAATATGGCAGATCAAACGAATACAGCTGATCCGTTCTTTATGAATTCATTCCAAGCGGCTGTCTCTAATGTGATGCACCATATGGGCATGACAGCAGAAGCTGCTCAAAAATATGTGTCGACCCAGCTCTTTACGAAAGCACAAGTCGATTCCAATGTGATGGGCATCAATGATGCTTACATGTGGGTGACATTATTCTGTGCAGCTGGTGTGATTCTCAGCTTGTTCCTGCGAGATGTACGTAAGGATAAAAAGCGAAAAGAAAAGCAGGATAAGAAACAAGAAATGACATTGCTTCCAGCACCTAAGGAAGCAAACCAAGATGCAAGATAAGTGTGGAGGGACCGTACATGAAAATTTATGTCGTATACGATAGTGAAGGTGACCATACAAAAGCACTTGCAGAAGCGATTGCAGCTGGCGCAGGTGAAACAGAGCAAGCTGAAGTGTTCATTGATCATGTGAAAGATGCGGATATCCGCAAGCTTGATCAAATGGATGCAATCATTTGGGGCTGCCCTGGTCACTTTGGTACCATTAGTTCTGGATTAAAGACATGGATTGACCGTCTTGGGTATTTATGGGCAGAAGGAAAACTTATCGATAAAGTCGGTGCCGTTTTCTGTACCACTGCAACAACACACGGCGGATTAGAAATGACGATGCATAATTTGATTACGCCAATGTTCCATCAAGGGATGCTTGTGGTCGGCCTTCCTGGAAATGTTCCAGAAAATGCGTTATACGGCTCTTATTATGGAGCAGGTGTGACGTGCCCGATTGATTCTGATGAAGTGATTTCTACAGAAGGCATTGAGCTAGGGAAAGCATTAGGAAGACGTGTAGCATCAGTCACTGCGTCATTTAAGCGATAAGGAGAGGGTTCTTTTGGCGACGATTATTGTAGCGTTAGTAGCTGCTGTTCTAGTCATTATCGGATTAGTAGCGTTCAATGTCAGACACGCTTCGGCCGAGAAGGAAGAGATCAAAGAAGATGTTTCGAATCATCCTGACGTGCCGCATAGCGAGCCAGAAGTTGCGGCGAGACCTGTAGAGCCTGAAGTGGAAGAAAAAGCGTCAGAGCCTTCTCAGACAGATGATGCTCCGTCAGGTGATGATTTCTATAGACAGGCGCTTCAAAAGTTTAAGCAGCCAGGACCACCTGTCAAAGAAGAAGAACCAGAGACGAAAATGAATGATGATATGTATCGTTCTGCTTTACAGAAACTAAAGCAGAAGGACAAATAAAAAGAGAACCTCTCGTCAGGTTCTCTTTTTTTATTGCACAAAAAAACCGCTGGCATAAAAGCCGAGCGGTTTTCCTTCACTCTATAAAGTGCTAAAAGAGCAGATGCTCTTAAATTACGCTTTGTTAACGTTAGCAGCTTGTGGTCCACGGTTACCTTCAACGATTTCGAAAGAAACTGATTGACCTTCTTCTAAAGTTTTGAAGCCTTCGCCTTGGATAGCAGAGAAGTGAACGAATACATCGTCTTGACCTTCTACTTCGATGAATCCGAAACCTTTTTCAGAGTTGAACCATTTTACTTTACCTTCTAACATGAAATTTCCTCCTAAAGCGATCTTAACGCTTAAATTCACTATTCTTGCTCTTACACAAACTTCAAAGACGAAAACTCTTTCAAAACTTTCTTCTTAAAGATGATACGAACAAAAATAATTACCTTTACTTTACCAGTGTTTGCGGGAAAAAACAACTGTTATACGAAAACTTTTTTAAAAATAATTAGCGCTAACAAATTGAGGAAAAAGCCTATGTTAAGTGTTCTCTTTTTCGTCCAGAAAAGCTCACTTGGTTTCTGCCTGACTGCTTCGCTTTATAGAGCTCCTGGTCTGCAATAATCGGTAATTGTTTGATGTTTTCACTTGTTCCTGCATCATAAGCACATCCAATTGACACCGTAATGTGAATCGATGTTCCGTTTTGTAAATAAATTGGCTGATCCGCCATTTTTTTTCGTAAACGTTCCGCAATTTGCCATGTTTTTTCAACGGAACAATTCGGTAAAAGCACAGCAAATTCTTCACCGCCGATTCGCCCAATATAATCAGAGCTTCTTGTGTTCTTAATTAGCCTTGTTCCGATTTCTTTTAAAACGATATCTCCCTCATGATGTCCATACTGATCATTGATGGTTTTGAAATAATCGATGTCTAGATAAATCAAGGACATTTGATGGATAGGTTGCTTTAAGTTCAGAGAAAAAGCATCACTTAATATCTCATCGAATTTCCGTTTATTTAAAACACCAGTTAAAAAGTCATAATGAGCTTGGAATTTATACAAATTTAACATCTGATACGCTTTTGTTTGATGCTCAATGACATAAAAGTTAAATAAACCGGCAATATACGAGAACATCCAATAGGCAGCATGTAGTTCAAATGACCTTTCATTGACGATGATGATAAATAAAATCGTCGCTATGACGTTGCTCATGGTAATAGATAACAGCATTTTTACGACGTGATTGATATGACGCTCAGCAATTAAAAAAGAAGCTGTGGCGATAAATATCATGGAAAAAATATTAATGAAAGAAGCGACATTGGCTTCGATTAATAATCGGCCAATAATGATCACACAGGCTGCAATGAACGTTTGTGCAATGCCTCCATAAAATGCCGTTAAAATAAGGGGGATATGTCTTAAATCGATGATGGCTGGTCCTGCTTTAATAGAGAAAAACATTAAGAGGACACCGAGTAACCCAGAAATCATTCCTTTAAAAATTTGTCTGAGCAGGGTGTCTTCCTTTTTTAAAAAATTCTCTTTAAACACAAGCATCAATAAATAATGGAAAGTGACAAGAATTGTTAAATTAATAAAGAGGTCTCTTAGCAAAATAAAATCACCTTTTTAAAATTACTAAAATTTGTTGCAAAAGAAAAGAGGAAACAAGATAATTAATAAAAATTTCACTTATGAGGGGTTTAAAATGAGGAGAAAACAATTTCCAGATCGAACGGACTGGCTTTCTTTTTTTGAGACGTGGCCTGATGAAGGATTTGAACGAGATATGCCCATTGAATATCAAGATCTAACGTTTCGGTTTGAGAATGAGGAAGAGCGATTTGTGGTGACGATGTCTCTTGGAGTACAAGAATTTTCTTTGAAGGCTGTTCGAAAAAAGGACGCATCCGTTTTAGGAGTATATGCCTTTAAAACTGTGCGACATGTAGAAATAAAAAAGGATCGGCAGCATGAAAAAGAGCTGTTGATACTATTAGATGGTGTGGAACGGTTTGTTATCACGATTGAAATCACCTTCTTACCTTCCTTCTGCATCATGGTGAAAGAGCATTTTTCAGGAGAATGAACAGGAGCCTTTCTGAAAAAAGGCTCCTGTTTTAGTTATTTGTGCTCGATGTCATTGAGCACTTGCTGAATAGATTCATCATCCATTACATTCATGACACTTTCATCAATGTGAAGAGACTGGGCGTAAGACTCTCTCGGCGGCTGATGAGTTTGGTATGTTTTTGATGATATTTGATGCTGATTTGTTTCATTTGGCTGGACAGCGGTGAATGCCTGCTTGATCATTTGTCCGACTTCAGCCGTGCCTTTTGAGTCTTTACGTGAATGCGAATGGGACTCATGGCGAGATGGCTCATGATGGTGTTGATCTTTGCCTTTCATCATTGAGGACAAATTCATTTGAGTCATGCTGCTAAGTCTTCTCCGTAATAGTGGTGAAAATAATGCAATGATGGCTGTTGATACTGCGATCATTGCACCAGTACTCATACCTTTTCTCTTTTTAAACAAACGAATCCCTCCATTTGATCGTGATGATACTTCTTCATCATGTTTAGGATGACCAATCAAGGCCGATTTATGAATTCATTGCTGAAATAGAGGATGTGTGCATAAAAAGTCTGCTGGATGAAAAACCTATGAGCAAAAGGAGGGAATCAATTGATGAATAAGAAATGGATGCTATCTTTATTACTCGTTCCAACATTGATCACTGCTGGGTGTGGAATGAACAACCAAGGCGATGAACGAAGAGGAACAATGAAACGACAGTACGAAAATGTCACATATAAGAACGACAACATGAGACAGGATCAACCAAATGTACAAACACCTCAGAAGGTGAAAGTGGCAGATAAGGCATCAGAGCTTGTTGCCAACATGTCTGAAGTGAAAACAGCGAACGTACTTGTCACAGGGAAAAATGCATTTGTTGCTGTCGTGCTTGAAGGCAATAAAAGCGGAGATGTAACAGACGATTTGAAAAAGAAAATTTCTGACAAAGTCAAATCGACGGATCAACAAATTGATAATGTGTATGTATCTGCTAATCCAGACTTTGTCGATCGTATGGCAGGGTACGGAAAACGTATTAGAAGTGGAGAACCAATTTCAGGATTCTTCGACGAGTTTACTGAAACGGTTCGACGTGTCTTCCCTGAATCAAAATAGCTACGACAAAAGCCGTATGTCATATGCGGCTTTTTTGTTTGGAACCGCACCTTGCGCACCTGACTGCATAAAGTAAAAAATATATCACCTCTTGTTGATCTTTGTTTTTTCATAGAAAGAGAAAGAGGTTGCAGGATGAATTCAGGTGGGGAGTAAATGAAAGCAAAACCGTCATTAATTCATAAAAAACTTGTAAGCGGAATGATTGCAGCAGGTTTGATTTTTTATGCGTTCACTGCGTACTTGATTTATGTAGCGTTCCAGCTGGCAGAGCAATATCTAGAGCAGCATTCTTCGCCTAAAACGGTCTTAACGGAAGGACTCAATAAGCAAGTCTATGAACATATTCGAATCTACTATGCAGAGGATGAGGGCGCCTTTGTCGATCTGACCATAGAAGCGCTTGAGCAGGCAAAGAAGAGGACGATGTCAGTGTTTCAGTATGAAGCTGATAAACCGTTAGATATCATTTATTTTGATGATAAAGAGACGATTGAGCAATTTGCCGGTATCAAGCATATTACAGGTTTTTATTCTGATGTTGATCATATGATTGGATTATACCCAGATAAACGGGAAGAATTGTTGAAGAAAGAGACACTGCCTTTATACTTTTTCAACACGTTATTCATTCATGAGTATGCCCATTTTGTTTTCTATGAAAAGGTGCATGCATACAATGTATCTCCAGTCGTCTTTCCTCTTTGGTTCCATGAAGGAACAGCAGAATGGACGGCCTATGATGTGCTGAACGCCACGTCTGAACGGTTTGACGTCATTCCTTTTAAATCTCTTTATTCTGATCAAGACTGGCAAGAATCTCGCACGACGTATGAGACAGATGTTTATTTACAAAGCTACTATATGATCTATGAGCTTGTGGAGCTTTATGGACGAGATGTCATACATGAGATCATGGAGGAAACGGCGAAAACTAGTCGTTTTGATAGAGGGTTTGAACAAGCGACAGGACAACGTCTCACAGATTTTGAAGAGCAATTTAAACTGAATTATCAAAGAAAAAACGGCTGACCTGTAAATAGGTTAGCCGTTTTTTTGTTTAATGAAGCGGTTTTTGCTGGTTGGCTTTGCTTGGCGGCATCTGCACTTGTCCCTGCATAGGGGCAAATGTAGACGTCATCGCCTGCATATCTTGAGCTGTAAGCTGCGGAACTTGATAATAGCTATGTTTGTTTTGATATAAGAAAATTTCATACGCCATTTCAATAAAGTTCGGGATTTGCGCTGCAAGCACACGTCGTACCACAGGGTTTGTGACCTCTAATGCAGTCATTGAGAGTAATCCAGCATGAGATTTCATAAGACCAAGCATATGCCCTGTAATTCCCGCATCTTTTACATCCTGTAATGATTGATTTGGCTTCTTAGGTTGAGATGGTTTTATTCCGTATGTCACCTGTGTCTGTTCTTTCATCATATAAGTAGATGTTTCTTCACTAGGCTTTTGACCAGTAGAAAAACAATCTACCGTGACGTTGTACTGGGACAATACAAATTGATATTGTCGATCTAACATGTCGGATAATGCGGGATCTTGGGTAAATTGCCGAAAGATCATGTATTGATCCAAAATATTAATGGTCCCTGCCAATACCTCATGTAAATCAAATAACTCATGCCCGCCATGATTGAATTGGGGCTGCTGGGCATGTCCTTGAACGTTTGTCTGCTGATCGTTTTGCATAAAGAATCCTCCTTCTGTTTATACAGTCTGTTTTAATGTGAGGAAGTTTTCCTCCTTTCATGCAAAAACATTATTTACAATTAGAGGGTTTTCTTCCTTTTTGTCGAAAAAATGTATCAGACGAATGAACATGGGGGTACCAGATGCAGGACAAAATCATTAATCGTTTGATAGAAGACGAACATGTGCAGGCACCAGTGATTGGCATCGGTGTTTCGCCGTTTGAACAGCATCATCTTGAGGCTTTTTTTCAATCATTTCCGCATGAATTAAATGCCTCTTTTATTGTTGTGCAAAATCATGTGACAGGCGATTGTGTAACTGATTTGGAAGCACTTGTTTTACCGATTGGCTACAGGGCAAAGCCGATTAAGCATGGTGAGAAAGTCATGAAAAATACGATTTATGTTTGTCCGCAGCATGCAGCTGTGACATTGACAGAAGACAAACGGCTACACATAACAGAGCAGCATCCTACAAACAAGGCGTGTGCTGTAAATTCGTTGTTTCAGTCACTTGCCAATGTGCAAAAGGAAGAGGCCTATGCGATCTTTTTTCAAAAAGGCTATTGTGTAGGAAGTGGTTTGCTTCAAATCGTTGAGCAAGGCGGTACAGCCATATCGTGCAGTGAGACAAATAGTGGGTTTGATCGTATGTATCATCAAACATTTCAAGACCCTTCTGCACTTGCGTCATATATAGCCAACATCATCAACGTTCCGCATACAGATGTTGCAGACCCTGTTTTGATCAGAATGATTGAACGTCTTGAAATGCATAAAGGAATTGCATTTTCAACCTATGAGAAGCGCAGACTGCTCTCTGTCATTCAAAAAAGAATGAGGAGTGCGAACCAATCGATCTCCTTATTGTCCGAGTACGATCGTTTATTAGAGAGAGAACCAGATGAGCTTGATCGCCTGCATGTACAACTTTTAAGCGGCACGACTTCCTTTTTTAGAGATATGGAAGCCTTTCGAGTATGTGAACATCACATCATTCCGTCGATCATTGATAATACATTGAAAAATGGGAAATCTCGATGCCGCATTTGGATTGCAGGATGTTCTACAGGTGAAGAAGCCTATTCTTTTGCGATGTTATTTTTAGAAGAAATGAAACGAAGACAAGTGTCCATTGAACTTCAAGTGTTTGCAACAGACATCAACCGGAAAGCCATCCAAAGTGCAAGCAAAGGTGTTTATTCGCTTGAGTCTATGGCACGAATGCCAGAAAAATGGAGGGCACGATATTTCGAAAAAAAAGGTGACGCTTTTATTGTGAAGCAGTCGCTTAGAAAACATATTGTTTTTGCTCCTCACAATTTATTGATCGATTCACCTTTTATCCACCTCGATTTTATCAGTTGCCGAAATGTTCTGATGTACTTCCAGCCAGAAGTACAAAAACGAGTCTTATCTCGATTCCAATATGCACTAAAGGATCAAGGGATGTTGATATTAGGACCGAATGAAAAGGTACCCAATATCCCTCGTTTATTTCATTTGTTCAATGAAAAGTGGAACATTTACACCCACTCAAACGTTCCTAAATACAATGCAGGTCATACGGAGTTAAAAGAACGAGCTGTCCAATATATGAAAGAAGTAGAGCAGGAGTATGATGCATGTTTCATCATAGACGATTGCGAGAAAATCCTCGCGATATCAAACGGTGCCTATTCTTTCTTAGCGCATGCAGAAGTCTCAGATGAATTATGTGAATATGTAACCCCTGATTATATGAAAGAGATACTAAGTCAAAGCTTTCAAAAGGTATGGACTGAAGAGACTGAGGTTGTTTTTCAACATGTCCTCATTTCAGAAAATGGAAGAAAGCAGTATGCAGATTTTACAGTGAAACATTTTGATCGCCGTTTTAAAGGAGTATACGTCATTCTCATTCGGAAGAGTGAGAGAGGAAAAAATCAAAAGAACGGCAGGGACAAAGGGATGTTAGAGCAGAATTCGGTTTATCAACAGCGAATTGTCGATTTAGAAAACGAGCTCAATGAGGTCAAACAAAAGGAGCAAGAAGCAAGGGCTCAATTAAAAGAAATAAACAAGCAAATAGAAGTGCGCGAGAAAACAAACGAGCATTTTATTAATATCATAAACAACTTAAAGGTGACAAGAGAAGAACTGTACCGGCCGTCTGTGAAGCCAGAACTTGCCACGTTGTTTGTGGACCGGGAAATGAATATTCGCTATCACACTCCTACAGCTGCCTCTTTATTCACTTCAGCTCAAACCCGGCACCAGCAAACGTTTCAGTCGATGGTCAAGAAGTTATCGAAGGAAATGCTCTATCATGATATTCAATCTGTCATTTCAGATAGGCGCGTGATCGAACGTGAAATTGAAACGAACGAAGGAGAACAATTCACGGTTCATTTGACGCCTTTCTATGATCAAGATCGCGAGGGAGCAGTGATGACCTGGATCAAAATGACCGAAATGACGAAATTGAAGCAGGCTCTTCATCTTGCGGTGACAGCACTTGATAACAGCCATATTCATATTGTGGTTGCAACGGGAGAAGGCGTTATTCAGTGTGTCAACCAGCGCTTTTGTCAGTTTGTACAGCAGCATGAATATGACTTGATCGGAAAAGATATTTTTTCTGTCTATTATGCGTTGTGTCAATGTGATGATCTAGTGAAACAATGGGACGTGTGTTTAAGAGAAGGCAGCTGGACAGGTGAGCTGTATTTTCAGGACTTATCAGGGCGTGAGCGATGGGAAAGAGTCTCTTTACACCGAATCGATGACCCTGACAAAATGCAGTCTACTGTCATGCGGATTTCGGAGGATATTACAAGTCAAAAACAGTCTGAGAAAATGCTGATGAAGTCTGAAATGCTGTCAGCAGTTGGACAGCTTGCAGCTGGTATTGCCCATGAGATACGTAACCCACTTACGTCGTTAAAAGGCTTTTTACAGCTAATGATTCAAAGTAAAAAGTATCAGAAGGATTATGCCGATGTGATGATGTCAGAGTTTAATCGGCTTGAGTCTATTATTAACGAATTCCTTGTGCTCTCTAGAAGCAAATCTGTTAAATTTGAACCGGTGAATGTGAATCTTTTGCTCGAAGAAGTCATTATGGTCGTTGAATCTCAGGCGGTCTTAAAAGGAGTGTCGATTCAAAAGAATCTGGCGCCCTCTCTGCCACATATTCAAGGCATTCCAAATGAACTAAAACAAGTGTTCCTTAACATTCTTAAAAATGGAATTGAAGCGATGGATGGAGTAACAGGTGTGATCCAAGTGACTTCATTATTGAAAAACGACCAAATGATGCTGATATTTGAAGACCAAGGAAAGGGCATACCAGAAGACGAGATTGGGAAATTAGGTGAACCTTTTTACACAACGAAAGAAAAAGGCACGGGTCTTGGATTAATGATGACCATTAAGATTATTGAAAGCCATGGCGGTACCATTCGTTTTGAGAGCAAAAGCTTTGAAGGGACACGTGTGATTATTACGTTTCCAAGTAATTGAGATAAGTTTTACACGAAATCCATCCAGTCTCAATATTTGCTTTGTACACTAGAAGAGATGAAGTTCAAAGGGGAGAAATCTAATGAAACGTATACAATCCATTCGAATGGTCTGTTGTTTGATTTTGGTGATATTTAGCCTGCAATCTTTACTGCCTAGTATGATGACAGCTGAGCCGTTTAGTGTTTCTGAGAAGAAGGACACTTTGTGGAAACAAACAAAGCCGATGAACATAAAAAAAGCTCGCAAACTGATAGGAGAAACGGTGACGGTGAGCGGTATCGTAACAGCAGATCAATCCGCTATAGGGAATGGGAAACTATCAACATATATTCAAGACAAAACAGCTGGTCTCAATATTTATTCTGCGCAGCCTAAAAACTTCCCAGAACTAAAAGCTGGCATGAAGGTCACGGTGACAGGCAAGATCACGACTTATAAAGGGCTCATTGAAATTGTGCCAGATCAAGACCATCTGAAGATTGATGCTGTGAATCAACCATTGCCTTCGCCAAAGAGAGTTTCAGTGAAACAATTGGAAACGGATCAGGCAGGTAAATATGAAGGAAGATTAGTGAAGATAAAAGGCTATGTAGAACAAGCGCCAGATCAGCCAGCTGGCGGTGGATACAATGTGGTCATCATCGATAAAAAATATCATAGCACAGTCCTTAGAGTCATGGTTGATACGGGTGCCATTGAACAAGTGAAGACCGGAAAATGGTATGAGTTTACTGGCGTTTTAAGCAGATATGATACGCTGCAAGTACTTCCAAGACACAAAACCGATGTCAAATTGCTGAAGCACCAGCCAAAGCCGCCAAAAATCAAAAAAGAATATGAGGCAACGGTAGATCGTGTTGTGGATGGAGATACCATTCATTTGAAGAAGCCTGTGCTCGGCACAACAAAGGTACGCTTCGTGAATATGGACACACCAGAAACCTACCACAAGCCAAAAAATGAATTAGATCAAAACCAGCTGCGTTTTGGACAAAAAGCGACGGATTATTTAAAAACCCTTCTTTCAAGTGGTGATCGAGTCACATTAAAGATTGGCCCGGAAGCAAAGGATGGATATGGACGTCTTTTAGCTCAAGTCAAAACCAAAAAAGGGCTGAATACGAACCTAGAGCTTGTGAAAAAAGGATATGCCCCTACTTATTTCATTTGGCCTGTTGGAGATGAAAAAGAGTATCAGATGTTCCAGCAAGCAGTGAAAGATGCCAAGGAAAAAGGGCTTGGTATTTGGAATAAAGAAGATCCTCTGCTAGAACAGCCGTTTGAATTTAGAGCACGTGAGCAGAAAAAAGGGCTCACACGTTATGTTGGTGATTCATCTGCAAAAACCTACGTATCACCTGACAGCTGGAATGAGATCGATGTGGATAAACGTATCTTTTTTGCTTCTAAAGAAGAAGCAGAGCAGGCTGGATATCAGGCGTCAGAATCATCCAGTGAAGTCCCATTAACCATTTTAAGCATGAATGATTTGCATGGTAAAATTGATCAGCAATATGAGCTGGAGGTAAAAGGTGATGGCAGTAAAGGAACGTATGGACGGATGGATTATGTGGCGGCTTATATGAAACAAAAGCAGGCTGCGCAAAAAAATACGATAACAGTTCATGCAGGAGATATGATAGGCGGAAGCTCGCCAATATCTTCTCTTTTACAAGATGAACCAACCGTTGAACTAATGGAGAACATCGGCTTTGATGTTGGGACAGTTGGCAACCATGAGTTTGATGAAGGTGTGGATGAACTATTGCGCATCTTAAAAGGTGGAGATCACCCGAAAGGCACAAAAGGATACGATGGGCAGAATTTCCCGCTTGTTTGTGCAAACTGTGAATACAAGGATACTGGCAAACCACTTTTACCAGCCTATGAAATCATGGATGTCGAAGGAATTCCTGTAGCTTTTATCGGGGTTGTGACAACATCAGCGGCAGGTATGGTCATGCCAGAAGGAATTAAAGACATTCAATTTACTGATGAAGTCAAAGCTGTCAATGAAGCAGCGAAGGAATTAAAGCAAAAAGGGATTAAAGCGATAGCGGTTCTGGCTCATATGACCGCCTCTCAAAATGGTGATACCATTACTGGAGAAAGCGCAAGGCTCGCCAAAGAAGGTGATGACGAAATTGATGTCATTTTCGCTGGCCATAATCACGAAGTGGTCAATGGAGAAGTGAATGGAAAATTAATTGTCCAAGCCTTTGAATATGGAAAGGCGATTGGAGAAGTCAATGTCACACTTGACAGGAAAACAAAGGATATTGTCAAAAAGAGTGCAAACATCCAGTATGTAGACCAGGCTGGTATTGAAAAGGATCAGGAAGCAGCGGACATTTTAGCCCATTACGGAAAAGAAGTGGAGCCGATTATTAGTGAGGTTGTTGGAGAAGCTGGCGTCAAGATGGAAGGTGGCTATTCCAATGATGGTGATACACCACTTGGCAACCTCATTGCGGATGGCATGAGATATTCAATGAAAAGTGACTTTGCCATGATGAATGGCGGCGGGATCAGACAAAATCTCGAAAAAGGACCGATTACTTGGGGAGACCTCTTTAATATTCAGCCATTTGGAAATGTGTTAGTGAAGCTGGACATCAAGGGGAAAGATTTAGTTGATATCATTGAAGCTCAAATATCTCCTCAATTTGGACCAGATTATAGCATTTCAGGCTTTTCTTATTCGTACGATCCGTTAACATATAAAGTAGTCGACTTAAAACTGTCTGATGGTTCTTCCGTTGATTTCGATAAAACGTATACACTCACAGTGAACAACTTCATGGCGACTGCCACTGGAAGTAAGTATGCACCGATTGGGCGGCTAGGGAAAAATCCGGAAACAGGCCCAGAAGATTTAGAAGCAACGGTCGCTTTTGTAAAGAGCTTCGAGGGAGCTTCTATTGTGTATCAAAAAGAGGGCCGAATTCAACAAGCGAAACAAGAAGAAAAGGCAGCAGCAAGCTAAAGAATCATCAGCAAAGACAAAGGAGTTAACGCATGAAAAAATGGCTTGCAGTGATTGTCATGTCAGCGGGAATTGTGGTGCTTGGCTGGGGAATCTGGCAAATCGCTTCTACTCACTTACAAACAGCACATTCGTTAGAGGAAGCAAAGAAGGTCGTAGAAACTGATCAAGGGATGACAAAGGAAAAATTTTCACCTGAAATGGGGAAAGCCTCTGGCATCCTGACCATTCCGAAATTAAAAGCCGATTTGCCGATTGTTGAAGGGACAGATGCGGACGACCTTGCCAAAGGCGTCGGTCATTATAAAGGCAGTTATTACCCTGATCAAAATGGACAAATCGTTTTGTCGGGACACAGGGATACGGTCTTCCGCCGGACTGGTGAACTGGATATTGGGGATCAGCTGAAAATCACTGTACCGTATGGTGAGTTTGTTTATGAAATCACGCATACGAAAATTGTGGATCAGCATGATACATCCATTATTACCTTACAAAATAAAAAAGAAGAGCTTGTGTTAACCACATGCTATCCATTTCATTTTGTCGGCAACGCACCAGAGCGGTACATTATTTATGCGAAAAGAGCATCTGTCTAACGTCAAAAGAGCCTGGATCAGGCTCTTTTTTCTACATATTGTCCATTAATTCAGCCATATCAGGTGGGAGCGGTGCTTCTATCGTCAGCTTTTCACCTGTGAATGGATGGTTCATGTCTACTTGTTTGGCATGAAGGGCGCATCTGTTTATCAGGTCACGCTTCCCGCCATATAATGTATCGCCAGCTAAAGGATGCCCGAGACTGCTAAGATGGACCCGAATTTGATGCGTTCTGCCTGTTTCTAATCGCAACTTAACGGCCGTCACCTGTAAACGTTTATTGAGATGGAAGACCTCATAATGAGTCTTGGCGCTTTGACCAGTAGGAGAAACCCTCCTTCTGACAGCATGGTGTTTATCACGTCCAATGGCTGCTTGGATCGTTCCTTTCTTTTTCTTAAACAGTCCTTGTGCGATGGCAAGATACGTTCTGTTAATTGCTTTTTTTGAAAGCATTTGATCGAGTACAGCATGTGCCAACCTGTGTTTGGCAAAAATGACGGTGCCACTTGTGTCTTGATCCAGCCTATGTATATGTCTGACCCGCTTTTCTTCTCCATTTGCTTGAAAATGGAAAGCGACTAGATTCGCCAGCGTACCTGTTTGTCCTTTTTCATTTGGATGCGTCGGTCTTCCAGCAGGCTTTTGGACAACTAATAAATGCTCGTCTTCAAAGAGTACCTCTAATTCACCGTATTCTGGCGTCACATCACTTTCTTCCGTCTCAAATAAATCAATGATAATCTGATCACCTGTACTCACTTTTGCAGCATGGTGGGCAGGTTTTTGATTGAGACGGACTTTTTGGTGCTCCATCCAAAAATGGATAATCGGTTTAGAGGCAGACACTTCGTCTTTTAAAAATTGACTTAAGGAAATGCCATTTTGCTGCTCACCTACTTTTAGGGAGAGCGTGTGTCCTTTTATGATCATGATATTCGTCCTCTCTTTGGGTATATATAGGAAACACTTACCTTAGCGAATGCCTTTTTTTCTGTGCTATTCTGAATGGAGTAATAACGACAGAGAGGTAGATGCCACGTGAGATTAATGAAAGCTGCGACAGACCTTCAAGAGCAGGCAATTGAAGAAGTATCAAAGGAAATTGAAGATCTTTTATCCCATTCTGTCAATGGAGAAGAGCAGGAAAAACAATCCCCGCTTACATTCATTGATGGTGTGTATAACGGGACAATGGATGATGCTTTTCGTATCTTATCAGGTCTTCAGCTATTACATACCATTATTTTAAAGCCGAAGCGACATATCACAAAACGAGATCGTGAGTTATTTGAACTCAACCGTGAACAAGTTAATGCGTGCGGCTTTTCTTTCCCGTTTGATTTAGATGATTTTGCAGGCCGTCACCTTCAAAATGCGTAAAAGTTGGTGTGAACTTCCTTGTTAACTTACAAGGTCGTCGCACATACTATTTTTAAGGGAACGGAGAAACCTTCAAGATCTGTAATACCAATTCCGCTCTTTTTCAACAATGTCTATTCTCCACGAATCGGAGCGCTTGGATCTCTTGCAGAAAGAATCGAACATGACAGGAGCCTGACAAAACGATGCAGGCTCCTTTTATACATAATCATTTTAGCAGACATTCATCTTTGAAAGTCAATTTTATTCACGATATGATAGCAGTATGGAAGATATTTCAGACTTTCGGAAAAAAGGAGTGGCCTCTTTGGTAAAGGCGATTATATTTGATTTTGATGGATTAATTTTAGATACAGAAACACATGAATATGAGGTTCTGCAGGAAATGTTTGCGGAGCATGAATCGGAGCTGCCTCTGTCTGTATGGGGAAATGTGATTGGAACGCAGGCAGGTTTTAAGCCTTTTGAATATTTGGAAGAGCAGTTAGGGAAGACATTAGATCATGAGGCACTCACAGCGGACCGGAGTTCACGTTTTCAAAAGAGAATGAAGGACGAAGTAGCAAGACCTGGTGTAGAAGCTTATTTAGAAGCGGCAAAGGAGCTTGGAATTAAGATTGGACTTGCTTCCAGCTCAGATTATAAATGGGTGTCTGATCACCTGAAACAAATTGGACTTTTCGATTACTTTGAATGTATCCGCACGTCAGACGATGTGGAAGAAGTGAAGCCTCACCCAGAACTTTATTTGCAAACCGCACAATGCTTAGGCGTTGAGCCAAAGGATTGCGTGGCATTTGAAGACTCTGTGAATGGGTCAATCGCTGCCAAACGAGCGGGTATGAAATGTGTCATCGTGCCAAATAAAGTGACGAGCACACTGCAGTTTGAAGAATATGACGCGAGATTAGAATCCATGGCTGAAATCGAATTGCTCCAGCTATTCCATCAGCTTGAAAAAGAGGATCAGTAAGGGGGCAATACATCATGGCAGAAAAACTAGATTTAACGCGATTTGAAAAAAGAATGGTGATTCGAAATATTAGAGAAGAAGATATCGACCGAATCATTGCATTGCAAGAGGTATGCTTTCCAGGCATGGACCCTTGGAAAAAAGAGCACCTTGAAAGCCACCTTGAACATTTCCCAGAAGGCCAGTTCTGTGCGGAATTCGAGGGAGAAATTATTGGCTCATGTTCAAGTTTATTAATTAACTTTGATGAATACGATGATCGTCACACATGGCAGGACATCACAGATGATGGATATATCACAAACCATAATCCAGATGGGATGAATATGTACGGAATTGAAGTAATGGTCAGTCCTGAGTACCGCCGGATGAAAATCGGTCATCGTTTATACGAAGCAAGAAAAGACTTAGCGAGAAGATTAAATTTAAAAAGCATCATTATTGGCGGACGTATCCCGAATTATCATAAATATCAAGAGGAAATGACGCCTCGCCAATATGTAGAGCAAGTTATGCTGCACCAAATTTATGATCCTGTGCTATCTTTTCAGCTGTTAAATGAATTTAGCCTGATGCGGATCAATCCGAATTACTTGCCGGATGATAAAGCTTCCAGCACGTACGCAACGCTAATGGAATGGAACAATGTCGATTATCGCCCGCAATCGAAAAGATATTATAAATCGGCGTTCCCAGTACGTATTTGTGTCATTCAATATGCAATGAAGCAAATTCATTCCTTTGAAGAGTTTATGAATCAAGTGGAGTATTACGTGGATGTGGCATCAGATGCGTCAGCTGACTTTGCCGTTTTCCCGGAAATCTTTACAACGCAGCTTATGTCATATTTAGAAGAGAGATCACCAAGTCTAGCAGTGCAGCGGATCACAGAATATACTGAGGACTACATCAATTTGTTTACAGATCTCTCGGTCAAGTACAACATTAATATCATTGGTGGTTCTCATTTCGTTGAAGAGGAAGGGAAAATCTATAATATCGCCTATTTATTTAGACGTGATGGAACGATTGAAAAGCAATATAAGCTGCATATCACGCCGAATGAAAGAAAATGGTGGGGGATTTCAGCTGGTGACCAAGTCCGGGTATTTGATACGGACTGCGGTAAAATTGCGATCCAAATTTGCTACGATATTGAATTCCCTGAGCTTGCTCGAATTGCAGCTGACAAAGGAGCGAAAATTATTTTCACTCCATTCTGTACAGAAGACCGTCAAGGCTATTTACGAGTGCGTTACTGTGCGCAGGCGAGAGCGGTTGAAAATCAGATATATACGGTCATTTCTGGAACAGTCGGAAACCTTCCGCAAACAGAAAACATGGATGTCCAATATGCACAATCAGCCATCTTTGCACCATCTGATTTTGAATTCGCAAGAGATGGCATTGTAGGGGAATGCAACCCGAATATTGAAATGGTGGTTGTCGGTGATGTCGACTTAGAAATATTAAGAAGGCAGCGTCAAGATGGGACGGTTCGTCAGCTGAAAGACCGAAGAAGAGACGTGTACCATATTGAATATAAGAAATAATCAAAACAAGCGCCCCGCAGTTATGCGAGGCGCTTTTCTTTATGTTTACATTTTCTTTAATGCGAGTGTAGCAAAGTGGGCAATGCTTTTGGCAGCTAAAAATGGAACGTCTGATTTGACAAGAGATTGATAAATCGTTTTTTCTACTTGTTTCCATGTAAGAGCAGGCTCTTCTAAAAGATTTTTTAAATCAGGTCCTACATGCTGGTTGAAAAACTGCTCAAATTGTTCACGTTTTTCTTGTCCGGCAATCACTTCTAATTTTTGTAGCCACTTTTCTTGTTTTTGGAAAGATTGTTCGATGTTTTGTTTAATGGTGTCTGTTGTTGAAGGAAGCTGAAAATCACTTTCTGCTGTCACCTGCTTCGTTTGAATAGATGCAGCATCAGCTGTTTGTGTAATAGGTGAAGCGAATAAAAGGACAGTGGTGGAGAGCATCAAAGATTTTGCGATTGTTTTCATTAAGAAAACCTCCTAGTTCATTTAGTATTGTGCACGAGATTTATTATACATTTTTGTTAAAATAAGGTAATGAGACTTACCGCTTATTTTTTCATGCGACAAAGGGATGTCAAATGAAAAGACGAATATACTGAATGGAAATGATGTTTTACAAAGGGAGAGGGATATGGGGCGACAATCTAAACATCTGTATATCAATTTGCCGGTTAAGCATGTAAATGAGTCAAAGGCTTTCTTTGAACAGCTGGGTTTTGACTTTCAACAAGAACTGACGAATGAACATGCTGCTTGTTTTGTGATGAATGAGACGATCACAGTCATGCTGTTATCACTTAAGCATTTCCAATCCATTTCAGAGAAGGAATTGGTAGATGCCAGAAATGGCGCAGAGGTCATTATCTCTTTACAGGTCGAGACGAGGGAAGAGGTTGATGAGCTTGTAGAGCGTGCGATCGCAGCTGGTGGTTCACCGTTTAAGGAAAAACAAGACCATGATTTCATGTATGGCTGGAGCTTTCAGGATCGTGATGGTCATTTATGGGAAGTGTTTTATATGGATGAGGAGAGAAGCGACCTTTCATAAGGGTGCTTCTTTTTTATTGATGATCAGTGGTATGATAAGAGGGTAAAAAATAGGAATTCATCTAGAGAAAAGTAGGTGCTGCATGGAGTTTTTACTTGTCTTAATGCCAGTGTTCGGCATATTCCTTATAGGGTATATTGGGCAGAAGACAATTGGTTTTGATATACATACGCTCTCATCAATGTCTTTATATTTAATGTCACCATTTCTTGCGTTTGAAACCTTTTATCAAAATAAAGTATCGATGGACTATGTGTACTTATCTATATTTGTCGTAGGGCTTTGTCTTTCACTTGTTTTATGTGTCTTCATTTTATCTCGAATTTACGGGTATTCGAATGAAACGTATTGTGCCATGATTTTGTCATCAGCATTTATGAATAATGGAAATTACGGCACGCCTGTTGTCCTTCTTGTTTTTGGAGCAGCTGGTTTAGATATTGCGATTGTGCTAATGGTCCTTCAGCAGCTCGTCATGAGTACAATCGGCATGTATTATGCAGCAAAAGGTGGAGAGGACGCGGGAGACTTGAAGGTCGTTCTAAAAAAAGTGCTGCGTATGCCGGTTGCTTACGGGGCTCTTCTTGGTTTATTATTTCAGCTCATTGACCTTTCATTACCTAAAGAGCTTATGACAGGTGTTCAGCTGGTCGGGGATGCAGCGATACCAACGATTATGCTGATTTTAGGTATGCAGCTCGCAGTGATTTCTTTTAAACAAGTGGATTATCGCAATATTTCCTATGCGGTGCTGCTGAAGCTGTTTATCTCACCACTCATCGCCTTTGGTTTTACACTTATTTTACCTGTTGATGATTTGGTGAAACAAATTATGATTTTAGTTGCAGCGATGCCGACAGCGGCGAATACAACGTTGATGGCTGTGCAATTTCGAACGAAGCCTGAGTTTGTCTCAAGCACGACGTTTCTTAGTACGATTTTAAGTATTGTGACTTTACCTGTTTTATTATGGATTTTATCCATGCACCCTCTGGGATAGGGGACGGCAAACAAAGGGGACTTATGAATGAATGTAGATGTTCATTTTCAAGTAAGTGATGTGTTAAAAACGAAGCATTTTACGCATGCGAAAGTGTTAGCTGGGGAAAAGGGATTGTTTCGGCAGGTAAAATGGGTACATGTACTTGAAGTGCCTGCTGTAGAGGATTTGTTAAACGGAGGCGAGCTGATCTTAACGACGGCCGCAGGCTTCCATGATCAATTGGAAGTCTTTCAGGCGTTTTTAAGGCAGTTGATTGACTCAGGTGCGGCCGGCTTGTGTATTGAATTTGTACCGCTCCGGTTTGATGTACCGGAAGAACTGATTATTTATGCAGAAGAACGTGATTTTCCGCTTATTCTGTTTACAAAAGAAGTGAAGTTCGTCAATATTACACAGCATCTCCATACGATGATGATTGAGCGTCAGTATCAGATGATGGCGGATTTAGAAACACTGTCGTCCAAGTTGAATGAGCTTTTATTGACTCCTCATCCGCAGATGGATATTTTGGATCAAGTGTATCAGCACGTGAGAGGGATTCTTTTGTTGATCCCTGTTCAAGGTGAACCGATTATTTTATGTGATTCATCCAAACAAACAGAAGAGCTTGTGATGAATTATTTGCAATATGCTTCATTACCAAAAGGATATGAAGTGACGCAAAAACAAGTTCTTGCACTCAAACAAACCTTTGCAGACCTCGTCCTCATTCATCAATCGAACACGCTCTCGGAATTTGAACTGCTTGTGATGGATAAAGGAGCGAATGCCCTTGCCCAGCAAACTTTAAGAGAGCTGTATACAGAAGAGCTGAAGAAGACAAAAGAGAATGAATGGCTGCAAAAATGGTTTCATGAAGAGCATACAGAAAGAGAAATCATAGAACACCTTGAGGAAACAGAAGGACTGAAAAAACCGACCGGCTGTGTGGTGATGCTCTTTCAAAAAAACCACCAAATAGAAGAAATCGCAGGGAATCTTTATTTTCTTGTCTCTTGCCGTTCTATTTTTCAGCGTGCTGGTTTCTATTTGATTGTGTACGAGCATCAAGGACAAACCTTATTTATTTTATTGAATACAAGAAAAGTTGAGGACTGGAAAGAGCGTGCAGAAAAAGCGGCAAACGACATCACGCAATTATATGACCGTGAGAAGCCCGGCGAGGCAGTCATCAATTATGGAATCGGTTCATATTGTGAGCAATTTCAGTACATGAGAAAAAGTTTTCAAGCAGCGAAAGAAGTGCTGCATTTAAAGAAAGTGATGCCGCAACGGATAAAAAGCCCATTTTATCAAGATTTACATATGCTTCGGTTGATGCCTGTCATGAAAGAAAGCGGGTTATTAGAATGCATGGTGAAAGAGTATTTAGAGCCGGTGATTTTATATGATAAACAAAATAGCGGCAGGCTCTATCAGACGCTGAATATCTTTTTACAGACAAACGGTTCTAAAAAAGAAACCGCAAGCCAGCTCTATATTGTGAGGCAGACGCTTTATCACAGATTGGATAAGCTTCATGCTTTACTTGGTGAGGATATGATGCAAGCGCCAAAACGTCAAGCGCTTGAATTTGCGATCCTTGCTTATGAATTTTTACAGGGGAATCGCCATTAATGGTATATGTTAGATTTGCTAAGGGATCAAGTAGAGTGTCTCATGGTTCTTTTCAATCAGTTGACGATCTGTCTAATGTAATGTGTCTGGCCCCTTTTTTATAATGAGAGTAACGACACGGGCGGTCTTGTTTCAGTTTCATATGCCTCACTTTTATCCATATAATGAATGGAGAGGTCATATGCAGGACCGGTTTAAGTTTCTTTTATGATGAAAACGGATACATGGGGGCGTGGGAAGATGAAAACACATAACGCACAAGATCTTCAGGCGAAAGATGATCAGTTCATTTGGCATCATATGAAAGGGAAAAACAAAGAAAATGAAAGTATGGTGATTCATGAGGCAGAAGGCGCATGGGTGACAGATATTCATGGAAATCGCTATTTAGACGGGATGTCAGGACTATGGTGTGTAAATGCCGGATATGGACGTAAAGAGCTTGCAGAAGCGGCGTATAAGCAATTAAATACGATGCCTTACTACCCACTGACACAAAGCCATGTGCCAGCGATTCAGCTGGCTGAGAAGCTCAATGAATGGCTAGGCGGGGACTATGTGATCTTCTTTTCTAACAGTGGTTCTGAAGCGAATGAAGCGGCATTTAAGATTGCCAAACAATATCATGCGCAAAAGGGAGAGAGTACACGCACAAAATTTATTTCCCGATATCGATCGTATCATGGCAACACAGCAGCAGCTCTAGCCGCAACGGGTCAAGCGCAGCGTAAGTACAAATATGAACCGTTAGGGCAGGGATTTATCCATGTCGCACCGCCTGATATGTACCGGCATCCTGAAGATCAAGAGAGCTTGGCAAGTGCTGCGGCAATAGATCAGGCCATGACGTGGGAACTAAGTGAGACGATAGCTGGGGTCATTATGGAGCCGATCATTACGGGCGGAGGTATCCTAATGCCGCCAAAAGGGTATTTGAAGAAGGTCAAAGATATCTGTGAAGCCCATGGAGCGCTTCTCATTGTGGATGAAGTCATATGCGGCTTTGGCCGGACAGGAAAGCGGTTTGGATTTATGCATGAGGAAGTGAAGCCAGATATCATCACCATGGCAAAAGGGATCACAAGTGGATATTTACCGCTATCTGCAACGTGCGTAAAACGAGACATTTATGAAGCGTATGCAGGAGAAGATACGTATGACAGGCTACGGCATGTGAATACATTTGGCGGTCACCCTGCTTCCTGTGCGGTTGCGCTTGCTAACCTAGAGATCATGGAAAACGAGCAATTAGTGGAGCGGTCACGCACGCTTGGCCAAGACATGCTCGAACGTTTGCAAGAGTTAAAAGAGCATCCATTTGTCGGTGATGTGAGAGGAAAAGGTCTGCTGTTTGGGATTGAGCTTGTGCAGGATCAGGCGTCAAAAAAGCCAGCTGATCCAAGTGTAGTCGGTCAATTGATTGTAGAATGTAAAAAGCGGGGAT
This sequence comes from Bacillus sp. FS02, assembly GCF_024398395.1. Classification (NCBI taxonomy): domain Bacteria; kingdom Bacillati; phylum Bacillota; class Bacilli; order Caryophanales; family Bacillaceae; genus Bacillus; species Bacillus sp. FS02. Next base: position 972,249 of record NZ_CP074101.1, on the reverse strand, counting down.
TGATCATCGGGAAAAATGGGGATACAGTGGCTGGCTATAATAACGTGGCACAGCTAGCACCACCGCTAAATATCACTGATGAAGACGCCTCATTCATTATTCATACTTTAAAAGAAAGCATGGCACAATTATAGCAGAGAGATTTCTCTGCTTTTTTCTATGCCCTGAAAGGATCAGGTTTTGATCGATCTGCTAGGCTGAATGGTCAATGGGCACACTAGGTGTATTGAAAAAAACATGTGATTCTATTACTGTAAGGAGAAGATAGAACCAATACACACGAGAAGGAGACGGCATATGAGTTTTCATGATCAACCCATTCTACCTGCTGTTCGCAATATGAAGCAATTTGAGGAATTTTTAAAAAGTCCATTTACATATGGGGTCTTACTAGATGTTCATTTAGGGCGGCTTAAGGGCATCATGAATGAGGCGAATGCGCATCATAAAAAAATGTTTGTCCATGTCGATCTCATTCACGGAATCAAACATGATGAGTACGGAACGGAATTTATTTGTCAGGAAATGAAACCAGCTGGCATTATTTCTACTAGGTCTTCTGTCATAGTGAAAGCCAAGCAGAAAAAGGTATATGCCATCCAGCGAATGTTTTTACTTGATACAAGTGCGATGGAAAAAAGCATGGAGTTTGTCGGAAAACATCGTCCAGATTTTATTGAAGTATTGCCGGGTGTCGTGCCAGATTTAATTACAGAAGTGCGCGAAAGAGCTGGAATACCAATATTTGCAGGAGGATTTATCCGAACAAAAGAAGATGTAGAAAGGGCGCTTGCAGCAGGGGCGACAGCTGTCACCACATCGAATACAGAGCTTTGGAAAGCATTCCAAAAGTGAAAAAGATAAAATGTGAAAATTGATTGACAACGTTTTCATCCTCTGATACTATAGCACTAAGTTAATATCATGTGATGGAGAAATGGAGATCCACAACGACGCTTTACTAGGTGACAAATGACCCTGATGTAAAGTATGTTTGTTGTGGATCTTTTTTTCTGTATCTTTTCTACACATTTATAGGGGATGGCAACTGAACCAGAGGAGGAATTTTTCATGACACCATTTTGGGGTGAAGTCGTTGGTACAATGCTTCTGATTATTTTTGGAGGCGGTGTGTGTGCGGCAGTCAGTTTAAAGAAATCGCTTGCTTATCAGTCCGGTTGGATTGTAATCGCTTTCGGATGGGGATTTGCAGTAGCGATTGCAGCTTATGCCACTGGAGGAATTAGCGGTGCACATTTAAACCCGGCGCTGACAATAGGTCTTGCATTAGAAGGAAGTTTTCCTTGGGCTGATGTTCCAATGTATATTGTCGGTCAAATGCTTGGCGCATTACTCGGAGCTATTATTGTCTTCTTACATTACTTACCGCACTGGAAAGCGACAGACGATCCAGGTGCAAAACTAGGCGTATTCTCAACTGGTCCTGCGATTCCGCATACTTTTGCAAACGTGCTCAGTGAAGTCATTGGTACATTTGTATTGGTGGTAGGAATTTTAGCGATTGGTGCAAATAAATTTGCAGACGGAGTCAATCCGTTGATTGTTGGTTTCTTAATTGTTGCGATTGGTCTTTCATTAGGTGGTACAACTGGTTACGCAATTAACCCTGCACGTGATTTAGGTCCAAGAATCGCACATGCCATTCTGCCGATTCCAGGTAAAGGTCCATCAAATTGGAAATATGCTTGGGTTCCTGTTGTTGGTCCAATTTTGGGCGGTGCATTTGGCGGTGTTTTCTATAATGCAGCCTTTAAAGCGAACGTCACACCAGCCTTTTGGATTGTAAGCGTTATTTTAGTTGTGGTATTGTTAGGACTCTATGTTTCTACGAAAAACCAGACAAATGCTGTCAATGAAAGTATGTAAGGGGAGGAAAACACCATGGCAAAAGAAAAATATATTCTCGCATTAGATCAAGGGACAACAAGCTCAAGAGCGATCTTATTTGATCAAGAAGGTAAAATTGCCCATACAGCTCAGAAGGAATTCAATCAATATTTTCCGAACCCAGGCTGGGTAGAACACAATGCAAATGAAATTTGGAGCTCTGTTCTATCAGTTATTTCAACTGCTTTAATCGAATCAGGAATTGAAGCAGATCAAATCGCCGGTATCGGAATTACGAACCAGCGTGAGACAGCTGTCGTTTGGGATAAACATACAGGCGCACCTGTTTACAATGCAATTGTTTGGCAGTCACGACAAACATCGGGTATATGTGATGAGCTAAAAGCGCAAGGACACGATGAAACGTTTAGAAATAAAACCGGTCTTCTGATTGATGCTTATTTCTCAGGTACTAAAGTGAAATGGATTTTAGACAATGTAGAAGGTGCTCGTGAGAAAGCAGAAAATGGTGACTTGCTGTTTGGCACAATTGATACATGGCTCATTTGGAAAATGACTGGCGGTCAATCACACGTGACAGATTATTCAAATGCATCAAGAACGTTAATGTTCAATATTTACGATCTGAAATGGGATGAAGAACTCCTTGATATCTTAGGTGTTCCAGCTTCCATGCTGCCAGACGTCAAACCATCATCACACATTTATGGTGAAACAACAGACTATCACTTCTTCGGTAAAAATATTCCGATTGCAGGAGCGGCAGGAGATCAGCAGTCTGCGTTATTCGGTCAGGCTTGCTTTGAAGAAGGAATGGCGAAGAACACATATGGTACAGGATGTTTCATGTTGATGAATACAGGGGAAAAAGCAATTAAGTCGGATCATGGATTGTTAACGACGATTGCATGGGGCATTGACGGCAAAGTTGAATATGCTTTAGAAGGAAGTATTTTCGTTGCTGGCTCAGCGATCCAGTGGCTGCGTGATGGACTTAGAATGTTTAAAGACTCAAAAGACAGTGAAGCTTATGCTGAGCGCGTTGAGTCAACAGACGGCGTATATGTCGTACCAGCATTCGTTGGTTTAGGCACACCATATTGGGATAGTGATGTCCGAGGCGCTGTATTCGGTTTAACACGCGGTACTTCTAAAGAGCACTTTGTTCGTGCAACGTTAGAATCACTTGCTTATCAAACGAAAGATGTTTTAGATGCGATGGAAAAAGATTCAAACATCTCACTTAAAACATTGCGCGTCGATGGCGGGGCTGTAAAGAATGATTTCTTAATGGGCTTCCAAAGTGATTTGCTCGATGTACCAGTAGAACGTCCAGAAATTAATGAAACGACGGCACTCGGTGCGGCCTATCTTGCGGGAATAGCAGTTGGCTTCTGGAACGACCGTTCAGACATTGCAAAACAATGGAACCTTGACAAGCGCTTTGAACCTAAAATGGAAGAAGACAGCCGTGACTCGTTATACAGCGGGTGGAAAAAGGCCGTAAAAGCAGCTCAAGCTTTCAAATAAACAAAAAGTATGGTATACTTCAAGTAAGTTAATAGAACGGTTGGAGAACTGGAGAGACCGCAAGCACCGAAGTGTAGAAATACGCTTTGGGTGTTTGCGGTCTCTTTTTCTTTACCGTACAACATGGGAGGAACAAGAGATGACTTTTTCTAGCTTAGAAAGAGAACAAATGCTTCAGGACATGACAAAAAAACCATATGATGTGTTTATCATTGGTGGGGGTATTACAGGCGCAGGTACGGCACTTGATGCGGCTTCACGCGGAATGCGTGTCGGTCTTGCGGAAATGCAGGATTTCGCAGCAGGTACGTCTAGCCGCTCAACGAAACTAGTGCACGGTGGACTTCGTTATTTAAAACAATTTGAAGTGAAAATGGTCGCAGAGGTCGGTAAAGAGCGTGCCATCGTATACGAAAACGGTCCTCATGTGACAACGCCAGAATGGATGCTTCTTCCGATGCATAAAGGCGGGACATTCGGTAAGTTTTCAACTTCAATCGGACTTAGAGTATATGACTTTTTAGCTGGCGTTAAGCATAGTGAACGCAGAAGTATGCTAAGTGCAAAAGAGACACTTGCAAAAGAACCACTTGTGAAAAAGGATGGCTTAAAAGGCGGGGGCTACTATGTTGAATACCGTACAGATGATGCACGTCTGACAATTGAAGTCATGAAAGAGGCTGTGAAATTCGGGGCAGAAGCGGTCAACTATGCGAAAGTAAAAGAATTTATTTATGATAAAGGCAAAGTTGTCGGTGTTGTCATTGAAGATGTCACAACACAGAAAACATACGATGTATATGCGAAAAAAATCGTCAATGCGACTGGTCCATGGGTCGATCAGCTAAGAGACAAGGACCACTCAAAAGAGGGGAAACATTTACAGCATACAAAAGGAATTCACTTAGTATTTGATCAATCTGTTTTCCCATTAAAACAAGCAATCTACTTTGACACACCTGATAAACGAATGGTCTTTGCGATTCCAAGAGAAGGAAAAACATACGTGGGAACAACAGATACCGTTTACAAAAAACAGCTGGAACATCCGCGTATGACAAAAGCAGATCGTGATTACGTGATCAAAGCCATTCAATATATGTTCCCAGATCTTAACATTACAGAGAAAGACGTTGAATCTAACTGGGCTGGTCTTCGTCCACTCATTCATGAAGAAGGAAAAGATCCTTCAGAAATTTCTCGTAAAGATGAGGTATGGACATCATCTTCAGGCTTAATCACGATTGCCGGCGGTAAATTAACAGGTTACCGTAAAATGGCTGAACACATTGTGAATCTTGTACGTGATGGACTGAAAGAGGAAACTGGAAAAGATTTCGGACCATGTAAAACGAAACATATGCCAATTTCAGGTGGGCATGTAGGCGGTTCGAAAAATATGGCATCCTTTGTTCAAGCGAAAACGGCAGAAGGAGCATCCGTTGGTTTGACAGAACCGATTGCACAAAAATTAGCTGAGAAATATGGCTCAAACGTCAGCAATGTCTTCAAGCGTGTAGAGCAGCTTCAAGGGGAAGCAGACAAACGAAACATTCCCGCATATGTGTTGGCTGAACTTGTCTATGCGATCGAAGAAGAATTGGCTGTAACACCTGTCGATTTCTTCTTGAGAAGAACAGGCAGCCTATTATTTAATATCAATTGGGCAAAAACGTATGCACAGCCTGTTGTTGACTATATGGCAGATCGTTTTGGCTGGGATGAAGCGACAAAACAGAAACATCAAACTGAATTAGACCGACTATTCCATGAAGCAGTCGTACCGCTTGATGCTGAATAAGTAAAAAGCCGATCGTGTATCGGCTTTTTTTATTTTGTTCATCGTTTTTTCATATGTTCATGATATAACATGACATGAAGGATAATTCCATATAAAATAACAGTAGATGTTATTTTATTGATGATAAGAGCTGGGAGGACGACCATGAGTTGGAATACGAATTATGAGCGTTGGATCAATGAGAAGCACCTGGATACTGAACTAAGGGAATGGCTGGAGGCACATCAAGATGATCATCAAGCGCTTGAAGACTGCTTCTACAAAAATCTTGAGTTTGGTACTGGAGGAATGCGCGGAGAAATTGGTGCTGGAACGAACCGAATGAATGTTTACACTGTTCGAAAAGCATCTGCTGGTCTTGCTGCGTATATTGCAGCACATGGAGAGGATGCAAAAAAAAGAGGCGTCGCCATTGCCTATGATTCACGCCATAAATCTCCTGAATTTGCGATGGAAGCGGCCAAAACACTTGCTTCACATGGCATTCAAACATACGTATTTGACGAACTGCGTCCGACACCAGAACTCTCTTTTGCAGTTCGAGAACTGAATGCCTTTGCAGGGATTGTTGTGACAGCAAGTCACAATCCGCCAGAATATAATGGCTATAAAGTTTATGGAGAAGATGGAGGCCAAATGCCCCCATTTGAAGCAGATCAAGTCATTAAAGAAGTAGATGCCATCGAAAATGAATTAGCCATTTCAGTGGAATCAGAAGAAGTATTGAAGCAAAATGGTTTGATCCGCATGATTGGTGAAGAAATCGATCAAGCGTATATGGAAAAATTAAAAACCATTCGTGTGCACCCTGAGCTTGCAAAAGAAGTCGATGTCAAAGTGGTGTTTACCCCGCTTCACGGGACGGCGAATAAACCTGTCCGAAACGGACTTCAGGCCTTTGGTTATAAGCATGTGACGGTTGTACCTGAACAGGAAAAACCAGATCCGCAATTCTCGACGGTTACGTCTCCAAATCCAGAGGAGCATGCCGCTTTTGAATATGCCATCAAGCTTGGCGAAAAGCAAAATGCTGATATGTTGATTGCGACAGATCCAGATGCAGATCGATTGGGTATTGCTGTGAAAAATCATGATGGAGAATTTACCGTTTTGACCGGCAACCAAACAGGCGCCTTACTACTTCATTATTTATTATCTGAAAAACAAAAACTAGGTCAGCTACCGCCTCGCCCCGTTGTGATGAAAACGATTGTGACAAGTGAGCTTGGGCGCGCTGTTGCCTCAGCATTTGGAGCTGACACGATTGATACGCTCACTGGCTTTAAATTTATAGGGGAAAAAATCAAGCAGTTTGAGGAAAGCGGAGAATACACGTTTCAATTCGGCTATGAAGAAAGCTACGGCTATTTGATCGGTGATTTTGCACGAGATAAAGATGCAGTTCAAGCGGCGTTATTAGCAGTTGAAGTCGCAGCCTTTTATAAGAAACAAGGCAAGTCATTATATGATGCGCTTGTTGATATTTTTAAGGAATTTGGATTTTACAGAGAAGGCTTAAAGTCATTAACCTTAAAGGGGAAAGTAGGAGCGGAGCAGATTTCTGCTATTCTTCATACCTTTAGATCAAACCCACCAACTTCTATCGCTGGTCAGCGCATTACGGTCATTGAGGATTATCAATCAAGTCAAAGGCACCTTGTGGCTGAAAAGAAAGAAGAAACGATTCATCTGCCGGCATCAAACGTCCTGAAATATTTCCTTGAAGATGGCTCATGGTTTTGTTTACGACCTTCTGGTACGGAGCCTAAAGTCAAATTTTATATTGCAGTCAAAGGCACATCGTTAACAGACAGCGAAGAAAAGCTGAAACACTTATCAGAAGAAGTCATGAAAGTCGTCTATGACATTGTGGAAGAAACAGCTAAATAAAACATCACAAAGCCATCATGTCATGCATGATGGCTTTTTCTCAGTCAAAAGGATGAGAAAAAATCATCCTTTTTGAGAAAGAGCCGCACAGATGCTCATGGTATAATCAACATATTGATCAGAGAGGCAGTAAAAGCCGGGGGTACACACGATGGGAGATTACCAAGAAAAAGTCAAAACATTAAAAACGTTAAAAGAAATTGCTGAAAAGCTAAATGAAGGGATGGAAATGAAGGAAACGCTTCATGAAGTGCTTCATATGCTTATGGAAGTGACAGGCTTTCAAACAGCATGGATTTATTTTATAGAAGAAGACGGATCGTATGAACTAATGGCAGAAGTATGTTTACCTGAAGCGCTGGCAAAGCATCAAAAAGAGCTCATGTGTCAAAACGATTGCTATTGCATCAATCGATACACAAAAGGTTCACTGCAATCAGCGACCAATATCATCAATTGTAAACGGATTGAAACGGCGATTGAGCAAAAGCTTGGAGATACAGAAGGAATTACCCATCATGCAACCGTTCCGCTCCAAGCATGTAAGCGTACGTTTGGCTTATTAAATGTGGCGGCAAAAGGGAAGGTCACATTTACACAGGAGGAGCTGAATCTGCTTGAAAGTATTGCACTGCAAATTGGTACGGCTATTCAGCGCATGAAGCTTGTGCAAAATGAGCAGCAGCATGCACTTTTAGAAGAACGAAACCGGCTTGCGCAGGATTTACACGATTCTGTGAATCAAATGCTGTTTTCCGTGAGTTTGACTGCAAAGGCAGCGCGTCAAATGACAAGTGATCAAAAATTAGGTGAAATGATTGATTTTATTCAGCATTTATCACAAGATGCCCTCATTGAAATGCGTTCACTCATCTGGCAGTTAAGACCAAAAGGGCTTGAAAAAGGATTTACGACAGCGATTGAAGAGTATGCACAGCTTTTAGGTCTAAATTGTTCATTGTCTTTATCAGGCTGTATGGAAATAGATCATTCAAAGCACGAAACCTTATTTCGCGTATGCCAAGAAGCTCTAAATAATTGCCAAAAGCATGCGGGCGTTGAGAAAGTAGAGGTCAAACTGGAGCAATCAGGAGATACGTTTGGTATGAAAATCATCGATCAGGGAAAGGGATTTCAGTATGATGAACAAATGAGTCTTCCTTCATTTGGGCTGAAAGGGATGGCTGACCGTATCCGAAGAGCAGGTGGTACATTTTGCATCAATTCTGAGCTAGGGAAGGGAACGACGATTGATGTGAAAGTACCATTTTCTCAAGAAAGGAAGGGATTGTCATGAGGGTAGTCATTGCAGATGATCATCACATTGTCCGAAAAGGGCTGGTCTTTTTCTTGCAAACTCAGCCAGATGTGGACATCGTTGGAGAAGCATCCAATGGAGAAGAGGCACTACAGGTAGTGAGGCAGACAAAGCCTGACATTGTCTTGATGGATCTTTCTATGCCTGTAATGAATGGGATTGAGGCGACAAAGCAAATGACGCTGGATATGCCGGATGTCCGCATTGTCATTCTGACAAGCTATGCAGATAAGGACTATGTCATCCCTGCTATCCAAGCGGGAGCGAAGGCTTATCAGCTCAAGGATGTAGCACCTGAAAAGCTTCTCACGACAATGATTGAGGTGCAAAATGGTACGTACCAGCTAGATGGTCATATTACAGCGTTTCTTGTCCAGCATCTAACAGAACCTAAAGAGCAGAAATGGGCATTGATGAACGAACTGACCAATAGAGAACGTGATGTCTTATTTGAAATCGCAAAAGGGAAAAGTAACAAAGAAATCGCCTCATCGCTTTTTATTTCTGAAAAGACTGTGAAAACTCACGTGTCTCATGTGTTATCAAAGTTAGAGCTGGCAGATCGAACTCAGGCCGCTCTATATGCGGTAGATTATCAAAAAAATCAGCCGAAAGAGCTGTTGTAAACAGTCATGGTGGACATTCCAAAAGACTTCATGAGTATTTCTCATGAAGTCTTTTCTTCTTTATAAAAGGCGGTTAGTAAAAGGGTGAAAACAAAGAGCTAAAATAAAGTTCATTCTAGCCCTATGTCAACAATCTGAAAGAAAATCAACCTTTTCCTTTATGTGTACATTGGTTCAGCATATGCTTCAGCAACGGCAGCTTCTGAAGCATGGTCAATATACTGCAGGAGTCCATATAAACATTTTTCAACATCTGCATCGTTCCGGTTAAATTGATACGCATGTAAGAAATGCTCAATACGTTTTGAGAGCAAATCATCTTGCGTACGTACCATAAGAATAAGTAAATTATCCCATTGCGAGCGATGCGTATAATAAAGTGCCTTATCATAATCTGCCACATTCATTAAACCTTCTCCTTTCCCTTGAGAAGTCCTCATTAGTTTGCTCGGATCAGGTCGACTTTTTCAGGGGAAAAGTTGGTGTCTGCATAAACAGGGTACCGGGAATTATAGGCTGAATAAATGCTTGATGTATGAAAAAGAACCAACCAGCAAAACCTAAACAAAATAGACATGAAAGTGAGAATATTGATATCATGCACCCGAAATTATGGATGCTTTTTGCAGCAGGAATTATTTTATTCGGCAGTCTCATGGTTCATCCATCTTCACAAGCAGCCGTGCAGCCGGCGGAGAATTGGGAAAGACTTGCGTATACTGCCTTGCAAGATGAATATGAAGGCGCCGCTTTAAACGATTATCATTACATTGGACGTACACAAGTGAATGAAGATCAAACAAAAGATGTGTTTCGCGTGACCGTGAAGGAAGGCTCCACACGATTTGCAGCACATGCAGAAATTTATTTTCATCCAGTGACGGGTCATTTGATTAGTATTAACGTATTTCGGCTATAAAAAAGCACCTCTTTTAAAAAGAGGTGCTCCAGCTGAAAAGAAGATTTATTTCATGCTTCCTTGAAGATATGAGCGAATATCCACACCGAGTGAATCCGCTAAACGCTGTCCATAATCTTCATCTGCACGATAGAAGTTGCAGATCGCAAGTAATTTCGTTTTTTCATTTACGTCTTTCAAGTCAGCTGTCAAGTTTTTGATCAATGCTTGTTTCTCTTCTTCAGAGTAGCTTCGATATTTTTCTCCAGCTTGTTTGAAATCGTTTGGTTTTTCGATTTTTTGTCTCACCATACGGTCACCGTGAAGAACCGGTTCACTTTCTTTGTAGTGAGGGTTTTCTTTTGGCTGATCGTCATAACGGTTTGGTTCATAGTTAATATGACCGCTTGGACGAGTTGTTGTCATAAAGCCATCCTGTTGGTTATTGTGTACAGGCGCATAAGGACAGTTCACTGGGATGCGCATGTAGTTTGCACCTAGGCGGTGACGCTGCGTGTCAGGATAAGAGAACAGACGACCTTGAAGCAGTTTGTCTTCAGATGCTTCAATTCCTGGTACTAGGGCACTTGGCGTGAAAGCAGCTTGCTCTGTTTCAGCAAAGAAATTTTCTGGATTGCGGTTCAGAGTCATGCGGCCCACTTTTTGCAGCGGATAATCTTCTTCGCTCCACGTCTTCGTCGGATCACATGGATCATAATCTAGTTCATCATAATCACTGAGCGGCATAAGCTGAACGTAAAGATCCCATGCTGGATAATTTCCTTTTTCAATACGATCATACAAGTCTCTTGTCGCATGCTGGAAGTCGTTTGCTTGAATTTCTGCAGCTTCTTCCATCGATAAATTGCGAATGCCTTCTGATGGTCTCCAGTGGTATTTCACATATTTTGTTTCTCCGTATTTGTTTACCCATCTAAACGTATGAACACCAGAACCGCGCATTTCAGCGTAGTTCGCAGGAATACCTTCGTCAGAGAAGAGCCATGTGAGCATGTGAGTGGATTCAGGTGTTAACGTCATAAAATCCCAATAACGGTCAGGATCTTGAATGTTGGTTACAGGATCTGGCTTGAGAGAGTGAACCATATCAGGGAATTTGAGTGCATCACGAATAAAGAAGATCGGTAAGTTGTTCCCAACTAGATCATAGTTGCCTTCTTCTGTATAAAATTTGACTGCGAAGCCGCGAGGGTCACGTAATGTTTCAGGTGAACCTTTAGGGTGAATAACCGTTGAGAAACGGACAAAAACGTCTGTTTGTTTTCCTTCTTCACTTAAGAAGGCTGCTCTTGTATGTTTCTCCATGCTATTTTCTACTTCAAACACACCATAAGCGCCGGCGCCTCTTGCATGAACAACACGCTCTGGAATACGTTCACGGTCAAAGTGTGCAAGTTTTTCAATCAAATGGTAATCATCGAGAAATGAAGGCCCCTGTGACCAGCAGTTCTTGAGTTTTGATTATCTCCAACTGGCACGCCTTGATTCGTCGTCAAATTTTTATGATTAGAATTTGTCATTCTTTTTCTCCTCCTGTAAACAAAAATGGTTTCTAGCAATCTATATACCCTAATTATATTGAATCAAACATGATAGTCAATATTTATTTATAATAATTTTAAATAAATTATTATTACAAGGAGGTAAAGAAAAAGACGAAAGAAATAAATTCTTTCGCCTTAGAGCAGAAGCTCTCTTAGAGCATCTTTGTTTTGTGTTAAATCACTTAATGTGTATTGGTCAAGAACGCGTAAATAAGCAGTGAGTGCTTCATGAAGTACGTGCTTTAATGAACAAATCGGGGAGATAATACAGCTGTTTTTCTTCGGATCAAAGCATTCCACCATGACTAAATCATCCTCTGTATAGCGGACAACCTCACCAATATTAATGCTTTCTGGGCTTTTCCCCAGCCTAATCCCACCATTTCTTCCGCGGATCGTTTCTACATAACCACGTTTTCCAAGATGGTAAATGACCTTTGTCAGGTGATTTTTCGAAATGCCATAAATATCGGCAATCTGCTGAATATTTGACAGTTCATTGTTTTCTCTCGAAGCTAAATAAATGAGTACCCTTAATGAGAAATCTGTATAATTCGTAAGTTTCATTTGGACGACCTCTAAACCTAATAGAGTTTTGTATCATCGTAACACATTTTAGACAAAAACTGTTCGAGAAAGTACTAAATGTGACAACATTTAAAACATGTATTATAAATATTGCTTTTATACGTTGTCTTCCATTACGATAAAGATGTATTTAAAATACATCTTTTGAAAGAAGGAATAACGATGTTATCCACAGATCAAATGAATGCCATTAAACAATCAGCCCCTCTTCTAAAAGCTGAGGGAACAAAACTTGTGACAGTTTTTTATCAAAATATGATCAGACAGCATCCAGAGCTACTCAATCAGTTTAATAAAACAAATCTCATGAATGGAAGCCAGCCAGAGGCGCTTGCGGCAACACTCTATCAAGCTGCACTGCACATTGATCGCTTGGCAGACTTGCTACCTGCTGTGAAACAAATTGCCCATAAGCATGTCAGTGTCATGGTGAAAAAAGAGCAGTACCCAATCGTCGGATATCACCTTCTTGAAGCAATGAAAGAGGTATTTGGGTTATCAGAGGAAGATGACACATTGTTGGCTTGGAAGGCTGCATATGACATCATTGCGAATATATTCATCACCATTGAGGCAGAAATGATGGCTGAAAATGTGAAACAAACTGGTGGATGGACTGATGTCAAACCGTTTATTCTGAAGAAAAAGAAACAAGAATCTCCATCACTCATTTCCTTTTATTTCGTACCAGAGGATGAATCTGAGCTACCAATGTATGAAGCTGGTCAATACATTACGGTGCAGGTAGATATGCCGGGTGAAGCCTATGTATGCAGCAGACAATACAGTTTATCAGATCAATATCACCCATCTTACTATCGCATCACAGTGAAACGAGATGGGCATGTCTCCACATTCCTGCACGATGAAATGAGAGAAGGCGATATTCTTCACGTGAGTATGCCGCAGGGAATGTTCTGCTTGAAAGATGACACAAAAGAACCCGTTTATTTGATTAGTGCCGGTTCTGGTGTCACACCAATGATTGGTTTAGTGAAAACAGCGTCGCATAACAATCAGCCATTCACGATGATTCATGCAGACAGACTAGAGGATGTAACCGCTTTCGAACAAGAGTTTGAACACGTTCTCACTTCATCTCCAGATGGGCGTATTATCCTTTGTAACGAACAATTTGAAAAGAATGGAAAGAGTGAGCTGGTTGAGAAGGTGGCTACGCGGATTGACCGACCTTTCCTTCAATCAGTCATTGGCGAAGGAAAAGGCCAATTTTATGTTTGCGGTTCCCCAGCATTTACACAGGAAATGATCCTTATTCTAAAAGCGCTGGACATTCCGGAAGAGAATATCCATTTTGAAGCGTTCGGCGGGCAGTCCATGAAAGAAATGGAAGTCGTCTAAACAACTGGCTGAACATCATGTTTTTTTAGGTACGCTCATATAGTAGGGATAAGTCCGATGAGGAGGGATGGTTTCCTTGAGCGTATCTGAAAAGCGTCTTTTACAACGAGCCATTGATGAAATTACAGAAATTGCAGAAGGATTTGGTCTGGATTTTTATCCGATGAGGTATGAAATCTGTCCCGCGGAGATTATTTATACATTCGGTGCATATGGCATGCCAACACGATTTAGCCACTGGAGCTTTGGAAAGCAATTTCACAAAATGAAGCTTCATTATGATTTAGGATTAAGCAAAATTTATGAGCTGGTGATTAATTCAAATCCTTGCTATGCCTTTCTCCTTGATAACAATTCGCTTGTTCAAAATAAACTAATTGTGGCTCATGTCTTGGCACACTGCGATTTCTTTAAAAACAACTGCCGTTTCCAAAACACAAAACGAGATATGGTGGAAAGTATGTCAGCGGCAGCAGAGCGAATTAAAGAATATGAACATATCCACGGTACAAAAGAAGTCGAGTCCTTTTTAGATGCTGTATTGGCATTGCAGGAGCATATTGATCCGTCGCTTGTTCGTTCAAAATTAAGCTGGAATCTCGACGATGAAGATGAATATGAAGAGGACAAACCAAAACGCCAAACGCCATATGATGATTTGTGGGGAATGGATGAACCAAAAACACGTGAGAAAAAGAAAACGATCAAGCAATTCCCCCCAAAGCCAGAAAAAGATATTTTGCTCTTTATCGAGGCACACTCCCGGGAGCTAGAGCCTTGGCAGCGGGATGTGCTGACGATGCTGAGAGAGGAAATGCTCTATTTTTGGCCACAGCTAGAAACGAAAATCATGAATGAAGGCTGGGCATCGTATTGGCACCAGCGGATTATGCGTGAACTTGATTTAGATTCAAGTGAATCGATTGAATTTGCCAAATTAAATGCAGGTGTCGTGCAGCCATCTAAGACAGGAATCAATCCTTACTATTTAGGGCTGAAGATTTTTGAAGATATTGAAGAGCGCTACGATCATCCATGCGAGGAATTAAAAAAAGCAGGAGTGACGGAAGGGTCCGGTCGCAGTAAAATGTTTGAAGTGCGGGAAATTGAATCAGACATTTCTTTTATTCGAAATTACTTAACGAAAGACCTTGTGATGAGGGAAGATTTGTACTTGTTTCAAAAGCAGGGGAGAGACTATAAAGTCATTGATAAAGAATGGAAGGCAGTCCGTGATCAGCTAGTCAGCATGAGGGTCAATGGCGGCTTTCCGTATTTGACAGTCATCGATGGTGACTATTTAAAAAACAATGAACTCTATATTAAACATTGGTATGAAGGCATTGAGCTCGATCTCAAATACTTAGAAAAGGTACTTCCATATTTGTATCAGCTATGGGGAAGAAGTGTGCACATCGAGTCAGTTCTTGAAGGAAAAGAAGTGATGTTTTCATACGATGGAAAAGGGGTTCATAGGAAGTATCTCGCTTAATGATCAAAAAAGATGTCTACGACTAGACATCTTTTTTTGTGATTAGCACTTTATTGGTTTTTCAGCAGTTTGAAAATGTGTTTCGCTTGATCTGTATTTTCCATGAGCCCTTTTAGCTGTTCGCTTGTTGGCCCATAAGCATAAAATGGTACTTCATCCCCTGTATGACCCGATGTGGTCCAGCCTGTATGAGACCTTGTATTGATGACTTTTTCGATGGCATCATCAATTTGAACAGGATCTTTTGTTTCAGCTGCCTTTTGAATAGAGGCGATTTCCTCTTTTGTGAAATCAAGGTCGATGTATTGTTTGAGCGCAGTCTCGACCTTCATACCCCCTACAATTTTGTTTGCAATGAAATCAGGTGTCTTTTTTGCTGCTTTGACAGGCTGATAATCCCAGCTGCCCGATCCGTCTGCCCCGAAGGAAAGGCCGCCAGTTGAATGATCTGCTGTCGTGATGACTAACGTGTTTTTATCCTTTTTTGCGAAACGAATGGCTTCTTCAAATGCTTTTTCAAAATCTTTCATCTCACTCATCGCACTGACAATATCGTGGTCATGTCCAGCCCAGTCAATTTGACTGCCTTCAACCATGAGGAAAAATCCTTTTTTGTTTTTAGACAGCTGTTTGATGGCTGAGGATGTCATGTCTTGCAAGGAAGGGGTCGTTTTATCACGATCAATTGCTTTATCGAGACCACCGTCAGCAAAAATGCCTAACAATTTTTGCTGTTTGTTTTTTTGTAAGTCAGCTTTATTGGTTACGTAACGATAGCCTGCTTTTTGAAATTCTTTCGTCAAATCACGATCTTTGCGGACAAAATCGATCAGTCCTCCGCCAAGCATGACATCGACTGTATGCTGTTTGCCAATTTTCTCATCGAAGAAATCATCAGCAATGGCTGCTGTGTTTTTTCTAGAAACATCGTGGGCGGCATACGCAGCAGGTGTCGCATTGGTTAATTCAGATGTGACGACGAGACCAGTAGACTTTCCTTTGCGTTTTGCTTCTTCTAATACTGTTTTTAGTTTTTTGCCATTTTTGTTTACACCAATGGCGTTGTTGTATGTCTTTTGACCAGTTGCCATGGCTGTCCCAGCTGCTGCTGAATCAGTAATGTTACTTTTAGAATCATCAGGGTATGTTTTATGCATGCCAGTGAGGTAAGGGTCAAACGCTGTTTGCTTGGAAAGATCACCGTTGTGTTTAAATGAGCGGTAAGTTGAAAGGTAAGGTGTTCCCATGCCATCTCCAATGAGCACGATCACATTTTGTACGTCATTTTTTGGTTTCTTTTTAGCCTCAGCTTTGTCAGCCTGTCCAAATTCAATTCCTGAAAAAATACCAATCGATAACACTGATGCGGCTGCGATTGCAGCTATTTTCGTTTTCGAGCTTTTCAACACACTCATTCATTTTGCCTCCTCATTGTTTATGTATCGCTCTCACGTTTACAATGGTAGAACAGAAGTGTGGATTCCAAATGACAGCACCGTAAAGTTCACTTTAAAATTGTAAAGGTCCACTTTACATAGAATGAACCAAAAAGAGAAATGAATGTATGATTTATCTATGACAAGATGCATTTGTTTTGTCATGATTGTGTAATAAAAATGAAATAAAAAGAACCCTAAAAAAAAATATTTTTTGCCGAATTAATAAGCATAATGTCGTAGGAAGTCAAGACTATTTCTTCTGGTATTCGATCCTTATAATAGAAAGTAGATAAAAATTCGGATCACGATAGATACATACAGGAGGAACAAATGAAAAAACAATTGATCACAGCTGCAAGTGCAGTTCTACTTGGGACGACATTATTTGCCGGAGCTGCCTCAGCACAATCAGTAAAGGTTCAAAAAGGTGACTCTCTTTCTGTTCTAGCGAAAAAATACAAAACAACCGTGAGTAAGATTAAATCAGACAATAAACTGAAATCTAACACGATTTATGTTGGACAAACTTTAAAAGTGAATGGTACTTCTTCAAAAAAGGTAACGAAAACATCAAAAACAACAACAAAAGTAAAAGCGTCTTCAACGACAGCCACTCATAAAGTTGTCAAAGGTGATACTTTATCTAAAATCGGCAAAAAATATGGAATGACAGTGAAAGAGCTGAAATCGTTAAATAAACTCAAAACAGATCTGATTAAAATTGGACAAAAGCTGAAAGTGAAAAAGACATCCAAAGTGAAACCAACACCTGTCAAAGAAAAAACAGTTGCTACTTCTTCTTTAAACACGTCTAAACTCGTAGCAGATGCGAAAGCACAAAACGGTACACCATATAAATGGGGTGGAACGACACCGAAAGGCTTTGATTGCAGCGGTTTTATGTGGTATATCATTAACAAACAAACAAAGATTTCAAGACAAACGACTGAAGGTTTTTGGGGATCAATGAAAAGCGTCTCAACACCTAAAGTTGGAGATTTTGTCTTCTTTACAACCTATAAATCTGGCCCATCTCACATGGGTGTCTACCTTGGGAACAACAAGTTTATCCACGCTGCTTCTGATGGTGTGACGATCAGCGATATGACTTCAAGCTATTGGAAGCCAATTTACCTTGGCGCAAAGACATTTGTAAATTAATAATGGATCTTAAGAGACTGCTTACTAGGCAGTCTCTTTTTTTTTGTATATCGTTTGCGCAGCTAAAACAGTCCTTTATCATAGCTCTCTATGAGTCTAAAGGCTTTTAAATAAGCAAAAGTGAAGACAAGTTATCAAAAGAATAATTTTATTTTCACTTTATAAAAATTATATCAAAAAAGTATAATTTTGTATGTTGTATAATAAATAGAAGAGGCCAAGCTATGATTTGAATAAAGATTGAAGAAAATCTACCATGAATATTGACAAGTATTTTGTTGGTAAATGAGAATTTTCACTCTGTTTTGAAAAAAAGTGTTTTCATTTTTTAATTTTCATATATAATAATTTTACGCCACCAATTTATTGCGCTAAATTAAATCTAAATATTCAGAAAATAAAGTGAATTACGAAGTGGTGGCGTCTTTAGACGGATACTAAGTTTTGGGAGTGATGGTATGAGCAATTCGTTGTTTAGAAAGAAGAGCATTTCAGAGCTAATTGCGGCAACACAAGGGGAAAAAGCGTTAAGAAAGGAATTAGGTTCATTTGACTTAACGATGCTTGGTATTGGAGCGATTATCGGTACAGGGATATTTGTTCTGACAGGTACAGGCGCCGTCACAGCAGGACCAGGACTTGTTTTATCATTTGTGATTGCAGGTCTTGCATGTTTATTTGCGGCATTGTCATATGCGGAATTCGCTTCCACAGTGCCAGTATCAGGATCTGTTTATACATTTACGTACGCATCTATGGGAGAATTTTTAGCGTTTATCATTGGCTGGGATTTGATATTAGAATATATGCTAGCCGCTAGTGCCGTTTCAGCAGGCTGGTCAGGCTACTTTGTGTCGTTTTTAAATGGGATAGGGATTCATATACCGGTTGAATTAACAGCAGCACCAGGTGGTTTAAAGGGTCAAGTGACATATTTTAATCTTCCTGCATTTATTATTTTAATGATCATCACCTTCTTGCTGTACTTCGGTATTAAAGAATCAAAACGAGTCAACAACATCATGGTCATTATGAAAATTGCGGTGATTCTGCTCTTTATTTTAGTCGCTGTGAAATATGTAAAACCTGAAAACTGGACACCATTCGTTCCTTTTGGAACTTCAGGTGTGTTAAGTGCAGCAGCTCTCGTATTCTTTGCATTTATCGGATTTGATGCAGTTGCTTCTGCGGCAGAGGAAACAAAAAATCCATCCCGCAACTTGCCAAGAGGAATCATCACTTCCTTATTGATTTGTACCATGTTGTATGTGGTAGTCAGTGCCATCATGACAGGCATTGTTCCATTTATGAACTTTGAGGGAGTATCCCATCCAGTGTCTCTTGTTTTACAAGTAGCCGGTCAAAATTGGGTGGCGGGTATTGTAGATGTTGGGGCGATTTTAGGGATGACCACGGTCATGCTTGTCATGCTGTACGGCCAAACACGTGTCATGTTTGCCATGTCTCGTGATGGCTTGGTACCAAAGGTTCTTTCAAAGGTTCATCCAAAACATAAAACACCTTATATCAATACTCTTTTCTTTGGGACATTGTCAGCATTAATGGGTGGATTCATTCCGCTTGATGAGTTGGCAAGTCTAGTAAACATCGGAACACTTTCAGCTTTCATTTTGATTTCAGTTGCTGTCATTGTCATGAGAAAAACACAACCTGATTTGCCGAGAGCATTCAGATGCCCCGCAGTCCCGTTCATTCCAATCTTGGCTATTCTATCTTGCGGACTGCTCATTTATAAGCTTGGCACCATCACATTTGTTCGTTTCTTAATCTGGCTTGCCATTGGGCTTGTTGTCTATTTCTTATATTCAAGAAAGCACTCCGAATTAAACAAAAAATAAGAGTGTACAGAAAAAGCCAGTCAAGTATGACTGGCTTCTTAGTATTAAAAACCTAATTGAAGATCTACATCAATCGAGACGATCGCATAGACACAAACGATGACAAAAATATTCAGAACGACGCCTAGGAAACCTGGTCCAGTGCGGCCTTTTTTAATGAACAGTTCAATCACACCGAATGGAACTGCGGCCATTGCAAAAGGAAGCATTTGAAACGAATAAAATGTCACATTGCTAATAATGGCGAGGTTCAGCATGAGCAGCGATAAAATAGCGGTGCCGACCGAAATCCAGCCAAACACATTATGCTCTTTAAAAATTCTTACCAATTCCATAATTCCACCTCGCTCACTTTGGCCGTTTTAATGCGTTTTGTCTTCACAAATTTCTCTATTTCTTTAGAAGGACCTGTGACAACAGAACCGTAAACCGTGACACCATTTTGATTGATGTAGCGTATTCGGTTAGAGAGGTCAAGTTCAGGTCTGCCAGAGATCGTTTTTGCCCAGGATGGATGCTGGTTGACATAGGCGAGGGCATCTTTGAACTGATCAACCTCTGTTTTTGATGTGTGCTGAAGCTCTTTTAAAAATTCAGAGTCTTTCCCGGGAAAACCGATTGGACGCTGATTTCCACTTAATGAATCTTCTGTTTTGATCGCATTCCAAAGCACTTTCATATCATATTTTTTAGCAAATGAATACACGTCTTTCGGTGTGTATGCTTTGTCATAGGATACATACACTTCACTCACTGTTCCTTCAGGTAGCTTGTCTAGAGTAGTGAGTGTTTGTTTTTTAGATGTATCTGCCTGAGACGATGGGTGCGTAAAGAAATCCTCCGTATTACGTGCGCTGTCGCCATAATAAGAGATCGTAGGCTGCTTTAATTTATCGAAAAACATTTCGATTTGTTCACTACCGATGGCTTCTGTTTTATTGCCAATTTGTTTTTGCAGCTTAAGTTCTGTGTTCATACCAAACAGTTTGACCTGCCCTTTTAAATCCTTCATATCAATGGCGACATTCGGTTTTGTTAGGGCGACTGTTACAGCGGCCGTTTCCATAAAATGATTGCCTTTACTGTCTGCTCCGCCAACGCCGTAGTATAGATAACTACCTAGTGTACAAAGCGGTAAAATAATCAGTGTAGATATAACAGCAAGCACAGAAATACGTAAATAGGATTTTCTTTTTCCGTATTGTAAAATGGCTTTTTGTTTTTCAGGACTGATGGAGAAGTCTGTCCAATCTGAGTCATTCAGTTCTTGGCTTAAGCGTTTTTCATTTTCTTCGAGCTCTTCTTCAAACGCCATCATTTCTTCCTCGTTCATCTCGCCATTATTATATTGTTCCCATCGCTTATTAAACTCTTCATTCATCATTAACACCTCTGTTATATAGTGCTTTTAGGCGCTGCCTTGCACGAAATAAAACACTTTTAAAATTTGCTTCAGTAATATTCATGACCTTGGATGCTTCTTTGTAATTCAGTTCTTTTAAATAATACAATGTCAACGCTTCCTTGTAGTTATCTGGAAGCTGCTCCAAATACATGTTGAGGACTTCTTTTATTTCAATCTGTTCAGCAGGACTTTGTACAGACGTTTGTAAAAGGCCGCCAATGAGATCATCCGATATGGTCACTTCTTTTTTATGTTTCCTGACATAATCAATAAAAGCATTTCGTGCCACCTGAAATAACCAAGGTTTCACTTTGCTATGGTCGTAGGAATGAATATGTATATAAGCACGCATAAAGGTTTCCTGCAATAAGTCCTCTGCCAAATGTTTGTCTTTTGTCATGGAGAGCAGAAACCTGTAAACATCGTTCATATACATTTGATAAATTTCATCGATCGTCACTGATTTTTCTCCCCTCTATGTTATACACGCATAAGAAAGGCATAAAGTTGCACGAAACTTCTCATAGGCCGTACATTACTCATCTCTTTCGCCGAATCAAAATCATTTCTCCTTATCATAGCGAAATTTGCATCATTTATAAAGTATTTTCAATAGAACAAATCAGGAAAAAAACTCAAAAAACGACAATTTTGGACACATTTCTTCCTCTATTCTCTCCTAAAAACACATACTTGAATACAGAAGGAGCGGTCATCTTAAGTGAAAAGATGATTTTAGTGAACCGTCTCTATTTTATCAGCAGGAGAAAATTTTTAGTACCAGGTAATAAAAAATTTGTTATAATAGAAACAAATCCTTCATTCTTCAAACAAAGGAAGTGCACTATGTATAAATTTTCAGGCTATACCGTCAAAGCATTTTTTGCTCTCCGAGGCGGAATCAAAGTATATCAAAAAGAAAATCTGCCAACAGACCGGGGGTTTGTCATTGCTTGTACGCATGAGGGTTTTGTGGATGTTCTTGCATTAGGCGCAGGAATTCTTCCGTTTGAGATCCACTACATGGCGAAAAAAGAATTGTTTGCAAATAAATGGATCGGCGGATTTTTAAAGAAGATTCATGCTTTTCCAGTTGATCGAGAGAATCCTGGGCCAAGCAGTATTAAAACGCCCATTAAATTATTAAAAGAGGGGAAAATCGTTGGGATTTTTCCAAGCGGAACACGTACAACAGAAGATGTTCCTTTAAAAAGAGGGGCCGTTACGATTGCGCAGCTCGGCAAATCACCAATTGTACCAGCAGCGTACAAAGGACCTTCTAATGCAAAAAGCCTTTTTAAGAAGGGGAAAATGCGCTTAATTATTGGTGAACCGATTGAGCTGTCTGAATTTGATCATCTGCCGCCAAAAGAAAGATTAGGTGCGATGACAGAAGTATTAAACACAAGAATCAAAGAACTTGAAGCTAAGTTAATCGAAAAGGGATAAAGAAAACGACCACTTGCTAAGGCAAGGGTCGTTTTTTTTCTTAAGAAGCGCCTTCTTCAGCTGCTTCTAATAGTTGTTCGTTTAGTTTTTTGACTTCGATGTATGCCACATGGTGTCCATCGACTTCATTAATGATAAATTCATAGCCTTGTTCACGAATCGCGTCATTTTTCTCGACTTCATATTTTTGTGTAAGGAACCAGCCGCCGATTGTGTCGACTTCTTCGTTATCAAGCTGAATACCTAGTAGCAGGTTGACTTGATCCACAAGAACCTTTCCATCAAAGATATAGTGGTCTTCTCCCAGTTTACGCACTTCGTTAATTTCATCAATATCGAATTCATCACGAATTTCACCGACGATTTCTTCAAGGATGTCTTCAACTGTCACAAGTCCTGCTGTACCGCCATATTCATCTGATAAAATGGCCATGTGTACACGCTCACGCTGCATTTTAAGCAGTAGATCATGAACAGGAACCGTTTCAATTACATGAATAATTGGGTTTACAAAATGTTCGATCGTATCACTTGTGGAACATTCACCACTAATACATGCAGTGAGTACTTCTTTAATATTCACAACACCGATGATGTTGTCTTTATCGCCATCTTCAATTGGATAACGTGTATATTTCTCGACCTTGGTCACTTTCAGCATTTCCTCAATCGTAATATCATGCGGGAAGCTGACAACTTCGGTACGAGGAATCATAATTTCTTTCGCCAGACGGTCATCAAATTCAAAAATTTTATTCACATATTTGAATTCAGACTGGTTAATCTCGCCGCTCTTATAGCTCTCAGATAAAATAATCCGCAATTCTTCTTCAGAGTGCGCCATGTCATGCTCAGATACTTGTTGAAGACCAAATGCTTTCGTTAATAAACGAGCAGATCCATTTAACACCCAAATGAACGGAAACATCACTTTATAAAATATCATAAGCGGTCTAGCAAATAGAAGGGACACTTGCTCAGCCTTTTGAATGGCGAGTGTTTTCGGTGCAAGCTCTCCAACCACGACGTGTAAAAACGTCATAATACTAAACGCAATAATAAAAGTGACAATAGAACTAGCTGATTGAGGAATGGACAGCTCTACAAATAGTGGAGCAAGCATGTGCGCAATCGTTTCTTCCCCTAACCAACCAATCCCAAGGGCGGTAATGGTGATACCGAGCTGACAGGCCGACAGATACTCATCAAGGTGAGTCGTGACATGCTTGACAGCAACTGCTGTTTTATTACCTTCTGCAATTAATTGATCAATTCTTGAGCTTCTTAAGCGAATGATCGCAAACTCCGATGCAACGAAAAACGCGGTTAAAGCTATAAGTAAAGCAACTATGAGTAAATTCACTATGTCCAATTAAGGCCTTCGTTCTGACTTTGAGAACGAAGGTAACACCTCCTGTTTAGTAAAAATTTTAACTTAACAGCAGTAAAAATGATTGGACAGCCGTCATTTTTTCAGGAGTAAGCTGCTCTTTTAGTTTTTCACGTTGTTCTGGCTGAAGCTGCTTACAACGTGCCAAAATGCGGTCCATATGCTCATTCATCCGATCGATATCAGAGGTTAAATGGACAAGTTCATCAGGATCTTCCTTTTGAGAAGGGAATTGTTCATCTAATCTGGATTTGATGTCAGAAAGAGCCAATCTCTGCTGTTTGCAAAGAACGATTAATTGTAATCGTTTTAAAGCATGTTCATCGTAATAACGATAATTAGAGCAAGATCTAACAGGCGCAAGCAACCCTAGATTCGTATAATAATCTACAGTTCGTTTCGT
This sequence comes from Bacillus sp. FS02, assembly GCF_024398395.1. Classification (NCBI taxonomy): domain Bacteria; kingdom Bacillati; phylum Bacillota; class Bacilli; order Caryophanales; family Bacillaceae; genus Bacillus; species Bacillus sp. FS02. The sequence goes on along the minus strand of NZ_CP074101.1, from coordinate 948,204 downwards.
CACCTGTGCAATCTGTGCTAGTTCACCAATACGATACTTTTTCTCAGCCCCATCTGAACATCTCCTCCTAACCGTCACGTTATAGTTTATGAAAATAGTTTAATATAATTCGAGTCTGAAATACAAGATAATTGTTCAGATTTCCTGCCAATATGAAGAAACAAAGGGCATTTCCATCAATTTAGGTTGTCATCTTTAAAATACTGTAGCGATACAGGAATTTTCAGATTATTTATGGTAAGATAAAATGAATACCGTTTCATATATATGTAGAGAGACGGATTTTACGTGAACCGGAGGTGGTTAAGTGGGGCCCTCAAAGTAGTCTTATTTAATCAGTTAACCGTTTTGCAAAAGATAACATCATCAATCAGGAGGTGACTCCTTGTTCTTCTAAGAAAGAGCAAGGTTAAATGGACGATATTGTTAATCTGAGTATAGTCGGAGTTTTGATTGCTTTAACAGCTTTCTTTGTTGCATCTGAATTTGCCATTGTAAAGGTGAGAAGTTCAAGAATTAATCAGCTTGTTGCCGAAGGGTCCAAAAAGGCTATCATGGCGAAAAAGGTGACATCAAGGCTAGATGAATATTTGTCAGCCTGCCAGCTCGGTATTACAGTGACATCCCTTGGTTTAGGGTGGATCGGTAAACCGGCAGTAAAAGAACTTTTGGTTCGAGGTTTTGGTTTGACAAACATTCCTGATTCAGCAATCAGCCTGATCTCAGCAACACTTGCGTTCTCTATTATTACCTTTTTGCATGTAGTTGTTGGCGAGCTTGCACCAAAAACACTTGCCATACAAAAGGCAGAAAAAATGACGCTTTGGCTGTCAGGACCGCTGCATGCATTTTATATCCTTATGTACCCTTTTATTTATGTGTTGAACGGGTCAGCCCGTGTACTAACGAAAATGATGGGCATCGATATGGGGTCTGAAAAAGAACATTCCCATTCCGAAGAGGAATTAAAGATTTTATTATCTGAAAGCTTAAAAAATGGGGAAATCAACTCATCAGAGTATAATTATATGAACAAGATATTCGATTTTGATAATCGAATCGCAAGAGAAATTATGATACCGCGAAGAGAAATTTGTGCGATTCCAGAAGATATGCCGTTAGACGAAATACTTGCGATCATGACAAAGGAAAAGTACACACGCTTCCCAGTGTTTTCAGGGGATAAAGACCATGTCATTGGCATGCTCAACAAAAAGCAGCTCTTTGCAGATATTGTGTATCAAGGAGAAAAAGATCAACTGAAGCTTCAAGATTATATTTATCCAGTGATTGAAGTGATTGACACGATTCCAATTCAAGAGCTTCTCGTCAAAATGCAGCGCGATCGAATGCATATGGCGATTTTAACGGATGAATATGGCGGGACATCTGGACTTGTCACAACGGAGGATATCTTAGAAGAGATTGTTGGAGACATTCGAGATGAATTCGATGAAGATGAGCAGCCGGTCATTCAAAAGAGAGCGGAGCATCATTATATATTAGATGGAAAAGTGAGATTAGAGGAAGTTCAAGATTTGATCGAAATGTCATATCATGATGAAGAAATTGATACGATAGGCGGGCTAATCTTAAATGAGAACATTGATATCCGAGAAGGACAATCCATTTATCTTGATGATATTCGGATGAAGGTCTTGGAGATGGATGGACGCTATGTGAAAAAGATCGACCTGAAAAAAGGCGTCACATCATCAGAAAAAGAAAATACACGAACAGGGCTTGATATAAAAGAGCCACTGTTAGTAAATGAAATGACCTTGAGCGAAAAATAAGCTCAAGGTTTTTTTAGGTATTTAGCCTCTTTTTTAAGAATGTATGTTCGTATATAATAAGAACAAACGTTCGTAAAAGGAGGATGGACATGCTCTGGTATGAAACAGCAAGTATCACGGAGAAAAAAACCTCAATGAAACGTATTGAGTTTCATTTAAAAAATTTCAAGAACTATCAAGCAGCCATTTTAAATATTGAAAGACAGCTTGAAAAGCGAAGTTCTCTCCAACATCATCATATGGCACGTCAAAAATTAGAAGAGCAGAAAAGTCAGTATGAACTGATTGTTGCTTGTATTGAAACGGCTTTAAAAGAATTGGATGAAATAGAGCAGCAGCTCATTGATTATAAGTATTTTCGAGATTGGCGCATGGCAAAATGTGCAATCGAAATCGGCTATAGTGAGAAGACACTATTTTTAATGAAGCGCCAGCTGATGGATCAACTGCTCATCAGCCTAGCTGCCATCACAGATATTTAAAACAGAAGTTGTCCTATTTGATAAAACGCCGCAAAAAGGCATAAAGAGCCGATGATTGTCACAAGTAAATAGGCAGCAAGCTTTCCTATTTGACGCTGCATCAGCATCGTCGCAGATTCTACACTAAACGTAGAGAATGTGGTAAAGCCGCCAAAAAAACCGGTTCCTATGATCACTAGCAGTGGATGATTGGACGTTACAGCGCCTGTGAGAAAACCTAAACCGGCTGCACCTAATAAATTAATGAAAATAATACTGTACGGGAAAAGGGCATGGGATGGAGTTTTCTGGATTGTTTGGCTGATGAAGAAACGACATGCACTACCGATCCCTCCAGCTACAGCTGTATAAAAAACAATCATTTATCTGCTTCCTTTCTGCTGCTTATTTTGATGAAAGAGCCGTTCAGCAAGGATCAGGCCAGCTAAAGCAGCGGCTACTCCAGCAATGACTGAGAGCAGGATGTACATCATACTTAAATTGAACTGCCCTGCCTGTAACAGAAGAACTGTCTCTTTAGAAAAGGTGGACATGGTCGTAAACCCGCCGCAAAACCCTGTTCCAATCAAAGCTGCAAGATATTTTTTTCCTTTCTGAAATAGAAAGTATCCTGTCGCAAAACCAAGAAGCAGGCTGCCGGAAATGTTTTCAATCATCGTTGCATAGGGGAATGTCTGGCTGATGACAGTTTGGCTTAGTTCATATCTGCAAAGTGTACCAATCAATCCACCGATAAAAACGGCGAAATAAGTTTTCATCTGCATCATTTCTCCTTTTGAAAAAATAGCGGGTTATCGGTTACCACACCATCAATTGGATATTTTTTGATTCGATCCGCTGTTTTTTGATCTTTTACAGTCCATATAAACACATCCATTCCGAATGTGTGGATGCGGTCTATCCACCATCTATTGATCATCGTTTTCTTCATATTAAGACAATTTGCAAACGAGCTGTATGTCGTTAACTTTCGTTTCGTTAGTTTAAATGCATCAGGCTTGATAATCAAAGCTGTGCGAAGAGAAGGGGCGAATGCTTTGATTCTTTGCAGTGCATGAACATCAAAAGATTGAATGATGATATGACGAGAATAGGCAAACCGATTGATGATGCGGGCAACGGCCTTTTCGATTCCTATCTGCCGTTTTGGGTGTTTGATCTCGATTAATATTCCAATCCGCTGACTGTATCTTTCAAGAATTTCTTGTAATGTTGGAATTCGTTCATTCGTATACTGTTGGTCAAACCAGCTTCCTGCGTCCAGTTTTTTCAACTGATCAAGTGTATAGCTTTTGACTAAGCCGTTTCCGTTCGTCGTTCGCTCAACGGTATCATCATGGATGACGACGACGTGCTGATCCATTGTCATTTGTACGTCTAATTCAATATAATCTGCTCCTTGCTCGACAGCTACATCAAACGCAGCGATTGTATTTTCTGGGGCTGCGCTTGATGACCCTCTATGTGCGATAATATACACTTGCTCCAGCTCCCTGACATAAGTTCTGGTCTTATCATATCAAATGCTTTGGTGGTTTTCCTTCTTTACTATATGGAGAAGAAGAGCGCCGTATTATCATGGAACCTCATGTACCGAAAAAGCTTGATGTATCATTTTGAAAAGTTTACAGGAATAGAGCAAGCTTTGATTGAGTAAACCTGAATTACATCAATTTTTCTTCGATCAATTTTGTCCAAATCGTCAGCGTTCGTCAAAATATTAGTGCTTTCGTCATGTTGACTGAAAATTCTGATGTTTTATAATGATGAAAAGGAGGCGAGATGATTGGGTAAAGGGAGAATTAGAGTGGAAGAACGTATTAAGGCCGAAACGGATGCTGAAATGTTTAAAGCGACTCTCCTTGATCAGGCTCAGAAGAAAAAGTAGTTTGCTGCCCGTCGATATGTCTCAAGCCAAAATTTCATAATTGAACATCATGCCTCGGGATAGGTCCCGAGGCTTTTTATATAGAGGTCAGACATTTAAGAGAGGACATAAACGAAGGTTATATTATAAACTAGAGAGGATTGTTTTAAAGGAGAGAGACAGAGATGTTTACACAAAAATGGATGGATACATATTTTACAGTCGATATTGCGATCCAAATAGGCATTAGCCTTTGTATTTTATTGCTTTTTTTATTACTTCGAAAAGTATTTACGAAATACTTGTTTCACCTGCTCTTTAAGCTGACAAATCGGTCTAAAACCGAAGTCATTAACCAAATTGTCGTGGCGTTTGAAAAACCTGCGAGACTGTTTTTTGTGGCACTAGGTTTATATTTTGCGTTAAGACAAGCCCCATACTTTGAGCACCATATGGATGTCATTGTCAAATTGTATAGATCTTCTATTATTTTGATGCTGACGTGGGGACTTTGTAATCTAACCGCAGCTTCTTCCTTCTTATTTCAAAAAGTGAATTCAAAATTTGAATTAGAGATGGATGATATTTTAGCCCCATTTTTATCAAAGGTTCTTCGGTTTATGATTATTGCACTGAGTATTAGCGTCATTGCACAAGAATTTAATTATGATGTGAACGGACTTGTGGCAGGGCTTGGCCTAGGTGGTCTTGCTTTTGCACTCGCTGCGCAGGATACAGTGGCGAACTTTTTTGGAGGAATTGTGATTATTACAGAGAAGCCTTTTACAATGGGCGATTTTGTAGAGACTCCAAGTGTACTTGGGACTGTAGAGGACATTACCTTCCGAAGCACAAAATTTAGAACACCTGCTGAAGCAGTGGTGACCGTGCCAAATTCGACCCTTTCAAAGGAGCCGATCACAAATTGGACGAGAATGAATAAACGTCAAATTACGTTCTCCGTTCGCGTATCGTACAATACACCGAAAGAAAACATTGATAAGTGCATCAAACGTCTGAAGCAAATGCTTTATGAGCATGATGGGGTTCATAAGGAAACGATTATGGTGAATTTCGATGTGCTGGCAGACAGCTATTTAAACTTATTCTTTAACTTTTATACAAACACAACGGCTTGGTCTGAAAACCTGGATATTAAGCAGGATATTAACTATCGCATTATTGATATCTTCCATGAAGAAGGGGTAGAATTTGCTTTCCCTGGACAGACCATTTATATGAAACAAAAAGGTGAGAAACAGCTCGGTGAATAAAGGAGGAATGGTGGTTGGATCAAACAAAAGTGGCAGCGCTAAGAGAGAGATTATCAAAGGCCTCACATATTACAGTCCTTTCAGGTGCTGGGATGAGCACAGAATCGGGAATTCCCGATTTTAGATCAACGGGTGGACTATGGACAGAAGATACTTCTCGCATGGAGGCAATGAGCCGGTCCTACTTTTTATCACATCCGCATCAATTTTGGCCGAAATTCAAAGAATTGTTTCAAATGAAGATGAGTGGAGAGTACGAGCCAAACGCTGGACATGCTTTTTTAGCCAATTTAGAAAAGCAAGGAAAACGCGTGGATATTTTCACGCAAAATATCGATGGTCTGCATAAAAAAGCGGGAAGCCAGCATGTGTATGAACTGCATGGTTCCATTCAAACAGCTACATGTCCATCATGCGGGTCAACATACGAACTGCCTTATTTATTACAAGAAGAGGTACCGGTTTGTGAGCGGATTTCATCAGACGGCCGTACATGTGGACGAGTACTTAAAACAGATGTTGTCCTTTTTGGGGACATGGTGAAGCACTTTGATCAAGTGGAGAAATCGCTCCAGCAAACGGACATGCTACTCGTCATGGGAACTTCCTTAGAAGTGGCACCAGCCCGATATATTCCAGAAGATGCTGCTCATCATCCTTCCATCTTTAAGGTCATGATGAATTTAAGTGAAACGGAATTCGATCCGCTGTTTGATCTTGTCTTTCACGAACGAATTGGCGAGCTTGTGAATGCTTTATAAATCATAAAAAACCCGCATCCAATAGGTGCGGGTTTGCTTTATTGTTGTAGTGGCTTCATTGTTTCATCAAGGACTTCAAATGTGTAGCCCTTCGCCTTTAATTGTGTGATCAGACTGTTTAAGTATTTTGCGGTAGCTGGCTGATCATGCATTAAGATGATTTTTGGCTCTTTCGGATACTTGGTTTCAAGCACTTGCAGCTGATTTAATACTTCTGGTACATATTTTGAGCTTTTATATTTCCAGTCAAGACTGTCAATGGTCCAGTCCCAGTATACAAAGCCTTTTTGTTTTAAACGTGTTTTTTGCTGGTCTGTTAAGTTTGGTGAACTGCCATAAGGTGTTCTCACAAGATGTGTATATTCACCAGTAACAGAAGCCAATATACGTTGATCTTCTTTCATCTCATTTACAGGAGAATCACTTTTTTGATAAAAGCGTTTCACATCATGCGTGATGCCATGAAGTCCTAATTGATGACCTTCTTGATGAAGTCTTTTCACAGCTGCTGGGTGTTCTTTGATTTGCGGCCCGAGCATAAAAAATGTGGCCTTCACTTGCTGTGACTTTAGCACATCTAACAGCTGATTTGATGTAGCAGAAGGGCCATCATCAAAGGTCAAAAAGATCGTTTGATCCGTTACATGTTTGTTTGGATTGATCTTAAAATGTGCATCTAATGTTTTTGGCGAATCATCTTTTGCTTTCAGACTTGTACTTGTGTCTCGAAATGGACTGCTCGCAGACACTTCATTCGGTTGATCTGCTGCCTGCATATTGGTTTTAGACATATCCCAAATGAAAAAAAGGATCAATGTCAGGATGACTAGACCAATCGCCTTTGAGAGCAGCATCGTGTTTGAAGGTGTCTGTTTTTTCGTAACCCGTTGCATTACAATCGCTCCAATAAATCAGTAGTTTGTGTCGAATCATGTAGTGGATTCTGTCTTTTTTCGCTGTTTTTTGTCGTGCTCATATGGAGTAAGTATACAGGAAAAAAGAGCCTATGAATATAGAAGATGCTAAAAAATTGGAATCTTTTTGGTTATGAATCTATATTTGTTACAATAGAAGGTTATCCAGTCAAATGGATATGAAATAATTCTGAATAATCATTGAAACGTTTACATTTATCCGCTAAGATAGCATCAGATTCAACCATTAAGCAAAGCGAAGGGGAGATTCCATATGAAAGTATTGTACAATGGGGATTTTATTGAAAAAAAAGATGCACATGTTGATATTGAAGACAGAGGCTATCAATTTGGCGACGGAGTCTATGAGGTCATCCGCGTATATAATGGGACTTTGTTTACATTAAAAGAGCATACTGAGCGTCTATTCAAGAGTGCAAAGGAAATCGGCATTCATCTGCAAGGTACAGTATCCGATATGGAAGAGAATTTGAAGAAGCTAGTCGCAGATAATCAAGTGATTGATGGCGGCGTGTATATTCAAGTCACGCGAGGCGTCGCACCTCGTAAACATCAATATGGTGTACTTACCCCTCAGATTACGGCATATACATTTCAAGTGAAAAAGCCTATTCAAGAGCAGACAGCTGGTGTGAAAGCTCTATTGTCTGAAGATCTTCGCTGGTTAAGATGTGATATTAAAAGCTTAAACCTTTTATATAACGTCATGGAAAAGCAGAAAGCGTCTGAAGCTGGTGCGTTTGAAGCGATTTTAATAAGAGACGGCTTTGTGACAGAGGGGACGTCCTCGAATGTGTATGCCGTCATTGACGGTGTCATTCGTACGCACCCAGCAAATAACCTGATTTTAAACGGCATTACACGTAGAAAGCTGCTAGAGGTTTGTCAGGAAGAAGGATGTCATGTGGAAGAAACCCGCATGAGTAAAGACGAACTTTTGCATGCGCAGGAAATTTTCATTAGTTCAACGACAGCTGAAGTGATTCCAATTGTAGAGATAGATGGTCAGCCAGTTGGGGAAGGTGTTCCAGGGGAGATCACGAAGCGTGTACAGGAAGGGTTCCAGAAAAAAATTAAGCATGAAAGCGAAGCATCTATTTCTTCGTAAAAGGAAAAAGGCTGTAAACCGATGTTTACAGCCTTTCAGCGTGTAGACAAACCCTCGCATTCGGTGTCAGTCCTGCGTGCTGGTGCTCACGAATGTCAAATTCGCTCCGCGCCAGTACTCGTCCTTCCTAGGGCTGCAAAGGTTTTCTATCACGCTGAAAAGAAGACAAAGGGCTAAAATAAAGTTCATTTTAGCCTTTTGTGATGACATTTATTTCACGATCAGTACAGGTATATCTGATTTGGACGATAACTTTTCACTCACACTGCCAAAGAGCATCTTTTTCAATCTGCTTTGGTCACGTGCTCCCATGACGATGAGGTCTGCTGAAATCTCTTCAGCGTATTCGATAATCGCTTCTGCAGGCTCCCCTTCAACAATTTCAATCGCAGCTTCAAACTGCTCTTCATTTAACAGCATTCTTGCTTCTGCAACGACCTCTTCTGTATGGTCTTCAAAAATCAAGGGACTTTGCTGTTCATCATGAGGTACATACACAGGGGGTGTTTGAAGGTCTGCCATGCCGCCTCCGATATAAGCGCCGCCAGTCATTGGGCGAGGTGCATCAAACACCTGTCTGCTGGATTTCCCATCATGAGCGTAGGCAATGGTCAGCTTGGCATGCAAAGTTTTGGCTAAAGCGATTGCCTTCTTTAATGCTTTCTTACTGTCTTCATGTCCATCAAACGCAACGACCATCCGATCAGCTTGAAACAATGTCCTCATTCCTTTCAAAAGGAGTCTATACGTTCATGGTATACCCGATATCTGAAAAAGATACACATAAAGGGTGTGAACTTTTTGTTAGAAAATTTCATTTATTGAAAAATATTTATTGACAAAATAGTGACAGCCACTATAAGATAAAAAAAGATTCAAGAGCCAAAAGGAGGAAATGTCATGTGCAACATCATTGGAAGAATGAAATCAAACTGCATGAATGGGTTGATTCACGTGACAATTACACCTTCATTGGTCATTGAAAAGGGACTCGTATGTTCCAATTGATCGGATGAATCAAGGCGTATGTTGCGTATTTGTCAACATGCGCCTTTTTATCATGTATAAAAGAGGCGTACCAGTCAGCTGGTTGCCTCTTTTTTTGTTGTATACATTTCGCATCTCGAAATAATGGAATGCATCAACAACTAAATGAAGAGGAGTGAAAGCATGTGAACATGCCAAAGGCAAGACAAATGACAAAAGCTCAAAAAACGAAACAAGGTGACAATCAGGAAAATATAGAAAGCGGCTAGCTTTAAAAGGAGAGACAAACATGTTTTCAGTATTTGTGAAATTAGGCTGGTTCTTTAAACAAGAGTGGAGGCGCTATACAATCGCCATTACGCTGCTGCTCATTGTGAATGTGCTTGAAATGCTGCCACCGAGGTATCTAGGTCAGGCAGTTGATGACATTCGGTCTGGTCAATTTACAACATCCAGTATTCTGTTTTACGTAACCATTTTTTGCTTACTTGGTGTCAGTGTCTATGCGCTCACCTATTTTTGGATGTACCAGTTATTTGGCGGCGCGAATGTCATGGAGCGTGTGATGCGCGGAAAATTAATGCGCCACTTACTTAAGATGACACCCACCTTTTATGAAAAGAAAAAAACCGGAAATTTAATGGCGTTAGGTACAAATGATTTGAATGCTGTGGCTTTAACAACAGGCTTTGGCGTTTTAACATTAGTCGATTCCACTGCTTACATGCTCATGATCTTTTTTACGATGGGGCTGACGATCAGCTGGAAATTAACTTTAATGGCCATTATTCCAATGCCACTGATGGCGATTTTGATAGCGTTTTATGGCAGTAAAATTCATGAACGCTTTACTGTCGCTCAAGATGCATTTGGTGATATGAATGATCGTGTATTAGAATCAGTTGCCGGCGTTCGGGTGATTCGGTCTTTTGTACAGGAAAAACAAGATGTGAATCGCTTTCGAGAAATGACAGACGATGTCTTTCAAAAAAATATGCGTGTGGCGATCATTGATTCATTGTTTGAGCCGACGGTGAAATTGCTTGTGGGGATCAGTTATTTAATCGGTATCGGTTACGGCGCATATCTTGTGTTCCAAAGTGATTTAACCATTGGTGAGCTTGTCGCATTTAACGTCTATCTGGGGATGATGATCTGGCCAATGTTTGCCATTGGTGAATTGATTAATATCATGCAAAGAGGAAATGCTTCATTAGACCGGTTGAATCATACACTCAGTTATCAACCGGATGTAACTGACGCAGCCAAGCCAAAAAGATTACAAGAGCCTGGCGATATTCAATTTGAACATGTGACATTTAGATATCCAACTTCCTCTAAAGATAATCTAACGGATGTCTCCTTTACTGTACGAAAAGGGCAAACGATTGGTATTACAGGAAAAACGGGAAGCGGAAAAACAACGATTGTCAAACAGCTTCTTCGTCAGTATCCGACAGGTGATGGAAAGATCTTGTTTTCAGGTGTTCCAATTGAGGACATTGAATTGGATCAACTGTTCCAATGGATTGGCTATGTTCCGCAAGATCATGTCCTTTTCTCTAAAAGTGTAGAAGAGAATATGCGTTTCGGTCATAGAGACGCGAGAGAAGCTGAATTAGCACAAGCGATTAAAGATGCTTACTTTGAAAAGGATTTACGCCTTTTACCAGAAGGCTTGGAAACCATGGTTGGAGAAAAGGGAGTGGCGCTGTCAGGAGGACAGAAGCAGCGGATTTCCATTGCACGTGCTTTATTAATTGATCCAGACATTTTGATTTTGGATGACTCGTTATCTGCAGTTGATGCAAAAACAGAAACGGCTATTTTAGAGAATTTAAGACAAAATCGTCATGGAAAAACGACATTTATTACAACCCACCGTCTATCAGCTGTAGAGCATGCGGATCTCATTCTTGTCATGGAAGAAGGACGTATTGTTCAAAAGGGAACCCATCAAGCGCTTATTCAGCAAGATGGATGGTATAAAGAGCAATTTCTGCGTCAGCAGCTGACAAATCAGCTGGAAGGAGGGGATGAGGCATGACAACAGGGAGAAGACTTCTTGCCTATGCACTCCTATATAAAAAAGTATTGTCTGTTGCTTTGATCTTTCTGATCATTGCAGTTGGTGCTGAGTTGACAGGACCTTTCATTGGGAAAAAAATGATTGATGATCATATTTTAGGTGTAGAAAAACCGTATGTTGAGGTAAATGAAAAAACAGATAAAACGGTTTATTACCAGGGAAATAACTATATAAGAAGTGACCGGCTACAGAATCAAAATGAAGATGGAAAGCAAATCAATGTCGTGCAAGTCGGATTTGGGTACTATTTTGTGAATGAACCGATTCGCTTTGACGGGAGCCGGACAATAGAAGGGGATCAGCTCACCATTGAAAATGGGAGCGAGCGTGAGACGTATCAGGTACAGCGTTTATCCAAAGAGGAAATCTTCGCTTTTTATCAGCCGGAAATCAGTGGTTTGGTGCAGCTTGTTCTATTTTATTTTGGGATGCTCGTCATTGCGATTTTCTTTCAATATGGGCAGCACTATTTACTCCAGCGTATTGCAAATCGCATTATTCAAAAAATGCGAGTGGACGTATTTGAACATATTCAAACGCTTCCGATTCGGTATTTTGATAATTTACCGGCTGGAAAGGTTGTCGCGCGGATTACCAATGACACAGAAACCATTCGTGATTTATATGTCACAGTACTAGCGAATTTCGTCACAAGTGCCATTTACATGATTGGCATTTATATCGCCATGTTTTTATTAAATGTGAAGTTGGCGCTCATTTGTTTAGTGGCTGTTCCGATTATTTTCCTATGGTCGATGACTTACCGAAAGTTTGCGTCGGTTTACAATCATCGCATTCGATCCATCATCAGTGAAATTAATGCCAAGCTAAATGAAGCCATTCAAGGAATGACGATTATTCAAGCATTTCGACATGAACAAGCAACGAAAGAAGAATTTGATGAGCTGAATAACAATCACTTTCGATATCAGCGAAAGATGCTTCATTTAAATTCACTGCTCTCACATAACTTGGTGAATCTGCTTCGGAACTTAGCATACGTCGCACTCATTTGGTATTTTGGCGGCGCGTCCTTAAGCGCGACGGGCATTGTGTCGATTGGGGTGCTCTATGCATTTGTCGATTATTTAAATCGTTTGTTCCAGCCGATTACAGGCATTGTGAATCAATTTTCTAGATTAGAATTAGCAAGGGTTTCATCTGAACGGGTCTTTCGATTATTAGATGAGCCTGGTACTGAAGTGGAAGAACCGGTTCAGAAGAAAATCGAGGGGCACGTTCAATTTCAGGATGTTACCTTTGCGTATAATGAAGGGAAAAATGTATTAAAGAACATCACCTTTGAGGCCAAAAAAGGTCAGACGGTGGCACTCGTTGGACATACCGGTTCTGGGAAAAGTTCGATCATGAATTTGCTGCTGCGTTTTTATGATATTCAGCATGGGGACATTCTCATTGATGGAGAAAGCATCTATGATCAGTCGCGCCAAACGCTGCGTAAGCAAATGGGCATTGTACTACAAGATCCTTATTTATTTTCTGGAACGATCGCATCCAATGTCAGTTTAGGAAATGAAGACATTAAAAGAGAAACGATTGAAACATCGTTAAAGCAAGTGGGCGCAGCAGAACTATTAAAGCATTTGCCTGAAGGTTTTGATGAACCAGTTGTTGAAAAGGGGAGTACTCTTTCCTCTGGGGAGCGTCAATTGATTTCATTTGCCCGTGCACTGGCATACGATCCAGCGATCTTAATTCTAGATGAAGCGACGGCTAACATTGATACAGAAACAGAAGCCATCATTCAACGGGCACTGGATGTCGTCAAAGAAGGACGAACCACTTTTGTCATTGCACACCGATTATCTACTATTAAGAAAGCTGACATGATTTTGGTGTTAGAAAAGGGTGAAATTGTCGAACGCGGCAGCCACGAAGAGCTCATGGAGCAAAGTGGACTGTATGCGCAAATGTACGAATTACAAAAGGGAGCTGTGACGAGCAGCTAATGAAGTATTTTAATATAGAAAGCCTCTTTCAACTGAAAGAGGCTTTTCTCAGTGGTGAAACTCAAGTAACTTTAATATTAATAGGAAGATATATTTTTGTAATTATGAATCAATATCACATATGTGAAATAAGATATGTAAAATGGTTAATTAATGAATTTTTATACATATTTTTTAGTTTTTTTATCCAAAAATATATGATTTTCTCTTATTTGTGATATTATATTCTTGTATCAAAAAACAGGAGGATTGAATATGAAGAGTAAAAAAAGGTTATTTAAGAACGTCATCTTGATTGCTGCAACAACATTAATTATTTCTGGATTTAGTGAAATTACATCATCTGCATCAGCAGCTGAACAAAAAGTACCAAAGAAACAAGTAGTCGAGACAAAAACTGATTTATCATCACAAATTCAATCATTTAAGACTGCTAATCAGGTTGGACAAGTTCATGCTTTAGGTAATATTGATTCTTCAGAATATGCTGCAAGGGTTACTCTTAATTTAAGCCAAGTTAGAAAAATGACATCTGCTCAGCGTAATATTTTTGATAAAGGATTTAATAAAAAAGATTACAGCAAGCTAAAAGATGCACTAGGCACAAGTGCGACTGTACTTGGATTGGTATTTGTAACTAGTACACCTGCAGGAGTAGTTGCGGGAGTGTCTGGTTTAATAACTACCTTAGCTCCTAGTGCTCGAGGTACTCTTAAGAATATGGTTTATAATGGATATTGGCAAATGGGGTATTTAGAAGACTTTTTAACTAAGAATAAAAAATACGATCTTATAGATGTTCAATTGCCTTTCATTGAGTACAAAGTAAAAGGAAAAAGAATTAGATTTGTTACAGGAAAAGGTGTAGTAAAAAGAGTTCATTCAAAATCAGGCTGGATTACTCTTTAATTGATTTTTTGAAATATTCAATTTAATTTATTTTTATACTCATATTAAAAAGTCGAGGTGATTTTCACCTCGGCTTTTTGAATTTCTCTGGCTACATTGGGTGTGTTTCCATCAATAAGCGATACCGACGCGTTGATGCACAAATTCCTTTGAGTTTAACTGCTGATACAAAAAGTGTGCGGTATCTTCAACTGAAATTTTCTGTCCATCTATAGGGAGAAAATTCTTTTCATAGCGATATGACCGTGTCACTTCTCCATCTGGTAAATAGGTTGGGCAAATGATTGTCCAATCTAGTTCAGTTGATTGAAGAATTTCAAATGCTTTGGCATGTTCTTTAGCAGCTCGGGAAGTGGTTCGCCTTGATTCATTTGTTTCAAAGCGGTAAAGCTCAGGCTGCCGCCTTGCTTTTAAAATCCCCGCAGTGCCAATCGTTATAATTCTTGATGTTCCTGTTTGCTTCATGGCTTGTACGATATGCTCCATTGAAACAGATAAAGTATCATCACCATCTGTTGATAGACAGCTCACGACAATATCTGATCCTTTAATCGTTTCAAGGACATCCTCTTGATTTCTGGAATTGCCGGTGACTTGAAACATACCCGCAAGCATTTCTTCCCGGTTTGTCCGAATTAACGAGCGAACCATGTAACGATCATCTTCTTTTACGAAACGAAGAAATGCTTGTCCTACACGTCCATGAGCACCGAAAAGAGCTATTTTCATCTGATCGATCCCTCCACTACATACTATAAGTGAAAAGAACTTAAAATGGTACAGTTTTATGTCATGCTTTTTTTATAAAGATGAAAGGACCGAATACTATGAGCATATTCACATAATAGAGAGAGACCAACAAATTGTAGAAGTTCAAAATTCACACCTGAAATAATGTCCATGAAGATCCGCTCCTTTCTAATACATCATATGAATTCAAAAGGAATCGGTGAGGGATAAAACCAAAAAAAGAAGACACCATAAGAGGTGCCTTCTATGATCCAGATATGAAATTAAGCTTTTGTTCCGCCAAGGTTTTGCTGAGCGTAAGATACAAGACGTTTCGTGATTTCTCCACCAACTGAACCGTTAGCACGAGCTGTTGTTTCTGCTCCAAGGTTTACACCAAACTCAGAAGCGATTTCGTATTTCATTTGATCGATTGCTTGCGCTGCTCCAGGAACTAGTAATTGATTTGAACTGTTAGAATTTGCCATGATGTGAATCTCCTTTTTATATATGATTTTTTTGGTTGGGTTTGCTGGAGTCGCACCAGCGAAATGACCAAGTCATTTGCCACTTGGCGAAACCCAATGCGGTAACTGCTTTGTACTAAATATTATGGTTCGCATCGAAAAAAACATACGGAAAAAGAACATGGTAAATGTTGTTTTCACATACAAAAAACCACCACCCAATGGTGATGGTTTGTGGAACGTCTTCTTATTCAGCTGAGCGGATGCGGAGCTCAGTCTCTGTATCAAAGAAGTGCGCTTTATTCATATCAATGGCAAGAGGGATCGTCTGACCTGCCTGAATATCTGTGCGAGAATCAACACGTGCAATAAACGTTTGACCAGCGAGAGAAGAATAAAGCATCGTTTCGGCTCCCATTAATTCAGCCACTTCTACGTTTGCTTCAATTTTTGTTCCTTCAGAAGCCTCTATAAACACAGGCTCATCATGGAAATCTTCTGGTCTGATGCCTAGAATCACATCTTTTCCGATATAGCCCTGACTGCGTAATACTTTCATTTTTCCTTCTGGTACACGAATGTGCGTATTCCCAATGGCAATGGCTCCGTCAGACAGTTTTCCTGTAAAAAAGTTCATCGCTGGAGAGCCAATAAATCCTCCTACAAAGACATTCTCTGGGTTTTCATACACATCCTTTGGTGCGCCAACCTGCTGAATAAAGCCATCTTTCATGACAACAAGCCGAGTAGCCATTGTCATAGCTTCTGTTTGATCGTGTGTGACATAGATGAATGTCGTCTGCAGCCGCTGATGAAGTTTAGAAATTTCGGCACGCATCTGAACTCGAAGTTTAGCATCTAAATTAGAGAGAGGTTCATCCAAAAGAAAGACTTTTGCATCTCGCACAATGGCCCTTCCAAGTGCAACACGCTGTCTTTGACCTCCAGACAATGCCTTAGGTTTTCGATCTAAGTATTGTTCAAGTCCTAATATTTTTGCAGCGTTTCGTACCCGCTCATCAATTTCTGCTTTAGGAAATTTTCGAAGCTTTAATCCAAAAGCCATATTATCGTACACATTCATATGAGGGTATAAGGCATAGTTTTGGAAAACCATCGCAATATCCCGATCTTTTGGTGCCACATCATTCATTCGCTTGCCGTCTAATAGAAAATCCCCTTGTGAAATTTCTTCAAGGCCTGCAATCATGCGGAGAGTTGTTGATTTTCCGCACCCAGATGGACCAACAAACACAATAAATTCTTTATCCTCAATATGTAGATTAAAGTTATCTACTGCTGTTACTTTGTTATCGTACACTTTATAAATTTGATTTAGCATCATTTCAGCCATAGGTGGTAGCCTCCCAGTCTTTTTTGAAAGCGCTTTACTTATAAATGAAGTGTATAAAAAGGAAGGGTGTCTGTAAATGGACAACGTGCACAACATCTTATTTTCATTTTTAGGCAAGGTGCTCATGATAGGATCATTTAAGAAAGATCGAGAAGATTCATCATGAAATAAGCAGCTGACGCTTCTTGAAAATGCCGTATATCTAGCCCTGTCCGTTCAATAAATTTATCAATCCGATACTGAAGGCTGTTTCGATGAACATATAACGCTTTTGCTGCCTGCGATGCATTTAAATTACACTGCATATAGGTCGTGAGAGTCCGGTAAACGTCCCGATCAAAGATTGTTTCTATAAATGCATCTGAAATAGCGGCAGAAACCATGTCTGTATCATGGCGAATGAAAGCAGGTAGACATTGATAAAATGTTGCAACCCCTGACCTAAGTTTTCCTTGCTTCAGATGCCATAAAAAGAGCTGATGTTCATTTAATAATCTCATTTTTAAATTTCCATTCGGCAAATGCAGCTGTCCTTGCATGAAGACAACGTCTGTTAAAAAATCACTTGTGATGGCTTGAGACAAATCATGTAGCTGTTCAAGTTGACCATTTTCTGATGTAGCATTTGTTTGAATGAGCATAGCTGTTTCAGTGCCTGTCCATATGAAATGAATATGTTCGAGGCTGCTGTTCACAGCCTCTTTTATTTGCTGCCTTTGTTCTGCTTGGTGCTCCATTTTAAAAAAATGAACACGGACAGATTGATCAATGGTGATTGATTTGTTTTCAAAGAGATAGCTGTACCATTTCTGTTCTTCTTCCGTCTCCTGCGTATGAGGTACATCAATTGGTGTGAGGAATGAATTGAGAAGAAGCGTTTCTCTTTCTGTTAGCTCCGTTTTGTTTACTCCGAAAATTTCGCCTTCGTCTGTTTGATACCAGAGAATTTGTTTATCATTTGTTGGTGAACTGATGATATGGTGTCCGTAAACAAGTTTTAGTTTTTCTAACATGGCGAGGCTCCTTAAACAGTTTAATCATACACATGGAATAGCATTAATTCGTGGATTTCTTCTTTTAAGGTTGGTTCAACTTCATGAGGCGGAAGCTGAGAGCCCCATTCAATATCACCCGTTTTGTGATAAATGCCTTCATAGTGTGAACCATTATGAAAAAAGGATATTTTCCAGCCAGGTAATTGCGCTTTTTTAAAGAGAGGTTTCCATTGAAAATGAGAAATCATATCATCATTGCCTCCTTGCTTTTATTGATGAAACAATAAATACACACGACAATCCGGAAACAACCTTGAACTTGGTTTTATTGTATCTCATCTGATGAAAAGAGCATAGGGAAAGCACAGATTTCAGAGACATGAAAAGAAAACATCAGTAGGCGTTTGCATGGTCTATAGGAGTAAGAGCCATTTGTGTTAGGTAAGATGCGTATTCAACGATTCTTTTCCCAATCAGCCATTCTGAGTTTTTCAATGGTGCATGCAGAAAAATCTCGCGGCCTGGACGAGAATTGGCTTCAAACATCCAGATAGCACCCAAGTGATCAATACCTAAGTCAAAACCAATTTCCCCAATCAGACCAGGCATTTTTTCATCTATCACACGACTAAGAGCGAGGGCAGTATCAGAGAGCTCTTGCAAAATCTTCAAACGTTTCTCTGCATCAGGAAAGATATCATACAGTGTTTTTACTGAACCACCATGCAGTTGATGGGTTGTGACAGTGTGATCTCCTGAAACTTTTCCAGCAACGGCTGTAACAGTCCAATGACCATACTTATTTTTATTCGTATGAATTCTGAAATCCAGTGGTTGATTGTCTATTTGAAGAAGCTCAATGCCTTGTTGTGCAATCAAGTCTTGCATTGCACAATCTTTTCGCAGTTTTTTCACGAAATGGTCTACAGAATGATATGAAGTGGATTTCCCTTTATTTGAGCAGACAGTGATCCCGTTTTCCGTCTTCTTTAACTGATAAATACCGTCTCCGTGACTGCCGTTTGTTGGTTTTAAATAAATGACATGATGCAGATGAAGGAGTGTTTCTATTTTAATTAAAGCATCAAAAGGATCTAATCGTATGGAATGTGGTAAGAAAAAGCTTGTTTTTTCATCTGTTAATAGCTGTTCATGAATGTCCCATTTATTAAAAAAATAAGGGTTGAACCAAGGGATATCGTAGTCTTGAATGAGTTTTCGTTTTGTTTCTTGAATGAATGCCGACTGAGCAGCCTTTCTATTAGGCAGCCGGTCATAAACAACGGATGGGAGGGGCATCTGCTTTTTTACCCAGCGCTCCTCTTGGTAAAGCAAACCGTCTACTATTCCTTTATCCCAATCGATCGAATGAGTACCAAAAAGATATGCAAAACCAGCATGCTGCCTGCAAGATTGCAGCAGTTTTATAAAATAGGAAGATCTTGCGCCTAAAGGTGCTGTATTTTGTTCGAATCCTGCAGTGAAAATGCCGATGAGAGGTCCTATATAGAGTGTATGTTGAACTAATATGACATCAGCTTTCGTTTTGTATGGAATGAGTAAAGCGCGATAAAGGTCTTCTGATAATAAAATCCTTTGTGATTGATGATGATAGGAAATGGTGAAATCATCTACTAAACAAGAACCTAAAGCAATAGATAAAATTGCCCCTGCTCTTTAAACTGAGCAGGGAGATGTACTGTTTTTTCACTTGCTGAATGAGGAGCGATGATGTAGCGTTTTCTCTTCATAAGGAACCTCCTTTTCTTCAGCCATCATCGATTTGGCATGTTCAAGTATGGTCTGAATCAATTGATTCTCCCTCTCAGGGTAAGCTTTTAAAAAAGAGGATCGTCCTGGCTTTGATCTTACATTTGAGATGAAAAGTCTGCCTTCATTTGTATGAAGCAAGTCTATAGCGAATTCAATACACGGTGAGAAAGTTTTGTCTATAAACGCTGGAAGAGATGACTG
Organism: Bacillus sp. FS02; assembly: GCF_024398395.1. Taxonomy (NCBI): domain Bacteria; kingdom Bacillati; phylum Bacillota; class Bacilli; order Caryophanales; family Bacillaceae; genus Bacillus; species Bacillus sp. FS02. Next base: position 928,507 of record NZ_CP074101.1, on the reverse strand, counting down.
AATGGAGGCAATATCATCTAACAGCAGCTCCTTGATGTGTGGCTTTAATGAGTTTAAATAGTGATCAAAGGCTACCACATGAATGGAATTTTGTGTATTGCTTAAAAGGCTGTTTTCTACTGATGGTTTTGTATGAATCCCCATGCTATTCCATTGATTTTGTGAATTTTTTATAAGAAAAATCCTAATTTCATTGAAAATAACGTCTTTTTGATCATTCGTGTTAAAAAATTGAAGGAAAGATCGGCCGATATACTTTTTGCACCAACGCTCAACCTCTTCTGAATGTGAAAAGGTGATGATTTGCTTAGCGTTTAGCTGCACAGTAATGAGTGATTTGTCTCTTAAAGAAATGAAGCAAGAGGGTGCTGCGTGCTGTTGAGAAAGCGGCTGTATTTTACAATATCCGCCCTTTCTGACCAAGTTGAGAAGGTCTGAAGGCTCTGTCAATAGAGAGCAGACAGGTAAGTATGGTTGTAAAGAAGGGAGGAGACGGAGCTGCTCGAATAGCCGCATTTTATTTGAAATTCCAGTATTCAAAAAAACGGTTTTTGGATACTTTTTTAACCAATTCATGATAGGTTTTGCTTTTTTTGATTGTGCGTCATGCTGATAAAGACAACGATCATAAATCAAGTCAGGAATCTGAAATTCTGACGCTTCAAATCCTTTGCCAGTCTTAAATTTTTGACCGTGAATGATATTTGAAGCAGGCTTTAAATCTAGAGGTGAAAAACGAACAACTTCTAAATCAAAAGAAGAGGCTGCTTTGGCAAGCTGAAGTGTGAATGCCTCTTCATGCTTCGGAGAAAGAGTGACAATGCCGAGCGTTGACGTCATGAAACAACACCTACTTTTCAAATTCTTTTTTTAACATCTGAAAAACACTTTTTGTTGATTTTACATAAACTTGGCGTTCCTATATCATTACGACAGATCGTTGTCTCATATGTCACATTGAATGCTTCATTTGCTTGGGCTCTTGACAACAACTATAATACGTATAGATAAAAACAATAAACTTCAGGTGTTGTTTGAAAGGTAGATGACGACTTTGGATATATTCACAACGTTTATCTTTATGATTGTGATAGGTGCAGTTATAGGGGCAGCAACAAACCATCTCGCAATTAAAATGCTCTTTCGTCCGTATAAGCCATATTATTTATTTGGGAAGCAGCTCCCATTTACACCAGGTCTTATTCCTAAAAGGAGAGATGAAGTAGCCAAGCAGGTTGGCGTCATGGTGATGGAGCATTTACTAACGCCAGAGGGTATTCAAAAACGATTTGAATCATCGGAGGCAAGGCAAGAGATATTGCAGACAGTGCACCGATATATTGATAAAGGTGCTGATATGGAAATGACGGTTTTCTCCATGTTAGAAAGATACGGTTTTTCACAGGCTGACGTTAAAGCTGACGCATGGCTTCATCAGTGGACTGATCATAAGCTCCACTCACTGCTTGAAAAGTATGATCAGCAAACGTTGTCTGAGCTGCTGCCACAGGATGTAGAAAATAAGCTTGCATCCAAAATTCCAGATGCCGCAGATTATATTTTAAAGAGAGGCATTCATTATTTTGAAAGTGATGAGGGAAAAGCAAGACTCGGTCATATGATAGATGATTTCTTAAAAGAACGAGGAATGCTTGGCAGTATGGTCCAAATGTTTTTAGGGAATTCAAGCTTAATTGATCGCGTACATCCTGAAATGATGAAGTTCTTAAAGAATGCAGAGACAAAAAGGTTTTTATCAGATTTACTTGTTCAAGAATGGGACAAGGTAAAGCAATTTTCTTTACATGAGCTTGATAAAAAATGGAATGTGAAAGAGCTTCTATTTAGTGTGAAAAAGCAATTGCTTTCACATTTTTCTACAAAGGTGCTGTTAGATAGACCAGTAGGAGTTTACATCAGTGCAGTAGCGGATGATCTTAAGACCAAATTTGCTCCGTCTCTCATTGATAAAGGGATTGAAGCCGCATCTAATGCGCTTGAGGGACTGCTCGCAAAGCTCCAATTTGAAGAAATTATTCGTGAACAAATTGAACTTTTCCCGCTTGAAAAAATGGAAGAGCTTGTGATCAGCATATCTAATAAGGAGCTGAAGATGATCACATTTTTAGGCGGTCTTTTAGGTGGATTGATCGGTGCTGTCCAAGCGATTTTTGTCACCTTATTCTAAGGCAAGATCGAGAAATTTCGATGAATTTATTGTATATATGTGAAACGAAAGCCATAGTTTGTTATAGTGGAGTGGTGTCCGCCGATCCATATCGGTGATAACGGATAGAAAGGAGACATAACATGTCTGTAAATCTTTATGATGTTGCATATGACCTTGAAAAAGCACTGCGTCATAGCGAAGAATATTCAGCGTTAAGAAATCTTTATGATGAGGTAAATGGGGATGAGTCCTCTAAAAGAATGTTTGAGAACTTCCGTGACATTCAAGTAAACCTTCAGCAAAAACAAATGACTGGGCAAGAGATTACACAAGAAGAAGTAGAGCAAGCGCAAAAAACGGTTGCACTTGTGCAGCAGCACGATAAAATCTCTCAGTTGATGGAAGCAGAACAACGCATAAGTGTTCTCATCGGTGAATTAAATAAAATTATCATGAAGCCTCTTGAAGAGCTTTATGGAAATGCAGAAGAAAATTAATTGAAAGGGCGATCATATTCGCCCTTTTTTTCATTCATATCGCCACTTGTATATCTTTAAAAAAAGGGTTGTCGAAGCTCGTAAATTCTGCGATAATACTTATTGAAAGTGCTTTCAAAAAGCGCTATCGTGATGAATTGGGTGCGTTCCACTTTGGATTTACGGCGATGAGCCAAATGAGAGAGAAGCGCTTCTGGGAGAAAAGCAAAGCATAAGGGGATATGATATAAGCAATGCTTTGGTGTGTGAAAGATGAGGGGATCATGGGGAGCTTCATCACGCCATTGTTACGCATCCAAACCATACATAAAAAAAAAGCCTAGGGGTAGGCTTTTTTTATTTGCGATTAGACATAAAACAAGGGCTGCTTCAACTGCATGTTCTAAAGCGATAAGCTAGGGCATATCCTCATCGTAAGTACAGTCATCAAGAAGGGGGATGCCTCAGTGTCAAAAAAGCTACTTGCACTCAATATAGATGGAACGTTACTTCGTTCCAATGGGAAAATCCATTCCGCTACAAAAGAAGCTGTGGAATATGTTAAGAAAAAAGGGGTTTACGTGACGATTGTCACCAACCGTCATTTTCGATCCGCGCAAAAAATTGCCAAGGCGTTGAAAATACCGACTTCAACTCTTGTGACGCATAGTGGTGCATTTATCGCTGATAAGCTTGATGAGCCGCTCCATGTGAAGAAATTAACGGAAGAGAAAACATTTAATCTTGTGCAGATCCTTGAAAGCTTTGATTGTAATGTTCGCTTGTTACATGAAAAATTCTCAATCGGCAATCGGAAAAAAACACAGTCTCAATTGATGGGAAAAACGTTGATTCATCCGTCTGATCCCATTTTCTATCCCGTTCAATTTGTTGAATCATTAAGTGATATGCTCATGGATGAACCGGTTAGCACACCTGTCATTGAAGTGTATTCGACGGCAGCACTTCAGCCTGAAATCCACACAACCATTCAACAAGCATTCCCATCTGTTGATCTGATTAAGATCAGTGATGAGAAAATGAACATTGTATGCAAAGGGGTATCGAAAGAGGCAGGACTTTCTCTTTTAACCTCAGCATTAGGTTTTACATTAGAAGATACGGTCGTGATCGGTCACGGGACAGACGACATCCCGATGCTTGAGTTAGCTGGCTTAGGCGTTGCGATGGGGAATGCACCTCATTCGGTCAAACGTAAAGCCGATTGGGTGACACGTTCTCATGATGAACAGGGTGTTGCTTATATGATCAAAGAATACTTTAGAATGCAGCAAAGGGAAGGTTTTTTACATCAATTTGATATTAAACGATAATATAATGAAGGCCCTGTCTATTAAGAAATGGCAGGGCCTTCGTCTGTTCTCTTCATTGCTTTTCCTAGATGAATTTTGTAAAATGAAACAAGTTTGAAGATAAAGGTGATACGATGCGAATTTTAGTTAAAGGGCTGTCTGATGAACGATTTCATCGACCGCTTGTCAATATAGCCAATTTATTTGAAGAAGATAGTGAAGTGCTGTTTGATTCCGGTGAAGCAAACGATGGCCTAGTGATGGTGTTTGATTGGAAAGAAAATGGCGGTATGGTGGAGGCTTCTGGCCATATTGCTGGATCAGATATGACGAGTCGTTTTACAAGAGAGATGCCAGAGAGCTTGAATGAAAAAGAGCGCTGGAAGCAAATCAAAAACACTGTGTTGTCTGTTTATTTACATCTGCTTCAGGAATATACAGGAATGACGCAAAAATGGGGGATTCTTACGGGGATACGCCCTACGAAATTACTTCATAAGATGCTAAGAGAAGGCATGACAAAGGAAGAAGCACATGCAGCGTTAAAGCGCGATTACTTGATTCATGATGAAAAGATCCATTTGATGCAGGAGATTGTTGATCGTCAAATCAAAGCTATTCCAGATCTGTACGATCTACAGGAGGAAGTGAGTATTTATATCGGTATTCCTTTCTGTCCAACAAAATGTGCTTATTGCACGTTCCCTGCTTATGCCATTCAAGGACAAGCTGGAAGAGTGGGAACGTTTCTTTTTGGGCTGCATTATGAGATGCAAAAAATGGGCGAATGGTTAAAGGAACATGGGATTAAAGTGACGACTGTTTATTTTGGCGGAGGTACTCCAACGAGTATTACAGCAGAAGAAATGGATTTGCTGTATGAGGAGATGTATCGCTCTTTTCCAGATGTGAAACATATTCGGGAAGTCACTGTAGAAGCGGGACGACCTGATACGATTTCACCTGATAAGCTGGAAGTGCTCAACCGTTATCATATTGACCGGATTAGTATCAATCCGCAATCATATGAGAATGAAACATTGAAAGCGATTGGCCGGCACCATAGTGTGGAAGAAACGATTGAAAAGTATCATTTATCAAGGCAGTATGGCATGAATAATATTAACATGGACTTAATCATCGGGCTGCCAGGAGAAGGGCTAAAGGAATTCCAACATTCCTTGTACAAGACAGAAGAACTGAAGCCCGAATCTTTAACGGTGCATACACTTTCCTTTAAGAGAGCGTCTGAAATGACCCGCAATAAGGAAAAGTATCAAGTGGCAGACCGAGAAGAGATCACACGTATGATGGATGAAGCGGTTGCTTGGACAAAGGAACATGACTATCATCCGTACTATTTATACAGACAAAAAAACATTTTAGGGAATCTCGAAAATGTCGGGTATTCGTTAGATGGACAGGAAAGTTTGTATAATATTATCATCATGGAAGAGGTGCAGACGATCATTGGCATCGGATGCGGTGCTGCGAGTAAATTCATTGATCCGCGAACTGGAAAAATTACGCAATATGCCAATCCAAAAGATCCAAAGTCTTATAATGATCGTTATGAGCACTATACGGAAGAGAAGATTCAATTCCTTGAGTCATTATTTGTTTCTCACATGTAAACACTGCGGTGACGCAGTGTTTTTTTCATTTGTAAAAGGGTATATAGGGGGTAAAAAGATAAAGCAGGTGTACATATGATGGATGTGATCGGAATTGGGATTGGGCCAGCAAATTTAGGATTGGCCGCTTTATTAGAGGAGTATGAAGATGTGACATGCTGTTTTTTTGAACAGGAAACCGAATTTGCTTGGCATCCTGGTATGCTCATCAAAGGAACAGACTTACAAGTTTCCTTTCTAGCGGACCTTGTGACAATGGCTAATCCAAGGAGCAAGTATACATTTTTAAATTATTTACATGAATCAAACAGGCTTCACCGCTTTTATACATTTGAACAATTTGATATCCCCCGGAGAGAATTCAATGAGTATTTATCATGGGTTGCAGGTGAATTAGATAGCTGTCAGTTCGGGATGAAGGTGGAAGAAGTGACCGACTGTGAAGACGGGTATCTTGTAAAAGTTCGGCGGTTGAAAGATGGGGCGCTTTCTGAATATCGTGCAAAACATGTCGTTCTTGGAACGGGAAGCAAGCCGATGATTCCTGTCGATGTGCCAGAAGCTGCGTTGCCGCATGTGACCCATAGCAGCCGTTATGTGGATCAACAAAAAGAACTTCATGAAGCTGAAACGGTGGCGGTGATTGGTTCAGGTCAGAGTGCAGCTGAAATTTTCTTAGACCTGCTTCAGCATCAGAAGAAAGGACAGCAGCTTTCATGGTTTACACGTTCAAGTGAATTTAGAGAACTAGAGACAGCGGAGCTTGGTCAGGAGCTATTTACACCTAAGTATGTTGAATATTTTCATTCCCTTCCTTATGAAGAACGGATGAACACATTGCCTAGACTGGCAGGATTAAGGAATGGCATAGATGCATCGACGCTTTCTCACATTTATCAGGAATTGTACCATCGCTCCGTTTCAGGAGAAGAGCCATCTGTACTCATTCAGCCAATGACGGAGCTTGAAGCGATACATATGGAGGATGAGCAGCAGGTAGAGCTGCATTTGAAACAATGGCAGCTCAAGAAAGAAAAGAAAATCACAGCCGATCATGTGGTATTGGCTACAGGATATACGCCTAATATTCCGGAATGGTTTAGCGCATATGAACCATTGATTGAATGGGAGAGCGATAAGCATTTTAAAGTGACAGACGACTTCAGGCTTGTGTTTAAAGACAAACGGTCTCATCATTTCTTTACATTCACGAACCTCGATCACTCTCATGGAACAGCGGCGACCAATTTAAAACTATCGATCTACCGCAATCAGAAAGTCATCCGAACCATTCGCGGGGATACGAAAGAACAAGTGAAGCAAGAAACAGCATTTCAGCAATTTGAATAGATATAAAATAAAAAAAGGGCCCCAGCACTGGGCCCTTTTCAATTAAATGGTTGTTTCTCTTTTTACTTTTGGTTTTTCAGTTTTCCATTTGAAGATTTTGTTTAGGATTTGATAGATACGCTTTGATTCTTTCGTCACTAGCGGTCCTAAAATCGCAAGGATTAATACATATAATGCAGCAAATGGCTTCAATGTAGCGGCAAGCCCGCCTGCAATCCCAAGTTCGGCTACAATGATGGAAAACTCTCCTCTTGATACGATGGTTAATCCAATATTAGAAGAAGCTTTATGAGAGAAACCGGCTCTTCTTCCAGCAAACATCCCGGCGGTGAAGTTCCCAATTAAGGTGAGAATGACAGCGCCGATCGCAAGCCAGAAGGCATCTCCTAATGTAAATGGATCAATACTCAATCCGAAGCTGAAGAAGAACATGGCGCCAAAGAAATCTCTAAAAGGAACAACGAGATGTTCAATGCGGTCTGAGTGCTCTGTTTCTGAAAACACTAGACCGAGTAAGAGAGCGCCAATGGCCTCTGCGACATGAATCGTTTCTGAAAAACCAGCCACGAAGAACAAAGCGGCAAAAATGACAATGATAAATACTTCATTTGAACGGATATCGAATAGTTTGTTTAATAGTTTTGGCAGCTTACGTGCGATGATAAAGAAAATCATCATGTAACCAAAAGCGATTAAAATAGATAATAAGGCACCGCCAACAGACGTGGCATCTCCAAGGACAAGACCGGATACGACAGATAAATAGACGGCGAGAAAAATATCCTCAAACATAATAATCCCAAGAATTAACTCTGTTTCAGGGTTCGCTGTCCGTTTTAAATCGACAAGGACTTTGGCGACAATGGCGCTGGATGAAATGGTGATAACGCCTGCCATAATGAGAACTTCAAGGAATCCAAAGCCTGTGATAAACCCATAAAGCAATCCTAAGCTAAAGTTGATCAAAATATAAATAGATCCGCCGACTGCAATGGATTTACCCGATTTTATGAGTTTGCCGACAGAGAACTCAAGCCCAAGGTAGAATAGAAGGAACAGGACACCCATTCTACCAAAAAATGAAATAATCTCGGTGCTCTCGATAAACTTCAAATCAATGATCCCGATGGTTGGTGCATGCGGACCAACAATCATCCCGAGGACAATGAGAAAAGGAATGATAGAAAATTTAATTTTATTGGCGATTAAGCTGGCAATGGCGATGAGAATAAGCGCCGTTCCAACTTCAAAGACTAAATGATCCATTCATCACTCTCCCCCTCTAGAAAGAAAATCACGTATCAATCGCTTCAAGTGTTTTCTTTCGCCTGAAATGACCATCGTATCATTTGCTTGAATAATCGAATCGGCACCGGGGTTGAGTAATTTTTCATTTGTATGTTTAATGATCGCAATGACGGTGACTTCATAATTTTGTCTCACATCTAAATCGCCGAGTGTATGTCCAACCGCTTTTGCGTCTTTTTCTACCTTAAACCATTCAATGATCAAATCATTGAATGCCATTTCAATCGTTTCAAGTGCTTGCGGCTTATACACCATACCGCCAATAATGGCCGCAATTTGCCGGGCTTCAGCATCATCGAGAGAAATGGTGGACAGTATTTCATCTGGATCTTCATCGTCGAAACGATAAATCTCCCGTCTGCCATCATCATGAATCACAATCGTCATCTTTTCTCTATTTCTCGTTTCAATTTCAAATTTCTTTCCAATCCCAGGAAGATCATTTTCTTTAATGTTCATTTTATCCCTCCGAATATGATAGGTTTTGTTTTTCATATAGTGAGTACGGATGAAATAAAATGAATCAGTCGAGGTAATTTGATTGGTACATAATGGGGATTGCACACTTCATTTCTAAAAAACATAAATCAATAGATAACGCTGTGGCTAGTGCAAGCTTTACAAGAAAAGCTTTTGAAGCGCCCATTGATAACCTCTGTTTTAACAGAAGAGATGCGGCATGTTTTTTTGAAAACGGAGGTGTCTTCACAGCATTGATTTCTTCATCATAAATCGATGGAGAAATCAGGCTCGGTGTGCTCGCTTCTGCTTGTGAAGCAAAAACGACATTTGAAAAGGGAGAAAACATGACGATGCAGCTAATCAATATACATATGGAACTTCTTATCAATCATTCTCCCCCTTTCATATGATGTTTTATTTCTTATTTTACTATATAAAAATATATTTCTCGTTTCAACAATTATGCTTATTTTAGTATCAGTTGATCTTGAAATTTTTTGTGTAGAGGAAAAGGAATTGCTTGATGGAAATTGAAGTAAGTGATGAGCTTGAAAAGAAAGAGGGGGAATGGATGATGACATATATCAATTGTCAGGTAGATGGGGATATTTTTGAAATCGTTTTCAATAGGCCTGAAGCGTATAATTCGTTTCATGTTGACATGTTTGCTGAATTGAAGGAAGCGTGTGATACAGCGAGTGAGAGCAGTGCGAAAATTGTTGTACTCAAGGGGATGGGCAAAGGGTTTTCAGCAGGCGGAGATATTGGCATGATGCTAAAGCAAGATCGTGAAGAAGATTTTCATCGCGTGATGGATCTGATCGAGGGAATTACACTTTCTTTAGCCAGTATGAAAAAAGTGACGATTGCACTTGTCCACGGGGCAGCGGCTGGTCTTGCTTTTAGCTTTGCCCTTAGCTGTGACTATTTGTTTATGCATCAAGATGCTAAACTTGCCATGAACTTTAATGGAATCGGGTTAATCCCAGATGGCGGAGGGCATTTTTTCCTCACCAAAAGAGTTAGTGAACAAACCGCTAAACAATTGATTTGGAGCGGGCAAAAGCTGCCGGCTGAAGAAGCGCTCAAGCTTCGCCTTGCAGACGGCGTGTTTCAAGATGAGGTGGATACGTATCAGAAAGCGTGCGTCAAGCCGTTTTTAAATATGCCGCTTCAAGCCTTTGTTGAAACAAAGATGATTTATTTTCAGCAGTCAGAATCACAGCTGTTAGCCGTTCTTCAAAAAGAGCGTGCTGCACAAGCTAGACTGAGACAAAGCCGTGATCATCAGGAGGGTGTTCAAGCGTTTTTGGAAAAAAGACGTCCTGTGTTTCATTAAATAGAAGAATGAATGGCCGGCGGATGCCGGCTTTTTTAACGTTCAAATAAAAGAAGTTTACCTGCATCATTTACGAGCCGGTGAGAATGCTTTGTGTATTGTTGTTCGATTAAACGATGACGTCCTAATTCTTTTGCTTTTTCATCACTATCTGTGGTGATTTTTTCGTTTAATAAGGTTTCACCTGACGAATCAAATACAGTCAAAAAGTAGGTTTTCTCCATCTCTGATCTTCCCTTTCTTCTTGTTTTTTAATGAATTATACAAGGAGGAAGTTAAAACCTCTTTTTTTACCCCTAAAAATGTGTTTTTTAGAATAAGAGCGATAGAACGTGCATTCGTAAAAACGGCGTGATAAAATATGGACAACTACAGTAACGTACAAGGAGATAGACGTTTGACGAAGCTCACTTTTATTCATGCCGCAGATCTTCATTTAGATAGTCCGTTTGCGGGAATGTCCAATATACCGAACCGAATTTTTAAGAGGTTGAAAGAAAGTACATTTCAAAGTGCCAAGAACATGTTTGAACTTGCAATTGATCGAGAAGTAGACTTTATGCTGCTAAGCGGAGATCTATTTGACGAATCGAATCGCAGCCTAAAAGCACAACTTTTTTTAAGAAATCAGTTTCTTAAGCTGCAATCACACGGGATTGAAGTGTTTATTATTTATGGTAATCATGATCATTTAGGTGGTGAATGGACACCAATTGAGTGGCCAGAGAATGTTCACGTTATTTTGAGCAGTACGCCAAGTGAGCAAGCCTTTTATAGAGAAGGTCAGCTTGTGGCAAGTATTTACGGGTTCAGCTACAAAGAGCGGGCTGTCCATGAAAATATGACACCTTACTATGAAAAAAAAAACAGATGCCCCCTATCATATTGCCATGCTTCACGGCACATTAGCAGGTCAAGAAGGGCATGATGCGTATGCACCATTTCAGCTTCAGCAGCTTCTAGCGCGGGATTTTGATTATTGGGCGCTTGGACATATTCATAAGCGGGCTCTTCTGCATGAAGATCCAATGGTGATTTATCCTGGAAACGTGCAAGGAAGACATATAAAAGAAACAGGAGAGAAAGGCTGTTATGTCGTTTACCTATCTGAAGATGCTCAAAGAGCGGAGTTTGTGAGCTGTTCAGATGTCATCTTTGAGACATTGACAATAGATATCACACATACCGCTCATATGACCGATCTTGTGACACTTGTGGACAAAAAGATGAGTGGACTGAAAGAGAGAGGTGTTCCTCATTTTGTGAAAATCGTACTAACTGGCGATGCTCCTGCTTATATGGAGCTCACGCAGCTTGAAGTGCTTGAGGAGCTGATGGTTGTACTTCATGAACAGGAGGAAGATGAAGACTTGTTCGTTTGGGTGATGTCGATTGACTGCCGGACATATGAAGATGCCGTCTATCCAGAAGATTCTTTTTTGACAGAACTAACAGCAGAAATTGCCGAGTTTGATGCGTATGATGAGCTGCTTTTACCGATCAAGCGTCATCCAACCTATAGAAAAGCAGGAAAAGCTCTTACAAAAGAGGACGAGATCGATATTAAAGAAGAGGCACAAAGGCTGCTGGCAGAACAGCTGAAGCAATTATGAGAAAAGGAGAGGCATGATGAAAATACGTTCACTCCATATTGCGAATTTCGGGAAATTTTCCAATCAAACCTTCCACTTTTCTGATGACGGTTTTCAGTTAGTTTATGGCCTGAATGAATCGGGGAAAACGACATTGAAGGCGTTTATTGAATCGATGTTATTTGGTTTTTCCAAAAGCCATATGTATAAGCCAAAGCATGGCTCGTTTTATGGTGGTTCTCTTACGTGTTTAGATGAGGAATTAGGTGTGATTCATATTGAAAGAACATCTGATCATGGCGGCCAAGCTCAGGTGTTGCTTCCAAATGGTGAAGTGAAAGATGAAGCTTTTCTACATGCGATGTTAAAGGGAACGGATCGCAGATTATACCAATCGATCTATTCTTTTGACGTGTTTGGTCTGCAAAATGTACAAGCATTAAATCAAGATCAAATAGGGGAATTTTTACTCTTTTCAAGTTTGTTTGGCTCAGATGCGGCATCCAAAATGGACAGTAGGTTGCTAAAACAGCAGGAGCAGCTTTTTAAACCGAATGGACGTAAGCCTGAATTAAATCAGCAGCTTGATCATGTAAAAGAGCTGTCAGGTAAGTTGAAACAGGCCAAATTGGTAGAAAGTCGTTATACCGAAAAGAAAAAAGAACAAGCTGAATTAACCGAGAAGGTAGAAATGCTTCAGCATGAAATGAGACAGACTGAAAAAGAGATTCAGCATTTGACTGAACATATTCGACTTTATCCTATGATAGAAAAAAAGATAGAGTTAAAAAAAGATTTGGCTAGTTATCCAGAACGAGTCAAACGGTTTAGACCGGAAACCGCGCATGAACTTGATAAATTAGAATCACACCTTCACCCAAAAAAGGCGCAATTGACGGCACTGAAACAAAAATTAGATCATTTGCAAACGTCGCTCACGCAAGTTCAGCCACTCTATGACAAGGATACGGTATTGGAGATGAAGCGAGTCATAGCTGAATCATCTGATGCTGAACTTGTGAAGAAACGCTTAGCAGAAGGGAAAACAGAGCAGAATTCTTTGAAACAAAAAATAGAAGAAGCATCAGCGAAGCTGAAGTGGCAGCGTCCAATCAAGCTTGACCAGCTGGATGATTCACTTGACTTTGAGTGGGAATTAAAAGAGGCTGTGAGCCAATACGTTCGTTTAATGGATAGGAAAACGCAGCTCGATGACCGGTTTGATCATGCAAGACATGAGCTAGAAGAAGCGGAAACCGCTCTAAAAGGATTAAAGGAACAGCCCGTTAAAGAGCAAGATGCAGAAGATGTCAGGGGCACAAGGGCTACAGTGAAACAGAAGCATTCCAGAGTGTGGTTATTCCCGCTGATGTTCGTGCTATGTGCTATCATTCTCACGGTCTTATTCGTTTTAGCAGAGAGCTGGGTGACGTTACTGTTTGCAGGATTTTCCGTATTTATCTTGATTGCTATTTATCCAGTGCTTAAACAGACTCAGATGAAGGAAGCAAACGACAGTAACGCCTATCATTCTTTTCAAGTTCAAACAGCTTCAGCTGAAACGCTAGTGAAGCAAAAGGAGCTTTTATACGAAAGAATGATACAGCAGTATGAAGACTGGGAGCGGGAACTGGAACCTGTACAGCAGCAAGTAGAAGATATGAGAAGGCAGCTGGGGTTGTCCTCAGAGCTCTCATTCCTTGTGGAAGCTTTCCATATCCTGAAACAATTAAAAGCGAATACAGCGGCATATGAGGCGCTTAACAAGGAAATAGAGATGCTCACACAGCAGCAATCGACCTACGAGCAAAGAGTTTCAGCGCTCATGAGTCTCCTTCAAAGAAAAGAAGGGACCATTCAAGAGAATATCTCAGCCTTTCAAGAGATATTGAAAGATGAGGAAAAAAGAGAAAAAGAATGTCAGACATTGCACGTATCCATTCAACATGTAGAGCAGCAGCTGACAACATTAGAAGGAGAAGTTCAATATTATGAAAAACAAACGGACGAGCTTTTTCGAAAAGTAGAAGCAGCGTCAAAAGAAGATTATCATGTCCTATCTCATCTATCCAAAGAATACCGTGAGCGGCTGTACAATTTGCAGCAGCTGAACCAAGAGCTGCACAAAAGCGGTTATATAGATGAGGAAGAGGTCATTGTCCGTAAAGGTTTACGCACCCTTGAGGAGCAGTGTGCACAAGCAAAAAAACGTCTGAATGAATTGCAAGAGAATGTGACGAATATGAAAAAACGCTTGGCAGAATTAGCAGTAGAAATACGCCAAATAGAAGCATCAGGTACAGTGTCTGATTTGACTCATCAGCTTGCTGTAGAGCAGGAGCAGGCAAAGCATCTAGCGAAAAAATGGGCGGCTATTCAGCTCGTTCGTTCCGTCATTCGAGAGAAACTCAATGAGCATAAAGAAACGAGGCTACCAGCACTCCTCCAAACAGCTTCCCGATTTATTCAGCCGTTAACGAATGATCGATATGAAGTGATTTTATTTTCTGCCGAAGATGACCGGCTGATTGTGAAACGGAGGGATGGACGCCTATTCCGCCCGGAGGAGCTTTCACAAGCAACATGTGAGCAGATTTATCTCTCGATTCGTTTTGCACTTGCTTTGTCCCACCAGCAAGATTGTCAGCTCCCATTTATGATGGATGACAGTTTCGTTCACTTTGATCATGTCCGTCTAGAAAGGGTACTGGAGCTGATGAATGAACTCACTCGTTTTGAAACACAGCTGTTTTATTACACTTGTCATCATTATATGAAACAAGCAGCGGAAAACGGGCAGATTACGAGTTTAGCAGTGGAATGATTGACAAATTATGACTTATGTTATACTTATATGAGCAGAAACATGGAAGGAGCATTTATTGAATGGCTAAAGGGATCATGACCTATGACGTCGGCGAACAAGTTGACCTGCATTTATTAATTAAATCATCTACTAAAGGGATTGCGAGTAATGGCAAACCATTTTTAACGTTAATTCTTCAAGATCAAAGTGGAGATATTGAGGCGAAGCTATGGGATGCAAAGCAGAATGATGAACTCACATATGCCGCACAAACCATTGTAAAGGTAGTAGGTGATATTCATCATTATCGCGGAAGGAATCAGCTGAAGCTTAGGAATATACGTCCTGTTGCTGAAAACGAGCAAATCCGCATTGATGATTTTCTAGAAACAGCTCCTATTCCAAAGCACGATATGATGGATACCATCATGCAATATATTTTTGATATGAAAAACCCTAATATTCAGCGTGTCACAAGACATTTGCTGAAGAAATATGGACAGGAATTCGCTGATTACCCAGCAGCTACGAAAAACCATCACGAGTTTGTTTCGGGTCTTGCCTATCACGTGGTATCGATGCTTCATTTAGCGAAATCCATTGTTGATCTATACCCATCACTTGATCGAGATCTTTTATATTCAGGGATCATTCTACATGATTTAGGGAAAGTCAAAGAGCTTTCGGGTCCTGTCTCCACCACATATACAGTAGAAGGGAACTTAATTGGCCACATTTCTATTATGGTGACAGAAATTGCGAAAGCCGCAGAGGAGCTTGGCATTGATTCTGAGGAAATTCTGATTCTGCAGCATTTAGTGCTGAGTCATCATGGAAAAGGGGAGTGGGGCAGTCCTAAACCACCAATGGTGAAGGAAGCGGAAATTCTCCACTATATAGATAATTTAGATGCAAAAATGAACATGATGGATCGTGCGCTTGAGCATGTGAAGCCAGGAGAATATACAGAGCGTATTTTTGCACTAGAGAATCGTTCGTTTTATAAACCAACCTTTCACAATGAATCATCATGATAAAACGCCCGTTTGATGCGGGCGTTTTTTTTCATAACTTGTCTTCTTTTCGCATAAGCATGTAACACAAAGGAAGAGAGATTAGTCCTGAAAAAGGAGGGGAAGACAATGTTATTTTTTCCATGGTGGGTATATGCATGTATCATTGGTATTATTTTTTGTGCCTATAAATTAATGACGACAGCCAAAGAGGAGCAAGAGATTGATCAATCCTTTATTGAAAAAGAGGGAGAAATCTTTATCGAACGAATGGAGCAGGAGAGAGAGCGTAGACGTCAAGGACAGCAAATGAAACGATCACAGGAAACGGCGAAGCATGAGGACCATTCGATTGCATAATCAATAAGAATAAAAAAACCCCTCTACAAGTTCATGTAGAGGGGTTTTTCGTTCATTATTGGTTTGTTGTTTGTTGTGTGGTTTGCTCAGATTTTTCTTTGAATGTATTTTCAAGTTCTTTATCTTTTACTTTCACATCAGCATCTTTCACCAATTTGTTTAAGATCGTCTGAATTTCATTGTTATCTGCTTGTTTTTGATCAAGCAGTTCTTTTTTCAAGTCTGCTTTCATGTCATCGTATTTACCGCGTTCTTCGGTCTTTTTAATGATATGGTAACCAAATTGAGATTTTACTGGTTTGCTGATTTCATTTACTTTTAGTTTGAAGGCAGCTTTACTGAAGTTCTCATCCATTTGGCCATCTTTTGCGAACCAGCCTACATCGCCGCCTTGTGCTGCTGAAGCAGTGTCAGTTGAATATTCAGATACAAGGTCATCCCATTTTTCGCCTTTATCTAATTTCTTTTCTACTTCATCTGCTGTTTTCTTGTCAGCAACTAAAATGTGGCTTGCACGGATTTTCCCTTTTAGGTCATCATAATACGCTTTTACTTCTTTGTCAGTGATTTTGATGTTAGCTTTGGCAGCCTTTTGAGTCAGCAGCTCATATTTTACTTGATCTTTGATGTAATCTTTTCCGAATTCATCTTGAAGTTGTTTTAAACGATCTTCACCAAGTGTCTTTTTATATTCTTCCAATTTCTTATCAATTTCTTTATCTGATACTTTGTATTTGTCAGCAAGAACCTTTTGTTGAACAAGTAGGTTTAAAGCATCTCCACCTGCTTGTTTTTTAAGTGTTGTGTAAAGCTCTTCTTTTGTGACATCTCCTGATTTTGTTGTTGCGATCACTTCTTTGTCACCGCTACTGCATGCGCCAAGAGTTAAAACACTTACTGCTGTTACAGCTGCTAAAGCCATTTTTTTCATTCAAAAAACACTCCTAATCTTTCCAATTTATTTATCATTGCTTGTATCATAACATATTGTGACATGCTGTAAAAAGAAATGCAAATGGGAGGGCATTCGTCTAGTCAAATTTTTGCGACCAACATACACATATATTGATCACAAAAAGGAGGCTGAATTATATGGGAGCAGGATATTCTAATGGGTTTGCTTTATTGGTCGTGCTATTCATTTTGCTGATCATCGTTGGTGCAGCATATCTTTATTAATTAAATCGCTGTTACAGAAAGGAGCCGTCCTGCCATGCGTGCGGGCGGTTCTTTTTTAAAACGATGACAAGTGCCTAAACGTTTTAAAATTTTCTGCATACACTGAGCTTAGAACAGAGGAAGAACTGGCAGGAGGTGTTTTCACATGGGAGGAGAAGTCTTTGCTGGCGGTTTTGCACTAGTCGTCGTATTATTCATCTTATTGATCATTATCGGTGCATCTTGGATTTGCTAATAGATCATCATACACAAAAAGCTGCCATCAAACAGGCAGCTTTTGCTTTGATCTTAAATAGATATGGTAATTTCAACAAATGATGAGATCAGTAAGATCAGTATCGATACATTGATAAAGCGAAACACCTTATCTTGCCGTTCTTCAGGAATCTCTCTGACAAGGCATAATGTATTAGTAAGCCTGTTTATTGAATACACAATAAACGCGGCAAAGACGATGAAGTAAAATAAAACTATCGGAGATCCCCCCTCTCTATGCTATTCCCATACTACATTACCAAATTTTTTATGAAAAAGATAGAAGTTGGCTTTAAAAACCTCATGATGAGGAAGTTGGGTCAACTAAAATATCAAACTCGTCTTGGGCTTGATCAATGATGCATGATTTTGGCGCTTTTAGCAGTTTCCAAGCAAATAAAAAGTCAGGCAAACAATAGCCTGCATGAATACTTGCGATCATAATAAAATAGTGTGCGTACATTGGAAATGCCATTCCTAAAACAAAGTAAACAGGTGAGATGACACAAAACGGGCTGAGCAGTGAGAAAAGCATCACTCTCTTAGGCACGCGCTGCCAGCAATTTCGTTTAAATAACGTCATTTTTTTCTTATGTTTCATGACTGGGATCAAGTGAACCACGCGGTGGACAAGCAATGTCGCAAGTAAAAGCACGACAAAAAGTGGTGCATTGTGACTGCTGAGTCTCGTTTCAGGATGAGTCAGTTGAAAACATAAAAATGCCATAATGAAAAAAAATACAGTAAGACATATGGCTGAAATCATCATTCTCGTATAACCATAATCCTTTTCAAGATTAATGGTCTTCCAACAATTCATTTTTCATCCTTCCAATCTCAAAAAAACTAATTGAATATCTCAAGATAATTTACTCTTCCTGAGGATAAAAATCAATGGTTTTCATGAAAAAAAATAAATTGTTACATTCATATGGAATAAAGAGAGGAAACTTTGGGTTTTTCAAGAAAAAAAGACATAAGAGGGAGGTTCGTCTCTTTCGTCAATGAGTAATTTCGGCTAAAATAGAGTGACTAAGAGAAAGAGGGAACGTACATGAGTATTGAGGAACGAATGAGCCAGCTCGAATATTATATGGAACTGTTACTGACGGCGACAGATATGAGCCGTTATCCATATTATGCGCTATTGATCCGGCAGCGTGTATCGAAAGAAGAGGCAAAGGACATTGAGCGTATTTGTGCTGAGCTCTCAGATGAAATGGACAAGCAAAAAGCACAAGGCTACGTCATGTTCGACGATCTCCTTGCGCTGTTTGCGGGACAGTTAATTGAAAAGCTGGATGTTCATGAGACGATTTTTGCTTTGCATGATCAAGGGCTGTTTCAGCCGTTAATGAATGAATTTATAAAGATCATTAAACAATTTGATTTGCTTTAGCCGCTTTTTCCTCCGCTGAGTCTTCAAGTTCTTCAGGCTTTTTCGTGACTTTCCCACGTTCATTCAAAAAGTCCTTCTCAATGTTTGAAAACGATTTCTCAAAAATCTCCATGAAGTCCTCACCATAAATGTTTCGGATAATACACATCATTTCTAAAATTTCAGGGAACTTTCCGTAAATGTCATGAAGCGGCTGTGCGCCTTTGACAATACCAGTTCGGGCCGGGTCATAATCTTCGAGTAGTTTATGGAATGTCTCTTCGCCTTTTGGCGTTAGCTCAATATACGTATTGCGTTTATCGTTTAACTTTTTAGAAAATTTTAAAAATCCTCGTTCCTCCAGTTTCTTGGAGAAGTTAAACGCCGTTGATACATGCATGACGCCAAACTTTGCAATTTCTGATATTGAAGCTCCTTTTAATTGATACGCAATCCACAAAATATGATGTTCATTGATATTTAGGTTATACGGTTTGATCCACTGCTGCCAGTCCTTTTCAATGGATTTCCAAAGAGCTTTGCTCAATTGGGCCATTCTTTGACTGAATAAAAGTGCTTCTTTTACATCGAAAGGCTGTTCCGAATGATTCATCCATTTCACCTACTTCTCTTTTTCTTGTAATTCTATTATGCCAATAAAATAAAGATTAATAAAGCTGAAAATTCAAGAATTTTTAAAAGTCATGAAAAACATTGACAAAATAACCTTTTTTCAACAAAAAAAGTGCGGGATACGCACCCCGCACACTTTTGTAAACGAATATTTTTTTGTGAGTATATTAGTTTTGTAAGGTTTTCTCCAGTTGTTTGAGCTTTTCCTCAATTTCCTGAATTTCCTTTTGTAAGTCCTGCTGATGAGGTTTGATTTCCTCGCGCCATTGCTGTATCGATGTTTGTAATTCAGTTCCGACCTCTTTAATGACTTCAGCACTTTCTTTTGCGGTTTCAACAATCTGCTCTTTTAAAGCTTGTCCATCTCTTTTTAATCTTGTCAGCGTATCTTCGAATTTGTCATAGCCGTCTTTCATCTTTCCGCGTACATCTCTGCCAGAAGAGGGAGTCGTCAGGAGCACTGCCGCACCTCCGAGGAGACCGCCTACAAATAATCCTGTTAATAAAGAACGTCCACTAGCCATTCCAATCACCTCTAGTCAAATTTTTACACATTCGCATGTTCTCTCTGAGCTGACGATCAGCTTCATTGAACTTCCATACATAGCTTGCTTTATTTTAGCATACTTTTGAAGAAAAGGGAGGGGAGAAGGTTGTCTGTCTTTCTGTTCGTTTTTACGTGTATGTGTGTGATTTTCGCAGGTGGTTCTATTCATTATGTAAGGCAGCTTGGGTATGCAGGGTCTTATCCGCCAAAACATGTATTAAGACAAAAAGCAATTGTGTGTGCTGCAGGTGCAGGGATTTCGCTCTCCATTTTGCTGCTTACCCTTTTTCTTTTATAGAAGCATGAAAAAAAACTCTTCATCTAATGAAGAGGTTCCAGCATGTAGACAAACCCTCGCATTCGTTGTCAGTCCTGCGTGCAGGTGCTCACGAATGTCAAATTCGCTCCGCGCCAGTACTCGTCCTTCCTAGACTTCAAGGGCTTTCAATCATGCTGAAAAGAAGACAAAGGGCTAAAATAAAGAATCATTTTAGCCCTTTGTCAACAATATGAAAAAAACCTCTTCATCTAATGAAGAGGTTCAGTTATTCGTTAAGCGACTTCAATCATTCTTGCGCGCTTTAATATGGACTGAGCAATCGGGAAGACAAATACCATAGCTATCGTATTGATCACAGTTGCTGGCAGGACAACACCTACAAGAAGTGCTGGTAACGCAGCCGGCAGTCCAGTAATCAGTAAAGCGGCAGATAGGAAAATCACGCCTGATACGACGGTCCCAACAGCGGTGAGTACAGCAGTCAGAACGACTTTGTTCTTGATCTTCTGGCAAGATAAGAAAAGGGCTAAGAAGATAAAGGCTGTCACCGGTTTATCAATCATATTTGGAATTTGTCCGCCTGGAAAACCTGTTGTCAAAGCGGAAATGACCCCAGTGACTAGGGCGATCACAACGACATGCTGTACCTTCGGAAAAAGGATGATGCTTAAAAACATCATAACCAGCATCATATCAGGCTTCATTCCGAAAAAGATGGGCGGGAAAATCGTATGCAAAACAGCTCCCATTGCTGCAAGCAATGACATAATCACTAATTCTTTTGTTTTCATTTCTATGCTCTCCTCTGCTAAGCTCTTAGAACTCTCCAATAATATGGCTGATCATTTATTGCAAGAGTCATGACTTTATATTTCTCGTTATTATAACAAATTTATTTCACGATAGAAAAGCCTTTTTACTCATTTTCTTGCTGGAACTTTTTCATAAAGTCCGCAAGCTTTTGGCAGTCTTCTATAGAGACAGCGTTGTAAATCGAGGCTCTACATCCGCCAACAGAACGGTGGCCGGCGAGTCCAACCATTTGTTCTTGTTTTGCTTTCTCCACAAAGGATGCAGTGAGTGCATCATCACGCAGGGTAAACGTGACATTCATATGCGAACGGCTGTCAGCACGTGCATGCCCTTTGTAAAAACCGCCACTTTGATCAATCGTATCATACAGAAGCGCTGCTTTTTGTTCATTGCGTTTTTCTGCTGCTTCTACACCGCCCGCCTGTTTCACATGCTCCAGGACAAGGGACAGCATATAAATCGCAAAAGTTGGTGGTGTGTGATAAAGAGAATTGGCTTTGGCATGTGTTGAATATTTTAAAATTTTAGGTGTGCCGCTTTTTTCTTTCTCTAATAAACGTTTGCGCGCGATCACAATCGTGATACCAGAAGGCCCTAGATTTTTTTGTGCCCCGGCATAAATGAAATCAAATGAAGACACGTCTATTTTTTTGCTGAGAATATCACTGGACATGTCGGCAATAAGCGGGAGTGACGTGTTCGGGAACGTTTTCCACTGAGTACCGAAAATGGTATTGTTCGATGTGATGTGCAAGTAAGCACCGTCATTTAAAACGGAAGCATCTACATCTGGAATATACGAATAGTTGTCGTCTTCACTTGAGGCAAACACTGATGTTTCACCAAACCCTTTTGCTTCTGACAAGGCTTTTTCTGACCAAGCACCTGTTTGGATGAAATGAGCCGTTTCGCCTTCATGTAAGAAGTTCATCGGAATCATTGCAAATTGAAGACTTGCCCCGCCTTGTAAAAAGAGGACCTCATAATCTTCTGGAATGTCCATCAATTCTACCAAGAGTGCTTTCGCTTTATTGTGGACTTCTTCATACTCACCGCTGCGATGAGAAAGTTCCATCACAGACATCCCGGTTTGTTTAAAATCAACAAGTTCTTCCTGTGCTTTTTGAAGCACTTCTAGCGGCAGCGCCGCCGGACCAGCATTAAAATTCGTCGTTCGCTTCATCACAATCTCTCCCTATTTCTCGCGTTAATGGATCAAAAGATAAAACCATCCTATCACAAATTTGAAGCATTTGGACAAAAAATTTGAATCGTCCTAAATATCTTACGATTCAGAGAATAAGCACAGAAAAGAAGTGAAAAAAAGAAAAACCTCATCCATTAAGATGAGGTAAGGCGCGTATGGATGGCAGAAGAAATGTCTTTTAAATCCTCTGCTGTATATTGATCTTGGTGAGATTTCCATACGGCACCAAAGCCGTCGCCTTTACCATAACGTGGAATGATGTGCATATGGTAATGGAACACAGATTGTCCGGCTTTTTCACCGTTGTTGTTCAGAAGGTTTAAACCAATTGGTTCAAATTCTTGCTTAATCGCTCTAGCGATTTTCGGAATCGCTTGGAAGTAATGATTAGACACTTCTGGTGTCATGTCATAAATGTTTTCTTTATGTATTTTCGGGATTACAAGGGTATGTCCTTTTGTTACTTGGCTGATATCAAGAAAAGCCAATACATGCTCGTCTTCATATACTTTTGCACATGGAATGTCTCCATCAATGATCTTGCAAAAAATACAGTCGCTCACGCCATGTCACTCCTCATTATTTTTCCTTTATCGTATCACAAAAAGAAGAAAAAAAGAAAACAGGACAAGCGAACTCCTTTGGTCGCTCATCCTGCTCCTGCAGAAGAAATGCTGATGCTTTCATTTGATATGCCTTTTGAATTCTTTATTTACTGAAATAAAGAATTCATATGCCTGCTATTTCTGCCGTAAACACCTCATTTGACGTTTTGGTTCGTCGTATACATATTTGTATAGGACACAAAAATCAAGAATCAGTGAAGCAAAACAGAAGCTAAGGTTTTTAGATGAAAAACCAACTTGTCATGCGGTTATTGCCTTTAACAAACACCTCATTTACGTATTGGTCATCAAGTTCATTTCTTCTACATACATTATGATGACCAGTATGCCGATGTTTTATTCATGAGTTGTCTATAGGTAAACATTTCAAATTGTCTTTCGTTTTTGGTACTATAAAGGAAAAAAGAAAGAAAGGAACGAACTGATGTCCCTTCTAACTGTAAAAGATGTAACGGGTGGATATACAAAGAATCCCGTTCTGAAAAATATTTCATTTGAATTAGAAAGAAACCAAATCGTTGGTCTCATTGGCTTAAACGGGGCGGGAAAAAGTACAACCATTCGTCATATTATTGGATTAATGAAACCTCATAAAGGGGTCATTGAGCTGAATGGACGAACCCTTCAAGAAGATCAAGAGGCGTATCGTTCACAATTTACGTTTATTCCAGAGACACCTGTCTTATATGAAGAATTAACGTTAAAAGAGCATTTAGAGCTGACAGCGATGGCTTACGGCCTTTCAAAAGAACAATTAGAAGAACGTCTGCCGTCTTTGCTGAAGGAATTCCGAATGGAGAAGCGATTGAAATGGTTCCCTGCTCATTTTTCTAAAGGGATGAAGCAGAAAGTGATGATTATGTGTGCGTTTCTTGTGGAGCCAGAGTTGTATATTATCGATGAGCCGTTTTTAGGGCTTGATCCGCTTGCGATCAACGCACTATTAGAACGTATGAATGCGGCGAAACAAAATGGCGCAAGTGTTCTGATGTCAACGCATATTTTAGCCACAGCGGAACGTTATTGTGATTCCTTTATTATTTTGCATGAAGGGGAAATTAGAGCGAAAGGAACACTGACAGAACTAAGAGAGCAGTTCAACATGAGAGATGCGACACTCGATGATCTTTATTTGGAATTAACAAAGGAAGAAAGCTATGAGTAAAACAACGCAAACCATTTGGAAATCACGATTAGAAGAACACGTACAAGAAACAAGAAAATATTTAAAATATATGTTCAACGATCATCTTGTGATTGTGCTCATTTTTTTCCTTGCAGGCGGGGCGAGCTGGTACAGTAATTGGCTGAAGCATATTCCAGCTCACTTCCCATCCTATTGGGTCATGGCAGTTGTTTTCTCATTGGTACTGACTAGTTCTTACGTGCGAACGTTGATCAAAGAGGCAGATCTTGTGTTTATGCTTCCTTTGGAAGCTAAGATGGACCCTTATTTAAAACAAGCGTTTAACTTTAGCTTCATTTCTCAGTTATTTCCTTTGATTGCCGTGTCCATTATTGCACTTCCGCTATATTCGGCTGTCTCCTCAGGCGATCTGATGCTATATGTGCTCATTTTGGCGCAAATGATCTTAATAAAAGGTCTGAATACAGCAATTCAATGGAGAATCACTTATTTTCAAGGGAAACATGTCAGATGGATTGATGCAGTGATTCGTTTTCTGCTCAATACAATGTTAATGTATACCGTTTTACAAGCAGCTTATGCCATTGCCATCGTCTTTTATCTTTTATATGCTGTCTATCTCATTTATCTAACAAATGCAGTAAAAAAACAGCCCTTTCAATGGGAATTGCATATTTCTGATGAGTTAAAACGAAAACAGCGTTTTTACCGCTTGGCAAACTTATTTACGGATGTCCCTCATTTAAAGAAACAAGTGAAAAGAAGGGCGTATATGGACTGGGTCTTGCAGTTTGTTCCTTATGAACAGCGTAAAGCTTTTTCTTATATGTATGTGAGGGCGTTTTTACGTTCAAATGACTATTTTGGTCTTGTGTTTAGGTTAACGGTCGTGTTTGTGCTCATCCTCTTGTATACAGGTGCAGCAGGCTGGGTGGGGGCATTACTTGTCTTGTTTACAGTCTTTATCACAGGTGTACAGCTTGTCCCGTTAACAAAGCACTTTGCTCATCTGTCGTTACAGGCACTTTATCCTGTGTCTCAGCAAGAAAAAGATCGAAGCTTTTTTGTTCTCGTACGAAATGTACTCATTATCCAGTCAATTTTACTGAGCTCCGCCGTTTTCCCAGCAGGTGGATGGAAGGGAAGCGGACTTGCTCTTCTCATTTCATTGGTATTTGTGCTTGTCCTATTCAAGCCTTACGTACAAAGCAGATTAAAAAAGATGAGATAAGCGGAGAATTGTTTTTTACAGCGAGCGTATGATGTCACCAAGGAGGGAACTGGGATGAATGCAGCTGAACGGGAACTGTATGAAGAGGCCATTTTTTTTCAAATGCGTTTTTTAAGAAAACCATCCAAGATCGAGCGGTTTTCAAAAGGTGTTCAGCAGCAAGTGAATCGCCGAATCCCTGCTCGATTTCATCAAGTCATCACAAGTGCGGTGAAAACAATGGTTGAATCCACCGTATCAGGAAGCCATTTTACTTCATTTACAGTCATTGATGAACAATTGTCTCTTGTAGAGCGAAATGAGCTGGCAAAGGAAAAGGTGACATATTATCAAAAGGCCGCTGCGATTGAAGGAATTGGCACAGGTGCGGGTGGATTGTTTCTCGGAATGGCGGATTTCCCTCTACTTTTGAGTATTAAAATGAAATGTCTATATGAACTTGCTTGTATATATGGATTTGACTTGTCTCAAAAAGAGGAAAGGCTCTTTTTGCTTTGTATTTTTCAACTCGCCTTTTCAAGCAGTGCACACCGTCAAAAAATGATGAAACTCATTGAAGAATGGGAAACAACCCGGGAAGAAATGGATTGGTATAGCTTTCAGCAGGAATATCGAGATTATATTGATCTTGTGAAGCTGTTTCAATTAATGCCTGTGGTCGGTGCCGCTGTTGGCGGGGTGGCAAATCATCAGCTGACAGGACAGCTTGGTGAAGTCGCACGCCATGTGTTTCACTTGAGAGTGTTGAAAGAATCGAAATAGAAAAGCCGCTGCCCAGCAGCGGCTTTTTTTCATTCATCGTAGGAAAGGACGGCATGAGCGATTACCTTTGCTGCGACAGGCATTGCGTTTTCGTTAATATCAAATTTTGGATGGTGGTGTGGATACACATCTTGGCTGTTTTCTGGCATAGCGCCTGTGTAGAAGAAAGTACCAGGAACATGCTGAAGGTAGTAAGCAAAGTCTTCTCCGCCCATTTGGGTTTCGGCTTCTTTTACTTCTGTGACTCCTTCTGTCTGTTTGGCTATTTCTGCTATATATTCAGTTGGTGCAGGGTGATTTTTGACTGCAGGATAGCCTCTTACATATTCATAAGTATAAGAAGCATCGTGCATGTGGCAGACACCTTTCACCACCTGTTCAATTTCACGTTCAATGATATGGCGTGCACTCTCTTCAAAGGAACGTGCAGTACCTGTCAGCACGGCCGAATCTGCAATGACGTTAAAGGCATTTTCAGCGACAAATCCCCCTACAGATACAACCGCAGAATCAATCGGGTTGACTTTACGGGCCACGACCTGCTGAAGATTGGCTACAATTTGTGAACCGATGAGTACGGCATCTTTCGTCAGGTGCGGCTGTGCGCCATGTCCGCCTTTCCCTTGCACTTGAATAGAGAAACGATCGGCGGCTGCCATAAAGTTCCCGCTTTTATAAAGAACAGTGCCGCATGGCTCTGAGGACCAAAGGTGGGTGCCGAAAATGACGTCAACACCGTCTAAACAGCCATCTTCAATCATTGGTTTCGCACCGCCGGGGGCATATTCTTCAGCGTGTTGATGAATGAGGACGATTTTTCCTTTTAATTGATCTCGGTGCTCATGTAAGATCTTCGCTAAGACGAGAAGTGTTGCTGTGTGGCCATCGTGACCGCATGCGTGCATGACGCCAGGTTTTGTTGAACGGTAAGGTACATCCTTTTCATCATGAATGGGAAGTGCATCAAAATCAGCTCTCAGTGCAATGGTCGGTCCAGGGGAAGTTCCTTCAATAAAAGCGAGTACACCATGTCCGCCTACATGTGTGCGTGTTGGGATATGTAATCTGTCATAATATTGAGCGATGTAAGCAGCTGTTTCCTCTTCCTGAAAAGAAAGTTCTGGATTCATATGGAGATAGCGTCTAATTTCAACCATTTCCTCATAATGTTCATCAAGACGTTCATTGATCCTTTTGTGTAAAGTGGATACTGTCATTGATCCGAAAACCTCCTTTAGGCTCTTTTACTGATTGTATGGTAATTGTTAGAATCTTTCAACAGAAGAGGATGTCGAGAATGATAGAAAAGGTCATTTTACATAAAAGTCGAAGGTTAAGTATGAAGCTTGAAAAAGGGGGAGTGGCATTGGGAAGCTGTCCAAATTGTTCAAAAGCATTTTCTTTCGTCGAAAAATTTCATTTATCGCATACGAGAATGATGCTTTGTCCAAGCTGCCGGCATCAAATCAAAGAAACGTTCGTTTCGAAGATGAGCTTTTTGATGATTTGTTTGATTCCACTGTTGGTACTACTTATTCAGATGAAAGGTGCTTCACCTATGCTCAAATGGCCCATCTTATTAGGATGGATCTTGCTGAATTTTTATGTACTTCAGCCAATCATTCATCGGTACGAGCTTAGAGATAAGCGTTGAAAGCCCAGCAGTAGAAGGGCTTTTTTTTATGAAAAAAAGAAGTGCGAAGAGCAGCACTTCCCAGCGTGTAGACAAACCCTCGCATTCTTTGTCAGTCCTGCGTGCTGGTGCTCACGAATGTCAAATTCGCTCCGCTCCAGTACTCGTCCTTCCTAGACTGCAAAGGTTTTCTATCACGCTGAAAAGAAGACAAAGGGCTAAAATCAAGTTCATTTTAGCCCTTTGTCAACAATCTAAGAAGTGCGAAGAGCAGCACTTCTTTAATGGTCTATGACGGCATGATAGGATGTCAGATAGGCAGGACGAGAGAAGATGGAGCCAGTATCCTCGTGCGGCTGAAAGAAGGCTTCTGACTCTTGAAAGTCTTGAAATAAGTCTTCAGATTCCCAAAGGGTCAAAATTAAGTACACTTCTTCATCCTTTTTTGGTCTTAACACACGAAGCGCCTGAAAGCCGCGCTGGTGTTCTGACATATTTGTTTTTTTCTGAAAGGTGGATTCAAAAAGTGCTCTGCTTTCGAGCTTTACAGGGATATGATTCAGCGTGACAAAGCCAGATTGGACGAGCTCACCTTTTGTATAAATCACATCATAGGCATGGGGTGCTTTAAAGACTGTCTCACCCTCCGTTTCATGAAAAAGAGCCGCTTGTTCCTTACCGACCGTATAAAGCAGATTTTCAAGATGATGTTTTTTTGCGATTTTTTGCAAAAAGTCTGCTGTTCCATATGTAATATAGAAATTCATCTAAACCGCCTCCTGCTTGATAGTATAACAAAAGAATGATATATAATTCTTTGGTAGTCAATCCATAAAACATATTATGAAGCAATACATCCCATACTATCCGTATAAAGGAATGAGGTGACCTAATTTGAAGAAAAAGAAGATAATCATTCCATTAGTCATTGCAGGAAGTACAATCGTGCTTTCATTTATTGGCTATCTGACCATTTTATTTTTAGGACATTATGTCATAGACGAAAAGAAGCTCGTTTTTCACGCTTCCTCGAAAATCATTGATCAGAATGGAAAAGAACTCACAAGCATGTATTCAGAAAATCGGGACCCTGTGTCATTAAAAGAGGTCCCAGATAAAGTGGCGAAAGCTTTTGTTGCTGTAGAGGACAAGCGCTTTTATGAGCACCACGGAATTGATGCACAATCGATTTCAAGGGCGGTTTATCGAGATATATTAGCAGGTGGAAAGGTAGAAGGCGGCAGTACCATCACCCAGCAGCTCGCCAAAAATATCTTTCTCACAAATGATAAAACGTTTCTTCGAAAAACAAAAGAAGTCATTATTGCGATCAATTTAGAAAGAGATTATTCAAAGGACAAGCTGCTTGAAATGTATTTGAATCAGCTTTACTTTGGTCATGGCGTCTATGGGATCCAAGCAGCGGCCAATTACTATTTTAGTAAAGATGTAAAAGATCTCACTGTCAGTGAAGGAGCTACACTTGCTGCCATGCCAAAGGCACCTTCAACGTATTCCCCTGTTCTACACCCAGATAAAAATAAACAAAGACGGGATACCATCCTGAATTTAATGAATGAACAAGGATATTTGTCTTCTACAGAAACAGTTGAAGCAAAAGGAAGAACACTTGGTATTCATTTAAAAAAGAAATCAGAAACCCCTTGGGTGGACAGTTATGTAGATCTCATGATTAAAGAAGCAGAATCACAGTATTCGATTTCGCATGAACAATTGCTTCAAGGCGGCTATACTATTACCGTACCAATCGATATGAATTTGCAAAAAGTTGCCTATGATGCGATGAAAAACAATCGTTATTTCCCGGGAAAAAGCGGGTCACCTGAAGGCAGCGCTGTGTTTATTGACAACGCATCTGGTGGTGTAAAAGCAGCAATAGGCGGACGAGAATATCAGGCAAGAGGCTATAACAGAGTCACAGCTGTTAGACAGCCTGGTTCTGTCTTTAAGCCGATCGCAGTATATGGTCCAGCGATGCAGGAGAAAAAATTCAGACCGTATTCACTGCTTGAGGACAAGGAAAAAAGCTATGACGGCTATTCTCCAAAGAACTACGATGGACAGTACGAAGGCAGGGTCACGATGGTAGAGGCTCTCATGAAAAGTAAAAATACATCTGCCGTATGGACGTTAAGCCAGCTTGGCATCGATACGTCTAAATCCTATCTTGAGAAAATGGGAATGGATATTTCGGATAAAGGACTTGCCATAGCGCTTGGCGGTTTAGAAAAAGGGGTTTCTCCGTTGCAGATAGCTGGAGCATTTCATACATTTGCAAATGAAGGCGTCTATAAAAAGCCGTTCTTCATTCAGAAAATCACGAATGATGATGGTGAAACCGTTGAAAAAAATCGAAACAAAGAAGAACGAGTGTTTAGCGTACAAAATGCTTGGAATATGACAAGAATGCTTCAACAGGTCGTCAAAGGCGGAACCGCTCAGAGCGGATCATACGCTGGAGATTTGGCTGGTAAAACAGGCACAACTACGTATTCCGGTGTCAAAGGGGCAACGAAAGATGCTTGGTTTGCTGGCTACACGCCTAGTACAACAGGGGCAATCTGGATGGGGTATGACAAAACGGATAACAGTCATTATTTAACTGGCGGCAGTCAGTATCCAGTGCAGTTAATGAAAGATATTTTAACGACAGCCCAAATAACCAATGAAACATTCCAAAAACCAGAGGGAATTAAAGAACTTCAATCGCCAATCCATTTAGAAGGACTGTCAGGCTTTGAAGCACGTTATGCATTTAAAATCAAAGGGCTCTTTACATTGGAGCTGTCATGGGATGAACAGGAAGACAAACGCGTTGAATATCGTATTTATGAAAAGAGAAATGGAAGCGAGACCCTGATCGATTCTGTAACAGGAACAAACAGCTACACAATGCCGTATGCAAATGTGTTTTCAGATGCGCAGTATAAGGTTGTTCCATACAATACTCAAACACAAGAAGAAGGCGAAGGTAGTGCTTATATCAAGCCAGAGGCTTTTGGACGTTAATATTCGGCGATTTTTTGAACATTGAGCCGCTTTAGTATACCGAGCCCTGAAAAAGCGGTATAGTAAAAGCAGTGTTTGAGCCTTATACAAAGAGAGTGTGAGGCGAAAGGTGGAATGAAAGGTAATGGGAAAAACGAAGGCTTTTAATGACACGTTCTTAAAGGCGTGCAAAGGGGAAAAAACAGACCATGTACCAGTTTGGTATATGAGACAGGCAGGACGCTCGCAGCCTGAATATCGTGCCCTTAAAGAAAAATACGGGCTATTTGAAATTACGCATCAGCCAGAGCTATGTGCTTACGTAACAAGACTTCCTGTAGAACAATATGGTGTAGATGCCGCTATTTTATATAAAGATATT
Organism: Bacillus sp. FS02; assembly: GCF_024398395.1. NCBI lineage: Bacteria > Bacillati > Bacillota > Bacilli > Caryophanales > Bacillaceae > Bacillus > Bacillus sp. FS02. The sequence continues at coordinate 897,602 of NZ_CP074101.1, read as the reverse complement.
ATGACTCCGCTTCCAGCTATTGGTGTGGATGTTGAAATTAAAAATGGAATTGGACCAGTGATTGACTCGCCTATTCGGACAAAGGCAGATATCCAGCGTCTTGGAGAGCTTCATCCTGAAGAAGACCTGCCGTATGTGCTTGATACGATCAAGCTGTTAACAGAGGAGCAGTTGAATGTTCCGCTGATTGGTTTCGCAGGTGCACCTTTTACGATGGCAAGCTATATGATCGAAGGCGGTCCATCTAAAAATTATCATAAAACAAAGGCGCTCATGTACAGTGAGCCAGAGACATGGATGCTTTTGATGAATAAATTAGCCGATATGACGATCACATACATACGCGCTCAGGTAAAAGCAGGCGTCCGAGCATTTCAAATCTTCGACTCTTGGGTTGGCGCTTTAAATGCAGCAGATTACCGGACCTTCATTAAGCCTGTCATGCAGCGTATTTTCACAGAGCTGAAGTCTGAAAACGTACCAATGATTATGTATGGTGTCGGTGCGAGCCATCTGGCGAAAGATTGGCATGACTTGCCGCTTGATGTCGTTGGACTGGATTGGCGTATGAGTATAGACGAAGCGCGAAAAGAAGGCTTAACAAAAACGTTACAAGGAAACCTTGATCCAACGATTTTACTTTCTCCTTGGGAAGTGATTGAAGAAAGAGCAAAAGCGATTTTAGATCAAGGAATGAAATCAGATCAATTCATCTTTAACTTAGGTCACGGGGTATTTCCTGATGTCTCACCAGACACGTTAAAGAAGCTGACTGATTTTATTCACGATTATTCAGCTAAACATAAAAAGACATCCATCTAAATGATTTCAAATGATCTGAAGGAGTGTTGGTTGTGGAGAAAAAGAAAATGGGGCTACTTGTCATGGCATATGGCACCCCATATAAAGAAGAAGACATTGAACGTTACTATACACATATCCGCAGAGGCAGAAAGCCAGAGCCGGAGATGCTGCAAGATTTAAAGGACCGCTACAAGGCAATTGGCGGCATTTCTCCTTTATCAAAAATTACAGAACAGCAGGCAAATGGTTTGTGTGAACATTTGAATGAGATCCAAGACGAGATTGAATTTCATGTATACATTGGGTTAAAACATATTGAGCCTTTCATTGAAGATGCAGTCGCTGACATGCACCGAGATGGCATCACAGAAGCGGTGAGTATTGTCCTTGCACCGCACTTCTCCACATTTAGTGTGAAATCGTATAACAAACGTGCACAAGATGAAGCAGAAAAGCTTGGCCATCTGAACATTACTTCTGTTGAAAGCTGGTACGATGAACCGAAGTTTGTGGACTATTGGGTGAAACAAGTGAAAGAGACGTATGCATCCATGAGTCAGGAAGAAAGAGATTCAGCAGTGCTGATTGTGTCTGCACACAGTCTTCCTGAAAAAATTATTGCAGCAGGGGACCCATACCCTGATCAGCTTGCACAATCTGCAAAAATGATTGCTGAAGGTGCAGGAATTGAGCATTATGAAATTGGCTGGCAAAGTGAAGGCAATACGCCTGATCCATGGCTTGGACCAGACGTACAGGATCTCACACGTGACCTATTTGAACAAAAAGGCTATAAAACATTTGTATACGTGCCTGTTGGATTTGTCGCTGATCACCTTGAAGTGTTATACGACAATGATTATGAATGTAAAGTCGTCACGGATGAAATTGGCGCAGCCTACTATCGTCCAGAAATGCCAAATGCGAAACCAGCATTTATTGATGCACTGGCAGCAGTCGTATTAAAGAAGCTTAATGAAAGCAAGTAATCATATAAAAGAAGGCGATCCTATGCATGACAATCAAAAACACCTTGTCATCATTGGCGGTGGCATCACGGGTTTGGCCGCCGCCTTCTATTTGGAAAAGGAAATTGAAGAAAAAGGCCTTCCTATCCAAATATCTCTTATTGAAGCGAGTCCTAGGCTAGGTGGAAAAATTCAAACATTATATAAAGACGGTTATATCATTGAACGTGGACCCGATTCATTTTTAGAAAGAAAGGTCAGTGGACCCCAGCTGGCAAAAGATGTTGGGCTATCTGATCAGCTCGTCAATAATGAAACAGGGCAAGCGTATGTATTAGTCAATGAAACCCTTCATCCGATGCCAAAGGGCGCTGTCATGGGCATTCCAACTCAAATCAGTCCTTTCATTACAACTGGGCTTTTTTCAGTTGCCGGAAAAGCACGTGCAGCGATGGATTTCGTTTTGCCAAAAAGCAAACAGACAGAAGATCAGTCTCTGGGGGAATTTTTTAGAAGACGTGTGGGTGATGAAGTGGTGGAGAATTTAATTGAACCGCTACTATCAGGCATTTATGCTGGTGACATTGATCGCCTGAGCTTAATGTCTACCTTCCCGCAGTTCTATCAAACAGAACAGAAGCATCGTAGTTTGATTCTTGGGATGAAAAAATCACAGCAGCATGCAAAAGCGCAACAAGTGACAGCGAAAAAGCAAGGACAGTTCCAGACAATCAATCAAGGGCTGCAAGCACTTGTTGAAGCGGTCGAAAGTAAACTCAAGCTGACGAAGATTTACAAAGGGACAAAAGTGACCCAGATCGAAAAAGCCGAGGGAGGTTATGGCGTTCAATTAGACAGCGGTCAAACGCTTTTTGCAGATTCTGCCATTGTGACAACTCCTCACCAATCGATCTATTCCATGTTTCCAAAAGAAGCAGGGCTTGAGTACTTGCATGACATGACATCGACTTCTGTTGCAACAGTTGCACTCGGATTTAAAGAAGAGGATGTTCACAATGAATATGATGGCACTGGTTTTGTCATCTCAAGAAATAGTGATTTCTCCATTACAGCATGTACGTGGACAAATAAGAAATGGCCTCACACTGCACCTAAAGGAAAAACATTGCTTCGTGCATATGTTGGGAAAGCTGGCGATGAATCAATTGTCGAACAGTCTGATCATCAAATCGTGAGCATCGTGCTGGAGGATTTGAAGAAAATCATGGATATTAAAGCAGATCCAGAGCTGACGACAGTGACTCGCTGGAAAACAAGCATGCCGCAATATCATGTGGGTCATCAAAAACAGATTTCGACGATGAGAGAAACGTTTAAGCAATCATATCCTGGTATTTATATCACGGGTGCTGCATTTGAAGGTGTTGGAATTCCTGATTGTATTGATCAAGGAAAAGCTGCCATCTCAGAAGCTGTATCTTATCTATTTTCATAAAAAACAAACTCCCTTTTCTGTCATGGAAAGGGAGTTTTTCATGTTTGTATGTTTAGAAAAGAGTGGTGAATAATAAAATTGAACAAAGTTGTTGCATCTGAGGAAAAGGATATGGTATATTACTTTCTGTACTTAATGACCGAAACGTTCAAATAGTCATTTTGGGAGTGAGATCATGAGTGTTGATAGGAGACAAATGATTTTAGATGGAGCAACAAAGGCATTTACTCAGTTCGGGTATAAAGCCACGACAATGGACCTTGTAGCAAAGCTTGCCAACGTCGGAAAAGGAACGATTTATACCTTTTTCAAAAACAAAGAAGAGCTGTTCGATGAAATTTTCACATCACTGTTAATGGAGATGAAGAAAATTGCAGATGAAGCAATAGATGAGAAGAATAGTTTCTCAGAAAACCTTCATTTAGCACTCTTTGCAATATTAGAATTTCGAAAAAACCACCAACTTACAATTAAAATCTTTCAGGAAAATGCGGAGCTTGGCACGTCAGCAGTGAAAGAAATGATTGAAAAAATGGAGCAGATGATCATTCGCTATATTAAAACAAAAGTAAAAGAAGCGATTGAAAAAGGCGACATTAAGCCCTGTGATCCTGAATTGACGGCATTTGTGATGGTGAAACTATATATTGCACTTATTTTCGACTGGGAAAAGCGATATGAGCCTTTAACAAAAGAAGAGGTCGCTGAATCGCTCGAGCTTTATGTACTAAAAGGACTGTCTGCAACAACATAATTTTTTTGAGTTCAAATGACCGAATTCTTAATTTAGTCATTCATCAATGGGAGGAAAACAGCAATGAATGTAATTCGGAATCAATGGAAAGACATTGTGACGAGCAAAAAACTACTGATCCCGATTTTAGCTGTCTTATTTATTCCACTGATTTATAGTGGTGTATTTTTAAAAGCTTACTGGGATCCATATGGTACAGTTGATCAATTACCTGTAGCGGTTGTCAACTTGGATGAAGGCAGTCATTATGACGGCAAAACCCTTCAAGTGGGCGATGATTTAGTGAAGGAATTGAAGAAAAACGATAGTTTTAAATGGCATTTTGTTGATAGTGAAGAAAAGGCCATCAATGGGTTAAATAACGAAGACTATTATCTCGTCGTCGAGATTCCGAAAGATTTCTCGAAAAATGCGAGTACAGTACTAGACAAACATCCGAAAAAATCGAATCTGAAATATTATACGAATCCAGGCGCAAACTATGCTGCGTCTCAAATTGCGAATAACGCCATTATCAAATTAAAAGATTCGGTTTCAAAGGAAGTCACAGAAAATTATGCAGAGGTCATCTTTGATAACTTCAAAACGATTGCAAAAGGATTAGATCAAGCAAGCGATGGAGCGAAGAAAATTGATGACGGAACAAAAAGCGCAAAAGACGGTAGCCAAAAGTTAAAAGACAATCTGGCGAAATTGGCAGAAGGAACGTTAACGTATAGCGAAGGTGTTCATCAGTTTGCAGGAAAAATGGGTGAACTGAACACTGGAATTCAATCTCTTGATAGCGGTCTTGGTCAGCTCTTAACAGGCTATCAAACGATTGATCAGAAATTTGGTGAGCTTGGCACAGGAATTGATACATTGACCGAAGGGTTAAACACAAGCCGTGAAGGACATGAGCAGCTTTCTTCTAAAATGCCGCAATTCACAGCAGGCATTGAGCAGCTGAACAATAAAGCACAGTCATTTTCAGAAAAAATCGCTGCTGTGGAGAAAGTATTGTCTTCACCTGAATTAGCGAATCTTGAAAAGATGGCGCCTAAGATTGATCAGGTGAAAGAAGATGCAAAAACGTTTAGTACCAAACTTGCTTCTTTAAAAGAAGCATTATCTAATCGAGATGCAAAAGTAAAAAGTATTATTCAAAACAGCTCGATGACAGATGAAGAGAAAAAGGCGGCAATGGATCAGCTAGACAGTCTTCCTAAAATTGAACTGCCTGATTTGTCTGGTCTTGAGCAAAGCTTAGCGGCGCTGCAGGAACTGCCTGACGCAAGTGAAGTTCAGTCTGCGGTTGCATCTGCAAAAGCACAGCTACAGCAAGTCAAGCAGCTGCCAGAGAAAACAGAACAGCTGTATACATCGACAGTCGCCATACAAAATGCGATTGATCAAATGACATCCGGTACGAATAAATTGTATCAAGGTGCACTGAAGCTTCAAACGGGCCAAGGGAAATTACAAGATGGCCTGCAAACAGCAAATGGAAAGCTTGATACAGCGAAAAGTGGTGCGGATAAACTGGCAAATGGTTCAAGCCAGCTTAGTGCAGCATTGAATAAACTAGAAAGTGGATCAGCGAGTATCCAAAGCAACTCATCTAAACTGGCTGAAGGGTCAAAATCCCTTGATAAAGGATTAGGTGACTTAAAAAGTGGAACTGGAAAGCTTTCTGATAAGCTAAAAAGCGCTGCAGATGAAACAGGAGACATTGATGCGGGGCAGGACAACTACAATATGATTGCAAGCCCAGTCAAAACAGAGAATGATACAGCGAAAAAAATTGATAACTATGGAACAGGGCTCACACCATATATTTTATCAATGGGACTCTTTGTTGGAGCTCTTATGCTGACTGTTGTATTCCCAATGAAAGATCCTGCAGGACGCCCTAGAAATGCGTTTGAATGGTTTGTCAGCAAATATAGTGTGCTTCTCTTAGTCGGTATCTTGCAGGCAGTGATTGCAAGCTCCATGCTGATCTTTGGACTTGGACTTGAAGTGGAAAGCCTCTGGCGCTTCTATCTCTTTGCGATCATCGTCAGTCTGACATTCCTAGCGATCATTCAGCTTCTTGCGACGACGATGGGGAACCCAGGACGCTTTATTGCCGTCATTATCTTGGTTCTTCAGCTTGCAGCAAGTGCGGGTACATTCCCGCTTGAGCTTGTACCAAAATTCTTCCAAGTTATTCACAGTCTGCTTCCAATGACGTATACCATCAACGGATTTAGAACGATCATTGCAAGCGGTGATAACAGTTATTTATGGCACCAAGCAGCGATTCTTGGAACAGTAGCCATCATCATGATGGCTGCAACAACAGCATACTTTGCTTGGAACATAAGAAAAATGAAACAAGAAGAAGCTTAATCAAAAAAACCTTTCTCTTTCATGAGAAAGGTTTCAGCGTGTAGACAAACCCTCGCATTCTTTGTCAGTCCTGTGTGCCGGTGCTCACGAATGTCAAATTCGCTCCGCACCGGTACTCGTCCTTCCTAGAATTCAAAGGTTTTCTATCACGCTGAAAAGAAGACAAAGAGCTAAAATCAAGTTCATTTTAGCCCTTTGTCAACATTCTGAAACCTTTCTCTTTCCTGAGAAAGTTTTTTCTATTAGAAATTAGACATCAGGAACCCGAAGCGATATATTTTAAGAAGGATGCTGAAAAAAGGCATGCTTGGAAAGAATTTCTTTTAGATGAAGGAGGATATGCCGAATGACAACGGAAGTAAATGAAACGGTTCAGCTTATTCAAAAGCTTGTGTCAATCCCAAGTCCATCAGGAAATACTGAGAAAGTGATTGGCTTTGTCGAACGTTTTTTACAAGATTTACATATTGAAACGAAGCGAAATCGAAAAGGCGGATTAATTGCCACCCTAAAAGGAACAGATGACAAGGAACACCGCATGTTGACAGCACATGTCGATACGCTCGGTGCGATGGTCAAAGAAATTAAATCAAATGGCCGGCTGCGTCTTGCACTCATTGGAGGCTTTCAATATAACTCGATAGAAGGCGAGTATTGTGAAATTGAAACAGTAACAGGCCGTACATACACAGGTACCATTCTGATGCATCAAACGTCCGTTCACGTATATGAGGACGCTGGAAAAGCGAAGCGAAATCAAGAAAATATGGAGATTCGCTTAGATGAGAAAGTGAAAAATGCAGACGATGTGCAAGCACTCGGCATTCAAGTAGGAGACTTTATCTCATTTGATCCTAGAGTGGAAGTGACATCTTCAGGTTTTATTAAATCAAGACACCTTGATGATAAGGCAAGTGTGGCGTTGTTGCTGAGATTGATTCACCGCATTCAAACAGAGAACATCACATTGCCGCATACGACACATTTCTTAATTTCAAATAATGAAGAAATCGGATACGGTGGGAACTCGAATATCCCGGAAGAAACGGTGGAATATTTGGCTGTTGATATGGGAGCCATCGGTGATGGTCAATCAACCGATGAATACAGTGTGTCGATATGTGTGAAGGATTCTAGCGGTCCTTATCACTATGGTCTGCGCAAACATTTAGCAGCATTAGCTGAGGCAAATAAGATCGATTACCGCCTTGATATATACCCTTATTATGGCTCAGATGCGTCGGCAGCGATTCGAGCAGGGCATGATATCATTCATGGACTGATTGGACCTGGCATTGACTCTTCGCATGCCTTTGAAAGAACCCATGAAGATTCATTGATTCATACAGCCAATCTACTGTACCACTATGTTCAAAGCAAATTAATCACAGTATAAAAAAAGAACCCCGATCGCGGGGTTCTTTTTGATTAGCTTGAAAGCTGTGTTGGCTCAGGTACATCTTGTCCAGTCATCACGCGGTGTCCTTTTTCAGGGTCATATTGCCCTTCCCATTTAGACATCACGACAGCTGCAAGTGCATTACCAGTTAAGTTGACAACGGTTCTTGCCATATCCATGATACGATCAACACCTGCAATAAAGGCTAGACCTTCAGCAGGAACACCGATCGTTCCAAGTGTTGCAAGTAATACAACAAAGGATGTACCAGGAACGGCAGCCATTCCTTTTGATGTCACCATCAGTACAAGGATTAGTGTGAGCTGCTGTACGATTGTGAGGTCAATGCCATATACCTGCGCTAGGAAAAGCGCCGCAATGGCTTGATACAAGACGGAGCCGTCTAGATTAAATGTATAACCAATTGGGATAACAAAAGAAACAATTCCTTTTGGACACCCGATGCGCTCCATTTTATCCATGACTCTCGGTAAAACTGTTTCAGAGCTGGATGTACTAAAGGCGAGAAGCATTTCGTCTTTCATGTAAGCAAGAAATCTGAAAATATTGACGCCAATCATCTTTCCAATAATTCCGAATACAACGATAAGGAAGAGAGCGAGCGCAAAATAAACAAGACCTACGAGCTTACCTAATGAAACAAGAGATTCAAGACCAAATTTTGATACTGTCACACCAATGAGCGCGAACACACCAAATGGTGCAGCTTTCATCACAACATTGACGACATGGAACATCGCATGTGACACACCTTCAAAGAAGGCGAGCACTGGTTTGCCGCGTTCACCAATCGCTGAAACGCCAAGTGCGAATAATACAGTGAAGAAAATAATCGCAAGCAAATCACCTTCCGCCAATGATTGGAAGAAGTTCGTCGGAACGATATGAAGGAACGTATCAGCAACCGATTTACTGCTTTGTTCTTTTTCCGTTTCAACATACTGGCTAATATCCTGTTTTTCTGTATGTCCAAAGTCAACGCCTGCACCTGGTTGAACAAAGTTCGCAAGCACAAGACCAAGGATGATCGCAAACGTTGTGATAATTTCAAAATAAAGAATGGTTCTAAAACCAAGCTTCCCTACTTTTTTACCATCACCCGCACCTGCAACACCTAAAATTAAGCTAGATACGACAATCGGAATGACAATCATCTTAATGAGTCGTAAGAAGAAGTCTCCAATTGGTTTTAAATATGTCTCAACACCAGGGTTACCGAAAAAGATCGCACCAACCACGACACCGAGAATAAGACCGATTAGGATTTGAGTAGCTAATCCAAATTTTAATTTTTTCATAGATTTCCTCCCTAACATATTCATTAAAGGAATATTCCCATTATATTAAGTTTTAATATATGAATTAAAGTATAACTAAAATTAAAGAGGTTCGTCCACGATTAAATTATATTAAGAAAATACAAAATTATTTGAAAAAATGGACACTTCGAACCCCCTTCGTTGTTTTAAGTCAATAAAAAGTGCCTTCCGAACTAAAAGTCATCATATGAAAATACTAAAAAACCCTTCTGTACCAAGGGTTTTACCTTTTTACCTATTTTTCAGAAAAAATAAAAAGCACTTTTGACTCCAACTGACGAAGGAGGAAAAAAGTGCTTTTTTGTTCTATTTATTTCCTTATTTAAGATAACTTACTTGTGAGCATTCCTCACATTCATTACCGTAACACTCGTGCTGTTCCATTAAATCATTTCCACATTTTGTGCATTTTTTTGAAGGCAAATTTCTAAAAAACTCAGTGATTTTTCCTAGCATTTGTCATCCTCCAATACGTTTTATTGCTATCATTGTATTATAACAGATTGGTAATTGTCAATCTGTTTTGTAACAATAGGCAAGAAGAATGCTTTTTTTATGAAAAATGGGTATATTGTAAGAAGGGGATTTTTTGAAAAGGAGGAAATATGACGATGAAATTAACCGTGATTGGCTGCTACGGAGGATTTCCAGCAGCTGGTGAAGCCACATCAGGTTATCTTTTTGAATCAGATGGTTTTCGTCTGCTTGTCGACTGCGGGAGCGGAGTTCTGTCAAAGCTTCAGCAATACATTGATATAGAAGAACTAGATGCTGTACTCCTTTCTCATTATCATCACGATCATGTTGCAGATATCGGACCTCTCCAATATGCGAAGCTAGTGGGTTATCATTTAGGAAAAAGCAGTGGTCCGCTGACGATCTACGGACATACCGGGGATCAAGCAGCATTTCAGCGGCTCTCTGATGATGTACATACAAAGACAAAACCTTATCACCCGGAAGAGGGCATTCAAATTGGACCATTTCAAATTGATTTTTTGAAAACGGTTCATCCGGCAGAATGCTATGCGATGAGAATTCAGGCAAATGAGGCTGTGGTGGTGTATACAGCTGACTCCAGCTATCAAGATGCATTTATCCCTTTTAGCAAGGATGCAGACTTACTTATTGCCGAAAGCAACTTTTACGCCGGACAAGACGGATCGGGTGCAGGACATATGAACAGCACTGAAGTAGGGAAGCTGGCAAGTGAAGCAAATGTTGGAGAGCTTATCATCACCCATTTGCCTCATTTCGGTCGACATAAAGACCTAGTCAATGAAGCACAGGCGTTATATACTGGCAATATACAGCTTGCCCAATCAGGGCTTAGATGGAACAAGGAAGGAAGATAGAGATGCTGTTTATCGATAACGAGCAACATTATGACCCAATGATTAATTTAGCAATTGAAGAGTATTGCTTAAAATATTTAGATCCAGAAGAAACGTATTTGCTGTTTTACATCAACCAGCCATCCATTATTATTGGAAAGAACCAAAATACAATAGAAGAAATCAATACAAAATATGTCGAAGACAATGGCATCAAAGTCGTTCGCAGGTTATCTGGCGGTGGTGCAGTTTACCATGACAAAGGAAACTTGAACTTCAGTTTTATTACAAAAGACGATGGGGACAGCTTTCATAACTTTAAAAAATTCACCGAGCCAGTCATCAAAGCGCTTGAAAAGCTTGGCGTCAAAGCGGAATTAAGCGGCAGAAATGACATCATGGCAGATGGGCGTAAAATTTCGGGGAATGCTCAATTTGCTACACGAGGACGTATCTTCAGTCATGGCACCCTATTATTTGATTCAGAAATCGAACATGTTGTCTCGGCATTAAATGTGAAGAAAGAAAAGATCGAATCAAAAGGTATCAAATCCATTAGAAGCAGGGTTGCGAATATTAGTGAACTGATGGATCAAAAGATGACAACAGAAGAATTTAGAAAAATTCTTTTAAGCTATATTTTTGACACGAACGGAGACGTGCCTGAGTATCAGCTGACAGAAAAGGATTGGGAGAAGATTCATGAGATTTCTCGTGATCGATACCAAAAATGGGAATGGAACTACGGCCGTTCACCTAAGTTTAACTTGCAGCACTCTAAGCGTTTTCCAGCTGGATCGATTGATCTTCGATTAGAAGTGAAAAAAGGCATCATTCAAGACTGCAAAATTTTTGGTGACTTCTTTGGTGTAGGGGATATTGCTGATATTGAGAAACGACTCATTGGGCACCAATATGATCGCAAAACCATTAGTGATGTATTAGAAGACATGGATATGCGCCATTATTTTGGTAACGTATCAAAAGAAGATTTTCTGGATTTGATTTATTAAGCAAGGACAAGCACGGCTAGAGATAGCGGTGCTTTTTCTAATGAAAGAGATGAAAGCGGTTTACATTTGATCTTGTGAATTTTTTCGATTGTCTATTATAATAGGAAGGAGGAATGTTTGGTCATAAAATGAATGGCTATTCATTCATTGATGAAGTATAAGGGGTGGGAGAATGGATTTGATCAAAAATCTTGAGCAGACTGCGATGACCAAGGGAGAGAACGTCGCACTGATCTTTGAAGGGAACAAGTGGACCTATCAAGAACTGATGACAAGTATCGAACGTTTTGCAGATGGTTTAGTGAGCGAAGGGTTTCAAGCGGGAGATCATATCGCGCTGATTTTAGGAAATTCACCGCATTTTGTGATTTCATTTTTTGGTGCATTAAAGGCAGGACTTGTTGTTGTACCTGTCAATCCAACATATACGCCAAGTGAAATCGGCTATATGCTGGTCACTGGTGATGTAAAAGGGATTGTTGCACCGGATCAGCTTCTGCCGATATACGAGCAGGTGTATGAACAGCTTCCAGCTATTGAACGAGTCATTATTTGTGCACAAAATGAATCTGCGTGCAGGTCAAGTTTAAAAGAAGTATCTGATCGTCTTGTTTTCTTCGGAAAGCTTGTGTCTGGAGATGCGCCGGAAACTGAGCATCCTTCCATAAAACCTGACGATACGGCCGTTATTTTATTTACATCTGGCACAACAGGAAAACCAAAAGGGGCAATGCTCACTCATGTTAACCTATATTCAAATGCAAGAGACATTGCGGAGTACCTGTCAATTGATGAGAAGGACAAGGTGATTGCTGCTTTGCCGATGTTCCATGTGTTTTGTTTGACCGTCTGTATGAATGCCCCTTTGATTCATGGAGCGACCATCTATGTCCTGCCGCATTTCAGCCCATCAGAGCTTTTACGAATGATGGAGAAAGAAAAACCAACGCTATTTGTTGGTGTTCCAACCATGTATAACTATTTATATCGTCAGGACGGTCATGAGGAAGCGATGAAGTCGGTGAGGATTTGTATATCAGGCGGTGCGTCCATGCCTGTTGCTTTACTTCACGGTTTTGAAGAAAAGTTCGGTGTCACGGTGCTAGAGGGCTATGGATTGTCAGAGGCTTCCCCAGTGACGGCATTCAATCCCCTTGATGGAAAAAGAAAACCAGGTTCAGTCGGAACTGATATTATGAATGTGAAAAATAAGATCGTGAATGAACTTGGAGAGGAAGTTGGACCAAACGAAGTCGGAGAATTGATTGCAAAAGGGCCAAACATTATGAAAGGCTATTATCAAATGCCAGAAGACACAGAAGCAGCACTGAAAGATGGCTGGCTGTACACAGGAGATTTGGCGAGAAGAGATGAAGACGGATATATTTATATCGTCGATCGAAAAAAGGATATGATTCTCGTTGGCGGGTATAATGTCTATCCAAGAGAAGTAGAAGAAGTGCTTTATCAACATGAAGCTGTAGCAGAAGCCGTTGTCATCGGTGTGCCCGATCCAAACACAGGAGAGGCTGTTGTCTGTTACATTTCCCCTAAGAAACATGCTCACATCAATCAAGAAGACATCATCACACATTGTTCACGCTATTTGGCAAAATATAAGCAGCCCCAAACGATCCATTTCATTGATGATATTCCAAAAAACACGACTGGTAAAATTTTAAGAAGAGCGCTAAAGGATAAGTACCAAGCAGAAACAAGTAAATAAAAAAAGAGTCTCTTCTTATGAAGAGTCTCCTCAGCGTGTAGACAAACCCTCGCATTCTTTGTCAGTCCTGCGCGCTTGGTTCACATTCGCTCCGCGCCTCCTAGACTGCAAAGGTTTTCTATCACGCTGAAAAGAAGACAAGGGGATAAAATCAAGTTCATTTTATCCCTTTGTCTACAATCTAGGGAGTCTCTTATGAAGAGTCTCCTTTTTGAATCGCTTCTTGTACCTGTTTTCGAAAGGAATTTGACTGTTTTTGATTTAATTCATAATAGGTGCCGTCTACTAAAAAAACAACTTGAGAGCGGTTGGTCCATAGCTGAAAAGAAGTGCCATTTGTCCGTCCGAACATGACCTTGGCGATATAATCTGGCTTTTTTACATTCTTTTTGAGATGGTTGCTTGTTTGTTTCCCTTTGTTTAATTGTTCAATTAGATCCTCAGTTGTATCTTTATCATCTATTTCATAAGAAATGGACTGGTTCGTCGGTGAAAGCAATAATTTCTCTGCTCGATTTTCATCGAAGATGTCACTTGTCCGGCTGAACACATAAAAGAAGGTAATCAGTAAAAGCCCAAAGATCACAATTCCTGCAAGGATTTTCTTCATGATGAACCTCCAACTCACTTTTTTATAGCTAGTTTCTCCGATTTTTGAACAGCATAATCATTTTTTTCACTCAAGCTTTTTCAGATAGGGCATGCTATGATGGAGCCACATGAGACAGGTTCTAAACAAAAACGTGCGTGATTACAATAGAGAGAGAAATGGAAAGGAGGCTGACCAGTGCGAGTACGCAAATGGGTAGCTCTTGCAACGGTAGCATACATATTGTACGGTCTTTTTATTTATTCTTACTTATTTCTAATGGGGGATTCATCTGTCCCTGACAGTGTGAAAGGGACAAGTGCAGACCCGCATACATTTATGACAAGCCATGAGCTTGTGATTAGTGGAAGTTACTCGAACATTCGTAACCTGTTGTACTTTATGACAATTCCTTTAGATTGGTATGTCTTTTTCCTTTTGCTCATTTCAGGGTTTTCAAGGAAATTAGCAGATTGGAGCTTGGCAGCAGCTCGTTTTCATCTTTTGAGCAAACTTGTGTATGTGTTTGTGCTGTCACTTTTGACGATGCTGATCACATTGCCAGTCAAGTGGGTGAGCTACCAGTTGTCCTTGTACTACGGTGTTTCAGCACAAAGCACGGCAAGCTGGCTAAAAGACCAAACGCTTGATTTTTGGATTCAATATCCGCTGCTTGTTCTATGCGCCATTGTGTTCTTTTGGCTCATTCAAAAGAAAAGGAAATATTGGTGGCTGTATGCTTGGTGTTTAACCGTTCCAGTTACACTGTTTCTCTTCTTTATACAGCCGGTCGTTATTGATCCACTCTACAATGATTTTTACCCATTGAAGGATCATGCGCTTGAGAAAAAGATATTAACCCTTGCAGAGAAAGCACACATTCCAGCAGATCATGTATATGAAGTCAACATGTCAGAGAAAACAAACACGATGAATGCTTACGTCACAGGAATTGGTGAAAATAAGCGTATTGTTTTGTGGGATACGACACTTCAAAAGCTGAAAGATCGTGAAATCTTATTTATCATGGCGCATGAGATGGGTCATTACGTGATGAAGCATGTATATATCGGTTTAGCAGGATATTTAGTGCTGTCTCTGGTTGGATTTTTTGCCATTGACCGTCTTTATTTTTCCCTTTACCAAAAAGGCGCTTCTCCATTTCGTCTGAAGGCACCATATGACGTTGCTGCTCTTCCGCTTCTTTTGATCATTGTATCTATGCTGTCATTTGTTGCTTCTCCTATTACAAATGCTGTGTCAAGACATCAAGAACGTGCAGCTGATGAATATGCTGTGAACTTGACAAAGGATGGAGAGGCGGGGATGACGTCATTTCAAAAGCTTGCAAAATCAGGGCTTTCCCAAGTCAATCCGCCACTTTTAGTGAAAATATTCCGCTATGGACACCCAACGATGATGGAGAGAATCATCGATATGGAAAAAGCGGCGAAAAAAGAGGAAATATCGAAAAAGCAATAAATAAAAAAATCCGGCTAACTGAGCCGGATTTTTTGTCACACGTATTTTAGTTAGAAGCTGCTTGAACGTTAATTAATCCTTTTCCATAATAGAACGAATTACCAAGCGGTGTTGCCGTATTTTCTAAGCGCTGACGAACCTGAGACGTTGATAGATTCGGATACTTAGAAAGGATAAGCGCTGCTGCTCCTGCTACATGAGGAGATGCCATTGATGTTCCCGTATAAGACGTATATCCACTGCTTGGTACTGTACTTAAAATCGATGTACCAGGTGCAGAAACATCTAATTCAGGACCTGCGCTAGAAGATGAGTTTCTGACATTGTTGCTGTTCACGTTGGCAACAGCAATCGTAGAGTCGTATTTTGCAGGATAGCCTACGGTGCTAGTAGAGCCAGTGGAACCTGAATTCCCTGCTGCGGCAACGACAACCACTCCGCGATTATTCGCTGTGTCTACAGCATTTTTAAGCGCTGTGGAGCCGTTTGGTCCGCCTAAGCTCATATTGATGACATCCATGTTATTGGCAACAGCCCATTCAATACCACTGATAATCCAGCTGTATTGTCCATCGCCGTAACGATCTAACACTTTAACGGCATACAAGGAGGCGCTTGGCGCAACCCCAAGAACACCAATCGTGTTATCAAGGGCAGCAATGGTTCCGGCTACGTGAGTTCCGTGTGATTGAAAGTCTTGTGTGGCATTTGGCTCTGAAGGGACGAAGCTAGCACCGCCTGCAACATTTAAGTCAGGGTGTGCGGCGTGGATTCCAGTATCAAGGACAGCTACTTTGACGTTAGCACCTTTATAACCTTGAGCGTGTACGGCTGGAGCTTTGATTTGAGGGATACCATAAGGGACGGTTTGTGCATATGCTTCTGCTTTGTGGTCTTCTTCTACATAAGCAATGCTAGGGTCGTGTTCAAGTTTTTTTGCGGCTTGTTCAGACATCTTCACTTGTGCAGCATTAATGAGGCGGTATTGTTTTTCTAATTTCCCACCATTTTGTGTAACTGCTTGTTTCTTAGAGCTGTTTGTGGTGGCAGAAGCTTTAAAGCCAACGATATAGCTTTTTTCACTTTCTGACTTTGAGGCAGTCTCGGCATTTGCCATCGAGCCTCCAAACCCTGCTGAAAACAGAAGAGGGACAGCCAATAAAACACTTGTCATCACATTTTTCTTTTTCACGCACATTCCACATCCCTTTTTCTTATTTCAGAATAATCATCCGTAGTCTATTAGAATGATCCGTTTGATTATTCTGTATTTTCAGTTTAATAGAGATAGGCAAATAAGAGTAGACCCGAATTTTTGTGGAAGTCCTAGCGAAAAATAGGGAATTAAGTCGCTTGGAAATGATGGTAAAATATGTTTATTCTGTATTTCCAACGGTTTTCTATTAAAAAGGAATCGTGCTTTTTTTCTCATGATCCATTTGAGGATAAACATTCGATACCCGAAATGCCATAAAATAGGTAGAAAAGGCTATCATCTATTTCGAATTTCGATATAAAAAAATATTATTTTATCATTATTTTTGACATGAAAAAGAACCTGTTATGAAAACAGGTTCTTTAAGAAGGGGCAGATTGTGTTAAATGGCTGACCACGTTGTAATCGTTCACCTTCCATTCACCATCTGTCCATTCCACATAATTTAAGCAGGCATTCTCAAGTCTTGTATCCTTAATACCCATCTGTTCGTCAGCTAGTGAGGTGAGTAAGGCATGGATGGCAGCACCGTGTGCTACGATTAGTACCCGTTGATCTGGGTAGGTTGCTCTCACTTTTTCGATACCTTCTAGCATTCGATCTTGAAGTGCCGATAGTGGTTCCATATTTGGATACTGTTTATTTGGAAACAGTTTCTGACGTTCCTCAAATGACATGCCTTCAGCGTCGCCATAGTCACGTTCAATAAAATCGTCCATGATCACGAGCGGTGCATGTACATGCTGTAAAATCAAATGAGCTGTTTCTTTTGCCCTTGATAGCGGACTGGAAATGACAACATCCCAGTGGGCATCTTTTAAGTAAAGACCGGTTTGTTCCGCTTGCCATTTACCAGTGTCATTTAAAGGGATATCTGTTCGTCCTTGAATTCGTTTTGCTGCATTCCAATCGGTTTCTCCGTGTCTGACTAGGCAAATTGCTGTCAATCAAATCCCGCCTTTTCTATCTTTTCTTCTATTATACTAAAACAGAAGAAGAATGACTGGATCAGTGATTTGTCAGACTCGTTAAGGACTCGACCGAACTTGCCACTTGGGACACTGTTTGTTTGACTTCTTTCAATTCGTTTAGGAATGTTTGCAAATCTATTTCAATTTTTCCGTTTTGGTTTTTGCTTAAGTTCATGCTGCTGACGATATCATCGAATAGCGAGTTGATTTGGGTCATTTTTTCTTTACTGTCTGTCACAAGTAAATTCACATCAGCAATATGCTGTGACACAATGGCGATTTGTGAATTTGTGTTGTTGACGAGCTCAGATACAGTTGAAACCGTTTTCTTTGTATCCTCTGATAATTTGCGAACCTCGTTTGCAACGACAGCAAAGCCTTTGCCATGTTCACCTGCTCGAGCTGATTCGATTGAAGCGTTTAAAGATAGTAAATTCGTTTGCTCCGCAATACCTGTGACGATCCCAAAAATTTGTTCAATTTGTTTTGCAATTTCTTCTAAGCGTTTAATTTCTGTTTCAATCTTTGTCATACTGCCGTCAATTTGGTTCATTTGCGTCTGCTGAATTTCTAACTCTTTTTTACCGCCAATTGATTTCTCTTCAACTTGTGCTGAAATCTTTGTGCCAGCCTGTGACATATCCGCCATCTCATCAGATTTTGATACAAGTTTGTCCACTGCATTTGTTGTGTTTGAGAAGAGAGAAGCAAGTGAATTAGATGTTTCTGTAATTTTTGTATGAAGCTCTTTTTGCTGTAGTTCTGCTTCATCACGAACTTTAGAGTATTCATTTTGGAACGTATCTAGGACAAGCTGCTGCTCTAGATTTAAAATTTTCGTCGTCGCTTTCACTGCCGTCTGATATTCTTTGAAATCTTGGATATGCTGGGCAAATAAATCCATAATGGATAGCAATAGGTCTTGGAAGGCTGCCATATACCATTTAGGTTGAAGTCCAATTCTTAAATGAACTTGTGCAATTTTAATTCTTTTGGCCACATAAGATTCGTCAATCACACCGGCAAACATTTCACTAATATGAATGCGTAGTGTTTTCTTTAGACGCTCGACTGAGCTGTTATCTTGAATGATGTGCATCAAGGAAGACTCGACTTCTAGGTTTTTATAAAATTTATCGACGATATGTTCAATTTCATCTTGAACGATTGGATTCAGCTGTTTCAAGATAAAAAGGTCTTGCTGCGTCAAATCAATCATTTTAATTTGTTTGGCAATGTCCGTATTCTCCGGAAAATTGATTCGTTTTATCCCATCATCCTGCTGTGTGAAAAAAGCAGTGTTTTTCTTTTTACTCTCTTTTTTAAATAACAATGTGTTTGTCCCCCCATGATCATCAAAAATATCAGACTTTATGTTTTTTATCGGATAATATTGGATTTTTTAAAGGGGAAACAGTGAAATTTTACTGTTCTTTATATGACCTTTTTAGTGGTTTTTTCGCCGGACCTTCTACTACTTCTCCCGTAATGGAGAAACGAGACCCGTGACAAGGACAGTCCCACGTGCGGTCACTATTATTCCACGCGACTTCACAGCCTAAATGAGTACAGGTTGTATCGACAAGAAAGATATCGCCGTCCTCTGACTTAAAAGCGCCACATTTTTTATGCTCATAAGACACAATCCCGCCTTCACCCGGTTTTAAATCATCAATTGTTTGATCAGCTCGCTTTAATTTACCGCTGATCAGCTTCGCTGCAACATTGGTGTTTTCTTTGATAAAGTCTTTTACGAATGCGTCTGACACGAGTCTTGATGGAGTAAAGATGGATTCGTAAGGATTCGATTTTCCTTCGATCAAATCTCCGATCAGTGTTGCTGCTACGTGGCTAGTGGTCATGCCCCATTTTCTAAAGCCTGTTGCCACAAAAATATTCGAATGATGTGATGTCAGGCGGCCAATGTATGGGATTTGATCCATTGTGACCATATCATGCGTGGACCAGCGGTAAAGGACTTCCGTTATGCCAAGGGTCGCTTCACCAAACTTTTCTAGTGCTTCATAGTGTGCGGATTCATCTCCGCCTTGTCCGGTTTTATGGCCTTGTCCACCGATGAGCACGACGTCTTCTCCATGGAATTTTGCTGTTCTTAATGAATGGGCAGGCTGATCAATTCCTAAGTACATGCCGTCTGGAAGCGGTTTTTTTGTTTTGGCTGCGACGACATAAGATTGCTCAGGATGGATTCGCGTGAAATACAGTCCTTTGCCATCGTAAAAAGGAAAGTGTGAGCATGAAATGATAGAGCGCCCCATCAGATGATGGCCACTTTTTGTGATGACAGCAGGGTGTTTTCCTTCTTTTACATCGACTGCCGTTGTCTGTTCAAATATGCGCACGCCTCTGTCAATGAGCTGATCGATCAGTGCATGAAGATAATGAAGAGGATGAAATTGTGCCTGCTGCGTCATGGCGAGGGCTGCCTTGATGCCAGCATCAAACGGGAGCGCTGTTTTCCATTCGCGATCGATACCGAGCTGTTTGTACGCATCTAATTCCTTCTTTAACTTTTTGACGCCGTTTTCTTCTGTTGTATAAAGATAAGCATCTTTTACCTCAAGATGACAATCAATGTCATACTCTTTCACACGTGCTTGGATGAGTTCCTTTGCTTTTTCATTTGCTTCTACATATAAACGGGCTTTCGGCATACCAATATGTTGAATCAGATCATGATAGTACACATCATGCTGGGAGGTAATTTTCGCTGTTGTATGTCCGGTGGTTCCTTGCAATACTTGATCAGCATCTATGATGATGACATCCAGTCCGCGTTCTGTCATTTCAAATGCAGTAGCGATACCGGTAATACCAGCACCGACAATGATGACATCTGCTGTAAGATCTTCGCTGACAGTAGGAAAAGAGGGCTTCTCACTATCAGCTAGCCATAATGACTTTGCTTGTTCCGATCCTTTATGTTCTTGTTCCATGTTGTCGCCTCCAGTCACTTGTTGTGTATAATTTTTCCACGATGCTGAAAATCATACATTTTAATGAAAACAAGAGCGAAATACATAAAAAAATGAGCAACACATAAAAATAAACGAGATAAAAAGGAAGGAGTGGTCTGACGTGTCAACAAAGCAGCCAAAGAAAACGTTACCGCCTCAGCATCAGAACGAACGTCCAGGACTTGAATATAAAATGAACCCTAGACCTATCTTTGATCGAGAGGTGCAAGGCAAAAAGCTGACAGGGAAAACGGCGATTGTCACAGGTGGAGACAGCGGGATTGGAAGAGCAGTATCTGTCTTATTTGCGAAAGAAGGAGCCAATGTAGCGATTGTTTATTTGAATGAACATCGTGATGCGGAAGAAACGAAGGACTATATTGAAAAAATGGGAGGTCGCGTTATCTTAATAGCAGGTGATCTAGGCGATGAAGCTTTTTCACACGAGGTCGTCAAACAAACAAAAGATGCTTTCGGTTCGATTGATATTTTGGTCAACAATGCAGGTGAACAGCATCCGCAAAAAAGCATTGAACAGATTACCTCTCACCAGCTTCTTCGGACATTTCAAACGAATATATTTGCCATGTTCTATTTAACAAAAGCGGTGCTCCCTCATTTAAAAAAAGGAAGCAGTATTATTAATACAGCATCGGTCACTGCTTATAAAGGTCATGAAACCTTAATTGATTATGCATCGACAAAAGGGGCGGTTGTAACGTTTACAAGATCATTATCTCTATCTCTTATCAAACAAGGGATTCGGGTAAATGGGGTAGCGCCTGGACCGATTTGGACACCGCTGATTCCATCCACATTTACGGAAAAGGAAGTGTCTGAATTTGGTGGTGATGTCCCAATGGAGCGGCCTGGTGAGCCAGTAGAGTTAGCACCGAGTTATTTATTTTTAGCGAGCGAAGACTCTTCTTATATGAATGGACAAATGATTCATGTGAATGGCGGAACCATATTAAATGGATAAAAACAAAAAACTTGCGGTAAAGAGACAAGTTTCTGTCTCTCTGCCGCAAGTAAAATCATCATGATTGATGTAAGCAGTGTTCTGCATATTGAGCTGACAGGTCATTAAAACGCTTTTCATCACGCTGATCTAGCGCCTTGTCAATCTCTTCTCTAAGGAAGGTTAAGCGCTGTTTATAAAGCGCCTCATCTAAAACCATTTGAATATAAATGTCTAAAATAGTAACGCCATTCTCTTCGGTTTTTTGGGTGTTGCGGGACTTCATGAGCTCAGCATACGTTTTTTTCTCTTTCATAAAGAATCCCCCCGATGCCTTTTTTATAGTATATGGATTGGCGGAGAAAAAATCAACAAGAATTTATAATTTTTAGACAATTTATTTTTGAGCCATATCGACACCACTTGTCCAGTCGACAAGATGCGATATATCTTTAAAAATGGCTTTTAGATAGATCGAATGTACTAAAAAACATGATAAAAAGATAATTTTAAATAAATATTGAAAAAATCCTGTCGTTTCTTATACGTTGGTGATAGATTAATAGTATCTAAAATAACCAAAAATTAACACAGGAGGAAATGAAGTGTCAGGAATTAGTGAAACACCATTAGATTCATACGTCATTAATCAAACAACAATGGCGGTCCTTCCGGTTGAAGAAGGAAAACGAGTATATTCAAAAGTGATCGAAAGAGAGACAAGCTTTTACGTTGAATTAAAGCCGCTGCAAATTATAGAACGCAGTTGCAGGTTCTTTGGCTCAAGCTATGCAGGCAGAAAAGCGGGAACATATGAAGTAACAGGTATTTCCCACAAGCCTCCCATCGTGATTGACTCATCCAATCATCTGTATTTCTTCCCAACCTATTCATCCAACCGCCCTCAATGCGGATGGATCTCCCACAAATACATTCATATCTTTCAGGAATCATCCCTCGGAGACACGGTTGTTACTTTTACAAATGAGCAATCGGTCAAATTAGATGTCTCATATAAGTCATTTGAGAGTCAGGTACACCGAACAGCGTATCTCCGAACGAAATTTCAAGATCGACTTGATGGAGGTCTTCCTAAGAAACAAGAATTTATGCTGTATCCAAAGGAACAGCAGCTCAACCTTGTGTATGATTTTATCTTAAGAGAACTTCGTAATCGTTATTAGTGAGAGACCAGCGGCAGACAGCCGCTGGACTGCTTACTCATCGTCATCACTTTTTTGCAGAAAAAACCATTGATTATCGTATAAAAAAATATATAATTTATCTATATCATATAATTTTTTATATAACGAAAGGGGTCATGGGGATGATGTATGAAGAACTGGATACGCCGGCACTACTCATTGATAAACGGGTGATGATGGAGAATGTAGTGGCGATGCAGCAATACGCAGACCGTCAGCATGTCAAATTGCGCCCTCATACGAAAACGCATAAAACGCCTGCACTTGCCAAGCTGCAGGAAGAGAAAGGTGCATCTGGCATTACGGTGGCGAAAGTAGGAGAGGCTGAAGTAATGGCAGCCCATGGGCTCAAGGATATTTTTATCGCCAATCAAATTGTAGGTGAGACTAAACTCAAGCGGATTCGTAAACTGGCAGAGTCGATACAGATTTCATTCGGTATAGATTGTGTTGAGCATGTGAAGCAGATTGAGCAAGTCTTTTGTGAATCAGAGAAAAAAGCGGAGGTTTTAATTGAGATAGAGGTTGGAGAGGGAAGGTCTGGTGTCATTGAAGAACGTGATTTCTGCCACATATTAGAGGCGATTCAAACAAGTGATGCCGTTCATTTAAAGGGGATTTTTTCTCATGATGGTCATACGTATCAAGCGGAAAGTAAAGCACATTGCCGGACATTATACAAGGAGGCTGTAAATCGAACACTCCGTTTTGCGCAGATTGCAGAAGAAGCTGGTATGCCGCTAGAGGTCGTCAGTATTGGATCAACACCGCCATTTTTATTTCAATTTGATATTCCAAAAGGAGTCACAGAAATACGGCCAGGCACATACATCTTGATGGATGCTTCCCAGTCCAATGTAATCGGCACATATTCACATTGTGCAGCATCTGTGCTGACGACGGTCATTAGTAAACCGACAGAGCGCCGGGTGATTACAGATGTAGGGGCCAAGGGGCTGACGGCACAAACACGTACAAAAGGGCTGACGAAAACAGAGGGCTTAGGCAAAGTGAAAGAATATGATGATGTATTTGTTTCAAGCGTATTTGACGAGCATGCCATTATCTATCATGAAGGCTTTCGTCAAAGTGTACAGATCGGTGAGAAGGTGCAAATTATTCCGAATCACATCTGTCCTGCTGTGAATCTTCATGAAAAAGCATACCTCATTCAAGATGATGAAGTGGTAGAAAAGCTGGAGATTGCTTGTAAAGGAAAGCTGCAATAAATTGGTAGGGTCATAGAGGGTGTTGCCGCTATGCAGAGCAGAATATAAGGCAGCTTCCATTCTAAGAAAGATCATCATTTTGAAATCCATACATCTAAGGAAAAGGCGCCGAAAGGGGTCTTTTTTATTTGAGAAAAAATGACGAAGATGAAATAGATTGAAACCAAATGTGCCTCTCTCGTCGTCTATTGACTGTATCATCATGAAATGGCAGGGAAATGTGAACCATTAGAAGGATTTTCATTCATTTCCGCATAAATCACAGAAGTGATACATGCGGTCTGTTACAATAAAAATAAGTCATTTCTTGCAAGGTGTTCGTATGAGGTAAAAGTTGATCATATTTGACCGATATGAACAAATGGGAAAGAGAAATGGGGGCCGTGTATGAAAAAACGATGGCATTTGATGCTGCTATTTACCGTGACAGTGACACTACTCACGGCCTGCAATCAAGCAGGTCAGCCGCCTTCAAAACAAAACACAAAAGAAGCTGCGTATGAACAATGGGTTCAGCGTTATATGGATGAGTTAAATGAAGCATATGAACACATGACCGATCAATTTATTTCGGATGGACATGGAAAAATTCAAGTCAATGAAAAATTGACAAAAGCGACGAAAGCATTCGACCGTGTCATTCAACAAGGGCTTACTCATCAAGAAGTGCCAGCTGTGTATCAAAAGGCAGACAAACAATTAAAGACAGGTCTTGCTTCATTTGAAAAAGGAATGAGCAAGGTAGAGCAGCTGTTGAAGCGTCCTGATCAAGAAAAGCTGTTTATGTCAGCCACTCAATATTTTCAAGATGGATTGCAAGAGACAGCCTCTTTCATTGAAGAAGTAGGAAACGTTCAGCAATCACAATGAAAAGCCTGGAAGAGAGACTTCCAGGCTTTTTTAGATGTGCAGTGTTTGCTTTAATCGGCGTACACCTTCTTGAATCATGGCTTCATCCGTACAGGCAAAACCAAGCAGCAACCCTTTCCTTTTGCTTTCATAACAATAGGGGCTTAATGGATAAATGCCGACACCTGCCGCTTTTGCGGCCTCAATCGTACCTTGTTCATCAAAGTCTGATGTTCCTTCCAAAAAGACGTGAAGGCCTGTATCGGTTCCATATAAACGGAAGTGTTTGTCAAAGTGATGTGTCAAAAGAGCATCCATCATCGCTGCCTGCCGTTTTTTATACACCTGTCTCATCCGCCTGACATATCGCGTAAACTCGCCTTCTCTGAAAAAAGAGGCAAGAGTGATTTGCTCCATGATCGGCAGCTGTCTTTGAATAAGTGATTGCAGTGCAGCGATTTCTTTGATGACTGCTTTGGAGCCGATGATGGCAGCAAGGCGGATGCCTGGTGCAAGCACCTTGGAAAAACTGACAATATAGATCACATGATCGGGTGCTTCTGAAAATAAAGAAGGAAGCGGTCCGCCATGATAACGATAATCCCCATCAAAATCATCTTCTAATATGTAAGATTGAGCCTTCGCAGCAAACTGCAGCAGCTCCCGTCTTCTATTGACGCTCATACAGACACCGGTTGGCCGCTGATGAGAGGGCGTTACAGCGATCAGCTTTGTACGTTCTGGCAATGTATTCACCATCATTCCTTCTTCATCGACTGGTGCGGGGTAAATATTCATTTCGCGATGTAAAAAGGACAACCTAGCTCCAGGAAAACCAGGATCTTCAACAGCGACTGTATCTCCTTTTTTGAGCATGACTTGTGAAATTAAGTCAATGGCTTGCTGTGTGCCCCCTGTTAACACCATTTGGTCTTCTTCTATATCAATGCCGCGTTCAACCGATAAGTATTGGCGAATTTCTGAACGCACTTCCCATAATCCATGCGGAGAAGAATAGCCCCAATCTTTCATATTTAAGCGCTGTAATGCTTTTAGAAGCGAGCGTTTCCATATGTTTTGAAAATGGTCGTCGATGGCTGGTTCTTGATGGCGGAAATCAATCTCAAGTGTGTCATGAAATTGATTGGCCGAGAGCCAGTGATCCATTTGTTTTTCAGCCTCGTCAAAGTGAGGTCTTATCGGAAGTGCAAAAGGCGGTTCGTTTTGATGTGGGGAGAAGCAGCATAGTGATTACTTGAAATGACCTTTGTCCCGCCTCTTCTAGAGGTGCTGACATAGCCTCTTGCTAGCAGTTCATCATAGGCAAGCTGTACGGTGGATCGAGATACGTTGAGCTCTTGTGCTAATACTCTTGTCGGAGTCAACTGATCATCAGGATTCAGTGTGTTTGTATGAATTTTTTGAATGATGCCATTGACGATTTGCTGCCAGAGCGGGGTAGAGCTGGAACGGTCTAAATGAATGTACACAGTGCACCTTCTTTTCTTTGTCATGTCATCATTGATGATGACATGGAATTATGGACTGGTCAATAGCTTCATTTTTGGATGTGGGAAGAAATCCAAATGATGTGTACACTGGTTCATATCATTTACACAGAGGAGAGAGTCCCATGATTCCTGCATCAAAAGAAGAAACAGCACAGCTATCCATGATTCCGTTTGTGTTCGTTTTATTTAGCCTTTTTATGATTACAACAGCAGTGAACCTGCAAGTCCCTCTTTATACGGAATATGCAGAGCAGGCAGGATACGGAAAGGCGTCAACAGCCCTTGTGTTTGCTGCGTATGTTTTCGGACTGATTCCAGTATTACTGTTACTTGGCGGCATGTCTGACCGGGCTGGACGAAAACCGATTTTATTGATCGCACTTTGCTTTTCATTATGTGCCACCCTGCTCATGATCGTGCATCCGACCATCCAAATGCTCTTTGTCGCCCGGCTGCTGCAAGGAGTGGGACTTGGGTTAAGTGTTGGCACATGTACTGCCTACTTGATTGCTTTATATCCAGAGAAATCGGGCTGGATCCCAACGTTTATCGCATTATGCAGTTCAATTGGATTTGGTGGAGGTGCTCTTTTTACAGCGATTCTTTCTTTTGAGCAAGTGTCACTGACGCCTCTTAGCTATTGGATTGTGTTGGTCTTGATTATGTTGACGATTGTTGCTGTATTCTTTTTGGTGCCGCCTGTACAAGGGGATGCAAGTAAACCGCTCATGAACATGCCGAGGTTTCCAAAAGGGACAATGCCTGCGAACATAGCCATTGCTATCGCATGGTCTGTGTGCGGTCTTGTCATTTCGATTTTGCCAGCACAGCTTAAATTAAATGGCTATGAATTGTGGGTAGGCCCGGCGCTGTTTTTTATTAATATGGCAGGTGTTCTGATGCAGCCTTTTGTCCGAAAGATGAATAGCAGTGCAGCGCTTCGTATCGGTTTTATTTGTCTTCCGTGCGGATATGGCCTGCTGTTATTCGGTGCTAATAGCGGGTCTATATTCCTTGTCCTTGCTGGAACTCTTTTAGCGGGCACAGCTTGCTATGGATTTACTTACTTAGGCGGTCTCCAGCTGATTGTTGAGAAAGGGAAGAAGGAAGCGGCTAGAGCCGTTGCTGGATATTACTTGTTTGCGTATCTAGGTCTTGGCATACCAAGTGTGTTCGTTGGTCTCTTTGCTGATATGTACGGTACTCAGACAGTGTTAACGCTCTTTTTCATGCTCGTGCTGGCAGCCTGTCTGATCTTGTTTAGTTTAAGTTTCAGAGAGAGGCAAAAGTGAAATGGATTCTTTCTCTTTCCTCTCCAATTCGTTTAAAATAAAGACAGAAGAGGGGGAGGGAAATGAAAAAAGTACAGCTAAATGGAGCGATGTGCAGATCACAAGAGGAGCTTCATGATCAACTAAAAACAGTGTTACAACTTCCTGATCATTACGGGAAAAATCTTGATGCCCTTTGGGACTGTTTAACAGGAGAAGTGAGCTTGCCTATAGAGCTGACATGGATTCATTATCAAGCAAGCAAAGACGAGCTTGGTGATTATGCAGAGAATTTGCGGCAGTTATTTCAAGAGGCTGAAGAGGAACTGCAAGGGCAGTTTCAATTGAATATTGAAGTGTAAAAAAGCAGCTGATCCTAAAAGCTGTTTTTTTATGCAGTTTTCACCCTTTCTCATTCTACTATTGAATATTTCACTAAATATGATAATATATGAACTGCCGTTAATTGATAATGATAATCATTTGTGGCAGAGAGCTTGATAGAAAGTGTGAACCCTGTATGAAGTTGTACCAATTAAGTTTGTTGTTTGTGTGTTTGGCATGTGCGTCGCTGTTTGTCGGAGTACAGGACCTGTCTCTTTTACAGTTGTTTCATCTATCAGATGAACAAATGAACACCTTATTTTCAAGTCGCATCCCGCGGCTGATGAGTATTGTGCTTGCTGGCATGAGCCTGAGCTTATGCGGTTTTATCATGCAAAGCATGACGAGAAATAAATTTGTCTCTCCAACGACTGCAGGAACAATGGATTGGGCCAAGCTGGGTATTTTAACCGCTATGCTTGTTTTTACACAGGCAAGCCCGCTGATGAAAATGGCGATTGCGTTTTTATTTACGTTAGCTGGCAATCTATTATTCTTAAAAATTCTACGCCATATTAAGGTGAACGATACGATCTACGTACCGTTAGTCGGCTTAATGTTTGGCGGAATTGTTAGTTCAATTTCCACGTTTATAGCCTATAAATATGATTTGATCCAAAACGTATCCGCATGGCTGCAAGGGGATTTTTCTCTTATTGTTCAGGGGCGTTATGAACTGCTCTATGTGAGTGTTCCTCTATTGATCATCGCGTATTTATATGCTGACCGCTTTACAGTGGCTGGTATGGGTGAGAGCTTTGCCGTCAATTTAGGTTTAACGTATAAACGTGTCATGGCAGTTGGTTTGGTGATTGTTTCGATGATTACTTCTGTAACGATTTTGACTGTTGGCATGCTACCTTTCCTCGGCTTAATCATTCCGAATATTGTATCGATCTACCGAGGGGATCACTTGAAAAAGAGCCTTCCGCATACGGCTTTATTAGGGGCCATTTTTGTGCTCATATGTGACGTGCTCGGACGAGTGATCATTTATCCATATGAAATATCTGTCGGGCTTATGGTCGGCATCATTGGAAGTGCGATCTTCCTGTACATGTTATTAAGGAGGAAGCGCTATGCATAAGAAACGAACATTATTTCTCATTGCAGCCATTGCAGTCGTATTCGTTGTCATCTTCGTCACCTTTCAAATGGGGTACTGGGAGTACACAGTGCCGAGCCGTTTAAAAAAGGTGCTTGCCATGACTTTGACAGGAGGCGCGATTGCCTTTTCCTCTGTTGTGTTTCAAACATTGACCAATAACCGAATCTTAACGCCAAGCATTTTAGGGTTAGACGCGCTTTACTTGTTTTTGCAAACGGCAATTATTTATCTTTTTGGATCGACCAATTTGATGATCGCGAATAAGAACCTGAATTTCTTTCTCTGCGTTGGATTAATGATTCTGTTTTCTGTGCTGCTCTATACGGTCATGTTCAAGCGCAAAAACAAGCATATTTTCTTACTCCTGCTTGTCGGGATTGTGTTTGGAACATTGTTCAAAAGTCTTTCTTCCTTTATGGAAATGCTCATTGACCCGAATGAATACCAAGTCGTACAGGACAAGTCCTTTGCCAGCTTTAATCACATGAACACAGATATTTTACTCTTCGCTTCTCTTTTATTTGCGGCACTTTGTCTTTATATATGGACCTTCCGCGCGAAATTAGATGTCATGTCGTTAGGAAAGGAACAGGCTGTGAATCTCGGGATTGACTATGACAGGATCACAAAAAAGATGCTGATCGTCATTGCCGTCCTTGTTTCTATTGCGACGGCCCTCGTCGGCCCGATTACGTTTCTTGGCTTACTCGTTGTAAATGTGGCAAGAGAGCTGTTTCGTACATATCGGCACACGTACTTGCTATTAGGCTCGTTTTTCATTAGTGTCATTGCGCTTGTAGGCGGGGAATTTCTTGTGGAAAAGGTATTTACGTTTCAAACACCGCTTAGTGTGCTAATTGATTTAGTCGGCGGACTGTATTTTATTTATCTACTTTTAAAGGAGAGTCGTTCATGGTCGTGATGAAGGGAGTCAGTAAGACATATAACGGAAATACAGTGCTTCACGAAACAACTGTCAGTGTAAAAAAAGGACAGCTGACTTCTCTCATTGGTCCAAATGGCGCAGGCAAAAGTACGCTTTTGTCCATCATGAGCCGCCTGATTCAACCTGATACTGGGGAAGCTTATTTAGAGGACAAACCTTATCGTGCCTACTCTCCTCAGGAGCTTGCGAAAAAAATGAGCATCTTGAAGCAGTCGAACCACATGAGTGTGCGCCTGACCGTTCGTGAGCTTGTCAGCTTTGGCCGCTTTCCTTACTCTCAAGGCCGCTTGACAAAAGAAGATGAGAACATGATTGATGTGTCGCTTCAATACATGAGACTCGTCGAAATCCAGCATCAATATTTAGATGAACTAAGCGGCGGACAAAGGCAGAGAGCCTTTATTGCCATGGTGCTGGCTCAGGATACGGATTATATTTTCTTAGATGAGCCTTTAAATAATTTAGATATGAACCATTCAGTTGAAATGATGAAGCTGTTTCAGCAGCTCGTGAAAGATCTTGGAAAAACGATTGTTGTTGTTCTCCATGATATTAACTTTGCATCTGTCTATTCAGATCACATCGTCGCCTTAAAAGAGGGTCAGGTAATCAAAGAAGGAAGCGTTGATGAAGTGATTCAAACAGAAGCACTTGAACACATTTATGACATGCGCATACCGATCGAAGTCATTCGTGGTGAGCGTATTTGCTTATATTTTTCTTGAAAAAATGAAGAGGTGATCAATCATGAAAAAATGGATTTGGATGATAACAGTATTAACAGCGATTGCTGTCCTTGCTGCCTGTGGTAACCAAGGAAAAACAGCGGGAACGAATGAGGAAACCGTAACAGTAAAGGATATGTTGAATAAAGACGGTGTGAAGGTCAAGAAAAACCCGAAAAAAGTCGTCGTCTTTGATATGGGAAGTCTCGATACACTTGATAAACTTGGTGTCAACGTGACAGCCTTACCAAAACAAGTGATTCCTCACTATTTATCTAAATATGAAAGTGACAAATATGAGAATGTCGGCGGCTTAAAAGAGCCAGACTTTGAGAAAATTGCAGAAATCAAGCCTGACTTGATCATTATTCAGCACCGTCAAGCAGATGCATTTGATGAATTTTCTAAAATTGCTCCGACGATTTATATGGATGTAGATAACGCTAACTATATGGAATCATTTAAAAAGAATGCTGAAACATTAGGAAAGATTTTTGATAAGGAAGACCAAGTCAAAAAAGAACTTTCTGCTATTGATCAAAAAGTAGATGCATTAAAGAAACAAGCAAAAGAGTTAAAGAAAAATGGTCTCGTCATCATGGCGAACGACAGCAAAATGACGGCATTTGGTCCTAAGTCAAGATATGGTCTGATCCATGATGTATTTGGCATCACACCAGCAGATCAAAAGCTAGAGCCATCTGATAAACATGGACAAAGCATTTCGTATGAGTATATGGTCAAAACGAACCCAGATTACTTATTTGTCGTGGATCGCGGCGCGGCAATTGGAGAAGAAACGTCTGCGAAACAGCTTGTTGAAAATGATTATGTGAAATCAGTCAACGCAGTGAAAAACAATCATGTGGTGTATTTAAACTCTGACATGTGGTATTTAGCAGGCGGCGGCCTTGAATCATTGAATGCGATGATTGATGAAGTGAAAAAAGGAATTGAACAAAAGTAATGGATGAAAAGAAGACAAAGAGCTAAAAATAAGCTCATTTTAGCTCTTTGTCACAATCAGAAGCTGCTCATTTTGAGCAGCTTTTTTATTGTGGATACATAAAAATATGTTGCGTGCAGGAAACTTTCATCAAAATATGTTATAGTGGAACCTACATTGTGAGACTAAGATAGAGTGAGGGTTCGGAAAGGATGAAGGAGAAAACAAGATCAAAAAGAAGGCTAAGACCTTGGGTGAAAGTCGTGCTGTTTATCATGGCATTTGTCATGATCATGGCAGTATCTGTCACAGGATACGCATACTATAAAATTTCAAAAGCGTCGAATAAAGCGCAAGTATCTTTAGAAAGAGGAGAGACTTCGCAAAAGCGTGTGAAAGCTTTTGATCCAGGAAAGGATAGCTTTTCGGTGCTGCTCTTAGGGATTGACAGCCGTCCAGGTGAAACGGTAGACGAAGCAAGAAGTGATGCGGTCTTACTGGCGACGGTGAATCGAACAGACAAAACGATCAAGCTCCTAAGTATTCCTCGTGATTCTTATGTTGATATACCGGGGAGAGGATATGATAAAATTGCTCACGCCCATGCGTTTGGGAGTGCAGATTTATCAGTCAAAACGGTAGAGAATTTGTTAAACATCCCGGTAGACTATGTGATTGCAGGAAACTTTAAGGCGTTTCAAGACATTGTCGATGAGCTAAATGGAATTGACGTATCGATTGAAGATGAAGGCATTGCAAAACAAATGGAAAAGGATTCAAAAGGAAAAGTTCATGTGGAAACAGGCACGCATACGCTCAGTGGTGAAGAAGCATTAGCGTTTGTGAGAACGAGAAAGGCAGATAGTGATCTCATGCGCGGAAAGCGCCAAATGGAAGCACTTCAAGCCATCTTTGAAAAATCCAAATCCATTTCTTCCATACCGTCTTATGACAACATCATTGATACACTTGGGGATAACGTCTCCACCAATTTATCCATGAAACAGTTGATCGGTCTATTCCCGTTACTGAGTTCATTAAAATCAGTGGATACCATCCAGTTAAAAGGGCACGATTACCAGCCTGGGAATGTGTATTACTTTGAGTTAGATGGACCAGGATTAGAAGAAGTGAGACAAGAGCTGAGAAAACAGCTCGAATTATCATAATGGAGAAAGAGCCTGCCACAGTGGCAGGCTTTTTTTAATAATAGAGGGTTGCAGGCATCGTTGGGTACCACACACCATTTAAAGCAAGCGCCCAGCCATACACCTTTTGACCTGATTCAATCTTGTCCTTTACCGAAGTGAGCGCTTCGTATGAAAAGACTTGATAAGACTGTCCGGTTTTTTTAGCGACAATGACCGATAGAATATTGTCATTGAATACACTTGGCTCTTCGTCCGTACTCGTCCAAGCAATTCGATTATAGTAATTCATGTTGAAAGGATTTTCGAGTGCTTTCACTTCAAACTTCACTCGTTTTCCAACGATAGAAACCGTTGTATAGGCTACACTTGTTATTTGTGCAGATGCTGCTGGGCCTTGTTTTCCTGTTTGCAGTGGTTCTAATGCTGACACTGTGCTTGGCACAAGCAATCCTGCTGCTAAGGTGAGTGCTGTTATTTTTTTGAACATGAGTTTGGAACCTCCTAATTTTTGGTATAATAATCAATTCGCCAAAAAGTGAAGAGTTCCTTCTATAAATGTAAAATATAACCAAATTATTTTCCTGAATGGAGAAAATAATGGGTGAGCATTTCTTCTACACGATGACGTATACGGGGATTAAAATATTTATGCTTTTCTTCATAGCCATTGATCAGAAATAAATATGTCGTAAATCCTTCATCGTGTTCAATTTGCTGTACGTTCATTTTTTCTTTACGTAACTGTTGTTTCAGTTGATAAAGGGCTTTTTGTGCTTCTTTTAATGAAGAGGTGACTAGCTGAATATATGGTTCATTTAGTTTGAATGTTTGATGTTTTTTAAGGTACGTCAAATCACGATTGAGGATGGAGATGACCATTGGAAGAAAGATGGCTTGTTCCATCATCTGAAGTTGTACGCTTGATAATCTCGTCATGTCCATGCCTGCTTTCTTTATATATAGAACATTTGTTCTTATTTATTATATCGGATGAGTTAAAAAATCTCAAGGGGGGGCTGAGAGGGATTCATTTGTATATTTTTATGTTTTCCATGTAAAATGAAAGATAGACAAACCTTGAAGGAGTCAAACAAGTTGCCATTATTTCTTTCTATATTTACTCATGAAAATATCACATCATTTTTTGAAAGCTACAAGGCTTTTGGACCCATTGTGGCTATATTACTCCCTTTAATAGAAGCATTTCTACCGTTTTTACCTCTCGTGGCATTTGCGGTGGCCAATGCAAATGCTTTTGGGCTATGGGAAGGCTTTTTATTGACCTGGATTGGTGCAAGTGCAGGGTCTATCCTTGTCTTTTTACTGATCAGAAAATTTGGACAGATGAGGATGTTGAACTTTATTAGCAGACACCCTTCTATTCAAAAGCTAATGCTTTGGGTTGAAAAGCGGGGATTTGGTCCGTTGTTTATTTTACTCTGCTTTCCTTTTACACCGTCTGCTGCCGTTAATGTCGTAGCAGGTCTATCAAGAATCAGCGTCTGGCAGTTCTCATTAGCCGCTTTATCAGGGAAGTGTGTCATGCTCTTTATTATTAGTTTTATCGGCTATGACATTTCAGCTTTAGTAAAGAATCCGTTAAGAAGTGTTTTTGCGGTTCTAGTCATTGCTTTATTATGGTATGTTGGAAAGAGAGTAGAAAATAGGTTGAATATTCGGATGAGTCAGCGTGAGGACAAAGGAGGCTCTTAATGAAAAAGAAGCCATTGCTATGGTTCATGATTATTACATGCATCGTCTTGTTGTTCCAAGTAAAGAATTTCATGTTTGTCACGTACAAAGTAGAAGGGGTTAGTATGGACCCGACATTTACAGATGGAACAGAATTATTAATTAACAAGTTCTCGCCAAAACTCACGAAAATTAGCCGGTTTGACTATGTGTTATTTCATGGCCCTAAAAATCAAATCTTGATCAAACGGGTCATTGGGCTTCCAGGAGAAACAATCAAATATGAAGATGATCAGCTGTTTGTCGATGGTGTAAGATGGAAAGAACCGTATTTAAAAGAGCAGAAAAAACATAAAATGGGCAACGTCCTAACAGGTGATTTTCAGCTGAAAGCCATCACCGGTCGTCAGAACATACAAGACAATCATTACTTCGTGATCGGAGATAATCGAATACATAGCTTTGACAGCCGGCATTTTGGAACGATCTCAAAGGATCAAGTAGTCGGTGTAAAAAGGAATCATGATGAATAAAAAAGAGCCGCTCTGCATAAGTAGAGCGGCTCTTTCTATTTAGCGGCTTTATAATCAGTCTGTCTTTTTGCCCAGACATGATGTAAAAAACGAAAAAACGGTGGCAGCATGGCGATGACCAAAATTATTCTGACGACTTGTACAGCCACAACAAAGGTGGAATCCTCATGAAGTGTAACAGCTGTTGTGGCCATTTCTGCAATACCGCCAGGCGAAAAAGCAAGAATGGCTGTAATGACAGAAATACCTGTTATTTCTGCAATGGCAATTGAACTGAGAACGGTCGCAGCAATCAATCCGGCTGAGCTGACGACTGCCACAATCAAGGTATTTTTTAACCCGACAAACATTTGTTTATTCATTTTTGACCCGATGGTTGCCCCTAGAAATACCTGTGACGCAATGTTTGCTTGGGCTGGCCAGTAAGGAATCAAATCATGACCTGTCAAGGCGCCTGCCCCTACTTGGAGAGCTGCCACACCTAACATACTGCCGATGAGCCAAGGGCGGGAAAGTGAAGACGCACGGCTAGGCGTGACATCAGCCATGCCCCTAAAATGAGTGCAGCAGTCCAAGAAATGTTTGATATTGTGAAAACGCCTGATGAGAAGGCGCTGCCTTGGGCGACTACCACATCTGATTGGCTTTTTGTATTTAAATAAAATACCGTAAATGGAATGGTCAGTACAACCATTAACACACGTATCGTTTGTACGAGACTCACTACAGCTGTATTAGCTCCAACCTCTTGGGCGATGCCCGGCATAGCGGAAAGACCGCCGGGGGCAGTGCCGACAAAGCTGGTCAGCATATCTGTTTTACTCAGCTTCCATAAGACAAACCCGGAGAGCATGGCTAATAAAATAGAAAAGACGAGCATGAAACTCACGGGAAGCCAATTTTCAGCGAAAATGTGAAGGACTTTCATGTTCATTTTTTGTCCTAGTTCGATTCCGAGAATGAATTGACCAAGGAGTAGCCATCTGCTGTGAATACGTAAGGTATTCTTTCCTTTACGCTGAAACAGGGCGGGACGGCGCAGGGCAATAAATGCAGCTGTCATTAATGTGCCAATCATCCAGCCGATAGACATCCCTGTTAGAGACAAAAGGAATCCACCTAAACCGCTTACCGCAATCAAAATGAGATCGGTTCGAAGGCTGTTTCCTTGCTTCATCACGTATAAACCTTCTTCCTGTATATTTGTTCAGTAAGTGAAATGTTGTTATCTTCACTATAATACAAAAGCCTCTATAAATAAAATACGAATTTTTTTAGTATTTTCATAAGATAATCTTATGGATAACTCTGTTAGAAAAAATTGTTTTTGATATAAATGACATATAATTTTTGTCAAAAACAAATACAATATACAACGATTTTCCCCTATTTTTGTTATCGGTTGACTATCATTTTCAATTACACTACAATGCTTAGTGTGAGGTGATGACATGAAAATTCCTTCTTTTAAATATAATGAAAAGGGATTGAACCGCTTTTTCGGTCCTTTAGAAGGAAGGATCATGGAGATCCTTTATCAAGGTGAGGATCTGCCGATTAAAGAGGTACAGCAGAAGCTGTCAGATGAGAAGCCAATTAATTTCAACACGGTCATGACGGTACTCAATCGATTAACCGAAAAAGGAATTGTGGAAAAGAAAACAAAAGGGCGTTCATCTATCTATAACCCTGTTTTAACAAAAGAAGAATTTCTAAATGAGCAAACGAAATGGATTACTCAAGGACTGATGGATGATTTCGGCCCCCTTGCAGTCAATCATATGGTGGACGCAATTGAAAGTGCTGATCCTGAATTACTGAAGGTACTCGAAGCAAGGCTTGCATCCAAAAAAGAGGAGAAACGACATGATTAAAATGAAGTCGAGTCTGCTGTTTTTAGGCGGTATATTGATTGGCTTAGTGATCTTTTACCAGATGGGCTATTATGTACTCTCAAGCTTTTTTGGCTGGAATCAAGCATATAACCTGATCCACGTATGTCAATCTGTTCTCGAATTTTATGGATTCACTCCTTTAAAGTATTTTCTGGATGCGTTCGTCTTGTATACGCTTGGTTTTGCCGTTTTCTATATGACAAAGCAGGTCAGAAAGTATCTTCATTTCAAAAGAAATATGCTGATGGCAGTCGATCAACATTCAACGCAAACTCTATCAGACAAGTATAGAAATGAGATCATTGTGTTTCATTGCCATGAACCGCTTGCTTTCGCAATGGGGATGCTTCGGCCAAAAGTGTATCTCTCAACAGCGCTTATAGACATGCTGGATGAAGGGGAAATCGATGCGGTTGTCTATCACGAATTACATCACAAATACAGCTACGATCCTTTAAAGACTTTCGCTTTCTCTATGCTCACAAAAGTGATTTGGTACATTCCTGTGTTAAAGCATATGAGACAAAGTTACTCCGTTTTTCGTGAAGTCATTGCAGATGACTATGCCATTCAGCAGACAGGGACTGAGCTTGGAGTAGGGCAAGCCCTTTTGAAACTCATTAAAAATAGAACCCAGTTTCAAAAACAAACGAAATTTGCCGTGTCCTTTGGAGACCGAGCATTAAATTTAAGAATCCAAAAAATCTTAAACCCAACATACAACATACCGTTCAATGTACCACTTATCCCAATTGTGACATCAACCATCCTCATGTTGGTCTTAATGATTATGCTCAACTTAAATTACTAATTTTTTTTACGAATGAACATTACATGATGTAGTGTAAAAATGGGAGGAAATCACTATATGAAAACAAATCAAGAAATAGGAACACTTTTTGTACGCGTCATCTTAGGCATTATTTTCTTTTTACATGGACTTCAAGCATATCAAGGTGGACTAGGAGGCACTGCGGCATTTTTTGGTCAAATTGGTGTTCCTGAATTTATGGCCTATATTGTCAAAACAATTGAACTGGTTGGTGGAATTGCCCTGATTCTAGGTTTAGGCACACGTCTTTTCGCAGCTTTATTTGTGCCAATTATGGCTGTAGCCATTATCACAGTTGGTTTTGCAAGAGGATTTGTGGGCGGTTATGAATTTGAACTTTCTTTAATGGTCATGGCGCTTTACTTGACACTTAGTGGCAGCAAGATGCTTTCGATTGATGGATTGTTAAAACAACAGCAACAAAGCAATGAAGCAAAATTTCATTAAATAACAAAAAACTCCTTCTGCGATTTGTAGCAGAGGAGTTTTTTATGGTCAAAAGGTCGTTTTATCATTAAAAAAGGAAAAGCGAAGAGGCGTTTTGATGATGACAGCCCTTTATTTCACATATTGAATGAGCAAAAAAGCAATTTCATTTTTTGACGGAACATACGATCTCCTATTAAAATAGGGGTAACTAAGAAACATGGTGCGTTAAAAGATATAGAAACCAGACAGCATGCTGCTGTTCATCTTGAGCAATACGCTTCATTAATTCCTTTGTTCCTTGATCACGGACATAGTCTGATACCGTTAAGTAAAAATCGACTGTTTTTTGTTCGTCTTTAAAGGCAAATAAGAGACCTTCCCTAAATTGGTCTGGACAAGGCTCTGTTATGCTTGGTTTGTGGTTTTTACCAGTCAAAGAATAGTATAGCTTTGTAAATAGCTGATAATGTCTGACTTCATCCTGACGTATTTCTTGAATGATTTTTTTTCGCTTCAGGATTTTTTGCTTTTTGTGCAAGTTTTTCATAGCATTGGATCGCAGAATATTCGCCATTGATGGCCTTTTCAAGGTCTGCAATGATCCTTGTGTTTTGGCGCATGTCATATGGCGAGTAGTCATAATAACCGTAATACATGATATTGCCAGCCTCCTTTTAGATCATGATGGTTTATGATATGAAAAGAGTCGGGAAAGGTGCCTATTTTCTTTTCAATCGGAGGAGAAAGGGAAGGTGATAGGAAAATAGCTATTTACCTTTATTTTCGCTAGAATATGAGTACATAAGAAAGGTGTTGTGGAACGTGGAGATTCAGTTTTTAGCAGGCAGATCGGGGAGTGGAAAAACGACTGCAATTCTAGAAGAAATCAAAGAACAACTGCGGCTTGATCCGCTGGGTCCGCCAATCATTTTTTTAGTCCCGGATCAAATGACATTTTTAATGGAATATGAGCTTGCAAAAACGTCTGAAGCTGGTGGAATGATCAGGGCCAAAGTCTTTAGTTTTACTCGGCTTGCCTGGTCTATATTACAGCAGACTGGCGGTGCGAACCGTCAATTTGTCACAAGCACAGGGATTCAAATGCTCTTAAGAAAAGTAATAGAAGAACAGAAAGACAAGTTTAAGGTATTCAAAAAGGCGAGTGATAAACCGGGATTTGTTGAGCAAATAGAAAAGACGATGGCTGAATTCAAAAGGTACTGTATGATGCCGGAGGATATTGAAAAAATCTCGGCATCCAGTATGCATTCAGAGTATACAGAAGAAAGACGTGCGGCGGAAAAATTGCATGATCTTCATGTTCTTTATCAGCAGATGGAGCAGCATCTGCAAGATGAGTATGTGCACTCAGAGGATTACTTGACACTTCTGGCTCAGCAAATTCCTTTATCAGAAGAATTGAGAGGGGCACACATTTATATAGATGGTTTTTATCAGTTTACCCCCCAGCAGCTTCTTGTCATTGAACAGCTTTTGCTACATGCCGAAAAAATAACAGCTGCATTCACAGTGGATCGTTCCTATCATGACACGCAGCCAAATGAACTTGATTTATTTCGCATGACAGGTAAGACATATTCCCAGCTTTATCAGCTGGCCAAAGAGTGCGGAGCGGCTATTTCTGAGAACATTTTGGAGAGAAATAAGCGGCATCTTCATACCCCAGATCTAGCTTATTTAGAAAATCAATATGAACAGAGACCTTTGCAGCCGTATCAAGAAGAAACGCCTCACCTTACCGTATCGAAAAGTGCAAATAAACGAGCTGAAATTGAGGGAGTAGCGAGAGATATTCTTGATTTAGTAAGAGGTGAAGGTCTTAGGTTACGAGACATCTCAATTGTTGCAAGACATGTAGACGACTATAAAGATACGTTAAAAGAGGTGTTTCGAGATTACGATATTCCTTTCTTTATTGATGGAAATGAATCGATGCAGTATCATCCGCTCATTGAGTTCATTCGTTCGAGCCTCGATGTCATAAAAGGGAACTGGCGGTATGAGGCGGTGTTTCGCTGTGTGAAAACGGAGTTCTTATTTCCGCTTGAACTCGCCAAAAACAAAGCGAGAGAACAGGCGGATCAGCTTGAAAACTATTGTATTGCTTACGGTGTAAAAGGTGAACGCTGGACGAATGGTTCACGCTTTCATTATCGCCGCTTCCAATCACTAGATGAAGATTTTGGACAAACCGATCAAGAAATAGAAATGGAGCAAATGCTGAATGATGTAAAAGAATGGATTGTTCCGCCTCTCTTTCAATTGCAAAAAAGGTTGAAAAAAGCGCAAAAGCTAAGAGACATGGTGGAGGCAGTGTATGTCTTTCTAGAGGAAGCCCAAGTGCCAGAAAAGCTTGAAAAGGCAAGGCTTGAGGCAGAAGAAGCAGGCAGGTTAGCTGAAGCGATGCAGCATGGGCAAGTATGGGATGCTGTCATTCAATTAATGGATGAATTTGTTGAAATGCTGGGCGAGGAGGAGCTCTCATTTCCATTATTTCAACAGATGATGGATACAGGACTGTCCTCTCTCAAGTTCGCTTTGATTCCCCCTTCACTTGATCAAGTGTTTATCGGAAGTATGGATTTATCCAGAATGTATCAAGTAAAGTGTACGTTTGTCATTGGAGTAAATGATGGAGTTATACCTGCACGGCCCTCTGATGAAAGTGTATTGTCTGAAGACGACCGGGAATGGTTAAAACGGGCAGGAGCAGAGCTGGCAGAGACAGGGAAGGAACGGCTGCTGGATGAACAATTTTTGATATATCAAGCGCTGTCCAGTCCATCGCACTACCTGTATGTATCCTATTCAGCTTCAGATACGGAAGGGCGGTCTCTTTTGCCTTCGACCCTCATCAAGTATTGTGAGGAACTGATGCCAAACCATCAGCAAGCCCTCTATGTGTTAGATCCAGAGCAGTTGGATGATCAGGAGCAATTAAAATTTGTAACAAACGAGCATGTCTCGTTATCCTATACCGTTTCGCAGCTGCAACAATGGCTCAACCAATATCCGATCAGCGGCGTATGGTGGAGTGTATATAATCATTTGATGACCTCTTCCAACCGCGACGTATCAAAAAAAATCATGTCCAGCTTGTTCTTTACAAATAGAGCGACACGTTTAAAGCCGAATGTCACAAAAGAACTTTACGGTGACCATATTCAGGGCAGTGTTTCAAGAATGGAGAAATTCAATGCATGTGCATTTTCTCATTTTGCTTCCCACGGGCTAAAACTAAAAGATCGACAATTTTACAAATTAGAAGCACCTGATATCGGCCAGC
Source organism: Bacillus sp. FS02 (assembly GCF_024398395.1). NCBI lineage: Bacteria > Bacillati > Bacillota > Bacilli > Caryophanales > Bacillaceae > Bacillus > Bacillus sp. FS02. The sequence goes on along the minus strand of NZ_CP074101.1, from coordinate 856,225 downwards.
TCTTTCACTCAGCTTTAAAACTGATTTCAGATACGCTTGTTGAACAAAAAAAGGATTGGAAAAACTTAACGAAGGAAGATTGTGTGACCTACTCAAGGCATGCAATTGAACAGTTGGCTCCACGTCTGCAAAAAGAAATTTTATTAAGCTCTAATCGGCATGCTTATATAAAAGAAAAGCTTCAAAAAATCCTCATCAGGGTGTCTTCTATATTAAGCGAACATGCAAAAGTGAGCGGATTCTCTCCGGTTGGACTTGAGTTAGGTTTTGGAGGTCAAGGACCTCTGCCGCCGTTTACTTTTCAATTAAAAAACGGCTGCACGATGGAGCTTGTTGGAAGGATTGACCGAGTGGATAAAGCAGAAGGATCAAAAGGACTTCTATTAAGAATTGTCGACTATAAGTCCAGTGAGAAGGGGCTTGATCTAGCAGAAGTTTACTACGGTTTAGCCTTGCAAATGCTCACTTATTTAGACCTGACCATTACGTATTCTAAAGAATGGCTTGGCATGGAAGCGACACCGGCAGGAATTTTATACTTCCATATTCATGACCCGCTGATTCAAGCGCCTATTCCGCTTGGAGAAGATGCAATTGAGCAGGAAATATTGAAGAAATTTAAAATGAAGGGTCTATTGCTCGAAGATGTGGAAGCAGTGAAGTTGATGGATCAAACACTCGAATCAGGAAGATCACAAGTCATCCAAGCTGGTTTGAAAAAGGATGGTTCTTTCCGATCTGACTCTGCGGTATTAAGTGAAGATCATTTTCACATTCTCACAAAACACGTTCGGCGAACCTTTGAAGAGGCAGGAGAAAGAATTACAAGCGGTGAGGTAGAAATAAACCCATATAAATTAAAGGATCAAACCCCTTGCCGCTTTTGCTCCTTTAAGTCTATTTGCCAATTTGATGAATCAATAGAAGATAATGAATTTAGGGTGCTCACCTCTGAGAAGGATGATGTCATGTTAGACCGGATCAAAAAAGAAGGGGATCAGTATGCAAATACCAAAACCGAATAACAGTACTTGGACAGATGACCAATGGAACGCCATCGTTTCAGAAGGACAAGATATTCTTGTTGCTGCGGCGGCAGGGTCAGGGAAAACAGCGGTCTTGGTTGAACGGCTCATTCGAAAAATGACTCGGCCGGAGCAGCCAGTTGATGTGGACAGGCTGCTCGTAGTGACTTTTACCAATGCTTCAGCAGCAGAAATGAAGCACCGGATCACTGAAGCACTTGAAAAAGAACTATCTAAAAACCCTGGTTCCCTTCATATGCGGAGACAGCTGTCACTTATGAATCGTGCCAATATTTCTACCTTGCACTCTTTTTGTTTGCAAGTTCTCCGTACCTTTTATTATGAGATTGACCTTGATCCAGGTTTTCGTTTGGCTGATCAAACAGAAGGAGAATTATTAGGAGATGAAGTGTTAGATGAACTGTTTGAGGATGAGTATAAGGCTGGAAAGCCGTCATTCTTTGAACTCGTTGATCGTTACACATCTGATCGGCATGATTTAGATCTTCAATGGCTTGTCAAAAGAATTTATGAGTTTTCTAGGTCACATCCAGCGCCCGAACAATGGATGCGGGCATTCCTTTCTCTTTATGATGTGGATACACAGACAAAGGTAGAAGAGTTACCCTTTTATCCATATATCAAAGAGGACCTTTCTCTCGTTTTAAGAAGCTGTCAGGAACTGCTGGAACAAGCGCTCACTTTATCAAAAGAGCCGGGCGGTCCAGCACCGAGAGCAGAGAATTTTATAGATGATTTAGAGCAAGTAAATGAATTAATAAGGCATCAAGATGATTTTGGAACACTTTATGAGCTTTTGCCAAACATCAATTTTAAAAGGTTAAAGACTTGCAAAGGGGATGACTATGACCCAGCTCTGTTAGAAAAAGCAACAGATGCACGCAATCAAGCCAAAAAACAATTAGAAAAGCTAAAAGATGAATACTTTATGCGCAGTCCCGATCAGCATTTAAAAAGCTTGGCTGAAATGAAGCCAGTTGTAGAAACACTTGTAGAGCTTGTGATTCAATATGGCGAGCGTTTCGAAAGAGCAAAACAAGAAAAATCAATCGTAGACTTTTCGGATCTAGAACATTATTGTTTGCGCATTTTAGCGAAGCAGGACGCAGAAGGAAATCTCATTGAAACAGAAGCGGCTAAATACTATCAACAGCAATTTGAAGAAGTACTCGTGGATGAATACCAGGATACAAATCTTGTCCAAGAAACGATTTTAAAGCTCGTGTCTAAAGGAAAACATCCTGCCGAAGGCAACCGCTTTATGGTTGGTGATGTGAAGCAGTCCATTTATCGCTTTAGACTTGCAGAGCCGATGCTCTTTTTAAATAAATATAAACAATTCAAAGCAGACAGCAAAGAAACAGGTAAAAGAATTGATCTAAATAAAAACTTCCGCAGCCGGGCTGATGTTTTAGACAGTACCAACTTTCTGTTCAAACAGCTGATGGGAGAAACAGTTGGAGAAATTGAATATGATGAACAAGCTGAATTAAAGCTTGGAGCGAGTTATCCGCAAAGCGAAGACACGACGTCAGAAATGCTTCTTGTTCATTTAGATCAGCACGACACAGAAAACGATGAAGAACGAGAAGAGCTAGAGACGGTACAATTTGAGGCGAGAGTGATTGCGAAGAAAATAAAAGAATTGGTAGAACAGCCTTTTCAAGTGTACGATGCAAAACAGCAGCTGACCCGCAACTTGCAGTATCGAGACATTGTGATCTTGCTTCGCTCAATGCCGTGGGCTCCGCAAATGATGGAAGAGTTGAAGAAGCAGGGAATCCCTGTTTATGCGAATCTTTCCTCAGGTTATTTTGAAGCTACAGAAGTATCTGTCATTCTTTCTTTGTTAAAAGTGATTGATAATCCATATCAAGATATTCCGCTCGCTGCTGTTTTAAGGTCACCTCTTGTTCATTTAGACGAAAATGAGATGGCACTGATTAGAACAAGTGATAAAAAAGGCACTTATTATGACGCTGTGAAGGCATTTATGAGTGTGACACACTCTGATCATCCGACATGCAGAAAGCTGGAGCGTTTCTTCCTTCAATTACGCAAATGGCGTGATTTTTCGATTCAGCATTCGGTAGCAGAACTGATTTGGGAAGTGTACCGAGATACACAATATCTAGATTATGTCGGCGGGATGCCAGGAGGTAAGCAAAGACAGGCAAACCTTCGGGCTTTATATGATCGAGCGAAACAGTATGAAAAGGCTGCATTTAGAGGGCTGTTTCGATTTCTTCGATTTATTGAAAGAATGCAAGAGCGTGGAGATGATCTTGGAGCGGCAAAAACGTTCAGTGAAACAGAGGATGTTGTCCGCATGATGACCATTCATAGCAGTAAAGGACTCGAATTCCCTGTTGTATTTACTGCAGGACTTGGCAGGAACTTTAACATGATGGATTTAAACCAGTCCTATTTGCTCGATAAAGAATTAGGTTTTGGCAGCAAATATATTCATCCTGAGCTGAGAATTAGTTATGCAACCTTACCGCTGATCGCGATGAAAAAAAAGATGAGAAAAGAACTATTATCTGAAGAACTGAGGGTTCTATATGTGGCGCTCACAAGGGCGAAAGAAAAATTATTTTTAGTCGGTTCTGTCAAAAATCAAGTGAAAGCTTTAAGCAAGTGGCAAAATGCCGCAAACGGAGACGACTGGCTCCTCCCTGATTTTGAACGTTATCAAGCGAGAACATACTTAGATTTTATTGGCCCTGCTCTTATCCGTCATCAAGCGATGTCATCTCTTTTAGAAGAATCGAGAGAAGTCGTTCTCTCTCATCCATCATCATTTTCTATCACCTTTCATCAAGCGTCCGATCTTCTAAAAGAAGACATGTTACTTGAAAAACAAAAACAAGACGAAGTGGTACAAGCATTAATGGAAGGGGTGCCTGTTGAAGGATATGGCGATTACGAGGAGGAAGTAAAAGAAAGGCTTTCATGGCGATATCCATATTTAGCGGCCTCCCAAGTAGGGACAAAGCAGTCAGTTTCTGAGATCAAAAGAATGAAAGAAATACAGGATGAATACAGTGTGCCTTCTTCCGTTCGAAAAGCTCGTGCGACATTGTACGAACGACCGGCTTTTATGAAGAAAAAAACACTCACAGCCGCAGAACAAGGGACGGCCATGCATACAGTCATGCAGCATATCCCTCTTCCTTCAAATGAACCATATGATGAATCTCGTGTAGAAGAGCTGCTCCATTCTTTAAAAGAGAAAGACTTACTAACAGATGAACAAATCCAGTCCATCAATCGAGAAGGAATTGTGGCCTTCTTTTCTACTGCTATTGGTCAAAAACTGCGGAAAGCGGACTGGGTGAAACGAGAAGTATCGTTTAGTATGGTTTTACCGGTTAAAGAGGTATACAGCCATATTGATGCAGAAGGTGAACCTGTGCTCATTCAAGGAATGATTGATTGTTTATTTGAAGCAGATGGCAAGCTCTATTTACTTGATTATAAAACAGATCGAGTGACTGGCAGATTCTCAGGTGGCTTAGAGGAAGCTGAAGCGATGTTAAAAAAACGCTATGAAACGCAAATATCGTTGTATACAGCAGCGGTAGAGCGTTTAACAAACAGAACATTAGAGGAGAAAATCCTTTATTTCTTTGATGGAAATCTAGAAATTTCTTTATAGGTGGAATGAATGAGAGGTGAATCACATGAGGATTCTGCATACAGCGGATTGGCATCTAGGGAAAACCCTTGAAGGCCGAAGCAGGCTTGAGGAGCAAGCGGAGTTTTTAGATGAATTAAATCAAATCGTCAAGGATGAACACATTGATGTCATTGTGATGGCAGGCGATGCCTTTGATACAGTGAACCCTCCTGCTCGCGCAGAACAGCTTTTTTATGAAAGTCTGTCTGCATTATCTGATAAAGGAAAGCGTCAGGTGGTTGTGATCTCTGGCAACCATGATAACCCAGACCGTTTATCAGCCGCATCTCCTTTAACGAATGAGCAGGGGATTCATTTAATTGGATATCCGACAAATGATTTAATTCATGTCGATGTTCCTTCTGCAAGTGAACGTCTATCTATTGCCGCACTCGCTTACCCATCCGAAGCAAGGCTAAACGAGGTGCTGGCTGAAACATTTGAAGAGAAACTGCTCCGTGATCAGTACAATTTAAAAATACAACAAATGTTTCAACATTTAAGCAACCAATTTCAGGCGGATACGGTTAATATCGCAACAAGTCATATTTATGTGGCAGGTGGCAGTCAAACGGATTCGGAAAGGCCGATTGAAGTGGGAGGCGCATATACCGTTGCGGCCGAAAGTCTGCCTGAGGCGGCTTGTTATGTCGCACTGGGGCATTTGCATCGCCCCCAAACCATTAAACGTGCCAAAACGATTGCCCGCTATTCTGGCTCTCCACTTGCATACAGCTTTTCTGAAGCAGGCTACGCCAAATCAGTCACCATTGTGGATGCAAAACCGAATGAAACAGCAAGCTGGAAAGAAGTGTTTTTATCAAGCGGTAAACCACTTATGAAGTGGAAGGCGACTGAAGGGCTGAGCCAAGTACACAGTTGGCTGGATGAAAAGCGGGATCTTCAAGCCTGGATTGATTTAGAGATTCACTTAACAGATCAGCTGTCGATCGAACAAATTCATCAGCTTAGAAAACAGCATAGTGGATTTGTCCATATTAGACCAAAGTTTAAAGAGTTACAGCAAAAAGAAGAACAAAAACAAGTGGAAAAGCTCTCGATTGAAGAGCGGTTCGTGAAATTTTATGAGCGTCAGACAGGTGGAGGTCTACCTGATGAAAAAACCGTCAAGCTATTTTTAGAGCTTGCCAATGACATGCAAGAGGAGGAAGCGAATTGAAGCCGATCACGCTAACCATTAAAGGACTTCATAGCTTCAGAGAAGAGCAAACCATTGACTTTAGCTCCTTATGTGATGCAGGTGTGTTTGGTATTTTTGGACCGACTGGAAGCGGAAAATCGTCCATATTAGATGCCATGACACTAGCACTCTATGGCAAGGTCGAACGTGCACTCAATAATACGCATGGTATTTTGAACCAAGCTGAAGAAAAGCTGTCTGTCTCCTTTACGTTCGCTTTGCAAAGGGAACACCATATTTCTTATAAAGTGGAACGTGCCTTTAAAAGGGCAGATGAAATGAAGGTTAGAACGACGTTATGCCGATTGATTGAAATTGGTGATACGCAGACAGTTCTTGCAGATAAAGCAAGTGAGGTCAATCGTAAAATAGAAGAATTACTTGGTTTAACCATTGACGATTTTACGAGAGCGGTTGTTTTACCCCAAGGAAAGTTTGCGGAATTCCTTTCATTGAAAGGAGCCGACAGACGCCAAATGCTGCAGCGTTTGTTTAATTTGGAGAAATATGGTGATCAGCTCGTCAAACGTTTACGCGCAAAGGCTCAAAAACACTATGGTCAGAAAAACGAACTGCTGGCTGAACTGACTGGATTAGGAGAAGCTGGTCCAGAGGCATTAGCGAAAGCTAAAGAAGCAGCTGCGCAGGCGCAAGCTATTTTTCATGAGAAAAAACAAACGCGGGACGAAGCGTTCACTGCTTTTACAAAAGCGCAAGCCATCTGGCAGTATCAAAAGGAACAAGAAGCGTACGAGAAGGAACAACACAACCTCAATCTGCTGGCATCCACGATGGAAGAGAAAAAGAATCAACTTCACATTGCAGAGCAGGCAGAGACATTAAAGCCTTATGCGGATGCATTAACAAAGGCTGAAAAGCAGCTCTCTCAAGCATCAAAAGAGAAGCAGGAAGCAGAAAAACATTTACTTCATCAACGAACGATCTATGATCAAATGACGCAGGAGTATGAGCAAACGCGGCAAAAGAAAATGGAAAATGAGCCAGAGCTTCTTCAAAAGAAAGAGCAGCTGATTCAATTAAAAGAAATTGAACGAAAAAAAGAAACAGCTCTTCAGGAAAAGACCGTACTAGAGCAGCAAAACCATGAAAAAGCGCAGCAATTGACTCAAAAAAAAGCGGAAGCCGAAAACCTGCAATCTTTATTAGAGCGTGCGCTTGCGAAACAAACACAGTTGAAGCATGAGCTGGAACAATTACAAGTCTCTGTCAAAGAGCGGAAACTTGTACAAGACGCACTTCGTTTCAGTGAAAATGTTCAAAGAATGAATGTGAGCATTCAAAAGGAAGAACAAAAGATTGAGGAGCTAAGACAGCGTTCAGCACAGGCGACACAATCATATGAAAAGCTTCAAAAACAGCAAAAAGATCATCATGAAAAAATAAATCAATCGTTTCAAGCGATAGAGCAATTGTATTTTTATGTATGTGAATTTGAACGAGGTCTTACAGAATGGAGTCATAAAGAGCAGGACAAAAAACAAGAAAAATTAAAACAGCGTGATGTTGTCAGATCGGCAGAATTAAGAAAAGAATTAGCGGCAGAGCTAGTAGACGGTGAACCATGTCCTGTTTGTGGATCGATTCATCATGATCCAAAGGCTGTGATAGACAATGACCATGAAGAAACGGTTGCCCAAATTGATGAATGGATTGTAAAAATGGATAAAGAGCTCAAGCTGGCAGAGGAATATGCTAGAGACATGTTTGCTGCAAAGCAGCTGCTTGAAACGCATGCCAATCAATTAGTTAAACAGTTCTCCTTTTTATCGCAAAAAGCCCCCGATTCGGAAGTAGCTGCAGCAGTAGAAGCAGTACAGAATCCGCAGTCTTTGTACCAGCTGATTCAAGAATGGAAAGGTGTAAAACAAGATATTCAAGCAATCGAAAGCAAACGAGCTCGTTTAATGGACGTCACTTATGATCAAGCGGCAGAAATGAGCAAAGTCAAAGATCAACTGACATTTGAGCAGCAGCGCATACAAGAACTAGACATGCTGATCAAGGAGCTTCGATCTGAGCTTTCCGAACAACTGACGCAATTTGAACAGACCTTTCCTCACCTGACAATCAACCAAGTGCAGGAGATGCAGCAACAAATTGATGAAAAGGATCAACAAGCGGATGGTTATCAAGAGCGTATTGAGAAGAGTATTTCTTTTCTAGAGGAAAAACAGCAGGCAAAAGAGCATCTGCAAACAGCCATATACGATCTAGAGAAGGAACTCGATAAGTTGGCGCATCAGCTGGGAAGCCAGCAGCACCTGATCGATCAATATGAAACAGATTTACAGCGATATCCTTTAAAAGCCGCTTCTCTTTCTGATGAACTGGACGAAGTTCAACAATCTCTTGCTCATCTAAATGAAAAAGAACAGCATTCGTACGAGCAATTAAAGCATGCACAGCAATTATTTAGTGAGGCGCAAAGCCATTTCTCAAGCAGTGAACGTCAGCTCCAAGAGGCTAAGCGGCGAAAACAAGAAGCTGAGGAAGCATGGCAAAAAGAAACAGGACCTACTCCTTTTGATCAGCCGCAGGAGATTCAACCTGCTTTAATGGATCGATCTGTACGTCTTACAGTCAAACAGGAAATTGATGAATTTGAGGATAAAAGAAAGCAATGTGCAGCAAACTTAAAGCGAATTTCTGAACTGTTAAAAGGTGAGTCGCTGGATGAAGACGAGTGGACAGACATTCAACTAAAAAAAGAAGCGGCGGAAAAAGCGCTTGAAGAAGCGACAGCGCTGAGTGGATCTGCACAAGAGCATCTGCGAGTGATTGAAGCAAACCATCAGCGCTTTGCAAGCATTCATGAACGCCTTGAAGAACTGCAGCAAGAAATTGACCGGCTGGATAAGCTTCAAACTGTGTTTAAAGGGAATACATTTGTTGAGTTCCTAGCAGAAGAACAGCTAGAAAGTGTCAGCCGTGATGCTTCTCATCGTCTTGGGATTTTGACAAGACAAAGGTATGCCATTGAAGTCGATTCAGAGGGCGGTTTTGTGATGCGGGATGATGCCAATGGAGGTGTCAGACGTCCGGTATCCAGCTTGTCTGGGGGAGAAACTTTCCTGACGTCTTTAGCACTTGCCCTTGCTCTGTCTGCACAAATTCAGCTGAGAGGTGAGTTCCCGCTGCAATTCTTCTTCTTAGATGAAGGATTTGGTACGCTCGATCAAGACTTGTTAGATACGGTGATTACAGCATTAGAGAAGCTACAGTCTCAAAATTTGGCCGTTGGTGTGATTAGCCATGTGGAAGAATTAAAGATGAGACTGCCAAAGAAACTGATTGTCCACCCAGCAGATCCAAGCGGGAAAGGAACAACAGTCTCGATGGAATTAATGTAAAGTGAGGTGATCTCAGGATGGCAAAGCAAACGATTGGATTATGTGAGCTGTGCGGAAGACAAGAGGTCGTCCTTACGGAACATCACTTGACGCCAAGAGAAGAGGGAGGGGCCTTTCTACCGACTGCCTTCCTGTGTATCCCTTGCCATAAACAAGTACATGCTCTTTATACAAACCAGGAGCTTGCCGCACGTTTGAATACGCTGGATGCACTAAGACAAGATGAAAAGCTTGTTCCGTACATCAAATGGATTCGAAAGCAGCCGGCAAGCAAGCTGGTCAAAACAAAGAAATCAAGACAACGCAGAAAGAAATAAACATAAAAAAGCGCTCCTCTAAATGAAATGAGTGAAGAGGAGCCGCTTTATGCATTGCCTACCATATTCTGATCATTTAAGTCAGGATCCACATAGTTGGTGGCGCTAATGCCATTATTTAAAATCAAGAAATCTCCGGTATTCCCCGCTCCAGAGCCTAAAGCAGATTTTGAAGAACTTTTAGGCGAAAGATAAAATGAGTCACCGACGTTTACGACGCCCCCAGAAATCGAGTTAATGTAAATGGGTCCGACAATTGCTGGCATAATCGACATCCTTTATTCGAAGTCATATCACCATCATATGCGCAGGTAGGTCCAATTGTGAGTTTGGCGGCTGTTCGTCATTGTTGCTAAATAACTCTCGAATATGCTTCACTCGCGCAACGGCATTTATTCCGCACGTAGAGCCAATTTGATAGATAGAGGAGGAAGAGACCCCTTCTACATGAATGGACGACACTTTAATGAGAGGCTTTTCATGATAAAAGGCCGTTCTAACCGCTCGTTCTGGCAGCATCAATGGGATCGGCTCATAATACACTTCAAATTCTTTTGCATCTAGGTTTTCAGCTTCATTTCCATAAAACAAACTAATGGTTCGCTGAACAGCTAACACCTTCACGTTCGGACATAGCTCTTGTGTATCACCAATTTGAACAACACTTGAAATCCCGACAGAATTCACCTTCGAGAACTTCACTTGAGATGTGCGCTTGATCATTATCGAGGGGCTAGAGGAACAAACGGTCCAATAATTAATGATTCTGGCGGTGTATCGAAAATCGATGACAGTTGTACGTGATCCGTGTCCCCGATAATAAATAGGGAAGAGGACGATACCCCAACTACTTTAATGCTTCCGGTTTCGATGTTGCGGTTGACGACTGTGAAATTCATCCGTTTTCCTCTCCTTTCGTTTCATTTGGAATATGGGCTAAAAAGTGCTCGATTGCCCGTTTGACATCATGTTTCACATATTCAGCAATTTGCTCGGAACGTTGAAGCGGGGTCATATCTTCCCTTTGTGGTAGCTGCCCCGCATAATATTTGATTCTGCTGTCTATTTGTTTTCGAATGTCCTCAATGATATGGTGTTTGTTGCTTTCATCAAGCGAGCCTTCGTATCGCTGCTCTAGTTCTTCAAGAAGCTGTGGAGCTTCTTCATTTAAGAATGCATCGACAAGCTGGCGTGTTTGATTGAAAGATTGATCAGCCATTTCTTGCTGCATCATTCCAATTCCCGGGGTTGTTGTTTGGTCCACTTCAAAATTTTGAACACTATTTGGATCAGATGGATTGAGGCCGATATTTAATGTGCCTTCCAGCCGCTCGATTTTCAGTTGATCAAATTGATAATCAATCCGTTCAATCGTTGTTGTCGGTTTATCTTTGATCATTTGCATTTCCTGCTGAAGCTCGTTAAGCCTTTTTTCAAGCATCATGATTTGCTGTGTTTGCTTTTGAATGATGCCATACATTTGTGAAGCGTTGTTTTGATAGTCATACATATGCATACACCTCCGGGGATTGCAGATGAACTTATGTTGTTGGTGACTGAAGCGGTACAAAAGGTGCTGTGCTTGCGCCTTGAGATTCTTGAATTCCTTGTGTGCCTGCTGCGGCAGGTGCTGACTCTACGTAGCTTCCAGTGTTATACAGATTGGAGAGTGCCTTGATTGATCCAGCACTTCCGATTTGCAGAACGGATGAGTTACTCACAGACTCCACACGTAAGTAATTAATTTGTATCGCTTGATTAATATAGAAGTTCAACGGATTCTCACTCCTTACAAGTTACCAACAAGCGGTTGATCAATGACATCACTATCATACGTATTTGTCACACTTTTATAGTTGCTAATGCGTAATTGATCACCAGTGTTAAAACTGCCTGCGCCGGCAAACGTTTTAACCTGACTATTTGGAGAAATGGTGATGCAGTCTCCAACATGAACGACTCCGCTCGTTCCGACGGCATTTACTTTAAAGGCTCCAACAATAGCCGGCATAGCGGTGCACATCCTTTAGAAAAATAGGGCACTTCGTTTTTGGGCGTTTCACCATAGCTTATGATGGGTCTTTTAATATGTGATTGTCTTTTTGAAGAACTTTGATGAGAGGAATGAAGTGTATGGTTTACCCTTTATTCGAGCATTCTTTAGAGGTGGTTTTGATGCCTTTATTTAAGAGTGTGTCAAGCTCTTGACTGCACCTGATGGTTTCTTCGGCATTCATTCCGAATTTTTTTGCGGTCTCAATTAAATGTAATCTTTTTTGTTCAATTTCATAATTGATCATAACGGACGCCAACTCTCACATTTTTTATCAAATAGAAGGATATGGTTAGTATACCCTATTTTTCTATAAAAAAAGCTCTTTCGTCAATATGAGAACTAAAGTGACAAAATTCGAAAGTGTCTTTACAGGCGCGATGTCTCTTTTTTAATCTCAGTTTGTAAATAACGTCGTCTTTTGTTGATATACTGTCGGATTAATTCTCGCTCTGAACGCAGCATGTCTTGTCGGTTTTTCGTATATGGATCATCTCCAATTCGCTGATCAATCGAAGCATGCCATGTCTCAATGATGGGGAGAAGCCGGTTTTCTAAAAAATGTGTATCTAGTACGTGCTGGAAAAGGGCATAATAGTCTCTTTTAAATGCAGGGATGTCTAGTAATCTAGCGGTTAATGTATTGAAACCGCTGACTGGAATATAATCAAACGCCATTTCTTCTCCGTGAATATCACGACCCCAAGTCGCATCATAATCCCAAGGCATTACTTGAAACCTTCCTTGATCATTCACATAAAGCGCATAGTTATGAACAAAGCCATCAAAATTTTGGGTACACACGACACCAATGAGCCAGCGAAAATATTGTGTCACATCAAGGTACTGCTCAATCTTATTTGCAAACGTGTCGTCCCTTGCGGTGTTCAAAAAGTAAATAAATTCACTCAGCTGCTTGTCGTGTTCAGGAGTTCCCGTTTTTTTCTCATAACCGAGAAGAAGATGTTTTTTTGGCTTTTTATCAAATGAACTTAAAAGAGAGAAGTTGGCGTCATCATCTACAGCATAATAAATGCCGCCTCCATGCAGCTGTCGTTTTTGGAGGAACAGCTCATCTACAGATTCTATTTTTAAATAAATGCCTTCTTTTCTTCCATTAATGGTCAGAAACACATGAGAAGCGGACGGGCTGAAGACACCCATTTGTTCAAAGAAATAAAAAGACAGCCTGTTGCGAATGAAAGAAGGATCATTGTACTCTGCATTTAAGTGAAAAAGGGATTCGCCCTGTCTTTGCTTTGGTTTTCGATATTCAATTTGATAGGATTTTTTCTTGAGCTTTCGAATGTGTGATCCTCGGTATGAGGCATAAATATGTGACTTGGTTTGGCCGGTTTTCAGAATGGCCTCAACGGGTTCATCGTTCCATACGTCCTTTTTTAATTCCATGAGATCTTTTGGATGAATCCAGATATCCAGTTGTTTTAAAGGTTCTGTGTCCATGCGTTCATCACCCTCCTATATCTCCTCCACTATATGAAAATGAAGGAATGTCCTGTACCTGCTGATAGGTATTCATGGAGTTTTATAAGAAAGAGGCATTCGCCAAGAACACTTGTCTATCGAGTCTCGTAACATAAAGCAGAGAAGATAAACAGCTTTGTCTGTTTGTTTTGTCAGCACAGATTGGGAGGGGAATTGTTCGTGAGCACATTTGATCATTCTCATATTGAGCATGCAGTTGATTCACTTCGAAGTGAGGGGCGTGATCATCACTTAGATCGTGAACCTGAATCGGGACATTCACACAAATCATCTCGTTCTCGTCATTCAAATCGCCGTCACTGGTTCTTTGGTGGGGGAGGATGCCGTAAGTCACATCGCAGCAAAAAAAGCCATAAAAGCTATCGTTCTAAGAAAAGCTATCGCTCTAAAAAAAGTCGCTGCTCAAAGAAAAGTGTAAAGAGCGAGAAACCATGCAAAAGTAAAAAGTCGTATAAAAGCAAAAAGTCTTGCCGCAGCAAAAAGAGTGAACCAAAAAAATCATGCCGCAGCAAACACAGATCACATCATAAGAAAAGCTGCCGCAAATCACACCGCAGCCATCGATCTAAACGTTCTCATCACCATAAACGGAGTCACTCTTGCCGAAGATGCGGGAAGAAAAAACATCATTCCCGCCATCAAGGAAATGTTGATCGTAAATGGGATCAAGGGAATATGTGGGAGTATCGACGCTACCGCTAAATGTCAGGTCTTCATTTTTGAAACCCTTTTTAAAAGAGAGTATGATAAAAAAGGGTTTTTTTTATTTCGTAGAGAAATAAAAATGAGACATCATAATGTATTGAAATGAAGATTGTGAGGGGAAGACATGAAGTTTTTTACAGGTGAGATACATAACAGATTGTTTATCGGGGTCGTCATTGATGATGAATGGGTGATGGACGTCAAAAAGGCAGAAGCAAAACTATTTGAGCTAGAAACATTGCCAAACTCTTTATCTGAATGCATCAACATGGGGGACAAGTTTGTCGAACACGTCAAACAGCTTCTTGATTGGGCGGAGAAAAAAGAAGAAGACCGCGGCTCTTATGTCTATCCGCTTTCGGACGTGACACTCCATGCACCGATTCCAAAACCAACGAAAAACATCATGTGTGTTGGGAAAAACTATCAAGATCACGTCATGGAAATGGGAAGTGCGGCAGATATTCCTAAAGACGTGATGATCTTTACAAAGGCGCCTACCTCTGTTGTAGGGCATGAAGCGGACATTCTTCTCCATGAAGATGTGACAAGTGAATTGGATTACGAAGGGGAGCTTGCCATTGTCATTGGCAAAACAGGAAAGAATATTGCTCCTGAAGAGGTCCAAGATTACATTTTCGGTTACACCATTTTAAATGATATAACCGCAAGAGATTTGCAGAAAAAACACAAACAATTTTTCATCGGAAAAAGCTTAGATACAACTTGTCCAATGGGACCTTATATCGTTCACAAGTCAGTGATCGAGGATCATGGAGCACTCCATGTGGAAACAAAGGTAAACGGAGAGGTTCGTCAGTCTGCCAGTACGGAATTAATGATCTTCCCAATTGAAGACATTGTGTCAACTCTTTCAAAAGGGATGACGCTGGAAGCGGGAGACATCATTGCAACAGGTACACCTTCTGGAGTCGGCAAAGGTTTTGAACCGCCAAAATTTTTAGCCTCAGGCGATCAGGTTGAAGTAACAATTGAACCAATTGGGACGTTATCAAATCGCGTCAAATAAAGGCGTGTTGACACAGGATTGTCGCTTTGTGTTCGACTTATTTCGTGGTACGATGAGAAGGTAATTGTTCTGATAAAGGGGGAAATCACAAATGGGAACACATTTACATATTACAGCGTGGGTGCTAGGTATTATTCTATTTTTCGTTGCCTTTGCATTAGCAGGTAAAAACGATAAAGGCGCTAAAATTGTGCATATGATCGTACGCCTATTTTACTTGATTATTATTGCAACGGGTGTAGAGCTGTATGTTCGCACAGGAATGAAAATCCCGGGTTACGGGGGCGAGTATGTTGGAAAAATGATACTTGGTATTCTTGTGATTGGTTTCATGGAAATGGTCCTGGTACGCAAGAAAAAAGGAAAATCGGTGACGGGTGTATTCATTGGTTTTATCGTGGTTGCTATTGTGACCATTCTTCTCGGCTTACGTCTGCCGATCGGTTTCCATATCTTTTAAGATAAAAAGGGCATTGCTTATCAAAAGCAGTGCCCTTTTTATGTGAGATCAAACTGAGACATCAGCCGGTGACCGTCAGACGTCGTCCATTCCAATTGAACTTGATTTGCGTCCGAATGATGGTGGCATTGAAGGGCAAGTGATTGCATGTCTCCTGAAAACTGAAAAAAAGACACGCGATGAGAAGGATGGAAGGAAGAGAAGACACAATCATAGACGGAAAAGCCAAGCTGTTCTACATAGTCAATGATCTGATAAAAGACGCTTTCCGGTACGAACATAAGCAAATCAAGCCACCCTTTAGAAAGAGACGCTGTATATTGAATGCGTTCACCGCCTTTTACCTCCATCAACTTCCCATTATCACAAAGAACGACAGACCCGAGCAATTCTCCTTTTGTCCATCGATCCTTTTCTTTCAAACAGATCATAGAACTTTGAAGGCTTTCAGGCATCATGATGTCTCCTTCTTCGTCTTCAATCAGACAATGACCGTTTTCCATCAGTAAGTACCCGTTACACCATTTTGGGTGGTTTTGCTGAAGATAGGTCATGCGGTTCTCCATTCGCAAAACCTCCTTTCCTCTTTCTTTTCTTACCAAATGAAGCTTGTCCTATACACAGGAGGAAAAAAGGACAAATCAACTATCAAGGAGACGATGCATAAACTAAGAAAGGCTAAATGAGAACACTTGATGAAAAACGGATGGGAGCTGATGATGATGTGTGGAATAACAGGCTGGGCAGACTTTAAAAAGCAGCTCATCCAACAGGATCATGTAATCAATCAAATGACAGATACATTATCTAAACGAGGGCCGGATGATACAAATACGTGGAAAAGTGAGCACGTTCTTTTCGGCCATAAACGGTTAGCCGTTGTCGATGTTGAAGGCGGAAAGCAGCCGATGACATATACCCATCAACACCATGATTATACGGTGGTATACAATGGAGAACTCTATAACACAGAGGATATACGAAAAGAATTATTCAAAAGGGGGCACCGCTTTCTTGGGCATTCTGATACAGAGGTTCTTCTTCACGCCTATACAGAATGGAAGGAAGAGTGTGTGACCCATTTTAATGGAATTTTTGCATTTGTCATTTGGGATAGTGAACGTGAATTATTATTTGCAGCGAGAGACCGGCTCGGTGTTAAGCCATTTTTCTATACAGAACGTCATCATTCCTTTTTGTTTGGCTCAGAAATCAAAGCACTTCTGGCTCATCCTGAAATGAAAGCCAAAGTGGATCATGAAGGGTTATCAGAAATCTTTGGTTTAGGGCCGTCTAGAACACCAGGGCAAGGCGTATTTAAAGGGGTGAAAGAGCTGAGACCTGCTCATGCTTTAACCTTCTCAAAAGATGGTTTGCGTGTGTGGAGGTACTGGAATGTCAAAAGCAAGCAGCATACAGATTCGCTTGATGACACCGCTCAGCACGTGAAGGAACTCTTTACGGATGCTGTTACAAGACAGCTCGTCTCTGATGTGCCTGTATGTACGTTTTTATCGGGCGGTGTGGATTCTAGTGCCATTACGGCCATTGCCGCCAAGCACTTTGAGAAAATAGGGAAAGCCCCGCTGCATACGTATTCTGTTGATTACGACGGAAATGATCAATTCTTTGAAGCAAGTCAATTTCAGCCCAATGCTGACGGGCCGTGGATTGATCGAATGACCAAAGCGTTTCAAACGAATCATCACAGCTGTATCATCGGGCAAAAAGAGCTGGCTTCTTATTTAAAAGAAGCGGTTGAAGTGCGAGATTTGCCGGGGATGGCAGATATTGATTCTTCCTTACTATGGTTCTGCCGAGAAATTAAAAAGGATTTTGTTGTCGGTTTATCAGGTGAATGTGCAGATGAAATTTTTGGAGGTTACCCATGGTTTCACATGGCAAGCGAAACCAATGGATTTCCGTGGATGAGATCAACGGAAGCACGCATTCAGCTTCTTCAAGACTCATGGCAAAAGAAATTATCACTGAAGGAATATGCGCAAAGCAAATATGAAGAAACCGTGGCAGAAACCCCTCTTTTAGATGGGGAAACTGGAGTAGATAAAGCCCGAAGAGAACTTTTTTACTTAAATATGATTTGGTTTATGACAACACTGCTGGATCGAAAAGATCGTATGAGCATGGGTGCGAGCCTTGAGGTACGTGTACCATTCGCAGATCATCGTCTTGTTGAGTATGTATGGAATATTCCTTGGGAAATGAAAATGTATGGAAGTCGGGAAAAAGGGGTTTTGAGAAAAGCATTAGAGGGAATTTTACCGAATGAAGTGCTTTATCGCAAGAAGAGCCCTTATCCGAAAACACATCATCCTGCTTATACTCAGGCGGTAAAAGAGATGTTAACAGATTGTCTCGCGCAAAAGGATTCTGTGCTTCATGAATTTTTAGATCCACATCAATTAAAACAGCTGATTGAAACAGAAGGGGCTTCTTTCCAGGTTCCTTGGTATGGTCAGTTAATGAAAGGCCCACAGCTCATTGCCCATTTGGCACAGATTCATCATTGGTTTGAAACATATCGAATTGATATAGAAGCATAACAAAGGGTCGGCTTTCTTGCACTTGTTGAAAGGAAGTCGGCTTTTTTGCTACATAACATGAGACTTTTAGAGCACATCAAAAGTTGATCTAACCGCTTCAATTTGTATAATTAACTTAAAGTGAATTAATTTGGAGGAAAAAGGATAATGAAAATCATTGTGATCGGAGCAGGACCAGGAGGACTTGCAGCAGCTATGATGTTGAAAAGCAAAGGACATGATGTTCATATATATGAAAAACAGTCCTTTGTTGGCGGACGTAACTCTAAGTTTCAACTTGGTGATTTCACGTTTGATACAGGTCCTACTTTTCTCAGTATGATTCATATTGCAGAGGAACTGTTCACCTTTGCCGGTAAAAATCTCTATGATTATATAGATGTGATTGAATTAAAAGAAATGTATAGATTAATCTTTCAAGATGAGAAGCTTGATATGGTTCGAGATCGAGACGAAATGTACAAACGGCTAGAAGCCTTTGCACCTGGTGAGGGCGAGGGGTATGTACGTTTTATGAATGATACAAAACGAAAAATGGACCGCCTAACGCCGATTCTACAAAGTAAAATGGATCGTTTCCATCATTATTTGCGTCCAAAAGTCATCAAAGCACTTCCTCAGCTCTCATTAAATAAAAGCTTATATGATGTGCTGTCGGATTATTTCTCAAATGAATCAGTGAAATATGCCTTTACATTCCAATCAAAATATTTAGGGATGTCACCTTGGGAATGCCCAGGAGCGTTCTCAATTCTTTCCTTTATGGAGCATGACACAGGCGTTTATCATCCAAAAGGCGGAGTGAATCAGCTGTCAGAAGCGATGGCAAAGGCAGCTGTTGAATCTGGGGCTACCCTTCATCTATCAACTGGAGTTGACAAGTTGCTGACGGAAGGCAGGAAAGTGAAGGGCATTCGCTTAGAAACTGGTGAAGAAATACAGGCAGATGAGGTCGTCGTAAATGGTGATTTTGCACACGTGATGACAAAGCTTGTAGAGCCGGGTCTTTTAAAGAAATATAGCGAGAAGAAACTGAAAAAGAAAAAATTCTCATGCTCCACCTTTATGCTGTACCTAGGTTTAGATACGATATATGATGAGCCGCATCATACCATCGTTTTTTCCGATGACTATGCGAAGTTCGTCAAAGAGATTACGAAAACCTTTGAGCTGCCGGATGATCCGTCCATTTATATTCAAAATGCAAGTGTGACAGATGATTCGCTTGCGCCAAAAGGCAAGTCCGCTCTTTATGTGTTAGCACCCGTTGCCAATAATCAAAGCGGTATTGACTGGGAAGCGCATCAAGAAGAATTTAGAGAGCTTGTGCTGGATACACTGGAGCGGAAAACGGGCTTTAAGAATATCAGGCAGCATATTGAAGTCGAGCGGATGATCACGCCGAAGCATTGGGAAGAAGAGCTGTACGTGTATGAAGGAGCTACATTTAATCTTGGTCACCAGTTGACGCAGATGATGGTACTCAGGCCGCATAATGAATTTGATGAGTTGAAACACTGCTGGCTCGTTGGTGGAGGAACCCACCCAGGCAGTGGATTGCCAACCATTTTAGAATCAGCGCGTATTACGACAAATGCGATTCTGGCAAAAGAGAAACATACGCACAAAAGAGTGCCACATCAAGAAAAGGGGAGCGCCTCATGAAAAAACATATATTGATTGCTGGCGGCGGTATTGGCGGAATGATCTCAGCCCTCTATTTAAAAAAAGCTGGACATGATGTCACCCTTGTTGAAAAAAATGAACGGCTCGGCGGGAGACTTGCTTTTGTACGTGAGAAAGGATATAAAGTAGATGAAGGTCCGACCATTGTCCTACTTCCTGATATGTTAAGAGGCATTTTACATGACGTAGGCATTGATGAAACATCTCTTGATCTCTTGCAGCTCGATCCGCTGTATACGATCCACTATCAAGATGGAACTTCCTACACGAAATACTCTGATACACGGCGACAACTAGAAGAAATCAAACGTGTATTTCCAAAGGAAGAACAGGGATATTTAACATTTATGCAAGAAATGACGGATCGGTTTCAAGAAGGGCAGGAAGCTTTTCTAGAAAAATCATTTCATGAAAAACGAACCTTTTTTACAAAAGCGAACATGAAGATTTTAATGAAATTAAAAGCATATCGAACCGTTCAAAGTTCTCTCAAAAAATATTTTTCAGATGAGCGCCTCCGAGATGCATATGCACTTCAAACCCTCTATGTCGGAGGAAATCCGTATGAAGCATCCGCCATTTATTCGCTTGTTTCATATAGTGAGCACGCACACGGAATTTACTATTTAAAAGGCGGATATGCGAGTTTAGTAGATATATTGGAGAGACAGCTCTTAAAGACGGGTGTACACATAAGAAAAAGTGAAGAAGTCGCACAATTTGAGTTTGAGGGGAAACGTGTGGTCAAGGCAAAAATAAATGATGAGCACATAGCAGCTGATGCATTTGTGATGAACGGAGATTATCCAGCGGCGTTAAAACAGCTTGGTTTAGGTGAACAAGACCGGCGTAAATACGTTCCATCCTCCGGCTGCGTGATGGTGTATCTAGGGTTAAACAAAGTATACGATGAAGCACCTGTTCATCAATTTTTCATGGGAGAACACTTTGATCAGCATATGAGAGAGGTGTTCCAAACGAAAACGATACCTCAAGATCCATCATTTTATACGTTTAATCCATCGACGATCGATCCATCCCTTGCCCCAGAAGGCAGCAGTGTCCTATATATGCTCATTCCTGTTCCATCAGGAGATCACATCAACTGGGAACAAGAGACAGACTTTGTGGATAAAATGGTGGAGCGTCTTGAAAAAAGAGGCTTTCCACAGCTGCGAGAGGCGGTTGTCTGGCATAAGGTGAGAACACCGAATGATTCAATGCGAGAAGGATTGTTTGAAGGCGGCAGCTTTGGACTCGCTCCTAATTTGTTTCAATCAGGTGTGTTTCGCCCGCAAGTAAAGGTTGCAGATGTAGACAATCTATATGCGGTAGGTGCTTCCATCCATCCCGGCGGCGGGGTACCGATCGTGATGCAAAGTGCAAAGCTCATGGCTTCTGTACTGCTTAAAGATCTGAACAACAGAAAGGAAGTGAAGCTAAGTGGTTGATGTGCAAACAGCATTGAAAATATGTGAAGAGACCATTCAAACCCATTCAAAAACGTTTTATCGTGCCTTTTCCATGCTGCCTAAAAAGAAAAGACAGGCTGTTTGGGCTGTTTATTCCTTTTGTAGGAGAGCGGATGACATTGTAGATGAGTCTCCTTCACCAAAGGAAGAACTGGCGTCTTTTCAGGAGGCATTTGATCGTTTCTTGCAAGGAGAAGTAGATCGTGATGATCCAATGTGGGTGGCGCTGGAGTATACATTTCAACAGTTTCGTATGGATGAATCCCCATTCCGTGACCTGCTGCGTGGACAGGAGATGGATTTAGAGCAGCACCGGTATGAAACGTTAGATGAACTGCTCATTTATTCCTATCATGTCGCAAGTACAGTTGGATTAATGCTGCTTCCGATCATTGCACCGCGTAAAAAAGAACAGCTAAAAGAAGCCGCGATTTCCCTTGGGATTGGCATGCAGTTGACCAATATTCTTCGAGACATTGGTGAGGATAAGGCGGAAAGGAACCGCATTTATTTGCCAAAACAAGTCATGGATCAATTTGGGTATACAGAGCAAGAATTACAAGAAGGGATCGTCAATCAAGCCTTCCAGCATGTATGGGAATATATTGCGTTTGAGGCAGAGGCGTACTATGAGGAATTTTTTGACCATCTCCATGAATTCCCACTTTATTCAAGGATACCAGTGAAAGCAGCTGCTCACTTTTATAAGGCTATTCTAGATAAAACTAGAGAAAACGAATACCGCGTCTTTACGAAGCGGTCATATATTTCAACACAAGAAAAAGCACTTATTTTAGAAGATATTACGTAATGAAAAGAAGACAAAGGGGTAAAATAAAGTTCGTTTTAGCCCTTTGTCAACAATCTGAAAGGACTGCACCCGCAGTCCTTTTTATGTGGAAGTAAACCGGTACTCCGTCCACACTCTTGAACGCCACCGCCTATACATGAAGATACCTCTTATCCATTCATCTACGATAAAAGAAATCCAAACCCCGATCAGGCCCATTTCAAGTTGAATGCCTAATAAATAAGCGATCGGAAGGCCGATGCCCCACATTGAAATCATCGCCATATAGACTGGAAACTTCGCGTCACCAGCTGCCCGCAAGGAGTTGATGATGACCATATTAAAAGAACGTCCAGGCTCTAAAATAATCGTCAATATGAGGAGGACGCTCGCGATTTGAATGATCTCACTGTTGCTAGTGAAAAAAGTAAGTAAATGCGTCGATGATAAAGATAAAGCAGTCGAAGAAAGAAGCGAGATGGCAATGGCCCAGTATAAGCTTTTCATGCATCTTCGATAGGCCGCATCAAATTCTTTCGCCCCGATCAGGCGCCCAATTAAGATTTGCGTTCCTTGGCTAATGGCGGCACCAAATAACATAATGAACATCATCAAATTCTGGGTATAGACTTTTGCTGCCAGTGCTTGCGTGCCCATAAATGTGATAAACAGCGTAATAATCATTTGAGAGCCATTATAAGAAAGCTGTTCTCCAGCAGAAGGAATGCCGATTTTTAGCAGTTTTTTTAAATGCGTTCGCTGGATGTAAAACATTCGCTTGAATGAAAACCGCAATCCAATGCGGTGTCGAACAATGAGGATCATGGCTGTTAGACCGATCAACCGTGCAAATGATGTGGAAAGAGCAACACCCATGACACCTAATACAGGGAAGCCAAATGGTCCAAAGATGACCAAATAATTACCAGCAACGTTTAACAGATTCATACCGATGGTGACATACATCGTATCTCTCGTGAATCCATAGCTTTTTAAAATAGCACTATAGGTCATAATGAGCGCCTGTATAAAAGACAGCAGGCCGACAATCTGTAAAAAGACGGTTGCATCTGGCATGAGCTCGCTTGATAATCCCATGATATGCAGGATGGGCACAGCTAACACAAACATAAGAAGACTGATCACAAAGCTAATGAGGAAGTTGGTGCCTAGTGATACATAGGCAACTAGGGTCGCTTCCTGATTGCGGCCCGCTCCTAAAAGTTGCGCAATGACAATCGTCGTCCCAGTCGTAATGAAGCTGAACATCACAATCAATAGATTTAGTAGCTGATTGCTTACCCCTACTGCGGCAACACTATTGTCAGAATACTGGCTGAGCATCAGTGTATCTGCGCTCCCCATCAGCATATATAAAGAGATTTCGATAAAAATAGGCCAAGTTAATGCAAATAATGAAGGGTGGGATTTTTCACTTTTGGCTTGAACCTTTTGTATTGTCAGTGCTTGTGGTTTCATCACATCACCTTCTTTCGTATAAATCCGATTTATAGTGTACCTTGCATCGACTATAATAAGAAGAGATGAAACCGAAACTTATTGGAGAAATCCGACTTCATAAGGGGATGAATATGGGTCCGTTTATTACATTTACTGTACCGCCATTTCCAGTCTATATTGCTTCAGGCAAAGGTGTATTCCACCCAGAAGAACGACATATCTCCAGAATTTTCACCGTATTTGATCTTCTTTATGTCACAAAAGGTGAACTGTGGATCACAGAAGACGAGGTGCCTCATCACGTAAAAGAGGGAGAATATATCATCTTATCACCGGGACTTGCCCATGGTGGACATCTGCCATGCAAAGAAGAAACACTTTATGAGTGGCTGCATTTTTCAATTGATTCATTTGAGTTTACAGATCGGCCGAGAGAACACTGGTTTGACATGAAGCAAAATCAAGCCACTTTTGAAAAAGCAGCAAGCTATGAATTTCGTCTGCCCCGAAAAGGAAAAGTGAAAGGGGAAAGCGTGCTACAGAAGCATCTTTCAGCGATGCGCGCTTTAAATGATGATGCGTCTGAACTTCAGCTCAAAAAGCAGCTTCAATTTGAGGAAATGCTCATTCATTTACAAAAAGAAGCATTTCATATTCCAAGTGCAAAGGAGACTGTCGCTTCAGAAGTGGTTCACTATCTTGAACGTCATTTTACGCAAAAATTACAGATGGAGAAGCTGGCAGAGATTCTCCATTATCATCCTGATTACATGACAAGGTGCATGCAGACCGTGTACGGACTGACGCCGAGCCAGTACATCAATCGACTCAAAATTGAAAAAGCCAAAAGCCTGCTTGCTTCAACGAATGAAAAAATAGCTCTCATTGCAGAACATGTAGGCATTGATGACCCTACTTATTTTTCAAAGCTGTTTCGGCAAAATGAAGGCATGACGCCTATCGAGTATCGTCATCTTGCTAAAAGAACGACAAAGTAAAGGAACGTGAACAGATGAAAGGAAAAAAAGAAGAGATTGTGAGCATACGTCCATTAGACGAAACCGATTTAGAAGTGGTATGGCATTTAAGGTTTAAAGCCCCAGACCAGGCCTATCGAAAGTGGAATGCACCGTATTTTATTGAACATGACATATCGCTTGCTGCATTTAAAAAACGCTATTTACAGGATGATTCTGTCCTGCCAAAACTATTTGGCATTGATGTCGGAGGTGAATTAAAGGGTACAGTTTCTTATTATTGGGAGAATGAACGCACACGCTGGCTGGAGTGTGGGATTCTTATTTATGACTCACGTTTTTGGAATGGGGGCGTTGGAACAAAGGCATTGCGTCTATGGATCGATGAACTCTTTTCACACATTGATATCCCACGCATCGGTCTGACCACCTGGTCTGGAAATGAACGAATGATGCGTTGCGCAGAGAAATGCGGGTTTATCCTTGAGGGAAGACTGCGTAAGGTTCGTTACTATCAAGGGGAGTATTATGATTCGATGCGGTATGGGATGCTGAGAGAAGAATGGCAAAGCCTTCCGAATCATTCATTTGAATAGTTGTTTTTAAGATTAGGAAAAAAGTATAGTAAGATTCAATAAATTGAAAAAGAAGGGTGGCGGATGAATGTGAAATGGATTACAGGTTGGTTTGTATCCATAATAGTCGCAATCTACCTATTCGTTGATGCACCAAAACACGGGAAAAATAAATGGTTATGGGCCATCTTAGGTCTTTTACTCGGGCTCTTCACACTTGGAATATATCTCATTCAAACAGGAAGAAAAGGGTTGGGCTGGACAGTACTGATTGTGTCCATTCTCATCTATGCGATTGCCATCCTCGTCTTTGTCTTGTACTTTCTCATGCTGGTCTTCGGGTACTCCAACGCAAATTAGAGAGTACGGCTGTACATACATCATAGGTGATTTTTTTCACTTCAAGTTGCTACCGATTGATGGTTTGATGGCGCCAAAGCATCTTAGGATAAATGGTGATGGGGCTCGGGCAGGATGATCCTCATGTTTATCCATCTTATTTTATCTCATGTGGCTCACTGCTTTGATCAAGTAAGTCCTTCATAAAGAAGGGCTTTTTTCTTTTATTTTTTGAGCAGGGACACCTGCAATGACAATCCGTTCTTCATGAAAGGAGCGATTCACTACAGCATTTGCTCCGATGGAAATATGATTCGCAATATAAATGTTTCCAAACAGTTTAGCGCCAGGGCCGATCCATACATGATCTCCGATGACGGGCACATCTTTTTCATGATGGTTTTGACCGATATTCACACCTTGATGAATATCACAAAACGCGCCGATTTTGGCATGCTTGTTCACAATCAACAGCCCAGTATGGTTGATTCTGAGCCCAGGTCCAAATACACCAATTGGGATATCAAAGCCAAGCTGCATGCCTTTCTTTTTATGTAAGTAACGATAAAACCATTTGCGTAACGTAGCACCGCTATTCGTATAGTACTCATATTTTCGTAAATATCTTTGATATTTCCAAATATCATCCCCAAGCCACTTTGGTCTTTTTCGATTGATGGCAAGTGCTTTCTGATCTTGTGCCAAGTAGTGGTGAAGGTCATGCTTCGTTAAAATCATCAGATCTCCCTCGATTCCCTTTCGTTTCAGAGAAATTATACCATCATAACCATTTATATCAAGATAAAATAACGTTCATTTTTTGTTTTACTACATTCATTTCATTCGGCCGTCCCGTATCAAACAAGGGAGCTACAACGCATAGAGCAAAAGAACCAGGAGAATTGATTTGTAAATTTTTTCAACATTTTTCATACTCAAACGTTACATCGCCCTTATGGCTGTAGATGTTTGTAAAAAATACACGAAATTACTCGTTAAAAAGAGAATATAGCATTCATATGCTTTTAGAATCATCTTTTTGAATACAATTGACTTTCGTATCTTACATCCTCTAGGCTAGTAAATGAAAATGATAATCTTTATCAATTGGAGGAGTGTTTTATTATGTCCATCAAAACCGTTTCTAAAAATCAGCAATTTTTAGAGCAACAAAGTCAAAGAGAATCTAATGCAAGGTCTTACCCGAGACGGTTCCCATTAGCCATGCAAAAAGCCGAAGGTATGATCGTGACAGATGCAGATGGTAGAGAATTTTATGACTGCCTAGCAGGTGCAGGAACACTTGCCCTTGGTCACAATCACCCGGTTGTTATAGATGCTATTGAACGTATGCTTCATGAAAAAAGACCGTTGCATACGCTGGACATCACTTCAGAGATTAAAGAAGAATTTGTGAATGAGATTTTTTCTCACTTGCCAGAAGAGTTTGCAAAAAGAGCAAAAATTCAATTTTGTGGACCAACTGGTGGTGATGCTATAGAAGCAGCAATTAAATTAGTCAAGACAGCGACGGGAAATCGTTCCATTCTATCATTCCACGGAGCATATCATGGTGCTACGCATGGCACGATGTCATTAAGCGGCAACTTATCGCCAAAGGAAAAAGTACAAGGATTAATGCCAGATGTTCACTTCCTGCCTTATCCATATGAATACCGCTGCCCATTTGGAATCGGCGGTAAAGACTCACATCGCATTTCCAGTTCTTATATTGAGCGTGTATTAAATGATCCTGAGAGTGGAATTCTCCCGCCAGCAGGCATGATCTTTGAAGCGGTGCAAGGGGAGGGCGGCTCCATCCCGGCATCAATTGAATGGATACAAGAAATGAGACGAATCACAAAAGAAAAAGGAATTCCACTTATTATTGATGAGGTTCAATCAGGCATCGGCCGAACTGGTAAGATGTTTGCCTTTGAACATGCTGGTATTGTGCCAGATGTCATTGTGTTATCAAAAGCAATTGGGGGAAGCCTTCCGCTATCCGTTGTGATTTATGACAAAGACTTAGATCAATGGAATCCAGGTGCGCATATTGGCACGTTTAGAGGAAATCAAATGGCGATGGCAGCTGGAACTGCTACGCTTAAATATATAAAAGAAACCAATCTGCTTGATCATGTAGAAGCACTTGGTCAGCGTATGCAGGCCAATCTAAAAGACATTCAAAAACAAGTGCCTGCTCTCGGTGATGTGCGAGGAAGAGGATTAATGATTGGTGTTGAAGTTGTGAATCCAGATGAGAAACAGGATGTGGACGGCAGTTATCCAGCAAATCCAGAGCTAGCCAGTCTCATTCAAAAGAATTGTTTTGATAAAGGCTTAATTGTGGAGACAGGAGGCCGTTTTGGAAGTGTGATTCGATTCTTACCGCCTTTGACCATGACAGAAGAACAGCTTGAAAAAGTCATCACGATTTTTAAAGAGGCAGTTTACGATGCAGTCAACTAAACCATCTGTCGATTCATTATTTATTCAACAAAGCCAGCTTGGGAGGGAGTCCTTCCAAGCGGCTCTCTACACATCCATCGACAGCTTACTGGCAGAGTGGCAAACAAGCAGAGGACCGTATAGCGGAATATTGCCTGGGAAATTAGCGACTCATGTCGAATCGTTATTCCAGATTCAACCGGCTGGTGAATCCATTGAGTCTGTTTTTCAAGATATAAAAAATCACCTTTTACCGCATTTGGTTGATGTGTCACATCCTAAATGCCTGGCACATTTGCATTGCCCACCTCTTATCCCTGCTCTGGCAGCAGAGGTGATCGTAAGTTCCTTTAACCAATCAATGGATTCCTTTGATCAAAGCGGCATTGCATCTTTGGTTGAGGAGGAAATCCTCAAGTGGTTATGTGAAAAGTTTTCTTATGGAGAACGAGCAGATGGGACCTTTACGAGCGGTGGAACCCAATCTAACTACATGGGACTGCTTTTAGCAAGAGATGCATTTTGCGAAAACACTTGGCAATGGAATGTACAGCAGAAAGGGTTGCCGAGTGAGGCAAACCGTATGCGGATACTTTGCTCCAAGAATGCCCACTTCACTGTGAAAAAATCAGCATCTCAGCTAGGTTTAGGTGAGCAGGCTGTTGTGTTAGTTGAGACAGACGAACATCACCGAATGGACCTGCATGATTTGCAGAAGAAGCTTATGGAGCTTAAGGAGCAGGATTTGCTTCCATTTGCAGTCGTGGCGACTTGCGGGACAACTGATTTTGGCAGTATTGATCCTGTACGTGACATATATGACATGGTGAAGCCTTTCGGTTTGTGGATTCATGCAGATGCTGCCTATGGAGGAGCGCTTGTATTAAGCAAAACCTTCCGAGGAAAATTAGATGGCATCGAGCTGGCTGATTCGATCACGATCGACTTTCATAAGCAATTTTATCAGCCGATCTCCTGCGGGGCATTTCTACTAAAGGATAAAAGACATTTTGGTTTGATTGATTACCATGCAGATTATCTCAATCCAAAGGAAGATGAACTGGAAGGCATTCTGCATCTCGTTAATAAATCTGTTCAGACGACGCGCCGGTTTGATGCGCTAAAACTCCTTCTCTCTCTGCGTATGATTGGAGAAGAAGGATTTGCAAGTATCATTGACCATACCATCCATTTTGCGAAAGATGTGACTACGTTGATTGAGAAAAATGAGCATCTTGAGGTGATCAATCCTGATCCAGAAATCAATGCAGTCGTGTTCCGTTTTATGGATGATCATCAAGCAGATGACATCAATAAAATCATTCATCGCACACTTTTCCAAACAGGAACGGCTGTCGTAGCAAAAACAGTGGCCAATGGTCAAACATGCTTAAAATTCACTTTGTTAAATCCGAGAACGACTATTACACATATTGAGGAAATCCTTTCTGACATTGTTGATATCGGGATCGCTCATATTCAATCCGGGAGGGTACTACGTTGAGTCAATATAAACAAATGGCTGAAAATGCAACGATGCAAAGTTTTTTAAACTGTTTTTTACGTGAAACAGGAATTGATCGATCTGCAAAGAAAGAGACAAAAGCAGACGGCTCACTTGTATTTGTAGCAGCATTAGCAAAACAAGATCTTGAGCTTGTCATTCCGATTCGATATTTTTCGCCTGTAGGCCGTCATCTCTTTGATTTTCCCGTTCGCTTTCGCCCGCAAGGTAGTGAGCAACAGGGAACGATCGTTGATTACACCACACTTGTTGCTTTATGTTCAAAGGAACTTCTCATTGAATATGGCCGCACAGATGCAGAGGATGAGTTCATGCTTCGCATCATTTTAAGCTGCCGGAATATTGAACGATTCATCAGAGAGAGAGATGGTGATCGAGCAGCTCTTTCTTCAGCTGATTTTGAATATATCGAAGCGGAGCAGTCACTCCTTCTTGGGCATTTAACGCATCCTACACCAAAAAGCAGACAAGGAATGACAGAAGAGGAGGAAGCTATTTATTCTCCTGAGCTGAAAGGCTCTTTCCAGCTTCATTACTTTAAAGCACATCCGTCAATTGTGCTTCAGGATTCTTCAATTTCACAGTCTGCGGCAAGTCTCATGTTTGAGGAGCTCATGCGCCAGATGCCAGAAGAAAAAGAGAGACTGACGACGTTAACAGAAGGCGGTGAATATGTCCTGATTCCGATTCATCCGCTACAAGTCCAAGTGGTCATGGAGAAAGCGTTCGTCAAGCGTTATATAGAGGACGGGATGCTGACGTATTTAGGGCCGCTAGGATCTGAATACACAGCGACATCTTCCTTTAGAACGGTCTATCAAAAAGACTCTGCGTACATGCTCAAATTCTCTGTCCCTGTAAAGATCACAAACTCTTTACGCGTTAACAAACAAAAGGAACTTGATCGCGGAGTTGAGATGTCTCGTATCTTAAAAACAGAATTAGGCGTTTCTTTATATGACAAATTCTCTGGATTCCGTGTGATTGAAGATCCTGCGTATCTATCTATTCAAGGGGATGAGGCGGAATCTGGCTTTGAAGTCGTCATTCGTCAAAATCCATTTTTGCATCATGAAAAAGGGGCTAGCTTAATTGCAGGGCTATGTCAGGATCATGCATACGGAGGAAAATCAAGGCTTTCAGGCATTATCCATGAATTAGCAGACGCTGAAGGCAGATCAACAGAAGATGTCAGCCGTGATTGGTTCACACAATATTTATCGATTTCGTTAGAGCCGATGCTTTGGCTGTTTGAAACGTATGGTCTTGCCCTTGAAGCCCATCAGCAAAATGCTGTCGTACAGCTAAAGAATGGATATCCGCACACATTCTATTATCGTGACAATCAAGGCTACTATTATAGCGAATCGAAAAAGGATCAGCTTGCGAAGCTTGTTCAAAACTTAAGCGTCAGAAGTGAAACCATTTGTGCAGACGATGTAGCGGTTGAAAGACTGCGTTACTATTTCTTCTTTAATCATTTGTTTGGTCTTGTGAATGGTTTTGGTACAGAGGGGCTTGCAAAAGAAGAAGATTTATTAGCCCTGATTAGAGACACACTGCTTGCGCATGAAGAGACATATGGTGCATCTGAGCTGACGAACAGTCTTCTCCGGTCACAGGAGCTGCCTTCAAAAGCGAACTTACTCACGCGGTTTGAAGATATGGATGAGCTGACGGGTTCTTTAGAAACTCAATCCAGGTACACGTCTGTGTTGAATCCGCTCTTTTTACATAAGGAGGCGCTGATTGGATGAGGCATCGAATTGGGTTCATTCGCGCTGAATATGAACGGGACGTCCAGCTTGTCCACAAGTGGATGCAAGAAGAGTATGTCCACCCATTTTGGCATTTGAATATTCCATTTCCTGCTTTTGAAAAGCACTTTTATCAGGCCATTCATGATCCGCATCAAACCCTTTATTTAGGAACCATTGATGGCACGCCGATGAGCTATTTTGAAGCATACAATGTGAAAGGGGATATCATTGAATCGTACTATCAGCCTTCTCCGCATGATCAAGGCATTCACCTGTTAATTGGAGAGCCAGATTATGTAGGGAAAGGATTTGCGGCTCCGCTGCTTCAAGCCATGACAGCATTTCAGTTTGAGCAGAACAAACGAACAGAAAAAATCGTGGCTGAGCCAGATATTCGGAACGAAAAAATGATTCATGTCTTTGAAAAGTGTGGATTCGAACGTGTGAAACCAGTCACTTTACCAGATAAAACAGGTCTTTTAATGTTTTGTCATCGAGATCGATTTGAAAGGAAGTATAACCATGACGCGGTTCAACAAGCAAAATAATGTAGTGGATGTCATTGGGATTGGCATTGGACCATTTAACCTAGGGCTTGCTGCATTATCTGAAGAAGTAAACGAAATTGACGCTTTGTTTTTTGAAAGAAGTGAAGCGTTCCACTGGCATCCAGGTATGCTCATTGAAGGGACTACACTTCAAGTCCCCTTTTTAGCGGATCTTGTCAGTATGGCGGATGTGAAAAGCAAATATAGCTTTCTCAACTATTTGCAGGAACAAAACCGTTTGTATTCATTTTACTTTCTAGAAGACTTCCATATCCCGCGCAAGGAATATAGTCATTATTGCCGCTGGGTCGCGGATCAATTAGATTCTTGCCGATTTGGCATGAATGTCGAATCTGTCTCCATCGTTGAAAAAGCTGGAGAAAAACGATATGAAGTGCATGTCCGTCATGTGAAAGATCAAACGGTAGAGGTGTTTGAAAGTAAGCATCTTGTTTTAGGTATCGGCACACAGCCTGCGGTACCAGCACCTATTCAGCCAGCTTTAGGGGATCGGGTGTTTCATTCTGCTGATTACTTGAAACGAAAGAAAGAAGGCTGTTTTAAAGGAAAATCCGTGACGGTCATCGGTTCTGGTCAAAGTGCGGCAGAAGTATTCTATGACATTTTATCAGACGATGAGGCGAAGGATATTCATTGGTTTACACGCTCTAAAGGGTTTTTCCCAATGGAATATTCAAATTTGGGTCTTGAGTATTTCTCTCCAGACTATATTGATTTCTTTTATGAGCTTCCGCAACCTAAAAAAGATGCGCTATTAAAGCAGCAAGATTTGCTGTATAAAGGCATCAGCTCAGCGATGATCCGAGATATTTATCACTTGCTTTATGAACGTTCTGCTTGCGGAGAGCAGCTGAACACCGTGCTGCAGGCGATGACGGAGGTCAATTTGATTGAGGAAACGAGGGACGGCTTATCGCTTTCATGCAATCAATGGGTCAAAGAGGAATCCTTTACGCATGAGACAGACATTGTCGTCTTGGCAACGGGCTATCAATCTGTATTACCGCCATTTATTGATCCGATTTCCCATCATATTCAGTGGGATCATCAAGGACGCTTCCAGGTTGAACGTGAATATCGATTGAAAACAAACTCATTAGGTGAAAATGATATTTTTGTACAAAATGCAGAGCTTCATACACATGGAGTAGGCGCACCAGATTTAGGGCTAGGGGCGTACCGAAACAGTGTCATTATCAATGAACTGGCTCGTCGACCTGTGTATCCACTTTATCAAAAGCATGTTTTCCAGACATTCGGTACACATAAACACGCAAATACATTTGAAGAAATCAAAGGGTAAGGAGGATGAACCGATGAGTGTACAAGATGAATTGAAAAAAGCGGTCAATCCTGCTGCTTGGAAAAAAGCAAACCAGCGAATGGTGGCAAAAATGCTGTCCGAATATATGTATGAGGATATGCTGCATCCCGTTCAACTAAATCATCAGGATGGCATCGCCCAATATGAATTAATCATTCACGAACAGAAGAAATATCGTTATCTCGCAAAACCTCGTTTGTTTGATAGTTTTGATACGATTGCGGAATCGATCGAGTGCTGTCAAGACGGAACATGGACAAAGGACGTTAGTGCCATTGTGTTTTTACTAGACATTCAGCCAATCATCCCAATGTCTTCTGAAACAACTGGCCATCTGATCAAAGAGCTTCACCATACCTTGTTAGCGGATGTTCATTTGCTGTCGAAAAAAGCACTTCGTGCAGATGAGCTAACAGATACAGATTATGCATGGATTGAAGGCGAGATGACTGGTCATCCGTGGATCGTCTATAACAAAGGGCGTATTGGGTTCAGCTACGAAGATTACTTAGCCTATGCACCTGAAAGGCAGGAATGTGTGCAGCTGTCTTGGATTGCTGTTCACCGAGAACTTGCGACTTTCCATGCGGTCGATCATGAGAACTATGAGCACATCATTGCCAAAGAATTAGACGAAGTCACGATCCGTCAATTCCAACGTGTGTTAAAGGATGAAGGGCTGAATGCGGCTGATTATTATATGATGCCTGTTCACAAATGGCAGTGGACGCATATGATCATCCAGCATTTCCCCGAAGATTTGGCCATGCGCCGTATTGTGTATTTAGGAGAAGGGCTGGATCAATATATTCCACAGCAATCGATCAGAACTTTTACGAACATCTCAAATAAAGGCAAGCATCATATTAAACTGCCAATGAGTATTTTAAATACGCTAGTGTACCGGGGGCTCCCATCAGAACGTACGGTGATTGCTCCTCGTATTACAGCTCATATTAAAGGAATCGCCGATCAAGACGCCTTTTTATCCGATGTATGCCGCGTGATTTTACCAGGTGAGAATGCGAGTATCAATGTTGATCATCCTTATTACAGCAAGCTACCTGGTGCGCCATATCAATACCTTGAAATGCTTGGTGTCATTTTTAGAGAAAGCATTTATACGTATTTAGATGAAGGGGAGAGCCCTGTTACGCTGGCGGCACTGACTTATGAGGATCATGAAGGTGAGCCTTATCTGAAGCAGCTCATTGAAAAATCGGGTCTGTCAGCAAAAGAATGGATGGCGTCATTCTTCCATGTTGTCATGCCGCCGCTTCTGCACTTTATGTATCAATATGGCACGGTCTTTTCACCGCACGGACAAAATACAATTCTTGTATTAAAAGATCATAAGCCACATCGTTTGGCGATCAAAGATTTTGTTGATGATGTGAACATTAGTGATCAACCGCTGCCTGAATTGGCTTCATTAGAAGAAGATCTAAAGGAAGTGCTGCGTAGTGAGCCGCCTGAGGGTCTTGTACAATTTATTTTTACGGGTCTGTTTATTTGCAATCTTCGTTACGTGTCAAACGTGTTAGACAATCACAATCTGTTAGATGAAACGACGCTTTGGCGCTTGCTTGCAGAAGAAATTCAGCAGTATCAAAAGCAATTTCCACAGCTAAAAGATCGTTTTGCTTTATTTGATCTATTCCAGCCTCAGCTGACAAAGCTTTGCTTAAACCGTAATCGCATGATTGATTACGGCTATGGAGATGGAGATGACCGGCCGCATGCATCAGAGCATGGCAAGGTCACAAATGCACTCGCTCAAGTTCTCTCATCCGTAGGCGAAAAGTAAATAAGAAAAGCTGTAGACAACATCTGTCTACAGCTTTTTGATTTTTTAAGAAAATGCTTGTGAGGCCAGGAAATAGAGAAGCGCAGGATCGTTCTGCTTTTCGTTCCCGCGAATCATCATAAAATGTGCGACGTTTGTTTTCGTAAATCCTGCTTCTACAAGTGATGCATGCAGGCGTTCAGCTGTTTCTTCCTGCATATCTATACGAAAGGCGCCAGAATAAGACGTGAGAAGTGATTGAATGAGTGCTAGCGCCGTTTGTTCATCGTTTGCTGCAAGCGGGCCAATCATCAGATTAGCTGGTGTTTCCACACCAAACGCGAAGCCGGTGATTTCGTGGTGTTCATCCTTTACGATCAGTTTAAATGCTGCTCGCTCCATTCGTTTTATTAAGAAGTTTGATCGATTGGTTCCTGCGCCTTTTTCATCCAGTCTTTCAATAGACGGGAGGTGCGTTTCATCAGCGGGAAAAAGATGAATCTGATGTGACGGATGAAGCGCACTAGGATTTGTTTTTTGTGCTTTGTATGTATGAATATAACCGGCTGTCTGAAAGCCGATTTTTTCATAGACTGGCTGTCCTTGTACAGTAGCCGTTAAAACGACAGGGACACTTGGATCACTATGACGAAGCAGTGTGTCAATCATTTGACGGGCAAGACCGAGGCCTCGATGTGTCTCAGATACAATGACCGCTCCAATTGATGCCACACTGTCATACTGAAAAAGTCCAGCGCATGAAATGACTTGTCCGTCAGTTGTTGTAAAACCGGTAAAATGTCCATTTGTTAAAAGAGATGTGAGCTCTTCCGCATTGTAATCAGGCCAATCGACCTCTTTTGACAATGCGACAAGGTCTGGTATGTCATCAAGGGTTAAAGATCGTTGAATAACGTTTGGCAATACACGCAACTCCTTCTTAGCTGATTTCTCTCTATGTATCGTACCATAAGAACGCATAAGAAAAAGGAAAAGGGGATACCTTTTCCTTTTGTATAGTTTAATAATTGAGGTCACGGTTGTATTCATATTCAAAGGTGAGCTGTAAGTTCTTAATTGAGACAACGCCTACTTTGATTAACCGTCCACCGATCAATTGAGGAACCTCGGTTGCATTAAAAGAAACAAAAAAGCGGTCTTTTGCTGGCACTTGACTTGTTTTATAAGAAGAGATGTCAACTTTTTGACCGTTCCAAGGTACGTTCACTGTTCCGCCTTTTAAGGAAGAGACAGTGAATACATAATTATATGCATTTGTACTGCCTTTTTCAGCTTCTAATGACAGGCCAGTGACAACGGCATCCTGCGGCAAGCTGCTTAAATCAAAAGAAGAATTGGGAGATCCGGCTTCATTGAAACTATTCAATGTGGCAGGTGATCCATATCGTTTCGTTGTGGCTTTTTCAATACTTTTATCAAAGACAATACGATACATGTTGTCCTCTTCATTTAATAATTGCTTTGGTTTGACGGCTAAATAGTAGTCAGTGCTTGCGGCAATTTTCGGCATATGGATGATTTCATTTTGGTTGTTTGTCCGCACAGAGGAAGACACGAGTGACCCGCTCTGATTGTAAAGATAAAGATCAAAATCATTTCCAGCTTTTACATTGACGAGTTTGATAGAAAAGCGGCCATCTGCTCCATCAAATTTAGAGCTGGTGAACCGGTAAAAATCAATGTCATTCATAGAAGAGATACTGCCTTCGTGATATAAATAGGTCTTGTTTAGATGAAGAGAGTGCTGTAAGAATTGAGCTTTTTCCATCGTATCATTGTTTGCATAATCACTGTCTGGATACAGATGCTCCAATTCTTCTGTATAATATTTTGTTTGTTTCGTAGACGTTTCACTTGCTTGAGCAGGTGATTGGAAAAGAGGGCTAGCGATAAAGAGGCCTGTAAGCAATAAAACCCCGATCTTCTTTTTGAACATGACAAACATCTCCTTTTAAGTAAATGACTTTCATTTATAATATCGGTAAATAAACGTATTTTTTCATATATATTCCATTTTTATTTATAAAAAGAACCTCCAATTCAGGAGGTTTTTTTAGTGAACGTTAAAATATCGAGCTTCAGGATGAGAAACGACAATGGCTGAAACGGATGCTTCAGGCTCCATCATAAACCCTTCTGTGAGATGAATCCCGATTTTTTCTGGCTGCAGCAGATGGAATAGTTTTTCTTGGTCTTCTAGATTAGGGCACGCTGGATAGCCAAAGGAATAGCGCTGACCTTGATATTTGGCTTGGAACCTTTTCTCCATCGTGAAATCGACTGGGTCTGGGAATCCCCATTTATCACGAATTACTTGGTGCGTTCGTTCAGCCAATCCTTCTGCAAGCTCAAGTGCTAAAGCTTGGACCGCATGCATTTTTAAATAGTCACCCTCTTGTTTAAATTGCTGCGCAACCTCTCGTATGCGGGCGCCAGCCGTCACTGCAAATAAGGCGATATAATCTTTCTCGTTCTCTCCGCTTTTCCGCACATAATCAGAAATAGACCGGTACGGAAGTTTTTCCTGTCTTGGAAATTGGAATGTCTCAATGACGCGGTCAGGCGCTTCTGGATCATAGATATGCAGGTCATTCCGATTTGAATTGGCAGGGAAGAATTGATAGACGAATGCAGGTGCAAACCAGTTTTTCTCTCTGCCTTCTTGAAGAAGATCTGTGATCAGCTGTTTTAACTCCAATGCTTTTGGATGCTGTTCAGCCAAGAGCTTTTTGACCTTTCCTTTTAAACCGAGATGATGGCCGATCAGCATTTGCTCATTGACATAGGGCATAATGTGGTGCAAATCAATATCCCGAACATAATGGCGTTTCGTATTTTCTGGCGTGAAAATGACTGCCTCCGGAAGTGTCGCGCGTTTTTCTAGTAATTCAATCACGGCTTTTGGCTGCGTTGTTTCTTTTTCCTTATGGAGTGTTTCTTGATCCTCTAAGGGTTTTGTTTGAAATTGAAGAGGGTTCGTTCTTAATTCATTCGCTAAAGACAGGCCGTCCATTGCATCTTTGGCGTAAAGGACGGGGCCATCATATTGAGGCGAAATTTTCATCTTCGTAAACTTCCGTGAAAGCGCCGCGCCGCCCACCAAAATGGGAACAGAGATGTTTGCTTTTTGTAAATCTTGAGCGGTCAAGACCATTTGCTGTGCTGATTTGACAAGTAAACCTGATAGTCCAATCATATCTGGCTTTTCTTTTTGCACCGCTTCAATCAATGTTTGTGGGGTTACTTTGATTCCGAGATCGACGACGTGAAAGCCATTATTGCTCAAAATGATGTCGACCAGGTTTTTCCCTATATCATGGACATCTCCTTTGACGGTGGCGAGGAGAATCTTCCCTTTGCCGCTTGCGTCCTTTTTCTCCATAAATTGCTCAAGGTATGAAACAGATGCTTTCATGACCTCAGCGGATTGAAGCACTTCAGCTACAATCAATTCGTTTTGATTAAAAAGGCGCCCAACCTCTGACATTCCCTGCATTAATGGTCCATTGATGATATGAAGAGGTGATTCAAATTTCTCCAAAGCAAGGGCAAGGTCATCAATCAGGCCTTCTTTCGTCCCTTCGACGACATAGAGTGCCAGTCTTTCATCAAGCGATAAGGAGATCTTTGGTTTTTTCTCTGTTTTCTTTTTCCCGCGATAAAATTGTGTGAACTCAGCAAGGGTTTGATCATTTGTTTCATAAAGTAAAGTTTCAGCCAGCTTGATTTCTTCCTTTGGAATTGAAGCGAAGCGTTCAAGCTTTTCAGTATTCACGATCGCATAATCAAGCCCTGCTTTGACGCAGTGATACAAATAAACGGCATTCAATATTTCTCTACCAACTGGCGGGAGTCCGAAAGACACGTTACTAATGCCTAAAATGGTGAGACATTCAGGCAGTACTGCTTTGATTCGCTCAATGCCTTTAATCGTCTCTTCAGCAGCACC
This sequence comes from Bacillus sp. FS02, assembly GCF_024398395.1. Classification (NCBI taxonomy): domain Bacteria; kingdom Bacillati; phylum Bacillota; class Bacilli; order Caryophanales; family Bacillaceae; genus Bacillus; species Bacillus sp. FS02. The sequence continues at coordinate 817,605 of NZ_CP074101.1, read as the reverse complement.
AATATACTGTTCGTCTCCAGTACCTACTGGAAAGACAAGCGGGTCAAAAATGATATCACTCGCAGGGATTCCATATTTTTTCGTGAGCAGGTCATGGGATCTTACGGCAATTTCAAGTTTTCGATCTGCTGTGACGGCCATCCCTGTTTCATCGATTGTTCCAACAACAAGTGCGCCGCCATATAGCTTGACAAGCGGAAGAATCTCTTCAAAGCGCTCTTCTCCATCCTCTAAATTAATAGAATTAATAATGGCTTTTCCTTGAGAATACATGAGTGCTTTTTCGATGACATGTTTATCGGTTGAATCAATGACAAAAGGAGCTTTCACTTTTTTCATGGCTTCTTTTAAAAAGCCTTCCATGTCTGCTATCTCATCACGATCAGGGTCTGCTAAACACACATCAATGACGTGAGCGCCATTTTTCACTTGAGCACGGGCAATTTCTGCTGCCTCTTCAAACTTTTGTTCTGCGATGAGCCGTTTGAATTTGCGCGAACCAATGACATTTGTGCGCTCACCAACAAAGAGGGGGCGCATCGCTTCTTCATAAATGAGGGGCTCGATTCCTGATACGGTATGCGGTGATGACTCATGCGACATGCTGCGGGGCTGAAGCGGACGTACTTCATCTGATAATGCCTGAATATGTGCAGGCGTTGTACCGCAGCAGCCGCCGACGATATTTAACCAGCCTTCTTTTGCAAAAGCGGCGATTTTTTTAGCAAGCGAACCAGGGGATTCGTGATATTGCCCTTCTTCATCTGGGAGACCAGCGTTTGGATAGCAGCTGACAGCCGACTTTGCGATGGAGGAGAGTGTACGGATATGGTCTGTCATAAATTCTGGACCAGTTGCACAGTTTAGTCCGACGCTGATTGGTTTCATATGCTCAAGTGAGATATAAAAGGCTTCAATATCTTGACCGGCAAGGGTAGTGCCCATCGGCTCAATCGTACCTGACACCATCAGTGGTAGCTCAATACCGGTTGCGTGAAAGGCTTCTTGAATGCCTTTAAATCCAGCTTTGACATTCAGCATGTCTTGACTCGTTTCTAAAAGAAGAGCATCACATTTCCCATCAATCAGGGCGCGGGCTTGTTCTTCATAATTTGCAACGAGCTCTTCAAACGTTGTGCCGCCTGTTACGGATAATGTTTTTGTAGTGGGCCCCATTGCGCCTACTACAAAGCGGGGCCATTCTGGTGTCGACAAACGGTCTGCTTCACGCTTTGCCAGCTGAGCTGCTTTTACGTTCAATTCATAGGCGAGGTGGCCAAGTCCATATTCATCGAGAACGAGCTTCGTCGCACCGAATGTATTTGTTTCAATGAGGTCAGCACTTGCCTCTAGGTATTGCCGGTGAATCGTGGAGATAATGTGAGGGGCTGTGACGTTTAAATATTCGTTACAGCCCTCATACTCTTCTCCACCGAAATCCTCTGCTGTGAGATCGGCGTTTTGAATCATTGTGCCCATTGCACCGTCAAGGACGAGGATGCGTTTTTTGAGCTGTTCAGTGATAGTTGGCATGGATGTTTGGCTCCTTTTCTTTCTGATGGATGTAAGTTGTCAGTTCTGCTGTTAAATCTGATCGAAGGAAAGGGGTAATTAAATAGATACCATTAAACAATTCGCAAGCTGTATCTAATAAAGAGCGGGCAATCGCTAACCCTTCTGTCCGCTGCTTTTCTTTATCTTCGCCTGCCTTGGCCATAATCTCACGAATCGAGTCAGACAATTTAATGCCGGGAATTTCATGATGAATAAACTCTGCGTTTCGGCTGCTTGTTAGCGGCATAATACCGATGTAAATCGGTTTATCCAAATGTCTGCTTTCTTCATGAATCTTCACAAGCTGTTCCTCAGAGTAAACAGGTTGTGAAATAAAATAATCGGCACCGTATTCGATTTTCTTCTCGAGGCGTTTGACCGCTTTATCAATATGACGGACATTTGGATTAAACGCGCCAGCCACTGAAAAATTGGTCTTTTTCCCGAGCGGCTTCCCAGAGAAAGATAGTCCCTCGTTAAATTGTTTGATCAGACGGATCAAATCAAAGGAGGTTAAATCATACACAGATGTCGCACCTGGGAAGTCTCCAATTTTAGACGGATCGCCTGTGATGGCTAAAATATCGGTTAGTCCAAGCGTGTCCAGCCCCATTAAGTGGGATTGGAGTCCAATCAAATTGCGATCACGACATGTGATATGGACAAGTGAACGCATATCAAGCTGCTGTTTTAATAAAGCGCCGCATGCCACATTGCTAATACGCGGGGTAGCTAGAGAGTTATCGGCCAGCGTGAGGGCATCAATGCCAGCACTTTTTAATTCGTTCGCTGCGACAAGGAATTTTTCAAAGTTCAGCTTCTTCGGCGGGTCCAGCTCGACGATAATCGAACGTTTTTTCACAGCCAGCTCGTCAAGACCTGGTTCTGTCCGTTGATCTTGGATGGAAATGATTTCTTCTTTTAATACTTTCACTTCTTTTTCGGTGATAGGTGCTAAATCTTTGACCGCCTCTGCCATGGCGCTTATATGCTGAGGGGTTGTTCCGCAGCAGCCTCCAATGATTCGTGCGCCCTGATTTCTAAACTCAAGTGCACTTTTTCGGAAATAATCATTATCTGTATCATAGACGAGTCTGCCTTCTTCAAGGGAGGGAAGACTGCTGTTTGGATAGACAGATAAATGCGAATTTTGCAAAAGTGGAACGCCTTCAAGTGCCTGAATCATATGATAAGGGCCCAGCCGGCAGTTAATGCCGACAACATCAGCGCCAAGTGAGGATAATTCAGATAAACCGTCTTTTAGCGGTGTACCGTCCTGCAATACACCTTGCTCATGCATGGAGACGTTCATGACAATTGGAAGCGCTGTTTCTTTGCGCGCTATCTCAAGCACGGCCTTTGCTTCTTCAATATCGTAATACGTTTCAAGCAGTAATCCATCAGGCTCTTCATTTAAAAGGATATAGAGCTGTTCTCTAAAGCTCCGTTTAATCTCGTCTAAAGAGTAGGCATTTTTGTTAAATGTTCGAATGCCGCCGATCGTTCCGAGGACATAAGCTGAGCCAGCGGCTGCTTTGGCAATTTGTACAGCTTTTGTGTTAATGCGTTTTGTTTCTTCCTCTAAGCCGTAGCGGGATAGTTTAATATAATTCGCACCGTATGTGTTCGTTTGAATAATGTCCGCTCCAGCTTGCACATATGCCTCGTGCACTCTTTTGACTTCATCTTCTTTTGATAAATTTAATTCTTCAAAGCAGCGGTCAATGCCATAAGAGTATAAAAGTGTTCCCATTGCTCCATCAGCAATCAGTACGCGATTTTGTAAGTCTTGTAATAGGCCCATTGGTTTCCTCCTTATTTCTATGTAACAAAAAAAGCCTTCTGATAAGAAGAAGACTTTTTGGCTGTATTGAAATTCTTCTCCTTATCTTCCAAGCAGTTGCTTGCTGGATTTAGCACCTTGGTCATAGAAAATAGATTTCTACTACACCGGTTGCTGAGGCTTCACAGGGCCAGTCCCTCTGCCTCTCTTGATAAGAAAGCGATATGAACATGTCAATGAATTGAACTTCCATCAACTGTATCGAAAAAATCGGAAATAATCAATGGAAAATTTGAAATTTATCGAAAATTTATAAATTGGACGTCAATCGGTAAATCTGCCTTGCGCATAAGCGCAATCACTTCTTGTAAATCATCTTTATTTTTTCCTGTCACACGCACTTGGTCATCTTGAAATTGCGACTTTACTTTTATACCAGATTGTTTGATCAAGGCATTGATCTTTTTGGCATTGTCCTTATCAATCCCGCTAATCAGCTTTGCACGCTGGCGAACGGTTCCACCTAGGGCATGTTCTGTTTTTCCGTAGTCAATGTTTTTAGTCGGTACGTTTCGTTTAATCAGTTTTGTCACAAGGACATCCTTTAGCTGCTCCAGCTTGAAGTCATCATCAGAAATGAGAACGAGTTCTTCTTTTTCTAGTGAAATATCACTTTTACTTCCTTTAAAATCATAACGGTTTTTAATTTCTTTCAGTGCTGCTTGAATGGCGTTTTGCACCTCTGGCAGCTCCACCTTCGATACAATATCAAATGAACTTTCTTTTGCCATCACATATGACCTCCAACTATAGATATTGCGTCTATTTTATCATGCCCATAGGGGAAGAAGAAACTTTATCGAAGAGAGTTCAGATGTATGCGGTATAATTCAAGTACAGTTTGTCCACTTTAGCTAACAGAACTAGAGATGTTCATGATGACAGAAGTATAGTAGAATAAAGTGAATCAAAAGATGAACGAACGCTCTTTTAAGGGCAGATAGGAAGGAAGAGAACATGAGACCAGGTGAGCAACTGACCTTGCAAATAGATAACGAGATGGAATACGGCTACTTTTTAACAGATGGCGAAGATTCTGTCCTCCTACATCGCAGTGAGATGACAGAGGATATTGGAGATCGTGTTGAAGTAGAGGTCTACTTATATGTAGATCATGAGGAAAGACTGGCAGCGACGATGAAAATTCCTAAAATCAATGCACATACATACGACTGGGTAGAAGTTGTAGACGTTGTAGAAGATATGGGTGCTTTTGTCGATATAGGTTTGTCAAAGGATGCACTTGTTGCAACTGAACACCTCCCGCCTTTTGAGGAAGCGTGGCCGAAAAAAGGCGACAAACTATACTGTATGCTCAAAGTGACAAGTTACGGGAGAATGTTCGCAAAACCAGCCACTGAAGATGTGATCAGTGAATTGTTTACTGAGGCGCCAGAAACGTTAATGAACAAAGAAATCACGGGGACAATTTATCGCTTAATTGCGACAGGTTCCTTTATGCTGACTGATACAGGGATTAGAGGATTTATCCATCGTACTGAGCGGAAAGAAGAACCAAGACTCGGATCGACCGTGACTGGACGCGTGATTGCAGTGAAAGAGGATGGAACTGTCAATGTGTCACTGCTTCCGAGAAAGCAGGATGCGTTATCAGTCGATGCAGAAGAAATCTTAACTTATATGAGAACGAGAAACGGTGCAATGCCTTACGGGGATAAAAGTGATCCAGAAGATATCCGGGAAAGATTTCAAATGAGTAAAGCAGCCTTCAAACGAGCATTAGGTCATCTGATGAAAAATGATCTTGTTTACCAAAAAGAAGGATGGACATACGAGAAAAAGTGAGCATTTGCTCACTTTCAGCGTGTAGACAAACCCTCGCATTCTTTGTCAGTCCTGCGCGCTGGTACTCACGAATGTCAAATTCGCTCCGTGCCAGTGCTCGTAATTCCTAGACTGCAAAGGTTTTCTATCACGCTGAAAAGAAGACAAAGGGCTAAAATCAAGTTCATTTTAGCCCTTTGTCAACAATCTAAAGTGAGCATTTGCTCACTTTTTTTATTTTTGTCATAAATAATGGTTTTTTTCAGTGAAAAAAGTCATGAAAAAAGCTGAAAATCCTTCACTTTATCATTGAAACAATGACTCTCAAATCCGATAAATAAGGGGTAAGGATGATAAAAGGAGTGTGTTTTTGGATGAAAGTGAAGATTTCATTACTTCTGATGGCAGCTATGATCATGGTACTCGCCTCATGCAGCAATCAGCAGGGAGGACCCCCGGTATCAAATACGAAGCATATTGGTGTCATGCTGACGGATGATGGTCTTGGTGATCAATCATTTAACGATTCATCATTTAAAGGATTAGAAAAAGCACGTGATGAGCTTGGCATTGAATTCGATTATAGAGAAATTGCAGAAACCGATACATATGAAAAAGGGCTGACCGAGCTTGTGAAAGATGGAAATGACCTGATCATCGGTGTAGGTTTCAGTATGCAAGAAGACTTAGAAAAGGTAGCGAAAAAATATCCGAAAAAGCAATTTTTACTCATTGATGCTGTGTCTGAACTGAAAAATGTCACATCAGTGACTTTTAAAGAAGAGCAGGGCAGCTATTTAGCGGGAGCTCTTGCTGCCATGACAACAAAAAGTGATGTTATTGGTTTTGTGGGCGGAGTCGATGCAGAGGTGATCCACCGATTTGAACAAGGCTATCAAAAAGGCGCAAAATCAGTGAATCCGAAAATCAAGGTCGTATCCACGTATGCTGGCACATTTAGTGATGCAGGCAAAGGCAGTAAAATAGCGAAAGACATGATCAAAAAGAAAGCAGATGTTTTATATGCCGCAGCCGGTTATACGGGTGTTGGTGTATTAAAAGAAGCGCAAACGCAAGGCAAATATGCAATCGGCGTGGACAGCGATCAGTATTATACAGCTGAAAAAGCCGTTATTTCGTCTATGGTCAAAAAAGTAGATGAAGTCGTCTATCAATTCAGCGAACAGCTCGTCAAAAGCAGCAACATCAAAAGCGGGCATATCGTATATGACTTAAGTAATGACGGAATCGATATGGCAAGAATCCGGGTGCTCAAAGATGCTGAGAAATTGACCAAAAAATTAAATGGACTGAAGCAAACACTTCTGAAAGAAGAGGGGCAGCATCATGAGCTTACGCATCAAAATTTTGCTCAACTCACTCATTTCACTTCTTTTAGCGGTTGGCGTAATTGCCTTTATTATTGTGAGCATGACAAAGATTCAGTCATCAAGCGAAACAGAAGTTCAAACCTTACTGAACGTACAAAAAACGAAGGCCAGCTTTGAAAGTGTCGAACAAGCCATGACCAATTATTCCATGACCCTTTCAGATGAACAGCTAGAGGTCGTTCAAACCGATATATCGACAGCGAAAAAACAGCTGCAAACGTTAAACAAAAACGCAGGAAATATGAACAAAGAAGCCCTCACACGGTTAAATTCAAAGTTTGACACATGGACGCAAGAAGCAAACAATGCCATTGGTGAAAAAAATGCCTCTGATGCCAGACGAGTGGCTGCCAGAATTGACGGTGTTTTAAACGACGTGCATACGATGAATAAAAGAGCACAAGAAGCGTATGAATACCATTTAGAGGAGGCGGCAGACAATGTGCAAAGGATCATCACAAGCGCATCTGTCGCAGCCCTCACGCTGATTGTCATCGCCGTCTTTTTAAATATTGGTTTAACGAGATCCATTGTGACACCAATCAAATCCCTTTCTTACCGGGCAAAACAGATTGCCGAAGGAAACCTCGCTGTGGAGCGGATGAACATCAAGCGGAAAGATGAAATCGGTGGCTTAAATGAGTCGTTCAATCAAATGACGGATCAGCTGATTAGCTTGATTCAAGAAATCAGTCATGTCTCAAGTCAAGTGGAATCGTTCTCGATTCAGCTAGATGATGAAAACAAAAAGCTTATGGAATCGGCCAATCAAGTGTCTGTATCGACAGACGAAATGGCGAATGGTTCACAAGCGATTTCAGAAGACCTTCAGCATGGCGTTAGTTTGATTGAGAAAATGGATTCACATGGCCGTAAGAATTCCGAAAGATCACATACAGTCATCCGTAGTACAGAGGATGCCATTGAAGCGGTGGAAAGCGGAAAGCACACGTTAACAGAAACAAAAGCAGCCATTGAAAAAAATACACGTGCGACGAGACAAATTGAAGAGTCAGCAGGAGAATTCACTCAGTACGCAAGCGGAATCTCCGCAATGGCCAAAACGGTTTCTGACATTGCGGACCAGACAAACCTCCTCTCGCTCAATGCGGCGATTGAAGCGGCAAGAGCAGGAGAAGCTGGCAAAGGGTTTGCCGTCGTAGCGGACGAAATCCGTAAGCTCGCAGATGAATCATCTCGTGCAACAAGACAAATTTTTGACATGGTGAGTCATATTGAAAAAGGCATTCAATCCATTAGCCAAACTGTACAAGAAGGGGTCAAGCTATCACTTCAGCAGCAAGATGCAATGGACAAAACCTCACACTCCTTTGAAGATATAGAAACAAAAGCACAACATATTAAGCAAGAAATGGCGGTCTTAAATGACCAAATTATTCAATCAACAGAGCTTGGCGGACAAGTGCTGAACTCGATTGAAAATATTAGTGCCGTTGTAGAAGAAACGGCAGCGGGCAGCGAAGAAATTTCTGCCTCGGCAAACGAACAACTGCAATCTTTCCATCAAATGAACAAACAAGTAGAAGAACTGATGAGTATGACGGCAAGGTTAAACGAAACCGTTCACCGATTTAAGCTATCATAAGAAAAGCACCCTTCCCGTGATGTTTCAGGGAAGGGTGCTTTTTATGATGGGCTGCCTGTAAAGAAGATGGCAAGTGTGCTAGGGCCTGAGTGGGACCCGACAGCCGCGCCGATGACCTGGATGTCGATTTCTTTTGGATGAAATTCGGCTTCGATTAATTGTCTCATTTCTTCTGCAAGTGCAGGGTCATCTCCATGACTAATGCCAACAGTTTGACTAGACCAGTCAGATCCGCGTTCTTTCATCAGCTCGATAATGCGTTTCAATAATTTTTTACGGCCACGAATTTTTTCAAGGGGTATCAGTTTTCCATCCTCAACGTGTAAAATGGGTTTAATACTTAACAATCCGCCAACAAATGCGGACGCTTTACTGATTCTTCCGCCTCTTGCTAAATACGATAAATCGTCTACAGTAAAAATATGTTGTAAAGATTCACAAAAATGCTTTACAGACGTTTCAATTTCTTGTATTGTATTTCCGTCAATGGCAAGTGATTGAGCGTGTTTGACAGCTAGTCCATAACCAAGTGAAGCACATTTAGAATCAATGATTCGTAAATCGAAATCAGGGTATTCTTCCTTCACTTCGTTTGCCATCATCACAGCGGTTTGGTATGTACCTGAAAGCTCTGATGAAAAGGCAACATAGATAGCGGATGTATGGGTTTGTGCTGCAGAAACAAAGGCTTCTTTGATCCGATTCGGTGAAGCTTGTGATGTTTTTGGACTTGCACCTTGTCTCATCGCATCAAATACTTGTTTTGGTTCAATGGTGATCAAATCCTCAAATTCCTGCTCGCCGAGTAATACACGCAGCGGAATGAGTGTCATGTTTTGTTCATCATAATAAGAAAGAGGCAGATCAGCAGCACTGTCTGCTATGATATGAACGGTCATCAAAATCCCTTCTTTCTAAAAAAATCAACCATATTTTACATCTTTTTAGCCTAACTATATCATAGAAAATCATCTTTTCGTGTTCAAATTCTAAATTTTAGGGAAAACCATAGAGAGAATGGTAAGTGGAGGAATGACAACATGTTCATTGGAGAAGCAAAAAAACTCATCGTCGTCGTCATTGGTGCCTTACTCAATGCGATTGGGCTGAATTTATTTTTAATCCCTGCTGACGTATATGCAAGTGGTTTTACGGGGGTAGCCCAGCTGTTATCCAGTTTAATCGATCAATATGCACCGTTTTATTTATCAACAGGGATCCTGTTATTTATTTTAAACATTCCGGTCGGCATTTTAGGCTGGATGAAGGTTGGTCGTTCCTTTACTTTGTATAGCATTATTAGTGTGGCACTGACAACTATTTTCCTCGGCATTTTACCAGAGACAAGTGTTTCTGAAGATATTTTATTAAATGCTGTATTTGGCGGAGTCATTTCTGCACTTGGCATTGGGATTACACTGAAATATGGGGCATCTACAGGCGGCCTTGACATTATTGCGATGATTTTAGCGAAATGGAAAGACAAACCAGTCGGCACGTATTTCTTCATTTTAAACGGAATTATCATTTTTACAGCAGGATTGTTACAAGGTTGGGAGAAAGCTTTATATACCCTTGTCACATTATATGTGACGACTAGGGTAATTGATGCCATCCATACGAGACATGAAAAGCTGACCGCCATGATTGTGACAAAGAAAGCAGATGAAATCAAAGAAGCCATTTATGGAAAAATGGTCAGAGGTATTACGACTGTTCCGGCCAAAGGGGCATTTACCAATGAACAAAAAGAAATGATGGTCATTGTCATTACAAGGTATGAGCTGTATGAACTTGAACAAATTATAAAGGAAGTCGATCCAAAAGCCTTTACAAATATTGTTCAAACAACCAATATTCTTGGATTTTTCAGACGAGATTAAAAGGTGGGTAGAAGATGAAAAAAGGGTTAGTGCTTTTTCTCGTTCTATTGGTTTTAACAGCTTGTGGGCAACAAAAAAAGGATGAACCAGACAAGGAGGTATCCGGTCAAATGGGAGAAAAAACCGTTGTACTCACAGTAGACCCCGTCCAAAAAGGTTCTTCGGTTCAATTTCATATGTCACTAAAAAATGAATCAGATCGAGATATTGAATTCACGTTTAACACAAGCCAAAAATTCGAATTGAGTGTGTACGATGAAGATGGAAATGAAAAATACCGTTACTCGAAAGACCGTATGTTTACACAAGCTATCCAATCCTTTGTGCTGAAAGCAGATGAAACATATGACTTCCAAGATACGTGGTCAAACGGTGTGGAGCCGGGAACGTATGAAGCGGTCGTCACATTTAAAGGAAAAGCAGAAGGGCTAAAGCAAATCACTGAGAAGAAAACGTTCCAAGTGAAATAAGCATAAGAAAAGCTGTCCACAAAGCGGACAGCTTTTTTCGTTAAAGATCATCAAGCAGGTCTTGGAACGTATGCAGCTGGTTTCTTTCTGCATCTGTCGAATTAGCAAATGCAGATGATACGGCGTTTTTAGCTCGCTGAACTGCTTGTTGACGCTCTAAACCAGATGGAAATGAAGAAGTAAGGGCTTCCTCAGTAAATGATTTGGCTTGATCAAAAAGTTCGTTTCTCACAATGAACCTCCAGAAGCATCAGTCTTCATATTTCCCCTGTCCTCCGTAGCTTCTTCAAGTGTGGAACGATACGGAAAACGTGCGTCATGTAGACTGACTGAATCTTTACCTTGTTGTATAAAGCGTTTCGATTTGCTTCTTTTACCCATTCGGAATCCGCCCCTTTACACAAGCTGACAGGACAACCTGTCTAACGGTAGTATGCCCGCTTCGACCTGCTATGTATGAATGGAAAAATTAAAGCGAGAAGTAATTCGTTAGGAATTTTGCAATCCCATCTTGTTCATTCGTATCTGTCACTTCATTAGAGACGCGTTTCACTGCATCAATCCCGTTGCCCATTGCAACCCCGCATCCAGCAAATTCAAGCATCTCTAAATCATTGTCTTCATCTCCGAATGCCACAATCCGCTCCTGAGGCACACCGTAATAATCACTGATCTTTTGCAGTCCAACGGCTTTGTTCATACCTGTTTTAATGATTTCAATGACGTGCCACGGAGCAGCCCAGCGTCTGTGGTCAATCACTTCTGCATGAACATCTGTCAAATAGCTCCGAATCGCTCCGACGTCTTCTTCTTTTGCGTGAATTAAGACGCTTGTGACATTCTCTCCAAGATTGTTCCGAAGGTCTCCAACGGTCACTTTGTTTGCATTCATATTAAATATATCAATGAGCTTTTCATCATGATAATGGAAATACAAATCGTCTAGCACTTCAGCTAACACATTGTGTACTTTATATTCCTCACTAATATCCACAAGCTGTTTCACGACTTGAAGATCAAGTGATGTGTGAAATCTGCCCCATTTTTCATCAAGAGGATGATGGACAAACGCTCCATTAAAGTTCACAATCGGTGAATCGAGCTGCAATTGCTGATAATAAGGAGAGCTGGAACGAAATGGCCGGCCAGTTGAAATACAGACATGATGCCCGCTGTCTTTCACTTTTTGAATGACATCAAGTGTGTGTGCAGAAATCGTTTTATCGTCTTTTAATAACGTGCCATCCAGGTCAAGTGCGATTAGATAAGGTTTAGTCTCCATAAAATCTCCTTTGATCTGTAAGTAATAGGAGGCAGCTGGTGCGGGTGCCTCCACCTATAGTGTATCTTTATCACATCTTCGTTGTCTACATGTTAAAATAAACAAAGACGGGAATGATAAAGGAGGATTCATAGGCTGTGATCACCATTGATGAGCAAATGACACACGATATTCCATTTTTACATATCGTAAAAGCTGAAAATAAAGATAAACCGATGCCACTTGTATTTTTTATACATGGATTTACAAGTGCACGCGAGCACAACTTACACTTCGCCTTTCATTTGGCGGAAAAAGGCATGAGAGTCATTTTGCCTGACTGTGCTTATCATGGTGTAAGATCAGAAAACCTCAGCTTAGAGGAGCTGGCATCAAAGTTTTGGGAAATCGTCCTGAACGAAATACGTGAAATCGATATCTTAAAAACATATTTTCAAGAAAAACAATTGATTGAAGCCGATCTAATAGGTGTTGCAGGTACTTCCATGGGAGGCATCACGACCTTTGGTGCACTCGCAAAACATGATTGGATTAAAGCGGCAGTCAGCTTGATGGGCAGTCCGAAATATACGACATTCCTACAAGCACAAATTATGGACATGCGGCACAAAGGGTTGATGAAAGAGATTACAGATGAAGAGGTTCATCAGCAATTAGACGCGCTGCGTCCTTATGATTTAACGCTACAAACAGATCGATTAAACAAAAGACCGCTGTTATTCTGGCATGCAGAAAACGATCCAGTTGTCCCTTACAGACATGCAAAAGCTCTTTATGACGAGTTAGCAGAAACCCAATATAAAGAAGATCCGCACCTGATTCGTTTTATTACAGATGGACAGGCTGGCCATAAGGTCTCAAGACAAGCGATGTTTGAAACGATTGATTGGTTTGTGACACACCTGAAAAGCACAAACGTTTAGCCAAAAGGAAAAGTACGTTATACTAGTTGAAAAAGGAGTGGATATCATGGATGAAGCATTGAAAGAAAATATTTTAGGCGCCCTAGAACAGGTGATTGACCCTGAGTTAAACGTAGACATCGTCAACCTTGGACTTGTCTATGATGTCGATCTTGATGAGAATGGAAAAGCGGATATCACAATGACTTTAACATCAATGGGCTGTCCTCTTGCACCAGTTATCGTGGATGAAGTGAAAAAAGCATTGAGCGACTTGCCTGAAGTGAAGGAAACTGAAGTTCACATCGTATGGAATCCACCTTGGACACGTGACAAAATGTCAAGATACGCTAAAATTGCGCTTGGTATTCAATAAGTAAATACGACCTGGTATGAGTAGAACTCGTACCAGGTTTTTTTATGAAAAATTAAGGTAGAGGAGGAGTATGGCTTGATATAATGGATGTAATTTTATAGAACGGAGTACCTATAATGAAACGAAAGTGGATATGGATCGTCCTTTTGATGGGATATGGTGCTGCCTTTTTTGCATCAGTCTCTATACGTGAAGATCAAGCACACAAAAGACAAGGACTTGAGGCGTTTACAGATGTGAGTCACCTCATGCCGGTCAAAATAAAAAAAGTCGTGCAAGGAAAAGAAATAGAATCTTTAAAAGAAGTATTAGAAGAAGCAAAAGAGAAGAATCTGCCCATTTCAATCGCCGGAAAGCAGCATAGTATGGGCGGCCACACGTATTATGAAAATGGCATTGTACTAGACATGACGAAATTTCGCCGAATCGTATCATTTAATGAAAAAAAGAAGACCATTCGGGTCCAGAGCGGCGCCACATGGGATGATATTCAAACATATGTGAACCCATATGGTCTTGCAGTAAAGGTGATGCAATCTCAAAACATCTTTACGATTGGTGGCTCGTTAAGTGCAAATGCACATGGACGTGACATTCGCTACGGCTCACTTATTGACACTGTGCGCTCTTTCACACTGTTAAAAGCAGATGGAGAGATCATCACAGTAAAGCCTAGCGATGATTTATTTACTGCCGTGATTGGAGGATACGGCTTATTCGGTGTCATTTTAGATGTTGAGCTGTCCTTAACAAAGGATGAATTATATAAAATGGAGACAACCTCTCTACACTTCGATGAATACACTGATTATTTTCAAAAGCATGTAAAGAACAATAAAGAAGTGCGCATGCATCTCGCAAGAATCTCTACAGCGAAAACAAATTTTTTGAAAGAGATGTATGTGACGAATTATTCACTTACTTCTGATCAACAGATCGATCCATACCGCGAGCTCAAAGAAGATCAGCTCGTCATCCCTTTAAAATTTATGCTCGGCCTTTCGAGAAGATTTGATATGGGGAAAGATTTGCTATGGAACTTGCAAAAGAAGTATTTTCAAAGTCAAAATGACCAGCTGATCACAAGAAATAACGTGATGCGGTCTGATTCTGCTTTTTTAGAATATGAAAATGAGTCAGATACCGATGTGCTTCAAGAATACTTTGTTCCAGTTGATCGTTTTCGTGCGTATATCGATGACATGAGAAGCTTTTTACAACAGGAAAAATTGAATTTAATGAACATCACGATCCGTTACGTACAAAAAAATGAAAAAGCGGATCTCTCATATGCGAAAGAAGATATGTTTGCACTTGTTTTGTTAGTGAATTATGGTTTTGAGAAAGAAGAGAAGGCAGAAGCAGAGCGGGTCATCCGGCAAATGACAGATATCACCTTGCGGCACCATGGAAGCTATTACTTACCATACATGCCTTATCAAACGAAAGCACAAATGAAACAAGCGTATCCAAAAACCGATCTATTCTTTCAAAAGAAAAAGCAAGCAGATCCAGATGGCAGATTTATCAACTACTTTTATGAAAGGTACAATACACAATGAATGCTAAAGCAATGAAATGGTTCGTCTATTCACAAAGTCTACTGTTTTTCGCCAGTAGTCTCATTTTCCCTTTTTATATTCTTTTTATTAAAAATGTTGGGTCGAGCTATTCTCAATTTGGTCTTGCTTATGGTCTGTTTGGTTTGAGCGGTGCGTTCATTCATTTATTATTAGGAAAACTTCCTGAAACGACCGACAGGCGTCTCTTTTTAATCATTCATTCGTTTGGTATGGCGTTTCTTCTTCTCCTTTTTCCACATATCACAGAAGTAGAGCAAGTTTATATGATTCAGATTGCCTTAGGTGTGCTAGGTGGTGTTCAGAAGCACGGAGAGAAACTGCTCGTCACCGAACTCACAAATGAGAAGAAGCGAATGAAAGAAGTTGGGCACTATCATTTTTGGACAGCGCTTTTTTCATCTATCGCCATCATGCTTGGCGGCCTGTTTGCTGATTTTTTCACCATTCATTTGATTTTTTATGCAAGTTCCCTATTATATTTATGCAGTGCGCTTTTGGTTCTCAATATGAAGAACAATAGATAAAATCCGCATGTCTCACGAAGATATGTGGATTTTTTTATGAAAAAAAATGAAAACAAATATTAAATATACAATTGAATTAATTTTTATACATGTTATAATGTTAAATAATTTCACAAAGATCAAGAGGGTGTATTGACGTTGAAAATAGGTGTTATAGGTGCTACAGGGTACGGTGGTGCGGAATTAGTTCGTATCTTTAAGCAGCATCCACATGTGGAGGAATGTATATTGTATTCATCAAGTGGTGATGGACAATTATACAGTCAATCTTATCCGCATCTGACAACGATTACTGACCAAACATTAAAAGCCATTGATCCGGCTGCCATTGTGCAAGAAACAGATGCTGTGTTTTTAGCGACACCAGCAGGCGTTTCAAGTGAACTCACACCGAAGCTCATGAATCAAGGAGTGCCAATTATTGATTTATCAGGTGACTTGCGCATTCAAGATGGAACTGTTTATGAAGCGTGGTATAAACGAAGGGCAGCGGATGAAGCATCGGTTCAACAAGCTGTATACGGATTATCTGAATTGAATCGTGAAACCATTAAGCAAGCGGAAGTCATTGCAAACCCAGGCTGCTTTCCTACTGCAGTTCTTCTAGGATTAGCACCGCTGATGAAACAGAATTTAATCGATGAATCTATGATCATAATAGATGCAAAAACCGGGGTGTCCGGTGCAGGACGATCAGCCTCACTTGGCACACATTTTTCAGAGCTGAACGATAACTTTAAAATTTATAAGGTGAATGAACATCAGCACACACCTGAAATAGAACAAGTACTTAGAGAATGGAACCCGCAAACGGCGAACATCACATTTTCAACACACCTTGTCCCGATGACAAGAGGGATTATGGCGACGATGTATACACAATTGAAAGCAGATGTCACAAAAGAAGAATTAATGAAACGGATGAAGGACTTTTATGAAGATTCCTATTTTGTAAGAGTGAGAGATCATGGGATATATCCGCAAACAAAAGAAGTATACGGCAGTAACTTCTGTGACATTGGTTTTCATTTAGATGAGCGAACAGGCAGACTGACGATTGTATCTGTCATAGATAATCTCATGAAAGGCGCAGCCGGCCAAGCGGTTCAAAACTTCAATATCATCAAAGGCTTACATGAAGAGGCGGGCCTCACAATGACACCTCTCTATCCATAAGAACAGGGGAGACAACAAACATGATCGAATTGAATGAAAAAAGTATTGTCAAAATAGACGGGGACGTATCATCACCAAAAGGTTTTGAAGCAAAGGGGATTCATATAGGATTACGCTATTCAAAAAAAGACCTTGGCTTGATCATCAGTGAAGTACCAGCAGCGAGTGCAGCGGTATACACTCAAAGTCACTTTCAAGCTGCGCCTCTTCAAGTCACACAAAAAAGCTTAAAAAAGACGGGCAAACTAAAAGGTGTCATTGTCAATAGTGCCATCGCCAACGCATGCACAGGTGAGCAGGGATTAAAAGATGCATACGACATGCAGGCAGCCTGTGCAGACATGTTAGGCACAGAGCCTGATTACATTGCCGTTTCTTCTACTGGTGTCATTGGAGAGTGTCTGGATATGGATAAAATCAAAACAGGCATCGCTCAGCTAAAAGAAGCAAAAGCAGGAAATGGCCACTTTGAAGAAGCGATTTTAACAACAGATACAGTCATTAAAAATACGACATACTCCTTGACGATAGACGGGAAAGAGATTCTCATTTCTGGTGCAGCAAAGGGCTCTGGTATGATTCATCCGAACATGGCAACAATGCTCGGGTTTGTCACAACCGATGCAAATGTCGAACAAGAAGCTTTGCAAAATGCTCTTCGTGACATTACAGATGTGACGTTTAATCAAATTACCGTCGATGGAGAAACATCAACTAACGATATGGTGCTTGTGATGGCAAATGGAATGGCAGAAAACCAGGCACTGAATGAAGAACATCCAGAATGGCCATTGTTTAAAGAAGGATTAAAACTAGCCTGCGAAGATCTAGCAAAAGAGATTGCAAGAGACGGAGAAGGCGCAACCAAATTAATCGAAGCAAAAGTTGTTGGTGCAAAAAACAACTTAGAAGCTGGTATTATTGCAAAAAAAATCGTAGGTTCAAGTCTTGTGAAAACAGCCGTATACGGTACGGACGCCAACTGGGGCCGGATTGTCGGAGCAATCGGTCATAGCGCAGCTTCTGTCACGCCAGAAGAGGTTGAAGTTTACTTAGGCGGTCAATGTCTGTTTAAACATAATGAACCTCAGTCTTTCTCAGAAGAGGAAGCAAAAGCGTATCTAGAGCAGGATGAGATTACGATTTTCATTCAAATGAATGAAGGAAATGGTGAAGCGGCCGCATGGGGCTGTGACCTTACCTATGATTATGTGAAAATTAACGCGAGCTATCGCACATAATGAAGGAGATAGACATGGATAAAACGATCGTGTTCAAGTGTGGAGGCAGTGTCATTCGAGAACTTTCCGATACCTTTTATGAAAATGTCCGCTCACTTCAAGCTGCTGGATTTAAACTGGCTATCGTACATGGCGGAGGACCTGAAATCACGAGCATGCTGCAAAAATTAGAAGTGAAAACGGAATTTGTAGATGGACAGCGCAAAACAACAAAGCCGGTGTTAGAGGTAGCCGAAATGGTCCTTTCAGGAACGGTGAATAAATACTTTGTTTCAGAGCTGGCAAAGCATGATATATCATCTGTCGGTGTATCTGGTAAAGATGGACAGATGCTTGTCGCCGATTTTCTCGATCAAGATGTATATGGGTACGTTGGCGAAATCAAAGAAGTCAATCCAGAGATGGCAGAAGCACTAATGGAGAAACAATTCATTCCCGTCATTGCGCCGCTATCTATGACCGAAGAATGCCAAACGTTAAATGTAAATGCTGATCTTGCGGCATCAGCAGTCGCAGGAGCTATGAAAGCTGATAAGCTCATGTTTGTCACAGATGTGGAAGGAATTTTAAAAAATGGTGAGCTGTTAGACGTTGTCACCGAACAAGAAGCGCTCAAGCTCATCGATGAAGGCATTATTTCCGGGGGAATGATTCCAAAGGTGCAATCTGCGCTAAGTGCTTTATCAGGAGATGTGGATGAAGTCATGATTGTGAATGGAAAAGGCAGTATTTTTACAGGAGATACCTTTAAAGGAACTCGAATTGTAAAACAAAAGGAGGCGGTCCTGTGAGTCATCTCTTTCAAACGTACGGACGGTGGAATGTTGAAATTAAAGAGGCAGAAGGTTCTTGGGCAGTTGATACAACTGGGAAAAAATATTTAGACTTTATACAAGGCATTGCGGTCACGAATTTAGGTCACAATCATCCAAAGGTCAATCAAGCCATCAAGAAGCAGCTTGACGAGGTCTGGCACGTATCAAATCTATTTGAAAATGGACTGCAAGAAAAAGCAGCGGAAAAGCTGGCAGCCAACAGTTCAGGAGATCTCGTATTTTTCTGCAACAGCGGGGCTGAAGCGAATGAAGGGGCTATCAAATTGGCCCGAAAAGCAACAGGTAAAACAAATATTGTGACGTTTTTGCACTCTTTCCATGGGCGCACGTATGCTGGTATGGCTGCCACAGGTCAAGATAAAATCAAAACTGGTTTTGGACCGATGCTGGAAGGCTTTCATTATGTACCGTTTAATGACCCTGAAGCGATCACAGCGTGTGAAATCGATGATGTCGCAGCGGTCATGCTGGAAGTGGTGCAAGGTGAAGGTGGAGTGAATCCTGCTACTGCTGAATTTCTAGAAGCCGTTCAAACGTTTTGCAAAAAACATCAAGCACTGCTGATTGTAGATGAAATCCAAACGGGTATTGGGCGAACAGGGACAGCATTTGCCTATGAGCAATCGGGACTTGATCCTGATATTATTTCATCCGCAAAAGGTTTAGGAAGTGGGTTTCCAGTCGGTGCAGTGATAGGGAAAAAAGCTTTAGGAGATGCCTTTTCTCCAGGCTCTCATGGCACAACATTTGGTGGCAACATGCTCGCTATGTCAGCTGTGAACGCAACCCTTGATGTAATATTCAAAGAAGACTTTCTTTCAGAAGTGAAAGAAAAGGGTGCGTACCTTTTAAAGAGACTGCAAGAAGTCAAACAGCTGAACATCGTGAAAGAAGTACGGGGCAAAGGATTAATGGCAGGAATTGAGTGTCATCAGCCAGTAGGTGATTACATCACAGCCCTTCGAGAGCAAGGTTTGCTGGTGCTTCCAGCTGGTCCGAATGTCATTCGTTTATTACCTCCACTGAATGTCAAAAAAGTTGAATTGGATCAAGCAATAGAAGCGGTCATTCAAGTGTTAGCAAATGAAACAGTAAAGGTCTAAATTTTTTTACACCAGAACGCATAAACATGCATTTATATTATTAATTATTCAATATGGGGTGACACAAGCATGAAAGGTTATTTAAATTTAGAAGATGGAGCCTCTTTTGAAGGAGATCTGACAGGAGAAGCTGGCATGACAGGTGAAGTGGTCTTTTTTACAGGGATGACAGGTTATCAAGAGGTGCTCACAGATCCTTCTTATAAAGGACAAATCATTGTCTTCACATATCCGCTCATCGGAAATTACGGCATCAATCATGAAGATTTTGAGAGCAAAAAACCACAAGTAAAAGCGGTCGTTGTCTATGAGGCGGCTGACCATTTTTCTCATCACCTTGCAGCCGTAAGCTTAAAAGATTATTTACAGAAGTGGAATATTCCGCTTCTTACACATACAGATACTCGCGCAGTCGTGCAGAACATTCGAGCAAATGGAACGATGAATGCAGTGCTTAGTTTAGACGAAAATGAAACGCCACCTGCAATGAAGCAAGACAATGTGGTTGAGCAGGTCACAGAAGATGAAGTATACACACAAGGCAGCGGCGAGGATCATGTAGCGCTCATTGATTTTGGCTTTAAAAAATCAATTGCGGACTCACTCGAAGCGCGCGGCTGTAAAGTCACAGTGATTCCGTACAAACAAATGGAAAAGGTATTTGATATCAAGCCAGATGCGATCCTTTTGTCAAATGGACCTGGAGATCCAAAAACAATGAAGCCATATTTAAAAACCATTCATGACATCATGATGACCTTCCCGACACTAGGCATTTGCTTAGGTCATCAATTAATTGCTCTTGCGCTTGGCGGGGATACGTATAAGCTTCCTTTTGGCCACCGCGGGGCGAATCATCCTGTACAAGATACAGAATCAAAACGTGTCTTTATGACAAGCCAAAATCATAGCTATGTGGTCAATGAAAAAAGCATGAATGACAAAGAAGTGGACGTCAAATTCCTCCACGTGAATGACGGATCTGTTGAAGGATTCATTCATAAAGAGAAGCTGATTATGTCCGTTCAATTTCATCCAGAAGCACACCCAGGCCCTGCAGAAAGTGAATGGGTATTCGATGATTTTATTGAGAAAGTGAAACAAGCAAGGAGAGAAGTCGCACATGCCTAAAGATCAAAGCATACAAACCATTCTAGTCATCGGGTCTGGTCCAATCATCATTGGTCAGGCAGCAGAATTTGATTACTCAGGAACACAAGGTTGTATGGCCTTAAAAGAAGAAGGCTACAACGTCATCTTAGTGAATAACAACCCAGCAACCATTATGACAGACGAGTCATTTGCTGATGAAATTTATTTTGAACCGCTTTCAGTTGATTCAGTGACAAGAATCATTGAAAAAGAGAAACCAGATGGTCTTTTAGCCAATCTTGGCGGACAGACGGCTTTAAACCTTGCTGTCGAGCTGGAAAAAGCCGGTGTGCTGAAAAAGCATGGGGTAAAACTGCTCGGAACGTCAGTTGAAACAATTGAAAACGGTGAAGATCGTGAGAAATTCCGTGCTCTCATGAAGCATTTGAATGAACCTGTACCAGAAAGTGAAATTGTGGATAATGCGAAAGACGCCCTTCAATTTGCAAAAGAAGTGGGCTTTCCCGTCATTCTTCGACCAGCCTACACACTTGGTGGTAAAGGGGGAGGCATCGCTTTAACTGAAGAGGCTTTTAAACCGCTGATTGAAGGTGCTCTTCTAGCGAGTCCGATTCATCAGTGCTTAGTTGAAAAAAGCATTGCTGGCTTTAAAGAAGTCGAGTATGAGGTCATGAGAGATCGTCAAAATACGTGTATCACTGTATGTAACATGGAAAATATCGATCCAGTTGGTGTGCATACAGGTGACTCGATTGTCGTTGCACCGTCACAGACATTAACGGATCAGGATTATCAAATGCTCCGCTCAGCAAGCTTAAAAATTATTTCAGCGCTTGATGTCGTTGGCGGCTGTAATATCCAGTTCGCTCTTGATCCACTTAGCAAAGAATACTTTGTCATTGAGGTCAACCCTCGGGTCAGCCGGTCTTCTGCTCTTGCATCGAAAGCAACAGGCTATCCGATTGCCAAAATGGCGGCAAAACTTGCGGTCGGTTATACACTAGATGAATTGAAAAATCCGCTTACAGGAACAACGTATGCTAGCTTTGAGCCGGCACTCGATTATGTCGTGGTGAAATTCCCGCGCTGGCCGTTCGATAAATTTAAACAGGCAGACCGGAAATTAGGCACAAAAATGAAGGCGACTGGTGAAGTCATGGCGATTGACCGTAATTTAGAATCTGCCATTCAAAAAGCCGTCGCATCGCTTGAAATCAAAACAAAGGGCTTCCACTTGCCTGAACTGAAAGAACATACGACTGAACAGTTATTTGAATTAATCAAAACACCGGACGATCGCCGTTTCTTCGCAGTCATGGAGCTTCTTTTCAGACAAGAAACCGTTGAAACGATTCATGAAACGACGAAGATTGATCTGTTTTTCTTACATGTTTTCAAGAATATGATCACACTCGAACAAGAATTGAAGAACCATCAGGGGACGCTATCCAAAGACACCTTAAGAAAGGTAAAAGAAAAAGGTTTCCTTGATGAAACAATCGCTTCTCTGACGGATCGCAGTGAACAAGATATCAGACAGCTTCGCCAAGAGTATGGCATTGCCGCTTCATTTAAAATTGTCGATACATGTGCGGCTGAATTCGATGCAAAAACGAATTACTTCTATTCTACGTACTTTGGCAAAAGTGATGGAGAGCATCAAGAGAAAACAAAGCAGCGTGCACTCATCATTGGCTCCGGTCCGATTCGAATTGGGCAGGGAGTCGAGTTTGATTATAGTGCCGTTCACGGCGTTCTTACTCTACAAAAGCTTGGATTTGAAACCATCATGATGAACAACAATCCAGAAACGGTTAGTACCGATTATGAGATTGCAGATCGTTTATACTTTGAGCCGATCACGTTAGAACATATTTTAAACGTAGTTGAAGCGGAGCAAATTGATTTTGTCATCGTTCAATTTGGCGGGCAGACGGCAATCAATGTGGCGGAAGGTTTAGAAAAAGCCGGCGTTACCTTGTTAGGCACGTCCTTTGACACACTAGATGCATTAGAAGATCGCGATTTATTCTATCAGCTTCTTGATGAACTGAATCTTCCTCATGCAAAAGGAGATACAGCACATTCAAAAGAAGAAGCACTGGAGCATGCTGCAAGCATCGGGTACCCTGTTCTTATTCGTCCATCATATGTCATTGGGGGAATGGGCATGATCGTTGTCCATACAGAAGCTCAATTGGTAGCAATACTTGATCAGCCAGATCATTTACCTTATCCGATCTTAATTGATGAGTATGTCACTGGAAAAGAAGTGGAAGTGGATCTCATTTCAGACGGACAAACGACATTCATTCCAACAATCGTTGAGCATATTGAAAAAGCGGGCGTACACTCAGGTGACAGCTTTGCCATCTTACCAAGTGTCTCTATTAGTGAAGACATCAAAGAGCAGGTGTATAACGCTTCTGAACAAATCGCAAAGAAATTAGCTTTTAAAGGCATTATGAATATTCAATTTGTGATAAAAGGGAACCAGGCGCTCGTATTAGAGGTGAATCCTCGGGCAAGCCGGACTGTTCCAGTTGTAAGTAAAGTCATGGGTGTTGACATGATCCCAATGGCGACTCAGCTGTTAGCTGGTGCAACGCTTGAAGAATTGAAACCGGCAACGAAGAATAAGGGGGGCACAGCTGTTAAATTCCCAGTCTTCTCCTCACACGCCATTCAAGATATCGATTTAAAGCTCACACCTGAAATGAAGGCGACGGGTGAAGGAATGTGTGTAGGAAAGAACGTCGAAAGCGCCTTGAAAAAAGTGTTTGCACCGATCTGGAAACAGAAAGGAAGCCTCTTTATACAAGGCAGTGAATTATTCGTAGATGAAGCAAAACGAGCAGGCTTTGACGTCTGGACTGGCAGCTTTGAATCGTGGCTGCAACAAGACGATAAATCGCTTCACATTCATTTAGGTGATGATGAAGAGGCAAAAGAACAGCGTGTAAAAGCACTCACACATGGTGTTCAAGTTCTAACCGAATATGAAACAGCGCAAGCGTTCCTGCAAGGAAAAGATGGAGATGTATCACCAGTATCTCTCCACGAATTATATAAAAAGGAAGTGACGGCATGAGCCAAGTCGACGTGCAACCGGCATTATACGGAAAAGACTTTTTATCGTTAAAAGACTTTTCGATCAATGACATTGCGTACTTAATTGAAAAAGCAGAAGAAATGAAACAACATCCATATCAAGATTTATTCAAAGGAAAAACATTAGCGATGATCTTTGAAAAATCTTCAACTAGAACCCGTGTCTCGTTTGAAGCGGGCATGACGCAGCTAGGCGGACATGCGCTCTTCCTCAGCTCAAATGATCTGCAAATTGGCAGAGGAGAAACGATTGGTGATACAGCGCAGGTGCTGTCTGGGTATGTAGATGGCATTATGATTCGAACCTTTGAACATGAGAAGGTAGAAGAACTTGCAAAATACGCCTCTATTCCAGTGATCAACGGACTAACGGACTACTCTCATCCATGTCAGGCACTGGCTGATTTACTGACGATTAAAGAAGCAAAAGGCACACTAAAAGGTGTGAAAGTGGCGTACATCGGTGATGGGAATAATGTGGCTCATTCCTTAATGGTTGGCTGCGCGCAGTTAGGCTGTGACATTGCCGTTGCATCACCAAAAGGCTATGAACCTCTTCAAGAAGTGACAGAGACTGCCCAGGCGTTTGCAAAACAATCAGGCGCAGAAGTCATCGTCACAACAGATCCAGTAGCTGCTGTTCAGGATGCAGATGTCATTTATTCAGACGTATTTACAAGCATGGGACAGGAAGCTGAAACAGAGAAACGTCTAGCTGAATTTAAAGAATATCAAGTCAATGAGGAACTCATGCAACATGCAGCAGCAGATTATATCTTCCTTCATTGTCTGCCGGCACACCGAGGAGAAGAAGTGACGGCTGATATCATTGATGGACCACACTCTAAAGTATTCCAGCAAGCAGAAAATCGCTTGCATGTGCAAAAAGCGTTAATCAAAGAGCTCATGTATCAACAACCTAAATAAATCACAAGTGTCCCTGTCTCGGCTGAGCAGGGACTTTTTACATATTGGATTGGAGAGGCAATGGACGGGACATAATAACATCAATCGAGAAAGGAGGATGGAAATGGGTCAACAGCATCAGTTTAAATCTGGTAATAAGGCACCTAATAATGGTGTTTATATCGAAATCGGTGAGACCGGTAGTATGGTGAAAGATCCTTTAAAGATAAAGCTTAAAGCAGGAGACGTCTTTCCGGATAACTCGAACCATAACCGTGTTTGGACTTACCAAAGAAAGCCTTAAGCAATTGACTAAGAGTCCATATGAATAAGTCTTTAGAGGCATGTGTCATGCCTCTTTTTTCTTTATAATAAAAAACAATTAAGTTCCAATTTTCAAATAAATAGTATGAAAAAAAGAAAGTTTAAGGTAAAATATGTAAGAATAGTATAAGGTTGAAAGGATTTGTGTGATGGAAAAGATGAATCTCAGTGAAAGTGTTTGGAATAAACGCTTCACCTCATTGTTCATATCAAGACTCATAAAAAATACAGGAGAAAGTTTTGCTTTTACATCCGTTCTTTGGTTATTGATTTTAAGAGGGGATGGAGCGCTCGGTACCGGACTTCTTCTAGCAGTGACAGTTCTTCCTTCATCATTGTTGGCCCCAATACTAGGACCTCTTATGAAAAGACATCATTTATCTAAATGGATGTTTGCTTCAGATGTCATTCGAGCAACCATTGTACTCATTATTCCACTACTGCATTTTTCGCACATATTGCCTCTATGGTTATTGATCTCATTAATGGTTATTCAATCGGCAACAGGTGCAGCATATAACCCGGCTTCTGTGGCCATCCTGCCTCAGATTGTTCCAAAGCATCTCATTCAAAAAGCAAATGCGATCCTGCAATCATCTTTTGAAATTGTCGCACTTGCTGCGGTGATGGTCGCTGGTCTTTTGGTCAAATTAATTGGACCTGCAGATACGCTCCTGATCACCACTGCTTTATTCATCATATCGGGCATGTTTATTATTGGCGTTAAACTGAAGAAGTCTGACGAAGAAAAAGCAGCAGGCATTAAACAAGCAAAGAATACATATCTGTATAACTTAAAAAGAGGCTTTCTAGTCGTTAAAAATCATCATATTTTATTTGCACTGACCCTTTATTGTATTTTAATGAATGTCGCCGCAGCTCCGTGGCAGGCATTATCCGCTGTATATGTAGCAGAAGCGCTGCAAAGTGATTCAATGGTGTATTCCATTTTAAGAGGTGTCGCCGCAGTCGGTGCATTTATGATGGGCTTTGCACTGGCGAAGGTGAAAATCAAAAGATTCGGCTTGTTCTTTATTGTCGCAGGCATGATTGAAGGAGCTGCATTCTTTATCACTGGAATGAGTACATGGCTTCCAGTCGTTCTTCTAGCTTCCTTTATTTTTGGTGCAGCCGTCAGTGCAATCAATGTCCCAGAGATGGTCATTATTCAAACGTCTGTTGACCAAGAAGATCAGCCGCAAGTATATGCCGTGATCAATGCGTCATCAAATGTCTTTCTCCCGCTTGCAGCCGTCATATCGGGCGTCCTGGCAGAACGCTTTGGAGCAGGACCTGTCATTGCGGGGGGTGGTGTGCTTGAGATTTTATCAGGCATCGCGATCTTCCTGTTCACAGGGCTAGCGAAAAGCCATTTGTCAGCAGACAAACAGAAGTCCGAAACGGTTGAGGTGTAACTCAAAAACCCCCTGTAATTGACGGCAGGGGGTTTTAGCGTGCGCTCTCAACTTCTAGTCATCATTCTGAAAAAAAGAAAAAGAGCTAATCTCAAATCATTAGCTCTTTTCCAGCAATATTAAGAATGTTCTGTTGAACTTTCTGTTTCTTTCATTGGACTTACTTCAGCAAAGATGAATAAAATAACCGTAAACACTATGGCAAGAATGGAAGTTAACGTAAAATCATAAGCAGCTCCATTCATAGATGCAACGATGTAACCAGCCATATGTGTCAGCAGAAAAGTCCAAATGAGGGTGATAATGTAATGCATTATTCCACCGTCCTTTATGTAACAATCTATTGACTATCATACCATAGATACGAGTTCAGAGAAAAGACTGTTTTCCGCCTTTATGTGACCATTTTGAGACCTTCTACTATAAAAATAAAAAGAATTCTTCTGTCTTTAGGGGATTTCCTTATTCCTACAAGAGTTGTTGTTCATATCATAGAAAGCAGAATCACTGAAAGGAGGCTGGCCATATGGGTGTAAGCGAACGTTTTTTCCAGCTTGGTTCCCAGTGGAACGTCATTCACCTTCCTCAAAAACCAAATGGCTTTGGCATTCTAATCCTCGGTGACCGAAATCACTTTGTGCAGGAAAATACATCATTCTGGCTTCAGCATTACGGAAGAAACCAGCTTTTAACTGCTTTAAAGGATGAAGGATATACATTGTTTAATAGTCATCTTCATGGGAATCACTGGGGATGTGAAGATGCTGTTTTTAGTGCGAAACAGCTTGTTCATCACACATTAAAACAAGAAATATTAAACCGGGAAATTCATGTGCTGGCAGAGGGAATGGGTGCACTTGTCGCCATGAGTCTTGCCGAAGAAATGCCAGAAGTGCTAAGGTCTATAGCCATGATGAATCCATGTTTACACCTGCAAGCACAAAGAGAAAGAGAAAAGGAACACAAATTCTTCTACAAACAGTTCATGAAAGAACTCGCACAGAGCTATGGGTGCTCTGCAAAGGAAGCAGAAACGTATCCACTTCCTTCTTGCCCCGTTCATTCAGCTCATGTACCGATTCATATATGGCAGAGACTAAACGGCGCACCGTATGCCTATGAACTACATGCAAAGCCTTTTATTGATCAACATATGATGAATCCAGACCATTGTCAGATGGACCTTACCTTGCATATGTTTGATCATCCAAGAAGAATCTTTCAGTCCATTCACAAGTTTTATAAATCGCATGAAAGAGAATTGTAATGAATAGGATGATAACAGCCCTTCATGGAAAGGGCTCTTCTTTTTATTCGATATGCTAAAAAAGGGGACATGAACATGGAAACAGGACTGATCATAGGTGCAGATGAATTTTTTGGCCTGACACTTTGTGAATATATGATGAAAGAGGGCATACAAGTGGATATCACATATCCTAAGGAGCAGTCAGAGGAGCAAAAAATGTTATTAGAAGAGCGGATGATGTGGCTTGGCCGCAATGATCTTGTCCGCGTTATTGATGGTCAAGATAGGAAAGAGGCATATGACCTGATCTTTTTTCAATCAGATGATTCAATGAACAGAGAGACAGACCTCGAAGCGAAGCATGGCATATACCGCTTGTTTTACGAAGAACCCGAAAGCCATTCGCATGAACAAAGCGTTTCGGCTGTTATCCTTCCACGCATGTTTGGTCCGTGGACACTCCATGAAGAGAGACGAATAAAGGATGATCACGCATTTTTTGTAGAAGATGTCGCAAAGGAGCTTTTAAAGTGGGCACGCACTGATCAAAGGCAGGAAATGATCCATCAATTAAAGGTAGAAAGACAAACAGGTGACAAACAAGCAGAAGAAATCATAGCAGAATGGAAAAGACAAAACTCAACATTTTTCGACAAAAAGCAAGAATGATCTTCCATCTTATCTTTTTTCAGTATAAAATAAACCTATATTTAACATACAGGTTCATGCCTGCGTGTTGCAAAGGGAGTTGAACATGGCATGAAGTACCAGCGGCTTGTCATGATCTTTTCGTTCCTTCTTCTTATGCTATCTGCCTGCTCGCAGGCGCCGTTAAAAGGACATATTGAGAAGGTGGGTTTACTCGTCCCCGATACGATTAATGATCAAGTTTGGGGAACGAAAGGTTATAAAGGCTTATTAAATATCCAATCAACATTTGGTGTAGATGTTTATTATAAGGAAGGGATGGTCGACAAGGAGAAAATCGTTGATGCCATTGAAGAATTTCATAAAAAAGGAGTCAATTTGATTATTGGCCATGGCAATGAATACAGCGAAATTTTCAACTTGATCAGTGAAGATTATCCGAAAACACAATTTATCACGGTCAATGGAGGCAAGCCTCAAGCTGATAATGTCACAAACGTCACGTTTAAAGGAGAAGCAATGGGCTTTTTCGGAGGCATGACAGCAGCACATATGTCCAAAACAAAAAAGATTGGTATTCTGGCTACATATGATTGGCAAAGTGAAGTAGACGGTTTTATCAAAGGTGCAAAATATCAGGATGAACATGTGCAAGTCCTAGCGGAATTTGTCGAAAACTGGGATGATGCTGACAAAGCGGTGAACCTCTATCAAAAATTGAAAAAACAAGGTGTAGATGTTGTGTATCCAGCAGGTGATGGTTATAATATCCCTGTCATTGAACAAATCAAAACCGACAATCTAACTGCGATCGGATATGTCACTGATCAATCCAACCTTGGAAGCCATACGGTGTTAACTAGCACTGTACAGCATGTCGATAAAGCGTACAGTATCATTGCGAAGAAGTTTAATGAAGGCAAGCTAAACGAACAAGGTGAGTACTCCTTTGACTTTAAAGAAGGAGTGATCGAAATGGGGAAATTTAGCTCAACCATAGACCGCGCTTTTGTGAAAGACATTGAGAAGGATATTGCGAATTACAAAAAAACAGGCAAATTGCCAAATGAAAAGTGAGGACGTTGAACATGCAACACGAAAAATCGATGGAGTTTTTACAAATTGCGATGAAGTATTTTCCACAAGCAAAAGAAGAATTAGATAAAGCAGGGATTCAGCTTGATCCAGAAGCACTTCAGCCGCTTCTCTCTTTGTTTACATCTGTCATGCAAGAGGCATATGAGCTTGGAAAAGCAGATGCAGCATCAGAAAAAGCCACAGAATAGTGGCTTTCAGCGTGTAGACAAACCCTCGCATTCTTTGTCAGTCCTGCGCGCTGGTGCTCACGAATGACAAATTCGCTCCGCTCCAGTGCTCGTCCTTCCTAGACTGCAAAGGTTTTCTATCACGCTGAGAAGAAGACAAAGGGCTAAAATATTTTAGCCCTTTGTCAACAATCAAAAAAAGCCACAGAATAGTGGCTTTTTTTTATGATAATTTTTTCTTGAAGGCACTAATCATAGGACCAACATCTTTAAACACAGGCTTCAGCTCATCGATGGAGTTCATAATGTTTCCAATTTGATTCATGACATGCATGTAGTCAATGGAGTCATCACTTGAAGAAGTCTCTGCACGCTCCTCCTTTTTTTCTGTCTTGCTTTTCTCCTTTTCAAGTGGCTGACCAAACATCATTGCTGAGAAAATATCCTTTTGCGCCATATCACATGTTCCTTTCTACTATTGGTATATCATTAATCTATGAAAAAAGTGAGAGGAAAGGTTAGACGTTTGTATTGCCAAGGAGAAAAAAATAAGGTAAAATTAGTACCAGATACTAATATAAGATCACAATATCACATGCTCGTATGAGTAAAAGGAGTCTTATTCAATGAATGCTGGAATTATTGGCCTTGGCCGCTATATACCTGAAAAAGTATTAACAAATCGCGATTTAGAAAAAATGGTTGAAACTTCTGACGAGTGGATTCGTACTAGAACAGGTATAGAAGAAAGAAGAATTGCATCTGATGATGTCAATACATCTCATATGGCGCTTGCTGCTGCAAAAAAAGCATTAGCTGACGCAGATGTGGCTGCAGAAGATATTGATATGATTCTTGTAGCGACAGTTACGCCAGATCAAGCATTTCCGACAGTCGCTTGTATGATTCAAGAGCAGCTCGGTGCACATAAAGCATGTGCAATGGATATTAGCGCTGCCTGCGCTGGCTTTATGTATGGGCTTGTTACTGGAAAACAATTTATCGAATCTGGCACTTACAAACATGTGCTTGTCGTTGGTGTAGAAAAGCTTTCTCGCATTACCGACTGGGATGACCGCAACACAGCTGTTTTGTTTGGAGATGGAGCAGGTGCTGCTGTACTAGGAACAGTCAGCGAAGGCAAGGGAATTCTATCATTTGAGCTTGGAGCCGATGGAAGAGGCGGGAAGCACTTGTACTTAGATGAAAAAGATCATACAATCATGAATGGAAGAGAAGTATTTAAATTTGCTGTGAGACAAATGGGCGAGTCAAGCGTAAACGTGATAGAAAAAGCTGGACTATCAAAAGAAGACGTAGACTTCTTGATTCCGCATCAAGCAAACATTCGCATTATGGAAGCAGCACGCGAACGCTTAGAGCTGCCAGTTGAAAAAATGTCGAAAACAGTCCATAAATATGGAAACACATCAGCAGCATCCATTCCAATTTCACTATGTGAAGAAATCGAAGCCGGAAAAATTCATGACGGCGATGTGATTGTAATGGTTGGTTTTGGTGGCGGATTAACGTGGGGCGCAATCGCTATGCGATGGGGCCGATAAAAGAGTGGGGTGCACAAATTAATGGATAAGAAACGAGTAGTTGTTACAGGATTAGGTGCTTTGACACCTCTTGGCAACGATGTAGAGACAACATGGAAAAATGCTGTAGCAGGTGTATCAGGTGTTGGCCCGATCACACGTGTTGATTCAAGTGAATATACAGCAAAAGTAGCAGCAGAACTAAAAGATTTTAACATCGAAGATTACATGGAGAAAAAAGAAGCGAGAAAGATGGCACGCTTCACACAATATGCAGTCGTTGCTGCTCAAAAGGCTTTAGAAGATTCACGCCTCGAAATTACAGATGAAAACGCACCTCGTGTTGGGGTATGGGTTGGATCTGGTATTGGCGGACTTGAAACATTCGAAGAGCAATTCGAAGTGTATTCAAATAAAGGAGCAAGACGCGTAAGCCCGTTCTTCGTTCCAATGATGATTCCAGATATGGCGACAGGTCAAATTTCAATTGCACTTGGCGCAAAAGGGGTTAACTCTTGTACAGTGACAGCATGTGCGACAGGAACAAACTCCATTGGTGATGCCTTTAAAGTCATTCAGCGCGGAGATGCAGATGCGATGATTACAGGTGGAACAGAAGCACCATTAACGAAAATGTCGTTTGCTGGTTTCTGTGCAAACAAAGCCCTTTCGACAAATCCTGATCCAGATACAGCAAGTCGTCCATTTGATAAAAACCGTGACGGATTTGTTATGGGTGAAGGAGCGGGAATTGTTGTTCTTGAAGAATTAGAGCATGCGTTAAAACGTGGTGCGACCATTTATGCAGAAATCGTTGGCTACGGTTCAACTGGAGATGCATACCATATCACAGCACCTGCTCCAAACGGAGAAGGCGGCGTACGTGCAATGAAAGAAGCAATTCGTGATGCAGGTTTAACAGTGGAAGAAATTGATTATATCAATGCCCACGGAACAAGCACACCGTATAATGATAAGTTTGAAACAATGGCGATTAAAGAAGTGTTTGGAGAGCATGCGAATCAGCTTGCGATCAGTTCGACAAAATCAATGACAGGTCATTTACTTGGTGCAGCAGGCGGAGTAGAAGCGATTTTCTCTGTTCTGGCGATTAAAGACAGTGTCATTCCGCCAACGATTAACCTTGAAACACCAGATGAAGAATGTGATCTTGATTATGTAGCAAATGAAGCACGTTCAAAAGAAGTACAAGTTGCGTTGAGCAACTCACTTGGTTTTGGCGGGCACAATGCGACAATTATCTTCAAAAAATACGAAGCGTAATATGTCTTAAGAAGGCGGCGATCTATAAACAGATCGCCGCCTTTTTGCATATGATGAAAATGGAGGTGTTCAGCGGTATGGGTCTGATCAATACACAATATCTCATCCAACAATCATCATCATTTCAGGAGCTGGCGGCACGTTTTGTCCCTTATTTTAAAGGAGCGGAGAAAAAAGAAGGATCATCTATTCTCGCCCATTTACAACATCACGGAATGGTGCGATCATGGAACGCCTGCCAGGAAATGATCGACAAGCTCAAAGAAAAAGGGTATTTCAAGCTTGTGATGAAAGAATACAAAGCGCTGCAAAAAAAGTGGGGAGGTCCTGATGTCCCCGTCTTTATTTTGCCTGTTAATGAGAGCAGCAAAGAGATCAGAGAACAATTTTACTTTCAATCCGGCATGGCATTTGATGACAAAATCTTTCTTTTTTTATCCCCACAAACACCGAAGGAGCGAATCGGTACGTTGCTGACGCATGAATATCACCATGTATGCAGGTTGCATTTTCTCACGAAAGAAGAAAAAGATTTTACATTCCTTGATACAATCATGATGGAGGGGCTCGCTGAATATGCTGTGTATCATAGATATGGAGAAAGCTATACAGCAAAGTGGACGACTTTATATGACGAATCGCAGCTGCAGCGCATGTACAAGAAATGGGTATCCAGTCACCTTTATCAGAAAGTGCAGGACGACGAAAGGCTGATACAGAATCTCCTTTATGGAAAAGGGAACTACCCCAAAATGCTTGGCTATGCCACTGGATTTTATATCGTGAAAAAGTATTTCGATGAGCACCGAATCAGCGAGGAGTCTATGATTGCGGAGCCAGCGGAAACGTTTTTAAAGGCGATAGAATCATAAAGACAAACATTCACAAAAAAAGTGACATATTACAATTTTACTAAATACTTCTTGATTTCGTCATGCTGATGTAATAATATACAAATATAAATTTTGATAATTCTTTTTATTCTAAAAAGACAGAATTTTCCTATTCGGTTCATTTAATCTATGGAGAAAGGGGCGAATGCATGAGCACACTGCTTGAAGTGCAAAACTTAAAAACCTATTTTTTTCGAAAAAAGGAACCAATACCTGCTGTTGATGGCGTTGATTTTAGTATCAAAAAAGGGGAAACAGTCGCATTAGTCGGTGAGTCTGGGTCTGGTAAAAGTATTACGTCTTTATCCATCATGGGTCTGATTAATGGGACTGGTGGGAAGATTATGGATGGTTCCATTAAGCTTGATGGAAAAGACCTTGTTACATATAGTGAAAAGGAATTGTGCAATATTCGCGGTAATGATGTATCCATGATCTTTCAGGAACCCATGACCTCACTTAATCCCGTCTTAACCATCGGGGAACAAATAACAGAAATCCTCATTTACCACAAAAAACTTTCAAAAAAAGAAGCGACCAAAAAAGCGATTGATTTGCTAAAGCTTGTAGGCTTTTCAAGGCCGGAACAAATCATCAAAGATTACCCGCACCGTTTATCCGGCGGTATGCGTCAACGAGTCATGATCGCCATTGCGCTAAGCTGTGATCCGAAGCTCCTCATTGCGGATGAGCCGACTACTGCTCTCGATGTGACCATACAAGCCCAGGTGCTGACCTTAATGAAAGATTTATGTTCGACCTTTGGTACATCTATACTTCTCATTACGCATGATTTAGGTGTTGTGTCGGAAGTAGCAGACCGCGTCATTGTCATGTACTGCGGACAGGTTGTTGAAAATGGAACCGTTGAAGAGTTGTTTGATGAGCCGCTTCACCCATACACAGAAGGACTGCTTGAATCCATTCCAGTCATTGACGGAGACATTCAGCCATTAACGGCGATAAAAGGAAATGTCCCTGCGCCAGATCAGCTTCCGGCAGGATGCCGTTTTGCGCCTAGATGCCCGAAAGTAATGGAACGCTGCATAGGTGAATTGCCCAAACTGACAACCTTTGAAAATGGTAGAAGCGTCAGGTGTTTCTTATATGAGGAGGCAAGCCAAACATGACACTTGCTGAAAATCAACCATACATGACAGATCGATCTGAGAAAGAAATCATCTTGGAATTAAAAAATATACGAAAACACTTTCCGATTAAAGCTGGGGTGCTGCAAAAGAAAGTAGGAGCAGTCAAAGCGGTTGACGGCATCGACTTAAACATTTATAAAGGCGAAACGTTAGGCATCGTTGGAGAATCTGGATGCGGTAAATCCACATTAGGACGGACGATGATTCGTTTATATGAACCAACAGAAGGACAAATTCTATTTAAAGGGCAAGATATCTCTCATGTATCTGAATCAAAACTAAGACAATCAACAAGGAAAAACATCCAAATGGTTTTTCAAGATCCCTTTGCATCACTCAACCCTAGAAAAACACTTCGAAGTATCATCAAAGAACCCTACAAAACACATCACTTATATTCCTTAAAAGAAAGAAATGAAAAAGTAGAACAGCTTTTATCAAAGGTAGGTCTTCATCCAAGCTTTGCGAACCGCTATCCCCATGAATTTTCAGGCGGACAGAGGCAGCGAATCGGCATCGCTCGTGCACTTGCCATGAATCCCGACATGATCATCGCAGATGAGCCTGTATCAGCACTTGATGTATCCATTCAGGCGCAGGTCATTAATCTGATGGAGGAGCTTCAGGAGGAATTTGATCTTACCTATCTATTTATCTCTCACGATTTAAGTGTGGTCAGGCATATTAGCGATAGAGTCGGCGTCATGTATCTCGGCAAAATGATGGAGCTTGCCGATAAGCACAGTCTGTACGATGAACCGCTCCATCCGTATACACAGGCCCTGCTTTCTTCTGTTCCCGTCACCCGTAAAAAAGGGCAAACGAAAAGAGAACGCATTATGCTGCAAGGTGACCTGCCGAGTCCTGCGAATCCGCCAAAAGGCTGTGTATTTCACACAAGATGCCCGCATGCGAAAGAAATCTGTAAAGAAAAAGTACCAGCATTTGAGGAATTAAAAACGAACCACTTTGTTGCCTGCCACCTCTACAATGCTTGATCAAGCTTGTATGATCTCATCTTTGAGAGGGGGGATGAAACAGGATTCTGTCATTATTTTTAAAAAAAGATAGGGGGAATTGTCTATGAAAGTTAGAAATAGAAAGTCCATTTTGGTCAGTTTACTGATGATTTTTACATTAATCCTTGCTGCTTGTTCTGGTGGAAATAAAACGTCTGGAGACAGTGAAAAGAAATCCACTGGTAAACCTGTACAAGGCGGCGATCTTGTCATCGGTTCAATTGCAGAGCCAACATTATTTAACTCGCTGTATTCTACAGATGTGGCAAGCTCTGATATTGAGGAAAGAATCTACAGCTTCTTACTTCAAACAGACGGAAAGCTGAACCCTCAGCTATCGCTGGCAGAGGATATTAAAGAATCTGATGACGGCAAGCAGTTTGATGTCACCATTAAAAAAGGTGTGAAGTTTCATGATGGTGAAGAACTGACTGCTGATGATGTTGTGTTTACATACAGCATTCCAATCAATAAGGACTACAATGGGGAGCGCGGATCAGGCTTTGAAGTATTAGAGTCTGTAAAAAAAACAGGGGACTACTCGATCGAATTCAAGCTCAATAAAAAAGATCCCTATTTTTATAATGTCACACTAGGAAGCTACGGTATTTTACCTAAGCATATTTTAGGTGATGTGCCTATAAAAGATCTCGGTGAAAACGAATTTAACCGAAAAAAACCAATCGGTTCAGGTCCATTTAAATTTGCAGAATGGAAAGAAGGAGACTACGTCAAACTAGAAGCCTTTGACGATTATTGGGATGGACGTCCTTACCTTGATACCGTCACGATTAAAACGATTCCTGATGAAAATGCAGCTATTGCTCAGTTATCAGCAGGCGATATTGATTTCTTTGCTGTACCGGGAGCGGAGCTGCAAACAGCTGAAAAAATAAATAACATCAAAATCGAGTCCGATTTAGGCCTGAATTATTCTTTTATTGGCTGGAATCAGAAAAACGATCTCTTTAAAAGTAAAAAGGTCCGCCAAGCGCTTACCCATGCCATTGATCGTCAAACGATTGTCGATCAAGTGTTAGATGGAGACGGGAAAGTAGCCAACATCCCAGAAAGCCCGCTGTCATGGAACTACCCTAAAAATGAAAATGTCCCAGTATTTGAATTTGATCAAGAAAAAGCGAAAAAGATGCTAAAAGAAGAGGGCTGGAAGGATACAGATGGAGATGGCTATCTTGATAAGAATGGTAAGAAATTCTCCTTTGTATTAAAGACCAACCAAGGAAATAAAGTTCGTGAAGATATCGCTGTCGTTGTACAGCAGCAACTTAAGGAAATTGGTGTAGAAGCGAAGCCGCAAATTGTAGAATTCAGTGCGTTAATCGAACAGACATCTCCACCAAAATGGGACTATGACGCTTTACTTCTAGGGTGGAGCCTAGCTACTTTCCCTGATCAATATAGCATCTTTCACTCAAGTCAGTCTGAAAAAGGTTTAAACAAAGTTTGGTATAAAAACAATGAAGTTGATCAGCTGCTCGTAGATGCTAAAAATTTAAGCGATCGAAAAGATTATACAAAGGCGTATGAAAAAATTTATGAACTAATTGCAGAAGATCAGCCATACACATTCCTTTATTATGCCAACTCACATCGAGCTATGCCAGCTAACCTACAAGGCTACTCTTATCATCCGAAAGATGAGTATTACAAAATCGAAAAGTGGTGGATTGAAAAGTAGACCCATTGTGAAGAAGGGGGGAGTTTCTCCCCTTACAGCGTGAAGACAAACCCTCGCATTCGGCGTCTGTCCTGTGTGCTGGTGCTCACGAATATTTCATTCGCTCCGAGCAAGTACTCGTCATATCACGCTGAGAAGAAAAATAGGGCTAAAATAACATCATTTTAGCCTTTTTTCACAGAATGGTGATCCGATGAAAAAGGAGTTGTGCATATGGTTACATATATCATTAGAAGGACATTGCTGTCGATTCCCATCTTATTGGGGATTACCATTTTGTCCTTTGCCATTATGAAAGCAGCACCAGGCGATCCGATGTCACTCATGATGGACCCTACCATTAGTGCGGCAGATCGGGAAGCCTTTATTGATAAGTACGGCTTGAACGATCCTGAATATGTGCAATATATGAAATGGCTTGGCAATATGCTTCAAGGTGACTTTGGCACATCCATTGTCAAAAAGGGAACGCCCGTGGCTGATTTGATTTTTGCCCGGCTGCCAAATACCCTCATCCTCATGATCTTTTCTACATTAGTTGCCCTGCTGATTGCTATCCCATTTGGTGTTCTTTCAGCAAAACGTCCGTATACAAAGCTTGACTATGGCATTACGGTTACATCTTTTATCGGACTGGCTATTCCAAACTTTTGGTTTGGTCTCATCCTCATTATGGTTTTATCCGTGAACTTAGGGTGGTTTCCAACTGGCGGAGTCTCTACCTTGAATGCCGATTTTAATGTGTTTGACCGACTCCATCACATCATTTTACCAGCCTTTGTTTTAGCAACGGCTGATATGGCTGGGCTGACCCGGTACACAAGGTCGAGTATGCTTGATGTCATGAGGCAGGATTACATTCGCACAGCAAGAGCGAAAGGCTTTAGAGAAAACAAAGTCATTTTTAAGCATGGTTTAAGAAACGGTCTTATGCCTGTCATAACGATTTTCGGATTGATGATACCATCCTTTATTGGCGGCGCAGTCGTGGTGGAACAAATCTTCACATGGCCTGGACTTGGAAAGCTGTTCATTGATTCTGCCTTTTCGAGAGATTATCCGGTCATTATGGCAATGACCGTTATTTCCGCAGTGCTTGTGGTGGTTGGAAATTTAATAGCGGATATTTTATATGCAATCGTTGATCCGCGTATTGAATATTAGAAGGGAGCTGAAGCACAATTGGCACAGCCTAATATGGGAACACCTCCTGTTGATATCAAATTAAAGGAGGGCCTTCCGCCAAAGCCAGAGACGATGCTGCGTTTATTTTGCGAGAAATTTTTCAAAAATAAATTGGCGGTTGCCGGCTCCGTGATCTTATTGATCATTATCTTTTCTGCCATTTTCGCTCCAGTGATCGCTCCATATGCACCAGAGCAGCAAGATTTATTGAAGCGGCTTCAGCCGCCAAGTGCTGAGCATTTTATGGGCACTGACAAGTTTGGACGCGATATTTTCTCAAGGGTGCTATATGGCGCGCGGGTCTCTTTATTGGTCGGTTTCGTCTCAGTGGTCGGTGCAATCACCATTGGCACTGTCGTTGGCGCGGTCGCGGGGTATTTCAAAGGATTTGTTGATTCCTTGTTAATGAGGTTTGTGGATGTCGTGTTGTCGATTCCAGACATTTTTCTATTGATCACGCTCGTCACCATTTTCAAGCCGGGCGTTGATAAATTGATTTTAATCTTTGCTTTGACCGGCTGGACAACAACGGCCAGGCTCATCCGCAGTGAATTCTTATCACTTCGAACAAGAGAGTTCGTACTCGCGGCGAGAACCATTGGAACGAAAAATCATGTCATCATCTTTTCGCATATTTTACCGAACTGTATCGGTCCTATTATTGTATCGGCTACATTAAAAGTAGGCTCCGTGATTTTAGCTGAATCAACGCTCAGCTATCTTGGCTTTGGTATTCAGCCGCCAACGGCAAGCTGGGGCAACATGCTGCAAGATGCACAAAATTTCTCGATTATGGTGCAAGCTTGGTGGTATCCGCTTTTCCCAGGTCTCTTTATTTTAATAACGGTTCTTTGCTTTAACTTTTTAGGAGATGGCTTAAGAGATTCATTTGATCCTAAGAGGATATGAACGAGTCATAATCAGGCTGTAGAAAGATCTCAATAGCCTGATTATATGGTTCATTCCCACTTGATATTTAGAAGTATATAGGTACAAGAAAAGTAATTGATAGAGTTTGGATTATTTAATGATTGAAGGTTTGGTAAACTCCTTTTCCTGTTGCTAAGATATTGTTTTTTCGTTTCAATAGTTTTTTTGACCTATTTAAGGGCTGAAAAGCTGTCCTTTATTGTAACAGGCAGTCAATTACGGAGAAGATGGAGTTTATGATCGATTTTTTTAGTATTTCTAATTCTAATGGCATTAATTTAGATATAGAGATGAAGGAAGATTATACTAAATTAATTTGCATAAGAAAAAAATATATAAAAACCAAAAAATATAATATCTAATTATTTACTTAAAATGAATAATATGGTAGAGTAATATATAGATATTCTTTATAATCTACCCATAATAAGTAGCACATTACTTTCCTCAAAGAGTAACACAACATTTTATCTTCGTATTTCTGCAATTTATATCACATTTATTTCTCTAAATCATTATTAATATCTCCCAATCAATGACTTTTTTCTTGAAAACAATCCCTATTTAGAAAAAAAATAATTTGTGTGATTCATTTTATTAAGTATAGAGAGGTGAGAAATTTTGGTATGATCAAAAACTTAAAATTCAAGTATATAGAAGCAGGCGAATTTCATTTTGGAACAGAGTGGAACAAAGAAAAGTTTATAAACATGGTAAATAATTATAATGTTCCGCTTGAATGGTTATTAAAAGAAGTCCCTCAGAAAAAAGTATATTTAAATGATTATTGGATTTCTGAAACTCCAGTTACGATTGGAATGATGAAAGAATTTTATCAAAATAATCCACATGTGCAAATGCCCTTAGTCATAAAAAAACATATTAATAATAACGATTTAGATTTCCCAGCATATCACATTAATTTTGAAGATGCGTTGATGTTTTGTTACTGGGCTTCAGAAACCTTGGGAGAGTGTATAGATCTTCCAACTGAACCCGAGTGGGAAAAAGCCGCTAGAGGAAGTTGGGATGATAGAGAATTTCCATGGGGCGATGAGATAATTGAGAATGTAAATATAAAAGGTCAATACAATTCTTTGCCTATCCCAGTAAAGAACATAAAGGAAAATAGATCTCCCTATGGTGTCTATGATCTTTCTGGAAATATAGAAGAGTGGACTAGAAGTTACAATCGACCTTATTTAGGTTCGCCCTTAAAATATTCTAAATCATTAAATTACCATATTTTGAGAGGTGGGACGTGTGAACATGGAGTAGATTTAGCTAGATGTTCAAGAAGACACGGAAATATTCCCAGTGTATTTAGAGGATTCAGAATTGTAAAAAGGAAAGAGGTTAATATATTTCAAAATGATATATATTCAGAATATTCGGAAGTTAATGAAGGTGATTTTATATTAGCAAGAACTTCAAAGTTAGACCAGCAAAACTTGATCGTTGATATAGATTTAAATAAAAAAGCTTATTTGGACATTCAAACATGTCAATCCAATGAAATAAAATTATTCAAAGGTTTTTCCAATCCAGGTTCAGAAATTTTGGTTCAATTTGAAGGAGATGTTGGAGGTCAATTAAAAGTAAGAAAACCCTCATTATCTGAATTGGATTCTTTATTAAGGAACTTAGACGTCAATAAAATAATTCAATAGGAAACAACTTAATATGCAATATCGTGGAGGGTTAGATTAGTGAGCACAGGTTGTTTTTAGCCCAATGCTTATTTTTAAGGGTGTACTTTTCATCGCAATAGTAGTGAAAATGCTTCTATAAATGGGATTTACAAAAAATAAAGTGAGGAGAACAAAATTGCAACTTAAACTGGATGATTATAAGTTACTTGCCCAAAAATTAAAAATCATACCCTATAAAAAGAAATATATGTACTTTTTCGGGCCTATTGAATTGCCTATTAATTTAAATGGAGAAATTATTATTTTTAATTGGTATACCTGGTTTGTACATAATGAAAAATGGTCCTTAAAAAAAACGCTGGAAAAATTACCGAGCCTATCTCAAAACGAATCTCAACAAAGCACTGTTTTGATATACGGAGACTTTGAAAACTCAGAAATGGCAAAAGTTAGATTACACAGTATCTGTCACACTGGAGATATTTTTGGAAGTGAAAAATGTGACTGTGGAATTCAGTTAAAACTGTCACTACAAAAAATTTATCAAGCTGGAACAGGTGCATTATTTTATTTATCAAATCATGAAGGAAGAGGGATAGGTCTATTTAGTAAATCAATGACCTATGTTTTACAGCAGAAAGGTTATACCACGTTAGAAGCTAATTTGTTGCTGGGGTATAAAGTAGAATGTAGAGATTATGAAGAAGCTTCCTATTTATTAAAAACATTAAGAAATAAGCCAATCATTCTACTAACGAATAATCCTGATAAAATAAATAATTTGAAACAAAGTGGAATTGCGATAGAGAGCTGTGAAAATGTGATTGGTGAAGTTAATCAATTTAACATTAAATATTTAGAGACAAAGGTAAATGATATGAATCATTCTTTTAAATTAGTAAAGGAGGATGAAAAATGCATACAGGGCCATTAAGAGCAATAGTAATTGACCAAACAGGGAAGTATGCATACACTGGCGGCTATGATAAAAGAGTTTACAAATGGGATTTAAATAGCGGATCCTCATATCTTCTTACTGAACATGAGCATTTAGTCGGAGGATTAACACTAAGTAAAGATGGAGGATATTTACTCACATCCTCTTCTGATTATTCTATGAAATTGATTGATACTAAGACTGAATCGGTAATAAAAACTTTTTTAGGTCATACTGACGACATCGAATATGCAATTTTCGCAGAGGACGATCAATATATTATATCTACATCCTTACAACATGATGGCAGAGTTTTAGTGTGGAATGTTGAAAACGGTAATATTATTCGTGAATTTAATGAACATAAAAGCAGTGTCAAATCTGTATGGACATTTAACAATAAAGTTTTTTCCTGTGATAATAACGGGAATGTTTTGGTGTGGAATTTAATTACTGGGGAAGTGCTAGATAATTTAGGTCCATATACTTGTGACATAGATACCATTAATGGAGATATAAATAGAGGGATTTTATTAATAGGGTTAGATAATGGTGATATAGATGTATATGATGCTCTAAAACATACAAAAATGAAAACATTAAAAGGTCATAAAATCGGTGTTAAGACTATAGAGATATCTCCATCTGGAAATTACGTATTAACTGCTGCATACGATCATCAAATTTTTATTTGGGATCGGAATTTCAAAAGGCTTTCATCATTACCTCAATACAAATATCAGTGGGAAGTAGGGTTTGCTTTTAGTAAGGATGAAAAAAACGTATATGGTTGTACATTTGGATATAAGTTTTGTGAATGGGAGTGGGAAAAAAATCAACTAATTGACAATAACATAACATGTGCAACCCCTTCCATAAACGATATAGCTGTTAGTGAAAATGGAAATGTCGCTACTGCTTCAGATGATGGTGTGTTTAGACTAAATGGAGAAAAGATTATGTCGGTAAATCATGTTTTGAATAACGCCGTAGGTATGACGAATGATGGTTCTATAATAGCTTGGGGAGATCATAAAGGATATTTGCATTTGGTAGATGCTGAACTGAAGACAATGATTAAATCAATTGATTTTTCATCTGGGCCACTTAATTCAATTGTTTATGATAGAGAACATCACTCGTTTTTTATAGGTTCATATAGTGGGAATGTATTTGAAATAAACCTTTACGATTTCAGCATCGTTGATCAGTTTCGTGCACATAATGGGGCCATTAAAGGAATGG
This sequence comes from Bacillus sp. FS02, assembly GCF_024398395.1. NCBI lineage: Bacteria > Bacillati > Bacillota > Bacilli > Caryophanales > Bacillaceae > Bacillus > Bacillus sp. FS02. The sequence goes on along the minus strand of NZ_CP074101.1, from coordinate 774,480 downwards.
TAGTAGAAAAAGAATTTATTGCTACGGGTTCTTCAGGTGGGGAAGTGCATATTTTTAATCGAAAAAATATATCAGAATGTATTCGTTTAGTTGGTTCGTCATTTGTCATAAATGATCTTTCATATAATGAAAAGAAAAATTTACTTGCAACAGTTAGTAGAGACAGAATTGTAAGAATTTATGATGCATCAAACGGATCTTTAAAAGGTCTTCACAATATGCATAACTACTCAGTTAAAACAGTATGCTTTAATGCTTCAGGAGTATTATTTGCAGGTGATTATTGGGGATATATTAGTGTATGGGATTTAAATGATGACAAGAAAAACATATTTAAAGTAGCGAATAATGGAATAAGTTATATGGAGAAATTAGGTGAAGAAGTTCTTGCTGGATCTTATGATGGAGGAGTATATTCAGTGAATAAAAGTGGTGAAAATTCAGAATTTATAAGATTATTTGATCAATCTGAAAATTATCATGTTTTAAAATGAGATATAAATTTATTTTCATTCTTATTTAAAGGAGGTGAGAGAAATGGGTCGTAAAATTAAAGTTCAACCAATCCGCAGCTCAGTAAACACACGTAAATAATTATAGGTTTGGGTAGGGATATAAAAAAGTATCCCTACTTAATTTTAATATAAAAAGGAGGAGAAAAAATGTTAATTAGACCACTTAGGGTTGATTATGTAGCTAGTAAAAATTATATTATCACTGTTGATACGCAAGGTGTACTACACCGTTTAAATGATAAATTAGAAGTTGTTAAAAGTTCAGCAGCACCGCTAATTAATACGAAGGTTTATTGTCTTACTGCAACGGACGATTATATTTATACTCGTGATTACTTTGGAGTCTTAAGTAAATACTGTATTGAAACCTTAAAAAAATTACAGACACTACATACTGAACATTATGCATTATCAGAAAAAATATTACAAAATGAAGAGCCGTCACCTTCAAATGCGAGAGGTATTCGAGTGTTCGGAGAGTTTCTATATACAACTAATGGTTTTGGGCAAATTATGAAATTAAATAAAGAATCATTGGTTGTTGAGGAGATAATTGAACACCCTAGTAATGAAAAGACATTCATTGATTATTTTAATGTGGAAAATGATATTGAACAAATTATTACAGATAAGGAAGGAAATTTGTTTTTCGGTGATTTAAGTAAGCTTGAATTTAACAGAAAAATTAAAGTTGATGAGGGAAGTGTACATGTAGTTAGGTATGATCCTAAGAATAACCGTTACATCGCTACACAAGATTATGGTTTGGAAAATTCATATGGTATTGAGTCAGGTCTTGCAATCATTGATCCCGAATCACTCACGTTTACAAGTCACCCATTCACAACAGATGATGTTGAATTTATTTTCTTTGACAAACACTTCACTGAAATTTACACTGGAGGATTTGATGGGAAAATTTATGTATTTGATAATATGACCCCTAGTCTTAAACTTAAGCGAACCTTGGGTCCATTTAATCACCAGATTTCATATGGTCTCATGCTGAATGATGATAGAATATTAGTTCTTTTACAATCTGGAGAAATGCTGATTGTTGATAAATATGGAAATGAATTAGAAAAGTTGGATTTTGATTATGTTTGCTATTGGGATTTTGTGAATGGTGAAAGTTCAGATGAATTCTATGCTCCAAATGGCAAAGGGATTACTAAATTTGTTGTTGAGGAGGTCAATGATTCAGATATTATAATAAGAGAAAAAGAGAAATTTGTATATAACTTTGGCTTAATATTTAAATTAGTGCGTGTAAACAGCTCAAGATTTGTTGCTTTATCTAGAAAAAATTTAATTTTTAGCTTTGATGAAAATGGCTATGTTCTATGGAGTACAAATTTAGAATATCTGCCTAAAAGTATATCGTGCTGCTCGAATAAACAAGTTGCAATGGTAGGGTTAGATAATGGAATAATGCAAGAAATAGACTTAAATAATGGTAGATTATTAAGAAGAAAAAATTTCGATGCGGCCGTTACTACTTCTATATTTAATGGGGAAGATGTTGTAATAGGAACTTCCAATGATTCTCTTCACTTTATTGATTATGTCACATTTGAAGAAAGTCATAAATCGCTCAATTTAAAAGGGTATCCAAAAAGAATTCGACTTGAGGGACAGTATCTAGTTTTAACAGGTGGTGGATTCGGTTATATTGAAATTGATAAAGATACCTATGACATTAACAAAAGAATGGTAGGTGACTTGCTTTATAATACAAGAGAAGAATCTATAAGAATAGATGATTACATTTTAATATCTTCTTATGGCCACCAAATGGGTGTATATAATTACGAAAATAATCAGATTGTTTATTTAATTGAGAGGTTGCCAGACTATGTAAAAGCAATTAAACATTATAAGGGAGGAAATGGGGAGAATTATTTAATTATTGGTGGAAATAATGGATTCTTACAATGCTATCGAGTCAATAAAGATGGATCACTCCTATTAATAAAGGAATATATTTTTTAATGCGAAAGTTAAGGTTACTATTAGCGGCTAACCTGATTTCAACTGTGGGAACCGGAGTAACTTCTTATTTAATCATTTGGTTGCTGATAGACCAATTGAATCAATCAGTATTGTATGGAATTTTAACCATTGTCACGATGATTTTTGTGTTCTTTGCTTCGCCCTTTTTAGGAAGCTTGGTTGATAGACACTCTCGGAAAGCTATCTTCCTGCAATTAGAATTAATAGGTGCGTTCATGCTGATTGTTTTTCTCATCCTCTTTGATATTTCAAATTTCCTTAATATTTTTCTTGTCGTTTTATTAACACTATATAATACAATTTATGATTCAATAAAATACCCAACGTTATCAGCTTTAACTCAAGAAATGTTTAAAGAGGATGAGTATAGTAAAGTCAATAGTAGTTTAGAAGTTCAGGGGCAAGCAGCTTTGATGATTAGCTCTAGTTTAGCCGCTTTTATGATCGGTCAAATATCCATCACCCTTATATTGGTTATGAATATCATGACATTTCTTGCCGCTTCAATTATCATATACAAACTTCCTTATCAACGAAGTCGTGTGGTAGAAGAGGAGACCAATGCCACGAAGAGTGTATCATACTGGGTTAACTTTAGGTCTTCACTTCAATACCTAACTCAACGGAAAGTTTTGTTCGTAATTTTATTAACGACTTTTGTGCCTAGTATTGTTATTATTGTGGCAAATTATTTGGATCCAATTTTTATTTATCAATTTTTGAATGAAGGTCCCTCAGTAATTGGTATTGCAAATATCTTTTACGCAGTCGGAGCAATTGGCGCTGGTTTCGTAGCCTATCAAATGTCAAAGAGACTTCCACATATTCAAGGTGTCATTATGTTTATGATCGTATTTGCTATTTCAACAGTCGTTATCTTTCTTTTCCCTCACTCTGTGACATTTATTGTAGCAAGTTTTTTTTGGGGTCATTCAAATGCTGCCATTAGAGTATTTAGAAAAAGTTATATGTTCCAACATGTTGATAATGCATATATGGGACGTGTCAACTCATTAATTAATGCATGTAAGTTATTAGGTCAGATTGCTTTAATTGGAACTTTAACTATAACTGTTGTGCCAGCTGGAAAATCTCAATATGGATATCTTATTTTATTCATCATCGTATTTGCTGCTCTATTCATCACATCATATTTATGTATGAAAAACTTTAATTACAAGAATGAAAAAAAGTATACTTCTGTCTGAGAGTTGACTTTAGAAAGAGGAGCGTTAACGGAAATTGGTTATATGAATTGATCAATTGTTTTGTGTGTTTTAATTTTGCTAAAATAAATATTAACATTGAAATCAGAAAAAGCAGACTTTACTTTAAAACACATCCAACTCCATCTTGCTGCACGAGTTTCAAGTATTAGGTTTTCATTTTAGGATGATTGAAGCTTTTTCCTTACTTGCTTGGAAAATTAAAACCAGGTTGTATTTTAATTACAACGACAATCATTATGGGATTTGGTATGAAGTTTATCATACCAGTTGAGTTTCTAGAAGCACTGTTTGGGTTACAGTCAGTCTACCTTTTGGTTTTTTTATCGGTCTAATGAATGCCTTCTTAAATGTGCCGATTAGCAGTTTATTTCTGGGACTTACTCATTACTCCACATGCTTATAGGAGTCATGCGATTCCCATCTTACAAATGTTCTCTAACTTCATTCTTGGCATTGCCAGTATTTTTTCTAAATATATTGGTGTCATATGGATTACTGATATCTCTGGTGTTTTCCGTCTTATTAACTGCCGCGAAAAAAATAAAGGCAAACCACCTGTCGTTCAGCTTGAAGTTTTGATAAAGTTGGAATAATTTCTCTATCCCTTGCCCATACTGTGGACAACAGTTTTTATAAAGTGAGGGATTGGTTATGTTATTTCTTCATGACGTATGGGTGAATTGGTTTGAAGGGGAAGAAAATGGCTACAATGTGTGTCATTTTCATGAGTGGCGCAAGGAGGACAGCGTTGAGCTGTTAGATCAAGTGCCTTTACTTAAGGTGCAGAGTCCTTTGTTTGATTACATAGAGAATGATCTATCAGAGCTGCCAAAGACGCTGCTAGAGACTGTATTTGAGAAATCATATATTCGAAAAAATCATGAACGCCGTAAATTAGAGTATTGCTTTGTGGTCACGGACGGGATTAGAATCATCGCTGTGGATACGATTGGTTATTCCATCCCTGTGAGAAAGAGCCGATTGATTCCAAGACAGGAGCAATTGGTATATGAAATGGTGAAAGATGTGAAGGCAGAGGAGTATGAATTCACGCCGGACAGCCTTGAATCGACGAAAGAATATCACATCCTATCATTACCACCGCAGCATATCAGCGGATTAACGAGAAAAGAAAGACAGCTGAAGCAGCTGATGTTTATGGCGCTAGATCAACTAAAGGGGCTTCAAAACCGAGCTGAAATTGCCTATTGGTATACAGAATGGAATCCGCGCATGTACAACCAGATCAAACGAATGTCTTTCGAGGAAATTTGGAACATGCTTTATAACGAAACCATTGATGGATGGTCAGAAAACCATTTAGCCTTTTGTGAAAAAATGATTAAAGGACAGCCGTTTTTTGAAAAACTTTGGGAAATGGAAAACGAATCAAAAGTGAATTAGAAAAAGCTTGCAGCTGAATAAGCTGCAAGCTTGTTTTATTTGCGTTTCCGGCCAAGACCCATTGCATTCTCCATTTTTTTCAGCATTTTGTTTGCCGCACGGTTTGCTTTTTCAGCACCCTCATCTAAAATGCGATCAAGCTCATCTGACTCAATGAGTTCATAATAGCGATCTTGAATCGGTTTTAACGCATCCACGACCACGTTCGCAAGATCTCCCTTAAATTCACCATAACCTTTGCCTTCGTATTTTTGTTCAAGCTCTGCAATCGATATGTTCCCTAATACAGAATAAATCGTCAGCAAGTTGGCAATTCCAGGTTTGTTTTCTTTGTCATATTTGACGATGCCTTCTGAATCAGTCACAGCACTTTTGATTTTCTTTTCAAGCTGTTTTGGCTCATCTAATAAGGTAATGAAAGATTTTTGGTTCGGATCAGATTTGCTCATCTTTTTCGTTGGGTCAGTTAAAGACATAATCCGAGCGCCTTCTTTTGGAATTTTGACTTCAGGTACAGTGAAGATGTCATTGTACTTTCGGTTAAAGCGTTCAGCAAGCGTTCTCGTTAATTCAAGATGCTGCTTTTGATCTTCTCCTACAGGAACTAAGTCCGTACCGTATAACAAAATATCGCCAGCCATTAATGGCGGATACGTTAATAGTCCTGAAACGACCGCTTCCTTACCAGCAGATTTGTCCTTAAATTGAGTCATTCTTTCTAATTCCCCAATATAAGCGACACATTGTAGCATCCATCCTGCCTGGGCGTGGGCAGGTACCTCTGATTGGATAAACAATGTTGCCTTCTCTGGATCAAGTCCCACTGCCAAATAAAGAGCGGCTAAGCTTCTAATATTTTGTCGAAGGGCTAAACGATCCTGACTCACCGTAATGGCATGCTGATCGACCACACAAAAGTAGCCGTTGTAATCATGCTGAAGATCGACAAATTGCTTCATCGCTCCAATGTAGTTCCCCAATGTCACAGAACCGCTAGGCTGAATGCCTGAGAAAATCGTCTTTTTTGTCATACTAAAACCTCTTTTCTTCAATATAAAAAGGCCCACCCGTCACTTTTCAACAGAAAAGGGACGAATGAACCGTGGTACCACCCTTGTTATTTCAATACGAAATCACTCAAGACGTTGATATCGGAGACTGCTCCGTCTAAGCCTACTAACTCTGTCAAGTGTTCGGTTAGCTGCTCCAAAGCCCATTCCATACATGCCATTATCTGCTTGCACCAACCGCAGACTCTCTGTAAATGGTGAATATATGTACTCTTCTTTTTCATCGCAAAAATGTAATTTCATTCATTATAAATAAGCAAAAATCAAAAGTCAAAACCTACATATAATAAATCAAGAGCAATATTAACATTTCAATGAGTAAACTCAAACCTAATGTTCTTAAGGTTGAAAAGTTACTTTGAAAAGATGATGATAAATGTTTGTTTAAACTGTCATCAACATGGTCCTTTTGCTTATTTAAAGAATCAAACACTTTTCGGAAGCTGTAAGATATTTGATCAAAAAATCCACTTTTTAAAGTGATGAACGATAACCACACTAGCAAAGTGCCAGAAGCTAAATAAAATGTGATGTTAATCATGCTTAAGAAAGATATGTGCCCATAAAAGAGGAAGCTTAAAATGAAAACAAGGCCATTAGAACTAAGTAAAAGAATAAAAAATCTAATAACAATCACTCCTGCGCATTAAAACTTTACTGTACTAAAATAGCAATAAAAACATTTAATTCAAGACTTTCACTATATAAGAAAAACGAAACAAGGAACGAAGCTGTTGTTTTAATCAATTTCTTGATATCAGTTTACAATGAATCATGAAGATTGCCAATTGTATAGACAGGATTACCTCTGATTAGGTATTTAAGATCACAAAATCTCAGAAAAATAACCAAATTATTTCAATTTTTTAATAAAAATATTAAAAAACAGTGGAAATATGAAAATTTTCTTAAAAAAATGAATGCACAATTACTTATTTGCTAGTATAATAGTTCCTGTAGTTCATTTATGAAGGGGAGGTCAACAACTAGATGAAAAAGTCTAAATTTTCACTGCTTTTAGTTTTTTTATTGGTGCTGACTATTTTTGTATCTGCATGTTCAGGTAAACAAAGTAGCGACAAGGGCACTGCATCCAAAGATTCAAAACAAGAGGCTACAATTTTAGAATCACAGGAAATGCCTGCAATGGATACAATCCAAGCGAGTGATACAATCAGTTTTACGACTATGAATAACGTGTTTGAAGGTTTGTATCGTTTCAACGATAAAGAAGAATTAGTGCCTGGTATGGCTGATGGGGAACCAGTTGCTAACAAAGATAAAACAGTTTACAACATCAAAATTAAAGATGCAAAATGGTCTAATGGTGACCCAGTTAAAGCTCAAGACTTCGTATATGCATGGCAACGTGCTTTAGATCCAGAACAAAAGTCTGAGTATGGCCCATATATGATGGTTGGTAAAATTAAGAATGCTGATAAAGTATACAACAAAAAAGCAAAGCCTGAGGAACTAGGAATTAAAGCTGTAAGCGATAAAGAACTGCAAATTACACTTGAAAAACCAATTCCTTACTTCCAATCTCTGCTTTCATTCCCAACATTCTACCCAGTGAATGAAAAGTTCGTTAAAGAACAAGGTGACAAATATGCCAAGACTGCAAAGAACCTTGTATACAACGGACCATTTGAGCTTTCTTCTTGGGATGGCCCACAAGCAACTACTTGGGAATACAAAAAGAATGAAGAATATTGGGACAAAAAGAACGTCTCTATGACAAAACTTACTTTTAAAGTATCTAAAGATCCACAAGCAGCTGTTAACGCATTTGAAGCGGGAGAAGCTGATATTACACCTAAATTATCAACACCTGCCATCATCTCTCAATACGAAGGTGATAAGCGGATGAAAAGATTACTAGAACCTACTGTGTTCTGGTTGAAAATGAACCAAGGAAATAAATCTTTAAAGAATGAAAACGTTCGTCGCGCAATTGCAACGGCAATTGATAAAGAAGCGTTTGTAAATGATGTGTTGCAGAATGGTTCAGTTGCTGCATACTATCAAATTCCAAAAGATTTCGTACATGATGAAAGCGGAAAAGACTTCCGTGATGGAATGCCTAAATACTTAGAAACTAATAAAGATGAAGCGAAAAAGCTTTTTGAAAAAGGGTTGAAAGAATTAGGAACGTCTAAAGTAACGCTTAATTACTTAGGTGATGATTCTGAGACAGCTAAAACAATCGGTGCTTTCATTAAAGATCAGCTCGAGAAAACTTTACCTGGCTTAGATATCAATATTCAAAGTGTTCCTTTCGCTACTCGTATTGATCGTGATAAGAAAGAGGATTACGATCTTCAGATGGCTGGATGGGGTCCAGATTACCTTGATCCGATCACGTTCTCTGACTTGTTCATCACAGGTGGCGGAAACAACCACATGGGTTACTCAGATAAAAAATATGATCAGTTGTTAAAAGATGCATCTGGCAAATTAGCTGCAAAACCTGAAGAACGCTGGAAAGCTTTACAAGAAGCTGAAAAAGTATTATTACAAGATGACGCAGCACTTTCACCAATTTATCAGAGAGCAACTAACTATCTGATTAATAACAAAGTAAAAGGATTTGTCATTCACAAAGTTGGACCTGAATTCAGCTACAAATGGATGAAAATTGAAGGATAATTAACAATCTTATAGAAAAGAGAGTGTATTCTCTGAATATACTCTCTTTTTCACTGAGAGAAATATGTCGAAATATACAGAAAAGTCAGTTTTATCAGGAGGTGCAAGTATGCTGAAATACTTAATTAGACGGGTTGCCTACATGGTTGTTACCCTCTTCATCATTGTTTCAATCACTTTTTTCTTAATGAAACTTATTCCGGGTTCTCCTTTTGTTAATGCGCAAAAGTTGTCAGAAGCTCAACAAGCTGTACTTAATGCAAAATATGGACTAGATCAGCCAATTCCTGTTCAATATTTTCATTACATGATTAATACATTCACTGGGGATTTAGGTGTTTCATTCCAATTCAACAATACCTCCGTAACAGAACTTCTTTCATATCGAGTAGGACCATCTGCTGTCCTAGGCCTTCAAGCGATTATTTTAGGAACGATTGTTGGTATCTTTTTGGGAGTAGTTGGAGCTTTAAGACAGAACACATGGGTGGATTACTCTGCTACTTTCTTGGCAGTTATCGGTAAATCAATTCCGAGTTTTGTATTCGCTGGATTACTTCAGTACTATATTGCGGTGAAATTGGGGTTATTACCAACTCAATTTTGGAATGGGTTTGAATATACAATTTTACCTACTATAGCGTTAGCAATGTTCCCTATCTCCATTTGTGCTCGTTTTATGAGAACAGAAATGGTTGAAGTACTTGAGACAGATTACATTTTGCTTGCAAAAGCAAAAGGAGCAGGCTATTTTGAGATCGCATTTAAACATGCAATGAGAAATGCTTTAATACCTGTTGTCACAGTACTTGGTCCATTGACTGTTAGTTTAATGACGGGATCACTAGTAATAGAAAAAATCTTCTCAATTCCTGGAATTGGTGAGCAGTTTGTTAAAGCCATTACAGTAAACGACTACCCAGTCATCATGGGTACAACTATCTTATTTGCCGTTCTTTTTGTAGTGGTTGTATTTATTGTCGATATTCTATATGGAATTATCGATCCTAGAATTCGTGTAGCGGGAGGTAACAAATAATGAAACAGCAAGAAGAAAATATTGATAAAAGTCTGTTTGAACCCGCTGGTGTTGATACATTATCTGCTGAAAAAATTGAAAAACCAAGTCTAAATTATTGGCAAGACGCATGGCTTAGAATTAAAAAGAATAAAGCCGCTGTTGTTAGTATGGTGATTTTATTTTTAATTGTATTCATGGCGCTCGTCGGACCATTAATTAGTGGCAAAGACTTTAGTACTCAAACAACGTCTGAAGCGAACTTACCGCCTCGAATCCAAGGATTAGAGCATGTTAGTTTCTTACCTTTTACTGGTGAAAGAACACTAAAAAATGGTGATGTGGTTAATCCATATGAACAAAAAGGGATTGAACATTACTACTGGTTCGGTACCGATAATCTTGGGAGAGATCTATTTACACGTGTGTGGAAAGGAACTCAAATCTCACTGCTTATTGCTGTTGTTGCAGCTGTGATCGATTTAATTATTGGTGTTGCCTACGGCGCTATTTCTGGTTATTTCGGTGGGAAAATTGATAATGCGATGCAGCGTATTTTGGAAGTTCTAATGGGGATTCCAAACTTAATCGTTGTCATATTAATGATTCTCGTCTTAAAACCAGGGATTATTCCAATTATTATTGCACTAAGTATTACCGGGTGGATCAGTATGGCTAGGGTCGTGCGTGCTCAAGTCATGAAGCTGAAAGAACAGGAATATGTACTAGCCGCTAGAACTTTGGGATTAAGTAACTTTAAAATTATCTTTAAGCACATGTTGCCAAACTTAACAGGTGTGATGATTATTAATACAATGTTCACTATTCCTAGTGCGATCTTCTTTGAAGCTTTCTTAAGCTTTATTGGATTAGGTCTGCAAGAGCCGCAAGCTTCACTAGGGACATTAATTGAAGATGGGTTTAAATCAATGATCGCTTTCCCATATCAGATGGTTTATCCAGCAATTATCATTAGTGTTATCATGATCGTCTTTAACCTTGTTGCCGACGGTGTGAGAGATGCACTTGATCCAAAAATGAAAGATTAGTACGGGGCGGTGATGTTGATGAATAAACAAGAAACGATTTTAAAAGTAAATGACTTAAATATTTCATTCCACACATTTGCTGGCGAAGTTAAGGCAATTCGAGGTGTGAATTTTGAATTGAAAAAAGGTGAGACGCTTGCCATTGTTGGAGAATCAGGCTCTGGTAAATCGGTAACTTCTAAATCAATTATGGGTCTGCTTCCTAAATCTAACTCCGAAGTGAAAAAAGGAGAGATTTTGTTTCAAGGTAAAAACCTAACAAAACTTTCTGACAAACAGATGCAGAAAATAAGAGGGAAAGATATTGCCATGGTCTTTCAAGATCCAATGACATCTTTGAATCCGACTATGACAATTGGCAAGCAAATTATAGAACCCATCTTAAAACATCAAAATGCAAGTAAAGAAGAAGCTAAAAAAAGAGCACTTGAGCTTTTGAGTCTTGTAGGTATTCCGAAACCGGAACAGAGGTTCAAGCAATACCCTCATCAATTTTCTGGTGGGATGCGACAAAGGGTTGTCGTTGCAATAGCTCTTGCTTGTAATCCGAAAATTTTAATTGCAGATGAGCCAACTACTGCTTTAGATGTAACCATTCAAGCCCAAATCTTAGAACTGATGAAAGATCTTCAAAAGAAGATTGAAACATCTATCATCTTTATCACACATGATTTAGGGGTCGTTGCGAATGTAGCAGATCGTGTAGCGGTTATGTATGGTGGTCAAATTGTTGAAATTGGCACCGTAGATGAGATTTTCTATAACCCAAAACATCCATATACTTGGGGATTACTGAGCTCTATGCCAAGTCTTGATGCAAAAGAGGAGAAATTGTTTGCCATTCCAGGTACGCCGCCTGATTTGTTGAATCCTCCAAAAGGAGACCCGTTTGCGGCTAGAAATCAATTTGCAATGAAAATTGATTTTGAACAGCAGCCGCCTTTATATCAAGTATCAGAAACTCATTTTGCAGCTACATGGCTTTTACATCCTAACGCACCAAAAGTAGAACCTCCTGAATCAATTAAGCAAAGAATGCGACAATTTAATGCGCAAAAAGGGGGGGATCACATTGAGTGAAAAAGATGTTATTTTACAAGTGAAAAATCTTAAGCAATATTTTAATGTAGGTAAACCTAATGAAGTAAAAGCTGTTGATGATGTCAGCTTTGACATTTATAGAGGTGAAACATTGGGCCTTGTAGGTGAATCTGGTTGCGGGAAATCCACTACTGGGAGAACCATCATTCGTCTATACAATGCAACAGGTGGCGAAGTTATTTTTAACGGGCAGAATGTGCATGATAAAAAATCAACAACAGATCTTAAACAATTTAACCGAAAAATGCAAATGATCTTTCAGGATCCATATGCCTCCCTCAATCCAAGAATGAAAGTTGTGGATATTATTGCTGAGGGTATCGATATTCATGGTCTTGCAAAATCAGCACAAGCACGTAAAGACCGTGTGTATCAATTGCTTGAAACGGTTGGTTTGAATAAAGAGCATGCGAATAGATACCCGCATGAATTTTCAGGCGGTCAAAGGCAGCGTATTGGGATTGCTCGTGCGTTAGCTGTTGAGCCGGATTTCATCATTGCCGATGAGCCAATCTCTGCACTAGATGTGTCGATCCAAGCGCAGGTCGTCAACTTAATGAAAGAGCTGCAAGAAGAAAAGGGCTTAACGTATTTATTCATTGCCCATGACCTTTCCATGGTGAAATATATCAGCGATCGTATCGGCGTGATGTATTTTGGGAAATTGGTTGAGCTGGCACCAGCGAATGAATTATATGAAAACCCGCTTCACCCATATACAAAATCATTACTATCTGCGATTCCGCTTCCAGATCCTGATTATGAGCGTAACCGCAAACGGATTAAATACGATCCATCTGTTCATAAAGGAACAAATACGGAATTTCGTGAAGTGAAGCCAGGTCACTTTGTCAGCTGTACTGAGGAAGAATTCAAAGAGATCAAAGCAAAACAATAAGAACAGAGAAGAAGCACTGCGATATCAGTGCTTCTTTTTTTATTTTACAAAAAAACAAGTTGATGGTAATTTTTATGTAAAATGAGTAAACCAGGAGGAAATCAAATGTTGTTATGGAAGACGTTTCGCTATTCATGTCTTCACTTTTTTATCGTCACGATGCTTTTTTCAATATCTTTTTTAACGGAACCAAACGGAGGAAAGTGGATGATCGCATTTTTAGTGCTCATTTGCATCATTTCGTTTTCGGTTGAATTTGCTGTGTATCGGCGCACGAATAAACAGAAGGAAGAAGTCCGGCGTATGAAGTACCTTTATTTCATCATGTTTCAGATCGCCATGACACTTCTTTTGTTTGCTTGCTTTCAAATGCTCATGAATCGTTCGATATAAAACTTTTTTGCTTTCTCTTGAAAAAAAGTGAAACCACCAATGGCATTGCTGCGTCTTTACTAGTACAGGCGTTTAAATAGCAGGAAATCGGGAATAGATAAGGAAGTGGTTCTTAACTACATCATAAGGAGCGGATCCATGAATTGGTATGAAAAGCTCAGTGAATACTTCCCGATAGAAGAAATGAAGTCAAAAGAGCATATGGAAGCTTTATTAAAGGAAAGAAGTGATATTTATCATAAAGAAGAAGGGCCTCATCATGTGATGATGTACGCTGAATTTGATTCTTTCATCTTTATTGATTATTTATTTGTTTCCAAGGATGCAAGAGGTGAAGGCCTCGGCTCAAAGCTCATTCATAAGCTGAAGGAAAAAAGAAAACCGATCTTGCTTGAGGTCGAGCCTGTAGATGAAGATGATGCAGATACTGCAAAACGCCTAAAGTTTTATCAGAGAGAGCACTTCAAGCATGCTGAATCAATTGGTTATAAACGCAGGTCACTTGCAACAAATGAAGTGAACCGCATGGAAATTCTTTATTGGTCGCCTCGTACAGATAATGAGGAAGAAATGATGGAGGCCATGAGAAAGACGTACGAAGGAATCCATACGTATAAAGACGAAGAATGGTATGGACAATCGTATGAGGATGTTGATGATGTGCTGAAGCTCGTTGAAAATAGAAAACAAAAAAATATTTTCGATCATCTCGACTAAATGAGAATGTTCAGACTTCAAACATCTGCACAAAAAGAATGAAATTGTCTAGTTTTTGTCACAAAAATTGCAAGAAAATCTGTTCACACTTACTTTTTTATAGTATAATCACTATAAAGATTACTTATTTAGAACAATTTTAATTTAAGAATACAGATCAATATTCATTCTACAAATTGAGGAGTGAAGATTTATGGTAACATTATACACATCACCAAGCTGTACATCATGTAGAAAAGCAAGAGCGTGGTTAGAAGAGCACAATATTCCATACCAAGAGAGAAATATCTTTTCTGAGCCTCTTTCAATCGATGAAATCAAAGAGATTCTTCGTATGACGGAAGATGGTACAGATGAAATTATCTCAACACGTTCTAAAGTATTCCAAAAACTAAATGTAAATGTTGAGACAATGCCGCTTCAACAATTGTATAAACTAATCAATGAGCATCCTGGTCTTCTAAGACGTCCAATTATTTTGGATGAAAAAAGACTGCAAGTTGGGTACAACGAAGATGAAATTAGACGTTTCCTTCCTAGAACGGTTCGTACATTCCAACTTCGAGAAGCTCAGCGACTTGCTAACTAATAGACAACACGAAAAGCTGCCGATCATTTGGCAGCTTTTTTTATTTATTTTCAGCCGTTTGTTCGTAAAAGAGACTGGCTAAAATAACGGTTGCGACGGTTAAAAAAGGAAGCAACAATTCAAGTGTTGTATGCTGCGCCATAAATTCATTCAGTTTTACATCACGGACAATCATTTCTCCGCCAGTAAAAGCTAAAAGTGCACTCCCTCCGTATAAAAGAATCGGAAACTTGGTTAGTGCTGCATGAATCAGTTTACTCCCCCAAATAATAATCGGGACTGAAATCATTAAGCCAAAGGCAGTGAGCACCATGTTCCCTTTAGCTGCCCCTGCAACAGCGATCACATTATCAAGTGACATAAAAAGATCTGCAATCACGATGGTCTGAACAGCACGCCAAAGGGAGCCGCTGCTTTTAATCCGAATGGATTCTTTCTTTTGTTCAATTAACAAATTGTATCCTATATAAAGGAGAAAGAGACCGCCGATAAATTGCAAATAGGGGATGGTCAATAAATAAACGGCAGCACCAGTCATGGTGATTCTCATCAGCACTGCCAAAAGTGTGCCGATCCATATGGCTTTGTTTCGTTTTTCATTTGATAAGCTTCGACTGGCCATCGCAATGATTAATGCATTATCTCCTCCTAGTATGAGGTCTATGCCAATAATCATCAGTAAGGATACGATCCACTCTGTTTCCATCCAGTTCACCTCATTTCACTAAAATAGCTCGTACAACCAATATATGAGGACAATTCAAATATATGTTTCTGCAAGTTTTCTCTGCAAAAAATGCGTTTTTATTTCTTTTATTCATGTTTTATCATAAAATAGACAGTACACAGCAATACCTCATTTCTTTAAATGGTTAACATGTAGACGGAACGGGTAAAGTGTAGTAAAGTACTATTAATTGGGAGCTTGTATGTCCCTTCAACATCTTATATAGAAGGGAAGGTTGGCAAAATGGAAATCGAAAGAATAAATGAACATACAGTCAAATTTTATATTTCCTACGGTGATATTGAAGATCGCGGTTTTGACCGTGAAGAGATTTGGTATAATCGTGAGCGCAGTGAAGAGCTGTTCTGGGAAGTGATGGACGAAGTGCACGAAGAAGAAGAATTTGCAGTAGAGGGACCACTTTGGATTCAAGTACAGGCACTTGATAAAGGTCTTGAAATTGTCGTGACAAAAGCCCAACTTTCTAAAGATGGACAAAAGCTCGAATTGCCGATTCCAGAAGATAAAAAAGATCAAACAGATGAAGAAAGTTTAGATGCTCTGCTTGATGATTTTCATAAAGAAGAGCAAGATCAAGAAGATCATAATGAGAAGGACAAAAAACTTCAACTTCAGTTCGTATTAAAAATGGATGACTTTGAAGATTTGATTGCACTTTCTCAATTAAATATGCAGGATTTTACGACAAGTTTATATTCGTTTGAAAACCGTTATTATCTATATGTTGACTTCCACGAGGATTTGTCAGATGAGCAGGTGGAGAATAAGCTTAGTATTCTGCTTGAATATGCTCATGAATCAGTGGTCAGCATCTACAGACTGCAAGAATACGGTCAGCTGATTGTCAAAGAGAATGCGCTTGAAACGATTCAACAGCACTTCTCGTAACAACCAAAAGTCGATTTCTATAGAGGAATCGACTTTTTTATCTGAATGAAAAAGTAAACAAAGTGATCGGCAAGGAGAAAATGAAATGAGAAATGTAGTCAAAGTTCTATTTTTTCTTATCATTACGATAGGTGCTTATTTGATTATCCAAATTTTTGCCGGTGATCTAGCGGTAAGTGTATTAAGTTCCGTCAGTGTTCTATTCACTTTATCGATTATTTTCATCGGGTTTGTCATTTTCTTAGAAAACAGAAACCCCTCTCAAACGATTACGTGGCTTGTGCTGCTTGGGAGCTTTCCGCTTTTCGGGTTTTTGTTTTATATTTTCTTTGGACGCAATATTAAAAAGCGCAGACTTTTTGAAAAGAAAGCGGTACTAGACGAACAGCTTGTCCAGGAAGATGAACGTATCCACAGAGAAGCGATTGAAAAAATGACTCATATGGGTGACCATCAGCAGCTCTTATTTAAGCTGGCCCACAGACTTGGACATACCCCTATTACGTATCGCACATCCTCTAAAGTTCTGACCAATGGAGAAGAAACGTTCTCTCATATTTTTGAAGAGATCAAAAAAGCAACACATCACATTCACCTAGAATATTATATTCTCCGTCATGATGATCTGGGACAAGAATTAAAGGACATTTTAATCGAGAAAGCAAAAAGTGGTGTGATTGTCCGCTTTTTATATGATGATGTAGGCAGCCTAAAACTTTCCCGTCAATATATTGCTGACTTAGAAAAGGCTGGCGTGCAGATCGTTCCGTTTTTACCAGTGAGACTGCCCTTATTAAATAATAAAATCAATTTCCGAAATCACCGGAAAATCGTGGTGATTGATGGAGAAGTAGGATTTGTCGGCGGACTTAACATTGGGGACGAATATATGGGGAGAAGCAGACAATATGGATTTTGGCGTGATACGCACCTGATGATTAAAGGTGAGGCCGTTCGTGATTTGCAGCAGATTTTTATGCAGGATTGGTATTACATGACCAATGAAAGGTGCTCGGGTGTGGATTATTTTAAAGATTTCAGCCATATGGAGAGTAGAGCAGAAGGCGTACAAATGATTGCTGGTGGTCCTGATAAACAGTGGGAAGTCATTAAAAATCTCTTTTTCTCCATGATTATCTCAGCCAAAAAATCAATTTGGATTGCTTCACCTTATTTTGTACCTGATGATGATATTTTGTCCGCACTGAAAATTGCTGCTTTGAGCGGAGTCGATGTACGAATCATTGCACCGAAAAATCCAGATAAACGCATTGTATTTCATGCGTCCCGTTCATACTTCCCCGAACTTTTAGAAGCAGGTGCGAAGGTATACGAATATGATCAAGGCTTTATGCATAGTAAGTTTATCATTGTGGATAGTGAGCTAGCATCAATTGGTACAGCAAATATGGATATGAGAAGTTTTCATCTGAACTTTGAAGTGAATGCTTTCCTCTATAAAACAAAAAGTACAGAGAAGCTGGTCAACGACTTCTTAGGTGATTTAGAGCAGTCGCATGAAATTGTTCCAGAAGAATTTGCGAAGAGACCTTTGAGGGTGAGGCTGTTTGAATCAACAGCAAGATTATTATCACCTCTTTTATAAAAATTGTATTTTCCCCCTTTTCTAAAAGGGGGATTTTTTATTTTAATAAGGGAAAGTAGGTTAAAATCGCGTTTTGATACGATAAAAGTTCATTTTCGATATTCGCTTCCTGATGAGAGAAAAAGCTATAATACGGTCATCAAAGAGCAAGGGGTGAAATATATGAATGCAGCGATCATGGAGAATGGCAAGCTGATTCGCATCACACAACATCTGACTAAAAGGCGGCTAGAGCATGTAAGAGCTACATGCAAATTTTACTGTCCTGAATGTAGGCAGGAGGTTCTATTAAAGCTAGGTGAGCATCGTGTCCATCATTTTGCACATAAACAGCTCTCGGCATGTCCATTAGCGTCCACCGGTGAAACAGCTTATCATCAGGCAGGGAAGATTGCTCTTAAGGATTGGCTCACGCAGCTTGGATATGAGCCGTTACTAGAGAAATATGTTTCAAACATTCAGCAGCGCCCTGATGTGACCGTCGATATAGAAAATAAAAGCTATGCCATTGAATTTCAATGCGCAAATATTTCGTGGAAAGAGCTGCATAAACGAACGGAAGGTCTCCGTGCTGCGGGGCTCTATCCTATATGGATCATAGGGGCGAATCGTTTAAAACGAATGGCTGGCCAGCTCTTTTCATTCTCCTCCATTCATTGGGGAATTTTAAGGCAGTCAAAGAATAGGAGACTCATTTTTTATTGTCCGATCCAAAATAGATTTATCCACCTGGATCAACTTCTCGTGTTTCAGCCAACGAAAATATGTGCTTCAATGACCGTTAGACCGCCTTCAGCTTATCGCCAACTACCAGCACTCTTATCTGTTTCCTCGAGCAATCATCGATTGTATAAAGAGTGGCTCAAGTGTATTCGGCAATTTAGGGAGCGGCCACCCCGCATTTTAGCAAATGAAAGCAAGCGTTTAAGAACCATTTTTTATGAGCATCATCAAACAGCATGGCCATTTCTACCGACAGAACTATTTATCCCCCTGACAGAAGCATATATCTTTTCAAGCCCTGTTTATGTGTGGCAAGGATGTCTTTATGATTGGATGGTTCGAACGGGAAAAGAACAAGTGACCATTCATCTTCTTTTAAAAGAAATTGAGCGATGTGTCCAGAATAAAGAAGTGAAGCTCCGATATACCAATGTCACAATAGAAGAAATCAAAGAGGTGATCATTTCATATGTACGGGCGCTTGTGAAACTAGGGTTTTTATACATGACGAAAGAGGGTAATTATCAAGTAACGTCGAATCAAAAGCCTATACGAACAGCAGATGAAGCGATAAAACGAGATGCTTTCTTATTTCATTAGCATGTTTCATGCCCACTTTGATCATGATAAGAAAAAGGTGGTGCTGCTATTGAATAGAAAGAAACGCTTTTTTCTCATTTTTTTAGTTTGTTTGGTATTTATTTCTGCATATGATTTGACAAACATAGTTCAAAACAAAGAAGATAAATACAACACCAATTTCTTTCACTTTCCGAAAGGTTGGTTCAACACAACTCATGCAAGGGGGATTCATATGACTTCACAAAATAACAACAATCATTTACCAGACAGAAGCGAAGTAAAAGAAGAAAACAAATGGCGCCTTGAAGATATTTTTGAAAGTGTCGATTCTTGGAATAAGGAATTCGAAGCTGTAAAAAAAGAAATTCCGAAGCTCGCCCAATTTAAAGGCAAGCTGGCCCATTCTGCTGATGTCTTGTATGAAGCCCTAACATTTCAGGATCAACTTTCTGAAAAGCTTGGCAAGCTTTATACATATGCGCATATGAAATATGATGAAGATACAACAAATTCATCATTTCAGGCTTTAAATGATAAAGCATCCAATTTATTTACACAGCTGTCTAGTACATCTGCCTATATTGTTCCGGAGATTTTATCTATTCAAGAAGATAAGCTGCAGCAATTTATTTTGGAAAAAGAAGAATTAAAACTTTATTCTCACGCTCTCGAAGAAATTAACAAAGAGCGTCCGCATATTTTAAGTGAGGAGCAAGAAGCTTTATTAGCTGAAGCCTCTGAACCTTTAACAACATCATCCACTACGTTTAGTATGTTTAATAATGCAGATATTTCGTTCCCTTCTGTTAAGGATGAAAATGGAGAAGAAAAGAAAATTACTCATGGCAACTTCATTACTTTTTTAAACAGTGATGATCGTGAAGTGAGAAAGAATGCTTTTAAAGCCGTTTATAAAACGTATGATCAATATAAGAATACTTTGGCGTCTACACTCAGCGGCTCGATTAAAAAGGATAATTTTTATGCGAAAGTACGTCAATACAAATCGGCAAGAGAAGCAGCGCTATCACGCAACAGTATTCCTGAAGAAGTGTATGACAATCTAATTGATACAGTTCATCAATATTTACCCTTATTACACCGCTACATTGAATTGCGTAAAAAGGTATTAAAGCTTGATGAAGTGCACAATTATGACTTGTATACACCATTAGTAAAAGATGCTGGCATGAAGCTGACCTATGACCAAGCAAAGGATTATATGCTGAAAGGGTTAGCGCCATTAGGAGAAGAATATGTTTCGGTATTAAAAGAGGGACTCGAAAATCGCTGGGTAGACGTTTATGAGAATAAAGGGAAACGAAGCGGCGCGTATTCTTCTGGAAGCTATGGTACGAATCCTTATATCTTAATGAACTGGCAAAATAATATTGATAATTTATTTACGCTGGCTCATGAATTTGGTCACTCTGTTCATAGCTACTATACAAGAAAGCATCAGCCATATCCGTACGGAAACTACAGCATTTTTGTAGCGGAAGTAGCTTCTACAACAAACGAAGCATTACTAGGTGAATACTTACTCAATCATTTAGAGGACAAAAAGCAGCGCTTGTATGTGCTCAATCACTTGTTAGAAGGATTTAGAGGGACGGTATTCAGACAAACGATGTTTGCAGAGTTCGAGCACCTGATTCATGTGAAAGCGCAAGAAGGGGAGGCATTAACGCCAGAGTTCATGACGAACCTGTATTACGACCTGAATAAGAAGTATTTTGGCGACGGTATGGTTGTGGATAAGGAAATCGGATTAGAATGGACGCGAATTCCGCATTTCTATTACAACTATTATGTGTATCAATATGCGACAGGCTATAGTGCGGCTCAGGCATTAAGTAAACAAATTTTAGAAGAAGGGAAACCTGCAGTGGAGCGCTATACAGACTTCCTTAAAGCAGGAAGCTCTGACTATCCAATCAACGTGCTGAAAAAAGCTGGTGTAGATATGGCATCAAAAGAACCAATTGAGGCAGCATGTCAATTGTTTGAAGAAAAATTAAAGGAAATGGAAGAGCTCATCTCAAAGACTAGTGAGTAACGAGAAGACTTCTGTCAGATGTGTGAGTGCAAACTCACCTTTTGGCAGGAGTTTTTTCTTGAAATAAAAAAGACCAGATTGTTGACAAAGGGCTAAAATGAAGTTGATTTTAGCCCTTTGACTTCTTTTTAGCGTGATAGAAAACCTTTGCACGCAGGACTGACACCGAATGCGAGGGTTTGCCTATACGCTAGACCTCGTCTATATGAACGAGGTTTGTACATTCAATGATTACGCTTTAAAACCTTTGAAGGTTTTTCGGTGATTCATTCGATAGAGTGTAAAGAGTATGGAAGCGAATAGGAGTGGAGATGTCAGGTAAAGAGGCAGCATCTTCATTAAGCCTAATATATTTAAACAGAAACATAAGCCAATGGCAACAAGTCCAATGGTTGTGCTGCGCATGCAGATCCCCCATTTTTTTGTTACTTTCACTATATGAAAGTGACAGTCCTCTTATGTTTTGTGACAAAAATATGAACATATAGTATATCGGTTGTCATAAGTCGACAAAATTTGATATACTACAGATGTGAAATTAATCACATACAAACATTACCCCTTTGTTTGACCGTGAAAAATTTCTCCCATCCCCTTTGTTGTCGTTAAGACATAGTGAAACCGCGCTTATCCCGGCGCGGTTTCTTCGTACTTATAAATAGAACAAGTGTTCTTTAGGGGATAAAGAAAAAAACATGGGTCAGCACCCATGTTCATTCTCACAGCGGTAGACATCAAGATCTGAATGATTGTCTCCTTCTGTATAACGCCAAAACATTTCTTGATGTACTTGTACACGTTCTACCTTTTTAGCAAATGCGAGCTTTTTCATCTCGCGTTCAACTTCTTCAAGTGTCAGGTCATATACAACGGCAATTTCTTTTGCTGATGCAAATTGAAAGTAAGCGATAAACCATTCAATTGGCGGTCGTTCTGAAGGTGTTGGTTTTTCGCCAATCATTTCAAAGAGAATTTCCTCGTAAATATCATAAGAATATGCACCTGAAATCTTTAATCCTTCTTCACCATTGATCGTATTAAAAAAGGCGAAAGTGGGAAGCTCAGACACATCCATTTCAGCTGCGATTTTCATATCACATTGGAGCGCTTTGACAGCACTTTGAGAATGGATATCTCGCTGGAACTCTTCAATGTCCAGTCCAGCCGTTTTTGCATTTTCTAGCAAGACTTGTTCACTGGTGACGTCCTGCTGATGGCAAAAAAGCGATTCTTGAATGAGTCGTAAAAATTTCATTCCACATTTTCTGCCTTGAAGTTCAGCTGCTTTTAATGCAAGAGAGGCGAGATAAGGTGATGTCACAATTTGTTCAGACAGCATTTGTTCTTTTTTGGTCTGAGTTTTCGTGGCAAATTTCCCCCACGCTTCGGTTAGCAAATGTTTTTTTCGTTTGCGGTTCAAAGCATTAATACTAGAACTTGTAACCGTTCGTAAAGTGAAGAAACGGCCATATTTCATTTTCAACTTTTTAATTGATGGCTCTAATAACCAGCAGTCCGGGCTGAGAGGATCAATGAATACATAGATTTCAATCGGCTTTTGAGGATGTCCGTGACAATGTGAGAAATATTGCTCATGCGGATTGCAGCTCAAGATCGTCTGTCCTTTTCAGGTATTTGGTTGACCATGTGACGAGCCGTCAAAGACAGTCGCTCAAATAAAAAGTCACGAATATCGCCGGTTAGTCCTACTTGATCCATTGCATCCTCCATGCATTCAAGCCATGCGTCCGCTCGCTCCTCAGTAATCGGAAAAGGGAGATGTCTCGCCCGTAGCATTGGGTGACCATGCTCCTCAGTATAAAGCGGCGGTCCGCCTAAATATTGAGTTAAGAACTGTTTTTGTTTTCTTGCTGTTTCTTTTAAGTCATCCGGGAAAATAGGATGAAGCAAAGGATGACACTTTACATTTTCATAAAAAGTATCAACAAGTTGCGATAGAAGTTCCTCTCCAACCGCTTCGTAAGGTGCGTTAAACGATTGTACCATGTTGACTACTCCTTTAACTCGTAGCTAATAGGATGGCTCACCCTATTGCGAATTTCATGTATTTCAAAAGTGATATTCAGTTTGTTCTATTTTGTTGTTTCTATTCTTGTATACTTATTTTAACAACCTCTACTCAATTCCACAAACAAACCGCTTTGGTCCTTTGGGAATAGTGAGGGAGACAGGGTCCGTGTTCAATTGACCATATCATAACACATTCAGTCAAAAAAGGGTGAAAAGCGACATACAAAAAACCGAAGAGGTTATTCTCTTCGGTTTAGGCGAAATATTGAGCTGTGATTTTCTTTACATAATTTTGTGTTTCTTTAAATGGAGGAATGCCTCCGTACTTATCTACATTCCCTGAGCCTGCGTTATAAGCGGCTAAGGCAAGTGAGACATTTCCACTATATTTTTGCAGCATTTGTTTTAAATACTTCGTTCCGCCTTCAATGTTTTGGGCTGCATCAAAGGCATTGTTCACGCCAAGTGATTTAGCAGTAGACGGCATAAGCTGCATCAGTCCAAGTGCACCTGCATGGCTGACAGCATTCGTGCGATAACCGGATTCTTGCTTGATCACTGCGTGGATCAGCTTTTCTGGAACTCCGTGCTTTTGAGCCATTTGTGAGACGATCTGATTAATCTCTTTTGATGAAGAGCCTGAAACAGCTTTTTGAAGCGGTGGTGTGTAGCTGTTATTTAAGACGTTTCCAATACCATTTGCGGTATTCAATTGGCTGTCATTTGCATAAAGAGACTGAGATTGAAGCTGTTCACTGCCTGCTATCGCAGATAAATATGGGTTCATTCGTGCATATTGCGTGTTCGGAGACGTTGATGGGTCCGACCCCATGAAAGCAGAAATGGAAAGCGGGAGACGAGATAATTCTGATCCGCCTAAAAAATCTTGCAACAGCGACTGGAATGAAGTCTCAGCGCTTGATTCTTGTCCAGCTGTGAGTTGTGTTTGTCCATTATCAGATTGTAACGTTTTGAGTGCTTGAAGCTGCATAAAGGATTGAAGTTGATTGACGTTCATCATGTTCCTCCTTCAAGGAATTCATCTATTCTTTTGTTTTCATTTTTTCTTCATAAAAACGTACGACTTTGTTTTTCGTGTGTCTTGGTGGGATCTGAAATTGCTGAAGCAATGCTATGAAAGCAGCTTGTCCAATGTCTAAATCACTCACTTCAAATTCAAGTTCATAGTCCTCTACTGTTAAATATCGGCTGTGATCCAAAACAATTAAGCCTTCTTTGATCATTTTTTCTGCTCTTGACGTTTCCAGTGAACCAAAATAGACGATTTGATCCTTTTGAATGTGAAGGTGTACTAATCTGTCTGCCACTTCACCTTCTGGCAGTTGGAAATGTTCAAGACTTGCGGGAGGATCGATCGTTTGGTGGGTTTCCAGAAGGCCGATCTCATGCGGTTCCTTTAATGTGAGGACCCACTGCCCGCCTTTTTCTCTCATTCGTAATGCAGCGAATTTGGATTTTATATCAAATTGAGGTGTATCAAAATAATAGTTGGTTTGAGTGTGGAAGTCCTCGTCCTTTAATTGAAAATATTCTTTTAGCTGTTCAAATTCTTCTTTCATTAATAATTGTTTTAGTTCTATCTCAATTTCCTGTGCCATTTTGACATCAACCTTTCATTTAGAGGAAATATGATTATTGTACATGAAAAGCTTCTTTTTTTCTTATTTATTCCTTAAAAAGAGACGTATATAGATGCTAAATGAGGCAAAATGAACAACGAAATGGAGAAATCAAATTTTCTCAAAAAGTTCGGTTTATCAATATTGAACTTGATATGATAAAATAAAGCTGTACTTTGTTGTAAAGGAGATCATGATGCAAAACAGAATTGAAATCACAGAAGCAACTTTAAAAGAAGACAGGCTGATCTTGACGGTCCAGTCAGATGAGCAAATTCAAAAAGCAAAAGCATCAGGACAAATGCTTGTTGATTCTGATCACTTTGCGTTCGTTTACATACTTGAGACTGAGGAGTCTTTTACGTATCTTATTTTAGGAGAACATACATGGGCTCCATTAAAAGAAGCAATGAATCGTGAAATCCCTGTCTATTTGGCGGCGGAAGAGCAAACGCTAGAACTCATTCAACTTCATCAGGAATTAAACTATTTAATCGACAATATTAAAGACAATGCCAATTACGGAGATATGGAAGAGAAAGTGAAGAGCACATTCCTCTGAAATAATTAGGTATTTGGAATTGGGGGAAGTTTCATGGACAAAAAACAATGGGATCAATTCCTCGCACCATATAAGCAAGCAGTCGAAGAATTAAAAGTGAAACTAAAAGGCATCCGAAAACTGTATGAATTTGAGGATGACCATTCACCAGTAGAATTTGTCACTGGCCGAGTGAAACCCGTTGCCAGCATATTGGAAAAGGCAAAGCGTAAAAACATCCCGATGCATGAGATTGAAACGATGCAGGATATTGCAGGGCTTCGCATTATGTGCCAATTTGTAGAAGATATACAAGTCGTCAAGAAAATGCTTCAGTCACGAAAAGATTTCGTGGTTGTAGATAAACGCGACTATATTGCAGAACATAAAGAAAGCGGATACCGCTCGTACCACCTTGTTGTGTTATATCCGCTGCAAACGATCAATGGAGAGAAGCAGCTCCTCGTCGAAATCCAAATCCGTACATTAGCCATGAATTTTTGGGCGACCATCGAGCATTCTCTGAATTATAAATATAGCGGGAATATCCCGGAGAAGGTCAAGCAGCGCCTTCAAAGAGCTTCTGAGGCAGCATCTCTTCTTGATGATGAGATGTCTGAAATCAGAGGGGAAATTCAAGAAGCGCAAGTGGCATTTTCCCGGAAAAAGAAAAACGATAGCTGAGCCTAAGCTTGATCAAATATGATGCTGCTTTCTCGTCGCAGCAAGGTGGAAAAGGAGAAGAATTCATGAAATTTGCAGTTTCTTCGAAAGGGAATTCTGTATCTGACACACTAAAAAATAAAATACAGACCTACTTATTGGATTTTGGAATGGAATTAAATGAAGAGGAACCCGATCTCGTCATTACAGTTGGCGGAGACGGAACCCTTTTATACGCTTTTCACCGGTATAGCAACCGTCTGAACGAAACCGCTTTTGTCGGCGTGCATACAGGCCATCTTGGTTTTTATGCGGACTGGGTCCCGAGTGAAATTGAAAAGCTTGTGTTAGCCATTGCCAAAACGCCTTATCATATTGTGGAATATCCGATTCTTGAAGTCATCGTCAGGTACAACGATGGGGCCGAGAAGAAAAATATTTAGCAATGAATGAATGTACGATTAAAAGTATGGAAGGTACACTTGTGGCAGATGTTGA
The DNA here is from genome assembly GCF_024398395.1 of Bacillus sp. FS02. Lineage (NCBI taxonomy): Bacteria > Bacillati > Bacillota > Bacilli > Caryophanales > Bacillaceae > Bacillus > Bacillus sp. FS02. The sequence continues at coordinate 747,856 of NZ_CP074101.1, read as the reverse complement.
GATTAGGGGTCAGCTTTTTGAAACATTCAGAGGAGATGGTCTTTGTTTGTCTACACCATCTGGCAGTACAGCCTATAATAAGGCACTTGGCGGGGCTATTATTCACCCATCCATTAGGGCGATCCAGCTGGCAGAAATGGCTTCAATCAACAACAGAGTGTTTAGAACGGTCGGTTCGCCGCTCATTTTGCCGGACCACCATACGTGTGTGATCAAACCGATTAATGATGTGGATTTTCAGGTGACGATAGATCATTTGTCGCTGCTGCATAAAGATGTGAAATCCATTCAATGCCGAGTGGCAGACGAGAATGTCCGGTTTGCCCGATTTAGACCATTTCCGTTTTGGAAAAGGGTGCAAGATTCCTTTATCGGCAAAGGAGAATAAGAAAGAGGTTGTTCTCGCTGGAATACTTTAAGATAAACAAAACCATATCAGCCAAAGAAGAAGGCAGGCTGCTGAAGGACTATTTAATCGATCTTGGCATTTCAAAACGAATGCTGACAGATATTAAATTTGATGGCGGTGACCTTCTGATTAATGGAGAGCATGTGACCGTGAGATATGAGCTGCGCGAGGGAGACAGGCTCACCATTTTATTCCCCGAGGAAAAAGTGAGTGAAGGGCTAAAACCTGCGGCCATTCCGCTTGATATTTTATTTGAGGACGAGCACGTGCTTGTGCTGAATAAAAAGCCGTATATCCCATCGATTCCTTCTCGAGAGCACCCTGAGCATAGTATTGCAAATGGGGTGCTTCACCATTATGCTGAGCAGTCCGTTCGGCTGACTGTCCACTTGGTGAACCGTCTTGATCGTGATACTTCTGGTGTCATGTTAGTCGCTAAACATCGCTTTGCACACAGCCTTTTATCAAAGGCGCAGAAAAAAGGGGAAGTCAAGCGAACGTATAGAGCCATGACACATGGCATGATCACGCAAAAAGAAGGAACAATTAGAGCAAAAATTGCTCGAAAAGGGGACAGCATTATTGAACGAATGGTGGATGAATCTGGTCAGGAAGCCGTAACACATTATACGGTGCGGACAGTACATACTCATTTAGATATGTCTGATGTGTCCCTTACCCTTGAAACGGGAAGAACTCATCAAATTCGTGTTCACATGCAATTCCTTGGTCATCCGCTTGTTGGAGATACGCTATATGGTGGAACAAGCGAGAGAATAGGCAGGCAGGCACTTCATAGTGAAATCCTTGTTTTTCCGCATCCGATAACAGGGGAGTCCATGACCTTTTCGGCTCCTTTGCCGGATGATATGACACTATTGCTTCAGTAAACAAGTAAACCCGGTCACCTGTCATGGTGGACCGGGTTTTTTATTGCGTGAAATGCTGAAACCTTGAATCATCATATGGCATAGATGAAGGAACAGATACTGTCTCAAGTTCTGGGTATCTAAGAGCAGAGAGCTGGTGGCCAAAGACGCAGCCTGTATCAATATTAACCGTTCTACCGATAAATCTTGGTTCTTTTACGGGTGTATGCCCGTACACAATCCATGGTTTTCCGTGATATTCCTTTGCCCAGTCCTTCCTGACAGGTCGACCGTCTGGCCATGTTTCTCCGGTGACTGCTCCAAATAATAGATAAGACCTCATCTGTTTGTTCGGTTTTTTGCCAATATCCTTTTCCTTCATCGCTGCGTGTGCAATGATCAGTTCATTCGGAATGAGTACATCATAAAGCGGCGCCTTTTCAAATAAATGTTTAAATTCACGTGATAAAATGGTTTGTTCATCATGTGGCAGGTTTTTGATTTCGTTCACCGTTGTTTCAATGCCGTGCAGTAATTTAACGGGATTTCCTTTCAAATAGCGATACAGCTTAAAACAATGGTTGCCAGGCACATAGCGGATGGCGCCCTTAGAATAGGCGTGTATGACAAATTGCATGACGGCAACTGATCGAGGGCCGCGGTCTGTTAAATCACCTACAAGGGCCAGTGTTCTCTTATCAGGGTGGACAGGTAGTCCATGTTTGAGTTCGTATCCTAGTTTGTGTATGAGGGTAAGCAGCTCTTCGTAGCAGCCGTGGATATCGCCGATGATATCGAATTTCATAAAGGTTCCTCCTGATTTTTTCATCCATTTATCGGATATAAAGAAGTTTGAATTTTAGAAAATATAACGAATGGCTTTCATTTCATTTGGGCAATTGTTAGAATCAATGCTTTAACGTAAAACTTAAAAATTAAACATGAATGTTAGGAGGCTTTAGCCAATGGAGCATACATCTGTTTCATCACTCGTTGTCGTTATTATTGTAGCCTTTTTCACCCCCATTTTATTGCACCGATTTAAGCTGACCATCCCGGTCGTTGTCGCTGAAATCATCATGGGGCTCATCATTGGAAAAAGCGGTCTTCAACTAGTTGTTGAACACGACGCATGGCTAGATACGTTATCCATGCTAGGTTTTATTTTTCTTATGTTTTTAAGTGGACTTGAAATAGATTTTTCTTCTTTTGAATCAAAGAAGAAAGCGCGAGAACTGCCAAATGGTTTAAAAGAACCGAATACATTTAAAACAGCGACCATTATTTTTGTTGGCGTATTTTGTATGTCCTTTATCCTGTCTTATGCGTTTGTCCTTGCAGGATTTATTCAAAATGCCTTTTTAATGACGCTTATTATTTCCACCATCTCATTGGGTGTGGTAGTTCCTACCTTAAAAGAGGAAAAGTTGATGCAAACGAATATTGGTCAAATCATTTTGCTTGTAGCCGTCATTGCTGATTTGGTGACAATGATTTTACTTGCTGTGTTTTCCTCCATTTATGGCGATGGAACAGGGAACATGTGGTTGCTCTTATTATTATTTGCGGCAGGTATTCTTCTTTATTTATTTGGCCGGGTATTTAAGACAAAGTCCATTTTTCAGTCCATGTCAAAAGGAACGGTGCAAATTGGGACAAGAGCCATCTTTACTCTCATTATAGTCTTAGTTGCCTTATCTGAATCACTCGGTGCTGAAAATATTCTGGGGGCTTTTTTAGCAGGTGTGCTTGTGTCTCTTCTTTCGCCTAATAAAGAACTCGTACAGCAGCTGGACTCATTTGGCTATGGATTTTTAATTCCGATCTTTTTTGTGATGGTCGGTGTGGACCTGAATATATGGTCACTCTTTAAAGATCCAACCATCATGATCATGATTCCGCTACTGTTTATTGCATTATTGCTTAGTAAACTCGTTCCGATTCTTTATTTAAAAAAATGGTATGACATGAAAAAGGTCATTGGTTCTGGTTTTTTATTAACCTCGACGTTATCCCTAGTTATTGCGGCTGCAACGATTGGTGAGCGGCTTGGTGTCATTGATCATAAAATGTCAGGAGCCCTCATTCTAGTCGCTGTGCTCACGAGTATTTTAACGCCTGTTTGGTTTAAGGCGTTATTTAAACAAGAACGTGAAACCAATCATAAAAAGCGTGTGACGTTTATTGGAGCGAATCAGCTGACGTTACCTGTGACGCTTGATTTACATCAGGATGAATATGACATCCGTATTTTACACGTCTTTCAGGAAAATAAAGAAGCCTTGCTTGCTGACTCCATCTTTGAAGTTGAAGCGATTGAACAATATGACGATGATACGCTCAGGCAGGCTGGCATCGGGCAAGAGGATGTGCTCGTTGTGGCTACAGGCAGTGAAACGAAAAATAAGGAAATTGCTTTATTTGCAAAAGAAGAAGGAGCTAAACAAGTCATTGCAAGTGTCAACAAAGCAGAAGCCGAGCTGACATTAAAGGAAGCAGGGATCGATACCTTTTCTAACTTCCTATCATCTAAAACGGTGCTGAGGGCATTGATTGAAGCACCTGATGCGATTCGCTTGTTAACAAATGAGGATTCTTCTTTGTATCAAATTCAAATGAACAATCATCGGTATCATAATGTCATGCTGAGGGAATTTCCTTTTACCGGCGATTTGGTGTTTGTCCGTATTTTTAGAGGAATTGACAGCTTAGTACCGCATGGGGATACGACGCTTAGAAGCGGTGACCGCGTGCTTGTGTCTGGCTCCCGGGAGTATGTGGCAGGACTTAGAGCCCAATTAGAGTTGCAATGAACCCTTGACCGATGAACAAATCCTGATTAAGATAGAGGTACAACAATATATGTTTGATCCACTAGGGGAGTCCTTTAAAAGGGCTGAGATAAAAGTGTAACTTTTAGACCCTCATTACCTGAACAGGTTCATACCTGCGTAGGGAAGTGGTGCGGTGTTTGACTATGCTTTTTACAAATTCCAAACCACTTTCCACGCGGAAAGTGGTTTTTTTATATGGAAAAACAGGAGGAGAGGAACATGACATTTTCGAACGAATGTAAAGAAGCAGCAGCTAGATGGTGGAATGGGAGCTTTACACACCCTTTTGTGAAAGGGATTGGTGATGGCACACTTTCACTCGATCGTTTCACTTATTATGTGATGCAGGATTCGTACTATTTAACTCATTTTGCAAAAGTACAGTCGTATGGAGCCGCCATTAGTGAGGACTTACATACGACAGGCAGAATGGCATATCATGCGCAGGGTACGTATGAAGCAGAGCTATCACTGCATAGAAAGTTCACAGAACTGCTCCAGATCTCTGATGAAGCGCTGGCAAACTTTAAACCTTCTCCAACTGCTTATGCATATACCTCGCATATGTACCGATCTGTGAAAAGCGGTCGTTTTGAAGAAATTTTAGCCGCATTATTGCCGTGCTACTGGCTTTATTATGAGGTAGGAGAAAAACTGAAACAAACAACTCCTGACCATCCGATTTATCAAGAATGGATTTTGACATATGGCGGGGATTGGTTTAAAGAGCTTGTTTTTGAACAGGTGAACCGTTTTGATGAACTTGCAGAAAAAGCGCCAGAACATGTGCGGGCTAATATGAAAGAAAATTTCGTGATTTCGAGCTATTACGAATACCATTTCTGGGAGATGGCGTATGAAAAAGAAATGTGGCAGACAGCATGCTTAGATGGGGTTGGTGCAAATGGAACTCCATGCAGTGACAAATGATACGCTTCCTGTCAGGGAGCTCATCAAGCAAATAAAAGACATTGCGTCTGAAGTAGACTTTATTCATATTCGTGAACGATCGAAGGCAGCAGGTGAGCTGGTTCACCTCGTGAAACAACTTCTAGCAGAAGGTGTTCCGAAAGAAAAGCTGATTATCAATGACCGAGTTGACGTTGCGCTGCTGACCAATATTCACCGGGTTCATCTTCCTGGACACAGCTTTTCGCCAAAGGAATTAAGACAAAAATTTCCTCACCTCCATGCGGGGGTATCGGTTCATTCGATAGAAGAAGCCAAAGCAGCAGAGAAGAACGGGGCAGAGTATGTCATGTTTGGACATGTGTATGATACCGCATGCAAACCCGGACTTCAGGCGAGAGGCATAAAGATTGTGGAAGACATGACTTCTGCGCTGTCCATTCCAGTCGTTGTCATTGGTGGAATCACACCAGAACGACTGCCAGAATTGATGCATGTTGAGTTAAAAGGAATAGCCGTCATGTCGGGGATTTTTGCTCATCCTCAGCCGCGCAAAATGGCGCAAACATTTTCTAAAAAGCGAAAGGAGAATCCTTATGAACAAGCATTATGATGTTGCAATCATTGGTGGTGGAATCATAGGGATGTCGATCGCTTATCACCTTGCAAAAGCAGGAAAGCAGATTGTCTTATTTGAGGCAAATGAGATCGGGAAGCAAACGACAAGTGCGGCTGCTGGCATGCTGGGTGCACATGCTGAAGGAGAAGGTGATGAGGATATTTTCTTTCAAGTAGGCAGACAAAGTCAGGCTTTATATGAAAAATTAACAGTCGACCTTCAGCATGAATCGGGCATTGATATTCGGACATCAGTGGGCGGGATTATGAAGGTGGCTTTTACAGAACAAGAAAAGCGTGCGCTTTGCCGGATGCAGCATTTGCCCACATTTGAATGGCTTGAAGCAAGCAGCGTAAAAGAACGTATGCCTCAAATTGCAGATGACATCGTAGGAGCAGGATTGATAGAAGATGATGTACATGTCGAGCCATATGCGGTATGCAGGGCTTTTTGGCAGGCGGCTGTTCGGCACGGAGCGGATGTGAAGGAGTTTACCCCCGTTATCGATGTGAAGAGGGGAAAAGAAACTTTGACAGTCAGTACAGCTAAAGGCATCTTCACATGTGATCATCTGACTGTAGCAAGTGGTGTATGGTCAGGCCGTTTTTTAGAAGAACTGGGTTTATCACATTCTCTCTATCCCGTAAAAGGAGAATGCGTGTCTGTTTGGAATAACGGTCCAGCGCTTGCACACACCATCTATCATGATCATTGTTATATCGTTCAAAGGGATAGCGGTAAGCTAGTGATTGGTGCAACGATGAAGCCGAATGACTGGCAGGCCATTCCGACACTTGGCGGTATTGAAGCAGTTATTCACAAAGCATCTCAGCTCATGCCTTCTATTCGAGAGATGTCGATTGATCAATGCTGGGCAGGTCTTCGGCCAGCGACAAGCGACCGGCACCCCTATATCGGAAAACATCCAGAAGACGAGCGTATTCTTTTTGCAACGGGACATTACCGAAATGGCATCTTACTTGCGCCAATTACGGGGGAAATCATTCGCGGCTTAATAGCGGGCGAGTCTGTTCACAAGGAATGGCTTCATGCGTTTCGTATTGGGCGAAAGGAGGCATTGTTCGTATGAAAATTCAATTGAATGGAAGAATGGTTGATTTCGATAAGGAAAATGGCACGATTTTTGATCTGCTATCAGCCTATCAACTTGAAAACCGAGTGGTGATCGTTGAAAAAAATCAAGAAATTATAGATAAAGAAGCCTTTCAACAGGTAAAAATTCAACCAAATGACACGATTGAAATCGTTCACTTTGTAGGAGGAGGATGACACCATGCTGCGCATTGGCGGAAAAACATTTACATCAAGACTATTACTAGGGACAGGAAAGTATCCATCATTTGAAGTTCAAAAAGAGGCGGTCAACGTATCAGAAGCTGAAATTTTGACCTTTGCTGTGCGAAGAATGAACATATTTGAACCATCACAGCCCAATTTTTTAGAGCAGCTTGATTTATCAGCCTATACATTGCTGCCAAATACTGCAGGGGCAAGTACAGCGGAAGAAGCGGTGCGGATTGCCCGTTTAGCGAAAGCTTCTGGACTGTGTGACATGATCAAAGTAGAAGTCATTGGCTGCTCAAGGTCTCTTCTGCCAGATCCAGTCGAAACGTTAAAAGCATCTGAAATGCTATTAGAAGAAGGTTTTATCGTGCTGCCATATACGTCAGATGATGTGGTGCTGGCAAGGAAATTAGAAGAACTTGGTGTCCATGCCATTATGCCAGGTGCTTCTCCAATCGGTTCAGGTCAAGGGCTTTTAAACCCTCTGAATCTATCGTTTATTATCGAACAGGCAAAGGTGCCAGTTATTATTGATGCGGGTGTAGGTTCGCCGAAGGATGCTGCTTATGCGATGGAATTGGGCGCTGATGCTGTATTACTGAATACGGCCGTGTCTGGCGCAAAGGACCCTGTGAAAATGGCTAAAGCGATGAAGCTGGCGATTGAATCTGGAAGACTCGGTTTCGAGGCAGGCCGTATTCCACTCAAAAACTATGGAACAGCCAGCAGTCCGCAGGAAGGAATGCCAGCATTTTGAGCACACGTTATTCACGTCAAGAGCTGTTTAGGCCGATTGGAACAGAAGGACAAAAACGGCTACACGCCTCAAAGGCCGTCATTATTGGGGCTGGGGCACTTGGAACAGCGAGTGCTGAAATGCTCGTCCGTGCCGGCGTAGGATCTGTCACCATTTTGGATAGAGATTATATTGAATGGAGCAACCTGCAGCGTCAGCAGCTATACACAGAGCAAGATGTTCTTGATCGGCTGCCAAAGGCTGTGGCTGCTGAGAAAAGACTCAAGCAGGTGAACAGTGACGTTCATGTGAGAGGCATCGTCATTGACGTGACCGCTCAAAATATTGATGAGTACGTCAGCGGGGCATCCATCATCGTGGATGCAGCGGATAATTTTGAGGTGAGAATGATTGCGAACGATGCAGCCGTCAAACATCAAATTCCGTTCCTTTACGGGGCCTGTGTAGCAAGCTATGGTATTCAATTCACAGTGATTCCTGGTGAAACACCATGTTTACATTGCCTGCTTGAGCATTTACCTGCACAAGGCATGACATGTGATACAGCAGGAATTATTAGTCCAGTTGTGCAACAGGTTGCGGCCTATCAAGTGGCGGATGCACTGAAGCTTTTAACAGGACACCACATCACGCCGGTATTAAGATCGTTTGATTTATGGACAAACGAGCGATCTGATATTCGATCCGTTACGTCTTTAAAAAAGAAACAATGTCCAAGCTGCGGTCTTAAGACATATCCATTTCTCTCATATGATCAAAGAGCAAAAGCAGATGTATTATGTGGACGAAATACCGTACAAATTCGCAGTGCACTAGGGGCACCCCCGGCGCTGCATGAAGTAGCACGTCAGCTAAAGAAAGCAGGAATGGATGTGCTGGAAAATCCTTATTTGCTTTCGTGTCAGAAGGATGAGTACAAGCTCGTTTTATTCAAAGATGGCAGAGCGCTTGTACATGGGACAAATGATATTGCGAAAGCGAGAACGATTTATCATCAATGGATTGGCTAATGAGAGGGTGAGATGACATGACGATTAAAAAAGCATTAACCATCGCAGGTACTGATTCTGGTGGTGGAGCAGGTATTCAAGCAGATTTGAAAACCTTTCAGGAGCTTGGTGTGTACGGAATGTCCGCCATTACGGCCATTACAGCTCAAAACACACTTGGTGTTCACGGTATTTATCCACTGTCTATCGAGGCGCTCGAAAGTCAAATTGATGCAGTAGCAGAAGACTTGTTGCCAGATGCCGCTAAAACAGGGATGCTGTGGAGTGCCGACATGATCAGTGTCGTTGCTGAAAAGACGAAGCAATATGACTTGAAACTAATTGTCGATCCAGTCATGATTGCTAAAGGAGGCGCTTCTTTATTAAATGAAGATGCGGTCTCTGCTATGAAAACACAGTTACTACCTGTCAGTTATGCAGTCACACCGAATCTCCCTGAGGCAGAAGTGCTGACAGGCATGCGCATTCAGACAAAAGACGATCGCCATAGAGCAGCAGAACGACTTTATGAGCTTGGCACGTCCTATGTTGTGATCAAAGGAGGTCATAGTCCTTCAGACGGCCTCATTACAGACCTTTTGTATGATGGAAAAAGCTTTTTTGAACTCACGAATGAACATATTGATACACCACATACACACGGAACAGGCTGTACATTTGCAGCGGCATTAACGGCAGAAATAGCAAAAGGTCATTCCATGAAGGAAGCCTTTGAAACGGCAGAAACCTTTGTCCATGAGGCGATCAAATTTCCTCTGAATATTGGCGCTGGGCACGGACCGACTAACCACTTTGCTTATCAGCAAAACAGAGTCAAAGCATAAAAAGAAGACTGTCTTCACTTGTGAGGACGGTCTTTTTACTGAAATAAAAACTTTCTTTCAACGGAAATTGTCAATATCTCATGATTTGTGATAAGATTATGATCAGGTACTAATACTATGTCTTGAAAAAATAGGAGGCTTTAATACATATGAACTTTTCTTTAGAAGGCCGTAATATTGTGGTGATGGGTGTTGCCAATAAACGAAGCATCGCTTGGGGAATTGCTCGTTCACTTCACGAAGCAGGAGCTCGTTTGATTTTTACTTATGTTGGAGATCGTCTGGCAGAATCAGTGAAAGAGCTAGCAAGCACGCTAGAGCGTGATGATTCCATTATTCTTCCTTGTGATGTGACAAGTGATGAAGAAATCGAAAAATGTTTTGCAACGATTAAAGAAAAAGTACAAGTCATCCATGGTGTTGCACATGCGATTGCATTTGCGAACAAAGAAGAGCTTGTCGGTGAATATTTGAACACGAACCGTGAAGGTTTCCTTTTAGCGCACAACATTAGTGCCTATTCACTAACAGCTGTAGCAAAAGCAGCACGTCCGCTCATGACAGAAGGCGGAAGCATTGTCACACTTACTTACCTAGGCGGAGAGCGCGTTGTCTCTAACTACAATGTCATGGGTGTAGCAAAAGCAGCCCTTGAAGCAAGTGTGAAATACTTAGCAGCTGATCTTGGAGCGGAAGGCATCCGTGTGAACAGCATTTCTGCTGGTCCAATTCGTACGTTATCTGCAAAAGGAATCAGCGGCTTTAATACGATCCTGAAGGATATTGAAGAGCGTGCACCGCTTCGCCGTACAACGACTCCTGAAGAAGTTGGCGATACAGCACTATTCTTATTCAGTGATTTATCCCGCGGCATGACAGGTGAGAATCTTCATGTTGATTCTGGCTTCCATATCATTGCCCGCTAAACGAATAATTGATTTGCAGCATACCAATCACTGGTATGCTGTTTTTTATTTTTCTTCTGATTTGGGGTGTCCTCTCATATATATAAGGAATGAATCATTCGGGAGGGATTAGTATGTCAAATAAAGGTGATGAGAATCAAAAGCCGCTTATGTATATTGTTCAGCCGAGCTATGATGAATCAGCGCCGGCCATGCAAAATATTGTGAGAAAGCGCAAGAAGTCAGAAAAACCTTCAGAAACCAAAAAAAGCGCCAAAGAGGATGCAATCGAAGAGAGCGTGCAAGAACCTGTATCACAGGAAGTAAAGCAGAAAAAAGAAGAGCCGCCTGCGCTACAGCAAGAGCAGGAGATCAATCAAGAAAAAGATGATTCACAAAATCGAGAGCCAGTACAAGAACAAGAAAAACAACCAGAAGGCGTATTTCATGAAACAAAAGAAGAACCAAGAAGAAAACGAGTGAAGAAGCCGTTAAGCCAAATGAATATCGAGGAGAAAGTCGATTTTCTTACAAGTCTGCCGCATAATATGCCGAGAGCGCTTTGCCTCATTGAAGCCGATGGAAAAACATACAGAGGAATCATCATGGAGAGACAAGACAATATGGTGGTCATCCGCACGGCAGGCGGCGGTAATCCAGTGGAATTAGCAATTGGTGATATTTCTTCTATTCATCCACTTGGTTTTTAATGAACATAAAAAAAGTCCCATAACGGGACTTTTTTTGTTAGCAGCTACGGTTGATGAGTCTTGGATTTAAGCACTCGATTGCGCAGAAGCAGTCAAGGTCTACTTCAATGCAATACTTTGATTTTTCTAAACGGAACACATCACATACGGAATCTTTATCTGTAAAATCTAAAATATGACGATCTTTGTCAAATGCAATAAGCAAGCTGAGTGTTGCGCAGTGATCAGAGATGTGTTCGACTCTGAAAAATGCAGTGCTGAAGCAAGGGCCAGCATCTACTTCTCCGACGTTTCCGAATGCGACGAATGGTTTTGATTTTGAGGTAAATAGAACAAACGGGACAGTGTCACCTAATGAATGTGATGGAGAAAGGAGATTGCTGTAACAGCTGGTCGGGCAATCCTCTTCGACGGCATTTTGTAAGTCGTTTATGTTTTCAACAGCCTCTGCTACACAGTTCCATGAATGTTTGCGGCTCATATTCAACCCTCCTATACAAGGAAATTTGTTTGAGTGTTTGAGCACTGTCATCATCATCTATAAGCTTTATTACGTGTCTCGCCGGTTGATGTATCTAATGTCAATCAATGCGGAAGCGGCCGCCTTTTGCTGACTGCTCCGCATGATTGGTTGTCATTCGTGAGGAAGGGGATGCTTTGACTTATGACAAGATAGATGAGCGGGCGATTGGTTAGCCGTGGTGATGATGCTTTTTATCTTTTGTTGGCATGACTCTGTCGACAAGTTCTGGATTTAAACATTGGATCGCGCAGAAACAGTTCAAATCAACTTCGATACAAAAGTCCGCTTTTTCTAAACCAAAGAAGTCAGGATCGCAAGGGTGACAAACGCTTAGCGTATGTCCGTGTACATCAACAGGTCTTAATACAGATAATGTGGCACAGCAGTCATGCAATTTTTCAACCCGGAAGAAAATGGATTCGAAGCATTGGCAATCGTCAACAAATCCTCCAATGTTTCCGAAAGTAGAGAACAATCCGCCCTTTTTATCAAAAAGTAAAAACGGAATCGTATCTTTTCCAGAAACTGTCGGGCTTAATAAATTACTGTAGCAGCTCGTAGGACATTTATCTTCTACAGCTTCCTGCTCTGCTAAAATCTTATCAACCGCATCGCATACACAGTTTTCATCATGTCGGCCATGGTGTTTTCCGCAGCTCATGGATTTCAGCTCCTTTAACAAGGTATTTGACTTTAGTCCTTAACAACATATGTATGCGCCCTCTAGTTGGTGTGGGTAAATGACTATTTATCTTTGTTGTATTTTTAGAAAAAGGAAAAGCAGAGCTTTTCGCTCTGCTTTTGTACATTAGAGGATACCAATTGCAACGATCGTCGCAACAAGTGTCTGTGTAAGCGTTTGGATGGCAATAGAGATGTCCGCATCGATTGTAGAGACTGTAACGTTTCTAGAGTTTTCGATAACAAGTTTCTGGCGATTTGTTTGTTTGTGGCTAGCTGCTTGTAAGAGATCTTGCGTGACGCGGTCAGCTAGGTCACCATCAGCGATTGAGATGTTTGTAATGGTGATGATCGCTGTTTGAACAGCTGCTTGGATAGATGCTGCAACCTGTGCATCAACAGAAGAAACGTTAATGTCACAAGAATCTCTAACGATAATGACTTCCTCAGATGTCTGCTTTGTGACACTCACTTGATCAAAGTCTTGTAAAACATCTTCATCATCATAATAGTGGCCGTCACAAACTGCTTTTCTTTCGTAGTTATGATGGTAATCGCCGTGGTGTGTACAGTTACGATCTAGAGCGACCCAAGAGTATGGTTTAGAATCCATTTCTTTTCCTCCTTCCGTTTACTTTATTAAATGCTGGAATGATTGGTTTTGTCTCGGGCATTTATCCTAGCAGGCAACCCATTTTTATTTAATCGTTATTTTGCTGCGCTTGACGGCGCTGCTGGATACGATCTCGAAGTGAATTTCGTTTAGGGCGCACTTGTGGTTCAGGCTCGACCTCTTCTGCATGTTTTGCTGCCTCTGCCTGACGCTTTTTCTCCTGCTGCTGCTGTACGAAATCATCTGCTTTCTTTTGTAAATCCTGAACCAGCTTCAAAATCATCCTTCTTTGATCTTCTGAAAGGTTTGCTTTCTGATCATCTGTGACATTATTTTTGTTTAAAATATCACTCACAAGAAGGCTTGTTAATGGATCAACATCAGTGTTGATTTGAAACTCCTTTTTTTCGTTCTCTTCAGCCACGATTATTTCACCTCTTTCATACATGATGTTAGAAAAAGAAAGGGTCAAAGAATGCCGGCTTCAACTAAAAGTACATTCAGTGTTTGAGTGAGAATTTGGACGGAGTTCATAATGGATGCATCAGATAATGTAATCGTGACGTTATAACAATTGATGATTTGAATCACGGTTTTCTTTTGAACTGTCACTTGTTGTGCAGCTAAAAGCTGTTCTGTGATGTCTGCAGCCAATTCATCATCTGGTACAAGAATTTGAATTAAAAGAGTAATGATTGTCGTTACGGTCGCTTGAAGGGAGAGTGCGGCTGTTACATCTGTTTTATGAATCGTGACATTTTCGGAATCCTTGATCTCGATGAAATCATCATAATTGCTGATTAATTCGTTTAACAGTTGTGTGTATAATAAATCAGCACTTTCTTCAATAGACAATACTTTCACTCCTTTCTTATCTATACATTATTTAATGCAGCAGAGGCTCAAGGTGGAATCGGAAAGCATGAAAAAGTACAACCCAATTTTATTTACACCCGATTCATCATGGCGGTCTTTCTTTTTGCATATATAAAGAAAGGACGGAAAAAGAAGAATGAAGGAGGTGGAGGTTCCATGAGCGGCGCTTTGTCATTTGCTATATTTGCCCTCGCATCCTTTAGGCTGACGAGATTGATCGTGTTTGATACGATTACAGCCCCCTTTCGCCGTCTATTTCATGAAGAGCAAGAAGAGGTAAACGAACAAGGTGAAGTCGAGACCTATATCGTCATTAAGGGGAAGGGACTGCGATCTTGGATAGGAGAGCTGTTAAGCTGTTATTGGTGTACGGGTATGTGGTGCACTGCTGCTTTACTTGCGATATACATATTTTTTCCTGTCATCAGCATGTGGCTTAATTTACTATTAGCGATTGCCGCCGCAGCAGGCTTGATTGAAGCAGTCGTGTCGAAGCTTGTGAAATAAACAGGCATTCTGATCAGACACGCTTAAAGAAAATGCATATACTAACATGGAATAGGAAAGGAAGGGTTGCGATGAAACCAACTGAAACACCGTCACATATGCTTCAAGGGTATCCAGCGCAGTCAAATCAACAATCTGTATATACGAAGAAAATCAAGAAGACGGGCTGCGGCTGCGGGAAGAAAAAGAAACCTCAATAGGGAAAAACAAAAGCCGGATTTATCCGGTTTTTTTGTTGCCCTTTTTTTGGGTGATGCATATGTAAGAGAGAAGGGGTGACCAGAATGGATGCATTCGAACAATTAATCGGTTCCTTGTTCACTAAACCCCATGATGGGAAAGAGCAAGCGCACGAAAAAGCTGAAATGGATCTAGCGAATAAAGCGAAGGATCTTGAAGAGCACTTAAAAGCATTTGGCGAGAAAATGGATACTTTTGCGAAAGAAACAGAAGCATTCATGATCCGTCATGGAGAGGCAGATTACGTCTTTAAACAGCAGAAATAAAAATTCCGCACTTTTTTATGTGATCGTCCAAACCATTTCATGTATTTTTCATATTTTGTAAGGGAGAAGAGGAGGTGCTTAAATATGAGTTGTTACGGTTACGGTGGCGGTTATTGCGGAGGTTATGGCGGCGGCTACGGCGGCGGTTATGGTTCAACTTTTGTTCTTGTCGTCGTGCTTTTCATTCTTCTAATCATCGTTGGTGCTTCTTTCTTTAACTAAACAGTAAGAAGGTGAGGGAAGCAATAGGGAAGCCTTTTGCTTTCCTTTCTCTTTGCTAACAAGGCAGCAGGATAGGCACATATCTCGCCTATTTTCATATAGTAAGGTGATTACTCCACAAAGAGGAGGCAAAGGAATGGATAATAAGTTCTTTAAAAGTGTGGAAAATAAAACAGGTGTAAATATGAATGATGTCTTTAAGCTTGCAGGTTCTTTGCAAAACGCGAACTTTAAAGATGAGAATACCGTACGAGGTGTCATTAAAAAAGTGGCGCAGCTTGCAAACAAACGTGTACCTAAAGAAATGGAAGATAAAATCGTTCAATCGATTACAAGTGGAAAAGAAAAGCTTGATTTTAATACAATCGCTAAAATGATGAACAACAAAAAATAAACAACAGGCTCTCCGTTTAAAGGGGGCCTGTTGTTTTTGTGTGAATAATTCACGATTTTTCTTTAAAAGAGGGTACAAAAAGCGGGAGCGGTGAGCCGTTTTTCCTCTTCTATATGATGGAACGGATAGATAAAGGGATTGTTCTGCTCTCGTCATGGCAACGTATAATAAGCGCCGCTCCTCTTCGATGGCTTCTTCATCACCGCTTCTCAGCTCATCAAGTGCAAAGTCATGAGGGAGCGCCCCATCAACCACGCTCGTGATGTACACTGTTTGGAATTCTAGTCCCTTCGCACGGTGGATCGTCATGAGCTGAACGCCTGGTTCATCTGATTTTTCCTTTTCAGCAGATTTCATATGTTCGGCATGAGCGAGGAAGGCTTCAATCGTTTCAAAACGTTTCGCCGCTGTTTTCACATCTCGTACATCATCAGTTCCTTTTTCAAGCACATTCGTATCACTCACACGTTTTTTTAAATAATCACCAAGTCCCATCCTTTGTTCAATAAACGCTACAGCTTCAGATGGCTTTAACGATTTTAACGTACGAAACAGGGGAACGATCGATTGCAGTTTTTTGCGCTGAAACGGCTGAATGTCTGTTAGCTTTCCAAGTGCCTCTACCATAGAACAATCTTCCGTAATGGTCAGTGCCTTCATGGTATTCAGTGTTTGCTGCTTTAAAAAGAAAACGGGCAGCAGCAGCTTCATTGCGGCGACATCATCTGCATCCTGACTGAGCGAAAGAAAAGCGAGCAGCACCCGAACAATTCTTCTGCTATAAAAGGCTTTTACGCCAGCATCAGTTTGATACGGAATCGCCGATTGATGAAGACGTTCATAAATCGCGCGGCCTCCTGTATTCGTTCTAAACAGCACGCAAAAGTCATTCGGTTTTGCACCGTTTTTAATTTTCTCCTGAATATCTGCTACGATCATGGTCGCTTCCTCTTCCTCGTCATATGGATAAAAAAGAGTCGGCGGAATTTTCTCCACGCGTACGGCTTTTAACGTTTTCTCGTAACGATGCTGGTTCTTCTTAATAATGGCGTCTGCACTTGCGACAATCGTATGATGAGAGCGGTAATTTGCATGTAAATGGACGATCTCGGCCGAAGGATAGTCCTGTTTGAAGTCAAGAATAAAAGCAGGATTGCTTCCTCTAAATGCATAGATGGCTTGATCATCATCGCCTACACAAAATAACTGCTCGGATTCTCCAGCTAAAAGCTGGATTAATTGATATTGTACGGGATTAATATCTTGAAATTCATCTACTAAAATATACTTGAATCGTTCTTGATATTGTTTGAGCAATTTAGGCTGCTTAGTCAGCATGTGTAAACAGGCAATCGCCATGTCATCAAAGTCAAATTGTTGATTTTCACGCTTTTGCTGTTCGTATGACTGATAGATTGTCCACATTTGCTTTTCCTTTTCATCTTTCAGCTCAGGAAGTTCGTTTGGTAAAAAAGCATTTTTCCAATAGCCGATTGATTGCAGCACTTGATCGGTTGGATAGTCTTTTTCATCAAGTCCTTCATGCATGATCGCTTTGCGAATATACTGCTCTTTTTGCCAGTCGAATTTAATCAAATGCTGTCCGTTCCATTTGCCCCGATCATCGTGAAGCAACATTTTATAAAATAGACTGTGGAATGTGCCTGTCACAACTTGGCTCGCCTGTGAAGGATGAAGCTGATACTGCATACGTAGTCTTTCTTTCATTTCACTGCTTGCTTTTGTGGTGAAGGTCACGAGCAGGATATGGTGAGCAGGGATTTGATGGTGCGACATCAGATAAGCAGCTCTTGCTGTCAGTACCCTTGTTTTCCCGCTGCCGGCGCCAGCCAGCACAAGCATCGGACCGTCTTTGTGTGTGACAGCTTGGAGCTGCGGTGCGCTAAAGGTGATGTGTGGAAAGAGGTCAATGGTATGCACTTCTTCATTCTTTTCTAAATGAAAGGTTTCGCCAAATTGAATGGATCGTGGTTCCTGCCAGTCATCCGATTCTTCTGTTTGTGAGATGATCTGTTTGCCGGTTGGAAAGCGAAAGCCGCCAAGTTCTTTGTAGGATGCCTCTTCCTCTCGTTCAGCCGGTTTCTTTTCCTCTTGTTGTTCTCTTTTTTCGCAAATCTCTTGCTGAGATATTTGCTTATGGATAAAGGCAGGTTCTTCATGTATATTTAATCTGAAAAAGACGGGTTGTCCGCAATATGGGCAAGATAAATGCCCTTTTTTGCCCTCATCATGGAGGAATTGATAGTGTTCTCTCGAATATGTATGTAATGAGATCGTTCGATCATGTCGTCGTGCGCATTTCAAAGCTAGTCCTCCAATAGTCAATCAATCTTAAAAAGAAACACATCTAATCATATCAAATGAGGCGTGTTTCAAACAGTCATAATTAGGGAATAGTAGAGTAGAAGAGAAGCAAAGGAGGCGTTCTTGATGGGATATATAGCCCCGATTCAGCCGGATCTGTATTTTCAATATATCAATCGTCCTGCTCCTCAGGATAAAGAAGACTATGCGAAAGTGACGAAGGTCACCCGCACCTTTCATGACAAGGTATACAGAGAGCTGGAGAAAAAAGAGGACTTAGTGACAGAAGCGGAAACGAAAGTACAGCAAAAAAAGCGGGAACGCTTTGTACGAGATATGTTTATGGAAGAAGGTAAGGGCGTTCATATCAATACTTACGTCTAAATGACTGCGCTTTCTTCCTGAGCGAACGAGATGGAATCAATAAAAAGCCAGAGCATCCATGATGCCCTGGCTTTTTATTGTCGTTAAACGGATAGTGTTTTTGTCATTTTGACATGTGTAATTCCTGCTTCTTCAAACGGTTCTGAAACGGCTTTGTAGCCTTTCTTTTCGTAGAAAGGAAGAGCTTGGACTTGTGCATGCATGACAGCTTCTTTCGCTCCGTTTGCCATCGCTTCAGACTCAAGTGCTTCTAAAAGCTGGTGGCCAAGACCGAAAGAGCGCGCCTCTTTTAATACACAAATTCGTTCAAGCTTTGCCTTATGACCTTCAATTATGCGCAGTCTAGCAGCAGCTTGTGGTTTGTTGTCATCATTATAAATGACAAAGTGAATGGCTTCGTCCTCAAGTTCATCAATTTCGATCTCTAACGGGACTTCTTGTTCTTTTACGAAAACTTCTTTTCGAACATAATAAGCATCTTCTCGTTGTGTTTGTTCTTTTACGATGACTGTATTCAAATGTCTTTAACCCTCTTCTCCTAAGATAAATGTTTCATAAACGGTCCAAGAACCGTTCTCTAATTGATATAAAAGATGGAAGCGGTCAACCGTTTCCTCGTGGTCAATTTTTCTCAGCTTCAATGTGCCTAGAACGTCTGAATGCTCATCGTCTGATAACTTTTGAGCCACTGTCACATGCGGAACAAATGCATATTCAGGTGTACCAGCAAGCGGATCAGTGTACAACTTCTCATTGAGAGTCATTAATTCTTCGTTCGGTTCTACTTTCATATAAATCACGTTGTTTACAGGAGCGAATGAACTGAATTTTTTAATACGTAACGTAATAGGAGAAGCATTTTTTGCGTACTCTCGCAAGGTGGAGACGACCTCAGCTGCTTCTAGATCCGTTAATTCAAAAGGTGTTCTTAATGTTAAATGAGGTGGTATGAGTGCATAGTTCGGATCATAACGTTTCCGATAAGAGTTCGCAATGTCTTGCAATTTTTTTGATGGAAATAAAACAACTCCGTATTTCATCATGTTCCCTCCTGATTAAGAAAGTATTTATTATTTTTTATTATAACAAAATTCAGTTGATTAACGAATATGGGAGCATTCTTTTTAACGAAGGTGAAATGAGCGGCTGCCAAAACGTCCATTTATGATCGCCTTCGAATGTCTCAAATAAATAATCCGCACCTGACTTCTCCAAAAGGATCTTTAATTCTTCGTTCGGCTGAATAAAGTCAAGCACTTGCCCATCTGTCGTTTTCACAGCTGTTTCTTCTAACCCGATTTGATGGATAATGGCATAGTGAGCAAGGGATGATGACTGTTTGACTGCTTGCAGAACCGACTCATCCACGTAAGGAGACTGCAAAATCAATCCACCAAATAACGAAGGATAATCAATGGCTGTCATAAGTGAGATCGTAGCACCTAATGAATCACCAATAAATGTACGACCTGATCCAACTTGATACGTTGGGTAGTGTTCATCAATATACGGAACTAGTTCATTTGCCAAAAAGCGTTTATACGCCTCGAACTTTGGTCCGTCTGGATGATACGTATTTCGCCTTTCAGTCACATTTTCATATGGGACACCAATGATAATCGAGCGTTCCATTTCTTTGTTTTGCATTAATTCTTCCGCCTGTCTGCCTATTTTACCTAGACGGAAATAATCATGACCATCCTGTGCAATGATGACATGATATGTATAAAGGGGGAGTAATTGACTGGCAAATAAATCAAAATGGTCATATCTGCCCCAAGTTCTTTTGACTGTAAGGTTTCTTCTTGAATGATGCCTGTTTTCTTCACCATAATCCATTCCTCCAGCTAACCAAATTCATCATAAGTGAAACGTTTCCATTCATTGTAACACGAAAAACAGCGTTGTTCCTATATGCTAACATGCAATCAAATTGGCTGACATCCAATCTGCTGCAAAATACAGAAAATTTTAATTAATCGTTACATTTCCCCTTGAAAAATGAGGTTTAATGCGTTACAGTATTAAGAATTAGAACAGACAGACAACACATTCTTATCGTGAGAGGTGGAGGGACTGGCCCTTTGAAACCTCAGCAACCGGTATGCATCACTTCATGTGATGTACCAAGGTGCTAAATCCAGCAAGCAGCTTTTTTGCTTGGAAGATAAGAGGAAGCGATTAAACCCCTTCTTCTTATGAAGAAGGGGTTTTTCTGTTTTGAAATTAGATTTTTACTTAGGATGGTGTCAAATGACAGAACATGTGGAAACGAAGTTAGCGCAAATTGGAAACCGCAGCGAAGAGGCGACTGGAACTGTCAGTCCTCCCGTTTATCTTTCAACAGCTTACAGACATAGAGGCATTGGGGAATCAACAGGATTTGATTATATTCGGACGAAAAACCCAACAAGGCAGCTTGTAGAAGATGCGATTGCTTCACTCGAAGAAGGAACGGCCGGTTTTGCCTTCAGTTCGGGAATGGCTGCCATCCAAACGATCATGGCGCTGTTTGAGAGCGGGGATGAACTCATTGTTTCATCAGATTTATATGGCGGTACATACCGTCTATTTGAAAACGAATGGAAAAAGTACGGACTGCGCTTTGTTTATGATGATTTTTCAGATGAAGACTGTTTACGCTCTAAAATGACGCCAAATACAAAAGCCGTCTTTATTGAAACGCCAACAAACCCACTCATGCAGGAAGCGGATATTCAAAAGGTTGCGAAAATCGCAAAAGAACACGGTGCATTGGTCATTGTGGATAACACCTTTTATACGCCCGTCTTGCAAAAACCGATTACACTCGGAGCGGACATTGTCATTCATAGTGCCACCAAATATTTAGGCGGACATAACGATGTTCTTGCCGGACTTGTCGTCACAAAAGGAGAGAAGCTATCGGAAGACATGTTCCAGCATCAAAACGCCATTGGGGCGGTTTTATCTCCATTTGACTCATGGCTTTTAATGAGAGGAATGAAAACATTGGCGCTGAGAATGCGTCAGCACGAAGCAAATGCGAAGGAATTAGCTGACTTTCTAAAGCAGCAGCCTGAAATTCAAGATGTGCTTTACCCAGGAAAGGGAGGCATGCTGTCATTCCGAGTAGCCAAAGAGGACTGGGTCAATCCATTTTTGAAGCAGCTGAAAACGATTTGTTTTGCTGAAAGCCTTGGCGGAGTCGAAAGCTTCATTACGTATCCTGCAACGCAAACGCACATGGATATTCCAGAAGAGATTCGCATCGCAAACGGTGTGTGTAATAAGCTTCTCCGTTTCTCTGTTGGGATTGAGCATGTGGAGGACCTAAAAGCAGACTTAAAACAGGCACTATCAAATGTGAAAGAGGAGGTACACACGAAATGACCACACATGATTGGACACTAGAAACACAACTCGTTCATAATGCGTTTAAAACAGACCGTTCCACAGGTGCAGTCAGTGTGCCGATTCAACATGCATCGACGTTTCACCAAAGCAGCTTCGATGACTTTGGTCAATATGACTACTCCCGATCAGGCACCCCTACACGTCAGGCATTAGAGGATACCATTGCAGCGCTAGAAGGAGGAACGAGAGGGCTTGCCTTTGCGTCAGGTATGGCAGCCATTTCAACCGCTTTTCTTCTATTATCAAAAGGAGATCATGTCCTTGTCACAAGAGATGTGTACGGCGGGACTTTCCGAATGATCACCCAAGTTCTTTCAAGATTTGGGATTGAGCATACCTTTGTGGACATGACCAATTTGAATGAAGTGAAACAAGGCATTCAATCAAATACAAAAGTCATTTACATGGAAACACCGTCAAATCCTACACTCGGTATTACAGATATTGAAGGTGTCGTACAGATTGCGAAAGAACATGACTGTCTGACTTTCTTAGATAATACGTTTTTAACGCCTGCGCTTCAGCGTCCGCTGGACCTAGGTGTTGACGTTGTGCTGCACAGCGCAACGAAATTTTTAAGCGGCCACAGTGATGTACTGTCAGGCTTAGCCGTGGTGAAAGATGAGAAGCTAGGAGACGAACTTTATTCGCTGCAAAACTCCTTCGGGGCGGTACTTGGCGTACAGGATTGCTGGCTTGTGCTGAGAGGATTAAAGACCCTTCAAGTCAGATTAGAAAAAGCCAGTCAAACCGCATTAGAACTGGCTTCATTCCTCAAAGAACATCCTGCGGTCAAAAAAGTATATTACCCGGGATTAGATGATCACCCAGGGGCAGACATTCAGCGGAAACAGGCGAGCGGTGCAGGTGCTGTTCTTTCATTTGAACTAGAAAACCAAGCGGCTGTCAAAGAATTGGTCGATGGCGTCACATTACCTGTATTCGCCGTCAGCCTCGGAGCAGTCGAATCCATTCTTTCCTATCCGGCCAAAATGTCCCATGCCGCTATGCCAAAAGAAGAAAGAGAAAAAAGAGGCATTACGGATGGTTTACTTCGATTAAGTGTGGGCGTAGAAAACGGAGAAGATCTCAAAAGGGACTTCAAACAAGCACTAGATCAACTAAAGCCCGTCCTTGTGAACCAATCATAAAAGTTAGTGAAAAGCCGGTGCAGATACCGGCTTTTTGCCTTTTTTGAACAAAACCATTGACGACTGATCATGATGGTTATATAATAGAGACTGTCAGTAACAGAAAGCCCAGAACTGATACATAACCCGATTCCGTAGCTCAGCTGGGAGAGCGCTACCTTGACAGGGTAGAGGTCGCTGGTTCGAGCCCAGTCGGAATCATCGTTGAAACCCTTGCCTAGCAAGGGTTTTTTGATTGTCGGTAACAAATATTTGTTCTGTTTCTTTTGGTTGGGGACGAACTTTATCCACCAGATTGTTTCTCAGTATTTTTAGAATCAAAAAATTCCTTTTCCATACCAATCACACATTTTTTAATAGTATCAGCATATCCAGTTTAAGAGGTTACTTACAAAATATTTAGAACTTTTTAGTAAGAATCCTCAGAAATGTAATACGGTTTTAAATATTTTCATTTATAATTCTCTATTTGTCTATACTTTTCATATCGCTGTTGTATAAGCTCTTCCGAGGATAATCGTATCAATTTTTTAAGAGATGATTCGATTGCAGATTCAATCAATTTTGCCTGTGAGTTGATATCATTTTGTGCTCCACCCTTAATTTCAGGAATGATTTCATCAATAATTCCTAAATGCTTTAAATCTTTTGCTGAAATTTTCATATGTTTAGCAGCTTCTGGAGCATACTTAGCGTCCTTCCATAGGATAGATGCTGCTCCTTCTGGCGAAATGACCGAGTACCATGAATACTCTAACATATGGATATGGTTACCGACACTAATGCCAAGAGCTCCACCACTTGATGCCTCTCCAATTACAATACAAACAATTGGCACTTTAAGTGTAGCCATTTCCAATAGATTTCGAGCTATCGCTTCAGAAATTCCACGTTCTTCAGATCCTTTGCCTGGATAGGCGCCAATTGTATCAATAAATGTAATAATAGGGCGATTAAATTTATCAGCTTGTTTCATCAGTCTTAGCGCTTTTCTATATCCTTCTGGGTGTGACATTCCAAAATTTCTTTCTATATTTTCCTTTGTACTTCTCCCTCTTTGATGACCAATAACCGTAACGGGCATCCCTTTAAATTTTGCAATACCACCTATCATTGCTTGATCATCACCATATAATCGATCACCATGAAGTTCAAAAAAGTTTGTAAACAATAAAGGTATATAATCCAATGTCGTGGGCCGGTTACGTAGCCTTGCAATTTGAACTCGTTGAAAAGGTGTAAGATTAGAATAAATTTCATCTTGCATTTTATTTAAACGTTTTTCTAATTCTTGAATTTCTGATGATAAATCTACATTATGTTCTTTCATCATTTTCTTTAATTCATCAAATTTCTCTTTTAGTTCAATCATAGGACGTTCAAAATCCAAACTCATTTTATCCTCCAAAGGGTATGATTTACCTCACTCTAATCAAAAGACTTAGAAATAGAATCAATAAATAATTCAAAACCATCCACAACTATTTTTTGTTCTGATTCTGATAAATTATTAAGGATACGTTGATAAAATGTAAGGGATTGTTCTCTTAAGCGATTAACAGTAATGTGACCTTTTTCTGTGAGGTGCAGAAAAAGTTCTCTTCTGTTTTTTTCATTTACTTCACGATAAACAAGTCCCTTTTTTACTAACTTATCTACCAATCTACTTACAGTTGAAGTCTCTAATCTAAGTTTATTGGATAGTTGCCAAACAGTTAATTTTTCTATCTCTAGTTCCTCTAACGCCATCATTTGAGAGGTTGGTAGAGGTTTTTCAAATGGTCCATTGGGCAAATTTTGAGATTCAAAAACCCCAGTTATTATAATCATTTTCTTAATATCTGATCTTAGTTTTAAGGCATCTTCTCTTTTCAAAAAAGGTCACCCTCCTAAAATTCATGTAGTATACATCAATTGTATTATACATGAATATGTTTTTTTCACAAGTTTAACGTCAGCCCATATGACAACATGGACAAGAGATTTCTTCTTGTTAAAATGGTTTAAGTGGATTGATCATAGTCGATCCACCTGATTGATAGATGCATCAGGATCTTACCCTAAGTAATTACTGTTTACTGTTCTTTCAACAAAATATGAAAAATGAAGAGAGGGGGAGAAAAATATGAAGTCATTTTTACTAATTGGACAATCAAATATGGCGGGGCGAGGCTTCAAGCATGAAGTGCCACCAATTTATAATGAAAGAATCATGATGTTGCGAAATGGTAGATGGCAAATGATGACTGAACCCATCCATTTTGATAGACCGGTAGCTGGCGTAGGACTAGCGGCTTCTTTTGCGGAGGCTT
Organism: Bacillus sp. FS02; assembly: GCF_024398395.1. Lineage (NCBI taxonomy): Bacteria > Bacillati > Bacillota > Bacilli > Caryophanales > Bacillaceae > Bacillus > Bacillus sp. FS02. The sequence continues at coordinate 722,815 of NZ_CP074101.1, read as the reverse complement.
GGTGTAAAGAGCATGAGAGAGAGAAGATTGGTCTTATCCCATGTGCCGAAGGTGGCAGTTCCATTGATGAGTGGTCACGAGATGGGGCATTATTTCGTCATGCAATAAATGAAGCTAAATTTGCAAGGGAAGATAGCGAATTGGCCGGAATATTATGGCATCAAGGAGAAAGTGACAGCCAAGATGGGAAATACAAAGAATACGATGAAAAAATACGAAGATTATTTCATGAACTGAGAACTGAATTATCTGTACCTAACATTCCGCTTGTGATAGGTGGTTTGGGCGATTTCTTAGGAAAGACAGCATTTGGCGCAGGATGTGTGGAATATCAACTGATCAATGAGGAACTACAAAAATATGCACATGATCATGAAAATTGTTATTATGTTACTGCGAAAAGCCTTATACCTAATCCGGACGGAATTCACATCAATGCGATGTCCCAAAGAATATTTGGTATAAGATACTATGAAGCATTTCGAAAAACAGAACATATACATGAACCATTACCAAATGAACATGAGCTAGTGAATGACTGTCATAATAGAATGAATACCTCAGCGGAGAATACATATATAGCACTAGAAAAATTCACGTTGGGCAAGATGACTTATGAAGAGTTGCTGGAGGCTTTAACTTAGGTAAAGGTCATGGTAGTCTTTGAATAAACAGAAAAATGATATATCTTGTGAAAGGATGATTGTGGTGGTAAAAACAGATAAAGCTTCCTCCTGAATACAGTAAATCACATTCAGGAGGAGATATAAAATGTTTAAACAAATAGTCGAAAGTTATCCATGAAAAGAGTACTTTCATCATTATATGACGGTAGCCTGATGCTCATATAGCTAGGTGATCGATCTAGACATCACGAAATTGTATGCAATATTAAAAGAAAAAAGGCTAGATTCAATGCAAATTACCTGAAGACAAAAGGTATTCTCATGGAAATCTAGAAGATGAAGGCAGACTGAAATGAGTCTGCCTTTTTGTTTTGTGAGGATAAAGACATGTGCCAAAGGTTTATTGATGTACACTGGTTCTTTTTGCGGTTTCTTTTCGGTGCCTTGTAAATTTCTGTATGTCATAATAAATGTAATATAAGGGAATTTTGTGGAAGGGGAGTAAGGGGATGGAGAAAGTTCTTTCTTCACATGTTGGTGTGAAAATAAATGAATGGTATAAAATGATTCGGCAATTTAGTGTGCCGGATGCAGAGATTTTAAAAGCTGAGGTTGAATGGGAAATAGATAGGATGGAAGAAGATCAGGATCTTCTTATCTATTATCAATTAATGTGTTTTCGACATCAACTTATGCTTGATTATATAAAACCTTCATTCGATCAATCTATTTCCGCTCTAGTCGATAAAATAGAGAATGCTAACCATCAACTGTCTGGAATGTTGCAATACTATAATGCCTTTTTTAGAGGTATGCATGAATTCAGTCAGAAAGAGTATGTACAGGCCATTCAATATTATAAGATTGCTGAGAGACAGCTGGCGCTTGTTGTAGATGAAATTGAACAAGCAGAATTCCATTTTAAAGTAGCAGAAGCATATTACATCATGAAACAAACCCATGTTTCTATGCACCATATTATAAAAGCGCTAGAGATTTATGATCGTTATGATCTTTATAAGGTGAGAAAAATTCAAAGTCTATTTGTGATCGCAGGAAATTATGATGATTTTAAACGATATGAGAAGTCGCTCCCCCACTTACATAAAGCACTAAATCTTGCTGAAGAAGTAAATGATCAAAGATTAATTGCTAAAACTTATTTGAATCTTGGAAATACGTATGACAGGCAACAGGATTATATTAAAGCTGCGTCCTTCTATAAAAAAGGACTAGATAAGATGAGTGAAAACAATGAAGATATTAAACCAAGATTATTTTTTAGTTTAAGTTGGACCTTGTTTAAAAGTGATAACACAAGAGAAGCACTTGATTATATCGCTAAAGGAATAAAAAGTGCAACAGCAGAAAACAATCTGTTTTATAAAACATTGCTCAATTCATTAAAGACAATTTATGTCGATGAAGGTATTGAAAATGTACGAAAAATGTTTAAAGGATTAGAAGAAAAGAAGTTGTATCCTTATATTGAAGAGTTTGCTTTAAGCCTTGCAAATCTCTATGAGAAAAGAAATGATTCGGAGAGGGTAGCAGATTATTATAGAACCGCCATAGAAGCTCAAACCGAAATCCAAAAAGGGGAGTGTTTATATGAATATTAAAATGAAGATATTGATTAGCGCCGCTTTATTGGTAGGTGCTGCTTGTCTGGGCTCTCTTAATTACTCAAAAGAATCAACTGATCGAAATACCACTGTATTTCCTCAAAAAACTGATCGAAACACGACGATGATCGATCCAAACTCAATATTTGAAAACGTATAGGCAAAATGAAAACAGACCCTCCACGGTCTGTTTTTTTATTGGGACAGATTGGGGACGAACCTTTTCAGTTTTCTTCAGAAATGCACATTTTTTATCAGAAAGGCTAATCATAGAACCTTATTAAATCAGTCTTTTTCAGGGAAGAACAAAGTAAAACCCCTGACTTTTATGGCTAGGGGATTTTTTCTGAGAACTTTCTTCAAATGTTAATCACAAAAAAACAAAGGCACCAAAAGTGAGAAGTGTAACGCCAAGAGATACCAAACTGATAAGTGGCGTAATAGTTCGCATTAATTCCGCTTCGACATTCACTACTAAAACCAGCTTTCTCAATTTCTTTCTCTTGCAAAATGCCCACTATCTTAAAAAAACCTGCATTTTTGTTGTAATTGCAATAAAAATATTTTATTCTTACTAGTATAAGACCATATAAATGCTTCACCTGGTTCAGACTAATATCAGAAAAGGATTGATAAACAATGCATATAAAAAAAATAACAACTGAAAATGACTTACAAGTTGCTCTTAATATTAGAAAGTCGGTCTTTATTGATGAACAGCAAGTACCTGAGTCTGAAGAATTTGATCAATTTGACACTCTTCAGGAACAATGTCAGCATGTCTTGGTATGCCATGAGAATGAACCTGTCGGCACAGGTCGGGTGCGTATTGTGGATGGTACAGGTAAATTGGAACGAATTTGCATCCTAAAACCTTATCGTAAGTACGGTTTAGGCAAAGTGATTATCAGAGAACTGGAAAAAATCATGCAAGAAAAAGGAATTACAAAGATAAAGCTGCATGGACAAACACAAGCAGAAGGTTTTTATAAAAAACTTGGTTTTCAAACTGCTTCAGATGAATTTATGGAAGACGGGATTCTGCACGTTTTAATGATAAAAGAATTATCTTTAAGTAGAGATCATGTCTAATAAAAAAAGTATGTTTCTTACGGTTTAGGTGTACTCGTATTAAGTTTAGGAATTTCATTAACAATACAATCAGGACTAGGTGCTTCCCCATTTGATGCCCTTTTAGTTGGCCTTTCCAAAGAATTTGGTCTTACCGTAGGGAGCTGGGAGGTCTTGATTTCTATCATCATCTTAATTTGCAATTCTATATTAGTGAGAAAAAAACCTGTTTTTTTAGGTTTGATTACAGCGTTCGTGACTGGAATCGGTATTGATCTGTGGTTACTCCTCATCAAATATGTCATTGATACAAGTATGTGGTTTAGCAAACTGACTTGCTTTGGAGCTGGTTTGATATTCATTGGTCTTGGAACAGCCGTATATCTTCAAACAAAATTCGCATCAACACCAATTGATCATTTAACACTCATTCTTCGAGATATTTCAAAAAGAACGATCGCATTTTCGAGAACAATATTATATGCATTTTTCTTCATATTAGCTTTTATATGCAAAGGACCTATCGGTGTTGGAACCATATTAACGATTTGTTTCGGAGGCATCATTCTTCACTTTTTCATGCCTATTGTTAACCGTCGGTTATTATCAAATTGATGATTTGGCTGGGTACGATAAATCAATTAAAAAGCTTCTATAGTAAAGGTAGAAGTGAATAGAGGATAGCGCTGATAATTACAAATTCTATATTGGCAGGGGAGAAATATATATATCACTAGAACAGTTCACGTTAGGGAAGATTACTTACGAAGAGTTGCTGGAGGCTTTATCATAAACAAAGCTCATGGTAGACTTTGAATGGACAGAAACATGACATAACTCTTGAAAGGATGATTGTGGTGGTAAAAACAGATAAAGCTTCCTCCTGAATACAAGCAATTACATTCAGGAGGAGATAAAAAATGTTTAAACAAATAGATGAAAATTATCCGAGAAAAGAGCACTTTCATCATTATATGACGGTAACCCGATGCACATATAGTCTGGTGATCGATCTAGACATCACAAAATTGTATGCAATATTAAAAGAAAAAAGGCTAAAAGTATATCCTGTGCAAATTTATTTGTTAGCAAGAGCTGTGCAAAAATTACCGGAATTTCGGATGGATCAAGTGAACGATGAACTTGGTTACTGGGAGATTCTCCATCCTAGTTATACGATTTTAAATAAAGAAACAAAGACGTTTTCAAGTATTTGGACGCCTTATGATGAAAACTTTGCTCGGTTTTATAAAAGCTGTGTAGCGGACATGGACACTTACAGCAAAAGCAGCAGCCTATTTCCGAAACCTCATATGCCAGAAAACATGTTCAATATTTCAAGCCTGCCGTGGATTGATTTTACTTCTTTTAACCTTAATGTATCTACAGATATAACTTATTTACTGCCAATATTTACGATAGGCAAGTTTAAGGTGGAAGAAGGAAAAATCATTCTGCCCGTTGCGATTCAAGTACATCATGCTGTTTGTGATGGCTATCATGTCGGTCAATATGTTGAATATTTGAGATGGCTTATTGAACATTGTGAAGAGTGGTTAGATTCATTGGATATGTCCTGAATGTCAGGAGTGATTTGCAAGAGGTGTTCCCGTGGAATTTAAAAGATAGCTTAAAGCAGACTTAAATGAGTCTGCTTTTTTGTTTTTTGATGAAAATTTAAACGTGACAAGTAGCTATTAATGGCAATAAAGATTTGTTTCTCATTTATTTTTGCGGTTTCTTTTCGGTGTTTTGTAAATTCTATCATGTGATAATAAATGGAATATAAGGGAACTTAATGAATTGTGAGTAGGGGATGTAGAAAATTTCAGCTTGAAACTGTTTTCAAGAGTAGGCCTGAAAAGTGATTTGTGATGATTCTGAGTATATTTAAGCTTCTAAGTCAATTAAAGATAGGTGATAAACTACGTAGTAATGGAATATAGAACGTTAATTCAACCATAGCAATTCATTATGCTGCTAGGGTTTACAGGAAATATGGTTTCGATTTTGATAAATATTAAACAAGTTATGGTTTATGACAACATAAAAAAGATTAACAAATTAAATAACAGCCCAACAAAAGGTTAAATAAAATTTTGAAATTATTAAAACAAAATCAATGCGGAATACAACAATCAAAGAACAACAAAAAACATGTCGAAACACGACGATGATTGCTCGACGCACAGCATCTCAAAATGTATAAAACATATGAAAACAGACCTTAAGGAGGTCTGTTTTCATATTGGCTTCAGTCAAAATCATCATGAACATGAGGAAGATGTAAGTGTTGTATGCACTTTTGTTGTGCACAACATTTTATGTCAAGCCTCAAGGTTGTGTAAATAACCATCAAGATAAAAAGACATTGTATTCATCACATCTGTTTTAAAATCTCGTTTAAATTCATGCAAATTATGATTTTCAATAATAGTAATGACTTCATCTGGTAAAGTGGCAGTGAGTTTGCATCCAGTGATAATCGCTGCTTCAGCTTGAAAAATATCCATCACTTGCGCCTCATTGATCACATCATTTGAACAAAGTAAGTCTGTCATTTCCGTTAGCTTTTGAAATAATAACAGTTTTGATTGAAGCATGGTATCAGAGTCGATGTTTCTTTCCAAAACAGACGTGCGAATGGCTTCTAATCTAATGTACATAGGATTTTTATCAATGATTTCTTCCAATTCTTTCAGAAAAAGTTGTTTGATATCCTGAAGTTTTTTGATCTGTGTTTCAGAAATAATTTCAATGAAGCGTTCTAGTCTCTTTACATATTCCCGGCATAATAGTTGGAAGAAAAGAGCTTCTTTTGTTTTGAAATAAACAAATAGTATGCCCTTTGATAGCTTCGTTTCTTTGGCGATATCTGACATTTTGATTTGGTTATATTCATGTGTCTCAAAAAGCGCTGCTGCTTTATCTAAAATCGCTTGAGCTCTTAGAGCCTTCGCTTCATCTGTCATCGCTCGTTTCATTATTTTCAACCTCCATTTCAAAGGTAATTTTGATTTGGAGTCAGACAAAGAGATATTTAGGGGAGCAAGTGATTAGCTGAATCTTTTAATGATTTTGTCAAACGTACGATCACCCAGGAGATTTTTCATAAACACCATAGGTTTAGCACCAAACCCAACCAAATAGCGCGTTTTAGGTTTCGTTACAGTGACAGCTTTCACAATTGTATTTGCAATGACATCTGGTTTTGTTAAATTACTTCCTGAATACGTTTTTACCATATTATCTGCTGATTTGTTGGCAGCTTCTTTATAAGCTCCTTTTGCTGAAGCAGTTTTAAGTTTTTCTGCTGCAATGACGCCCCAATCGGTTGCGATCCCGCCAGGTTCCACAACAATCACATCAATACCAAATGGTTCAACTTCTAACCGTAAGCAATCAGAAAAACCTTCTACTGCAAATTTTGTAGCGTGATACCATGCGCCAAATGATGTCCACACTTTACCACCCATAGAAGAAATATTGACGATCTTTCCATAGTTGTTTTGTCTCATATTAGGCAGAACAAGCTGCGTCATTCTGGCCAGTCCAAACAGGTTGACTTCTACTTGTCTTCGAGCTTCTTCCATAGATACATCCTCCACCGCACCATATGAGCCATAGCCCGCATTATTGACAAGCACGTCGATTCTTCCTTCTTTGTCCAAAATCTCACGTACACAGTTTACCATAGACTCTTCATCAGTGACATCAAGTGAAATGGTGTGAATTCCTTGAGAGATGAGATCCTCCATCATTTCTTTTCGACGAGCAGCACCATAAACAATAAAACCTTTCTTATTTAATTCAATTGCTGTGGACTTTCCAATACCTGCTGATGCACCTGTGATAAGAGCAACTTTTTTACTCATTCGTTCTTCCTCCTTTTAATGACCTTTGGTCAATTATATATGACTTAGGGTCAATTATAAATGACTGACGGTCAACTGTAAAGGGGAATATGAAGATGTTTTATCATTTGTTTTAATGGTCGAATTTATGACCATGAAACGCTTTAAGAGTACAAAAAAGGTGTTTAATACTTTGACCGCCAATGGCCGGAGGATCTGGTGGTCATTTTAAAAATATGAATGATATACTTATCTCAATAAATACTGGGAGGCATCCATTTTGAATTTGAAATCATTCTGGGAGAAAGATGAAGAGAGTCCTTTTACGTTAGAAAAGATAGATGAGGAACAAATTCGTGAAGCAGAGGGAACACTTGGAGTCACTTTACCCGATACATACAAAAAACTCATTTTAGAATGGAATGGTGGTTTTACAGTTCGTAATGCTTTTCCAACCGAACGGCCGAATTCATGGGCAGAGGATCATGTTCAATTCGATCATCTAAGAGGAATCGCTAAAGATGATGGAATTATGAATAGTGTTCAGTTAAGTGATGAATTGGAGCTACCAGAGGGATTTGTTTTCATCAGCGGGGAAGAAGATACATGGATTGCCATGGATTATCGAGAAACGAAGGAACATCCTCCTATTCACTATTTCGATTTAGAGCTGGAAGTAGATTTTAAGCTGGCAGATAGTTTCGATGAATTTGTTAAGCGGTTATATACAGCTGACGACGCCATGGTTGAAGTAATAGAGATTGAGGAGGAAGCTTCGGATTTATATATCAGTAAAGAAGAGTTTGAACACATTTTTGATAGAGGAGACCTTCGTCAGCAGAATCTCTTCAAAATGGCACATTATCCGATGGAAGACATTGAAGAGATCGCATGGTTTTTCTTGTGCATGAAACAGTGCATCAAACAGATAAAAGATCAACATGTCTTGTATGAAACAGCTACTGCTATTCACTCCAACCTTCTGTTAAACCCAGATATGCCAAGGAATGACCGTATTAATCAAGAGCTGCAAGAAATTGCTGAACTTCTAGAAAATAGTGGAGATCCTAATACCGCCTTTTTGGGAGAGGACATTCATCCAGTGAAAAAACGTTAGTGAAAGATTAAAAGCCCTTTCCAGGGCTTTTCGAATGTAGTTTATGATCTCTTTTTATTTAAAATTTTCATAATGAATAATGCTATATATGAAGCAATGAATGAGCCTAAAGTGTAAACAACAGCCCAGCCAAAGAAAGAGACATTGAAAAGTGTAAATGTCAGAATGAGCAAAATGATAAAGCTCACAATTGGCATGAAATAAACCTTTTGTACAAACAATGTGACGATAAAAGAAGCGATGATCATACTGACTGGAAGCAAGCCGAATGCGAATTCTAAATGAGTCATATCCATTCTCCTTTTAAATGACTTAGCTACATTTGATTTGTTCTCATTGTCTCTCATACACTCAAAATTCATAGTACATCGGGTTTTTGAGTTTAGTAAATTATATTAGACAGAAGAATCAATAACCATATCATAACACATAAAATGAAATTATTTCATTTTATGTAATTTAAAGGGTTTTTGATGATTTTAAATCCTTCTTTTTGTCATCTTATTGAAAGTCATATTTAAATAAAGTATAGTAAATTTATATGATATAGAGGAGGATGGTTAAAAATGATGCATGCAGGAAGATTACGCCAGAAAACTTTGAATCAGTAATTTCATATGTTCAAAGGCTCTGTTTTCATCAAACGGAGTAAACGGGGTAGTCTGCACATTTTTAATGATCTTCAGCGGGAAAGTATGCAATTTCACTAGAAAAGAGGCAGCTAATCGGTCTGTCTTTTTTTGTATGTTTTTTATGATGCAAAGAAAGGCATATGTCTAGCTTTGTTTACTCTGACCACATAAAGTAGCCTGTTTGTGGGTTTTGTGATGATATTCTTGATGCCTATTGATCATGACTAAATGAACAATTGGAGGATTGGATATGAATAGACTGGAATTAAAGCAGTTAGTCAAACATCACGGATTAGAGATTTTAGAGAATACCATCAAAATAAATGAATCAGGTGTGGATTTCCGTGTCGCACACGTCGAAGATATACATGGTGATCAATGGATATTAAGAATGCCTCGCAGACCTGAATCAATGAAACATACTTTACAAGAAAAAAAGACATTAGATTATATGAGTAAGCAGGTTCACTTTCAGGTCCCTAATTGGTCTATCTTTACAGAAAGTCTGATTGCTTATAAACAATTAGAGGGGGTACCGGCGGCTAGTATTGATGTGGAACAGCAATCTTATGTGTGGAGTTTTGACCCAACGAATGTACCGCAAGCTTATTATGAATCATTAGGAAACGTTTTAGCGAATGTACATTCCTTAGATCAACAGCCTTTTAAAACGATCGGTGTGGAGATGCTCAGTGCTCATGAATTAAGAGAATCAATGAAACAGCGAATGGAACGTGTCAAATCGCAATACACCATTAACAGCGGTTTATGGGAGCGCTGGCAAGAATGGCTAGCAAAAGATTCTTTATGGCCGCCTTTCGTGGGGGTGAAGCATGGAGATTTACATCCTGGCCACATTCTGATTGATGAAAATCAATGTGTTAAGGGGGTGATTGATTGGTCTGAACTGGGGATTGGTGATGTATCTGCAGACTTTTTGTCACATCAACTTCTCTTTGGGAAAGAAGGATTAACGAAACTTATCCATGCGTATGAAAAAGCAGGCGGGAGAACTTGGTCAGGAATGGATGAACATATAATAGAACTTCTGACGACAAGTGCGATCACTGTGGCCGAGTACGCACAGAGATCAGGATTGAAAGATATGTATGAAACGGCAGCATACATGTTGGCAAACGAAAGCTAATCAATCAGAACAAATCCAAAAAAAGCCCCTAAAAAGGGCTTTTTTTAATCTAATTCATGAAAAAACTGTTTGAGTTGATCAATGAAAACGGATTTGGATTTTCCTTTTTTATAAATGAACTCAATATTGATGTTGAAATTGATAGATGGCTCAATTGAAATTTGTTTTAGTGTTCCTTGTTCTACTTCATTTCTAACACAATGATGAGGAAGAAACGATAGTCCCATTCCTTGTAGCACTAAATTTTTTGCAGTTTCCATATGATCAACCTCAATGGAAATGTTCGGTGTGATGTTGTTTTTTTGAAATAATCGGTGGAGCATCAACCAATCAAATGACCCATAGTCAAAGAAAATAAAAGGTTGTTCTTCTAGTTCATTCATATTGATGTTGCCTAGGCTGGCAAGCGGGTGATGAGTTGGGACGAACAGCCCGATTGGATCGCTGAAAATCGGGATTGATTCAATTTGAGGATGTGTTTCAGTCCTGACAATGCCAAAGTCTACTTGGTTGTTAATCACTTTTTGGACAACATCCTTTGAATGTCCTGTTACAATTTTCACTTTCAGATTTTCGTATTTTTCTTTTAGGGCGGGCAATATGTTAGGCAATAGATTATTGGAAATAGAGGATGCGCATCCAATCGTCAATTCATAAGGGAGCATCGTTTGTTTGAGACTATGCTTTGCTTCTTGATAAGAATGGAGAATCTTTTTGGCATGCGGGTAAAACTGTTCACCTTTTTCCGTCAGAGATAGTTTATTTCTCTGTCTATCAAATAATTTCAGGTCTAATTCTTTTTCTAACGATTGAATACGTGCCGATACAGAAGGCTGGGTTAAATACAATGCTTCTGCAGCTTTATTGATACTGCCTAGCTGGCATACATAAATAAACGCTTCTATATTCTCAATATTCATGTTATCCCCTTATATGACGTTCTTTAAATGTTTAGTTTTTCAAGCTCATACACTAATTTTACAGCTTCTTTCGCCAAAATGACAGTAGGGTCAATCACTTTCACAGCTTTGGTTGACCTTAGAACTAAAGGAATTTCTGTACAGCCGGCAATGATGGCTTCTGCTCCTTGATTGATTAAAATTTCTGCAGCTAACGCCAGTTCACTTTCGCCTTTACTCAATTTCCCTGCTTTCACGGCATAAATCCCATTCATCACACTTTTCTGAAGATTTTCACTAGGAGTCATGACATCAATCTTGTGATGGGCACAAGCTTTTTGATAGAGCTGGGTTTTTAATGTGCCATCAGTACATAGTAAGCCCACAGACGTATAGTGATGTTTGTTCAGGTGCTTTGCGGTTTCTAATGGCATATTCATGATAGGGATATGAGTGGATTGTTGTACGTTTTCTAAAAAGAAGTGAGCGGTATTGCATGCAATCAGAATAAAGTCCGCTCCTGCGCGCTCTAATCTTTTAGCTGATGCAATCATATATTCTGTAGGATCTTCGCCTTTCCCAAATATGGCATTGGTTCTATCAGGGATTTGCGGATCATTATCAGCAATCACATGGAGATGATCCTGATCTTTTATCGCTGGTGTATGAGAAATGATTTTTTTCATCAGATCAATCGTCGCTAAAGGGCCCATACCACCCATAATACCAATTGTTGTAGACATGCATATCACCACATTTCATTTTTTTCTATTATAAAAAAAGAAAGGATGGTGAGTGTTATAGAAAAGTTCTATTTGTATATAGAAGGTTGATTAAAAGCACCTTTTATTTTCTTCTTTATCTGTTTTGCGGTATGAGTTGCAATCTAATCAAAAAACATTAGAATAAAGAAAAATTGATAAAGGAGCTACCATATGAATTTCAATTTGGATGAAGCTTTAGATATGTTGAGTCGAACTCCTCGTACATTAGAAAGTCTTTTGTCAGGTTTATCGAAGGATTGGCTTTACAGTCGTGAAGGGGAGGGAACGTGGAATCCCGTTGAAGTCATTGAACATTTGATTGAAGCAGAGAAATTCAACTGGATTCCCCGATTAAATGTCATTCTTGCTGATGGAGAGAATACCCCATTTCCTGCATTTGACCGCTACGCCCATTTGAATCAAACTGAAAGACAGATAGAACAGGCACTAGCGGAGTTTCATCATGTGCGGATGGAGAATGTGGCATACATTCAGCGTATGACACATTCAAATCTTGATCTAGAGAAAAAGGGCGTCCATCCAGAATTCGGCGTCGTGCAAGTGAGCGAATTACTTTCTGCGTGGGTTGTCCATGATTTCACCCATATCTCCCAAATTGTTCGAGTCATGGCGGAACGATATCGAACCGATGTGGGTCCATGGAGCGCTTATTTAGGGATTTTGAATAGGAAATAAATGATTAATGACGCTTCGCGGCCCACTCGGATTGAAGAATGGCATATTGATACTCATCGACCCAATGTCCTTTTGACATATAATTTTGTAGCAAATGTCCTTCGCGTCTCATGTCTAAACGTTCCAGTACTCGAATAGATTTTTCGTTTCGTACATCTGTAAAGGCAATGATTTTATGCTTGTTCAGTGTAGTGAAAATATATTCGATCATTGAATTCAAGGCTTCATGAATATAGCCCTTTCCTTGAAATTCAGGCGCAAGTGTAAATCCTATTTCAATGATTCTAGGCTCGCTGCCGAGTGTATGAATGGCGCAATCTCCTATCAACTGATTGGATTCAGATAAGGCAATCGCGTATTGAAACCACGTCCCTGGTTGATTAGGTTGTTGCGTCATTTGGTGTTGTACAAATGATTCAGCGTCTTCGTACGTGTAGTTTTCCCAGGATTGAAATGTGGCAATAGAGGGATTTGATCGGTATTGATAAAATGCTTCAATATCCTGCTGATCAAACTGACGAATCACGACCCGGTTTGTTCTTGTAAATATGCTGTTTGCATTCTTCATGTGTTACCCTCACTTTTTAGTTTGTTCTTGATTTGAAAAAGTCTATTAGCCATTCAGATAGCTGTTTTTGCGCTTTGGTCACAAATCGATCGGCATAATACGTTAATTCAAGATGCCGAACAGGAGCAGGGGCAGAAATAGGAATAGAGACAATATTAGGCCATGCTGAATGTTGCTTTAACAGCCCTCTTGGCTGGATGGTGGCGCCGATCCCGGCTTCAACCAGCTGCAATAATGAAGTGGCAGACCCAACATCCATGACCGTGTCCAATTCAAAACCGTGTTCTTTACATACGTCATCGACCAAATCTCTTCCTAGATAGCCTTTTGGATACATGACCAGTGCATGCTTTGTCAGCTCTTTTAGCGTCACTTCACGCCTTTTTGCCAGTTCACTGTCTGAATGAACAAACAATTCGTAGGGCTCATCGCCAAGTGGAATTTGAATCAGTCGTTTATCCGCAGGCCCGCGCAGCCCAATTCCGATATCGACTTTATGTGAGAGCACCTCGTCACGAACAAAGATGGTCGAAAAAGCCTTTAGGTTGATCTCTGGATACAGCGTTTTAAATTCTACAAAAAGCGGAACAAGCTGAAAGTCAAGATCAGAGGGAAGGACGGCAAGCCGAACGGTACCCCGCTGTTCAGATAACAGTTCTTTCATAGCATTTTTGGCATCTCGTTCAGCCTGAAGCATTTTTATGCCATATTGATAAAGAAGCGTACCAGCTTCGGTAGCAACGACTTTTTTGCCGATTCGATCAAAGAGCGGCATCCCAACTTCTGCTTCAAGCAGTCGAATCTGTTGGCTTAATGTAGGCTGTGATATACCTAGTTGCTCTGCAGCCTTTGTGAAATGTAAATGATCGAATACAGCCATAAAATAGGTAATGTGACGAGTATCCATATGCCATCCTTTCATTAATGATAGTATTTTCCTATCATCATAATACGAATTATTGTATTGATCAATGAATGAAGCGGATTTATACTCATAGTAACCTCAACAAGATGAGAGAGGAAGAAGAGTATTGATAAAAAAAATATTTTATTTAGCTGCTTTATTTTTAGCTGCCTTAAACTTGCGCCCAATCATTACATCCGTAGCTTCTATGATGAGCATGATTCAATCAGACCTTGGCGTTAGTGCACTCACGGCAAGTCTTTTAACCACTTTGCCGGTCTTGTGCATGGGAGTGTTTGCCCCTGTAGCAACGAAACTAAGCCGCCGGTTTGGATTAGAGAGAACCCTTTTTTTCTCGATTTTTCTTATCACAATTGCGACTGGACTGCGTGGTACAAGTCAAACAGTTACCATCCTTCTCATGACTGCTTTTGCAGGAGGAGTTGGAATTAGTTTTGCCGGACCATTGTTGTCTAGTTTTATTAAAAAGTATTTCCCGAAAAGTCCTGGGATTGTCAGTGTGTACTCTATATCGATGACAGTTGGAGCTGCACTTGCTTCGGGCTTGACCATTCCGATTTACCTTCGCAGTGAGCATAACCTTCCACTTGCGTTATCTTGCTGGGCGGTTTTAGGCGTTATTGCACTGATTTTATGGCTCGGTCTAGCTCGTCAAAACCAACAAGCGGATCTTGCAGACGTGCCGCTGAGATTACCGCTGCGAAACAAAAAAGCCATTCAATTCACCTTGTTCTTTGGCTTTATGTCTAGCATGTTCTATTCGTTAACAGCGTGGATTTCACCCATTGCGCTTGATTTTGGGAATAGTCCGCAGTATGCCGCCATGCTGCTTACGATATTTACGCTCATTCAGATTCCGGTGGCATTACTCGTTCCAAACATCGTCAATCGTCTAGGAAAGCCGAAATTATTTCTGATCTTATGCAGTTTGTCAGAGCTGATTGGCCTCATATTCCTTCTATTGCCAATGCCGATCCTGCCAGCTGTTATTTTTCTAGGGATTGGAGCAGGTGGATTATTTCCTTTGGCGCTTATGTTGCCTATTATTGAAACGCGTACGCCAGAAGAAGCCGGTACATGGTCAGCGATGTCACAGATGGGCGGGTACATCATGGGAGGATTTGGTCCATTTTTAATCGGTTTGATTTTCGATATCAGCGGACATTTTCAAGCTGCTATTGTCGCAATGCTCGCCATCGTGATGCTGATGATTGGCGTGCAGTTATCGATGAAGTTAGGGAAAAAACGTGATGAGGTATCCAATTAAAGATCAATATACCGCTGCTTTTATATCATGACTCAATTGAAATCGCCATAGCCTATTCCTAAGTAGGCTATGGCGATTATTTTACTCAATTTTTAAAAGATGCACCTGAATGAATTATCGTGCCAGATTTTTTTCAACTTTACGAGTGGCCATTTCTGCAGCCTCCATGATCATTTCACCTAATGTTGGGTGAGGATGAATCGTCATGGCTAAATCTTCTACTGTAGCACCAATTTCAATAGAGAGAGAAAGTTCTGATATAAGAGTAGATGCCTCTGCACCTACGATTTGTGCTCCTAAAATAAGGCCAGATTCAGCATGGGCCACAATCTTCACAAATCCTTCTGGTTCTTTTAATGCAAGCGCTCGGCCATTAATGGAGAACATTGTTTTCCCAATGACAGTCGGAATGGATTGTTGCTTGCAATCCGTTTCGCTTAGTCCAACACTCGCCAATTCTGGGCTGGAAAAAACAACAAGTGGGATCGCTTTATAATCGATCATCGAAGGTTTCCCGGCGATTGCCTCTGCTGCCACCTTCGCTTCATAGGAAGCTTTATGAGCCAGAGCAGGACCCTCGGTGATATCACCAATTGCATAAATGTGCGGAATGGAAGTTCTGCATTGTTCATCAATTTTAACTAGTCCGTTAGGGGTAATGGACAAACCGATAGAATGGAGACCTAATGTTCCATCTGTATTCGGTTTTCTTCCGACAGTAATCAGTGCATATTCCGCTTGCACCGTGTAACTTTCTTTCTGTTTCTCATAATGAAGATCAATTCCGCTCATATGCTGCTCGGCACCTATGACGTTTGCTCCTGTAATCACGGTGATGTTATCTTCTTTCAATTGTCGAACAACAGGTGAGACAAGTTCACTTTCAAAACCAGGCAATACTTGATTGCCGCCTTCTAGAATGGTGACTTTTGATCCAAACCTTGCAAACATCTGTCCGAGTTCAACACCAATATATCCACCCCCAACTACGACAAGGCTTTTAGGGATTTCGGGAAGGGATAGTGCTTCAGTGGAAGACAATATACGACCTCCGAAAGGGAGTGATTTAATTTCAATTGGACGAGAGCCGGTTGCTAATATAAGGTGTTTGAAGTTGATTCGTTTTTCACCTTTTTCGGCATGTTGAATCACCGCTGTATGCTGATCGAACAAGCTTGCATCGCCTTCCAAAATGGTAACTCCAGCTGACTTTAACAAAAATTGGACGCCTCCAGCTTGTTTTTCCACAACAGCTTTTTTGAACGCTTGAGCTTCATTGAAAGAACCGCTTTCTTGAAAACCACCCCATTGTGTGCGGAGTTTGAACCGCTCTGCTTCTGCTATTAGCGCTTTAGAAGGGATACAGCCTACATGGGTGCATACGCCACCTAACTGATCACGTTCTACAATCGCAGTCTTCATGCCGAGATGAGCTGAACGTAACGCCGCCACGTAGCCTCCCGGACCTGATCCAATCACTAATGTATCTACTGTTTCTAAATGAATCATTTCTTGCACCTCCAATTTCAAAATATGATGATCATAATATATTATAGTCATCATATTTTGGCGAAGTCAATCCCATTTGAGTGAGGAAAGATGGATTTCAGTCAATTGACACATGATAATATGATGAATATAATATTTTAATAAATACACTTAGATGAGTTAAAAGGAAGGAGGAGAAAAGAGGATGCCTTATCCGAAAGGTCATAAGTCAAAAGTGAGAGAGCAGATCATCGCTAGTGCTGCACGAGCATTTCGAACAAATGGCGTCCGTAGTATCAGTTTGCCATACATTATGAAAGGGGCAGGTCTAACTCATGGAGGGTTTTACGCTCACTTTAAGAACAAGGATCAGTTGGTGATAGAGACTTTTCATTTTGCTATTACTGATACGATCAAGCTGCTGCAAAGTGTTGCAGACAAGAAAACAGACCAGCCTCGAATTCAGACGATCATTGACTTTTATTTAAGTTCCGTTCACCGTGATCAGACGGAGATCGGCTGTATATTGCCTGCACTGGCAGGGGAGATTGCTCAATTATCGCAAGAGGTACGTAAAGCCTATACAGATGAATTGAAACGGTTTATGGCGTTTATAGCTGATACGGGAAACATAGATCTCTCTACCAGTTACGCACTAGTAAGCAGCATGATTGGTACAATTGCTCTTGCACGAGCTGTCAATGATTCGCAGTTCAGTGATCAATTGTTAATGGCAGGTAGAACACAGGCAAAACACATTTTAAATTCAAATTAAAAAACATAGGGGATGTTGCGATGTTGATTAGAGAAGCAAGCATAGAAGATTATCCACAATTAAGACAAATCTATTTAGAATCCCGACGTCAGAGCTTTCACTGGCTCAATACAGAAGAAATCAAACTGCAAGATTTTGATCAAGATACGCAGGAAGAGCAAATTTTCTTAGCTGAGGAGAGCAATAAAATCCTTGGATTCATCTCATTATATGTACCAGATCGTTTTATTCATCTCTTGTTTGTACATCCAGAAGCTGCTGGTCAAGGGGCTGGCGATCTGTTGCTGAAACATGCGATCAAAGTGCTCGGAACACCAGTCACCCTCAAATGTGTATCCGAAAATCACAAAGCTTTGTCTTTTTATCAAAAAAGAGGATGGAAGGCTGTTGTAGAGGAAGGGGAACCTGGGGCGAAATACTGGGTGCTTATTTATGAATAGAAGTCATGTTATCTATCATTCACACGGCCCTTTATAGGGCTTTTTTGCGGTTTATTTTCGGTGTCGAATGATTCATAAAATGATAATATATGTCATTGTAGGGAAAATAGAGGAAGGGGTAAGAGCTGATGGAGAAAGTGCTTTCTTCTCACGTCGGTTTGAAAATCAATGAATGGTATTATCATATTCAACGATTTAATGTACCGGACGCCGAAGCATATAAAGAAGAAATCAAATCAATGATTGATCATATGGAAGAGAATCAAGATTTATTATTGTATTTCTCACTCATGGAGTTCAGACATAAATTAATGCTAGATTACTTGAATCCTTTAGAAAATGGGAAAGAACGAGCGAACTTCAGGGAACTTGCAGTGAAGATAAAAAAAGATCAAGAGAAATTAACAGGATTGCTTGAGTATTACTTTAATTTTTTCTATGGGATGTATGAATTTGAAAACTACGAATACCTCAATGCGATTACCTTCTATAAGCGAGCAGAAAAAAAGCTGTCTCTTGTCAGCGACGATATTGAACGTGCCGAGTTCAATTACAAGATGGCGGAAATCTATTACCACATGAAACAAACCCACATGTCCATGCACCATATCGCACAGGCGATAGAATGTTACCGAGAAAAAGATACATACACAGTCAGAGAAATCCAGTGTTCTTTTGTCATTGGATTAAACTATATTGATATGGGCTGCCCCGAAAAAGCCATTCCACATTTTGAACGTGCGCTTGAACAAGCTGCAGATCACTCAACAAAAAGACTAAAAGGGTCAGCGCTCTATAATTTAGGGTTGAGTTATTTCCATCATGGTGACCTAGCACAAGCAATTGTTCACTTTAATGACTCGATTCGAGCATTTAAAGAGCAGGGGTACGAGCATTTAAATCGAATTTTAGACCCTCTCGTTATGTTATCAAAATCCTATTTTAAAAAGAACGCACAGGATCTAGGTACGTATGCATTACATAACGGTATAGAACTATCTGAAAAGCTGAAAGATCATGTGTTGTTACATATCTTTACGTTTTTAAAATCACTATACGTTGACAACAATTTTGAACAACTAGAAAAAATTTCAGAATGGTTAGAGATGAAGTCCATGTATCCTGACCTTGAAGACTTAGCAAAAGATGCTGCAAAATATTATAATGAGATGGGAGATAAAGACAATGCGATGCATTTCTATGAAAAAATTCTTTATTTCCAAACTCAAGTAAAGCGGGGGGACTGTCAGTATGAAATTTAAAACGTTATCAGTAGTATGCGCAGTGATCAGTGTCATCAGTATTGTTAGCTATTTTACATCTGAAGTGACAGCAAGTCATGATGAAGCTAGGAGAGGTCATACGGCAAGTATCGGTTATACTGCTTAAATAAAAAGCCCCTTAAGGGCTTTTTATTTTAAGACGGTATATATGCTATGAATAAAGAATATTTTTCCCATAGAAAAGATATTGAGGAGGAAGTAAAATGACAATGTTAAAATCCAAATTATTTCGAAGGATTTTCATTATATTCTTTGCTTTAACCTTTATGATTAGCCTGTTTAATATGGCTGTATTTCCAGGGACGCCAGTGTCTTATTATGTTGGTCTGATTTGTAAGATGTTGTTAATCAGTTTGTTAAATGGTATGTTTTTCGGAATAATAATCTATTTGATTGTCAGTTTTCTTAAAGTCATTTCTTCAAAGGAAAACCAATAACAAGTGAGCGACTAAAATCCGTTCTTTTTTTATGATTAAAAATTGGACATCTTATGAATGAGAATATGAGATTCAATTATTTTTAATATCCTAATGCATTATATTTTAAAGGGTGTTACCGTTGGATGTAAGGAATGATTGGCCAATCTTCCAATAAGAGTTGGAGGGTAATCATGAATTACAAAATTGAAATGTTAACGAATATGAAAATGGTGTATATGAGAAATATAGGACCGTATGGCAGTAAAGAGAATGTGGAGATGATGAAGAAATTTAAAAAATGGATCAACGAACATCAATTCAATGATGAATTAAAGAAGCATGGCATATACGGTGTCCCTCAAGATGATCCTGCAAGAACTTTACCTGAAAATTGCAGATATGACCTCATGTTCATGACAAATAGAGATTTCTCCAAAGATCAACTTGTTCAGACTGGTCATGTTGAAGGAGGAAAGTATGCTGTGTTTACGGTGACACATACAGCCGAAAAAGTGAATTTGTTTTGGAGACAATTACCTCAAATGATCCAACACAATCAATTGAACATACGCCATGCACCTATTATGGAGAGATATAGAGAAGATGAAGGCGAAGATAAGGTGTGTGAATTCTTACTGCCTATCTTTTAAACATTTTATCTAACTTTCATGAAAACAGACCTCTTGTGGTCTGTTTTCATGAATATAAAATCTACACGTTTAAATAGTTTAGGACTCGTTCCTTTAAATAACGATATTGATCCTTATTCGTATCTTGAAATGCTTCTTCCCGATTTGAAGGTACATCCATATAAAAAATTTCTTCAGAGAATTGTGAAGAAGTAAAGTCAATTCTTGTTCTATTCACTACGTTGTAAAAGTGCCATCCGCTTTGTAATAAGGTCTTGTTTATTTTTCCGCCTAAAAGATCATGGACAACTAAAGAAGTGACGCCACATTGTCCGTTTGCTGGGTTGTCTTTACTCCATTTTGAACTAGATTGAGAGGACCAGGCTTTATATAAAGCATCAATGATTTCGTCTGTCGAGTAGAGGTTCATCCTAAAGATCCTTTCTATTTAAAGAGTGAGATAAATATAGCATCTGTTTAGTCTATAGTAGATTTTTTCAATTAAAAACCAATAAAATCTTTTCGTTGAAGCACTTGATCCAAATGATATACTATGGCTAAAACAATGAAAGGTTATGTCAGGAGGAGCATGGTGTGATATTCATCATAGGAATTGTAATCGCTTTTATTGTTGCTATTTTAGGCTTTACTGTTTTCGTAGGTAATGGGTTGGGAACGGCTTTTAGCATCATTGGGGGAATGGTCATTTTATTCATAGCGGGAAGGCTGCAAGACAAAAAGAAAAGAATGATCCAAACATCTTATTAGATAAGATGATGATGCTCTTTCATGAAGACGGATTTCAGTCCTCAACATACATCTTTTCGTACAATGTTGATAAAGGATTTGCGATTGATGACGAGCGAAAGAAAATGCGCTTTATTACATATCAACCTGGCGGCTCATCTCAGAAATTCAGGTTTGAAGTCACTGAGCTTTCCTTGCAAGAGTTGAAACAAGTTGACGTGTTAGAAGATGGTATACCGATTGAACATTCTACTGAGAGTGATAATAATGAAGAGATTTCTACACTTCAATTAAGATTAACGATGAATGATCAAGAAGCATCAACGATCACGATCACCTTCCTGCAATTTGAAGTGCCAGTTCGTAAGAGCACCGCTGAATATTTGATTGAACGAGAAAATCTGGAGGAGATTTATCATCAAATTGATTCAATGATGAAATCTGCGTATTAAGTAAATTTCTGTTCATAAAAAAGAAATCACAGTTTTGATGTGGTTTCTTTTTTTATCTCAATCAAGTTAAAGCCAGTCCAGTCATTGTAGTTGAATGTTTTTCTCAAAAATGAATAAAGATAGACTAGACACGAAAACGAACATTGATATTGAAATGACTCATGTGATGAGGAGGAAGCATACATGCAAAAACTTTGCAGGCAAGTCTGGATTGAAGTCAATCTTGATGCAATAAAAAGGAATATCGAAGCGATTCAAGCGCATATTCCAAGAAAAAGTAAGATCATGGCTGTCGTGAAGGCGAATGCTTATGGACACGGTTCAGTGGAGGTAGCGCGGCAGGCACTAGAAAGCGGTGCGACGGAGCTCGCAGTTGCTAGCTTAGAGGAAGGCATTGTGCTGCGAAGAGCAAAAATTGAAGCGCCGATTTTGGTTCTTGGATTTACACCGCTCGACTGTGTGAAAAGGGCCGCAGCCTGGAGAATTGATCTATCTGGCCTTCGTGAAGATTGGATTGCTCAAGCAAATGAGATCTTAGCGGAAGAAGAAAGCCAGCGCCGGCTTGGGATTCATGTCAATGTTGACACAGGGATGGGGCGATTAGGTGTACGGACAAAGGAAGAGCTGTTAGCGGTGGTGAGGGCGCTTGAAAAGAGTAAAAACCTGAGGTGGGATGGAATATTTACGCATTTCTCCACTGCGGATGAACCTGATCCTGATTTTACGTTGCTTCAGCACAGCATCTTCATTGATTTTCTTCGGTTTTTGAAAGAAGAAGGGATCAAACTGCCGATCGTACATATGAACAATACAGCTGCTTCGATTGCGTTTCCTGAATTTAGTGCCGATATGATCCGGCTTGGTATCGGACTTTATGGATTGTATCCCTCGCAATATATTCAAAGCTTAGACGCTGTTCAATTGGAACCGGCACTAAGCTTAAAAGCAAGAATTGCGTTCGTGAAGAAAATGGTGACAAAACCAAGAACCGTCAGCTATGGGGCAACCTATGTGGCAAAGCCTGATGAAGTCATTGCGACCATACCGATTGGCTATGCAGATGGATACTCACGTGCTTTATCCAATCGAGGGTTCATGCTTTTCCGCGGAGAACGAATGCCAATTGCGGGCCGAGTCACAATGGATATGACGATGATCAGCTTAGGAGAGATGAAAGCAAAGCAAGGCGAGGAAGTCGTCATTTATGGCCGTCAAAAGGGCGGAGAAATTTCTGTTGATGAAATTGCTGAAATGCTCAATACGATTAACTATGAAGTCATTGCAACATTAAGCCGCCGTGTTCCAAGGTTTTATCGTCGAGGCGGGAAGATTATTAAAATATCGACGCCGGTGATGTATGTGTGAAGGTAAGGACAGCATGAAAGTCCAAAAATCCCCCTTTATATGGAAAGGGGGATTTTGAGTTTCATGTCTTATTTCGGCTTAAGCTCGATACTCTTTATCTAAAATAAGAATGGGTTTAATCGTAGATCCATTTTTAGAATCTTCAAAAGCTTGTTCAATCTCTTCTAATTCGTAGAATTTTGCTAGTTTCTCAACTGGGAATTGTCCATTTTTAAAGAACTTGACTAGTTTAGGAATGAATAGTTGAGGAACGGCATCGCCTTCTATCACACCTTTTAACGTGAGCGCATTGAGCATGAGATCATTTGTGACATTAAACGTTAAATCGCGTTTTCCTACTGCTACTGTTGCACAAGTTCCTTTGACACGCAGGCAGTGAAGGGCAGCTAGCGTGACTTCTGGTACTCCAGTTGTTTCAAATGAGTAATGTGCCCCTTTTCCTTCTGTGATTTCCTTAACTTTTTCAGCTGGGTTCTCATGTTTACTGTTGATGACATGTGTTGCACCTAATTCTTTTGCTAGCTCAAGGCGGCTATCATGGATATCAACGGCAATAATCGGATCACAGCCTGCAATTTTTGCTGCCATTAACCCACTTAAACCAACAGCGCCTGTACCGAACACAACAAAGCTTGTACCTGGAGCTGGAGCAAGTGAATTAAGGACAGTACCGCTCCCAGTCATTAAGCCGCAACCGAATGGTCCTAAATAGCGTAAATCAGTTTCTTTGTCTACTTTCACCACATTTTTCTCATCAACCGTTGCATATGTACCAAATGACGATTGACCAAAAAATTGTGATACATCTTGATGATCATGTGTATGGATAGGCGTTTCATTATGTTTATTACGACCAGAAAAATTCAGTGGAATCATGTTTTCACATCCACCAGCGTTCCCGTCAAGACAATTATGGCAATGACCGCAATAAGCGAAACCAAGTACAACGTGGTCTCCTTCTTGAACGGTTGTGACATTAGAACCTGCTTTCACGACAATGCCAGAGCCTTCATGTCCTAATAAAGCAGGACGTGGAACAGGGAGCGTGCCATCTAATACAGTGGCATCCGTATGACAAACGCCAGATGCAACGATTTTGACAAGCACTTCATCTGCTTTTGGATCATCTAGTAATAGTGTTTGTTTCTCGAAAACTTTTTCATTTGTTGTGACCATCGCTTGAATTTCCATATCATGTGCCCTCACTTTTTGTATAGTATGATATTCTGAAGAAAGGTTAGATCAAATGTCACAAAAAATTCATTTCTTTATGACTAAGTTGATTGTAGGACGAAAGATTTTCCGTTTCAATCAGCAAAAAATCTTTTTTGTATAGGTTTTCAACACAAATGAATTTATGTATCTCTAATCAACATTTTTTAAAAAGTGTCTAAAGGAGGGGCCCCATGATCAAAAAAGAGGATCGTCGTATTGAGCGAACAAAAGAAACACTTCGTCAAACATTCAAAATACTAGTAAAAGAAAAAGGATATTCGCACGTAAAAGTGAAGGATATTGTGGAAAAGGCAAACTATAATCGGACGACATTTTATGTGCATTATGAAAGTAAAGATGAATTAGCAGCAGATGTTATTCACCGGGAAATGGTCAATTTCGAATATGAATTTTGTAAGCCGACTCGTGAAAATCCACTGTTGGATTTAACTCGCATGAAACCAGAGGGCACCGATGTATTTCAATATATCGTTGAAAATCGCGACTATTATGATTTATTAGTGATGGAAGACCGAATTCCCCACATACAAGAAAAATTGCTTAAGAAAATACAATATATTTTCCAAAATAGAATGTCGTTTGTGAGTGATCAGTATACAGAAATCAACGACAGTTATTTTGTCCAATATCGTTCATACGGCATTTTCGGTTTTATCATTGAATGGATCAGAAATGACTATAATGCATCTCCCTCAGAAATGGCACGCCGTATTATCAATTTATTATATATTCAGTCCTCACTTATGATTCAGTTGAAAGACGAAGAAGTGATTATGAAAAGGTGATGTCAGATAAATTTGATATATGTTGAATGATATTAATAGAAATAAGTGCATCCTGAATTTACGATGGGGCACAATGATAAAAATTAAATTTTATTACAAATATGTCGATAAAAGGAGGGGAATTTAAGAGATGGAGGAAAGAAAAGATGAAAAAAGGATTATTTTTAGTGTTTTTAGCCATTTTTATGATGGTCACAATTCATCCGTTAAATGCTCATGCAGCTGAGACAAATGGTTGGACGAAGCGAGCGGACTTACCGGAAGAACGTATCGGAGCAAGTGTAGGTGTAGTTGACGGAAAAATATATGTATTCGGTGGAGCTAGCCAGCAGTCTAAGTTCAATGATTCAACATATATGTATGATCCTAAAACTGATTCGTGGACAGAAAAATCAGCTATGCCAAGGTCAAGAACAGGTGCTGCTTATGCGACAGTAGATAAAAAAATCTATGTCATTGGCGGTCTCTATGAAACGACTAAAACAGTTCATAGAACTATGGATGTTTATGATACAGAACTTGACCAATGGACAGAAGAATCAATTAAGATGCCTGATAAATTTATATATAAATCCTATACAACAGGTGCCTTACGAGCTGTTACAGTTGGAGAAAAGATTTATATCGTATCCTCTTTATCATCCTATCAAGAAAATTTTTATTCTTATGATACGGTAAGTGGAGAGTGGGAATCTTTAGATAGTTCCCTATTAGTGAATCACCAAGGTAGAAGTATTTCAGAAATAAATGGGAAAATATATATTGCTGGTGGTGAGGCTAATGTTAGCCGAGGGAAAGATAAAGACATTTTAGAATATGATAGGTCGCTAGGGAAGTGGCAACGCTTAAAGGATGTTCAATTAAATTCTTTTGCCTATGAAGCTGCATTTGCGACATATAATCATAAACTATTTATCATTGGTGGACAGCAAATTGGAGATAGATCTAGCAAATTATTAAAACAAGTTCAAATATTTGATCCAAAAACTAGTCAAGTTAAAGATTCTTTATATGAAATCCCTGAAGGTAGAGTTGGATCTGTGGCAGTTATTGCTGATGATCAATTATATGTTATTGGTGGAAGAGACTATGCTGAATCAATTGGTAGTCATTCTGTCAAAAACAATTTTAAATCTGTTATCTCTATTCCATTAAAAGATCTGCAAAAAGTGTCAACGGATCAGGATGAAACAAAGCCAGGTGATGGAACAACAGAAGAACCGAAAGATCAGGACGGAACAAAGCCAGGTGATGATACAACAGAAGAACCGAAAGATCAGGATGGAACAAAGCCAGGTGATGGAACAACAGAAGAACCGAAAGATCAGGATGGAACAAAGCCAGGTGATGGAACAACAGAAGAACCGAAAGATCAGGATGGAACAAAGCCAGGTGATGATACAACAGAAGAGCCGAAAGACCAAGATGGAACAAAACCAGGCGAAGAAACTGCGAAAGGTATACTTTCTATTACCATGATCAATGGGTTACAAAAGGATTACCTGCTCTCAATGAAAGAAATCAACGATTTTCTTAATTGGTATAAAGAAAGAAGCTTTGGAATCGGAATGAATTTTTATGAGATCAATGATGAACACAATAAAGGACCTTTCACAAGTAAGAAGGATTACGTGGTGTACCAAAATATTTTAATGTTTGATATCAAGCAATATTGATAAAATGAAAGCTGCTGATAATAGATTAGCAGCTTTTTATATTTTGTATTATTGTTAAAATTAGGATGAACATCATAAAAAAATAAGATATTTTTTTAAAAATCTGCTAAACATCCCATAACCACGTCCGATAATAGAATTGTCAGGGTTGATAAGCCCTAGAATAAAGGACTTTTTTCAGACAAGGACGTCTGTCAGGTCCCACATACATGGAGGTAATAGGAAATGAGAATTAACCACAATATCGCAGCACTTAACACATTAAACCGTTTGTCTGCAAACAACGGTGCGAGCCAAAAGAACATGGAGAAACTTTCTTCTGGTCTTAAAATCAACCGTGCAGGAGATGACGCAGCAGGTCTTGCAATCTCTGAAAAAATGCGTGGACAAATCCGCGGATTAGAAATGGCTTCTAAAAACGCACAAGACGGTATCTCTCTTATCCAAACAGCTGAAGGTGCATTAACTGAAACTCATGCAATCCTTCAACGTATGCGTGAACTAACTGTTCAAGCAGGTAACACAGGTACTCAACAAACTGAAGATTTAACTGCTATTAAAGAGGAAATGGATGCGCTTATCGAAGAAATCGATGGAATTGGTGACCGTACTCAATTTAATGGTAAAAAGTTATTAGATGGTACTGGAGGAACATTTACTTTCCAAATCGGTGCTAACAAAGGTCAGTCTTTAGGAATCACAATTGACAGCATGAAATCCGCTGATTTAGGAACTACTGTAGCAATTAGTGCTATTGATGTAACTGATTTTGCTACTACATCTTTTGATAATCAACTTGATGGAATTGATGAAGCAATTACAGCTGTTTCTGCACAACGTTCTAAACTTGGAGCAGTCCAAAACCGTCTAGAGCACACAATCAACAACCTTGGTGCTTCTGGTGAAAACTTAACAGCTGCTGAGTCTCGTATCCGTGACGTTGATATGGCGAAAGAAATGAGTGAGTTCACTAAGAACAACATTCTTTCTCAAGCGTCTCAAGCTATGCTTGCACAAGCGAACCAACAGCCACAAAACGTACTTCAATTACTACGTTAATGAAAGGCCCCTTGATGGGGCTTTTTTTAATGCCGTTTTTTCTTCGTTTTTTCTCCTTAATTATGATTCTTAAATCCCTCTGATAAATCATGAAAAATGACCTTTAAATTTGGCATACTCTAGCGAAACAATCATAATGAATAAGACTTTTTCCTTATTTATTCCTTTTTTGTTAAACATATTCCATTAAAGTTCGATAAATGGATTGTAAGGCTTACAAAAAAATTCTAATTTAGAACTTTTGGACATGGATGTCTAATTGGTTCAAACACATGGAGGTCATTTAATATGAGAATTAACCACAATATCGCAGCACTTAACACACTGAACCGTTTGTCTGCAAATAATGGAGCAGGGCAAAAGAACATGGAGAAGCTTTCTTCTGGTCTTCGTATCAACCGTGCAGGAGATGACGCAGCAGGTCTTGCGATTTCTGAAAAAATGCGTGGACAAATCCGGGGGTTAGAAATGGCGTCTAAAAACGCACAAGATGGTATTTCCCTTATTCAAACAGCTGAAGGTGCATTAACTGAAACACATGCGATTCTTCAACGTATGCGTGAGTTGACAGTTCAAGCGGGTAACGTAGGTACACAGCAGACTGAGGATTTAACGGCGATTCAAGATGAGATTAAAGCACTTGTTGAAGAGATTGATGGTATCTCAAGCCGCACAGCATTTAACGGAAAGAACCTTTTAAATGGAGATGTTACAGACGGATTCCAATTCCAAATTGGTGCGAACAAGGAACAACATATTATTGTTGAAATTGGTAAAATGGATGCAGAAACATTAACAGTTAAAGATATTGATGTAAGTGTTGATGGCTTCAATTTCGATACTGAAATTGAAAAAATTGATGCGGCAATCGGCGCTGTATCTAAACAACGTTCATCACTTGGTGCGGTCCAAAACCGTCTAGAGCACACTATTAACAACCTTGGTGCTTCTGCTGAAAACTTAACAGCTGCTGAGTCTCGTATTCGTGACGTTGATATGGCGAAAGAAATGAGTGAGTTCACTAAGAACAACATTCTTTCTCAAGCGTCTCAAGCAATGCTTGCACAAGCGAACCAACAGCCACAAAACGTACTTCAATTATTACGTTAATTAAAAGCCCCCGTTGAGGGGCTTTTTTTATGTTGATTTTAGCAACAGATGTAATTGAAAGTCAGGAACAGCTTCGTAAAAGAAAGCTCGATTTAATTCATCATTCTTTTGATCCCACCTCTGCCACCAGTGGCTGACATCACCAGTGGAGTCAGCTTGAATCATGTCTTGCAGCTGCTCTAGGTTGATGATGTTTCTCGGTTCCATTAAGAATGAATGCATACGATGATATGCCTCAAGGTATTTAGTTTGTTTTGTTTGAACGGCATATTGTACATAATAATTGAAAAATTCTTGTACAAATGTCAGATGGGGAATGGGGGTTCCTTTTAACTCGACGCCTTCCCATGCCATATCCGCAATTGCACAAAGCCACCAGCCAAGTTCATTGGCGTGCTGCATTTGTTGTAAGGTATGTCGTTCGAAAGAAATAAGCTCATTTTCTTGTGCTTGTTTGAGCATACGCTCAAGTGTCTGTGCCTCAAGAGCTGCCTTTGTCATTCCCTGACCATGTATTGGATCTAATGTGCATAAGGCATCACCCATGACCAATAAGCCGCTTGGCCAATCTTCCATTTGTTCATAGTGGTTTCTGACACAAGCCGGAACTCTAAATCCTTTTGGTTTCGTATAGGGAATTAAATGAGTGATGGCTTCTGCTATCGAGGGATTGGTCAGCCTAGCGGTCTCTGCATCAAACTGATCAGCGTCTGTTGTTGGATAATGAGAACCGCCAGCTGCTGAGAGAAGAACCGCTACTAAATCATGATCTACTCGTTCAAACAGTCCTGTTGGAATTTTCTTCTTTGGCTGTCCAACGATGACCATTGGTTCCAGATTCGGTGCCTCAGGTGGTATTTGGTAGTATCTTGTGCTATAGCCAAGAGACACGATTAGCTCATCTGTCTGCGGCAAGGTTCGCCCTGCGCTTTTCAGCCATTTTGGCAATTTAGACATTCTTCCAGACGTATCAATGACTATGTCCGCACTCATTTTGTTGATGATTCCAGGCTTTATCCTCCGATCTTTGACCTGTAATCCACTCACTTTAGTCGTTTCTTCTTCAAAAAGAAGAGCGATCGCTTCATGTTTTTCTAAAAATTGAACACGTTCCTCACGTAACATTCTTTGCATCAGCACCCACTCTAGCATGGCACGTCGTGTGACAGCTGTTTCTTCAGTATCCGTGAGTACTAACTCGCCATCTTTTGTCAAAAATCGAGATGTCTGATGCCATGTGTTGTACCCGCCCATTTCGAGTAATTCTTTTGTATAACCAGGAAATAGACGTTCCACTATTTGTTTGCCTAGTGGCAGCATTCTATGTGGATGAAAAGCTTGAGGCGTGCCAAGACGATTCTCAGGAGAGTCTGGCAATTCGTCCTTTTCAATAATCAATACTTCAAGGTAAAAACTTGATAAAACCTTTGCAGCGAGCATTCCCGTTATTCCGCCTCCGATGACGATCGCCCGCTCATACTTCATGGGTTGTGTCACAACATGCGCCTCCAGTGAATATATAAAATGGTTACATGACCATTTCATCATATGTTGATTTTCTAAGTATAGCAAATTCTTGTTTTTTTGAATATAGAAAGGAATTGGCATACTTTTTACTCGTAAATATGAAAAAAACTTCAATCTTGATCATTATTTTTAAAAAATAATGATCAAATTTAAGAGGAATGACCGATAAATATATTAAGGGGGTAGAGAGAATGGATATACTACAGAGTATTGTAACCGCAGCACCTTATATGATGAAGATTTTAAAAGATGAAGTGACGATGGGTGTCATTGATCGAGAAAAATTCTTGTTGTATTTGCCATCAAAAGATGTGGATTTTCAAATACGGACAGGAAATCCCATTAAACCAGATGATCAGAATATGAAAAATGCGCTTAGAGGAGAAACATCAAGTACATTCGTACCTGAATCGGTGTATGGGACGCCTTTAAATGCAATGGGATTGCCGATTTTCGATGAAAATCATCAAGTCATTGGTGCAATCGCTTTAGGTTTTCCGCTTAAAAATCAAATAGAACTCGAGGCGTATATGGAGTCATTGAACGACATCATTCAAAGTATTCAAGAAAAAGTACATGTGGTGGCGGCTCATTCAGAAGAGCTCTCTGCGACAAGTGAGGAAATGACATTCCAAACACAGCAAACACTTGAAAGCTCGAAAAAAACTTCAGATATTACTAAAATGATCAAAGGTATCTCTAAACAAACGAGTTTGCTAGGATTGAATGCTTCAATTGAAGCGGCCAGGGCAGGGAAAGAGGGAGCGGGTTTTAGTGTGGTAGCGAGCGAGGTTCAAAAGCTCTCAAGCGAAACCTCACGTG
Source organism: Bacillus sp. FS02 (assembly GCF_024398395.1). Taxonomy (NCBI): domain Bacteria; kingdom Bacillati; phylum Bacillota; class Bacilli; order Caryophanales; family Bacillaceae; genus Bacillus; species Bacillus sp. FS02. The sequence continues at coordinate 691,811 of NZ_CP074101.1, read as the reverse complement.
CAACGGAAAATATAGAAAGCTCATTGCAAGGGATTTCCTCTAATATACATACATTACTTGAGAGTATGGGCCATATGAAAGGGTCATCTTCAGAACAAGCCCAACTTGTGACGGAGTTTAGTGAAATTGTAGACAGGTTGACGACAGTTAGCAAAGAAATGAAAGAATTTATGCAAAAGGTGATGTCAACGTAAAAAACGAAGCAAGGGATTTCCTCTAATATACATACGTTACTTGAGAGTATGGGCCATATGAAAGGGTCATCTTCAGAACAAGCTTTATTAGTGACGGAGTTTAGTGAAATTGTAGATAGGTTGACGATGGTTAGTAAAGAAATGAAAGAATTTATGCAAAAGGCGATGTTAACGTAAAAAACGAATCCAGAAAGGGTTCGTTTTTTTGTTGGCTCGTTATTTTCTGTTTTTCTGATCAAAGCGATAATCGTATGTTTCACCTTTGACCACATTTAAAAACTCATGTCCAATTTGAACGAGCTGTGCATTTTCCCATTTGATCAGAGGATCTTTATCAGGGTACTTCCAGTAGATTGTTTTCTTGTGATGGGTGAGTTTGTTTTCAATTTCTGCTCTGACCGCATTCTCTTTTAGCTTTCCTCCGCTATGTCGATACGTGTTAATGGTATAGGTTCCATCAGGTGATGATATCGAGCGGATGAATGTTCCGTGAGACACGCCTTGAAGAGAGAAGCATTTCCAGTAAATAATTCCGGCGAAGCTAAGACATAAGATGGCAAGGATGATGGTGGTTTTCTTTTTAAACATGAATTCCTCCAGGTGTAGATCGCAATATTCTAATATATGAGAGAGATTACAAAAAGATTCATATAGTTCAAAAGTTCTATTCATTTCAATTATCGGTCATTTTTTCTCAACATTCAACAGTTAGCCCGTAAAGATAAGGAAAATTTAAGGATGCATTCAGATCACACTGGTGAATCGAAAACACTTTACAAAAGAATTTGCGATCAGTAGACTTATGCTCATATAGAGAAATGGGGCAGATGGAATGAATCAAATCATAGATACGTATCAAAATTATGAAGAGCTTTCCGCTCATGAAAGAAAAGGGATCGACTATCAGATTCTTCATCAGCGGAAAGGGGATCAGCTTCTCGTCCTGTCACCTCATGCGGGCGGAATTGAATCTGGTGTGAGCGAGCTGGTCCATGAAGTAGCAACCGATTATTCTATGTATTTATTCGAGGGCCTTAAAGTGAAAGGCAATCATGTTCTTCATATTACGAGCACACGTTTTGATGAGCCGATTTGTCTTTCTCAAGTGCATACACATCATTATACGTTTGCACTCCACGGCTATGGAGAAACAGATGTCCTACAAACTTTAGTTGGCGGTACCGACAGGGAAAAAGCTGCTGAAACAGTGAAGTGTCTCACACAAAATGGCTTCCATGCCTTACTTTTATCTGAATCGGATCAATTTGCTGGAACACATCCTCAAAATATTAATAATCAATGCCTCACAGGAAAAAGTGTTCAAATTGAAATTAGCCAAGCTCAGAGAAGAGCTTTCTTTCAAGACTTTAGGCGGAGCCGTAGGCGTGATACACAAACCGAACAATTTTATCAATACACAAATGTACTGAAACAAGTGTTAAGCCTTTATGAATAAACTTCTGACGTCACGTGTGCAGACGCTTTTGTTTGATACGCAGCTTCATTTTCTGCGACCTTGCCTGCTCTCATTAAATAAGAAGTGAATTCTTTTTGAAATTGAATGCCGGCTCTTCGCTGTTCAAATAGAGCAAGCCGTTTTTCAGCAAAAGCCCGAGTGACATGAAATGTTTGAGCAATATGCAAAATGGCTTGCTGCCTAAGGTTTGGGAGCGTCATTTGCAGCAGCATAAAAGTCGGAACACAAAAGTGATACATGAATTGTTTTGCTTGAAACTCTTGCAGTTCTCGAAAGAGCTTGTGCATGTTAAAGTGGTTGCCTGTATGCTTCAGCACATGACAAAGCTCGTGGGCGAAATCCTGCCACTGTTCTTCTGACGATAAGGCTCTGTTTAAAATAATACTGTAAAGACCTTGATGTTTGATCATCATGCTGCCAGTATCCTCGTAGTGTACCCATACATGAAATTCAGCTGCGATCCTATGCATGTCTACATAGGCAGGACCGCTTATTTGCAGTTGAGTGTATAACCGTTTAATATCTTCTTCTAAATGGGTTAAAAAATAAGTCATGTCAAAACCTCCATACAAACGTATGTTCTATTTTTGCCGTAAAAGAAAAGTCCATATAGGACTAAATGGCTAATAAAGCTATCGCTTACTTTTTATATCGGCTTATTTTTAACAATTTTAACATAAAATCAAAGAAAATTGGAAGTTTTTCCTGTTTTTTTGTTCTATTTTTTACAAAGATAAAACGGCGATTGAATTCAAATTTTACCATAGTCTTATGACGAAAACAAACAAATTTGTCTTACGTTTGCCACCGATTGATGAACAAGGTCAAACATCAATTTAACAAAAAGGAGTGCAAAACATGGTACAAATTTATCAAGATTTTATTCCAGTTGGAAACGGAAATCGGCCAGGATATGCTATGATGCCGCTTTATGTAACTGTGCATAACACAGCCAATACATCTAAGGGAGCTGACGCAAAAAGTCATGCGGCATATGTCAAACGCTCAACAACAGAGGTAAGCTGGCACTTCACAGTGGATGACAAGGAAATTTTTCAGCATCTCCCTTTAAATGAAAATGGGTGGCATGCTGGGGATGGGCATGGAGATGGCAACCGAAAATCGATTGGCATTGAAATTTGTGAAAATGAGGATGGAAACTTTCAACAAGCTGTCAAACATGCCCAGTGGCTTATTCAAAAGCTTTTAAAAGAACATGGCATTCCATTAGCAAATGTGGTGACGCATCAGCATTGGTCAGGAAAAACATGTCCACGTCTGCTGCTAGCTACATGGGATGAATTTAAAAGAGGAATTGAGACTGCAGGTGATCCGGAAACGGTGATCACATATGTGGTGAAAAGCGGGGATACGCTAACGAGTATTGCTAAAGCCCATGGTGTCACAGTGAGTGATTTACAGACATGGAATCAGATTAGTGACCCGAACATGATTCGAGTTGGACAAGTTCTCAAAATTTATCATGCAGAAGAAAAGCTCAGTTATGAACTGCCGGATGGGGTGTTAAAGGTGACATCACCTCTGACAAAGGGGGAGCATGTACGTCTCGTCCAAAAAGCGCTTGCTGCTGTGTATTTTTATCCTGACAAAACAGCCGTAGATAAGGGCATTGATGGCGTTTATGGAGAAAAAACAGCCAATGCCGTCGCGCGATTTCAACTGATGAATGGTCTAACAAGTGATGGGGTATACGGTCCTAAAACAAAAGTGAAGTTGCTTCAACTATTAAATCAGTGAGTCTTTCTTTTTGGCCGCTTGAATGACGGCTTCACTTTTTTCATGTAATCGGCAGATATAAGGGGATGGCTTAAATTCAGCAAACTGAACATACCTCAATTGTTTAAGTTTCTTTTTCATATTGGCACCTCAATCGTTGCAGCAGTTGGTTTTATTGTATGCAAGTAGATGTGAAAACGGAAGTAGGACGCGGATGAAGTTCCGCGTCCTTTAGTGTAATCAAGCTTTTTTATTTTTATACTCATCTAGGAGCTGTTCATTCTTTTTAAAAATACGCTCCGTATGGGGACTTACTTTGTAATCAGCCATACTAATATGGCGCTTTTTCTTTAAAATCTTAAATGGGTTTTTCTTGCGATTGTTATTATCCCCTTGAAGTGCGTGTTCCATCTTCATCACCTTCCTCTTCGTCAGGCAAGATTAGGTCATAAATCGTTGTAAGTGAAGTCATTAATAAATAGTCGAATTCAGTGACAATATCCTCAGAGGTCAGCTTAATCACAAAGTGTGCATCCGCTACTGAAAACGGGATGAGAACCAATTTGCCGAAATCATCGTAATACACTTCCTGCCTGTCAAGCTTTGCTTGAATAAGCGCTCTCTGATCAAGTGTCCGCAGCAGGTCATTTTTTTGCTCCTGCGTATCATAAGGACAAAGAACTGCTTGAATATTCATTTTTTCTGCAAAAGAATAGATCAGTCGTTCGATTCCCTCTATATATGCTTCTATACTTCCATAATATACATGGATCGGTTCGTTTTTCAATAGGTATTGGTACGTTTTTAGTTTATTGAGGTAAGAATGAAGCAGGTCGTTATTTTGTTCTAGGAGTTGATGGGTGTCGGTTTCAAGTTCATGATTTCCGAGTTTTTTAATATAGGAGCTGAGGAAAATAAAGGCATCAGTTAATGCGAAAAAAACAGCAATAATCAGGTAGTGCATCCAATCGGTGAAGATTGAAGCAGGGTCATTTGTCCAGTACACAACAGCACCCGCTACATAAATCCAATACCACGTTTTACGAATTGCAAACATCTTTTCTTTTACTTTTTGTTCAAAGCGCCATACCGAAAATACATATACAGCAAGAGCTCCTAGCAATAACCAAACAGTCAATTGAAAAAATAATAGCATGTTCTTCTCTCCCATAGACAGATGGATACTTATTTATTTCTATGGATATGATTGGAAACCCTGCTTCATGAAAAAATGGCTTGCAGAAAAAGAGCATTTGAGCATGCAAACAAATAAAAAAAGACCTGTTAGACAGGTCTTTGATATTAGAGAATCGCATTTAACACAAAGTATATAAGTGCCCCTAGAGTTCCCGAAATCGGTAATGTGATCACCCAAGTGACAAGCATACGTTTTGCCGTACCCCAGTTGACTCCTTTTACTCTATGTGCAGAACCTACACCTAGAATAGAAGATGAGATCACGTGAGTGGTACTAACCGGTAAGTGAATAAATGTCGCACCGAAGATAATAGCTGCACCCGTTAAGTCTGCAGATACTCCGTTTACTGGACGAATCTTCATGATTTTACCGCCGACTGTTTTAATAATCTTCCAGCCGCCGATAGACGTACCTAGTCCCATTGCAAGCGCACAAGAGAATTGTACCCAGAAAGGAATGTCATCTGTTGTATGCAAATTACCTGCAATTAAAGCCATCGTAATAATTCCCATCGCTTTTTGCGCATCGTTTGTTCCGTGAGTATACGATTGCAGTGCAGCTGTTAAAATTTGAACACGTCGGAATTGTTTATTTGTTTTTGCGAGATTGTTGTTTCGGAATACAATTTTGATAATGGTATACACGATATATCCCAAAACAAAAGCCAGGATAGGTGAAAACAAAAGTGCTTGAATGATTTTAATGAATCCCGAATAGTTTAAAGCGCCAAAACCAGCAGAGGCAATAACAGCTCCTGCAATTGATCCGATCAGTGCGTGTGAAGAACTACTCGGAATCCCGTAATACCAAGTAAGCAAGTTCCAAGTTATCGCTGCAATTAAAGCAGCCAAAATGACGACAGATCCGTTTTGAAGTGTAAAAGGATCTGCGATGTCTTTTGTAATGGACTTTGCCACACCTGTAAATGTCATTGCTCCTAAGAAGTTCATAAACGCTGCCATAATAATAGCATGTCTAGGCTTTAACGCCTTTGTTGAAACAGAAGTAGCAATGGCATTTGCTGTATCGTGGAATCCGTTAATGAAATCAAAAGCAAGTGCACAAATGACAATAAGTATGGTAAGGATGAGTAATGTATCCATGTTTAACTAACCCCGTTACGCATTCTTCATAATGATTGTTTCTAGATTGTTGGCAACACTTTGACAGGAATCTGCGATTTCTTCAAGTGTTTCGTAAATTTCTTTGTATTGAATGACCTTAATTGGATCTGTTTCTTTTCCAAACAAGTTCTTTAGTGATTTGCGGTGAAGATTGTCACAATTATGCTCAATCTCTTTAATTTTGATTGCGTGCGGATGAATATCTTTCAAGCGATTATCAGCCAGTAATTCAATAGTCGTTAAAATTTCTTTCGCACATTCTCTGATGTAGTGGCTGAATTTGTCGATATGTTCGTCAGAGCTTGTAATTGAATAAATTTCTAAAGTTGCTGAAAAATGCTCAATTCCGTCTAAAACATCGTCGAGGCTATTCGTCAATTGAAGAATGTCTTCACGTTCAATCGGTGTAATAAAGGCTTTGTTCAGCTCTTTAATCATGGTATGAACATGATTATCACCTTTTGTCTCATATTCCTTCAATGTGTCAGAAAATTCTTTCAGAGTGGTTTGATTTGTTACTTTATAGCTAACAAAATACTCAGCAGTTTCATCTAAATTTTTAGCAATTTCCGTTAACAAGACGGAAAACTTGTCTTTTTTCCTTTTTAACATGTAAAAACCCTCCATTGTATAAATGAGACAATGCACACATCAAATAATTATATATTCTTTTGTCGAAAAAAAACAGGTGTAGTCGAAAATTTCTTCACTTTTTCTATTTGATCTTATTCTGACCTAAAGATGTGATCTCAACTCACCTTTTTCAGAAAGGGGAAAAGAAAGCAAAAAAGCGGACCATTTTTGGCACCGCTTAAACGTTAAGAAGCTGAATAAACAAGCTTAAACCGCTCACAAACAAGAAGCATATCTTCCTTAAATGTTAATCCGTACGGCTTCAGGGCTTCTGTGAAAAATTCTTCATGTTCTTTGTACCAATAGTCATATGAAAGATCGCCTTCACCTTCTGCTTTTGCAAATGATTCAGGAACCTCATTCATTGGCATGATATCTACTTGTGTGATCTCTATGATGGCTTTTGGTTCCTCCCTGCTGTCCAAAATGACCGCATATTGACCGGGTTTTGGAAGCGGCTCTTGTTCTTTTTCGTAAAAAAGGTATCCAGAACAAGTGGCTGTTTTTTTTCCTTGTTGTACAAGGTCAAGCAAGTGATCTGGATCTGCGCCAAATGCCCAAGCAGAAACAGAGGCGTGATCAGGAGTTTTTCCTGATTTTTCTTCCCAATAAGATTCCCAAAATAAAGTGCTTTTGTGGTTCATCCTTTTTCCCCCTTTGTTATGAGTTTATTATATCGTGAAGTTTCAAACTTGGAAATCGTATGTCTTTATTACTACGAACTGTGCATGTCATATGTTTTGAAAACATGTGTTTTGTTTGGCAGATATAGGATGATAGAATGAAAAATTTTGAAATTTTAGAATAATCTATTGTATTCTGGTCAAGAAGTCGGTAAGGTCAAAGTAAGAATATGGAAGGGGTGTTGTTCATGAAACGCATTTCTCTAACTGTTTTGTCCATATGTCTGTTTGTTTTCTCGTTTTTTCTGCCGGTCAGCCAAGTCACTGCAAACGAAACTCATGGGAATAAAGTAGCTGTTGGCAAAGATGGGATGGTGGCTACTGCACATCCGCTTGCATCGGAGATTGGTGCTGACGTATTGAAAAAAGGTGGGAACGCAGTGGATGCTGCTGTTGCCATTCAGTACGCACTTAATGTAACAGAGCCAATGATGTCTGGAATTGGCGGCGGCGGATTTATGATGGTTTATGATGGGAAGACAAAGGAAACATCCATCATCAATAGCAGAGAGCGAGCACCACAGGGCGCAACACCTGACATGTTTTTAACAGATGATGGAAAAGTGATTCCGTTTGCTGAGCGATCTACACATGGAAATGCGGTAGGTGTTCCAGGGACTGTAAAAGGTCTTGAAGCTGCATTAGATAAGTGGGGTACTCGTTCTATGAAGGAATTGATTGAGCCCTCCATTCAACTTGCAGAAGATGGTTTTGAAATTGATTCTGTCTTGGCAAAAGCGATTGATGATCATCAAGCAAAATTGAAAAAAACGGCCGCAGCGCCAATTTTTCTTCCAAATGATCAGCCGCTCGAAGAAGGAGATCTGCTTGTCCAGTCAGGTCTTGCAAAAACATTTAAACTTATTGCGAAAAAAGGAAGCAAAGCGTTTTATGAAGGAAAAGTAGCAAAGGCACTTGCAAATACAGTTCAAGATTTTGGCGGGACGATGACTTCAAAAGATATCAAACGTTATGAAGTCAAGACTGACAAGCCAATCTGGGGAGACTATAAAGGATATCAGCTTGCAAGCATGCCTCCACCAAGCTCAGGCGGGGTGTTTATGCTACAAATTCTCAAAATACTTGACCATTTTAACCTGTCTCAGTATGACCCCAAATCATTCGAAAAATATCAGCTGCTTGCTGAAACAATGCACCTCTCCTATGCTGACAGAGCCGCATATGCCGGCGACCCCGAATTCGTAGATGTTCCACTAAAAGGACTACTAGACGATGATTACATTTCAGAAAGAGCCTCTCTCATTCAATTAGATAAAATGAATCGCAGCCCGAAAGAAGGAGATCCTTGGGCATATGAGGATGAGAAAAATCCATCCCCAATTGTTCCTCAGCCAGAAGATAAAACCATCGGTGAGACGACCCATTTCACTGTTGCAGATCAGTGGGGAAATGTTGTTTCATTTACAACAACCATTGAACAATTATTTGGTACAGGGATTCTTGTTCCAGAGTATGGATTTTTCTTAAATAATGAACTGACTGATTTTGATGCAAGACCTGGCGGGGCAAATGAAGTCCAGCCCAATAAACGTCCATTATCAAGTATGACCCCGACGATCATTTTTAAAGATGGAGAGCCTGTCATGACTGTTGGGTCTCCTGGTGGAACGACGATCATTGCTTCTGTTTCACAGACGATTCTCAATTTACTTGAATATGACATGGAGCTTCAGGATGCGGTAGAAGAGCCAAGAATCTACACAAACAGCTTAACTTCGTATCGTTATGAAGTAGGTGTCCCTCTAGATGTAAGAACAAAGTTAAATGATATGGGTCACCAGTTTGGCAGTTCCCCTATTGATATAGGGAATGTGCAAGCTTTACTGATTGATCGAAAAGCAGGGACATTCACTGGAGTAGCTGATTCAACGAGAAATGGAACTGCTGTTGGTGTCAATCTAAAGGTAGCTGCAGATCAATAGCATTTCCCGGGAAAAGAAGCGCCTCATCAAGAAGGCGTTTCTTTTTAGTTTTCATTAAAATAAAAACACAGTTGACACCTGTGAATAGTTTGAATAATATATAGACTAACATCAATCATACATAGCTGATCGGACAACCGAAGGCTCTTGGCATTGACGTACAGGACTTTTTTGTACTTCAATCGCTGAGGGCCTTTTTTGCGTATAGAACTGAAAACGGCAAGGTTGGTGTCACTATTCAATGTGAAAGGGAGCGGATAACATGAAAAAAAGGATATGGATGTCTATTGCGATGACACTTTTCATCATCACAAGTGCTGCATGCTCAAATGCGAATGAAGCCTCAAATCAAAAGGGAAAGATTGAGCTGTTGAATGTGTCATACGATCCTACACGTGAATTGTATCAGGAATACAATCAAGCCTTTCAGATTTATTGGAAAGACAAAACCGGTGAAGATGTGACGATACAGCAGTCTCATGGAGGATCAGGTAAGCAGGGGAGATCGATTATTGATGGACTCGAAGCAGACGTGGCTACACTTGCTCTTGGGTACGACATTGATGCCATTGCAGATCGAGGGCTACTTTCAAAGGATTGGCAAAAAGAATTTCCAAATCAGTCCACACCTTATACGTCTACGATTGTGTTTCTTGTGAAGAAAGGAAACCCCAAAAATATTAAAGACTGGGATGACTTGCTTCAGCCAGGTGTATCCATCATCACACCAAATCCAAAAACGTCAGGCGGTGCAAGATGGAATTATTTAGCCGCATGGGCATATGCCGATAAAACCTTTCATGGGGATGAAGAAAAAACGAAGGATTTTGTGAAAAAGTTATATGAGCATGTCGAAGTACTCGATTCAGGTGCTCGTGGCGCCACAACAACTTTTGTCGAGCGCGGTCTTGGTGACGTGTTAATTGCTTGGGAAAATGAAGCCTATTTAACACTGCATGAATTAGGCAAAGACAAATTTGAGATTGTCAGTCCCTCCATTAGTATTTTAGCAGAGCCGCCCGTTGCCGTTGTCGACCAAAATGTGAAACGAAAAGGAACAGAGAAAGTGGCAATGGCTTATTTAGATTATTTGTATTCTAAAAAAGGACAGGAAATTGCGGCGAAAAACTATTATCGACCAAGAAATCAAGAAGTGCTAAACAAATATAAAGATCAATTTAAAGAGATTGATATGGTGACCATTGATCAGGCATTTGGCGGATGGCGAAAGGCGCAGAAAAGATTTTTTGATGATGGCGGATTATTTGATCAAATATATAGCGGACAAAAATAGGGGGGCGACGTGATGAAGAAAGGCTATACTGCCGCCAATAAAAGAAAACGTGTATTGCCTGGATTCGGGCTGAGTCTCGGAGTGACACTTGTTTATGTCAGTGCGATTGTCGTGATTCCTTTATCTATGGTATTTATTTGGACGGCTTCATTAGGAGCAGAAGGAATTTGGAATGTCTTTAGTGATGCGCGGGTGCTAAAATCGCTGCAGCTTACAGTTACGACTTCTTTTGCAGCTGCACTCATCAATGCAGGTTTCGGTGTACTGATCGCATGGGTTCTCACGCGGTACTCGTTTCCAGGAAAGAACATCCTGGATGCCCTCATCGATTTGCCGTTTGCTCTTCCAACGGCAGTGGCTGGCATCGCTTTGACGACTCTTTATTCTCCGAATGGGTGGATTGGGCAATTTTTGCATGTGAAGGTGGCTTACACCCCGCTCGGGATTATTTTGGCACTGATTTTTATTGGCATTCCATTTGTCATAAGAACGGTTCAACCGGTCATTGAGGGGCTTGAGCAGGAAGTGGAAGAGGCCGCAGCTATACTTGGTGCTACAAGAAAACAGACCTTTTTTCATGTACTGCTGCCTGCCTTGTTTCCAGCGGTAATGACTGGATTTTCTCTTGCATTTGCAAGAGCACTCGGTGAATATGGCTCCGTTGTGTTTATAGCGGGAAATATTCCGTTTAAAACAGAGATTACACCACTGATGATCATGTCTAAGCTTGAACAGTATGATTATCAAGGTGCCGCAGCCATTGCCTGTTTCATGCTGCTCTTATCATTTGTCATTTTGTTATTGATTCACGGATTGCAATGGTTTGTCGAGCGAAAAACAAGTGGAAGTGAGGTGAGATGATTGGAAAGGGAGCTTCTTAAAGAGCACCGCATCAAGTACAGGAGTCCTGTGACGGAATCAAAAGCGGTGAAGCGTATGTTGATTGGTGTGGTGTATGCTTTTTTGATTTTGTTTTTACTTATGCCGTTGATTGCTGTGTTTTCAAAGGCTTTTGAGAAAGGATGGAGTTCTTATCTTCTTTCCATCTCACATCCAGACACGATTGCGGCAATTAAATTGACTGTTTTCATTGTGATGATCACATTGCCGCTTCAAATGATTTTTGGGGTCAGTGCTGCTTGGGTCATCACAAAATTTCATTTCCCGGGAAAACGTTTGTTAACGACTGTCATTGATCTTCCGTTTGCGGTGTCACCTGTCATTGCAGGACTTGTATTTGTACTTTTATTTGGTTCAAATGGACTTTTAGGACCGTGGCTTTTAGCAAATGGATGGAAAGTGATTTACTCTGTACCGGGGATGATTCTTGCGACTATCTTTGTGACATTTCCTTTTGTTGCGAGAGAGTTAATTCCGTTTATGCAAAATGAAGGCATTCATGAGGAAGAAGCATCGCTTACGCTTGGTGCCAGTGGGTGGCAGACCTTTTTCCTTGTGACACTTCCAAATATAAAATGGGCCCTTTTTTACGGCGCCATTTTAGCAGGGGCTAGGGCAATTGGTGAATTTGGTGCAGTGTCGGTTGTATCAGGTCATATCCGCGGAATGACGAATACGATGCCACTTCATATAGAAATTCTATACAACGAGTATCAATTCCAAGCGGCTTTTGCCGTGGCCTCTCTCATGGCGTTTGTTGCGGTCATCACATTAATCATCAAGCAGATCATTCAGCAGAGAGATCACAGGCTTGGCAAGCGTTCAAAATAAATGGAGGGATCATCCTTGGGGATTACAGCGAAACAAATATCAAAGCAATTTGGGCAGACGAAGGTTTTGCAAAACGTGGATTTGACGATCGGAAATGGGGAATTAATATCCTTACTAGGACCATCTGGATCAGGTAAGACGACTTTATTAAGAATTATTGCAGGGCTTGATGATGCGAATACAGGGCAGATCTTATTTGGAGAACAGGATTATACTCACATTCCAGTGCGAAAACGGCAAATTGGTTTTGTCTTTCAGCAATATGCGCTTTTTCGAAATATGACGGTATTTGATAATGTGGCTTTTGGATTGAAGATGAAACCTAGAGGAGAAAGGCTGCCTAAAAAAGACATCAAAGAGCGGGTGCATGAGTTGCTGAAAGTCGTTCAATTAACGCAGTATGAACATCGTTATCCAGAGCAGCTGTCAGGTGGACAAAAGCAACGTGTAGCACTCGCACGTGCTCTAGCCGTTAAACCGAAAGCTCTTCTCTTAGATGAACCTTTTGGTGCACTAGATTCAAAGGTGAGAAAAGAATTAAGACATTGGCTGAAAAAAGTTCATCAAGAATTTCAAATGACGACAATCTTTGTGACGCATGATCAAGAAGAAGCGTTTGATATCGCTGATCGTGTTGTGGTGATGAATGAGGGCAGAATCGAAAAAATCGGCACAAAAAAAGAAATGACAGAGCAGACAGACAACCTTTTTGTAGCTGAATTTTTAGATATAGGAAGCCATATTTAACAAGAAGTTGATGTGATGTAATGAAAGAGATGCGGCAAAAAGCTGCATCTTTTTTTATAAAAATTTTCCTAGGAACATTGACTTATAATTTCGAATATTATAATATCTTTACAAAGGTAACAGTATTGAACATTTTATAAAACATCTATTTGTAAGCGCTTTACAAAAGGTTCTATTTTAAAATGTTCATTCTTTTTGTTACATGTGTTCATATTTATACCAAATGAAAGGGGTGGTTGTTTGAACAGCTTGTTTGAGTTAGATCAACAGCTGATTGAGCTGCAATACGAAGCATCTTCAAGTGAGGAGGTGACTGCCTATTTAGCAGAAAGGTTAGAAACTGGAGGGTATATTAAATCGAGCTTTTTACCAGCAGTGCTTGAAAGAGAAAAAACATATCCGACCGGTCTTCCTCTTGCGACCTTTGGGGTAGCCATTCCCCATACAGATCCTGAACATGTAAACAAACCGGCAATCAGTGTAGCGACATTAAAGGAACCTGTTATTTTTCATAAGATGGGAAGCCCTCATGAGACAGTTCAAGCCAAAATTGTGTTCGTTCTTGCAATCTCTGAACCTAGTAAGCAGCTCGTGATGTTAGAGAAACTGATGACGCTTTTCAGAAAAGAAGAAGTAATGACAAGTTTATCTCAGATGACATCGTATGAAGAAGCCGTTGATGTACTTCAAAAAGAATTAAACCAATAGTTATTCACGACATAATGTAAGCGCTTTATTTAAAATCAGGAGGTGGATGTATGATCAAGCAAGCCGTCGATTTCATCTTAGACTTAGGGCCAACAATTATGCTCCCAATTATTATGACGTTATTCGGTATGATTTTAAGGCAAGGATTTAAAAAATCCTTCCGTGCAGGTATTACGATCGGAATTGGATTTGTCGGGGTCAATCTTGTCATTAATTTACTCGTAAGCGGTCTTGGACCAGCAGCCAAAGCCATGGTCAATTCTCTTGGATTAAAGCTTGATATTTTAGATGTCGGCTGGCCGATTGGAGCCGCTATTTCATTTGGTACACCTGTTGCCCCTTTGATGATTCCTCTTGTGCTCTTGTTAAATGTCATTTTGCTGTCTGTTAACTTTACGAAAACATTGAATGTGGATATTTGGAATTTCTGGCATTTGATTTTCGCTGCTTCTGTTACTTACTACGCTTATCATAATATGTTCTTAGCTCTTGCCGTTGGTTTAATCGTTTCTGCGATTACACTAAAACTCGCCGATTGGACGGCACCGACGATTGAACACCATTTCGGATTAAAAGGCGTATCGATGGCTCATGCTGAAACGGTCAACTTCGCTCCGCTCATGTATGCGTCAAACCGCGTGATTGATAAAATCCCTGGTTTAAACAAAATTCATGCGGATCCAGAAACTTTGAAAAAACGTTTTGGCATCTTTGGTGAACCGCTTGTGATGGGTCTTATACTTGGTATCATTATTGGTCTTCTTGGCGGCTATGATGCAAAAGGTGTCATGACTCTTGGAATTCAAATGGCTGCAGTGCTTGTGTTAATGCCAAGAATGGTTGCTTTATTAATGGAAGGACTTATTCCAATCTCTGAGGGTGCTCGTTCTTATATTCAAAAGCGTTTCCCTGGAAAAAATGTCTATATTGGTTTGGATACAGCGATTGTCATTGGTCATCCAGCGAATATGGCTGTAGCCCTTTTGATGGTGCCAATCACCATTTTGCTTGCTGTCGTCCTTCCTTACAATGGTATGCTGCCGTTTGCAGACTTATCGGTTCTGCCATTTACAGTCGTATGGGCAGTAGCAGCCGCTCGTGGGAATATTATTCGCGGCCTCATTAACAGTATTTTTACTTTAATGATTGTTTTCTTCATTGCAACGAACCTTGCACCACTCGCCACCACAATGGGGAAAGCAGTTGGTTTCGACTTCCCAGAAGGGGCAAATATGATCTCTGGTATCGATCTTGGTTCTCACGTCATTCCTTGGATCATGGTGAGACTTCTTGATCCGAGCAATCCTTACTTCATTGCAGCGATTGTGTGTGCACTGGCATATGCGCTTCTTTGGTACTGGGTGCGAAATGATATTAAAAAGCAGTATGCAAAAGAAATGGGCTTAGATCAGAAAGATCAATAAATGAGCTGGAGGGATTCTCATGGCAAAAAAAATATTAGTATCTTGCGGAACGGCAGTTGCTACGTCAACGGTTGTGGCAAAAAAGGTAGAAGAGACATTAAAGGAAAAAGGATACGATGTCATCGTTGAACAGTGTAAGGCATCTGAGGTTCCGCAGAAAGCGGAGGGTGCTGATTTAATTGTGACGACAACGCCTGTTAGTGATACAAAAGGAACGCCTGTGATTCAAACGTTATCTTTTTTAACGGGATTTGGCATTGAAGAGGATATTGAAAAAATTATCGATCATATTAAGTGAACGATGATTGCGTGGAGGAGCTGCGAAAGCTCCTTCCATGTCATTTGAAAGGAGGAGCTCTCATGCAGCAGCATGCTTATAGCCGAACGTCTGCCATGTTTTCTATTTTCCTTCCGGCCTTGTTAATATGTGTGTTTTTTCTCTGGTCTCTTTATACGTTGATGTCGGCAGGACCTGAGCCATTAGCTGTGTTAGGTGTCTATACGCTGCCTATCCTTATGCTTTCTAGCATCACTGGCCTGAATCAGCCAACGAATATCATGATTAGTGAAGATGAGCTGAAAATAGGTGCTTTTGGCAGGTGGCACACATATGTCGTGTCCGATATTAAAGGAAAATTGTTTTTAAAACCATATCCTCATATCGGGAAAGTATATGTCAGAGTGGGACCTGCGCGAATATTTGGCGGACGCTACTGGATTTCAAGTGAGATGAGTGAGTACAAGCAGCTCGTTCAATCCTTGCAGAGTCTTGCGACATGTGATGAAAAGGAGGATGCGGCTAAATGAAATCAGCTGTCTTTTATTCTTCAGAGGACATTCGTTACGAGGAGCGGAAGCGGCCAGCCATTGGTGATGATGAAGTATTATTAAAAATGCGTGCCTGCGGGTTATGCGGGACGGATATTTATAAAGCGACACATGAGACGGTACCTCCTGGCACAGTGCTAGGGCATGAAATCGCTGGTGACATTATCGAAACAGGCCGTCACGTCACACATGTTCAAACGGGAGACAGGGTGTATGTAGCGCATCATGTCCCTTGTTTTACTTGTGACTTTTGTCAAAGAGGATTTTATACAATGTGCCCGCAATTTGCAGCCACAAATGTAGAGCCGGGCGGTTTTTCGGAATATATTCGTGTTCCTGCTTTACATGTGAAGCATACAATGGGCAAACTCCCACATGACGTCTCATATGAACAAGGAGCGATGGTCGAACCGGTTGCCTGCTGTCTTCACGGCTTTGAAAGGGCGCCCGTTCATCCTGGAGATTCGGTGTTGATTCTTGGAGCGGGGCAAATTGGCTGCATTCAATTACAGCTTGCCAAATATTATTTGGCTGGAAAAGTGATGATCACAGACGTAAATGAGAACAGGCTCCTTCAAGCAAGAAATCTTGGGGCGGACGTCGCTTTTCATCCAGCATCTGAGCCAGTAGAAAACCGCGTCATGAAAGAAACAGATGGAAAGGGAGCGGACCTTGTCATTATTTCTGTGGGGAGCAGTGCGCTTTTAAAAGAAGCATTTCAAGCTGTCGCAAGAGGCGGAACGATTTTGGTCTTTGCTCACTTTCCGAAAGGGGATGTCTCCATTCCAGCAGAACGTTTTTTCCATGATGAAGTGAAAGTAGTCGGAGCTTATTCGTCGCATCCATACCATTATCGTGAAGCGCTGGAGCTCTTAAAAGCAAAGGTCGTTCATACAGAAAAAATGGTGACGCATCGATATCCATTAAGTCAGCTTCGTCAGGCGATAGAATGCGCTAGGCATCCAGAAGGTGAAAGCGTCAAAATCATGATGTATCCAGATGAATGAGAATGTACGAGATGGAGAGAAAGAGAAGGTCTTTGGAAAAGGGCTTTGCCTTTCTCTTTTTTTCTGAAAAAAGATGAAAACGCTTAAAAAATAAACGGAAATGCTTGACTTCAATGAGAGTTAAACGTATGATGATTACAAATGTAACACATAAGAACAAATGTAAAGGGGAGAGAAGAAATGCAAAAACAAATCACTTTGCCTGAACAGATTAGTCATGAGAAATTAGCAGATTTATATAAACAAATGTGGTTAGTAAGATATTTTGATGAAAAGGTCGATCAATTCTTTGCTAAAGGATTAATCCATGGAACGACCCATTTATGTGTTGGACAGGAAGCATCGGCTGTTGGATCTATTGCTGTGTTAAAGGATGAAGATAAGATTGTCAGTACACACCGCGGACATGGTCACTGTATTGCAAAAGGTGCAGAGGTCAATAAAATGATGGCTGAACTGTTCGGACGTGAAACAGGTTACTGCAAAGGAAAAGGCGGTTCCATGCATATTGCCGATTTAGAAAAAGGAAACCTTGGGGCAAATGGAATTGTTGGCGGCGGTATTCCACTTGCAACAGGTGCGGCGCTCACGTCCAAGATGAAAAAGGAAGGCTTTGTGGTCCTTTGTTTCTTCGGAGACGGCGCCACAAATGAAGGCAGCTTCCATGAAGCGCTGAATCTTGCTTCCATTTGGGATTTACCTGTTGTGTTTATTTGTGAAAACAACCAATACGGCATGTCTGGTCCTGTGAAAGAAATGATCAACATTGAAGACATCTCAACGAGAGCAGAAAGCTACGGAATGCCAGGGAAAACAGTTGATGGAAATGACATGGTTGAGATCATGAATACAGTAGATGAAGCGGTAAGCCGTGCAAGAGCTGGAGAAGGGCCATCACTCATTGAAATGAAAACGTATCGCTGGAAGGGTCACTCAAAGAGTGATGCGAAAAAATACCGTACACGTGAAGAAGAGACAGAATGGAGACAAAAAGACGGAATTAAACGCTTTAAGTCACTCTTAATGGAGCTAGATGTTCTGACAGAAGAGCAGGCTGCTCGTTTACAAGAAGAAGCGAAGCAAGAGATCGAGGCATCTGTTGAATTTGCGAAAAATAGTAAAGAACCATCAATTGACACACTATTAGAGGATGTATACGCCTAATTAGGAGGGGAATCACGTGACAAACACGACAGTGAGAGAGATTTCATATTTAGAAGCCGTTCGAGAAGCAATGAGTCAGGAAATGAGAAAAAATCAAGATGTCTTCATTTTAGGTGAAGATATCGGCGTATACGGTGGCGCATTTGGTGTCACGCGCGGGATGATCGAGGAATTCGGTCCAGAACGCGTCCGCAATACGCCGATTTCAGAGGCTGCCATCGCAGGAGGCGCAGTCGGAGCTGCTTTGACAGGGATGCGTCCGATTTTAGAACTTCAATTCTCTGACTTTATTACAATTGCAATGGATCAGCTTGTAAACCAAGCAGCGAAAACACGTTACATGTTTGGCGGAAAAGGGAAAGTGCCGCTTGTTGTCAGAACACCAGCAGGTTCCGGGACTGGTGCCGCAGCGCAGCACTCCCAAAGCTTAGAAGCGTGGATGGCTCATATTCCTGGACTAAAGGTGGTTCAGCCTTCAACAGCTTATGATGCAAAAGGACTTTTAAAAGCAGCAATGGATGATGACAATCCTGTCATTTTCTATGAACACAAGCTTTTATATAAAACAATTGGTGAAGTACCAGAAGAGCAGTACTCGATTCCTTTAGGGAAAGCGGATGTGAAGAGAAGCGGAAAGGACGTCACAATTGTCGCAACAGCCATTATGGTGCACAAAGCGCTCGAAGCAGCGAAGGAACTAGAAGCGGAAGGAATCGATGTCGAGATCATTGATCCGAGAACGCTCGTCCCATTAGATGAAGAAACCATTATTGAATCTGTGAAAAAAACAGGCAAATGTATCGTTGTGCATGAGGCAGTGAAACGAGGCGGCTACGGCGGAGAGATTGCGAGTATGATAGCGGAAAGTGAAGCCTTCGACTATTTAGATGCACCTATTAAACGACTTGGCGGTCTTGCCGTCCCAATTCCTTACAACCCAACGCTGGAAAAAGCAGTCATTCCACAAGTGCCAGATATTATTGAAGCAGCAAAAGAGCTCGTGCGCTCTTAAGTAAAGGGGAGAAGATCATGCCAAAAGAGATATTTATGCCGAAGCTAAGCAGTACGATGGAGATCGGTACCTTGCTTCAATGGTTTAAAGAAGAAGGAGATTCGGTTGAAATCGGTGAGCCTCTATTTGAGATTATGACAGACAAAATCAATATCGAGGTTGAAGCCTATGATGATGGCGTTTTTCTAAAGAAATATTACGAAGCAGATGATCAGATTCCAGTCAATGCTGTCATTGGATATATCGGAGAGGCTAATGAGCAGGTACCGAGCGAGCCGCCAGCGCAGTCAGATGAAGCGTCTTCTGAAGACAGCGGAACGTCATCACCATCTGAACCATCTGTTTCGACTGAAGTTGAATCAACGGTGGGTGAGAAAGTACGCGCAACACCTGCAGCGAGAAAAACGGCAAAAGATCACCAAGTAGCCATTCAAGAAGTATCTGGTACAGGACCAAAAGGCAGAATTCAAAAACGGGATGTCGAAGCGGCCCTTCATACGAACGAGGAAGGCCAACGCGTATCACCACTTGCAGGAAAAGTGGCTGCTCGTGAAGGAATCGACTTAGCGAATGTTGCTGGTTCTGGCGCTCACGGCAAAATCATGAAGAGTGATGTGACAGCAGCAGGCGCACAAAAGGCAGAAGCTGCTCCAGTGAGAACACAAAAACTAGCCGGGATGAGAAAAGTGATCGCAGATCGCATGTCACAAAGTGCCTTTACAGCGCCGCACGTCACATTAACAAGTGAAATTGATATGACAAAAGCAAAAGAAGTGCGCAAACAGCTGCTCCCAGCGATAGAAAAAGAGACAGGCTACAGATTGTCGTTTACAGAAATCATCATCCATGCGGTCAGCAGTGTCCTCACGCGCCATCCGCAAATCAATATGACGTTTGAACAAAATGAGCTCCATTTCCATGAGGATGTGCACATTGGTCTTGCGGTTGCTGTGAAAGACGGCTTAATGGTTCCGGTCATCTCTCATGCAAATCAAAAAGGGCTGAAACAGCTCACAAAAGAAGCAAAAGAAATTGGTCGAAATGCACGCGATCAAAAGCTGCTGCCAGACCAGTTGAAGGGGTCTACATTTACCATTAGTAACTTAGGGATGTATGCCATTGACACGTTTACCCCAATTATTAATCAGCCGGAAGTGGCGATTTTAGGTGTTGGACGCATTCAAGAAAAACCTGTAGTGATCGATGGAGAAATTCAGGTGCGGCCAATGATGGGCGTCAGTTTATCATTTGATCATCGTGTGGTAGATGGTGCACCAGCAGCAGCCTTTTTAACAGACCTTAAAAAAGTGCTTGAACAACCATTTGAATTGCTAATGTAGGAGATGAATCGGATGACAAAAACGTATGATCTGACAGTCATTGGCGGAGGGCCTGGCGGATACACTGCCGCCCTTCAAGCCGCTGAACGTGGACACAAGGTTGCATTGATTGAAGAGGATTTTCTAGGGGGGACTTGTTTAAATCGAGGCTGTATCCCTTCAAAGACACTGCTCAAACATGCAGAAGTCATTGAATCCATTGAGAAAGCAAAAAGCTGGGGAATCGAAACAGGTGAGATGGTTCTTTCCTTCGATAAAATGAGAAAACGTAAAGATGATGTCATCGAAAAACTCAGGGGTGGAATCGCCTTTTTATTAAAGCAAGGAAAGATTGATGTATATAACGGCAGAGGAACAGCTGTGACAAAAAATCGCATTGACATTGAAAAACAAGATGGGTCAGAAACGATTGAAACAAAAGAGCTGATCATTGCCACTGGCTCATCACCTGCTATTCCTCCTATTCCAGGGCTCAAAGAGATTCAATTTGACACAAGTGATACGATCTTTGACATCCCAGATATTCCTGCATCTGTCGTCATTATTGGCGGGGGTGTAATTGGTCTTGAGCTGGCATGTATCTTCCAGAGTCTCCAATCAAAAGTCACCATTATAGAAGCCGCTCCGTCGATTATTCCGCAGGAAGATGAAGAAGCGTCGAAATTACTAGAAAAAGAATTGAAGAAAAAAGGCATCCATATCGCAAAGAAAACGACGGTGACAGAGGTAACAGAAAGTGAAGGAGTCAAAGCGATTCATGCGACAGACGATAAAGGAGAGACGCACATCTTTACGGCTGAAAGACTGCTAGTTTGCGTCGGAAGAAGACCAAATGTCTCTGCTGTCAGTCAGCTGGACCTTCAGCTGGATGGTCCTTTTATTAAAGTAAACGATGAGATGAAGACAAGTGCTGAAGGTGTATATGCAATTGGCGATGTAGCCGGCGGCTATCAGCTCGCTCATGCGGCGATGGCAGAGGCAGCTGTTGCGGTTAGCAATATATGCGGCGAGCCTGAAAGAATGAATCACGACATCGTTCCTAGATGTATTTATACATTGCCAGAAGTAGCGAGTGTGGGACTGACAGAGAAAGAGGCAAAAGCCAAAGGGCTAAACGTGCGGGCAGAGCGATTTGATTTAGCTGCAAGCGGAAAAGCGTTGGCAGCAGGTGTTCAAACCGGTTTTATTAAACTCGTGTACGATACCGTATATGGTGAAGTCATTGGCGCTACAATGGTTGGTCCGCACGTAACGGAGATGATATCAGAGGCTTCCTCATTTATGTATTTAGAAGGAACAGCTGAAGAGATGGCCAAAATGATTCATCCGCATCCAACCATCTCAGAAGGCTTTTATGAAGCAGCTCTTGATATTGTGAGTAAGCTGAGAAAATAAATGCCAAACAAGGGATAGGGAGGAGATCCGTGTGCACGTCCAGCTTCATCAGAAAGTGGCACTTGTGACAGATAGCACAGATGGATTTGGAGAAGCCATCTGCCTGGCTTTGGCCCGGGCAGGTGCACATGTTTTCATACACGCTTTTCGTGATGAATCAAAAGCAAAGTCGATAAGCGAAGACATTGAAAAATTAGGCGGCCAATCGACTGTTGTCATCAATCCGCTTGAGACACCGCGTGATGCCACGCTGATGCTAAGACAAGTCATCGATACATGCGGCAAACTTGATATTTTAGTCAATCAAGCCGAGCAAACAGCAGATGGGGAGATTGATGACGTAAGTCCTGAGATATGGGTCGATGAAGTGGAAAGATCCGTAAATACAGTCTTTCTTTCCAGTCAAGCTGCTGTGTGGCATATGGTGGATCAGAAGAAGGGCTGCATTATTAATATTTCCTCATCAGGCAGCATAACAGGTGATGGCGGGATCTCACATGCTACATCAAATAGTATGTTGAATGCCATGACAAAAGGATTAGCGCGCGAATTTAAAGACAAAGGCATCCGGGTATTGGCACTACTTCCACCGCCTCTCCATTTGCTTCCTGACAAAGAGCAAATCAAGGAGACGGTGGCTCATATGACGGTTTTCTTAAGTACATCGTACGGCGCATTTACAGATGGAGCAGCGATTATGCTTGATGGGGGTGAGAGCGCTGGCTAATCAACAAAAACCAGTTCTCATCGTAGGTGGCGCCCAAGGGATCGGCAAAGAAATTGCTCAGCGTTTTTTAAAAGAAGGGCATCGTGTAGCTGTGTCAGATATAGATGAACAGGGACTTTTGCTTTTAAAACAACAGCATCCTCAGCTGCTGACGTTCCAAGCTGACGTTTCATCGTGGGAAAGTGTTCAGCAAATGGCGTCAGCAGCTGAAAGGGAGTTGGGTGGCATTGGGCATCTTGTCTATTCAGCAGGAATGACGAAATCCCTTCCTTTTTTAGAGGTTGATTTTTCACTTTGGAAAAAGACACTGGCTGTGAATCTATATGGTCTTTTCTACTGCATCAAAGCATTAGCACCCTATCTATGTGAGCGGAATGAAGGCAGCGTCGTCATTATTGGATCAGGATCTGCGATAACAGGCTCTGGCGGCGGCATCCAGTATTACGCATCAAAAGCCGGGGCATTTGGTCTCATGCGTTCGCTCGTAAAGGAATTGGGTTCCCATCATGTCCGCATCAATGTCATTGCACCGCGCGTCATTGAATCTCAGATGCTTGATACGCTCTATCCGACTGAGCTTGAGAAAAGTCAGCTTCGATCACTTATTCCTATCGGGAGATTAGGAAAACCAGAAGATATTGCTGGAGTCACTTTATTTCTCGCAAGTGACGAGGGAAGCTATTTGCACGGACAGATACTCTTATTAGACGGCGGGAGAACGTATCAGCCTAAATATAGCGAGGGAAAAAGAGCGGAGCGTTAATCGCTCTTTTTGTCATTTTCATAACAATTGTTCCAATTAGAAACGAATGTTTGGTATACTGGTAATCATAGTATATTAAAAGGATGATGTCACATGCTGAATTGGGAAGAAAGACGACAGCTCGTCAAGGTTGCTCATCTTTATTATACAGACGGGTGGACGCAGCAGGAGATTGCAAAAAAGCTCAATGTCTCAAGACCAGTCATTTCAAAGCTCTTACAAAAAGCAAAAGATGTGGGAATCGTTGAAGTGTACATTAAAGACGAAAGTATTCATACAGTGGAACTTGAAAAGCAGCTGGAAACAACTTTTCAATTAACGGATGCTGTCGTTGTCCCAAGTGTCGGGACAATGTCTGAGATGGTCAAACGGGCAGTCGGTCAAGCGGGCGCCTATTATCTTTCTAAAAACATGAAAGGCGCTGAGAAAATCGGTATTTCATGGGGAACCACACTTGCCGAGCTCGTGAAGGAATATCCATTTGAGCGAAGAAACGATGTCAAAGTCATTCCTTTAGAGGGCGGAATGGGCAGGCAGGCAGTCGACATTCACGCGAATCAGCTGGCATATGAGCTGGCAAAGAAGATGAATGGTACGTGTTCCTATTTATATGCACCTGCGATTTTAGAAACAGAAGAATTAAAAGAGCGGCTGATGGCGATGCAGGACATAGAAGCTGTGCTTGAAGAAGGCAGAAATGTTGATATTGCCCTGATCGGTATTGGAAATCCGCATAAAGGCTCTACATTGAAAACAGTCGGTTATTTAAAAGAAGAGGATTTGTCTGGGTTGAGACAATCAGGGGCTGTTGGTGATATTGGTTTTCGTTTCTTTGATGGTGAAGGGAAACCAGTCCAAGATGAGCTGAACCAAAAGGTGATTGGATTATCGTTAGAACAATTAAAGAACGTGAAAAAAGTCATCGCAGTTGTGGAAGGAACCCATAAAGCTGAAAGTATTTTAGGGGCCTTAAACGGCGGCTTTATTCAGGTGCTCGTCACCGACGAATTAACTGCGGCAGCTATTTTAAAGGAAGCATCTGTCCAATAAACAGCTGACAGCTATCGTATTGTATAAAAAGAGCTACATCAAACGAGAAAGGAGCTGTGTATCTTGAAGAAAACCGAAATGGAAGCAAACCTACACTGTACTTGGTGCCAAGAAGAGACCCTCCACAGCATCGTTTATGTGAATGATCAGATGAAAAGCGTTGAGTGTACAGAGTGTCATCAGAAGATCAGTGTGCAAGTCGACATCATGAAGGAATTTTACAAAGAAGTATATGAAAAAATTGCGACAAAGCCGAAGCGGATGACGCAGGAGTATAAGGCGAATCTGAATGGATTTATTTCAAGACTCCCCATCCGGGTTTTAAGTAAGCCATACCGGCTGATGAGATATTTAAACGAATCTTATAAGGTCATTAAGCAATATAAAAAATAAAGCAGAGGCTGTCTTAGCGCTCTGCTTTATTTTGTGTTTTTTTCATGTAGTAATAAATCGGCAGTCCGGCAATGCCGATCAGCATGGAGATCAGGCAGCTTTGCCAATCGGTGATCATGGTGCTGATTAAGACAAAGAAAGAGCCGATAATCGCAATGATCGGTGTGAGCGGGTAAAGTGGTACGCTATAAGTGCGCTTCATTCCCTTGTTTTGTTTTCTTAGCTTAAAGACAGCGAAAAAGGCCATCACATAAAAGATGTAAATCATGAAAATCGAAACCTCTGACAGCTTCTCAGGATTACTGACGATCATAAACACAATGGCAATCAAAATCTGTACAAATACAGCGATCCAAGGTGTTTGAAAAGTAGGATGAATGCGTGAAATGGCTTTGGCAAACGGAATTTGTTTTCGTTCTGCCATTGCAAAAATGACACGCGGGAACGAAAGAACCTTTCCATTCAAACAGCCAAAGATACTAATGATGATTCCGATACTAATAATTTTACCGCCAATGGGACCAAAGAGCATTGTAGCAGCTGTGCTTGTGGCATTTTCACCTAGTTGAACGATTTGATCAGCTGGTAACACATGCAAAAGGGCGATGTTAATAAAGAGATAACATGCTGTGACAATTAAAATACCTCCTGCCATCGCGCGAGGAAGCAGTTTCTCTGGATTTTTCATTTCACCACCAAGCGCTGCAAGCAAAATCCAGCCATCATAGGCGAATAATGTCGCCAAAATTGCTGCGCCGAAGTTCATTTGTGCGATACTCTCATTGACGGCTGTGAAAATATGTTCATTTCCTTTCCATAAGCCAAACACAATAATTGCTGCAATTGGAACAAGCTTTCCAATCGTAGTCAGCCCTTGGACAAAACCGCCGTATTTCGTTCCCATGATGTTGATCACACATAAAAAAAGAACGGTGATAATGCCAATGGTTGTAGCCCATATAGATGAAAGAGAAAATAAATTAGCTAATAATGAACCAAAATAAAGACCAAGAGCACCAATAATCGCTGGCCCGTAAATAATAATTTGCACCCAGCCACATAAGTAGCCCCAAAATTCACCGTATACTTCTTCAAGATAGGCATATAAACCGCCAGTACGTGGGATTTGTGTACCAATTTCAGCGACTGTGAGTCCGCCTGCAAGGGTTAAGATCCCGCCTAACAGCCATGCGAATAAGGCGATGCCTGAGCTTCCTGAATAAGAAAGGACGTTGCCAGGCTTCATAAAAACGCCAGATCCAATAATTGTTCCGATGACAAGAGATAGGGCAAAAAATAAGCCGATGTCTTGTTTTAACGCTGGTTGTTCTTTGTTCATTACACACGACCTCCTGCATCACTTTCGTACGTTACTGTGACATTTATTTTGTTCATTGTAATACGATTTTAGGAAAACAAGAATTAAAAAAATTTTCTGATTTTCGTATTTGTATTTAAAAGTGTTCGTTTATTGGAGATATTAGGATGAATGTTATCTTAAAAACGAACAATATAATAATATTTTCGATTTAATGTTAATTTAATAGGTGAAAGCCGAACATCCAATAAAGATGCAGCCGAATGGTTGACTTTTCTTCTAAAATGACCTATTTTATTCATAAGGATATTATCTTGAATTCGAGATATTTTATAATAGGAGTGAACACAATGAAAAAAAAAATAAATGGGATTCACCACGTATCAGCACTAACAGCAAATGCTCAGAAAAACGTTGATTTCTACCGCCAAATCCTTGGCTTAAAACTGGTGAAAAAAACAGTCAATCAAGATGATCCATCGATGTATCATCTATTTTATGGAGATGAGGTCGCCTCACCTGGTACAGAGCTGACGTTTTTTGAAATACCGATGCTCGCCCGCCGGCTGGACGGAACAAATGCGATCTCACGCACAGGTTTGATTGTCACTTCAGAGGAGGCACTCACCTTTTGGGAAAAGCGCTTTGAAGAAAAAGGTGTAAAGAAAGAAACAGCTTCTTTAAGAGGCGGCAGACCTGCCTTGAAATTTACAGATCCAGAAGGACAGCAGCTGTTTTTGACTGTAGAACCAAGCGTGCAAGATGGAGCGAAGCCGCCAGTGCATGATGAGATTCCTGCTGATTTTGCGATCAGAGGTTTGGGACCAGTAGAATTAACAGTCGCAGAAGCAGATAAAACGATCAGTGTGTTAACGAGCATCCTTGGTTTCACAGAAAAAGCACGTGAACAATCAAATGATGGGGAAATCGTGACGATTTTTGAATCAGGACAGGGCGGAGCTGGAACAGAGATTCATGTCATTGAAAAAGCAGAAGGACCTGCTGAGCGATCTGGCAGAGGGAGTGTTCATCACGTAGCCTTTCGTGTAGCGGACGCAGAAGAGCTTGAAAAATGGCATGATAAAATAGCCAAAGCCGGTTTCACCAACTCTGGTGTTGTAGAACGTTTTTATTTTAAAGCCCTATATTTTAGAGAGCCAAACGGCATTTTGTTTGAAATCTCAACAGACGGTCCGGGATTTACAGTGGATGAAAGCGTGGATGAGCTTGGTGATCAATTAGCACTTCCACCATTTTTAGAGCACAAACGAGCAGAAATTGAACAAAGATTAGTCCCAATCAAGTGAACATGAAAAAAGCAGCTCATAAAAATTGAGCTGCTTTTTTCGTTAAGAGCTGACTTGCTTTGATTCAGATTGTGTTAATGTCACTTGTTTTGTTTCTTCTGTTCCATTACGAACGAGTGTGATGCTGACGGTATCTCCTACTTTTGCATTCGTGTAAAGCTCGTGACGTAATTCACTGCCGGTTGTCACTTTTTTACCATTGATGGCGGTGATGACATCCTCTGTCTTTAATCCAGCTTTGGCAGCAGGTGAGCCAGCAGCGATTTCTTTTACGAACACGCCTTTATCCAGCTGACTGCTTGTCAGTCCAAGCGTTTCCTGCTGATAAGCATCTGGTACTTGTTCGAGATCCAGCATGCTGATACCGATATAAGGTCGTTCGATTTTTCCTTTTGTGAGAAGCTGCTCTGCAATTGGTTTGACATCATTGATTGGGAGCGCAAACCCGATACCTTCCACACCTGTTTCAGAAATTTTCATACTGGTGATCCCCACAACCTTTCCGTCTGTTGTTAAAAGCGGCCCGCCGCTGTTGCCGGGGTTAATGGCGGCATCTGTTTGAATGACATTAATACTGCTTTCGCCAGCTGATGTATCCATAGACACTGTTCGATCGACACCGCTGACAATTCCTTGTGTCACTGTTCTTGATAAATCTTCACCAAGCGGATTTCCGATTGCAATGACGGTTTCTCCTGCACGAAGGGATGAGGAGTCTCCAAGTTCAGCGACTTTTGTAACGCCGTTGCTGCTAATTTCGACGACAGCAAGATCAGTCAGCGGGTCAGAACCGACCACTTTTCCTTCCACCGTCTTGCCATTATGCAAGGAGACTGTTAATTTATTTGCTCCTTCAATCACATGGTTGTTTGTTAATACATAGGCTTTACTGCCCGATTTTTTGAAAATAACCCCTGATCCGGTACCGCTTTCTTGCTCTTGACTGCTGCTGTTTTGATTTTGCTGTGATCCATCAAAAGGTGAGTTCATATCACCAAAATCTGTGGTTGTTTGACTTTGTGTTTGATAGTTTGTAATGCCGACGATGGCTGGTGATACGTTTTCGACCATACTGGAAATACTGCTGGTCGAATTGGATGTTTGTGACGCTGTTGTTTTTGACGAATTTGTACTTGTATCATTTGTCGATACAGCGGCTGTTTTCGTTGACGAATCAGTTGAATGATTTTCTGAATGCTGAGCATATGGAGTTAGAACGTAAACACCTAACGCTAACGTACCGCCCACAATCCCGCTGACAAATGGCTTCAGCCAGCCACTTGGCTTCTTCTGTGTTTTTTTCGGCTGTTCAATCGTTTGTAATTCATAAGAAGTGTGTTTTTCATCTTTGTGTTGTGTCATTAAGATCACTCTCTTTCATCGATTTTTACATGTATGTGTTCAAGATGTTTGACCGTATGTGGTGGATACTGACTTTATCGTAAGAAAAAAGTGTGGGATAAAAATGAAAACATTGTGGGAAATTGTTAAAATAAGTAGTGAATCTAAGCAAAATAGAGGAGATTAAACTGTGGAGACTATTGGAATCATTGGATATGGAAGCATGGCAGATATGATGGTACAAAAATGGCTGGACAAAGGAGTACTTCATGCCAGTCAGTTTATGATCCATACAAGAAGTGAAACGGAGCGGCTGCAACAGCTGAAAGAGAAGAACCAGCATGTCAACATTTGCTCTTTAGATGACATCTCTGCATCATGTGATGTCGTGTTTGTTTGTGTACCACCGCTTGCTGTACTTGATGTCTTAGATCAGCTGAGCCCCGCAAAGACATCTCTTCATATCGTATCAGTGGCAGCGGCTGTCACGTTAGACAAATTAATGCAACATACGAATCAGCCGGTGTCTAGATACATTCCCACTTTGACATCAGCCGTAGGAACGGGTGTATCCCTTGTGGCGCATGGTGAAACCGCTGGGCAGGAGGCGCAAGAACGGCTCCACCGCCTGCTTTCAGCTTTTAGTATCGTCAGGGAAGTGGAAGAGGACCGGTTTGATGCGGCGAGTAATTTGACAAGCTCTTCTCCGGGCTTTATTGCAGCAATCTTTGAAGAAATGGCGAGAGCCGCTGTTCGGAATAGTGAGCTTTCTTTAGAAGAAGCCTATGAATTTTTAACATATGCGCTGCTCGGTACAGGACAAGTTCTTGTTGAACACGGACTGACATTTGCTGAAACGGTGAACAGGGTCGCAACAAAAGGCGGGATTACAGGAGAAGGTGCTGCAGTCATCCAGCAGCAGGCACCGCAAATGTTCGATGACTTGTTTACACAAACGATGAAAAAATATGCGCAGCTAAAATCGCAAATCGATGAAGCAGACAAACACCACTAAAGACATAGCTAGTGGTGTTTTTTCTGTCAAATAAATCCTTTCGCATCAATGCTTTTGACCTGTATTACCTGAGTCTAATTTCCTTATTTTCAGACATTGTATTGAAAAATCAATCAAGTTCTCATATAATTTTTTAGAAAATTTAGAAAAATATACACAAATTTTAAGTTTAATTAAAGGGGGATGGGGATGAAGCTCTATTTATCAGTCGATATGGAGGGAATTACTGGTCTAGCTGATCATACATTTGTTGATAGCCGCCAGCACAATTATGAGCGCGGGAGAAAAATCATGACAGGTGAAGTGAACGCCTGTGTAGAAGCTCTTCTTACACATGGGGCGACCGATATTTTAGTGAATGATAGCCATTCTAAAATGAATAATCTGTTGATTGAAGAATTGCATGAGGAAGCATCTCTCATATCAGGTGATGTAAAGCCTTATTCAATGGTTCAAGGATTAGATCAAACGTATGATGCCGCTGTTTTTTTAGGCTATCATGCAAGGGCATCAATGAAAGGTGTGATGTCTCACAGTATGATTTTTGGTGTCAGACATTTTTACATAAATGATCATCCGATTGGTGAAATGGGCTTTAATGCGTATGTCGCAGGTTATTATGGTGTTCCGGTCATTCTTGTATGCGGAGACGATCAAGCGGCACTTGAAGCAGAAAAGTTAATGCCTGGCGTGAAAACAGTGGCGGTGAAAGAAACCATTTCAAGATCTGCTGTGAAATGCTTAACACCAGCGAAAGTGAGCACCCTCATCTCGCAGCAAGTGGAAGCTGCCATGAAACAAATTCATCAAATGAAGCCGCTCACGCCTCCTGAGCAGCCATTGCTGAAAATCGAGTTTGCCAATTATGGACAAGCCGAATGGGCGAATTTAATGCCGGGTACGGCCATCATTGAAGGGACAACAACGGTGACGTACCAAGCGGAGAATATATTAGAAGCCTACCAAGCGATGCTTGTCATGACAGAGCTTGCCGCACGTACAACATTTTGTTAAGCGAGGGGGAGACAGCAGATGGCCAGCTTTTTGCTCAAGCGTTTGATTGCGATGATTGCCACGATTTTAACCATCACAACTTTAACGTTTATTTTAATGAAGGTCATCCCAGGATCGCCCTTCAATGAAGAACGAAATACAAACGAAACTGTTCAGCGAAACCTCGAAAGCTACTATCACTTAGACGAGCCACTCTATGTTCAATATATGATCTATTTAAAATCCATCGTTACTTTTGATTTTGGTCCTTCCATTAAAAAGCCTTCTGAAAGTGTCAATGATTTATTGGCGAGAGGTTTTCCAGTCTCATTAGAACTTGGTCTTATCTCTATTTTGATTGCTGTCATCTCCGGCATCTTGCTCGGAATCATGGCTGCCCTCCGGCATAATGGCTTGATTGATTATATCGCCATGACGATTGCTGTTTTCGGTATATCCATACCAAACTTTATCTTTGCTACCTTATTAATTCAGCAGCTTGCTGTGAATGTAAAACTCTTTCCTACAGCGATGTGGACAAGTCCAATGCATATGGTGCTTCCTACCATTGCACTGGCGGTAGGTCCAATGGCGATCATTGCCCGATTAACGAGATCGAGCATGATTGAAGTGCTGTCGCAGGACTATATTCGAACTGCAAAAGCAAAAGGACTTTCTCCTTATAAAATTGTGTTTAAACATGCCCTGCGGAATGCACTTTTACCTGTCGTCACGATCCTCGGCACACTTGTCGCAAGTATTTTAACAGGCAGTTTTGTGATTGAAAAAATCTTTGCGATCCCTGGAATGGGAAAATACTTTGTCGAGAGTATTAATAACCGTGACTATCCTGTCATCATGGGAACCACTGTTTTTTACAGCATCATCTTAATTACCCTTCTTTTCATTGTAGATGTGACATATCGTCTGCTTGATCCAAGGATCCAACTGCATCAGAAAGGAGGAAAGGCATGAGCATACACCTTCAGCATGATCAAATGAATCAAGCGCATGAAGTGCCAGATGAATGGTTTGCGCCTAAAGAACAAAAGACATCTGAAGTCCATGCCATTAAAAGACCCTCACTTTCGTATTGGGCAGATACTTGGCGACGGTTAAAACAAAATAAACTCGCTATGTTTAGTTTATCGGTGCTGATTTTTCTTTTCGTCATGGCTGTATTAGGTCCACTTCTTGCGCCGAATAGTGTGACAGAACAGCGGCTTTCTATGCAAAACTTGCCGCCGTCAGCTGCTCACTGGTTTGGAACAGATGAACTTGGACGTGATGTGTTTACACGTACTTGGTACGGCGCACGCATTTCGTTATTTGTGGGCGTGATGGCCGCTCTCATTGATTTTGCAATCGGTGTCATCTATGGCGGTATTGCAGGCTATAAAGGCGGGAAGTATGACCATGTCATGATGCGGATCGTCGAGGTGCTTTACGGTCTGCCGTATTTACTCGTCGTCATTTTATTGATGG
This sequence comes from Bacillus sp. FS02, assembly GCF_024398395.1. Classification (NCBI taxonomy): domain Bacteria; kingdom Bacillati; phylum Bacillota; class Bacilli; order Caryophanales; family Bacillaceae; genus Bacillus; species Bacillus sp. FS02. The sequence goes on along the minus strand of NZ_CP074101.1, from coordinate 659,780 downwards.
TCCTGATGGGGCCTGGGCTTGTCACTATTATTGTGGCGCTCACTGTCACAGGGTGGATCGGGATGGCAAGAATCGTGAGAGGTCAAGTCCTTCAGCTGAAAAGCCAAGAATATGTCCTTGCCTCGAAAACCTTTGGCGCAAAAAGCTTGCGCATCATCCGCAGAAATTTACTGCCGAATACGATGGGACCGATTATTGTGCAGATGACGCTAACTGTACCGACAGCGATTTTTGCTGAAGCATTCTTAAGTTTTCTTGGTTTAGGGATTCAAGCGCCGTTTGCAAGCTGGGGTGTGATGGCCAATGACGCCTTGCCGACAGTGCTGTCAGATAATGGTCACTGGTGGCGTTTATTCTTTCCGGCATTTTTTATTTCGCTGACGATGTTTTGCTTTAATAATTTAGGTGATGGCCTGCAAGATGCGCTTGATCCGAAGATGAAGAGGTGATGGCGTGATGAAAAAAATGCTTCGGATTATCGATCTGCATGTTAGCTTTCGGACATATGGCGGTTCTGTTCAAGCGGTACGCGGGGTGAATGTGGATGTGTATGAAAAAGAAACCCTCGCCATTGTAGGAGAATCAGGCTGCGGAAAAAGTGTGACGTCTCAATGTATCATGCGGCTTCTCCCTGCATATAGCGCACAAGTCGATCAAGGGGAAATTTGGTTTCGCGATCGCAACTTGCTGTCATTATCTGAAAAAGACATGCGAAGCATACGTGGTGTCGATATCTCCATGATTTTTCAAGATCCTATGACGGCACTCAACCCGACACTGACAATTGGAGATCAGCTGATGGAGGCTGCAAAAGTGCATCAGAAGCTGACAAAAAAAGAAGTGAAAGAAGAGGCGCTTCGTATGCTTGATTTGGTGGGGATACCGCAGCCGAAAGAGAGGCTGAAGCAATATCCGCATCAATTCAGCGGCGGCATGAGACAACGGCTCATGATTGCAATGGCTCTTATTTGTGAGCCGAAGGTGCTGATTGCAGATGAACCGACAACTGCACTAGATGTCACCATACAGGCGCAGATTTTAGAACTATTTAAGGAGATTCAGAAAAAAACAGGCGTGACGATTATTTTAATCACACATGACCTAGGGGTCGTAGCACAAGTCGCTGATCGAGTGGCTGTCATGTACGGGGGGAAAATCGTTGAAGTTGGGACAAGGCGAGATATCTTTTACAGTCCGCAGCATCCCTATACAAAAGGGCTGCTGCAATCCGTTCCAAGGCTGGATATGAAAGATGAACTCATTCCTATTGAAGGAAGCCCGCCAGATTTATTTGCCCCGCCAAAAGGATGTCCATATACCGATCGATGTCCGTCTGCGATGAAAGTGTGTGATCATATTATGCCGCATGAAACGCAGCGTTCACCTACACATACAGTACATTGCTGGCTCCAAGATGAACGAGCGAAGCAAACGGTTTTATCTTCAACACAAAGGGGGAGTTTTTCATGAGAAAAACAGGTTGGATTCTCAGTATGTGCTTTATCGCAGTGATGCTGCTTGCAGGATGTACAGCCAATGAGCAAGCAGGCAAAGGATCTTCAAGCAAGGGCGAAGAGAAAGTTTTGACATTAAATAACGAAAACGAACCGACATCATTTGATCCGCCCATTGGTTTTAATAATGTGTCCTGGCAAGGGCTCAATAACTTAATGGAAGGATTAACGAGACTGAATGAGAAGCACGAACCATCTGCTGCCATGGCGGAAAAATGGGACATTTCAAAGGACGGAAAAACGTACACGTTCCATTTAAGGGATGGGATTAAGTGGTCAAATGGTGACCCAGTCAAAGCAAGTGACTTTGAATATGCGTGGAAGCGGCTGCTAGATCCAAAGACGGGCTCTTCTGCGGCATTCTTAGCTTATATGATTGAAGGAGGCGAAGCGTTTAACAGCGGAAAAGGGAAGAAAGAAGATGTAAAAGTCAAGGCTGTTAATGATCAAACGCTAGAGGTCAAGCTAGCATACCCGCAGAAATCTTTCTTAAATATGACCGCAAACCCTGCCTTTTTCCCGGTGAATGAGAAGGTAGCGGAGAAGGACCCGAACTGGGCCAAGGATGCGAAAACCTTTGTCGGTAATGGACCGTTTAAGCTGACAGAGTGGAAGCATGATGAAAGCTTTACAATGGAAAAAAGTGACACGTATTGGGACAAACAAACGGTCAAGCTAGATCAAGTGAAATGGCTCATGATCAGTGACCGAAACACAGATTACCAAATGTATCAATCAGGAGATTTAGATACGGCCTTCGTTCCGGCAGAACAAAGTGAAGACCTGTTAAAAAGCAAAGATGTGCAAATTGAGGATCAAGCAGGGCTGTTTTTTTATCGCCTGAATGTCAACATGGAGCCTTTTGAAAATAAGAACATTCGCAAAGCCTTTCAAATGGCGATCAATCCTCAGGATATTGTAGAGTATGTGACGAAAAATGAAGAGAAGCCAGCACGTGCCTTCGTTTCACCAGGAATTTTAGATTCAAAGGGTGAAGATTTCAGAGAAGCTGGCGGCGATCTTGTCAAACATGATACGAGTGAAGCTGTAAATCTATTAGAAAAAGGGTTGAAAGAAGAGAACTATTCTAAGCTTCCGCCCGTCACATTAACATATAGTACAAAGCCTGAAAATAAGAAAAAAGCAGAAGCCATTCAGCAGCAATTAAAAGAAGCGCTAGGGGTAGATGTGAAGCTTGCAAACATGGAAGCAAATGTGTTTGCAGAAGATCAAAAGGCACTCAAATTCCAATTCTCGCAAAGCTCATTTCTAGCTGACTATGCAGACCCAATCAATTTCTTAGAGAGCTTCCAAACAGGAAATGCGATGAACCGGACAGGCTGGTCAAATGATACGTATGATCAGCTGATCAAAAAGGCGAGTCAAGAAGCAGATGAACAAAAGAGAAATCGTATGCTGCATGATGCCGAGGCACTTCTGATGGAAGAAGCACCGATCATTCCCATTCATTTTTATAACCAAGTCTATTTACAAAAAGAAGGCGTAAAGGGCATTGTCCGTCATCCTGTTGGTTACATTGATTTGAAATGGGCACAGGTAGATGGAGAGTAAATGAAAAAAATGAGAGAACGGGACGCTTTGAAAAAAGCGTCTCAGCGTGTAGACAAACCCTCGCATTCGGTGTCAGTCCTGCGCTTCGGTGCTCACGAATGTCAAATTCGCTCCGCGCCGATGCTCGTCCTTCCTAGGGCTGCAAAGGTTTTCTATCACGCTGAAAAGAAGACAAAGGGTTAAAATAAAGTTCATTTTAACCCTTTGTCAACAATCTGGGACGCTTTGAAAAAAGCGTCTGTTCCTTTATTCGTTCATGTTATGAAGAAGATGCCCATAGATTGAAAGAAACGAAGAGAAAGAGGGGATTGGCATGAACCATCTGCCAGTGGCACTTCAAACAGGAGATACAGTGGGAATCATTGCACCAGCAAGCCCGCCTGATGAGCTGAAATTAGCAAGAGGTATTTCTTTTTTAGAAAGCTTAGGGCTAAAGGTGAAAAAGGGGAAGTATATCGACTCCCGGTATGGTTATTTAGCAGGTCATGATCATGAACGAGTGGAAGATATTCATCACATGTTTCAAGATCCTGACGTGAAGGCAGTGATTTGTGCTTGCGGAGGTTACGGAACAGGAAGAATTGCAGAAGCCATTGATTATGACCTCATTCGCCGGAACCCAAAAATCTTTTGGGGATACAGTGATATTACGTTTTTACATACAGCGATTCAGCAGCAGACGGGTCTTGTGACCTTTCATGGTCCAATGCTCTCCTCTGATGTGGGACTTGAGGAGGTTCATCCGTATACAAAAGATACCTTTTTACAGCTATTCACTCCGAAAGCCTTTTCGTATACGAACCACCTGTCACCTCTTCACACTTTTTATCATGGCACGGCTTCAGGCGAAATCACCGGAGGAAATCTTGCCCTTATCGTCACGACACTTGGTACACCTTTTGAAATTGATACAAAGGGGAAGCTTTTATTGATAGAAGATATTGACGAAGAACCATATAAAATCGATCGAATGATGCAGCACTTAGCATCTGCAGGAAAATTACATGATGCGGCGGGATTTATCATTGGTGATTTTCATCAATGTGAGCCGAAAAAGAAAGAGCAGTCGTTAACGCTCGATCAGCTATGGGAGACGTATATTGTCCCGCAACAGAAACCTGCACTTGGCGGCTTTCGGATCGGTCATTCATCTCCAAATTTCGCCATTCCAATCGGCGTGCAGGCTACATTAGATGCTACAGGGAAAAAACTGCATATTTCCCCAGGTGTTGCAGCGAAAGAGGCGATCAAATGAAAATCGTAGATGTTCGCACATGCAGAACGAGTGTACCGCTAAAGAAGCCTTTCAAAACAGCATTAAGAACGGTGTATGATGCCGCATCTCTTATTGTGATCATCACCTATGATCAAGGTGATGTCAGCTATGGAGAGGCAGTGCCGACATCGGTCATTACAGGTGAAACACTGGAAAGCATTGACTATGCTATTTGCGCTGTGATGAGGCCGATCTTGATTGGGGCCTCATTGTCACAATATGAACAAATCTTTTCAGCGATCGACCGTGTACTTGTAGCAAACACGAGTGCAAAGGCTGCAATAGATATGGCGATTTACGATGGTTTAGCGAAGCAGGCTGGCCTGCCGCTTTATCAATATCTTGGTGGTTATCGTGATCAGCTGGAAACGGATTACACGGTTAGTGTCAACCGTCCGCTAGAAATGGCAGAGGATGCGAAGCAATATGCAGCTGAAGGCTTTCGTACCTTAAAGATCAAAGTGGGAAAAGATGATATAGAGACGGATATTCAGCGGATCAAACGGATTCGAGAAAAAGTCGGGCCGGATATTCAAATCAGGCTTGATGCCAACCAAGGCTGGACATGGAAGGAAGCGGTTGTGGCCATTCGAAAAATGGAGGCATTCGATATTGAACTAGTCGAGCAGCCAGTGCCTAAAGAAGACATCGAGGGTCTGCGCCGGGTGACGGAAGCAACAGACACATTGATTATGGCAGATGAAAGTATTTTTAGCCTCCATGATGCCATCAAGGTGTTAGAAACGAGAAGCTGTGATCTCATCAACTTAAAATTAATGAAAACAGGCGGTATCAAAAAAGCGCTGAAAATCAATAGTTTAGCAGAAGCATACGGCGTCAAGTGCATGGTTGGCAGTATGATCGAGTCAAAACTAGGGATTACCGCAGCCGCTCATCTTGCTGCAAGCCAGCCGAATATTACCCGTTATGATTTTGATGCGCCGCTTATGCTCAAAGAGGACTTAATAGACGGAGGAATTGTCTATCAAGGAAAAGATATTCTCTTTCCACCGCATCATGGATTAGGCATTCAAGGAGTGAAAGGGGTCTTATGATGTTATATGAATCAAAGGTTCCAGTCGCAAATATATGGACAGCTCCGCAGTCGCCGAGAGATATGGATCGACACGTTCTTCAAAGTTCCGTCCAGATCAAAGAATGGATTGATCATCAAACATATGAACAGAAATTGGCCTTATGTGAAGAAAACCTTATTCAAACCCAAGTACTGCTTGGCGAACGAGTCATTGGGCTGGAGGAGACAGATGGCTGGATGAAAGTTGTCATCCCGCAGCAGGCAAGCCGGAAACACCCGCAAGGCTACCCAGGTTATATCCCTGTAGAGCAATTAAATGAAGTATCAGAGAGTGAACCACCTGCTAGTCCCTTGATTGTTTGTCAGAAAAAAGCGGTTTTATATCAAAACGGAACACCGGATATGGAGGTTAGTTTTTTAACAGAACTAGCACCTGTTGAAGAAATGAGCGATTCCTTTGATGTTCTGACTCCAGTAGGAAGAAGAGAAATCAAAAAAGAAGATGTGCGCCGCGCTTCATCACCTTCTTCTATGAGCGGTAAGGATGCCTTAGCCATAGGAAAACAATTTATTGGACTGTCATATTTGTGGGGCGGCATGAGCAGCTATGGCTACGACTGTTCGGGTTTTGTTTACAGTATGTACAAAGCGTGTGGATGTTTATTACCGAGAGACGCAAGTGATCAAGCAGTTCAAGGAACCCCAGTCGCATCAAACCATTTGGCGCCAGGTGATCTCATGTTTTTTGCCAATGACAATGGGAAAGGAGCTGTTCGCCATGTAGGGATGTATGCTGGAGATGGCATGATGCTTCATTCGCCTAAAACGGGCAGACAGATTGAACTCCTTTCTCTTTCTGGTACTTCATATGAACAGGAATGGGCAGGAACAAGGCGGTATTTGAAAGCTGAGAGGGGGAGATGTGATGGGAAGTGAACCACTTCTGCAAGTCAACAACTTAAAAAAGCATTTTCATCTATCGAAAGGAAGAACGTTAAAAGCATTAGATGGTGTCACCTTTCAGCTGAAACAAGGCGAAACCTTTGGTCTTGTTGGTGAGTCAGGCTGCGGTAAATCTACACTTGGAAAAGTACTCATGCGGCTTTATGACCCGACAGAAGGTGAAGCTTTGTATGAAGGGAAAAGTCTCCATCACTTATCGAACCGAGAATCATTTGATTTCAATAGACAAATTCAAATGGTGTTTCAAGATCCGTATTCTTCTTTAAATCCTAGGCTCTCTGTAAAAGATATTATGCTAGAACCGATGGAGATCCACCAATTGTATGGCAGTCAAAAAAAAAGGCTCGAGCGTGTGAAGGAACTGCTTGAAGCGGTGGGGCTAAGTCATGATTTTGCTACACGCTATCCTCACGAATTCAGCGGAGGACAGAGGCAAAGAATAGGGATTGCTAGAGCACTCGCCTTATCGCCAAAGTTTATTGTGGCAGATGAGCCGATTTCTGCACTAGATGTATCCGTTCAAGCTCAGGTCGTGAATTTGCTGAAAAAACTGCAAAAAGAAGAAGGATTGACGTTTTTATTTATTGCCCATGATTTATCGATGGTCAAATATATCAGCGATCGAATTGGTGTCATGTACTTAGGACATCTCGTGGAGATGACGAGCAGTGATGCTTTATATAAAACACCGCTTCATCCATATACACAAGCATTGCTGTCTGCTATCCCGATTCCAGATCCTGATGTGGAAGATAAACGCAAGCGGTTTATTTTAAAGGGAGAAATTCCAAGTCCAGTGAATCCGCCAAGCGGCTGCGTATTTCGGACAAGATGTCCTGCTGCAATGGATGTATGTGCGGACAAAAAGCCAGTATTACAAGCAGTCGAAGAAGGACATGAAGTGGCCTGTCATTTATATGATAGGAAATAGATAGAGGGAAGAAGACAAGCGTTTAAAAAGCCAGCGAGTAAAACAAGCTGGCTTTTTGGTTTTTATGAACGCCTAATAGGTAATGTACAGCATCTAAAAGAGCCGCCTGATTTAATGATTTCTGAAAAATCCACTTCAATGACGGTGTAGCCGCGTGCTGTTAATGCAGCATTTGTTTCTTGGTTGATTGGTAAGCTGATGACTTTTTTCTGACCAATGGACAACACATTTGGTCCAAGTGTGAACTGCTCTTGCTCACTTATTTCAATGAGATCATAATGCTTTTTGAGCATATGAAGATCCTTTTCCGTAAAAGCTTCAGGGTAAATCAAGATCTCATGATGAGTAAGAATATTCATCACACAATCAAGATGCAAAATGTGAGAAGGAAGATGAATAGGAATGATGTCGTGATTCGGCAATTCTTTTTTGAGTTGCTGGATGGCGGCTAGATTTGTTCTTTTGCTGATCCCCACAAATACCCGTGTTTGGTCTACAAGCACATCGCCGCCTTCAATCGTTCCATCATCCAGCGTGATGGTTGTCCATCCTTTTGTCTGTGCCCATTCTTTTAAGGAATGTTCTTCTCCTTGTCTGACAGGGGCTGCCATGTTTGAAACAAATAAAGTCTGTCCAATTGTAAATCCAATATCCCGAGTGAAGACTTGTTCAGGGAATCGTTCATTTGCAGGAAGAAGGACAGGCCGGACATGATGGTTTTTCAGCGTTTGGATGAATTGCTTATGCTGCGTGAGGGCTTTGATTTGAGAAATATTTTCTCTTGCAAAATGCTTTTGGGTTTCATTGATGATCTGTTTAATTTCCATATAAATTGGACTGCATAAGAGGACTTCTTGTAAATCATCATATTCACTCATACATTGCGGCGTTTTATACACTTTCTCTGATTTCATAGAATCCATCAAAGGGCCTCCTTGTTTATCGATAGTTATATTATTCCTCCTTCTAGTAAATGTTGAAACATTTCCGAAAGAAAATCTCTCATGAGAGACTAAAGCAAAAAGTTTAGACAAACCTAATAGAATAGTGTTTAATAAAAGTCGTTCCGCATCAACGAAAACAGCAAGAAGGAGCTATGACGATGAGTGAAGAAAATTTCAAATACTGCAAGGAATCAAAAGTTGTGAAAACCAGCAGGGTATTCCCCCTCGATACGAATAACCACCAAACGTTATTTGGCGGAAAATTAATGAGTTATATAGATGACATTGCTTCCATCTCGGCAGCAAGACACAGCCGTAGTGAAACAGTCACCGCATCAATGGATTCAGTTGATTTTTTAGAGCCGATTGGACAGAAAGAGTCCGTCTGCTTAGAATCTTATGTGACATGGGTCGGCACATCTTCTATGGAAGTATTCGTCAAAGTCATTAAAGAAAACTTGATGTCTGGAGAACGCAGACTCGCAGCAACTTCATTTCTTACCTTTGTCTCGCTGGATGAAAACGGGAAGCCAAAACGAGTTCCACAAGTCATGCCGGAAACAGATGAAGAAATCATGCTTCATCAAACAGCGAAGCAGCGGGCAGAGGAAAGAAAAAGCCGCCGAAAGCATAGTAAAGCTTTGGCTGACGCACTTGGGACGGATAAGCCTTGGGCGTAAAAATCACCCTTTATGCGGTGATTTTTTTCTAGGTCAGTATCTTGCATAGCAAGATAGTGTGTGGTAAGATCAAACTATCTTGTCATGCAAGGTACTGAAAGCGGAGGATCGATGATGACACAATCAACACAAATGCTAAAAGGAATTTTAGAGGGATGCCTGCTGTCGATTATTTCTGAAGGTGAAATTTATGGCTATGAAATGACAAAGAAGCTTGCGCACTATGGGTTTGATCAAATTAGTGAAGGCAGTATTTATCCGATCTTGCTGCGCATGCAAAAAGAACAACTAGTTCATACGTCTACAAAAGTATCGGCGAGTGGGCCGAAAAGGAAATACTATACGCTCACACAAAGAGGCGAAGAAGCGCTGACGGATTTTACCATGCGATGGAATGAGCTGTCAGGGAATGTAGAGCGATTATTACATAAAGGGAAGTGAGAAGATGGTAACAAAAGAAACGAGACACATCTTATTAGAGCTGCAACTCTATCTCATATCAAAAGGGAAAAATCAGGACGAGATCGACGAAGTGATGGATGAATTAACGACACACGCTGTCGAAGCTGAGAAAGATGGGAAAACAGGGGAAGATGTATTTGGCGGAGATCCACGGGGCTTTGCTGATGAGCTAGCGAAAGAGCTCTCTAGAAATCATAAAGACTGGGTTCCGTTTGTCAGTGCTTTTTTAATTGGATCTCTTTTTTACATGATGTTAGCAGATGCCATCAGTCAAAGTTTATCGTATTCTTGGTATGCACTCATTGGTTATCCGCTAATCATAGTGGCCAATGTGATCATGACCATTGTGATGTTTAGAGCTTCTGCCTTTCAAACAAGCAGGAGGGCATTCTTTTACTTTTGGATATTAGGTGTTTTTCAGATGACAGCCTTGATCACAGTGAAATTATTGGACCAAAAACTTGGTACTCCTTTACTTGTGCTGACCTCGAGCCAAAGATGGGGCGTCATTCTTCTGTTGCTGCTGTGTATTGTCTTATTGAATGCTATATTAAAGGCGAATATGATGTCGCTCATTCCGTTGATCTTCTTTGGACCGCAACTCCTATTCGAATGGCTTGGATGGACATCGCCTCTCATGCTTCTTTTCACAAGTCTGGTATCCATTGTGATTTTAGTCTTGCTCACAATCGCTTTTTTACAGAAAACAAACAAGAAAAATGAACATTTAATGTAAATAGAGCACATCTCTTGCGATGTGCTTTTCTTTTTCTAAAAAAATGTAGATGTGGGATCACATTTTTCTTTACAATGAGAAGAGGACAAAAATGAAAAGGGGTTCTGTAATTGGATATTGTATGGGGGTATGTACTCGTTTTTATATTGGCTGCTTTACCTTTCTTTGAAGTGGTTGGTGTCGTTCCGCTGGGGATTTTAAGTGGTCTGCATCCTGTGACAACGGCAGTTATTGGATTCGTCGGCAACTTTCTTACCGTCTTGCTACTCATCGTCTTCGTGGACCGATTTAAAGCGTGGTGGCTGAAGAGGAAAGAGGAGAAACATGATGAAAAAGGAGAGAAAAAACAGCTGAAAGCCAGAAAGGTTTGGGAACGGTATGGTCTCCCTGGTTTGGCACTTATCGGTCCTTTTATCATTGGCAGTCATTTAGCGGCTTTTATGTGTATGAGCTTCGGTACGAAAAGAAAACAAGTCACTGTGTGGATGACGGTCAGTTTAATCATGTGGACCGCATTAGCTGCTAGTTTAACGGGTGCGGGGTTCCATTACTTTGCCCCAGATTCAAATGGGTTGTTCGGAGATATTTTTAGCAAGTAAGCAAGGAGGATAACAAATGACACATCAAACACGGATCGTGCTCGAAACAGAGCGTCTCAGACTGAGAACAATGGATGAACACGATGCATCTTTTTTATATGAAAAGCTATTCCAAGATGAAGAGGTCATGAAGTATTATCCTTCACTAAAGGATGAAAAGCAGACAAAAGAGTGGATTGCTTGGAATCAAAAGAATGACCGCACGTACCATACATCCCTGTGGATCATTGAAGAAAAAGAAACGAAAGAACCACTTGGACAAAGCGGAATTGTTCTCCAAAATGTCGAAGGACAAACAGAGCTTGAAATTGGCTATATGCTAAAGAGATCGGCATGGGGAAAAGGATATGCTGTTGAGGCTGCAAAAGGCTGTCTTGCGTATGGTTTTGACGATATGAAGGTGAGGCGAATGGTCAGCTTAATTCGCCCTGACAATGAAGCGTCAGTCAAGGTCGCAATGAAAATGGGAATGAAAAAAGAAAAAACCATTTCAAAATGGGATCAAATCATGGATGTTTACAGTGTTACTCGTGACGGAAAAAGCGGCTCGCTTGAATCATAAGGAGAGCCGCTTTTTCTTTTATAGACGCTGTTCTAACTGAAGTAAATATTTCTTTCGTTCGATTCCCCCGCCATATCCGCCAAGTTCACCGCTTGTTTGAATGACTCGGTGACAAGGAATGATGATGGCCAACTGATTGGCACCATTTGCATTTCCAACTGCCCGAACCAAATGGGGATCGCCAAGCATGATGGCAAGATCTCGATACGATCTCGTTTCGCCTGGCGGGATCTGTAAGAGAAGATCCCATACCCTTTTTTGAAAAGGGGTGCCATGTATTGCAAGTGGCACAGTAAACTGCGTGAGTTTCTTTTCAAAATATAAGGCCAATTCCTTTGCTAATTGCTGATGAACGTTTGTTTCTCCAACTAAAATACGGGCATGATGTTTTTTTCTGATGTTCTCAATTTCTCTTTCTAATCCTCGCCTGTCCATAAATTCAAGCAAATACACATGGGTTGCATCTGAAATGCTCATCATCCGCCCAATCGGAGTAGAAATAAAATTCGCATGCAAAATATTGACTTGCGCCTTTTTGGGTGGATTTCCCATGATTTTCGTAAAGGCATCATTGAAGGCACTGGAAGACTCGTAACCGAAGGTGACTTGCTGATCTATGACTTTTTTTCCGTTCAGAATCTCTTTAAACGCTAGCCCCATTCGGCGTGATCTAGCATATTGAACAAAGGTCATTCCATAGATTTCTTTAAATTTTCTCCGAGCTGTTGCAGAGTGAATCCCTAATTGGCGAAAATCTTCTTCTTTCCATCGTTTCTCAGGACTCTCTTCAACTGCTGATACAAGTGTTTTGACTTCTTCTGGAATGCTGTTAGGATATGTTAAAGGCGTGCATCGCTTACACGGCCGATACCCTGCAAGCAGCGCCTCCTCTGCTGTAAAGAAAAACTCACAGTTTTCATATTTTGGTTTTCTAGCAGTACATGTGGCATGACAGAAGATGCCGGTTGTTTTAATACCTGCAAAGAACGTGCCGTCATATTGCGGATTCTTATCAACAAGTGCTTGATAAAATTCGTGTTTTTGTTCGTCGGTCATCATCATTTGATCCACCTCTTGTTTTATTATATCAGTGATGTGGTCGTTCCTCTTTCTAACATTTAGTATACTTCGCTTTCATCCACTTTCTTTCGAAAAATGAACAAGTATATTTGAAGGGGAAAAGCAAAGTGGTAGACCGGCATATCAGGGTGTGATACACTTTTTCATACAGAATCGGCTTTACGCTAGATCTGCTTATCATGAATTGGTTTTCTAGGGTTCCGTGCGGCAGCGCAGTCTGGACCGAGAGAAAACACATAGGGTCCTCTAAGAGTAGGCCGTATGGACACGGAGGGATAAAAGCCCGGGAGATTTGATCAAACGATCGATTTCCGGGCTTTTTTAATTGCTTGGAATCGGTAAGAAAGGAAGAGATCGAATGAAATGGGGAAACGTTTTGATTGCAGCCGTATTTGAAGTCGGCTGGGTAATGGGGTTGAAATATGCTGGCTCTATATTGGAATGGAGTGCAACCATCGTTTGTATTGTCGTCAGCTTTTATTTACTCCTGAAAGCCACGACGGTACTTCCAGTTGGCACACTTTACGCCGTTTTCACCGGACTTGGAACAGCCGGTACGGTCATAGTAGGAATGGTCATGGGTGAGCCGGTACAGCTAGTAAAATTACTTTTGATCATGGTCCTTTTAAGCGGTGTATTAGGACTCAAATTGACCACAGGTGAAAAGAAAGGGGAGGCTGAATCGTGAGCTGGCTTTTACTCATTGGGGCAGGCATCTTAGAAATGCTTTGTGTCACCATGATGAATCAATTCCAGAAAGATCGCCATGTCAAATGGATTTTCTTCATAGCAGCTGGATTTTCGCTTTCCTTTCTGATGCTGTCTCTTGCGATGAATACAATTCCGATGGGAACGGCGTATGCGATTTGGACAGGAATCGGAGCAGCTGGAGGAGCGATTGTTGGGATGCTGTTTTATGGTGAGTCGAAAGACGCAAAACGTATTTTATTTATCGCACTGATTTTATCAGCAGCGGTCGGGTTAAAAATCATTGAATAAGAAAAGGCTGGCAATCATATGCCAGCCTTTTTGCTACATCGAATGATGATTGGAATCGTTTTCATTTTTGCGGTAAAGTTGACTCACAAGCAGAAAACACACACCAAATGTAAGTAAAGGAATGAGTCTTTCTCCGGTCATAAATAGATAAATGCCCGTGATGAGACATACGATGCCGAGCCAAAAGCTCACTTTACCAAACAAAGTCATGTTTTTCATCTCCATCACTCCTTTTGTGATAAAAGGTCTATTCATATTATATCACGCCAGGTGCAGAATTGAATGAATATTCAATAAAAAATACGACGCTTAATTGCTTTTTCTCTTTCCAGTCCAGTATAATATTTCATTAGAATGAAAAACGTAAATGAGGTCATAAGACATGAGAACATTGATTACAGAGAAACTTGAATTACACAGACAAAAGCATGAGCAAAAAGGAAGGCTTTTAGTCAGCTGCCCAGATCAGCCTGGTATTGTGTCAGCTGTTTCTACTTTTTTATTTGAACATGGAGCAAACATCATTGAATCTAGTCAATACACAACAGATCATGAGAGCGGCCGATTCTTTTTAAGAATTGAATTTGATTGGAAAGACATTTCTGCCAACTTAGATCAATTGAAAAGCAGCTTTGAGCCAATTGCGCAATCATTTCACATGACGTGGAGCATGTCGCGTGCAAGTGATCTGAAAAAGCTGGCGATCTTTGTGTCCAAAGAGCTTCATTGTTTACATGAACTTTTATGGGAATGGCAAAGCGGTAATTTAATGGCTGAAATAGCGGTTGTCATCAGCAATCATGAAACGGCAAAAGATACAGTCGAAGCACTCGGCATTCCATTCCATTTCGTGAAGGCAAATAAAGACATTCGTCAAGATGCAGAAAAACAACAGCTTGCATTATTAGAAGAATATGATATTGATGCGGTTGTGCTTGCTAGATACATGCAAATTTTGACGCCAGCCTTTATTGAACAGCACCCGAACAAAATCATTAATATTCATCACTCCTTCCTGCCGGCTTTTATAGGGGCTAATCCTTACAAGCGTGCATATGAGCGAGGGGTTAAACTGATTGGCGCGACTTCCCATTATGTCACCAATGATTTAGACGAAGGACCAATCATTGAACAGGATATTGAGCGGGTAGATCATAGAGATGATGCAGAGGCATTAAAAAATATTGGCCGCACGATTGAGCGCAGCGTGCTTGCCCGTGCTGTCAAATGGCATCTAGAAGATCGAATCATTGTCCATGAGAATAAAACGATTGTGTTTAATTGACCGCTTGACTTTTCTGAAGCAATTGGTGATAATATAAAAAAATTAACGAGCGTTGATAAGGAATAGTAAGCAGGACCTGCTGTGTAAAGAGAGCAAATGACATGCTGAAACATTTGCCGCAGACAGCTGCTGAACCTACCCTTTGAGCCTTAGAGGAAAAATCTAAGCGCATGCCTGGCGTTACAGGAGTTGAGTGGAATAAGCAGACGTATGCTTATTCAATGAAGGTGGTACCACGGAAAATCCCTTTTTCGTCCTTTACATAAGGAGAAAAAGGGATTTTTTATGTGGTGAAAGGTATAGCGGAGGGAATCAATGATGAAAAAGCAAAGGATCGTCATAAAAATTGGTAGCAGTTCATTAACAGAGCAAAAGGGAGCCATTGATGAACACAAAATGCAGGATCATGTCAAAGCCATCGCAAAGCTAAAAGAGGCAGGGCATGAAATCATTCTCATTTCGTCAGGTGCCGTTGCGGCGGGATTTGGCAGTTTAGGATATCCGTCAAGACCTGTGACCTTAAAAGGAAAGCAGGCTGCTGCTGCCGTTGGTCAAGGCTTGTTAATGCAGAAATACACAGAACTATTTTCACAGTTTCAGATGACGCCTGCACAAATGCTTTTAACACGTAATGACTTTTCAGATCGTACAAGATATCGAAATGCTTACGCAACGATGATGGAACTGCTCGAAAGAAAAATTTTACCGATCATTAATGAAAATGATTCTGTGTCCATCGAGGAGCTTACCTTTGGTGATAATGACATGTTATCAGCACTGGTCAGTGGCTTAATTCATGCAGACCAATTGATCATTTTAACAGATATCAACGGAATTTATGATGCCAATCCAAGTGAGAATCCTGATGCGAAGCGGTTTGATGTGCTGACTCACATTTCAGATGAATTGTTCTCATATGCGAAGAGTACGGGTTCAAAGGTTGGAACAGGCGGAATGAAATCTAAGCTTTCAGCTGCACAAACAGCTCTCTCCCTTGGCGTTAAAGTCTTCATTGGCACAGGTACAGGGGAAGACAAGCTTCTTCACATTCTCGCTGGTCAAGGGGACGGCACATATATTGGTGAACAAGACTTATCATCAGTCAATAACCGTCGCCAATGGATTCAATTCCACTCACCAGTCTCTGGGAAGATCATGATTGATGCGGGGGCAGAGGCGGCGATTTTGCATAATGGAAGGAGTCTTCTTCCAGCTGGTGTCATTGATGTAGCTGGTGAATTTTCTAAAGGAGAGGTCGTCGAAGTTGTTGGTCCAAACGGGTTAGTCGGTAAAGGGCAAACATTGTATGATTCTGATGAGCTTCTTGGCATTAAAGGGATGCGAAGTCAGGAGCTTTCTTATGAAAAACCTGAAGTCATTCACCGAGATCACTGGGTTCAGCACGTACAAAACTGAGGAGGGAAAACGATGAATGAAGTTCTAGAAAAAGCAAAAAAGGCAAGCGCGGCCAAAGATCAGCTGCTATTAAAAACAACTGAACAAAAGAATGCTGCATTAGACGCTATTGCAAATGCATTAAAAGCATCTTCAGCTTATTTAATTGCTGAGAACCAAAAAGATGTTCAGGCGGCTATAGACAAAGAGTTCACGCCATCTGTGATCGACAGAATTACATTAACAGAAGAGAGAATTGAAGCGATTGCAGACGCTACGCATCAACTCATTCAGCTCAAAGACCCAATTGGTGAAACATTAGAGACCATTCAAAAAGAAAACGGGCTTTTCATTGAAAAAGTACGTGTGCCTCTTGGAACGGTTGGGATGATTTACGAAGCAAGACCAAACGTGACAGTCGATGCGGCCACTCTTTGCTTGAAAACTGGAAATGCTGTGATTCTTCGAGGAAGTTCATCGGCCATTCATAGTAATAAAGCGATTGTGAAAGTCATTCACGAAGCGCTGCAACCAACGGATATTCCAGTAGACAGTGTACAATTGATTGAAGATACAGGCCGTGAGACGGCTAAAACCCTGTTCACTTTAAATGACTATCTAGATGTCCTTATTCCACGCGGCGGGAAACATTTAATTGATCTTGTTGTGAGAGAGTCTACTGTTCCAGTACTTGAGACGGGTGCAGGGAATTGTCATATTTACATTGATGAAACAGCCCAAAAAGAAATGGCTGAACAAATTGTTCTGAATGCGAAAACACAAAGACCATCTGTTTGTAATGCCATTGAGAGCATTGTCATTCATGAAACATGGGCAAAAGAACATGGCGCTTCGCTTTTTGAAGCACTTCAGACACATGGTGTAGAAATACGGGGCGATGAAGCA
Organism: Bacillus sp. FS02; assembly: GCF_024398395.1. NCBI lineage: Bacteria > Bacillati > Bacillota > Bacilli > Caryophanales > Bacillaceae > Bacillus > Bacillus sp. FS02. Next base: position 642,840 of record NZ_CP074101.1, on the reverse strand, counting down.
GTATGTGCACTTGCACCGAGTGCCACATTAGCGACAACCACTGATTTTGAAACGGAATTTTTAGCGCCGATTGTCAGTATTAAAACCGTAAAGACCATGGAAGAGGCGATACAGCATATTCAAATGTATAGCTCTAAGCATTCTGAAGCGATCATTACGGAAAACGAGCAGCATGCGGCACTTTTCTTAACAGCCGTTGATGCTGCCGCTGTGTATCATAATGCATCTACCCGGTTTACAGATGGCTTTGAATTTGGCTACGGAGCGGAAATCGGCATTAGCACACAAAAATTGCATGCTAGAGGACCAATGGGTCTGCCAGCCCTAACCTCTGAAAAATTTGTCATTCGTGGTCAAGGACAAATAAGAGAATAACCCATCCAAAAAGAGAGTCTTATCGCACAAGGCTCTCTTTTTCCTTTCATTTTTGTATTTCTTCGGTCAAGTATGATAAAATATGGTAATGTTTTATATTTTGAGAAGATTGGAGAAGGCAACGTATGGCGAAAATCATTCCCTCTTCGGATATTGGAGTGAAAATCAACAAGTGGTATGAATTAATCCGCAGATTTGATTCAGAACAAGCAGAACAGTTAAAGCAGGAAATTCGCACCTCTCTTGATTCAATGGAAGAAGATCAGAATTTGCTTCTCTATTTTTCTTTAATGGAATTCAGGCATGAGGTCATGCTCGATTATTTAAAGCCATTAAAGGAAGGAAAGCTTCGCGCCAACTTTTCCGAGCTTTCGAAAGAAATAGATGAGCATCAAACGCATGTCACAGGCATGCTTGAATATTACTATCATTTCTTCAGAGGCATGTATGAGTTCGGCCGGAGAGAGTACATTGCTGCCATATCGTCCTATCAAAAGGCAGAGCATAAGCTTTCTTTTGTATCCGACGATATTGAACGTGCAGAATTTCATTTTAAAATGTCAGAAATATATTATCACATGAAACAAACACACATTTCGATGCACCATGCCAAACTAGCGCTGGATGTCTATATTCAGCACGAACTATATGCGCTTCGTACCATTCAGTGTGAATTTATTGTAGCCGGTAATTATGATGATATGAGAAGGCATGAAAAGGCATTGCCACATCTCGAAAGAGCACTTGCAAGATCAAGAGACTTTCAGAATGTGCGTTTTATTGCTTCTTCTTTGTTTAATATGGGCAACAGTTATTACAGAATGGGAGACTTGAACCGCGCACTCGACTTAATGAAAGAATCCATCTCATTATTTGATCAAAACCAATCTGATCATCTTCGTCGATCGATAGACCCTCTTTATACAGCCGCTCAGATCTTATACAAACAAGGTAAAAACGATGAAGCATTATATTACAGAGAAGAATGTATGAAACGAGCAGAAGCTCTGCAGGATGACATTCATATTCAGAAGACCATTTTTTTAGAAGCGTTGTACTTACGACAAGATGCAGAGCATATTAAACGGATTTTCCATTTTTTAGAATCTTCCTATGCATATCCAGATATAGAAGAGCTGGCTTTAGACACCGCAAAGTATTATAATGAAATGGAGGATTATGAAAAATCTTCCATGTTCTATGGGGAAGCGGAACATGCTCGTATCTATATTCAGAGAGGGGATTGTTTATATGAATTTTAAAAAATGGGCAGTCGTCTGTACAAGCATCACGATCTTGGCATTATGGATCACATCACCTAATGCCGACCCCGATAACAGAAACCATACGCTAGAAAAACCGAATCCGCAGCATATCACGATCTAAAAAGCCCTTTTTAAAGGGCTTTTTTTATTGACCGCTTCAATCATCGTAGGTTGCACATTCATAAAAATAAAAAATGGAGGAAAGATGAAAGTGAGTGTTTTTCATTGACTCTTGAATTTAGATTGTGTACAATTTAATTGTAGAAAATATTAATAGAGCGAAAGAGGGTTATATTCATGTCAGAAGTTTTATTTACTGCAACAGTATCAGCTGTAGGAGGAAGAGAAGGTAAGGTTGTGTCAACAGATGGTGTACTAGAGCATGATGTAGCAATGCCAGGAACGCCAAGAGCGAAAAAGCTTGAGAAAGCAACGAATCCAGAGCAATTATTCGCAGCGGGCTATTCTGCATGTTTTGATTCAGCCCTTCAAATGGTCGCAAGACAAGAGCGTATCCGTTTTGAAAGTGAAGTAACGGCACATGTAAGCTTAATCAAAGACAGTTCAGACGGCGGTTTCAAACTAGGTGTTAAATTAGAAGTAAAAGGAACTGGAATTGAGCAATCTGCACTTGATGAACTTGTTCATAAAGCACACGGCGTTTGCCCATACTCAAAAGCAACGCAAGGAAACATTGAAGTAGAATTAGTAGCTGTCGCTCAATAATAGACATCAAAAAAAAGGCTGAGGGAATATTCCCTCAGCCTTTTGATTGTGTTAATTTTTGCAGAAGCTCATGTAAAGAAGCGCGAAGTGTTTTCAGCTCTTCTTCTGATCTGCCTGTTCCAGACAGCATTTGAAATGGAATCGAAGTGGCCTTCTCTTGTAAAGCTTCTCCGTATTCTGTTAAACGAATTTGGACCGAACGCTCATCCTCTTTTGAACGTTCACGGATGATGAGTCCATTTTGTTCCATTCGTTTTAGCATAGGTGTGAGTGTACCGGAGTCTAAATATAAAAGCTCTCCCATTGTTTTCACATTTAATGTCCCATGCTCCCATAACAAAAGCAGTGCCAAATATTGCGGGTATGTGATATTTAACTCTTCTAATAATGGTTTATATTGCTTCGTCATTTCTCTTGAACTTGCATATAACAAGAAACAAAGCTGATTTTCCAGCTTCATATGTTCAAATTCATTTGTCATATCTGTCACCAACTATTTTTTGTCATACTTATCATTGTATAAGATTTTCTTCCTTTTTAAAATAAATACAGACTAAAAATGAAAAATTCTTCAATGTGCCATAAATGTTTGAGCAACGAATAGAACGTGAAAGGTATAAGTAGAAGAAGGAGGAGATCAAGATGAAACCATTATTTACTGCAAAAGTAAAAGCACAGCACGGAAGAGCAGGACATGTTCGTTCTGATGATGGTGTGCTTGACCACAACATTGTGATGCCAAACGCAAAGAAAGATGGAGAAACTGGTACGAATCCTGAACAATTATTTGCAGCGGGTTATGCGGCCTGCTTCGGAGGGGCGCTTGAACAAGTCGCCAAGAAGCAAGGTGTCGAAATTGAATCAGAAGTAGAAGGACATGTCAGTCTATTAAAAGATGAGAGTGATGGCGGTTTTAAACTTGGCGTGAAGCTGATTGTTTCCGCTAAAGGGCTTGACCATGACAAAGCGAAAGAGCTTGTTGAGGCTGCACATGAATTCTGTCCATATTCAAAAGCAACAAGAGGAAACATCGAAGTAGAGCTTGAAGTGGCGGAATCATGAAAAGAAAAAAGGGCTAAAATTTAGCCCTTTCTCACTGACACCTGCTGTGGAGCAGGTGTCTTTTTTTAATATTCTTTCTTTTTGTCGTATGTGTCCCATGCTTCAAATGGAGCAAGGGTTTTTTGAAGGGTCAGCTGGTAAAATGGAATGTTTCTTGATTCGTATTCTTTATTGATTTCTTCATAAATAAAGGAGTCATCAAAACCAGAAGTCGCTGCATCCTTGTGTCCAGCAGCAAAATATACGGCCTTTGGTCTAGCCCAATAGATAGCACCAAGACACATTGGACAAGGCTCACAGCTTGTATACAAAATACAGTCTTCTAATTGATATGTATGTAGTGTTTGGCACGCCTTTCGAATAGCTGTCACTTCTGCATGTGCAGTTGGATCATTACTCGTTGTGACATTGTTGCTTCCCTCTGCTATAATCTGACCGTCTTTGACAATGACCGCTCCAAAAGGGCCGCCTGTGCCACTATTTACTCCTTCTACTGCAAGATCAATTGCGCGTTGTAAAAAAGCTTCGTGATTCATTGTCTTCCTCCCTTTGTTCGACTGACTTCTCTAGTATAAACGAATCATGATAGAAAAGGAATCATTGTAGGAGGAGATCGAACAGGACAATTTACGGATAAAAAACCCCTGCCAAATGTTCAGCAGGGGAAGAGTGAGTTAATTATGCGTGCTGCGCTAGCTTTTTACGAGCGACTTCAGCAGCTGTCACCATGTTTTTCAAAGCAGCAATGGTTTCAGGTTCTTGTCTTGTTTTCAGTCCACAGTCAGGGTTGACCCAGAAGCGATCTGTCGGACAGACGTTCAGTGCATCATCAATGATTTTACTCATTTCTTCAACAGCTGGAACGCGCGGGCTGTGGATGTCATATACCCCAAGTCCAAGGCCTTTCAAATACGGGTGTTTTTCTAAATAATCGAGGAACCCGCCATGACTGCGTGAATGTTCAATCGTAATCACGTCTGCATCAAGGTCTTCAATCGTATCAACAATATCCTCGAAATTGCTGTAGCACATATGTGTATGAATTTGCGTTTCATTTTGAACAGACGATGTCGATAGACGGAATGACTCTGCTGCCCAGTTTAAGTATGCTGCCCAATCACTCTCTTTTAAAGGAAGACCTTCTCTTAGCGCAGGTTCATCCACTTGAATCACTTGAATACCCGCTGCTTCTAACGCTTCTACCTCTTTGCGTAAAGCAAAAGCGATTTGGAAGGCAATGTCTTTACGAGAGATATCTGTTCTTGGGAAAGACCAGTTTAAGATCGTGACAGGTCCTGTCAGCATTCCTTTGACTTTTTTCTCCGTTAAGCTTTGAGCGTAAACCGTCTCTTTCACTGTCATTGGCTCTGTAAATTCTACATCTCCATAAATGATCGGCGGCTTCACGCAGCGTGATCCATAAGATTGAACCCAAGCGAATTTTGTAAAGGCAAATCCAGCGAGTTTTTCACCGAAGTATTCAACCATGTCTGTACGTTCAAATTCTCCATGAACGAGTACATCTAGGCCAATCTCTTCTTGAATATCAATCCATCTTTTTGTTTCTTTTTTAATAAATTCATCATACTCTGCATCTGTCCACTCATTTTTGCGCCATTTTTGACGAGCACTGCGCACCTCAGCTGACTGAGGGAAGCTTCCGATTGTTGTGGTTGGAAGAAGCGGCAGTTCAAGAGATTCATTTTGAATGCGTAGTCGTTCTTCAAAAGCAACTGGACGTTTAAAATCTTTTGATGAAAGACTGTTGCGCTCTGCTGTCAGGTCCGCATTCGTTCCTTTCGCGAATTCTTTTAACGTCAGAAGTGCTTCATTTGCTGCATGGATGTCTGCATCAATGGCAGCCGCTCCTTTTGATAAGCCTTCTTTTAATAGCGTTAATTCAGCCAGCTTTTCAGTGGCATAAGAAAGTCCGTTTAATAGTTTTTCTTCAAGCTGTTCGCTCGGATGTTTTGCAACTGGGACATGTAGCAGGCTGCTTGAAGGCTGTAGCCATACTTCTTTTGGCTGCACGTCAGCAATCACTTCAGAAATAAACGATAATCTTTCTCCTAGATCTGATCTCCAAATATTTCTGCCGTCGATGATACCGGCTGCTAAAATTTTATCTTTTGGGAAGCCGTGTTTTTTCACTTGTTCAAGGTTTCGTCCTTGATCATGGACAAAATCAAGACCGATGGCTTCAACAGGATACGTCACAAGCTCTTCATAGGCATCTACTGAGTCAAAGTATGTTTGAAGGAGAACGTTTAAGGCAGGTACAGCTTCTTTAATCGTTTGATAGATGGCTTTTACTGCTTTCACGTCTTCACTTGAAGCTGTGACTAAAGCAGGCTCATCAATTTGAACCCATTTTACACCGGCTTCTTCAAGCTCTTTTAACAACTGAGTATAAAGCGGCACTAGGCGTTGCTGAATCTCTTTCACTTCATTGGCTTCATAGCCTTTAGAAAGAGAAACAAATGTATAAAGACCGAGAACGACAGGTTTTGTTTCAACACCAAACGCTTTTTTCACCTTTTCGTATGCTTCAAGTGGTTTGTTATGTGTGAGTTTGAATTCTGTGCTTTTTTCGTATTCTGGAACGATGTAGTGATAGTTTGTATTAAACCATTTTGTCATTTCACTTGAGACAGCATCTTTTGTTCCTCTTGCCATCGCAAAGTATGTATCTAGCGGGTCTTTCAAGCTGCGGAAGCGCTCTGGAATCCAATTGAACATAACGGCAGTATCCAGCACGTGATCATAGAAGGTGAAGTCGCCAGAAGGAACAACGTCAATTTGTTGATCAATTTGAGTTTTAATAGCGGCTAAAAATTGTTCATCGAGTGTGCTTAAGAGGGTTTCTCGGTCAGTTTGACCTTTCCAATAAGACTCAAGTGCTTTTTTCCATTCTCTGTTTAAACCAATTCGCGGGAAACCTAGATTACTTGTTTTAACAATTGTCAATTCCAATTCCTCCTCTAAATATAAAAAGACACTCACACTCATGATCAAGATTGATGAGGGCAAATGTCTGGTTTAAAAAGACAAAATGTGTGTGCGAAAGAAGGCGTAAGTATCAATGACGAACGCTTTTCCGACATCTCCTATCAACCGTAGGGGGTTTGATGTGATAGAGCGGCTGGTATCCTGGCTCGCGAATCTGCAAGCTTTTCATCCTTCCCATCTTAATGACAGTGGATTTAACGAAAAGCTCTCCTCACTTACAGTGGCGGGACCGCGCCGGATTTTCACCGGTCTTCCCAATTAAAATTCGACGTGTGATCGAATTACCGACTCTCAAACTATGAATTTATTGTGTTCGATTATATAACGTTCACTTCATTTCGTCAAAGTAAATTTTGAATAATTTTAATTAAAAAAATCCTGAGAAAATTCTATCTTTTCTCAGGACCTAAAATGTACCTATAGAGACAAAAGTTCTGCCTCCAATGTTTTCTCAAGAAGCACATCTGGTGCAGTTAAATATAAAAACCCGTTTCCTACAAGGGTTTTCGTTTGTTTTAGCGGAAGAGTTCTCCGTACGAGCTGAGCATATACCTCAGGTTCTGTCAGCTTACGCTGGAATGCTTCTTCTTCGGCATTTTTAATAATGGCGAGTGCACCGCTCACATGAGGGGCAGCCATGGAAGTGCCTGTTAGTCTTCCGTATTTATGGTTAGGGAGAGTGGATAAAATGTCTTCACCTGGAGCGACGAGGTCGATTTCTTTATTCGCATTGGAGAATTCAGAGGATTCTCTTGCAAGAGAGACAGAGCCGACGGCAATGACCTCATTGTATGCAGCTGGGTAGGAGAACTCTTCAGTACGCTCGTCTCCGTCACCTTCATTTCCTGCTGCGCAGACAACAAGCACACCGCTGCTTACCGCATGTTGGATGGCCTTTTGCAGTTCTGGTTCATTGCTTGGCCCACCGAGAGACATGGAAATGATATCAACCTTCTGCTCAACCGCATAGTTAATGCCATTGATAATCCATTCGTATTTCCCGCTGCCATTTTTCCCTCCAAGAACTTTTACGATCAACAGCTTGGCTTCAGGTGCAACACCTAAAATGCCGCCATTTTGATCCGTTGCTGCAATCGTTCCTGATACATGGGTACCATGCCCGTTGTAGTCTTTTACATTCTCAGCATCGCCATTGTCATCATCGGTAAAGTTTTTTCCTCCGATAATCTGATCTTTTAAATCTGGATGCTCCGTGTCGCAACCTGTATCAAGGACAGCAATGGTTATGCCTTTTCCTTTGAAGCCACTTGACCAAAGTTCGGGTGCTTTAATCTCCTGAATACTTTCCGGCGTCTCTTTCGCTTCCATCACATTGGCTTTTACTTCATACGGAATTAAGCGAATTTCACCTTTCATAAGAAAGCCCTCCTTATTTTGTTTTCAAAGTAGATTCAGGTTGCGTAATGTTATTGTATAAAACAAATGTTTGATCGGAAAGGGTCAATTGTAATAATTTTTCAAATAATCAAATAATTATTTATTGTGCAGTTCTCCTCATATCTTGCCGAAAGAAGTCACCTTTTGAAGAAAACTCTTAGTATCATATGAAAAAGAATGAAATGCTGCATAGTGAGCTTGCACCTGTACAGATGAAAATGGGTGAAAAGAACTAAAAAAGGCAGATCGAAAAAACAATCATATAAAGAGATAGAGGATGACAGAAAAGAAAAAGGTACATGCCATGTGCAGATGATTGTTTTTTCATTATAATGATCGAAAGAATATAGAATGTAAAAAGTATTTGACATTTTTTAAGCGGATGATATGATTAAAATGTAAAAAGTATTTGACATTTTGATTGGGAGGGGACTAACCGTTTGATGTTGTCAAAGTTGTGTATTCAGTCATCTTATTAGTGGTCGGACTATTCATCTTTATCGCGCCTATGATTCTAAAGGGTGATGAAAGAAAGAGATTTATCTACTCAAAGGCTCAATCGTATGCATTTATGGTGGTCATTGGTATGCTTTTATTAGAAGTCGCACAGTCCATATTTTTAACGACCCAAGGGAACCATTCTGATAAGGGGTTTGGGATTTCTCCCATCATGTTCCTAACTGTGATTTCGGTCATTTATTTAGTTACATTACTCATATACAGAAAAAAATATGGTGATTAAATTGCAAAATCATATAAGAGAACTAAGGAAATCCATTAAATTATCCCAAGAAGAACTTGCTAAACGGTGTAAGGTCTCGAGACAAACCATCAATGCCATTGAAAACGATAAGTACGACCCTACTTTACAATTAGCCTTTGACATCGCCTCTGTTTTGAATACGACTGTAGATGAGCTTTTTGTCAGTCAACCTAAAAAGAAGTAAAGGACCAGCCTCAGAAAAGAGGCTTTTTTTGTTGATTTGTGTAATGTGAAAGGATCAGCTGAAAATAAAAATCAACCATATTACATAACAATTCCTCATTCATAAAAAATAAGATATGAAGATTGTGACTGTTCCAATGGAGAAAGGCAACATATAATAATGGAAAGACAAGCTTGCCTTTCAGATAGGAGAGATAGAGATGAACAAAGGGAAGATACTCGTGGTCGAAGATGAAAAGAAAATTGCAAGAGTGCTGTCATTAGAACTTGAATATGAAGGATATGAGGTCACAGTCCAAGATACAGGGATGAAAGGGCTCCAGGCGCTCGAGGAGGAGAGTTTTGATTTAGTGCTTCTAGATGTCATGCTTCCAGAATTAAGCGGACTTGAAGTGCTTAGAAGGGTTCGAAAGACAAATACGGCAACACCGATCATTTTGATTACCGCAAGAGGAAGTGTTCCCGATAAGGTCAGTGGTCTTGATCTTGGGGCAAACGATTATATTACAAAACCCTTTGACATAGAAGAATTATTAGCGCGAATTCGTGCACAGCTGAGGTTCAATCACAATGCGCAAGAGGAAAAGGACATTGAGCTAAGTATTGCAGATTTAACGGTGAATGAGAAAACAAGAGAAATTCAAAGAGGCGGTCAGACGCTTGAGCTGACACCGAGAGAATATGACCTGCTTGTTCATTTATTGAAACATCAACAGCAAGTGCTCACAAGAGATCAGCTTTTAACAGCTGTCTGGGGTTTTGATTATTTTGGTGACACGAACGTGGTTGATGTCTATATTCGCTATTTAAGGAAAAAAATCGATTACCCGTTTGAAAAACAATTGATTCACACAGTGAGAGGTGTGGGTTATGTGATGAAAGGATAAAGCATGAGATTAAAAAATAAGATCCAGCTTTATACATCGTTGTCCTTGTTTTTAATGGTGCTGCTGTTTCATACAGCAATTTATTTTATTTTTTCAATGACTTTAACGCAAAAAGATATGTCACGATTGTCGGAAGTAGCTGAAAATATTGCCATTGCGCTAAAAAAATCAGAGGAAGAGGGTCTGCCCTCTTCGGAGCTGCTAAAAGCATATCTGCCTCAAAACGGTATGATCCGTATCGTCACAGAGACAGGCGAATCAAAGCTGACCATCACAAAGGAATCTACGTTTAGCTCACTTCCTTTTACATACGAATCTGGTCAGACAGCAGAAATTCAAGAATACAATAAGCAGTTGATTGCGTTCGCGGCTATCCCTGTCATTTGGACAAATGGGGACATTGTGTCGCTGCAAGTATATGAAGAAATTGAAAATACAGAAGAGAACTTGGCGTTATTAAAAATGATTTTAATCGCTACTGGCGTTTTGTTTATTGTGCTTTCTTATTTTGCAGGCCACATTTTAACGAAACAAATTGTCCGCCCAATTAGTCGAATGACCAATACGATGAAAGCAAGTATGAGAGAAAAGGCATTTAAACGAATTGAATTAACAGGCGATTCAAAGGATGAACTGTATCAAATGGGTCAAACCTTTAATGAAATGGCCGAAATTCTCGAGAAACATTATGAGAAAGAGCAGCAATTTTTACACGATGCTTCTCATGAATTGAAAACACCCATTACCGTCATCATGAGCTACAGCAATTTACTAAAACGCTGGGGGCAAAGCCGGCCAGAGGTCGTAGAAGAATCCTCTCAAGCCATTCATGATGAGGCAAAAAAAATGAAAAGGCTGACAGATCAACTACTCACACTGGCGAAAAATGGGCAACCGCTTTACTTGGACATGAAGCCGGTTGATCTTGGTCAATTGTGCAGCCAAGTCGGCCATACACTTGAAGTGGCAACCAATCGAACCATCCTTACTCATGTACAAACAGATCAGCCTGTGATTGCTGAAGCAGACGAAGAGAAGATCAAACAGCTTTTGACCATCTTGATTGATAATGCGGTTAAATATAGTGCAGAGCCAGTTGATGTGAACTGCGGACGATCAGGAGAGAAACCGTTTATTTCGGTTGTTGACAAAGGAATTGGCATAAAAGAAGAGGATCTGCCGAAAATCTTTGACCGCTTTTTCCGTGTGGATGAAGCGAGAAACAGTGAGACGGGCGGAACTGGGCTTGGCCTGTCAATTGCGAAGCAAATTGCTGAAGAGCATGGGGCTGAGCTAAAGGTAGACAGCCGTATCGGTGAAGGAACCGTGATGACCATTCTTTTTCAGAAATAAGTAGGTCTTTTCTCATCAATTTCTCATTTCCTCCTTATAAAATAGGAAATAGGAAGGAGGCGCTGCATGTCTAAAAAAATGAAAATGCTGCTTACGCTCGCAGGGTGTCTTTTCATTCTTGTGGCCTTTGCAATGCTCATGATTCAAACCATTGACCAAAAAATATTAAGCGAAGCAGACATTAAAAAAATCATCGCAAAAGACTACAATGGAAACATCACAAATATTGAGCTGATCAATCATAAACAGGACTATACATTGACGCTTGAAAATTCAAATGGCATCTATCAAATCATTGCATCTTCCTCAAGCGGTCAAATGAAAGAGATGAAACAGTTAAAGAGCTATCAAAAACCAAATGAGAAAAATGCCGAACTCCAAGCAGAAGAAGTGGCAGTGAAAAAAGTGAAGGGTACCGTGATTCAAAAGAAAGAAAAATCGGATCGCTTTATCTTTACGATTCAATCAAAAAAAGAACTGTATCAAGTGGATGTTGAGAAAGACACGTTCAAGGTGATTGAAGCAGAAAAGAAAAAGCCAACCTCTAAAGAAAAGAAGCTGACAAAAATAACAGTAGAAGAAGCCATTCAGATTGCCGTAAAAGAAGTGGGCGGCACAGTGGATGATGCAGATCTTGAAACTTTTAGCGGAATGCTCGTGTTTGAGGTAGAGCTTGATTTGCCGGATGGAAGAGAGGCAGAGGTATTAGTGAATGCCTATACAGGAGATATTGAAGGGATTACGTACGAAAACTAATCATTTTCTCATAATTTTCTCATGTTCCTTTCCTTCCTTTATCATCTTGTTTTTTTAAGATAAAGGAGAAATCAAACAGAGGAGGAATTAAACATGATAAAAAAAGTACTAGTAGCTACAGCATTCACAGGAGCCCTTGTCGCAGGTGGTTTCACCCTTCAAGCGCAAAATACCAATCAAACGGCAAATGCCGAACAAGTGGTGCAAAAGAAATCTTCATTTGTCTCAAAGAAACAGGCTGAAAAAGCAGCATTAAAAGTTGTGAAAGGCTATGTAGATGATGTAGATCTTGAGCGTAAAAAAGGAAAATGGGTATATGAGGTCGAGATTAAAAAAGGCGGCTTTGAATATAAAGTATATGTCGATGCCAAAACAGGCAAAGCGCTCAATGATCCAGTCAAAGAAAAGAAACAAAATGTAAAAATCACCAAAAAACAGGCTGAACAAATTGCCCTTGCAAAAGTAAAAGGAACAGTCACAGATTCAGAATTAGATAAAGAAAATGGTGTGTACTTGTATGAAATTGAAATTACGACACCAAGCGGCGAAGAAGTTGATTTTGAGATTTCCGCTAAAACAGGCAAAATCCTCAAGCAAGAATGGGACGATTAAGCTATAAAAGAACCTTTGAGCGTGATAGAAAACCTTTGCAGTCCTAGGAAGGACGAGTACTGGCGCGGGGCGAATTTGACAATCGTGAGCACCAGCACGCACACGCTGAACCTTACACTTTTATGTGTAAGGTTTTTTCATTGGGACAAACTACTGGAAAGGAGGCGAGAGAATATGATGAAGAAAAAAGAAGAAGAACAGACGATGGATCGTGCGGAATATGTTCCCCATCCTGATGGAGAAGGATATGCTTTGTTTTTGCATGATTCCTTTCATCTCCTCTCCCAAGAGGATATGAATCAGCCAGAAGAGGAATAGAAGACATGAAAGGGCGATGGTAACTTGTCTATCGCTCTTTTTTTGAAAAGTAAGCGAATACATCAGAAAACTTGGCATCTTGCTTATTGACATCATTGCGCTTTTTCTGTAATCTCAGTGTGTCAACAATATGAGACTTCGTTAGGTGAGGCTCCTGTATGGAGATACGCTGCTGCCCAAAAATGTCCAAAGACGCCAATGGGTCAACAGGAATCATCGACATAAGGTGATTTTTAATGCAGCTGGATGAATCCTATGCCATACAGTGCTAAAGCTCTACGATTGAAGGAGCAAGTGTTTATTTGTCATGCTTACAAAGCGCCTTCATTCGATTGAAGGTGCTTTTTTATGAGAAAAGGAGGTGTGGGGATGGATCATCCCGATTCGAGACACATAGAGAGTATGTCAAAAGATCAGATTGACGCATCAGATAGCGGAGATCCTGACCCCCGCACAATCTAAGGGATTCGGGTATCTCCTGATTTTGGGGAGGTAACAGCGATGATACAGAACATTACGTACGATGAACTCATTTTACGCATCATTATTTTACTAAGAGATGGAAAACGTAAAGAATTTAAAAACATTATGGAAGAACTTCAGCCTTATGATATGGCCTACTTATTCAAGGAGCTTCCAGAAAAACACCGCGGCCGCTTTCTCAGCTTTTTAACAGTCGATGACGTGACGGAAATGATGGGTGAACTGGAGCGGGAATATCAAGAGATTGTTCTTGAAAAAGTAGGGAAAGACAAAGCCACCTTCGTCACAAACAAAATGGATAACGATGATCTAGCCAACTTGTTTGATGAGATGGAGGATGAGCTGAAGGATCAGCTTTTATCTAACATGGAAGCAGAGGAATCCAAGGCCGTCCAGCTTCTCATGAATTACCCTGCTGAGACAGCAGGCCGGATCATGACCAATCGGTACGTTTGGATTCCGCAGCATTATACGGTTCAGGATGCCGTGGTGAAGCTGAAAAGCTTTGCTGAAATTGCAGAATCGATCAACTACTTATATGTCATAAATGATCAAAAACAGCTTGTAGGGGTACTCTCATACAGGGATCTTATTTTAGGTGAACCGGATGAAAAAGTGCAGGATCTTATGTTTACAAGAGTCATTGCCGTTGGTGCCTTTCAAGACCAGGAAGAAATCGCAAAGCTCATTGAGCGATATGATTTCCTTGCCATCCCTGTTGTAGAAGAGAACAATGTCTTAGTCGGAATTGTGACAGTCGATGATATCATTGATGTTGTGATTCAAGAGGCAGGAGAAGACTATGAAAAGTTTGCTGCCTCTGGTAAAGATATCACATTCGACACACCGGCATTTGTGGCGGCATACCGCCGTCTTCCATGGCTCATTTTGCTTCTATTCATTGGGCTGATTTCAGGCAGTATCTTGAATTATTTTGAAGATACCTTGCAGCAAGTCGTTGCTTTAGCATTCTTCATGCCGATGATTGCAGGTATGACAGGGAATACAGGGACACAGTCTCTAGCGGTTGTCATTAGAGGATTGTCAAAAGAAGAATTAACGAAAAAAACCATTATGCGCTTGATTTTCAGAGAGCTGAGAACAAGTATTTATATTGGGATTGTTTGTTCAATCATTATTACGGTCGTTGCCATGGTATGGCAGGGAAATATGATTTTAGGTTTTGTTGTTGGTTCCTCGCTTCTTGCAACACTGATTATTGGGACGATGGCAGGTACGGTCGTGCCGATTATTTTACACAGATTAAACGTCGACCCAGCCATTGCATCTGGACCGCTGATTACAACATTGAATGATATTTTATCCTTACTCATCTATTTTGGAATTGCAACAGCATTTCTTCATACACTGATGTAGTCAAAAGACTGTAAAATGTAACGTTTTACAGTCTTTTTTGAATAAAGATTGCATATAGCGCTTCCATCCTTTACATTTTAAGGAGAAGGTGGGAGAGAAAAATGAAGAAGTTGTTATTCATTTTCATGTGCATTGTTTTGCTAAGTGCATGTTCAAGAGAAGACGAGGGGAAAGACAGAAGACTTGTGGCATCAGAGCATATGCTAGAAGCGATAACTGAAGGAAATAAACGAAAAATGGAAAATGTCTATGTCGAAGGCGCAGTCCCAAGCCCAAGTGACATTCTTAAATCGAAAAAGGAATGGGGAATTGAGACGCTTTCTTATGAAGATTTCCAATTGGAAGAAGCCAGCATCCATGTCTTTCATGCAAATTATAAAGATGTAAACACTGGAGAAAAAAAGGCGCTTGCCTTTCGGGTGAAAGAAGATCCTGAAAAAGGCGGCGTACGAATTGACTTTGTAGGGGTTGTTGAAGGAACTGACGCTTCATCTAAATAAAAAGAATCGTTCATATGCTTGGCATAAGTTGAGATAATGTAAAAGGATAGAAGAGCTGAAAGAATGTCGCTCTATCTATCCTCTTTTTTATCACACATGTTCTTATTAATGAAAACAATGATCTGTCTCAGATCACATATTCGTAATGCCTATTAACTCCATAAATTGTGACAGAGCACTGGTCATGTACGAATCACGTCGCCTGATCAACACAGTGGGTACGATTCGATGTGGTTCTGGCAATGGATGACAGGTAAATTTGCCTTCTCCCCGAGATTCAACCATAGATTTTGGTAATATAGTCACTCCCAGCCCGCTTTCAACACATTTAAGGACGCCCTCTAACGTACCATATTCCATGACCTTCATAGGGGGATAGCCGTTGTTCTCTAGCCACTTTTGCCATCGTCCTAAATAAATACAATGGGCGAATGACGAGAGCAACGGCTCATGTAAAATAGATTCTACCTGGAATTGCTCCGTGGAGTAGCTTGTAATGAGAACGAGGGATTCTTCCAATACAGGATACTCGATGATTTCTGGATGAAGAATTGGCCCATCTACCAAGGCCCCGTCTACTTTGTAGTTGAGGATAGCGCTAACTTGGTCGACTGTAGGTGCCATATACAAGCTCAATTCTACTTGTGGAAATTTTTTGTGATATTCTGTGAAAATGCTGGGCAATCTTGTAGATGCGGTGGACTCTATAGATCCAATGTGTAAAGATCCTCGCGGAGTAGAGGAAAGCTTTACTGCTTCTATCGCTTCTTCGTAATCATATAGCAATTTATTTACATAGGGCAGTAGTTCACGTCCTGCAGGCGTTAAAGATATTTTCTTATGATATCGATAGAGAAGAGGTACACCTAACTCTTGTTCAAGACGTTGGATTCTTGCGGTGACATTGGACTGCACATAATTTAATTTTTGAGCAGCTTTTGTGATGCTTTGTTCAATGGCAACGGCTTTAAATACTTCCAAAGATTTAATATCCAAACTAACTCTCCTTTTTTGCATCATAAATTGTGATGATCTATATGCTATTTTTTGATTTTACGTGATCCAATGAAGTATGTAAACTAAATGATAGAAGAGGTTGATGCTCATTGCGTCCCTTTTATCTGATTGAGAGGAGAAAATGAGATTTTCTTAGCTGTGGCAATTAAACGTTTCCATTTAATAAGGAGGGAATCGATTGATTTCAAAGGTAAATATCGAAGAAAAATTTTCGCAAATAAATGATTATTGGAATCCTAGAATAAGTGGAGAGTTGAACGACTCATACATGAAAATGGTGAAAATTAAGGGTGAATTCATTTGGCATCACCATGATGATGAGGATGAAATGTTCTTTGTGTGGAAAGGCAATCTAGTCATCCGTTTTAGGGATAGGGAAATAACGCTTAATGAAGGAGAATTTCTTGTGATTCCAAAAGGAGTTGAACATCAGCCAATTGCTGAAGAAGAAGTTCACTTGCTCTTAATTGAACCCAAAACGACGCTAAACACGGGGAATGTGCTCAATGAACGAACTGTTTCGATTCCTGAACAAATTTGAAAAACTAAATCGTTAAAGATCAAGCATCTTAGGTGATAAATAGTTGAATGGTTGTTTTAGCTAATAACGAGGCTGCAATTGCTGCCTCGTTTTGTTGCTTCAATGATTCAGATGAGCTGTAACGCATTTGCTTTCACTACCTGAAATAAACTCTTCAGCAAGAATCAGTCTTTGGGTCAGTTTGTGCTTTCATCGTTTCATATTCAGGGCGATCAGATGCTAAGTCTATTTTGCTGAGTAAGCGATTGTTATTTAGTTCATCGATTTTTGTACCGGAAGTGCGCGTTGATCTGTCCTTCCAGCATTTTTTTCTTAAATTGACCACTTTTTAATGCCTGTTCTTTTTTCTTCATGTCTTTTAAAATTTCCGCTGTCTGCACACCATCTTCCCGTTTATTGGCGATATCCATTAAACGTTCTACATCAGAAAAAGAATATTTCCGTGTGCCTCTTGTTGAGCGCTGGGGGTAGATGAGTTTCCGTTCCTCATAATATCGGATTTGCCTGACGGAAAGTCCTGTTAATTCACTGACAATCCCGATTGAAATGACTTTTTTATCTTTATAAGATACATCTTCCTGCGTCATATCCTCACCCCTGCAAGTCTTTTCTTCATATTATATCCAACAGTCAGTAAAAAAACCTAACGTTTGTTAGATAATATAACACAGAAATGAATAAAGTGAAAAACAATGGAAGGAAAATTGACATATAAAGTGCAAATCATATCATGTGAACATATGATAAGAAAAAGAAAAAATGAGGAGGAGGCGCACTTGATGGAGAAAACACAGATCATCCGTATGGCAAAAGAAATCATCGCATTAGATGTGAAGAGGGATGAACTGCTGGAGCAGTTCATGCAGGCTGCGGGTCAGAATGCACATGCTCTTCTTAGAGCCGTACAAAATGATTTGTATAAAAAGTCCTCATAAGCACCCGATCCATATCCATTGATAGGAGGGGAGATGTCGTGCGGCGTATATTAAAAGAAGCTTTAGCGAAAGAAAGACATTATTATACGAAGCAGCTTTGCTCACTTGGGGTGTATAGCCCTGATATGACCAAGAACATGACAATTAGTGACTTAAAAAAAGAGTATCATTTCTTTTTCAACAAAACAGACCGCTATCTTTAACATCCCTTATCATGTGCACTGTCACATGAAGGGTTCTTTTTTTGCGTGTTTAATATTATAGCAATATTGAATTTTGTAGAAATTTGACGAATCAAATGTAAGAAAATATAGAGCCTTTACAGATTATGTTAAAATTTGTCGTAACTTGATGGTTTGCTGGAAAAGCTTTTTTTCGAGATGATTGTGAAAAATAAGAAGGATTTTAAAAGTTTATATCGAAATCTTATACATAACACGAATGGAGTCACTTATGTGGTTGAAAGGGTTTTCAAAAACGTACTTCTATTTTTTACGAAAGGCTCCAACTGCACCGCAAGAAAGCCTTGAAGTTAAAAAAATATTATAAGAGGTAGATATGTGATGAGACTATCGTTTAATGAAGAAGAAGTAGAACGTTCAATGACGCTTTACAAAGTTTTTGCAAGGGCATTTAAAAGCGTTTCCGAACACAGTATTAGAGACAGCAAGGAGCATGGATTTAATCCAACTGAATTTGCCGTTCTCGAATTACTGTATACGAGAGGTGCTCAAAAACTTCAGCAAATCGGCTCAAGACTCCTGCTTGTCAGCGGGAATGTGACGTACGTAATTGACAAGTTAGAACGAAATGGTTTCATTGAAAGAGAACAGGACCCAAAGGATAAGCGGTCAGTTTATGCCCATTTAACGGATAAAGGGCGCAGTTATCTGGATAAAATTTATCCAATCCATTCTCTTCGAATTGCGCGGGCGTTTTCTGGTCTTTCGCGTGAAGAACAGGAGCAATTAATTAGTCTGCTGAAAAAAGCAGGTATTCACAGTCAGCATTTGTTATTTAGATAAAACGAAAAGGTGCCATGGTTGGCACCTTTTTTATGTATCCAGCTGATGAGCAGGATAGGCGATAAATTTTTCAATATCACTAGCTGGAAGTGGCTTGGCATAATAAAAGCCTTGTAGATCGTCACAGCCCTGCGCAGATAAAAGTTGCGCTTGTGCAAAAGTTTCAACACCTTCAGCAATGACTTCTAGAGATAGCTGGTGCCCCATTGCAATAATAGCCCCTGTGATTTGCTCAGACTTTGAATCGCTCAAAATATCCTCGATAAATGATTTATCAATTTTCAGGCGGTGAATCGGCAAATCCTTCAAATAGCTTAAAGAGCTGTGGCCTGTACCAAAATCATCAATACTAATACGGACGCCAAGTTGTTTTAGAGATGTCAGTACTTGTTTTGACTGCTTGATGTTGTCCATTGTCATGCTTTCTGTCACTTCAAGCTCAAGAAGTGATGGTTGAAGGTCGTATTTTTTTAGCGTTAGTTTAATCAAATCAATTAAGTCTTCAGAGTTAAACTGCTTAGCAGATAAATTGACCGCTACAGGAATTTTCAATTGCTTGTCATACCACAATTTTGCCTGCTGACATGCCGTGTCAATGACCCACCTTCCAATATCGATGATCAGGCCGGATTCTTCAGCAAGTTCAATGAAAGCCTCGGGTGATTTTAGAGAACCGTCTGGTGCTTTCATTCTTAAAAGGGCTTCAACACCTGTCATCTGTCTTGTTTTGGCGCTGATTTGCGGCTGATAATGAAGCACAAACTGCTTTCTTTGAATGGCATCTCGTAGCTCCAGCTCGCGATTGAGTCTGTCCTCACTCAATCTCTCCATAGATTCAGTAAAAAATTCATAGCGGCTTTGTTTATGTTTCTTTGATAAATACATGGCCATATCTGCTTTTCTCATCAATTCCATACCATTCTTTCCGTTTTGCGGAGAGATGGCGATTCCAATACTAATGGATGTAATGAGCTGATGGTTTTGAATGAAAAAAGGACGTTCAAATTGGCGAATGATGTTTTTCAAAAGCTGTTCAATTTTATGTGTGTTATGCTCCATGTGAGGAAAGATCATTAAAAATTCATCCCCGCCAATTCTTGCAATAAAGCCATTGTCAGGCAAACATTTGGTTAGTCTGTTTGCGGCGGCTTTCAACAGCAGATCGCCTATGTTATGACCAAGGGCATCGTTAATAATTTTAAACCGATTTAAATCAAGAAAAAGAACAGCCGTTGACGTTTTTGTCTCTTCTTGAGCGGATAAAACATCATTTAAATGATTAATTCCGTGACGACGGTTCGGAAGTTCAGTTAGTGCATCATAATGTGCCATCACATGAATTTCTTTTTCAGCAATCTTCTGCTGGGTTAAATCCTTTAAAACGAGATAAATGCTGTCAAGTGTATGGTTGACGTGTACGGGTATGTATGTAACATGATAATAATAAAAACGATCTGCTGCTTTCAGTTCTGCTTCACGCGTAATTGCTTTTTTAGATTGATCAATAAAGTCTTCCCACATCTCAGTCGGCATGACGTATTGACTCACATCATCACCAATCCAGGAATTGCACATTTTCAAAATGTGTTTGCCTGGGTCATTCGCAGATATCACTTTTCGATCAACAGATAACACGATAATACCATCTATATTATGTTTGATCAGTGATTGGAACCGCTGTTCATTTTCTTTTAGCTGATCTGATTGGGACATAATCCGGTGATCAATATAGGCGCCGAAAATCATGAGTGATTGGACGATAAGTGTCATCAGGCCGATGAAAATGGACAGGCTGAATGGTGACATTTCAAGAGAACCACCCGCAGCGACCTGACCATCTGAATGAAAAAACATCGTCGAAGACGCCATGCCAGTGTAATGCATGCCCGCAATAGCACCGCCCATCATCAGTGCACCCGCTATTTTTAACAGCTGATCCTCCCGCCTTTTCTCAGAGCGATGGAGCCGGAAAAAAAGGTGTAATGAAAAGAATGAAGCGAGCGCACCAATAAAAAACGAAAGAAAAAAGAGAACAGGGTCATAGCTGATGGTGACATTGGCCATTGATTCCAATCCGAGGTAGTGCATGCTGCAAATAGCTGAGCCCATCGTGATCGAACTAATCAAAAGTCGTCTTGTGGAAAGTTGCTGCTGAATACATATTGAAAAAGCAATGAAAGAACCGATAAAAGAGGTCAAAATCGATAAAATGAGTAAGGGTGTTTCATATGTGATACCAGAGCGTAGATGAAACGCCATCATGCCAATAAAATGCATTGACCATATTCCCATCCCCATGATCATCGCACCAATGATCAACCATACTCTTTTCTTTGCGCCGCTCGACTGGATCACCCGGCTGGCTAATTGAAGAGCTGAGTAGGAGGCGACAGCGGCGACAGCCACTGACAGAAAGACAAGCCATCCGTTGTAGCTTCCTGTTAAATGTGTCATGTAAGAAAACCTCCTGTATCTAAAAACAGACATATACTTAATATATCGGATCAAGTGGCGCCTGTGTTCACTTTTCCTTTACTTAAAAAGGGCATTCAGCATTTTTTTTGAACATTTTTTATAGTAAAATCAAATTTAATGTAAAAAAACGAAGAAAAGTGAATCATTTTTGGTTTTTTATTCGTTTAATAGGTGGCACGGTACGATTTGCAAGCATAGCCTGTCAAACTGATTATGTGTGAAAGGGATTGATAAACATCGAAGATTTTATTATTTCATTAGCTGATGCCTTTAAGAATTTGTCGTACTTCGGCATCTTTCTTGCATTATGCATTGAATTTGTTCCTGCTGAAGTGGTGTTGCCTCTTGCAGGTTACTGGGTTTCAAAAGGGGACATGGCCTTCATCGGTGTTGTGGCTGCCGGTTCTATTGGCGGTGTGGCAGGCCCCTTGACCTTGTACTGGTTAGGGCGTTACGGAGGCAGACCCTTTTTAAATAAATATGGGAAGTATTTCTTTGTGAAACCTGAGTCACTTGATAAATCGGATGCCTTTTTTGAAAAGCATGGTGGATTTGTTGCGTTTAGCGGCCGGTTTATTCCAGGGGTCAGAACCCTTATTTCCATTCCGTGCGGGATTGCGAAGATGAATGTGTGGGTTTTTTGCCTGTATACGTTTTTGGCGATTACGCCGATTACATTTGTGTACGTGTATTTAGGATTTGTCCTTGGAGAGAACTGGCAAGAAGTTGGAACCATTTTAGAACCGTATGTATTGCCGATTGGAATTGGTATGCTCTTATTGTTTGTTCTCTACGTGTGGCTGAAACGAAGAAAAAGAAAAACAGAAACACCAACGGCTTAATCAATGGGTGGAGATAAAAAGTCACCTGTTGACAATCCGGGGTCTGTTGATTATGATATAAGTAATCTAAATATTCTTAATCCCACCAAAGGGGAGTAGCGTCCGGTTTTTACCGGAAACAAAGTCGTCATTACATGGAACCTCATTCCATCGGCTTTGTTGGCATGATTTACATATCACATGTCTAGCAAGACCTTTGCCATTTCAGGCAAAGGTCTTTTTTGCATTCATAAGCCTTTGTCTGTTGTGGGACAATAGATAAAAAATAAGGAGGAATGATGATGGATGCAGCAATTATTTTAGAGTACGGGTGGGTTCTTCTCGTATTGATTGGATTAGAAGGGATTTTAGCAGCTGATAATGCGCTGGTTATGGCTGTGATGGTCAAACACCTTCCTGAAAAACAAAGAAAAAAGGCATTGTTTTACGGACTTGCGGGAGCATTTGTCATGCGATTTGGTTCTCTTTTTCTTATTTCGTTTTTAGTAGATGTGTGGCAAGTTCAAGCCATTGGCGCAATTTATCTTCTATATATTTCGATTCACCATATTTTAAAATCGCACGTATTTAAGAAAAAGGAAGCAGACACAAACATGAAACAAAGCGGCTTTTGGGCAACCGTCGTGAAAGTTGAGCTTGCTGACATTGCATTTGCAGTAGATTCTATTTTAGCAGCTGTTGCATTAGCTGTGACTCTGCCAGCAACAAACCTTCCACAAATTGGCGGGCTTGATGGCGGTCAATTTATTGTCATTCTATTGGGCGGTATCATTGGTCTAGTGATCATGAGGTTTGCGGCGACTGTATTTGTGAAACTGCTTAAAACGAGACCAAGCCTAGAAACAGCAGCATTTGTCATTGTCGGATGGGTTGGCGTGAAGCTGACGCTCTATACACTTTCTCATCCAGCCATTGGGGTCGTGTCCTCTCATTTCATTCATTCAACATTATGGAAAGTCATTTTCTGGACGGTTCTTCTCGCAATTGCAGCATTTGGTTGGTTTTTATCAAGTCCATCAAGAAAAGGCGGCCAGCAAAACGAGGAAAAACAAGAGATGCGGCTGGAAGAGTAGGTTTTTTGAAAGAAATATCATTTCATTTTCATAACACGTATATTACAAAAAAGGGGGATACCCCCTTATTTCTTTGCTTTTAAACGAAACGTTGTAAAGTAGATAAAGAAATACATGTCACAATTGAGTAACAGGAAATGAATTCCTCATTTCTTCCTTTGCGCTTCCCTCATAAATTAGCTATCATAAATGAGTAATATAGGGAGAACTGAGGTGAAACCATTGCTTAGCCTTTTGTTTAAAAAGGGAAAGAAAAAGCAAACATTAGAGCAGTCGGCAATCAACATCCAACAGGGTGATACCGAGCTGCAAAATGCATTAATCGAGCAATACAAACCATTTGTCGCTAAGACGGTTTCATCCGTTTGTAAACGATATATAGATGAAAAAGATGATGAATTCAGCGTAGGCTTAATTGCCTTTAATGAAGCGATAGAAAAATACTCTGCCGAAAAAGGCAACTCACTCCTTGCATTTGCGGAGTTAATTATTAAAAGAAAAGTAATCGACTATATTCGAAAAGAAGCAAGAAACGCGCCAACGGTTCAAATGGACCTTCAAGAAAGTGAGAATGGCGAGTACTCGCAAAGCATGATTGAAGCAGAGCTTTCTGCAAATGAATATAGGCGTTTAATTGAACAAGAACATAGAAGAGAAGAGATTGAACATTTTAAAGAACGATTGAAAGTATATGGTCTTACGTTTCAAGAACTGCTTGAGCATTCACCAAAGCATGCGGATGCGAGACAAAATGCCATTAAAGTGGCCCATACACTCGTTAAGCACGATGAACTGAGAACCATTTTATTTCAGAAAAAACAATTGCCAGTCAAACAGCTGGAAAAGCTAGTGGAAGTCAGCCGCAAAACGATTGAGAGAAATAGAAAATATATTATTGCGATGGCGATCATTATGACAGGTGATTATGTGTATTTGAAAGATTACCTTAAAGGGGTGCTTAATTCATGAGAAGAGGCATTATAGTAGAGAAAAACAAAAAATATGTCACACTGCTGACCCCTGATGGACAATTTCTGCGGACAAAGTATGAACAGCAAGACTATGAAATCGGTCAAGAAGTGACGTTTCCGAATGAATCACGTCTCGAAAGAAAAAGAGCCGGTTTTTTTGACCTGCTTCGTTTACGTCCGTTAAATGCAGGAATTCTATCAATTGCAGCAATTATTGTCGTGATCTTCACTATGATGCCATCTTTCTCAAGTCAAAAAGCATATGCATATATGACGATTGACATTAACCCAAGTTTTGAGCTGAAACTCGATCACAATTATCAAGTGATCGGTGTCACTCCGCTGAATAAAGATGCGAAGCAAGTACTGGCCAGTATGAAAGATTTAGAAAAAAACGACATGACCAAAGTCGTGCAGGAAATCATCGATGATTGTGATAAAAAAGGATACGTGAACCACTCTAAAAGCATTTATATTTCAACTGTTTATGAAAACAAGCAGGATCATACATACAAAACAAACGTAAAAAGTAAAATCAGCACCATCTCGGGGGAATATCAAAAGCGCAATTATAAGCTAGAAACTGTGGAAGGTGACCTGGAAACAAGAGAAAAGGCACAAAAAGCAGGCATTTCAACAGGAACTTATATTAGAAATCAAGAAATGCAAGAAAACGAACAAGAGGACGTTAAAAAAGAAGATGAAGATCCAGCAGATGACGAGGCTGTCAAAGAAGAAGAGCCGAAAAATGCTGATGAAGATCAAAAAGACGAAGACAAAAAAGAAGACATCAAGACAGACGGTAGCGATGAGATGCAGCCGGATAAAGAGGCTCCTGAAGGCGAAGACAAAGAGCAGAAGGAAGTTGAGAGGGAAGAGCAAGGAGCTGTTCAAAAGCCTCACCAAACAAGCCCTAATCTTGACAAAAAAGAGAAAAAGGGAAAAGAAGAAAAGGACCGCCCTTTTGAAAAAGACAAAGAGCAAAAAAAAAATCACTCAACTGATCCTGATGAAAAAAGACATCCAAATGGCACATCACGTGGTGATGCTGAAAAGCATGTAAAAAAAAACGACAGTGGTCAGAATCGTCCGTACGTCGAACGTAACAGAAATGACGTCAAACAAAAAGGGAAAAATACACCGCCTTCATACCGTGAAAACCGGGATGAGCCTACATATGAACAGTAAAAAAACGCCAGAATAGATCCGGCGTATTTCACCATGTCTTTATTTAGTTGAATGGCCCATTTGAGATTGCGCCTGCTGTACGAGTCTTTTTGTCATCTCGCCGCCAACAGAACCGTTTGAACGTGCGACTGTATCTGAACCGAGAGTCACGCCAAATTCTTGAGCGATCTCGTATTTAAATTGATCTAATGCTTGTTCTACTCCAGGAACAAGAAGTTGATTTCGATTTGCCATCACAGATTCCTCCTTTCACCTCATGTTTGTTGCGCCTTCTTATTTTGAAAAAAACAGCCTGCAATTATGCTGGCAATTGCTGCACAAAAAAGCCGAGGTGATGAAGGTCACCTCGGGCTCAGTTTTAAGCCTTTTTCAGCTGAAGCGTATTAAACATCATTTCTTGCGCTGTGCTTTGCAAGTGAGAAGTGAAAACGGAGAAAACTGTGGAACTGATAATGCCTTTAATCAATTGCCATTGCGGCTTCGTCAATTCTGTAAACTCTTCGTGGAGCTTGTCCGTCTGCTCTTCTGTCATTTCTCGTAAATTCGTTTCCTTTAATGGAAAATGTGTATGGTGATAAATAAAATCAAGGACGTGCGCATATGCTTCATAAAAACGGATGGGGCTGATAATATCATCCGTTCGATCTGTGATCGTATTAAATAAGGCAGATAAGATCATACGAATAGAATCAAAATCAAATACTGATTTTAAATCCCGGACAATTAATAAAATAACGACCTGATCAATGGAGTACTTCTTGCCAAGCTCTGGATGGCCGATCATATCTTTAATATCGCGCTTGATCCAGTTTTGAATGGCTGTCGATTTAAGAGAAGTCAGCTCACACAAGTTGCCAAGCTCAACGATTTCGTTCGTTGAAAGCCCGTGCTCTGATTTTTGCTTCCGCCGTTCGAGTTTTTCAAAAAACGAAGGGATTTTTAATTCATCATATTCATGTTCCTTATCGCTTTTTACAGATAAATTCAAAAGCTGAAGCGGAGTCAGATCTCCCTCGCCTTTTAGAGAATACAGAAGTCTCGTCATGTCAATTCTCGTTAATTTAAAAGTCACCATGTTCCACCTCATTTGTACGTCAAAAACGTGATTATTGATCTAATTCAACATCATAATCTCTTTTTAATGAAAATGCAAAATAAACTAAAATAGGACCGCTGCGTCACAATTTGTTCACTTTTTAGCGGATGCAAGTAGCGTAATCATTGAAATGACGAGGTTTGAGCCAGTATGATAAACATAGAAAACGATTCCTTTTTCCTTGCAATTTGAGACGTTTATTTTTATAATTTTATTAATAAGTTCAAATGAACTTAATATGACAGCGGAGGTTATGTATGGGTAAAAGAATATTTCTGTTTATATTAACGAACATTCTTGTTATCACTACGATTGGTATTGTCCTATCGGTTAT
The DNA here is from genome assembly GCF_024398395.1 of Bacillus sp. FS02. Classification (NCBI taxonomy): domain Bacteria; kingdom Bacillati; phylum Bacillota; class Bacilli; order Caryophanales; family Bacillaceae; genus Bacillus; species Bacillus sp. FS02. The sequence goes on along the minus strand of NZ_CP074101.1, from coordinate 616,276 downwards.
TAGTGCAGCAACTGGTGTTGGTTCTTATATAGGAGCAGACGGAAGACTTAATATCCTTTATCTTCTTGTATTCAGTGCAGTTGTTGGTTTTGTAGGCTCGTTTATGTCACTAGCGATGTCTCGCTGGATGGCAAAAATGATGATGGGTGTGCGTGTGTTAAATCCAGAAAAGGATTCTTTAACATATGATGAGCAGCAGCTTGTTGACCGCGTTCACAGACTATCAAGAGCAGCAGGCCTTTCTAAAATGCCTGAGGTCGGTATTTACCAATCATCTGAAGTAAATGCATTTGCGACAGGTCCTTCTAAAAGAAGATCGCTTGTTGCCGTATCAACTGGATTGCTTCATGAAATGGATGATGCAGCAGTTGAAGGGGTTATCGCTCACGAAGTCGCTCACGTAGCGAACGGTGACATGGTTACAATGACGTTACTTCAAGGAATCGTCAACACGTTTGTTGTCTTCCTTTCAAGAATTGCGGCATGGATCGCAAGCCGTTTCGTTCCACGTGAAGAGCTTGTGCCGATTGTTCACTTTATCGCTGTGATCGTCTTCCAAATTATTTTCTCTATCTTAGGAAGCCTTGTCGTATTTGCTTACTCTAGACATCGCGAATTCCATGCAGACCGCGGCGGTGCGGACCTTGCAGGAAAAGATAAAATGATTCATGCGCTCCGTTCACTAGAGGCGTATACATCAAGAATTAAAGATGATGATCAAACAGCTGTTGCTACACTGAAAATCAGTGGTAAAAGAAAAGCTTCTCTTTTCTCAACACACCCTGATTTAAACGAAAGAATTAGAAGACTCGAAGCAAAATAAGAAAGATCAAAAGACATTCTGCGTAAGGATGTCTTTTTCTTTTTGATGAAAAAGTAAATAAAGCACAAAATACCTTTAAAATCTTCTTTCTTTTCATTAAAATGATATAGTATTCGAAAAGAAAGATAAAAGAAGGAATAACCATGAATCCAATGAAAAAACTAATCGACCGGCTGTCGGCTTTTCAGTTGATTGCCCTTTATTATTTTCTTGCTGTGACCGTGTCGTTCATTCTACTCAGTCTGCCAGTGGCTCACCAAGAAGGAGTCAAATGGACATTTATTGATGCGCTGTTTACAGCTGTGAGTGCAGTCAGTGTCACGGGTCTGACTGTTGTCGATACGTCACAAACATTTAGTGTGACCGGGATGTGGATCCTTGCATTTGTTTTGCAAATCGGGGGTATCGGCATTATGACCCTTGGTACATTCGTCTGGCTGGTTATGCGAAAAAGGATCGGCATTAAAGAAAGAAAATTAATTATGGCAGACCAAAACCAGAGCAACTTATCAGGAATTGTAAAACTCATGAAGCAGGTCTTATATTTAATCTTACTGATTGAGTTTGTAGGCGGTCTGATTTTAAGTATGTATTTTCTAAAGTATTACGATGTGCAAGGTGCTTTTTTACACGGATTTTTCTCTAGTATCAGTGCCACAACCAATGGAGGATTTGATATTACTGGAAATTCGTTAATTCCTTATAAAGATGACTATTTCGTCCAATTTATTACGATGCTTCTCATCATTTTTGGCGCTATTGGCTTTCCGGTACTTGTCGAAGTAAAGGATTATTTATTCAATCAAGACCGAAAACATGCATCGTTTTCATTGTTTACGAAAATTACAACAATCACGTTTGGCCTGCTTGTTGTCGTTGGGGCAATTGGGATTTATGCACTTGAAGCCCGGTTTACTTTTCTAGGGAAGAGCTGGCATGAAATCTTGTTTTATTCTTTGTTTCAATCAACAGCTACCAGAAGTGGCGGGCTTTCGACATTAGATATTACGCAATTGACAGAGCCGACACTGTTATTTTTATGTTTGCTGATGTTTATCGGGGCATCTCCAAGCTCGGTAGGGGCGGAATTCGGACAACCACGTTTGCCCTTAATTTACTTGCTTTGTTTCATTTTGCGAGAGGAAATAAGTCCATTAAAATCTTTAAAAGAGAGCTTCATCAAGCGGACATTAATAAATCCCTCATGGTGACGATGATGGCCTTTATTTTAGTGTTTGGTGCTACGTTTCTGTTAACTTTATCAGACCATCATACACTTCTTGAAACTTTATTTGAAGTTTGTTCTGCCTTCGGAACAACGGGACTGTCGCTCGGAATTACGTCTGACTTGTCCGTATTTGGTAAGTGTATTATTATGGTCGTCATGTTTATAGGACGGATTGGAATTCCAAGCTTCTTGTATTTAATTGGCCGCCGGGAAAGTGAAGCGAATTATCATTATCCGAAAGAGCGTGTGATCATCGGCTAACTAGCATTCCTACTGAATGCTGGTTTTTTTTATTTCCATTATATAACTGGCTAAATCACAAAGGATGTTCGCAATCTATAGGTAAGAGGTGAAAGAGACGTGCTGGATGTGTTATGGAAAGCAATTGTAATGCTGCTCGTTGGTACCTTGCTGCTGAGAATAGCAGGACCTAAATCCATTAGTCAATTGACGGTTCAACAGACAGTCATCATGATTTCAATTGGATCGATTATTATCCAACCCTTTATTGAGCATAATTTACTTGAAACCATTTATGCGGCCGCCATTTTTATTGTGGCGCTTGTGATTATGGAAAAGCTGTCGATCCAATTTGATTTTTTTGAAAAATTGGTTTCAGGGAAGTCTGTGGTGATTTTAGAGGATGGAGAAATGCTTGATCACAAGCTAAAAAAAACGCGGCTGACAAGGGACCAATTCAAAATGCGCTTAAAGCAGCAGGGCATCACAGACATCAGCAGTCTCAAAAAAGCAACGCTAGAAGCGAATGGGCAAATTGGATATGAGTTAAAGCCTGAGGAAAAACCAGTGACAGTCAAACAAATGAAAGAGCTGTTTGATCAATTGAGCGAAGAACTAAACATGTTAAAAAGGAATGATGACAAGTGAAAAGAAAAGCAGCAAAAAATGAAGCACTCACGAATAATATGACGCCTACAGAAAGCATGGCACACGATCAAGGACAAACACAATTTGACGAGCAATCAGAAGACCGCCAGGCGAACCGAAATTCTCATCAAGGGAAACAGGGGGGAGCGTCTCGTGACTAAAAAACATGTGAAAAGTAAAGATATGAAAGACCATAAAAAACCGATGAACCCCGATATCTTGGAAGAGGAATTTGGCAGCGAGCTGGGAGATATAAACAGCAGTAAATGGATTGATACCTTAATGAAGCCTAAAAAAAACGATGAATGTCACACTGAACAGAAAAACAAAAAATAAATAGAAAAAAACGATCCAGAGAGATCGTTTTTTCTATTTAATATAACTGTTTTGTCTGCCAGTAATGGTTCTCATCAGGCTGGTCATTTTGAGCTCGATGACTGGTTGTGCAACAGTTTTAACAAATGTACTAGATAGGGTAAAGGTTAAGAGGACCGTAAGTAGCAATAGAATCAATACACTTGCCGTATTTAGAGCCCAATCATCAAACCAAGTCGTTCTTAAAAGCTTAATCACAAAGCCATGAAGTAAATAGACATATAACGTTCTTGTGCCCCATTTGGTAAAGAAGAACCGGCGTGTAGGGACTAATGCAAAGAAACTAAAGGTAGCAGCAAATGCAAGTAAATACCATACCATTCGTTTCATCGCTGCAATGAGTCCTTCATCTCCAAGAGAAGCGTAAGACTGTGACCCAAATAAAAAGGAATAATCGAATTCATAAAAATAGCAAAACATGAACACGGCCATCAGTACAAGAAGTGCAGTCAGTTTCCCTTTGCTTGTTCGGATAAATTCAAAGTGCTGCTTTTTTAAATAAAAGCCAGCTAAAAACATCGGCAAAAAGACAAATGTACGAGATAGGCTGAGTGTATCGCTAATGCTGTCCACGTAACCGACAAGTAACGCCATCGATAAACTGACGATCATTGCCCAGTGGAATGGCAGTTTTGAAAAAGGAATAAGTAGTAAGTTCCAAAAGAATAAACTGATTAAAAACCATAAAGACCATTGCGGATCAATCGGATTTAAGTTAGAGATGCTTTGATCCTGTAAGAAATAATAATACACAGAATAGATGACCTGAAAAATCAAATATGGGATGATCAGCTTAACAGCGACTTTTTTCATAAAACCTGGTTTTCTAAAACCTTTGGCAAAGAAGCCAGACACCAATATAAAAGCGGGCATATGGAATGTATAAATAAATTTATATAAGTAGAGTATCCAGTCATTATCATGTATGAATGACCGTAACAAATGACCAAAAACAACTAGAAAAATCAGAAGAAATTTTGCATTATCAAAATAACTGTCTCTCGTTGATGTCATAACATCACCTTTCCTGCTTCATTTCGAACATAAACGTTCTAAGTGCACTGTTCCCTCATTTGCCCCATTTTAAAATACAAATTGGCTCATTTCGCTATTTGATGTGAAATTGTAGAGCGGTTGTAAAAGAAGCGTAAGAAAAGAGAATTGTTATACAATCGTGTCATCCAAATGAAACAAATGAAGCAAGCCTCGTGTAAAAAGTTCTCTTTTTTTATGAGTCGAATGAAGGAACAATGAAAATCTTGTAGAAATATTGTAGAGGAATGAGGCTGGAAAAGGAGTGTAAGAGAATGACTGAAACGCTCGATGGTGCGAAAAATATCAGAAAATTAGAAAAAGAAAACGAATATTTGCGAAATGAATTGATACAGCACAAAATGCTGTTAAATAAGACGTTAGATGCCATTTTTATATTTGATCAGCACCTCAACATTATCCAAGCCAATGAAGCGACATGCAGGCTTGTCCAAACACCGAAAGAAGACCTCCTCAATAAATCCGTTCTAGATTTCCTATACGGCATTCCGAAAAACAAAATTGACTGCTCACTTGAGATTTTTTTTCGAAAAGGAACTTTAAAAAGAGAGATCTCCATTCAACTTGAAAATGGAGAGACAAAATATATTGAATTTGCAGCAGAGCACGACGTGGTGAATCAACAATATATTGTCGTCATGCGTGATATTTCTTCAAAGAAAATATTAGAGCGAGAACGCTCGATGAATGAGCAGCTGTTTAAAGATTTATTTGATCGAGCGATTGACGGTATGGTCATTTTTGATCAGGATGGTTGTATGATTGACGCCAATCACTCTTTTTGCCAGAGCTTTGAACTTCAAAAAACAGATTTAACAGACCGCTACTTAAATGAATTTGTTGAAGAAGAAAATCTTCCAGCGCTCCAGCAGCTCTTAACTTCATTGAAAGAAACAGGGAAAGCAAAGGGAGAACTTCCTGTTACCCTTCAATCTGGGCAGCACAAATTATTCGAACTGACCATCACATCCAATGTGATGAGTGGTTTTTACATGTCCATCATGCGTGATATTACAGAAAAAAGATTAATGGAAGAAAAGCTGCTAAAAAGTGAAGAACGTTTTAGAGAAATATTCGAAAATGCGATGGATGCCATCATCATTTGGGCGGATGATGGAGAAATTGTCAGGGCAAATGAATCAGCCTGCCGAATTTTCGAATTACCGATGCATCAGCTGATTGGCAAGAAACTCATGGATTTTCTAGTCAAATCTGATCGCAGATACCGGCCGACAAGAAGACGGTATATCAGGAATCTTGAAATCAGAGAAGAACTCCTCTTTAGAATGGCGAATGGCCAATTCAAAGAGCTTGAGTTCACCTCTAAGCATGCGGTATTAGAAGGACAGCACTTAACCATTTTACGGAATGTCAGTGACAGAAAGCGAATGGAAGAGGAGCTGCGAGAAAGTGAGCTCAAATTCCGTAAAGTATTTAATGGCTCTATGGATGGCATTGTTCTTTTCGATAATCAATACCGGATTATAGATGTGAATCCTTCTGCAAGTGAACTGCTTGGCCTCAAAGATGATCACTTAACGGAAATGAACCTTTTTCATATCCTTGCGCCATATCAAATTGAAAATTTGGCGCAGCCAGCTCAGGCGATGTCATTAGACGAGATGGACAATGAAGTTCCCTTTGTGCTGAACCATCCAGATCAACGTATTTTGGAGTTTTCTTTTAAACGAAATATTATTCATAACATGAATTTGGCCATCTTTAGAGATGTGACTGAACGCAAGGAATTAGAGGAGCGGGTAAGAAAATCGGATACGCTTCATGTTGTCGGAGAGCTTGCCGCAGGAATTGCTCATGAAATTAGAAATCCAATGACGGCTTTAAAAGGCTTCATTCAGCTGCTCAAAGGAAACATTGAAGGGGAGTATTCGCTCTATTTTAATGTCATCACATCAGAGCTAAAAAGAATCGAATCCATCATTACAGAATTTTTGATTTTAGCGAAACCGCAGGCCATCATCTATGAAGAAAAAAATGTCGTGCAAATTGTCAAAGACACGATGGACCTTCTTCACGCACAGGCCAATCTTGGCAATGTACAAATGCATTTAGATGTGCTGGATGATATTCCGCTCATCTACTGTGAACAAAATCAATTGAAGCAAGTCTTTATTAACATTTTAAAAAATGCGATTGAAGTAATGCCTCAGAAAGGAAATGTATACGTGAGCATTCAAAGGAAGGGGGAGGAGCACATTGTGATTTCTCTTCGTGATGAAGGCTGCGGCATGACAGAGGATAAACTAAAGCGTCTCGGAGAACCATTTTATACAACAAAAGAAAGAGGCACTGGACTTGGGTTAATGGTTAGTTATAAAATTATTGAAGAGCATCAAGGAACCATTGAAGTAGAGAGTGAAGAAGGGGTCGGAACAGTGTTCCATCTCACGCTTCCACTCCGGCAGCAGAAACAAGAAGGGGAGCTTTAATGTGTATTATACAGTCTATACCGCACCAATCGGGGCATTATATATACTAGAGAAAGATGGTGCCATCATTGAAGTGAAGTTTGATGATGAATCGTTTTTGGTCAAAGAACAGAGAGACCATTTTAAACAAGAAGACACGCCTGTATTAAAAGAAGCGAAAAAACAGCTGGATGAATATTTTAAGGGCGATCGGAAAGTGTTCGATCTCCCGCTCAAGCAAGCAGGCTCTCCGTTTCAAGAGCAAGTGTGGGAGGCACTTTCTACTATTCCGTATGGTGAATCAAAGAGCTATGCTGATATTGCAGAAGCGATCAGTAATCCAAAGGCTGTCAGAGCCATTGGACAAGCTAATAGACGCAATGCATTGCCTATTTTTATCCCGTGTCACCGGGTCATTGGAAAAGACAGGACTCTGACTGGTTATGCAGGGACGAAGACAGGGATGAAAGCGATCCTGTTAGAATTAGAAGGCATCCCATTTGTTCAAAAATAAATGAATTGACCTGTTCCAAATGTTTAGTGAGCGACATATCCTTTTATTAAGCTAAAAAAGTTGGTCTGGGGAAAAAGGAGGCTGCTAACATGTTATGGGGCAAAAAAGATAAAATGTACGCCGTCACATCACTATGTGTCAAAATGAACGTGTTGACAGAAGAACAGAAAAAAGAAATATTAGCAAAAACAAACGAAACAAAAAAGCGCGGTGCTCTTAAATGATAAGAATCCCGCGCTTTTGTTTGATTAAAGTGACACGCTTTCAGTAAATAGTGCATCAATCTCTTCTGTATAGTTGGAAGTGATAATGCCTTTTTCTGTAATGATCCCGGAAATGAGATGGTGAGGAGTGACATCAAAGGCAGGGTTAAATACCTGCACGTCAGGAGGCGCTATTTGGATGCCGTTTAATTCCTTTACTTCCTGCGGGTCGCGTTCTTCAATCGGAATATCTGACCCATCCTGAGTTGACACATCAAAGGTCGAAAGAGGCGCTGCCACAAAAAATGGAATTTGAAAGTGTTTAGCCAAAATAGCCAGACTTAACGTTCCAATTTTATTTGCTGTATCACCGTTTCTAGCGATTCGATCTGCACCAACAATAACGGCAGAAATTTGTTTTTCTTTCATCGTATGGGCTGCCATATTATCCGTGATAAGCGTCACATCTACGCCGCCCTGCATCAATTCCCATGTCGTCAGACGAGCGCCTTGAAGGACAGGACGTGTTTCACATGCGTAAATGTGAAGATCGAGGTTTTTCTTTTTCGCTAAATAAAAGGGTGCAAGCGCTGTTCCGTAGCGGCTTGTGGCAATGGAGCCTGCGTTACAAATGGTCATAATTCGATCACCAGATTTAAAGAGCTGAAGAGCATTTTGACCGATTTGCCGGCATGTTTCTTCATCTTCGATTTGAATTTGAATGGCTTCATGGACAAGATCAGTTTTGGCTGCATTCACCGAAGCAGCACGCTCAATGCGCTGATAAAGCCGGTCTAATGCCCAGGCAAGGTTCACAGCGGTTGGACGAGCACTGTTTAAATAATCTTTCAGGCGAGCGACTTCTCGCTTAAAGATATCAATGTCTTCTGTATCAATCTCTTGTGCACTGAGTGCAAGCCCAAAAGCCGCTGTAATGCCAATAGCAGGTGCTCCGCGCACTTTTAGCGTCACAATGGCATCATACACATCTTCTTTTGTATATAAATGCTCAAACACGGTTTCAGCGGGTAATTTTTGCTGATTCAAAATGTTGATACGGTTTTCTTCCCATTCGACGGAACGGGGAACTTCAAATTCTTTAGACAAAACTCGTCACTCCTTTACAGTTTGCTGGAATAATGCGACGAGGTCAGACGCTGTTTCCACTGCATGATTTTGTTTGATCAATGTTTTTCCTAGTGTAAGTGCTGCTTTTTTCTGCTGAAGCCTTCTAGAATGTGATGGAATCGCATCGAGATCAGCCGCATGCGCAAGACCGATGGTTCGGCGAACAAGCTCACAGCCAGCAAAGCCGGTGGCTTCTTTTAAAATACGGTCAAAGGTTGTTTCTAAAAAGCTGTCCGATACACTAAACGCTTCAATACTGTCTTCTTTCCATGCTTTTGTGAACACTTCTTTGAATGTTGCCCACACATTGACGACATGATCAAAAAGGTGCTGCTGATCCTGCTCATTCTCATGAGATAAAGCATTGATGAACAGATTGGCAATAAAGTGACCGATATCGAATCCGAAAGGACCGTAAAAAGCGAACTCTGGATCAATGATTTTCGTTTCCGTTTCGTTTGCAAAAATACTGCCTGTATGAAGATCTCCATGTACCAGTGTTTCAGCAGAGGTTAAGAAGATCCGTTTCAATTCGGCTGCTTTTGCTTGCAGTTCAAGATCAGCCCATAGTGCTTTTGCCTCTTCTCTTAATTCCTCTTCGAAGTCATTCGTTTCGCTGTCAAAGAAAGGATCTGTGAAGACGAGTTTCTCTGTAATGTCACAAAGATCAGGGTTTGTAAACTGCTTCACGAATTGTTTTTTGATTTTAGGATTTGTGGCAAAGTCAGACGTGTAAAATAGTGTTTTGCCTAAAAATTCTCCGACATGATCTGATAAATACGGATAATGTTTTCCGGCAATTAGCCCTTTTCTGACGATTTCAAGGTGTGATAGATCCTCCATTGCCGTCACTGCAAGAGCTGTATCCGAATAATAGACGGCTGGTACGAGATGTGGTGCATACTCTGATTGCTTGATGAGTGCTGCACTTTCAATTCTTGCGCGGTCTAATGTCAGCGGCCAGCTTTCTCCAACGACCTTTGCATAAGGAAGAGCCTGCTTGATAATCAGTCCTTTTGCTTGTTTGTGATCATAAATATGAAAGACGTAATTTAAATTTCCGTCGCCAATTTCAGTGCAGGTCAAATGACTGCTCTCTTGAATCAATCCAAGTCTAATGGCTAATGCAACTGCCGAACTCTCTGTTAATTCTTCATATGATGCCGTAAGTGTAACCAATTGCTTCCCCTCCAAATCATATAAAAAAGCCTCTTTCTCCTGAGAGAAAGAGGCTTGATGGCGTGTATGCTCGAAGCCTCTCTTATCTCTCAGCACATACGTCTGATGGAATTAGCACCGTGCCCTATAAGACAATGAATTGTCTTGGCGCTGTTCTTGCTGCGCCCCACTTCACAGTGGTATTAACGGTCGGTTGCTGTTGGGGTCAAAAGGCCAAATCCCTCGCCCAACTCTCGATAAGAGAAATCAATATGTAATTGTTTCATGTCTGCTTGCATTTCTTAATTCTAGATATTATCAGAGCTGCAGTTCACATGTCAATCTTTTTTCAAAATTGCTTTACAATTCATAAAACAATCCATTACAGTGATTGTATTGTCACGTAACTTGAATAGAAGGTGAAAAAATGGAATTCCAGCAATCAGATGTATTGAAACATTTACCGAAACAATTTTTTGCGTCGCTTGTTCAAAAAGTGCAGAAAAAAATGCAGGAAGGGGCAGATGTGATTAATTTAGGTCAAGGAAATCCTGATCAGCCCACTCCTCCACATATTGTGAAAGCGATGCAGGAAGCGGTAGCAAAACCTGAAAATCATCAATACTCCTCATTCCGCGGGACAGCGAAACTAAAAAAGGCCGCAGCTGCTTTTTATGAAAGAGAATATGGCGTCACGCTTGACCCAAAGACAGAGATTGCTATCTTATTTGGAGGAAAAGCGGGACTAGTCGAATTGCCGCAATGTTTACTGAATCCAGGTGATACGCTGCTTGTTCCAGACCCAGGATATCCTGATTACTGGTCAGGCGCTGTGCTTGCCGGAGCTCATATGGTCACAATGCCTCTTCTTGAACAAAATGATTTTTTGCCTGACTACCACCAACTGTCAGAAGAGGATAAGAATCAAGCAAAATTGATGTACTTAAATTACCCAAATAATCCGACTGGTGCGACTGCAACCCGGACATTTTTTGAAGATACTGTTGCGTTTGCGAGTGAAAATAATATGTGTGTAGTCCATGATTTTGCATATGGTGGCATAGGATTTGACGGCGAAAAGCCCCTCAGTTTCCTGCAAATAGACGGAGCAAAAGAGACAGGTATTGAAATATATACATTGTCCAAAACGTATAATATGGCTGGCTGGAGAGTCGGTTTTGCAGCAGGGAATGCCTCTGTAATCGAAGCCATTGAGCTTTATCAGGATCACCTGTTTGTGTCACTGTTTAAAGCAACTCAAGATGCAGCAGCAGAAGCACTTTTAAGCGATCAAACGTGCGTCCAAGTACAAAATGATCGGTACGAAAATAGACGAAACACTTGGATTGCTGCATGCAAAGAGATTGGCTGGGACGTCAGTGCGCCAAAGGGCTCGTTTTTTGCTTGGTTAAAGGTGCCTGAAGGGTATACATCTGAAACTTTTTCTGATGTATTATTAGAAAAAGCACATGTTGTTGTTGCACCGGGGAATGGCTTTGGTGCTCACGGTGAAGGCTACGTCAGAGTCGGTCTTTTAACAAGTGAGGAGCGGCTAAAGGAAGCCGCTGATCGTATCGCTGCCTTGCAGTTATTTGAAAAAAAGCCATTGACAACGTAAAAAAATGGTGCGATAATTCAGGCAATATTTAAGAAAATTGAATATTCTTATCAAGAGTAGGCAGAGGGACTAGCCCAATGAAGCCCGGCAACCGACTTCCATGAAGCACGGTGCTAATTCTTGCAGCAAGCGCTGAGAGATAAGATTCGGATGAATGAGACGAAACCTCTTTAACGCGCTGATCAAGCACTTAAAGAGGTTTTTTTATTGACCATATACAGGACGCAATCGAAAGGGGATTCCTAGTGAGTGAACTACTGGCAACATACGTACTAACACATCGAGAGGATGAACAAATAGACCGAAAAGCAGAGCAGATCGCACTTGGGTTAACGGTCGGGTCATGGACGGACTTGCCGCAGCTCAAAAAGGAGCAGCTGAAAAAACATAAAGGCCGTGTGGTGAGCGTAAAAGAACAGTCCCCCGCAATTGGTGGTCTGTATCAATCAGAGGTGACCATTGCTTATCCTGAGGCTAACTTTTCAGCTGATATACCAGCGGTGTTTACGACGATTTTTGGAAAGCTTTCACTGGATGGGAAAGTAAAGCTCGTCGATATCGAATTTTCGGAAAGGTTTAAACGCTGTCTGCCAGGACCGGTATTTGGCATTGAGGGGCTACGAAAGAAAGTAGGCGTGTTTGATCGGCCGCTATTGATGAGTATTTTTAAAGGCGTGATCGGCCGTGATATGGAGGATTTAAAAGAACAGCTCCGTTTACAGGCTTTAGGTGGAGTAGACTTCATCAAAGATGATGAGATTTTATTTGAAAGCCCATTAGCGCCTTTTGAAGATCGAATCAAGGAAGGAAAAAAGATATTAAAAGAAACATATGAAGAGACAGGACATCGCACGCTTTATGCTGTTAATTTAACTGGTAGAACTTTTGATTTGAAAGATCGAGCAAGAAAGGCAGCCGAACTCGGGGCTGATGCGCTTTTATTCAACGTTTTTGCCTATGGACTTGATGTCATGCAAAGCTTGGCTGAAGACCCAGAGATCCCATTGCCGATCATGGCACATCCAGCAGTGAGCGGTGCAATGACATCCTCTCCAGACTATGGATTCTCGCATTCCCTTCTTTTAGGCAAATTAAATCGATATGCTGGCGCTGATTTAAGTCTTTTTCCCTCTCCTTATGGGTCAGTTGCCCTTCCGAAAAAAGATGCCTTTGGCATTTACGAAGCGTGTGTGAAAGAGGATGCGGTTCAACAAACATTTCCTGTCCCTTCAGCAGGCATTCACCCTGGAATGGTGCCGGTCTTAATCAAAGATTTTGGACTTGATCATGTCATTAATGCAGGCGGGGGAATTCACGGACATCCGCGGGGAGCAATCGGAGGAGGGAAAGCCTTTCGTTCGATCATTGATGCGGTAGTCAAAAAAGAGTCTATCGAAGAAAAAGCGTCAACTTGTCAAGACTTACAAGCAGCACTTGATCTTTGGGGAAGGGTAGCAGAATAAATGAAAAAACCAATTGTATGTTGTGATTTTGATGGCACGATTACGAAAAATGATAATATCATTCGTATCATGAAGCAGTTTGCTCCAAAAGAATGGACGAAATGGAAGGATGGTGTTCTAGCAAAAGAGATCACGATCCAAGAAGGCGTCGGGCAAATGTTTCAGTTACTGACGAGTGATCAGAAAGAAGCCATTCGGTCATTTATTTTAGAGGATACAGAGATTCGTGAAGGATTTGAACAGTTTGTCGATGATGTCAAAAAAGCAGACATTCCTTTCTATGTACTCAGCGGCGGTATGGACTTTTTTGTCTATCCCATCCTGGAAGGGATTGTCGAACAAGAGAATATTTATTGTAACCATGCATCATTTAAAGAAGACCATATTCAAATTGAATGGCCGCATGCCTGTGATTCAGAATGCCAAAATGGCTGTGGCTGCTGCAAGCCTTCCATTATTCGAGAGCTGACGCAGGAAGATGACTTTATTATTATGATTGGTGATTCAGTGACTGATATTGAGGCAGCGAAACATGCGGATCTCACGTTTGCGCGTGACTATTTACTGAACGAATGTAAAGAGCTAGGACTCGTACATAAAGAGTATGAAACATTTGTTGATCTAAAAGCGCAATTTGATCAAATAAAGGAAGTGAAGGAATGGCAGACGAGAAGAGTAAACGCTGGAAGGAACTAGCAGACGTCAAACGTGAATTGGCACAAAGAGACTGGTTTTACGGAACGAGCGGCAATTTATCGATAAAAGTGTCGGATGATCCCATCACGTTTTTGGTGACGGCAAGTGGCAAAGATAAACGAAAAGAAACCGATGAAGATTTTGTTCTTGTTGATGCAGCAGGTCAGCCGGTTCATCCGAATGAGCCGCTCAGGCCATCAGCTGAAACACTGCTTCACACATACGTTTATGAGCGGACGAAAGCAGGATGTTGTCTTCACGTCCACACGATCGATAACAATGTCATTTCTGAGCTGTATGGCGATAAAGGAGAAGTTCGTTTTAAAGGCAACGAAATTATTAAAGCGCTTGGTTATTGGGAAGAGGATGCAGAAGTCACTGTTCCTATTATTGAAAACCCAGCTCATATTCCGCACCTTGCAAAACAATTTGCAGTGCACCTGACGGACGATGCTGGTGCTGTACTCATTCGTAATCATGGCATCACCGTTTGGGGGAAAACCGCATTTGAAGCCAAACGAGTCTTAGAGGCTTATGAATTTTTATTTACCTATCATTTGAAAGTAGCGCTTTATCAAAAGCAGCTTGTTAAATAAAAAGGAGGAAACACACATGGCGACCATTTACATTCATAATGAAGAGAACACGTTACTTGAGAACGAACAAGAGGTCCGGGCGTATTTAGAACAGCAAGGGGTCATTTATGAACATTGGGATATTGAAAAACTACCAAAACAGTTATCAGAAAAGTACGATTTAACAGATGATGAAAAGGAAGAAATTTTAACTGTGTTTCAAGAGGAAATAAAGAGTATTTCCGAGCGAAGAGGATACAAAGCGCAGGATGTGATTTCATTATCAGATGCGACCCCTAACCTTGATGAACTGCTTCAAAACTTTAAACGTGAGCATCATCATACGGATGATGAAGTCAGATTTATCGTGAGCGGTCATGGAATCTTTGCCATTCAAGGCAAAGACGGCGTCTTTTTTGATGTGAGACTGAATCCAGGTGATTTAATTTCTGTGCCTCCGAATATTCGTCACTACTTTACACTTCAAGAAGATCGTCAAGTCGTCGCCGTTCGCATATTTGTCACAACTGAGGGCTGGGTTCCAATTTACGAAGAAGAAACGGTTTAATAGTGGGAGCTGATCATTTCGCATGAGGCGGAAGATCAGCTTTTTTTAGGAAAATAGACATAAAATGAGAGAGAAAATAGTTGATTTTGGTCTTCTGCATAGGATAAAATTCTGTTTAATCAATGTGTCAGTCCTGTCCAATTTTGAAGTTTACCCCCAGAATTCATTGGGTAAAAGGTCTTTAGGCTGTAAAAAATTAAATAAAATAAGCATATTTAATTTAATTTACAAATAAAGTATAATTTTGGTGTCGGATCATTTAGAGCGTAGACAGACGAATTCATAGCGGGAGCTGAGATCATGAATATTTATGTACGGAAAGAACAGCTATTAATGTCAATTGATGAAAAGAGAAGACAAATGGTAGAAGCTGCTCAAGTAGAAGGCTATACAGGTGAGACGACAATTAAATATAGTCAAGAACTGGACAACCTAATGAATGAGTATCAGTATCTTCTTTTTCATGAACAACAATCTGTTGCTTCCTTTCATGATCTTGTATCACAAATGAGTCTCCTTTCTGTCAATCGCCCTTCTTATTGACATCAAAAAACCGGTCTTGCCATTAGCAAAACCGGCTGAATGCTTCAGCTATTAGTGTGCAGAAGGGAGCATGATGATCACGGTTGTTCCTTTATTCACTTCGCTCTCGATATCGATTGTCCCCCATACATCGAAATGATTCGTTTACACACAACAAGCCCAAGACCTGTTCCTTTTTCCTTCGACGTAATAAAAGGGAGGAAGATATGTTTCAGCATCTCTTCTGGTATACCTTCACCTGTATCTTTCACTTTTATGATGACCTGTTCTTTTTCAGCCTCAATGACAATCTTCAAATGACCGCCATTTGGCATCGCTTCTAACGAGTTTTTCGCTACATTCAATACCACTTGTTTAATGTGATCCTTCGTGCAATACACACCAACATCTTGAATGGTATTGATTTGCAAATCAACCTCGACATTATAAAGGTTCGCCTCAGAAAATACAATTGGCATGATCTCACTGACAATTTCTTTCACAGAATTATTTTGCCACTTTTCAGCCGTTGGTTTTCCTAGCACAAGAAACTCACTGACGATTTGATTAATCCGTTTAATTTCTTCCTCGATGACAGAAAAATAAAGCTGATCCTCTTCTGAACGATACTTCTTTTGCAAAAGTTGAATAAACCCGCTAATGCCTGTTAATGGATTGCGAATTTCATGCGCTGTACTTGCCGCGAGTGTTCCAATGAGTTCAAGTTTTTGTGCTTCATTTTGGTGGCGTTCCTGCTGGGTTTGTCGTCTTAAAATGATATATTGGACGAGTGTGAATAAGATATTTAAGAGAATAAATGCACTGGATAAAGGAAACAGCATCACAGACAGTACTTCACTTGTTGTCGCACGCTGCGGAAAAACCTCCAGCTTCCAGCTGTTTTCATCTAAATATGTAGACACGGTACTATCACTTTCAGATGCTGGCTGTGGACCACTTGTAAACACAACGTCTCCATTTTGATTCAGCATCTTAAAATGAAGCTCTGGGTTTAATACATTCATAATATTTCTTAAATAATCAATTTGAATCGCAGCGACTAGCACATCCGTGACTTCGTCGTTTTCATTCAAAACAGGGACACAAATGGAGAGAATCCGCTGCTTAGTAATGCGGCTTACATAGTTATCTGTGATGACGGTCTGTTTTGTGACTTGAATACGTTTAAAGTAATCTCTAAATGACAGGTTGATTTTTTCCTTTAATGGTGTGGTGCTGGCTGTGACATTTCCTTTTTGGTCTAGGAGATACAGGCCTGAAAAACGAGGTTCTTGTTTATAGATTTTCTCTAGGATGTTTTGTACTCTTTTCGTTTCAAGCGGCTGGTCAAATCCCATGGCAAGGGAAGTTAATCTTGCTTCTGTTTCACTGATTAAATAATTCATTTGGTTTTTGTGAATATTTAACATAAGTGTAGCGGTTTGTTTGTTTTTTACATCAATTTTCTCAGTTTCTTTTTCGTAGATAAAATAACTAATGATGAGGGTTGGAATCACGACCAAAATAAGGTAAAGCTGGATCTTCTTCCAAAACCCTTTCAGTATACTCATGATTCATCGCTCCAACGTATTACCTAATAGACTTATTATAGCATTGAACCTATCTTTATTACGATGACTTGTGAGATTTTTAAAAAATTAGGTGATTCGTTCTGGTCTCTTTTTCATGCTAAAAATGGTTCAACATGTTGACATTTTACTTATTGTTTATTAATGTCACATTAGTGGGTTGCATTTCATAAAGGATGATAAAAAATGGAAAATCATAATGTTGAGAAATCTTTGAAATTATTTATTGTACTATCACGTGCCTATCGCTCCATTAATCACCACATGAACAAACATATTGTGAAGCACGGTCTGAATCCGACTGAATTTGCTGTATTAGAATTGCTGTATCATAAAGGTGATCAGCCGCTTCAGCAAATAGGTGATAAGATCTTACTCGCAAGCGGAAGCATCACGTATGTGGTTGATAAATTGGAGAAAAAAGAACTCCTTAGCCGGAAAGCTTGTGCAGAAGACCGCAGGGTGACATTTGCACATATTACGGAGCAGGGAAGAGCTTTGCTTGATGACATCTTCCCAGATCATGCAAAAGAGATTCACGAGATGATCAGTGTGCTTAGTGAAGAGGAGAAGGATGCCTGTATCGATATGCTCAAACATGTAGGGCTGCGTGCCAAGCATTTATATGATCATAAAGAATAAACAAAGGAAGCCGTTGGCTTCCTTTTTAGTATGTAGAGTAATCCTCGCATATGGTGTCAGTCCTGCGCACCGATAAACGACAAGAGCTTTCAAACGCGCTCATAAGAAAGACAAAGGACTAAAATAAACATTATTTTAGCCCTTTGTCATGATCTGAAAGGAAGCTGCTGGCTTCCTATTTATTTTGCTTTTTTCTCAATTGGCAAAATAAGAACTTCGACGCGTCTGTTTTTACTTCTGCCTTCTGCGGTATCGTTAGATGCAATCGGTTTAAATTCACCGTAACCTTTTGTGCTAAAGTTCTCTTGGTCTAGGTTGCTGTTTTCAAGGAGAATATTTAAAAAGTTGACCGCACGAATGGCGCTTAAATACCAGTTGGATTCAAATTCAGAATTCCGAATCGGAACGTTATCTGTATGTCCGCTAATGACGATGTCACGAGCAGGGTTAATGACGAGCAGCTTGGATATTTCTTTGGCTAACGGAACATCCTGCGAGCGGATCACCGCTCGCCCAGAATCAAAAAAGATGCTGTCTTCAATTGTAATAAGCAGACCTTCATCCGTCAGCTTTGTTTCAAGCTTCGAACCAAGTTTTTTATCCGCAATGAATGAATCTACTTGCTTTTTAACCTTTGTTAATACCGCTTGGTCACGAGCTTTCGCTTTTGCTTCTTCTTCATCTTCTGCTGATTTTTTGGTTTGATTGCTGTTTTCTGTTTCCTCGGTGCTCTGCATGCTTGATTGGTCCATTACGCCAGTGCCGCCAGTAAAGACAACATTAAACGATTTAGCCATCTGTTCATATTTTGCCGCATCAATGGAGCTAGATGCAAACAGCACAATGAAGAGGGCGAGAAGAAGCGTAAGAAGATCGGCGTAAGGGATCAGCCAAGACTCATCTACATGGTCTTCATGATCATGTTTTTTACGTTTCCTAGCCATTCTGTTTTTCTCCTTCTTCAATGACAAGATTTGCACGTTCTTTTGCTGGTAAGTACATCAGAAGTTTTTGCTCAATGACCTTTGGAGACTGGCCTTCAAGGACAGAAAGAATCCCTTCAATCATAATGAGACGAAGCTTTACTTCTTCTTTTGATTTACGCTTCAGCTTGTTGGCAAATGGATGCCACAACACATACCCTGTAAAAATCCCTAGCAGTGTGGCGACGAATGCAGCACTGATCGCATGTCCAAGTGCTTCAATGTCTCCCATGTTTGCAAGTGCGGCAATAAGTCCGACAACGGCACCAAGTACCCCTAGAGTCGGAGCGTATGTACCAGCTTGTGTAAAGATTAATGCGCCTGACTGATGTCTCTCCGACATGGCATCGACTTCTTCTGTTAAGACGTCGCGAATAAATTCAGCACTTTGACCGTCAACCGCCATGCTTAAGCCGTTCTTTAGAAAATCGTCATCGACTTCCTCAAGATTTGCCTCTAATGCCAAAAGACCTTCACGACGAGCAATTTGTGCCCAGTTTGAAAATAGAGGAATCATTTCTTGTATCGTTGGAAGCTTGCTATCTTTGAAAATTTTGCCGAATAATTTTGGTGTTTTCTTAATTTCACTAGATGGGAAGGCAATGACAACAGCTGAAATTGTCCCAACCACAATGATCAATATAGCCGCCGGGTTGATAAGAGCGGTTAGACTCACACCTTTCAAAACCATACCGACACTCAGTGCAATAAATGCTAAAATAATACCAATTAACGATGTTTTGTCCATTATCTCACCAAATCCTTTAACTATCTTTTTCTATAGTTAATATCGGTGTCTTCTAGAAGGGTTTTAGTCAGAATATAAAATTAAGACAGTTTATGTGAAGAAATTTTGACGAAAGCGCTTTCTGAAAGCCATAAAAAAAGAAACTCCCTCATATAAAAGGGAGTTTTCAGCGTGTAGCCAAACCCTCGCATTCTTTGTCAGTCCTGCGTGCTGGTGCTCACGAATGTTACATTCGCTCCGCGCCAGTACTCGTCCTTCCTAGGGCTGCAAAGGTTTTCTATCACGCTGAAAAGAAGACACAGGGCTAAAATCAAGTTCATTTTAGCCCTGTGTCAACAATCTGGAAACTTCATCTTTTTTGAGCTGTTTCATCTAAGAGCAATTCTTTTAATTTTTCTTCATGTATGATTTTAATCAAATCGTAGTTCCAATTGATCATGTGATCCATGTGTTCCACCTCTTTTTCTTTTATCGTAAAGGAAAAGAGGAGGGGGAGCGTCGGCGCTCAGATGGAATTTAGACACTGCCACATGATGGAGCTGAAGATCCTCCTTAGGATGTACTTAGCTCTTTTTCACAACAATTTCGTCATGTTCAACATCGACTGTAAATCCAGTAAGTTGTTCTTCTTCAAGCAAGATGTCCGTCATTTGATCCTCAACATGCTCTTGAATCGTTCTTCGTAACGGACGAGCCCCAAATGCTGGATGGTAACCAAGTTCAGCGATTTTTTCTTTCGCTTCGTTTGTGATGTGAACAGTTAGATTTTGTTCTTTTAACTGCTCTGACAAATCTTTGAGCAGAAGATCCACAATTTTGACTAAATCGTCTTTATCTAATGAATCAAACTGAATGATGCTGTCAAAACGGTTCAAGAATTCTGGTTTGAAATAAGCGCTCAGTGAATCAATCAATGATTGTTCTTCGATGGCTTCTTCTTGTTCAGACTGGAATCCGACTTTGACTGCTTTTTTATCTGTGCTGCCAGCGTTACTTGTCATAATGATAACTGTGTCTTTAAAGCTGACGGTTCTGCCTTGGCTGTCTGTTAGACGGCCATCTTCCATGATTTGAAGGAACATATGCTGGACATCAGGGTGCGCTTTTTCGATTTCATCGAGCAAAATGATGCTGTATGGTTTTCTGCGAACCTTTTCCGTGAGCTGTCCGGCTTCATCATGTCCAACGTAACCAGGAGGAGAACCGATGATTTTGGACACGGAGTGTTTCTCCATGTATTCACTCATATCTAAACGAATGATCGCTTCTTTTGAGCCAAATAATTCTTCCGCTAATGTTTTAGACAATTCGGTTTTCCCGACGCCTGTTGGTCCAACGAAAAGGAAGGAGCCAGTTGGTCTGTGTTTTGATTTTAAGCCGGCTCTGCTTCTTTTTACGGCTTTCGCCACTTTTTCAACCGCATGTTCCTGACCAATGACACGGGCTTTTAAGCGGACATCAATTTCTTTCATTTTTGTTTGTTCGTCTGCTTGCAGTTTGCCAACAGGGATACCTGTTTTTTGTTCTACAATCGACTGAATGTCCTCAGCTGTGACGACATGTTCTTTGTCATTTGTTTTGTTTTGCAATCTCGCTTCAATCGCTTCTTCTTCGTCTCGAAGCTTCGCTGCTTTTTCATATCGTTCTTCATTTAAAGCAGCTTGTTTTTCAGCGGCAATTTGCGCAAGACGGTTTGTTAATTCATCTTCACTTGCTGCATCAATGGAGAGATTCGCTTTTGAACCTGCTTCATCCATTAAATCAATGGCTTTATCTGGCAAGTGGCGGTCTTGAATATACCGCGAAGATAATTGAACACACGCTTTAATGGCTTCGTCAGAATAGGTGACACCATGATAGGCTTCATACTTATCTTGAATGCCTTTTAATATCTCGAATGCTTCATCCTGTGTTGGCTCATCAACCATGACAGGCTGGAACCTGCGTTCAAGGGCAGCATCTTTTTCAATTTGACGATACTCTTTTAATGTTGTCGCACCTACTAGCTGCAGTTCCCCTCGAGCTAGAGCTGGTTTCAAAATGTTTCCGGCATCCATTGACCCTTCGGCAGAGCCTGCGCCTACAAGAAGATGAATTTCATCAACGAATAAGATGATATTTTTACGGCTTTGCAATTCTTTGATTAATTGCTTCATCCGTTCCTCAAATTGACCACGTACACCTGTGTTTGCCACAAGTGAAGAGACATCTAATAAATAAACTTGTTTGTTCTTTAATTTATTTGGTACATCTCCATTTGCAATTTTTAGAGCTAGTCCTTCGGCTATGGCCGTTTTACCAACACCAGGTTCACCAATGAGGACAGGATTGTTTTTATTTCTTCTATTTAAAATCTCAATGACTCTTGTGACTTCTTCATCACGGCCAATGACAGGATCGATTAAACCAGCATGTGCGCCATCCGTTAAGTTCCGGCCAAGCTCATCGAGTAAGCCTTTTTGTTTAGGCCGCTCTTGGCTCGTCGCATGTCCTGCTTGCTCAGAGAAGAATGAACCGCCTCCGAAAAGGTTAGGACCCATTTTCATTTTTGACTGTTCCATCAAAGAGGTATAGCAGTCTTCACATAAAACCATTTGGCTACGGGACGAATTTACTTGCATATTCAGGCGAATCGTTGCTTCATTTACTTGACAATGTTGACAACGCATGAGCCATGACCTCCTTAAAATAAAGTTTGACTTTATTTGACCAATGAATGTTAAATAAAATGGTCTGTTGTTTGACCATCTTTGACTATAGTATACTCTGACCTATTTTGACTTTCAACTGTTTTGCTCATAGCTGAATGAAAAATCCTTTTTTGCATTTAATCATGGTTTGTCCTTCTTTTCAAGGAACTTGTCTCATAGGATAAAAAAGAGACAATCGAAAGTGATGGGTGCGGAGGGGTCATATGAAACGTTCAAATGAATCCGCTTTTCAGCTTGCCTTTGTATATGTAGGAACAGTGGTTGGAGCTGGGTTTGCGACAGGAAAAGAAATCGTAGAATTTTTTGTTCGTTTTGGCTGGATTGGATTGATCGGGATTTTGATGAGCGGTGTTATTTTTACCGGCCTTGGCGCAAAAATGATGCTGATTTCCAAACGAATTAAAGCGGAGTCTTATCAAGATATGAATCGGTTTTTATTTGGATCTGCTGCGAGTCGATATATTAACATCGTCATGTTTTTTATACTACTAGGTGTTACGTCAGTGATGATTTCTGGAGCAGGCGCTATTTTTGAAGAACAACTTGGCATCTCAAAAGAATATGGTATTTGTTTAACGATTATTTTAAGTGTCATTGTCCTTTTTAAGGGTTCAAAAGGGTTATTTGGTGTCAATGTACTTGTCGTTCCAATGCTGATTTTCTTTTCGCTGATTGTGTTTCTAGACTCATTTGTGTTTAGTAGCGGTGAAAGCCACGTTCTGGGGCTGCAAATGGGAGAGGGCGAATGGATGTTGTCTGCGATTTCATATGGTGCATTTAATTTAGCGCTGTCTCAAGCCGTATTAGTGCCGGTCGCAAACGAAATGACATCCGAAGCCGTTATAAAAAAGGGAGCGGTGCTTGGAGGTCTGATGTTGACACTCATTCTGCTCGCCTGCTTTTTATCCCTTTCTTCATTAGAAATGCTGGAGGCGTATGATATCCCGATGGCTCAAGTGGTGTATCAAGTCGCAAACTCCATTCATCTCATCTATTTATTCGTGATCTTCGGTGAAGTCTTTACATCCGTTATAGGGAATTTATACGGTCTCGAAAGACAAGTGAGGGTGTATATCCGATTGAACAGTACGTATACGATATCCTTTATTCTTCTTTGCTGTTATGTGATCAGTAAAATTGGATACGGCACACTCATTTCAACGGTTTACCCTGTTTTTGGCTATGTCAGTATCTTTTTTATCCTCTTCCTTTGTCTGAAAAAAGTGCCTGCATCAGGTGATAAGTAAAGAAGGGATAGCTTGTACACCAATTATGTGGTACACTATCCTCTGTGAAAATTGAACAAAAATCCGTGAAAACGGGAGAGGTTCTAGCAAAACCCTCTATAAAAAACTAAGGACTTGCCGTATCCTTGGATGTGGCATTTTTTATTTTTTATGGCTGGGACACCTCATACACATGTAAAGGTGTCTTTTCTTTTGAGAAAATAGGGGTTTTCATGAACCTTTCAGATGCAGCTTTGTGCGGAGGTACGGGTCTGCAAAAGGAGGAAAAGGAAAAATGAAAAATGAAAAAGCGGTCGTTGTCTTTAGCGGGGGACAGGACAGTACGACATGTTTACTATGGGCACTTCAACAATTTAAAGAGGTTGAAACGGTAACCTTTCATTATAATCAGCGTCATCAAGAAGAAATTGATGTCGCCAAAAGAATTGCTGACAAGCTAGGTGTGAAAAATCATCTATTAGATATGTCTCTTTTAAATCAGCTTGCACCCAATGCCTTAACAAGAGATGACATTGATATTGAAGAAAAAGAAGGAGAACTGCCTTCCACATTTGTTCCGGGGAGAAACTTAGTTTTCTTATCCTTTGCATCCATTCTTGCGTATCAAATCGGAGCACGTCATATTATCACGGGTGTGTGCGAGACAGACTTTAGCGGCTACCCAGATTGCCGAGATGAGTTTGTGAAATCTTGTAACGTCACGGTGAATTTGGCAATGGAAAAACCATTTGTCATCCATACGCCGCTCATGTGGCTGAATAAAGCTGAAACGTGGAAGCTGGCTGATGAACTGAATGCGCTAGATTTTGTGAAAAATGAAACGCTCACTTGCTATAATGGCATCATTTCTGATGGCTGCGGGGAATGTCCTGCATGTAAGCTTCGGAAAAATGGCTATGACACTTATATGGACATGAAGGAGGCGAACTAAATGCTTTCTCAAATCTATCCACAGACGAATCATCCATTTTCGTTTGAATTAAATAAAGATATGCATGTATCGGCAGCCCACTTTATCCCGAGAGAAGATGCTGGCGCTTGTAGCCGTGTACATGGTCATACGTATACGATTAACATTACGATTGCAGGAGATCATCTAGATGATTCAGGTTTCCTTGTGAATTTTAGCACGCTAAAAAAACTCATTCATGGACAGTACGACCATACACTGCTCAATGACCATGAAGAATTCTCATCAAATGATCCATACGCGATGCCAACCACTGAGGTTGTCGCAAAGACTGTGTATGATAAAGTGGCCGCATATTTAACGACTTTAGCGAACAAACCAGTATGTGTTCAAGTTTTTGTCAGAGAGACACCAACAAGCTACTGCATTTACCGTCCGAAACGAGTTGAGCTCAATGACTAAAGCGATTCCTGTCTTAGAAATCTTTGGTCCAACCATTCAAGGAGAAGGAATGGTCATTGGCCAAAAAACCATGTTTGTCAGAACGGCTGGCTGTGACTACTCTTGCAGCTGGTGTGATTCATCTTTTACATGGGATGGATCAGCGAAGCATGATATTCAGTGGCTTCAGGCAGAGGACATTGTAAAAGAGCTGAAGAGAATAGGCGGAAAGGCTTTTTCTCATGTCACCATTTCAGGTGGGAATCCTGCGCTTTTAAAACAAATGGAATCACTTATTGATTTATTGCATGAAGAAGGAATTGATACGGCGCTTGAAACGCAGGGAACGATGTATCAAGATTGGTTTTTGAAGATAGATGATTTAACGATTTCTCCAAAGCCACCAAGTTCAAATATGAAAACAGATTTTACGAAACTTACACGTATCATAGATGAATTGAAAAAGGGAAACAGATTGCAACATGCAAGCCTGAAGGTCGTGATCTTTGATGATCTTGATCTAGCCTATGCAAAGGATGTTCATGCGAAATACCCAGAACTCCCCTTTTATTTGCAAGTTGGAAATGATGATACAACAACAGCTGATGATGCGTACTTATTAACGCACTTATTAAAGAAATACGAAATGCTTGTAGATCAAGTAGCACAAGACCCTGATTTGAATC
Organism: Bacillus sp. FS02; assembly: GCF_024398395.1. Classification (NCBI taxonomy): domain Bacteria; kingdom Bacillati; phylum Bacillota; class Bacilli; order Caryophanales; family Bacillaceae; genus Bacillus; species Bacillus sp. FS02. The sequence goes on along the minus strand of NZ_CP074101.1, from coordinate 591,078 downwards.
GTGTGAGAGTATTACCACAATTGCACACGCTTTTGTGGGGAAATAAACGAGGCGTATAGAAAGGAAGAGAGACAAAATGACGACAAGAAAACCAGAAGAATTAGAAGGTGTCACTTTACTAGGAAACCAGGGGACCAATTACTTGTTTGACTATGCACCACAAGTGCTTGAAACGTTCCCGAATAAACATACGAATAGAGATTATTTTGTGAAATTCAACTGCCCAGAATTCACATCACTTTGTCCGCAAACAGGGCAGCCAGATTTTGCGACCGTGTATATCAGCTACATCCCAAATGAAATCATGGTCGAAAGCAAATCATTAAAATTATATTTGTTCAGCTTCCGTAACCACGGTGACTTCCATGAGGATTGTATGAATATTATCATGAACGATCTCATTGAATTAATGGACCCAAGATATATCGAAGTATGGGGCAAATTTACACCAAGAGGCGGTATTTCAATTGATCCGTATACGAACTATGGAAAACCTGGGACAAAGTATGAAGAGATGGCATCGTATCGTATGATGAATCACGATATGTATCCAGAAACGATTGATAATCGCTAATAAATAAGAAAAGACATGTGGATGACATGTCTTTTTTTATGGAATAGATCATGATGACACATAAAAAAAGAGAAGAGTCATGTCACTCTTCTCATACCAATAGGAATAGAACTTGCTAGGACGGCTGGGGGCTACCAGCTCGTATGTATAGTATACACGACAGAACGTATGTTTGTAAAGGTGTATCGTGCTTTTATTCTTGATATAATTACTTTAAGATAAAATTGAAATGAGCGAATGGTAATGGGGGCGTTTGTGTTGGCAAACAAAGAAGACAAAACAGAGAAGCTGCTAATGGAATTGAGGGAAGAGCTTCAGATGCTTGAACATCAAAACAAAGAACGATATAAATGGAGTGCCTCCACATTACTTGGAGTGATCGCCCTTTTAATTGATAAAGGCGTGATAACACCTGAAGAAGTTGACATGTACAAAACAAAAGCGGAAATGCAAACCTTTCACGCGCAAAAAGACTGACGCCTTCATCAAATGATGTAAGAGAAAATAAGAAAAAGACATAATAAATTGATGATTCAATTTATTATGTCTTTATTTCTGCAATTCTTTTTCATCGTATTAAACGAGCTTATACATTAATACATCATCCCAGTATTCATGATCATTTATTTTAAATTCATTGATTTTACGCCCTTCTTCTAAAAAGCCCATCTTTTTATACAAAGAAATAGCTTTTTGGTTTGTGGAGAAAACGGCTAAACTAACCTTTTCAATTGAAGGGTTCTTTTCTGCCCAATTTAATAATGCTGTTAGTAACATTTCCCCTATGCCTAAACCTCTATAGCTCTTATCAACCATCAAGCCGAAAGAACCAACGTGAGAAGTTCTTTTTCTATTTGATGATTGTTCAAAGGCTATCCATCCAATGACTTGATCGCCAGTTTGGGCAACTATGTACGTCTCATTTTCGTTTTCTATTCTTTTCTGTATCCATTCCTTGTGTTCTAAAAAGGTTTTTTTGTATTCTTCCGGCGTTGTCAGTAAATAATCTGACTCAGCAATCACTGATTTTTGAATTTCTAAAGTAGTTTCAGCATCTTCTATTTTTCCAAAACGTACAATGATATCATTTGAATGTTGCATATTAGTTTCTCCTATCTAGAGCTAATATTGCATCAGATCACTTTTTTTACATAAAACATAAAAAGTAAGGTATTGTGATCAGCTCTGCTTCGTATATCCTTATGTAACGGTAGTCTGAATTGAGGATTGCAAATTAATGTACGGAGTCTTTGATGATTTTATAGTTTTTATGATTAACGACTGTTAGTGAATCCAGTTCTAAATCTCTATAGTTGTCCATAATGGTGACATCCACAATAACAGAGTTTTCATTCACTTTTTCAACTACACCTGTTAAACCATTTCTAAATTCGATCACATTCCCAATTTTTGCAATCTTCAACCGATCCCTCTCCTTTAAAAACAGATTTCATTCCCTATTAAAAAGTATTTTGCAATATTTTCATACCAATGTAAAGGATAAAGACGTTTTTCTTTCGTTTTCGTTGTACGCTTTGAAAACGAATGGTATATTTAATATTTGATCAAGGCTGAAAAGGAGCGGTTTTTTTGACTGAAGAACACATCAACACAATACTAGAATCATTACGGAATGGTACTGAAAAACAAGTGACCATTCAAAAGGATGATTTTTTAACATTTCGTTCTGTATTGGTCAATCAAGATGATTTTAAACATTTTCGCGGAATCGCCAAGCATGGTGGAGATGTTATTTTTGAATATCTTAAAGAAGCAAGAAGCTAAAGCTTTTTCTCATTCATGAGAAAAAGCTTTTTATTTTGGTTCTTTTGTCACACTTCAAACCAGCTTGATACATATGAAAAGAAAATGTAATAACCCATAATCAGGAGCATAAGGATGATTATAGGCTAAAAAGAGACTATATTAAACGCTTACATTACCAGTTCATGCGTATTTCAACTAGGACATGCCATTTAATGACGGAATTTGGACAGGCATGAAAATCTTTGTGCGTGAAAATAGAAGAAGCTCTTGTTAGAGTGGACAAGTATCTTACAGCCTACATTGATTAAAGGAGGAATGAGGCGAATGATCAAAATTCATACAGCTCTTTTTGCCATCCTTATGCTCATCTCAGCGATCAAGATGGACAATATACAAGAGCAAGAAGGCACATTAAGTCAGAAACTTGAACAAGCACCTGTAAAGCATCAGCTTTCATATATAGATCAAGATGAAAAGCATACCGTGATCCCAGCGTTTTCAGAGGAGAAACATCAGCCTAAAGTGAAAATGCTAAGCACGTCAACAGAGGAGAAGGCATCAAAACCGAAGCCGAAGAAAAAGGAAACGGCAAAGCCAGCAAGCTCAAGAAATCAATCACACTATTCTAATGAAGAAATGGACTTGCTTTCTCGGTTGGTACATGCCGAAGCAAAAGGTGAATCTTACGCCGGGAAAAAAGCGGTAGCAAGCGTCGTCTTAAACCGCGTAGAACACCGCTCTTTTCCTGACAGTGTCAGAGGCGTGATTTATCAGCGAAATGCCTTCCAGCCCGTATCAAATGGAAGTATCAATGATAAGGCAGACCAGGATTCCGTAAAAGCTGTGAAGCAGGTTGTCAAAGAAGATGACAGAACAACAAAGGCGATTTATTTTTATAATCCAAAAACGGCGACAGATAACTGGATTCGTTCTCGTAAAATTGTAGAACGCATTGGCCGTCATGTGTTTGCAGTGTAAAGAAAAGCAGCGATCAATCAGTCGCTGTTTTTTTGTCTTCAATTATTAAAATATTTTCAGGACTTGTCTCATAGAATGTGAAAAGAATTTGCTTTTAGACAAGGGGAGGCTACATGAATCGATTTGTAAAAGGGGTCATTCTGCTATCTGTCGCAGCTTTCATTGCTGAGTGTATCGAGTTTTTAGTCAATATGATTTTAGCGAGAGAGCTTGGAGAACATGGAATGGGTTTATATATGAGCATCCTTCCCATCATCATGCTTGTGCTTGTGATCGCCAGCTTAGAGCTGCCAGTCTCCATTTCTAAATTCATTGCAGAATCGCATGAGCGGCTTCATAAAAGTATGCTTCGCCATGCATTTAAAATGACGCTTGTGGTGACATGCACCACAACGGCAATAGCAGCCATTGTACTGCCTTTCATTCCTGTATTTCAATCGTATCATCCGCTGATGAAGGGCTTGGTTCTGTCACTCATTCCAATCATCGCATTTACTTCCATTGCACGCGGCTATTTTATGGGCAAGCAGCAAATGGGCAGAATTGCTCTAGCCAATATGCTGAAGAAAACGATCCAGCTTATCTGTTTGTTTTTGTTTTTTCATTGGTATTCGTTTGATATTGAAACAGCTGTGCTTATCGCGATTGGCGTGATTGTTGCAAGTGATCTCGTCGTCTTTATCTATTTATATTCCCAATACGTCATGGCAAAAAATGCTGTGAATGTCAGATCGGTTGAGTTAAGAGGGATTGACGTCAGAAAACGTTTGTTAGCAGTCTCCATTCCGACAACAGGTATGCGTATCTTTCATGCCATTGCCAATGCGATTGAACCGTTTTTAATCAAAGGAGCCCTCGTTGCAGCGGGCATTTCTGGTACGCTTGCTGTTGATCATTACGGAATGCTTGCTGGCGTAGCGATGTCGATCGGTTTTTTTCCGGCGTTTATCGCTCATTCCATTATGATTGTGATGATTCCGAATGTATCAGAAGCCTATGCCTTGGGGCAGTATGATCTCGTGAAAAAACGTGTCAGACAAGCGATTCTCATTACGTTTGGATACGGGGTGCCAGCGGTGATGATCATGTATTATTTCGCTTATCCGCTCACGCAGCTCTTTTTTGACTCACCTCAAGCAGCCGTCTACTTGCAGCTGCTATGGCCTTACTTCTTATGCCACTTGTTCGTGATGCCGTTTCAAGCGTGCTTAATTGGTATGGGTCTCATTAAAGATGTGTTCCTACATAATATATGGGTGCACGTGGTGTCGTTCTCTATGGTGTATTTTCTAGGATCCATCGAATCCTTAAATATGATGGGCGTTATCTTAGGAATGAACACGGGGATGCTGCTATTAACGGCTTTGCATTATGCGACGATTTGCAAGGAACTCGGCGTCTCCATGTTTCTTACATTGAAAAAAGCTTGAATGTCATGTGCAGCTAGCGGGCAAGCTATAGGAAAATCAGGAAGGAAGATGCTGATGAATCGTAAATATCTACCCGCCAGTCTTCTCATGATGACCCTTCTTTTATTTCTGATGAACATAGAGGCTGAAGCAAAAGAGCCTGTCATGGCGCCGAGGATAGAAGCTCCTACATTAACAGGTGAAACTCAGGTGATCCCGGTGAAAGGGAAGCGGACCATTCTGCATTTTTGGACAACGTGGTGCCCGTCCTGCAAAATGGAGCTTCCAGCCTTTGAACAGATTGTGAAAGAAAATCAAAGTGATGTAGACATACTGACTGTGAATTTACTTGGTGCTGAGCAAAGCAAGCAGGCAGTTGCCCAATTTGTGAAAGACAGAAAGTTCACATTTCCGATCGTTCTTGATGAGCACGGCGAAATGATGAAGAAATACCAAATCATGACGATCCCGACGACTTTTTTCATCAATGAAAAGGGTGAAGTAGTCAAAAACCATGTAGGTCCGCTGACGAAAAAACAAATCAAAGAGTGGACAAATTCGTAGAACACAAGCTTTCTGTAAGAACCAATGGTCGATCCGTTGGTTCTTTTTTGTGTTCAATTACCTTTCAGATGAATAAAATGTGCTCAGAAAGAGGAAGAAATGTCGGGTGCTAATAATGATAATTATTATCAAAAAGAAATTATAATAATTATTAATTGAAAATTGATCAGAACCTGTTATAATGAGTTACAGACCTATAAAAAGCTTGAAATAGCAGAAAATATAGATGATAAACGGAACGGGCAACGATTGATAATGTGAAAATCATTATCAATTAGAGAGGAGAAAGTAATCATGAATGAGAATACAGCACTTTATCAAACGACAGATCAAAAGGGATCCAACTCGCTCTTTCAAAAATGGGCACAGCACGGAGAATTAATCGCAGCAGGCATTTCGGGGATTCTCATCTTGATTGGATGGTTTCTAAAGGATGAAACGATGTGGAGTATTCCTCTTTTCATTCTTGCTTTTGTTATTGGTGGTTTTGCAAAGGCAAAGGAAGGAATTGAAGAAACCATTTCATCCAAGACATTAAATGTAGAACTTTTAATGATATTTGCTGCGATAGGCTCAGCGATCATTGGCTACTGGGCAGAGGGCGCCATTTTAATTTTTATTTTTTCGCTTAGCGGTGCGCTAGAAACGTATACGTCAAATAAAAGTAAAAAAGACTTAACGGCTTTAATGAGTATCGCTCCAGATGAAGCCACTTTAATTGAAGAAGATGGCACCACCATCCAAATCGCTGCTTCTTCACTTACGCCAGGCGATCGTATTTTAATCAAAGCGGGCGAACGAATTGCAGCAGATGGTGTGATCATGAGCGGAAGAACAAGTGTAGACGAATCTGCCTTAACGGGTGAATCGGTGCCTCAGGAAAAAGGGCAAGGGGAAGATGTGTTTGCAGGAACAGTGAATTTAAATGGTTCATTAACAGTAGAAGTAACAAAACATAATGAAGAAACACTTTTTCATAAAATCATTAAGCTGGTGGAATCTGCACAAGAAAGTGTATCGCCAAGCCAAGCGTTTATTGAAAAATTTGAAGGTGCATATGTAAAAGGTGTGCTCATCACTGTAGCGATTTTAATGTTCCTACCTCATTTTGTACTTGGCTGGAGCATGAGTGAAACGTTTTACCGTGCGATGGTGTTTATGGTGGTTGCTTCGCCTTGTGCACTTGTTGCCTCAATTATGCCAGCAGCTCTTTCACTCATCTCAAACGGTGCAAGAAACGGTATGCTTGTAAAAGGAAGTGTCTTTTTAGAAAAACTGGGCACAAGTACGATGATTGCATTTGATAAAACGGGTACGATTACAAGTGGAAAACCAGCTGTTGAAAAAGTGGTTTTGGCAAAAGGGCAAGATGAATCGACCTTTTATCAAGCGCTCTATCAAATTGAAAGTCAGTCAAACCATCCATTAGCTAAAGCCATTTCTGACATGGCAAAAGAGCATCATACAGAGCGGACAGACCACGTAACCATTGAAGAAACATCAGGTTTTGGTGTGGAAGCACAATTAAATGAGGACACATGGCGGATTGGGAAGAAAGATTTTGCCGGAAAAGCTTCAATGGATCGTGACATTGAAGAGAATGGTGAAGTTCTTTCATCCAAAGGATATACAGTTGTCTATGTTCAAAAAAATCAAGAAGTTGTCGGCTGTCTCGGTTTGAAAGATCAAATCAGACCTGAAGCCAAAAAAATGATTCAGGAGCTGAATGATTTAGGCATCCAAACCGTCATGCTCACAGGGGATCAGCAAAAAACAGCTGAAGCGATTGCAGAGGAAGCAGGCATCCAAACCGTTGTCGCTGAATGTCTTCCAGATGAAAAGGTACATGAAGTCAATCAACTGAAAAAACAAGGTGATTCGATCATTATGGTCGGAGATGGAATCAATGATGCACCTGCACTCGCCACAGCAGATGTTGGCGTCGCAATGGGCGGAGGCACAGATGTTGCTTTAGAAACAGCAGACCTCATTTTAATGAAAAATAACTTAAACAATCTGACAAAGATGATCCGTCTTTCAAGAAAGATGAACCGAATCATTAAACAAAACATCATCTTTTCATTAACTGTTATTTGTTTGTTAATCTGTGCGAATTTCTTACAAGTTCTTGATTTACCTTTTGGTGTCATTGGGCATGAAGGCAGTACGATTTTGGTTATTTTAAACGGACTTCGTTTGCTTCGTGCTTCTTAAGCAAATCACAAAAGCGCACTGGCTTTAGGCCAGTGCGCTTTTGTGCGAAATACAGTGAAAACTGATACAATAGATCAGTAGTCAAACGTGTGAGGAGGATCACGATGAATCGAATGAAAAACTTGTCTTCTTGGCTTAAGAAAAAAGACATTCAAGGTGCATTTATACATACAAAGGAGAATGTATTCTATCTATCTGGATACTTCACAGAGCCGCATGAAAGAGTGATGGGGCTGTTTGTTTTTCAGGAAGCAGATCCATTTTTCATTTTGCCTAAGATGGAAGTTGAGCAAGCAAAAAATGCGGGATGGGCTGGAGATCTCATTGGATATGAAGACCATGAAAACCCCTTTGATTTCATACAAAAGGCACTAGAAAAACGAGGAGTAAAAGCGACTCGCCTAGCGATTGAAAAAGAATCCATTCCTTTGCAAAGAGCAGAGCAGCTTCAAGCTGTCACTGGGGCAGAAACATTCGTCCGGGCAGAAGATGTGCTCAATCAGCTAAGACTAATTAAAGACGAAGCTGAAATTGAAACATTGAAAAAAGCTGCTCAATTGGCAGACGAAGGCGTCAAAATTGGGGTACATGCCCTAAAAGAAGGGGTGACGGAAACCGAAGTTCTTGCTGTCATCGAATATGAACTGAAGAAAAAAGGCATTCAGGGCATGTCCTTTTCAACCATGGTACTATTCGGAGAAAAATCAGGAGAACCTCATGGAAATCCGGGGCAGGCAGCCTTGAAAAAAGGTGATTTTGTTTTATTTGACCTTGGCGTGATTGTGGATGGCTATTGTTCAGATATTACAAGAACCTTCATCTATCAAGAAGCGTCTGAACAACAAAAGGATATTTACAACACCGTCTTGAAAGCCGAATTGGCAGCACTTGATATGAGCAAGCCGGGTGTGAGAATTGGTGACCTTGACTTAAAAGCAAGAGGGCTGATCGCAGAAGCAGGGTATGGCGAATACTTCCCGCATCGTCTAGGGCATGGACTCGGGGTTTCTGTTCATGAGTTCCCTTCTATGAGTCAAGCAAATGATGACCTTCTAAAAGAAGGGATGGTCTATACGATCGAGCCGGGTATTTATGTACCAGGAGTCGGCGGGGTTAGAATTGAAGACGATGTTCTCATTACAAAAGATGGCCCAGTCACGTTAACCAATTATCCAAAAGAGTTGACGATCATCAAGTAATGAAAAAAATCACGATGAACGTCCAAGTATTGGGAGCGTCATCGTGATTTTTTTGTCACTCTTTGCGATCCTTATCAACAAAAAAATCATCAATTGATTGAAACGGCTTGATTTTATGTTCTTTTCCTAAAGGATGTAGTGCGAATCGAGCAGAAAACAAAATAGTCAAACATAATATGATCCATATGATAATACCCATCTTGAATTCCCCTTTCCACCCAGTGATTTGTTCAGCTCACATACATCTTAAAGTATGAAACGCTTACCATATCAAGAGAAAGTAGGAGAAAAAATGCCTAACATAAGGGATATTGCGAAAAGGGCGGGTGTATCTGTTACCACTGTATCACGAGTGATGAATGATCATCCTTATGTCAAAGAAGAAAAGCGAGAGCGCGTACTTAGTGCGATGAAAGAGCTCAAATATACACGGAATATTCAGGCAGTACATTTAGCAAAGGGATATTCCAATATGCTTGGAATTGTACTTCCGACAATTGATCACTCCTATTTCAGCGGAATTGTCACAGGGATTGCAGAGAAAGCACAGGAGTGCGGAATGCATTTTGCCTTGTTTCAAACAGGATATGACCCAGTAAAGGAAAAAGAAGCATTAATGAGCTTAAAAGAGCAACGTGTGGATGGTTTAATCTTTTGCTCAAATGCGTTAAGTGATCGAGACATTTTAAAGTGGCAGGAATCTGGTCCTATTATCTTTTGTCATCCTACTCCGCATGATCCATGTTCATCGGTATCGATTGCGCATGATCAGGCTTTTAAGGAAGGGCTTGAACACTTAGCGGCATGCGGTCATGAGCGAATCGCAATCGTTCTTGCTAGAACAGAAGGGGAGAATAGCCAAGTTCGCATTCAGACTTATCAAGAAATGATGCGGTCGCTTGGGCAGGACATTGATGATGAATGGGTCATTGAAGGAAAACTGACCATTTTTGATGGCAAGCAATTATTTACAGAATGGAAAGAGATGAAAAATCGTCCGACAGCCTTACTGATTACAAACGATGATGTATCAGCAGGTTTTTTACTAGAAGCACAGCGTCACCAAATAAACGTTGGAGAATCACCAGCCATACTTGGCTTTCAAAACGATCAATTGAGTGAAGCATTGGGGATTTCTAGTATAGACATTCCTCTTAAACAAATGGGGCAGGAAGCATTTGACTTGTTCAAGCAAGCATTACAAGGTGAGGCACCAGAAAAAAGAGTGCTGTCATATCGACTCGTTGAGCGCACAACGACTATTTTGAAAAACAATCGTTGACGCACGTTTCATCTGTTTTGTACGATAAGAAGGATTGAATAAGAAGGAGGTGGGGATGTTCATGGAATCCTTCACCGTTGATAAAGCGTTAAATAATAATGTCATCATCGCAAAACACCCTTCTTTAGGCGAAGTGGTCCTGATTGATAAAGGGATCGGCTTTGGGAAAAAATCGGGTGACGTTCTCGATCAAGCGGCATTTGAGAAAATGTTTGTGTTAAAGAACACAAAAGAGCAAACAGAATACAAACAATTGCTGCACCACATTAATGAGGACATGATTGAGCTTGCCAATGACGTCATTTATCATATACGAGAAAAAATGGGGCATCGTTTAAATGAGCATATTCATATTGCACTGACAGATCATATTGCCTTTAGTTTTAAGCGAGTTAAGCAAGGCTATGATATCACCAATCCTTTTATGCTTGAAACGAAATCCTTATACCCGAAAGAATACGAGGTCGCAAAGGAAGTCGTGGAACTGATAAATGCGCGGCCAGATGTTGAAACGAAGCTGCCCGAAGGAGAAATTGGGTTTATTGCGCTCCACATTCACTCTGCTTTAACGAACCGGCCTTTATCCGAGGTCAACCGTCATTCGCAGCTCATGACACAAATGGTCCAAGTCATAGAAGATGCATTTCATATGAAAGTAGATAGAGAAAGTATTCATTATTTACGCTTACTGCGCCATATTACGTTTTCGATTGAGCGTATTAAACGGGAAGAATCATTAGAGGAGCCAGAAAAGTTGCTTCATCTATTGAAAAATGAATATCCTTTATGCTACAATACTGCTTGGAAAATGATCAAAATTTTGCAACATGCATTGAAAAAGCCTGTACAAGATGCCGAAGCTGTCTATTTGACACTTCACCTGTACAGATTGACGAATAAAATTTCATAGTTTCCTTGAAACGTGTAACTGATTCGATCAGGCATGAGTGACTTAAGGTAAATACAGGATAAGATCCTGTTATTTGCGCAACCTTATATCACCATGCCTTTTTTGTGTTCTGAAAGTGAAATGTAAACGGTTAATTATGAAATGTACGTCAGTGTGTCATTGAAATGCATGTTGTAAGCGAAAACAAAAGGAGGTTCAACCAGTGTTTAAATCACTTTTTGGTGTGTTGCAAAAAATTGGACGAGCACTTATGCTTCCAGTTGCGATCCTTCCTGCTGCTGGTATTTTACTAGCACTCGGAAATGCGATGCAAAATCCGCAGCTGATTGATGTCGCTCAATTTTTAAGCAATGATACAATTCAGCTTGTTGCTAGTGTTATGGAGAATGCGGGGAATATTGTCTTCTCGAATCTTCCGCTCCTATTTGCTGTAGGGGTTGCCATCGGTCTTGCCAATGGAGACGGTGTGGCAGGGATTGCCGCGATCATCGGTTACCTTGTCATGAACGTAACGATGAGTGCCGTATTAATGGCCAACGGTTCCATTCCATCCGATTCAATCAAATTGGCTAAGTTCTTTAAGGAAAGTCATCCAGCATATGTGAATATGCTCGGCATACCGACCTTGTCTACCGGCGTGTTTGGCGGGATTATTGTCGGGGTATTAGCGGCTTATATGTTTAATAAATTTTACAAAATTGAGCTCCCGCAATATCTTGGCTTCTTTGCTGGTAAGCGTTTTGTTCCAATCGTTACGTCGATTTCAGCACTTATTTTAGGGCTTTTGATGCTCGTCATTTGGCCGCCAATCCAAGGTGCATTGAACTCATTTTCAACTGGACTGCTTGCAGCGAATGAGCCGCTAGCTGCCTTTGTATTCGGTGTCATTGAACGCTCATTAATTCCGTTTGGTCTACATCACATATTCTACGCACCATTCTGGTATGAATTTTTTAGCTATAAGAGCTTATCAGGAGATATTATCCGTGGTGACCAGCGTATTTTCATGGCGCAAATCAAAGATGGTGTTCAGCTGACAGCCGGTACATTCATGACAGGGAAATATCCGTTCATGATGTTTGGACTTCCAGCAGCAGCACTTGCGATTTACCATGAAGCAAAACCTAAGAATAAAAAACTTGTAGCAGGAATTATGGGGTCAGCGGCCCTTACTTCTTTCCTAACAGGGATCACTGAACCGCTTGAATTCTCATTCTTGTTTGTTGCACCGATATTATTTGCGATTCACTGTGTATTCGCTGGATTATCCTTTATGATAATGGATATTCTAAACGTGAAAATCGGGATGACCTTCTCAGGAGGGTTAATCGACTTCTTCCTATTTGGTATCCTGCCAAATAGAACCGCTTGGTGGCTTGTTATTCCAGTCGGTCTCGTACTGGCTGTCATTTACTACTTCGGATTCAGATTTGCGATTCGCAAGTTTAATCTGAAAACGCCAGGACGAGAAGATGAAGCAGCTGACGGTGCAAGCAGCGCTCAATCTGGAAAAGGCGATGACTTACCTTATGAAATTCTTGAAGCAATGGGTGACCAAGAAAACATTAAACACCTAGATGCTTGTATTACGCGTTTACGTGTCACTGTAAATGATCAGAAAAAAGTGGATAAAGACCGCTTGAAAAAGCTTGGCGCTTCAGGTGTCCTTGAAGTCGGGAATAACATCCAGGCCATCTTTGGACCACGCTCTGATAATTTAAAAACACAAATGCAGGACATTATTGCAGGGCGCACACCTCGACCAGCGAAAGACCCTTCTGCAAAAGAAGAAGTCAGTCAGCAGGTTGAAGAAGTCATTGCAAAACCGCTTCAAAACGAACAAGGGGAAGAAATGTTTGCTTCACCAATTACAGGGGAGCTGCATCCAATTACAGATGTGCCAGATCAAGTATTCTCAGGGAAAATGATGGGTGACGGTTTTGCTATCTTGCCAAAAGAGGGAACAGTGGTTTCACCAGTAAGAGGAAAAATCTTAAATGTGTTCCCAACAAAACACGCCATCGGCCTCCAGTCTGATGGTGGACTTGAAATCTTGATTCACTTCGGGATTGATACAGTCAGCCTCAAAGGAGAAGGATTTGAAGCATTTGTACAAGAGGGAGATCAAGTAGAAATCGGTCAAAAACTTTTAGAGGTTGATATTGATAAAATTAAGTCAGAAGTACCATCTTTAATGACACCAATTGTATTTACAAACTTAAGTGAAGGACAATTTATTGACCTTCAAGAATCCGGTGAAATCAAAGCTGGCCAAGAAAACATCATGAAAATTTCAAAATAATTTTCATAACTGCCGTTCTTGTTAGATGACAAGCTCGGCAGTATGATATAATATTGTGGATGTATGAAATGTATAAAAAGGAGATTGATAAAAATGGCTCAACAAACATTCAAAGTAACTGCAGATTCTGGAATTCACGCACGTCCTGCAACAGTTCTTGTACAAACTGCTAGTAAATATGATGCTGATATCAACTTAGAATATAATGGTAAAACAGTGAACCTGAAATCTATTATGGGTGTAATGTCTCTAGGAATTGCGAAAGGTGCTACAATCACAATCTCTGCTTCTGGTTCTGATGAAAATGATGCACTTGCTGCGCTAAAAGACACAATGAAAAGTGAAGGCCTAGGCGAGTAATGCAACAACTGAAAGGAATCGGTGCTTCAGCAGGCGTTGCGATTGCAAAAGCATATCGTCTAGAAGAACCAGATTTAACAGTTCACCAAAAAGACATCAATGATCCAGAGACAGAAGTTAAACGCTTTGAAGAAGCAATTCATGTTTCAAAGCAAGAACTTGAAGCAATTAAAGAACATGCGCTAAAAGAGCTTGGCCAAGATAAAGCGGATATTTTTTCTGCACACCTTCTTGTGTTAAGTGATCCTGAGCTGCTCAACCCAGTGAAGGATAAAATCACATCGGATAAAGTAAATGCTGAATTTGCTTTAAAAGAAACAGCAACAATGTTTGTTACAATGTTTGAAGCAATGGACAATGAATACATGAAAGAACGTGCAGCGGATATTCGCGACGTTACAAAACGTGTCACTGGTCATTTGCTAGGCGTTGACATTCCAAACCCAAGTATGATTTCTGAAGAAGTCATTATCATTGCTGAAGATTTAACACCTTCTGATACAGCTCAGCTGAACAGACAATTCGTCAAAGGTTTTGCGACAGATATCGGTGGTCGTACTTCTCACTCAGCGATTATGGCAAGATCAATGGAAATCCCAGCAGTTGTTGGAACAAAAGAAGCAACAAAAACGGTGAAAAACAATGATCTGATCATTGTTGATGGTATTAGTGGAGACGTCATCATTCAGCCTTCTGAAGATGAAGTGAAAGCGTATCAAAAAAAACATGAAGACTACTTAGCTCAAAAAGCGGAATGGGCGAAACTTGTTGACCAACCAACGGTCACAAAAGACGGCGTTCACGTAGAGTTAGCTGCGAATATTGGAACACCTGAAGATGTGAAAGGTGTACTTGAAAATGGCGGCGAAGCAGTTGGATTGTACCGTACAGAATTTTTATACATGGGCAGAGATCAGCTCCCAACAGAAGAAGAGCAGTTCGATGCGTATAAAACCGTTTTAGAGAAGATGGAAGGCAAAGCAGTGGTTGTCCGCACACTAGATATTGGTGGCGATAAAGAACTTCCTTACTTGCAGCTTCCAAAAGAAATGAACCCGTTCCTTGGCTATAGAGCGATCCGCCTTTGCCTTGAAGAGCAGGAGATTTTCAGAACACAGCTACGCGCGTTACTTCGTGCAAGTACATATGGAAACTTGAAAATCATGTTCCCTATGATCGCGACGTTATCAGAATTTAGAGAAGCAAAAGCTATTTTACTTGAAGAAAAAGAAGCATTGGTTGCTGCTGGTACAGAAGTATCTGATTCCATTGAAATCGGAATGATGGTAGAAATTCCATCAACAGCTGTTATCGCAGATCAATTTGCAAAAGAAGTAGATTTCTTCAGTATTGGAACAAATGATTTGATTCAATACACAATGGCTGCTGATCGAATGAACGAACGAGTGTCTTATCTTTACCAGCCATACAATCCAGCTATTTTACGCCTCATAACGCTTGTGATTGAAGCAGCGCATAAAGAAGGTAAATGGGTTGGCATGTGCGGTGAGATGGCAGGAGATGAAATCGCAATCCCGCTCCTACTTGGACTAGGATTAGATGAATTTTCAATGAGCGCAACATCGATTCTTCCAGCAAGAACGCAGTTAAGCAAGCTTTCTAAGGAAGAAGCTGCATCATTTAAAGAGCATATTTTATCACTGAGTACAACTGAAGAAGTGGTTGATTTCGTGAAAAAAACGTTTCAACATAACTAGGTGATGTAAACCAGACAGGTCAAACTGTCTGGTTTTTTTGTCGAATTTTATCATAATCAGTCATATCGCTTGCAGAGAAGGGCATCCTAACATAAAAAATGGAGGTGACCAGTTTGTCTTTCTCTAACTATAAGCCAGGTGATCAAGTATATGTCATTTATCGAAATCCACATGCAGCCAATGTTGCACAAATTAAAGAAGCGGAAATCGTTTCACACCCTTACAATGAACAAGAGCTTGCGCTATTTCTACTTGAAACATATCACCCATTAGCCCCTGATGATGCCGTATTTCCAACATACGAAGAAGCAGAAGCCCTTTATCAAGATCTGTTTGAATAAGGGAGATTTTAGAAAGGATAGAAGCCATCCTGAGAGGTTAAAGTAACGGTATGAACCTATAAGGTAAGGATGTGCTAAATATGATCAAACCGTTCGTTCCCCAGCTTGTGTATATTGAACCTCGGGCGCTAGAGTACCCATTAGGACAAGAGCTGAAAGAAAAATTTGAAGGTATGGGAATTGAAATTAGAGAAACAACCTCACACAACCAAGTGAGAAATATTCCGGGGAAAAATGATTTACAAAAGTACCGTAATGCAAAATCGACGCTCGTTATCGGCGTGAGAAAAACCTTGAAATTTGATACATCTAAACCATCTGCAGAGTATGCCATTCCGTTTGCAACAGGATGCATGGGGCATTGCCATTATTGCTACCTGCAAACGACGATGGGGAGTAAGCCGTACATTCGCACATATGTCAATGTAGAAGAAATCTTAGATCAGGCTGAACAGTACATGAACGAGCGTGCACCTGATATCACGCGGTTTGAAGCTTCATGTACATCCGATATCGTAGGAATTGACCATTTGACTCACACACTCAAACGAGCGATTGAATACTTTGGTCAAACCGATCTTGGCAAACTACGCTTTGTTACAAAATTTCATCATGTAGACCATTTGTTAGATGCAAAACACAATGGACGAACAAGATTCCGTTTTAGTATCAATGCCGATTATGTCATTAAATATTTCGAACCTGGAACATCACCACTCGATCAGCGGATTGAAGCGGCTGTAAAGGTAGCAAAAGCAGGCTATCCACTTGGCTTTATTATTGCCCCTATTTACATTCATGAAGGGTGGCAAGAGGGCTATAAAGTCCTATTTGAAAAACTCGATGCAGCTCTCCCTGAAGAAGTGAGACAAGATATCACCTTTGAAATGATTCAGCACCGTTTTACAAAACCGGCGAAGCGTGTCATCCAAAAAAAACTATCCGAAAACAAAACTAGAACTAGATGAAGAAAAGAGAAGATATAAGTGGGGTAGATATGGAATTGGAAAATATATCTATCAAAAAGATGAAGAACAAGAACTTAGACAGACATTAGAATCATATATCGAACAGTACTTTCCGTCTGCAAAAATTGAATATTTTACTTAAAACAAGTCATTATGGCTTGTTTTTTCTATTTAAATTTTCTTACAACTATTGAATGCGGTACCAATTTTGCCGATATACACATTAAGATGCGAAAGTAGGATGTAGGGGTGATGAGATGTTTAAGAAACTTCAAGTGAGAATAGCTGTTTTCATCTCAGTTATTTTAATTTTAACCGTTGTCGCAGTTCAAGTGGGTTCCAATTTAGTATTAAGACCATTGATTGAACGAGATGCGAAAACAACGACAGCAGCAACGGCAGAAAGCATGAGAGACATCATAGCACTAAAGCTTGAGAATTACGGTGATACGATTAACAAATTGGCAACAAGTACACTTACTGAAGATTTTGCACAGAAACAAACAAAGCAGACATTGGCATTTGAAAACGATGAATTAAAAGGATTGCAGGAGCAGGATGAACTCATCTCGCTTGCCTATATAGGAACAAGTGATGGTAAAATGTTCGCTTTCCCGGAGTCCGATTTTGGTGAAGGGTATGATCCGTCTAAACGAGACTGGTATATTCAAGCAGCTGAAAAGCCTGACGAAGTCCTATGGACAGATCCGTACATTGATAAAGCAACAAATGAAATGGTCGTTTCAGCCACGAAGGCGATCGTACGAAACGGGAAAGTAGTCGGTGTCGCTGGACTTGACTTGAAACTGGCTTCCATTCAGTCTTATATAAAAGAACAAAAGATTCCTTATATGGGAACGGCTTTCTTAGTTGACGGCACAGGGACCATTTTGGCACATCCAACAGAGCAAGGAAAAAATATCTCAAAAGTCGCTTCTGTGAAAAAAGCGATCGACAACTCGGGTATTGATGATGACAAACAACTGACCGTCATCTCAAAAATTAAAGAGGCAAACTGGACGATCGGTGTGAGCTTCGAGAAAAAGAAACTTCTTTGGATCACTGAACAAATGAATCAGACAAGTATCATTATTTCTGTCATTGCCATTATACTTGCCATGATTCTAAGCTACTTATTGGCTAGAAGCATTACAACACCAATTAAACGCCTCATCGAGCATGTTCGTAAAGTGTCTGAAGGCGATTTAACCAGCTCGCTTGAGTCGAAGTCTCAGGATGAGATAGGTTTCCTTACGAAAAGCTTTAATCAAATGACTGAAGGCATCAGGGATTTAATTGAAAAAGTGAAAGAGTCTTCAGATCAGGTTGTGAAATCAACGGATGAAGTGACACAAATTTCAAACGAGACCTTGCTATCTAGTGAACAGATTGCAACGGCTATTCAAGAGGTCGCTGTAGGAGCGACGAAACAAGCATCAGAAGCGGAAACCATTAATGAAAAATCAGAGCATTTGTATGAAAAAGTTCGTCATATGGGTGAGCTTGCCACGCAAATGCAAACCAACTCAAAATCATCGGAAGATGCAAGCTATAGAGGACTTGATGCTCTTGGTCTGCTCGTCCAAAAATCAACACAAGCGAATGAAGAATCGAAGAAGGTAGAGCAAATGCTGCTTGACCTTGAGCATAAAACGAAAAATATTGAAAACGTCGTAACAGCGATCTCTGAAATCTCAGATCAAACGAATTTACTCGCACTGAATGCAAGTATTGAAGCAGCGAGAGCAGGAGAAAGCGGAAGAGGATTTGCTGTTGTTGCAGAAGAAGTCAGAAAGCTGGCTGAGCAATCTGCGGAATCAACGAAACATATTAGTGAAACCGTAAAACTCATTCAAGATGAGTCGAAAAAGGCAGCTGAAGCGATGACAGCAGCAAGCAAAATGAATGAAGAACAAGGTGATGCCATCAATTCAACAGGAGAGGCACTCAGCAGTATCACGATGGAAATGCAGGCACTTGTCGGCTCCATTGACAGCATTCATACACAAATCAATGAAATGACTGAAGAACAACAGAAAATGAATGATTCCATTCAAAGTATTGCGGCCATTTCACAAGAATCCGCAGCTTCAGCTGAGGAAGTACATGCTTCCACAGACGAACAAGTACAAGCTTTAGAAAGAACGAAAACATCAACAGAAATGTTGAACGAATCAAGTCAGGCACTGCGTCAGGCAGTCAATCGGTTTAAACTATAATCTTGCAGAAAAGAACCTTGCCATGTGAGCAAGGTTCTTTTTGTATGATAAAATATGAACAGAGGAGGGTGCCAACATGCATGTTAATCTATCTGGAAAAAAAGCATTGGTCGCTGCAAGCAGTCAAGGTATCGGTAAAGCCATTGCCTTTCATCTTGCAAAAGAGGGAGCAGATGTGATGCTCTCGGGAAGACATGAGCACACGCTGCAAGAAGCGGTTAAAGAATTATCCCCGCTTGTAAAAGGGAAGCTGACGTATCAAGTATGTGATGTATCTGATGCCGAGCAAATTAAAGCGCTTGTCGTCGCAGCAGCAGGTGATGAAAAACGTCTTGATATACTAGTGAACAATACAGGCGGTCCTCAAACAGGAACACTTGAAACCTTAACGGATGAAGATTGGATGGAATCATTTCAGCTTCATTTACTCAGCTATATTCGGTTATTAAAAGAAGCCTTGCCGTATTTAAAAAAACAAGGTGCACGAGTGTTAAATATTGCATCTATGTCGGTCAAAGAACCGATCCCAGGCTCGATGCTGTCGAATACATTTAGACCGGCCATTACCGGCTGGACAAAAACAGCTGCCCAGGAGCTTGCCAAAGATGGCATTTTGATCAATACCTTAGCCCCTGGGAAAATTGAAACAGAGCGCGTGAAACAGTTAGACAAACACCGTGCACAAGAGGAGCAACAATCGGTTGAAGAGATCAAAGCACAAGCTGAACGTATGATTCCGCTGGGCCGTTACGGGCAGCCAGAGGAATTTGCAGCATATGCGGCTTTTCTTTTATCTGAAGCCAATACATATATGACAGGTCAAACCCTCATCATTGATGGTGGATTGACAAAGTCTCTATAAGGAGGAATTCTTGATGGCACAAATCAAAACAGTTGGTTTTATTGGAATCGGTGTAATGGGGCGTAGTATGGCAGGGCATTTAATGAATGCTGGCTACGAAGTTCTCGTTTATACAAGAACAAAAGCAAAGGCAGACACATTGATTCAAAAAGGTGCTCTTTGGAAATCGACCGTAAAGGAGATCGCAAAGGAGGCAGATGCCGTCATCACAATGGTCGGGTATCCATCAGATGTAGAAGAAGTCTATTTAGGAGAAGATGGACTCGTGGCACATGCTGCGCCTGGTACACACCTCATTGATATGACCACATCGAAACCTCAACTGGCAAAAGAAATTGAAGCGAAAGCGAAGGAAAAAGGACTATTTGCATTAGATGCGCCGGTCTCTGGCGGAGACGTTGGAGCCCAAAATGGCACGCTGGCCATTATGATTGGTGGAGAAAAAGCAGCCTATGAAGCGTGCCTGCCGCTATTTCAGCAAATGGGAGAAAATATACAATATCAAGGACCTGCAGGAAGTGGTCAGCATACAAAAATGTGTAACCAAATCGCTATCGCAGCAGGGATGGTAGGTGTGGCAGAGGCAATGGCTTATGCGGAAAAATCAGGACTTGATCCAGAGCAGGTACTTAAAAGCATCACAACAGGAGCAGCTGGCAGTTGGTCTTTGTCAAACCTTGCACCAAGAATGCTGAAAGGTGATTTCGAGCCAGGATTTTATGTGAAGCATTTTATTAAGGATATGGGCATTGCACTTGAAGAAGCAGAGCTGATGGGAGAAGAGATGCCAGGCCTTTCACTAGCGAAGTCATTATATGAAAAGCTCAGCGAACAGGGCGAAGAAAACAGCGGAACACAAAGCATCTATAAATTATGGGTGAAATAAAAAAACTGCCCCGCCTAGGTGGAACAGTTTGTAGCGTGTAAACAAGCCCTCACATGGCTGAAAAAAGAAAACAAACTAAAAACCTGTCCCAAATAGAGACAGGTTTTTTTGATCTTATTTTCCGATGAATTGCTGCGTCCAGTAGTTACCAGATTTCACATAACCTACACCGATATGTGTATAGTTTTTGTTTAAAATGTTCGCTCTGTGACCTTCACTGTTCATCCAAGCTGTTACTACTTCTTGAGGTGATCTTTGACCTTGCGCAATGTTTTCACCTGCTGTTTTGTACGTGATACCAAATTGCTTCATTTGATCAAATGGAGATCCGTAAGTTGGGCTTGTATGAGAGAAATAGTTTTTATCTTTCATATCTTGTGATTTAGCGCGAGCAGATTTGCTTAATTTAGAATCAACAGAAAGAGCTTTTAAGCCTTGTTTTGCACGCTCTTTATTTGTCAGCTCAACCACTTCTTGTTCAAATGCATTTAAGCTGCTGTCTGCTTTTGTTGCAGTTGTGTCTTTTTGATCAGATTTTGAACTGTTGTTCGTTGTGTTTTCTTTTGCTGGTGTGCTTGGTTTAGAAGCAGCTGGTTTTTTCACTGATTCTTGTTTTTGCTCATTTTTTGCTTTGTTTACTTCTTTCACCACTTTTGTTCCAGTAACAGGTTGACCACTTTTGATCAGCTTGTTTAATAGAGCTTCGATCTCTTTTTGATTTGAAGTGCTTAGCTTGTTTACATCTGAAGAGATATGTAATTTTGCAGCTAATGTATGAAGATCAATGGCTTGATGCTGTACGTTTATGACTTGTTTCAGGTTAAGCTCTTTCGCATCAGCTGAATGCCCTCCAGTGAACGTGATCAATGCAGCAGCTGTCAGCGCTGAAAAAATGAATGATTTCTTTTTCATTTTGTAACTCCTCCTAAAATCTTTGTTTTGTTTTCTCACAGAAAATCATAACATGGACTTTTTGTTATAAACGTACCAGCATCCTCCATTGACAACGCCCATTTGTCATTTTTGTTAAAGTCATAGAAAGAATCTCCTCATATCAATGAATGGAGAATCTTTCTATTTAAAGAAAACGACATAAACATACCAATATTTTAAAGTGTTAGTATATTTTTTTGCAGAATAGGGATTGACAGCTTTTTTTCACTTGTTTCGCTGTAACAACTATTACAAAAGTGTTACAATAATGAGTGGTAATTGTAAAAGATTGAAAGGATGAGAGGAGCTACATAAGTGGGAGAGAAACAGCATCAAGGTGCTGCCGAGCAGAAAAAAATGAAGCGCCGGAACGCCTGGAGAATTAATCTCTTTTTCTTCGCTGTATTTAGTTTATTTGCTGGACTTGTCATCAAGCTCGGCGTGCTGCAAATCGTCAATGGTGAGGATTATAAAAAGCAAGCCAACCGAACTGAGGTCAAAACAGCATCATACCCGTCTCCAAGAGGAAAAATGTATGACGCGAGAGGAAGGGTCGTTGTTGATAACGAAAGTGTTCCTGCCATCGTTTATACATCAGAAAGCGGTGTGAAAGCGGAGGATAAGATTAAAGTAGCAAGAAAACTTGCGACTTATATAAAAATGGATACAGATTTTTTGAGAGAGCGTGACATTCGAGATTTTTGGCTGGCAAGCCACCCGGAAGAAGCGGATAAGCTCATTTCAAAAGCAGAGCAAAAGAATCTTAAATCAAAAGATGTCTATCCACTTCAAGTAGAGCGTGTGCCTAAGAAAGAAGTCAAGGCGATCGAAAAAGATGCAGAGGAAAAAGCAGTTGCAGCGATCTATCGCAGGTTTACAGGCGGATATGCCTTTGAACCTCAAATCGTGAAAGCGATGGACCCGAACGAAGAGAAAAAAGGGGACGAAAAAGTTGCGCTGCTTGATGAAACAAAAGAATCAAAACAGACATCATCCGTAAGTTTGACATACGAAGAGATCTCACTTGTATCAGAGCATCTTGATGAACTGCCTGGTGTAAATGTCATCAATGACTGGACAAGGAAATATCCATATGAAAAAACCCTCTATAATGTCCTTGGCGGTGTCACCACCCCAGAGCAAGGCATTATAAAAGAGCGTGAAGATTACTATATGGCAAGAGGTTACTCGCGAAATGACCGAGTAGGAAAAAGTTATTTAGAATATCAATATGAGGATTTTCTCAATCCAGAAAAAGCAACTGTTCAATATACACAGGTCGGCGGAAAACTGCTTGATGAAATCAAGCGGACAGAAGGACGAAGAGGACTTGACCTTGCACTCACATTTGATATGGAGCTGCAAAAGGAAGTCGACAAAATCGTTGAATCAGAGCTAAGATCCGCTAGTGCAAGAAACTATATGATGGACCGTGCCTTTGTTGTGATGATGGACCCTAACACAGGTGATGTTCTCGCGATGTCAGGGAAGAAAATGGACGGCAGGGACGTCACAGATTATGCGATCGGAACATTTACGACACAGTATGAAATGGGCTCTGTTGTCAAAGGAGCTACTGTCCTCTCTGGTTATCAAGATGGTATGTCACACAATCAATCCTATTTGGATACACCGCTGTATTTTGCGGGAAGTGGAGGAAAGCCTAAACAGTCTTACAAAGTTCTTGGATGGGTTAACGACCTTCAGGCACTCCAAAAAAGTTCCAACGTTTACATGTTCCAAGTGGCGATGAGAATGGCAGGGATCACCTATCAAAAAGATGGCCCGTTACGGGCAAGACCTGAACACTTACAAAAAATGAGAAACTACTATGCGCAATTCGGTCTTGGCGTGAAAACAGGCATCGACTTGCCGCAGGAATCAAGCGGAATGCAGACGCATCCTCAGACAGTCGGCGGACTCTTGCTTGATGAAGCGATTGGTCAGTATGACACGTATACACCACTTCAAGTCGCACAATACATGTCGACCATCGCAAATGGAGGTAACCGTATTCAGCCAAGAGTGGTGAAAAGTGTTCACTTTCCAACGAATAAGGAAGAAGTAGGTCCTGTTGTGAAGAAATATGAGCCGAAGGTGCTAAACACCATTAACAACTCGAAAGCAGATATCGACCGCGTCAAAATGGGACTAAAAATGGTCACATCAACAGGCGGGACTGCCGCTGGCCGGTTCGGTCAGCATGATGTCGCAGGGAAAACGGGTACAGCCCAAACCTTCTACTATGGTGCCAACCGGAGCTGGTGGGGGAATGCCACGTACAACTTAACCTTTGGAGGATATTATCCTTCTTCCAATCCGAAAGTGGCATTTAGTGTCGTCACACCGTATGTATCAGATAAAGATCCTGTCATTAAAACCATTCCAAGTAAAATTGTTGATAAGTACGTTGAATTACAAAAGAAATATGAAAAGCAATAAACAGCAGGGAGCACAGCAAGAGAAAGTGCTCCCTTTTTGCTGAAAATATGGACGTTTCACACGAGATTGGGAGGAAAATACGGTTTTTCTAGCGAATCCTTTTTATACATCAAACTAAGGACAGCCCTAAAAAAATTAAAGGAGGGTCGGACGACGATGGAACAAAAAATGAAAGATTCGAATCAGCTGTACTCGAATATTGATTTACATGCCGTTCTTTCTTCTAATGGCCGCTTTCTCTACATTTCTTCCAATTGTAAGCAGCTTTTGCTCTATGAACAAAAGGATTTACTAGGGTGTTTTTTGAAAGACTTTGTTCATACCGAAGATCAATTTCTCGTCGAAAGTTATTTCTATAATCAGCACATGCTAGAGATTTGCCACTTTAGACTGCTTAGAAGTGATCTTACAGCTGTATGGGTAGAAGCAAGCATTGATTTTGTTGCTTGTGATGGGTTAGACAACGATTTAAGTAGAGAAATGATCCTGAAAATGAGGGTAATGAATACAGAGCCTCAAAAAGCAGCATTTCAACCAACAGAAGTGTCAGAACAGTCGTTAGGCAGTCTACCGGCTTTCCAAGATGTCAGTGAAGCTGAAAATCTGATTGCCATGCTGCCAAATCCGTTATGTATTACGGCGCTTGGGAAAATTGTGTATGCCAACGATGCGATGCTGCAATTAATGGGTGTATGTACAAAAGATGAAATGATCGGCAAGTCTGCGTTTGATTTTATTGCCGAGGAGTACCATGACATTGTGAGAAGCCGAATCAAAAGACTGCAGCAAGGCCTTCCAGTCGGAATGATTGAACAAATATGGAAAAGGAAAGACGGGAGCATGATTCATATTGAAGTGAAGTCATCTCCGGCAATTTATCAAAATCAACGGGCAGAACTTTTACTATTAGTGGACATCTCTTCCCGTAAAAAATTTCAAACCGTTCTTCAAAAAAGTAGAGAGCGGTATCAGCTGCTTATCCAAAATTCTATTGATACCATTGCCGTCATCCACGATCATAAATGGGTATTTATGAATGAATCAGGTATTAAATTATTTGAAGCCGAACATTACGATAAATTAATCGGAAAAGATATCTTTCATCAAATCCATTCATGTGATCAACAAAAAGTCAAAAAGAGCTTATCACGTATAATCGAAAGAGCATCAGATTCTGAGATTGTGACGATGAGCTGCCATACGTTTAAACACCGGTTGATTTATACAGAAATGGTTTGTATCCCTACCACATTTTTTGGTGAAACAGCCGTTCAAATTATTTTAAGAGATATATCTGAACGAAAACAGACAGAAGAACTCATGCTGCGCTCTGAAAAATTATCAATCGCAGGTCAATTGGCAGCAGGTATTGCACACGAAATAAGGAATCCACTGACGGCGATTAAGGGCTTTTTACAGCTCATTAAACCAAAAACAAAAGACCGTGATCAATATTTTGAAATTGTCTTCTCTGAGCTGAGCCGGATTGAAATCATCTTAAGTGAGCTACTAATGCTTGCGAAGCCGCAGCAAACAGCATCCATGCAGACGCTTGATTTGAAAAAAATCATTAGCGAAGTCACCGCTCTGTTAGAGACACAGGCCAACTTAAATGGAATTTTGATGAACACAAGTGATATCGAGGAGGATCTTCTGATGAATGGGGATCAAAACCAGCTGAAGCAGGTGTTTATCAATTTAATCAAAAATGCCGTCGAATCCATGCCGGACGGAGGGAAGGTAGACATTACTGCCAAAGCCGAAAAAGAAGGGATACTTGTCACGATTAGAGATGAAGGAATTGGTATTCCTGAATCGGTCATGAAGCGGATCGGCGAACCTTTTTTAACGACAAAAGAAAAGGGAACAGGGCTTGGGCTCATGGTGACATTTAATATTTTAGAAAATCACAACGGAACCATCCGGGTAGATAGCCATCCAGAGAAAGGGACTGTGTTTCACATCATGTTTCCCGCAAAATAAAAACAACGGCAAGAGAGCCGTTGTTTCATCCGTCTATTGATTGTATGGAACGCTTTTCAAGTACAAATTGTTCGAGACGGTCAAGTCCTTCTTTTAACGTTTCAAGTGAATATGCATAGGAAAGGCGCACAAATCCTTCTCCGAGTGAAGAGAAAGCAGAACCAGGTACGACCGCAAGTCTTGTACTTTCTAACAATTCCATGCAAAAATCAAATGAACTCATCCCAAACGATTCAATGGAAGGGAAAATATAAAAAGCGCCGGAAGGCTTAATGACCGGAAGCCCCATAGAAATGAGTCGATCATATACATAGTCGAGTCTTTTCTTATATTGCTCTCTCATGATTAGTGCATCATCCACACCGTTTGTCACTGCTTCAAGTGCCGCCTTTTGTGAGATAGCCGAGGCACAAGACACGTTATATTGATGTACTTTTAATACATGTTTAGCAATAGGAGCGGAAGCAAATAAAAAGCCGATTCTCCATCCGGTCATGCTATGAGATTTTGACAGTCCATTGATGACAATCGTCTGTTCCTTTAAGAAAGAAGCAATGGAATGATGCGGACGATCAAATGTCAGCTCACTATAAATTTCATCAGATAGAATAAAAATATCCTTTCCTTCAAGAAGCTGTGCAATTTCTTTCAATTCTTCTTCTAATAGCGTGACCCCAGTTGGATTTGAAGGGTATGGAAGGACAACACACTTTGTCTTTTCCGTTAATGCATCTTCAATCAGCTTGGCATTTAATTTAAAACCGGCATTTGTTGTGTCGATATGCACGGGCACCGCACCGCACATCCGAATGATCGGTTCATAGCCAGGGTACACAGGGCCGGGCAGGATGACCTCATCGCCTTCAGTCAAAATGGTTCGAAACGCAGCATCAATTGCTTGACTCGCACCTGTTGTCACAATGATTTCTGTCTCTGCATCATAATCAAGATGGACTTTCTTTTTGATGTATTGCTGGATCGCTTGTCTTAGCTCTAAAAATCCAGCATTATGAGTATACGAGGTGAAATTCTCGTCAATGGCTGTTTTGGCAGCTGTTTTGACATGATGCGGCGTATAAAAATCGGGCTGACCTATGGTCAATGAAACGACATCCTCATATGAAGATACGAGATTTGAAAATGTTCGAATGCCTGAAATTTCAATATCCTTTACTCTTGGATTCAGCAAATGCTCCATTTCTCATCACCTTAAAAATTTATGTTTTTATCCTATTTTACCATTCACTGCATAAATGTCACCTGCGGAAAGGCTTCGGATATCGTTATATGTAGTCTATTCTCCTATCCATCACAGCATGAGTGATAGATGAAGAAAGAGCAACATTTATTATAGCGTAACCTGCTCGGAAAATACAGCTCTGCTTAAGATGATTAGAATAAGGCAAAACGGTATAAACTGAAAGAACGAGAGAATCAAGTCATGGGAATTGCTTTCACAGGCATACGATCTCCTGAAGGAGGACGATAATAGATGGATCAATCAGCAAAGACATCGAAAATAGCCTTTTTATCCGTCATGAGTAATACGTTTGTTGTGGTCCTTAAAATCATTGTAGGGGTGTTAACTGGATCTGTTGCGGTTTTATCAGAAGCCATTCACTCTTTTCTCGATTTAATGGCCTCTTTTATTGCATTTATCTCTGTTCGTATTTCAAGAAAGCCGGCAGATTCAAAACATCCTTATGGACATGGGAAAGTTGAGAATATTTCTGGAACGATTGAAACTTTGTTGATTTTTGTTGCTGGGATTTGGATCATTTATGAATGTGTTCATAAATTAATGCATCCAGAGCCGGTTAAACTGCCGGTACTTGGTATTGTGGTCATGCTGATCGGCGCACTTATCAATTTTGTTGTGTCAAGAGTTGTGAACAAAGAGGCAGAGCGAGTACATTCTGTTGCCATGAAATCGAATGCACTGCATCTTTTAACAGATGTGTTTACGTCACTAGGGGTTGCCATTAGTTTATTGCTTGTTGCATTAACGGACTGGTATTTCCTCGATCCGATTATTGGAATGGTGCTAGCGCTCTATATTATGCGTGAAGCATTTAAACTCATGAAGGAAGCCTTCCCGCCGCTTGTCGACGCCCGGTTAACCCCGGAAGAAGAACAAGCGATAGAGGCCATCATTCAAACATTCAGCCAAGAATTCATTGAATATCATGACTTTCGAACAAGACGATCCGGTGCTGAAGAATATATTGATTTTCATTTGATTGTTCATGGAAAAACAACCATTGAAGATGTTCACCAATTATGTGATCGAATTGAAGAGAACATTCAGCAGGCGTTTCCGCATGCACAAATCTTTATTCATGTAGAACCTGAAAGTGAAAGAAGCACACAAACGTAAAAAGGCGATACCACCTCTTTGAAGGTTGTATCGCCTTTTTTTACGCTTCATCTATGAAATGAAATCAATATCCATAAGCAGTATCGTAATCTTCATACCAAGAGATATAAGCAGCATCTTCATTTGATAAACCATGTTTCATATCTAAAAAATCAGCTTCGCAAATATCTTCAATCACAGTCATTTCGTTGTTCTTTAATAGTACGACAGTTCCCATCATGAACACCTTTCTTTAAAAAATCCTTGACTATTGTACCATGTGAAACGTGATTGTCAACAGAAGAATCGAAATGAGAGGAAAATATCACAAAATGTTAAAAAATCAGGCGTTGAAAGAACTAGATGTGCCATAATTTTCGTGAATTTTCAGTATTTATTCACATAAATCATCATTTAAAAATGATCTAAAATTCATGTAAAAATGTAAAGCTCCATTGATCTTGCGATATTCATAAGATATAATAACGAATGATTATAAGAAATTTATAGAAAACATACATAATAAAGGAGAAATAGGATGGAAACAAACATGTCAGAAGCACCTATTCAAGAAGAAAAACATCCTGAACTAGCTGGAGTAGGTTACCGTTTTCTTGCTCATCTTTTAGACGGTGTCATTATTAGTGTACCATTTTCAATCATTGTATTTATTCTCGCAACACTCTTTTTTGTCTCAAGCCCTGAGGCGGCATTTTTAATGTATGATGATAGCTATTACTATTCTTCAACGGTGATCACGGATGAAGAATGGGCAGTCATTGTGGGCCTTCTCTTTTTCTATGGCGTAACGACCTTAATCGGTATCGCGGTGACTTGGCTTTATTATGCGATCATGGAATCATCAAAGTTGCAAGGAACTCTTGGCAAGATGGCTCTTGGCATCAAAGTGACAAAAGTAACGGGTGGAAAAATAACATTCGGGCGCGCGACAGGCCGCTTTTTTGCAAAAGGCTTTTTGTCTCCAATCTTATTCATTGGCTACATCATTGCGTTTTTCACAGAAAAAAAACAAGCACTTCACGACTTGATTGCAAGTACCATTGTCGTAAAGAAATAATGAAAAGAAGCACCTCTGCTAAATAGTAAGGGGTGTTTTTTGTATAGATTGCTTGTATGGAAGAGGGAAACGTCACATAAAGTAGAATGATAGTGAAAATAAAAGCAGAGAAGGGAGTCAATCTATTGAAAAGAGGGAAAATGACCGTTCAGAAAAAAGGGGCAAGCTTCGGGCTCTTTTTCACAGCACCTGTTTTGGCCTGGGCATTGTATGATTTTGCAAATACGATATTTTCATCGAATATGATCACCATTTTCTTCCCGTTTTACTTGCAGGAGACGATAGGCGACAGTGCGAGGATGGATCAAATCGCTAGTACATTTATTTCTTATGCGAACGCACTTGCAAGCTTTTTCCTCGTCATTTTTACGCCTTTATATGGTGTGCTGATTGATCGTACAGGGAAAAAGAAGCGGTATATCACGGTGTTTACCCTGATTTGTATTGCCTGTACCTTTATGATGGGGATCTTTGCTGGGATTGATTTCTCAAGCGAATGGTTTGGTCTTCCTGTCTCCTTATTGGTGGTGGTTACCTTGTTTGTTATCGCCAAATTTTTCTATCACTCTAGTCTTGTTTTTTATGACACCATTTTGCCCGATCTTGGGACAAAGGATGAAATCCCCCTCATTTCTGGATTCGGTATTGCTGTCGGCTATTTAGGTACACTTGTCGGCCTTTCTGTTTATTTACTTGTAGGAAATGACCAGTTTCATGAAGCATTTATTCCGACAGCCCTTTTATTCTTTCTCTTTTTTCTGCCCTTTCTCTTTATTATAAAAGATCCTCAACCTCTCCCGCAGCAAGAGAAAAAGTCGTCTTTTTTCAGCGGGTATAAAGAGATTATTCGTACATTTAAAGAGATGAAGCAGTACAAACCGGCCTTTATTTTTATGATCGCTTTCTTTTTTATGAATGATGCGTTGCAGACAGCGATTGCGATGATGGCTGTTTATGCAAAAATTATCATTGGTTTTACCGCAGGTCAATTTATTTTGCTTTATCTTGTGTCCACGATTTCAAGTATCATTGGCTCGTTTCTATTCGGATATGTCACAAAGGCCATCGGGGCAAAGCGCTCGATTACAGTCGTGTATGTCATTTTAATTGTGGCGCTCATTCTAGCTGTGACAGCGACAACGGAATGGGTCTTCTGGGTAGCAGGCAGTTTATTTGGCATTTCACTTGGCGCGAGCTGGGGATCATCACGAATCCTCATTATTGAGCTGACGCCTAAAGAAAAACGAGGACAATTTTTTGGTCTCTTTGCGTTTTCGGGAAAGGTGTCTTCAATTGTTGGTCCCATCATTTATGGCTCCGTCACACTTCTATTTGCATCACATGGGAATCTCGCAAGCCGTCTTGCATTAGGGTCTTTGCTCATCCTTGCAGCCATAGGACTTGTGATTCATCAATTCGTGCGAGAGAAAGCGTAAAGAAACGTCAACTTTTTACCCATGCTGCCGATATAAAAAGTACAATCTTATATTGAAGAATAGAGGGATTTCCGTGGCTTTAAACAAACAAGAAATTTTACTTGACTCTGGTACTAATGAATTGGAAATTGTGAAGTTTGAAATTGGTTCAAATCAATTCGGCATTAACGTCATGAAAGTAAGAGAAATTATTCAGCCAGTTGAGGTGACAGTTGTACCGCACTCTCACCAAGATGTAGAAGGGATGATTAGTTTACGAGGCGAGATTTTACCAGTCATCAATCTATTTTCCTTTTTTAATGTCGAGTCAGATCAGTCAGAACAAGAGAAATACATTGTGACTGAATTCAACCAACGGAAATTTGTGTTCCATACAGGAACGGTATCACAAATTCACCGCGTCAGCTGGGAAGAGATTGAAAAACCAACTGCACTCAATCAAGGAATGGATCGTCATTTAACAGGGATCATTAAGCTTGACGAGAAAATGATTTTCCTTCCAGATTACGAAAAAATCATCTATGATATTGAATCCGCATCTGGCGTAGACACATATCATATGTTTGACGGTGAGAAAGACGAGAGAAGAACAGGGAAGAAGCTGTATGTTGTTGAAGATTCTCCGCTTCTTATGCGCTTATTAACAAATGAATTAACCGAGGCAGGCTATAAAAACATTGTGACCTTTGAAGATGGGAAACAAGCATATGACCATGTCATGGATCTTGTCAGTAAAGGCATTAGTGTGACAGAAGAAATTGATATGATTATTACAGATATAGAAATGCCAAAAATGGATGGACATCGATTAACAAAACTGCTGAAGGACAATCCTTTAACACAGTCCATTCCAATTCTCATTTTCTCTTCATTAATTACGGACGATCTGCGTCATAAAGGGGAAACCATCGGTGCAGATGATCAAATTAGTAAACCAGAAATTCATCAGCTGATTGAAAAAGTAGATCATTTTATTATCTAAAGAAAAAACCACTCGCTTTGAGTGGTTTTTCAGCGTGTAGACAAACCCTCGCATTCTTTGTCAGTCCTGCGTGCTGGTGCTCACGAATGTCAAATTCGCTCCGCGCCAGTACTCGTCCTTCCTAGAGCTGCAAAGGTTTTCTATCACGCTGAAAAGAAGACAAAGAGCTAAAATAAACAACATTTTAGCCCTTTGTCCATAAACAGAAAAACCACTCTCATTGAGTGGTTTTTTCTGTTTAAAAATAACTTTCCCCGAGCCGTTTGAAGACGGGTTTTGTATAATGTGATTTTTGTTTTGTGGCGGCAGGTTTTTCTTTTAAACCGACATACGTTTGAAGTATTTGTTTCGCTCGATTTAATGACATATTCGCTTTCGGATTGCGATATGATTGATTTAAATTTCCTAAGTGTGGCAAAAATTCGAAGTCTTCTTTAGTTGGTGGCAGATGAAAATAATAATCTCCGATTTCAATCAGCACGTCGGACTGTTGTTGACTATATCTGGGATTGTTAGAGAAATGTAGGCCCACTTTTCTTCCTTTACCTTCTTGCAATAGTTTTTGCAGCGCACGTTTTTTCAAAAGATAAAGAAACTTGGGATTTGGTGCGGTTTTAGCATGGCGGTTAACAGTATAAATGGCTTTTGCGATGTTTTCTGCTGTAGGTTCTATGTCTTTAGTATGAGCATAATCGTCCATTTTTTCTCTCCTTTGTCTTTCGTCTTCCTGTGCTTAGTATAAATTATACGTTTTTATTAGTAAATTGCAAATAGACTTATTGTAAAAAGCAATAAGATTACATGGTTATTATTTAAAATAGCCAAAAATCATGATGTTGAAACTTTGCTGAAATTTGAAGAGGTCGACACATCTTTCTATCACTTTTATGATGAATGTCTCGCTGTTTTAGATGAAAAGCATACCATTATGTTAAATATTCAAGTGGTATGAATTGGCTGAGCATTGGTAGAAGATGCAGTAGGGGTGCATAAGTTAAAAGATCGTTTGTTTTCGATCATTAGAGGATGTAGTGAAATGTATACGAAGTGAACTATCATAACAAGATAACTACCTATTTGAATCAATGGGTAGTTTATCAATGTATAGATGGTTCATCGTGTAAAATCTACCATATGCAAGACAATCAAAGTCGAACATATGGCTTAAAAACATGGACTATTTCGTATGGCTAGAATAAGCACAGTAAAAACAGCCGTTAAAATCAGTTTCACTCGTCATTTTTTTGGCTTCATCCATGGCGCTTTCACTGTTCATGTGTAGACCAATCAATGTACGACTTGCTGCATCACCTAAAAATGCGCAGTCTTCTGTATGTACAACGTATTGTCCTTGATCATTTTTTGTATGAATAAAATAATAGCTTTTTAGCATACCCCTCACCTCCAACCTGACTATATTACTATAAAACTTCCAATATTGTAAAGAATTTTTATTAAAAATGTTGCATTTATACACATTCCTTTTATTTCATAAAAAGGAAATTGGTTGTAAGATAAGAAGAGCAAAGTCAATAAGAACAGAAAGGACGGTTTAGATTGAAAGATATTTTAACGCCTTTATTGGTCGCTTTTGTCGTTGGAGGCATTGTGTACATGGTAGATGATCGGCCGATTCATCCTTTTCTTCTTTTTATCATCTTATTTATCAGCATTTATACAGTCGATAGAATCGTTCATTTTGCTTCAAATCATTTCGATGAGCAGAAAAAATAATCGTCGTTTATCTTGTTACTTCCATGAAAAAAGGACTTTCTATAGAAGAAAGTCCTCAGCGTGTAGTCAAACCCTCGCATTCTTTGTCAGTCCTGCGTGCTGGTGCTCACGAATGTGAAATTCGCTCCGCGCCAGTACTCGTCCTTCCTAGACTGCAAAGGTTTTCTATCACGCTGAAAAGAAGAAAAAGGGCTAAAATAAACATTATTTTAGCCCTTTTTGCTTCATCTATTGTACTCCCTGACCTTTTAATTCACGCTGTACATCTAAGTCAGCAGCTTCTCTGCTGAACTTTGGCAGTGTAATGAAGTAAAAAAGGAAGACGAGTAAAATAATAATACCCATTCCGTAATAAATGTAAGAAACATTGGTGATGAGCTTTGGAAATAACACGGCAATTAAACCTAGCGTCATTGATTGTGCAAACATGGTGAGCGGATCAACCCACCCTGATACGCGTCCCATCAGACGAGGGTGAACAATTCTTGGGAGCCAGCCTCCAATGACAATGTTGACTGGACCAATACATGTACCAATGACAAATGATGTGACATAAAATAACCATAATGTATGGGTAGAACCAAGGACAAAAATTAAAATACCTGCAACTAGAATTGGAATCGACATGAGATATTGCATCTTTACCTTTTTCGCAAGAATAGAGCCAAGTAAGCTTCCAACTAGAAGTCCGGCACCGATTGCGATCGTAAAAAAGGATGTATGCAGTTCAAAATGGTCCGGTGAAAGACCGTATTTCATTGTAAACATCGGAAGAACGGCAAATGCGCCATTCACAAGACCAAAAACAAAAAAGCCAAAAATTAAAGAAGCCAATAATTTATTTTTTAAAATATAGAGAATGCCTTCTTTAAAATCTTTTAGAGACGTTTTAACGGTCATGCCTTTCCAGCCTGCTTGTCCATTAGGCTGTCGTGCTTCAATTGGAATATTGCATGATCGAATGAGAATACCGGAAATAATAAAACTGAGCAAATCAATGGTAATGGCACCGTGAAGTCCAATCGTTTTATACATAATGGCACCTATTCCAACACCAAATACCATAAACAAACTAAACAGCATCTGATTTAAACCAGCAGCTTTTGCATATTGATCTTTATTTAAAATGGCCTGAACGAGAGAGGCTTCAGCTGGATAGAAGAACTTCGTAATGGCACTTCGTATAAACAAGATCAAGAAAATAAGCGGCAGTGAATTAAAATAAATGACGATAAATAAAACGATCGTCAGCCCAGCTCGTATCCAATCACAATTCTCTGCGACTTTTTTACGATCAAAACGGTCTGCGACCACACCGACCATAAAAAAGACAAAGATCGTAGGCAGTGAATACATTAGCTCTGCTAAAGTGGCGTAAGCGGGCTGATGACTAAAATGGTCGAGCAAATAAAAGGCAAACGCCATATTGCCTACTGTTGTCCCCATTTGCGAGGCAAGTGCTGCAAAAA
This sequence comes from Bacillus sp. FS02, assembly GCF_024398395.1. Classification (NCBI taxonomy): domain Bacteria; kingdom Bacillati; phylum Bacillota; class Bacilli; order Caryophanales; family Bacillaceae; genus Bacillus; species Bacillus sp. FS02. Next base: position 556,112 of record NZ_CP074101.1, on the reverse strand, counting down.
AGAGACGAACAAAATTTCTGTTTTTAAAAATATCCATAAATACGCTCCTTAACCTGAAGATCCCACTTTCTATCATATAAAATTTTAACCATTCGTACAATTGATTTCTCCTACTGGCTAATGGTCACAGGTGTTCCATTTGGAACAATTGAAGCAAGTTCGATGACATTCTGATTGTACATGCGAATGCACCCTCTAGACACAGCTTTACCAATTGAAGACGGGTTATTCGTTCCATGGATGCCATAATGAACTTTTGAAAGGCTCAGCCAATAGGCGCCAAAGGGACCTCCTGGGTTTGGCTGTCTGTTGACAATATAATAAGAACCTGTCGGTGTCATGTTTAATATTCTGCCGGTTGCAATCGGGTATGATCGCAAGAGTTGTGATCCAGAAAACAGCACGAGACGTTTCGCTGAAATTGACACAGATATGCGGTAAGGGATCGTGTTAGGATCCGGTAACCCAGGGATGATGATGACTTCATTTTGTTCTGGCTCGCGGGCTTGAAGTGACGGATTTGCAGCCTTTAAAGCATCTGTCGTTGTTCGAAAATCAAGTGCTATAGAAGCAAGTGTTTCTCCACTTTTTACCGTGTATCGCAGCACGAAAGCACACTCCTTTTACTCAAATAAAAGAAGCCATGATCCCCGCCTCACATATACTATATGGACGGGATCAGGCCCAGTAAGGTTTCTCCTAACATTTGTCATGAGAATGATCTTTGTTTATACATATGCAGGAAAAGGTGATTTGGCTTCTCTTTACACGTGAGATGTTAAGGTGAAAAAAGTGATTTCAGGTTTGGCTAAAAACCGAAGCGGCAGTCTAGTTGTCCCAAGCCCGCGGTTGACATAGATACGGTGCTGATAACTACCGTATAAGCCTTCGACATATGTACGCCCAAAAGGTGCTGTGAGAATCGGTCCATAGAAAGGAAGCTGTATTTGACCACCATGCGTATGCCCAGAAAGCTGCAAGTTAATAGGTATTGTTTCAAGCTCTAGTGCGGCATCAGGCTCATGCACAAGCAATAACGTAAAGAGATCAGAAGAGACTTCTCGTTTAATGAAATGGTAATCAGGCATACTCATCATGAGATCATCCAGTGTAGCAATCTGTATGCGTCCGCCTTCTTTTTCTAAGTGAAATACTTCATTTTTACATAATGTAAAACCGCAAGCTTTCATCGTTTCCTCATATAGATCAATGCCAAATGGTCCGTAGTCATGATTTCCGCATATGGCAAACTTTCCAAACGGAGCATCAAGCTTAGACAAAGAGGCTTTGGCTTTTTCATGTTCTTCAATCGATGCTTCAAAATCAACAAGGTCACCTGTAAACACAATGAGATCTGGAGATTCATCGTTGATCTTTTGGACAACAGTCTCTAAATCTTTTGCCGGAAATGTATCACTTAAATGAACATCACTAAATTGAGCAATTTTAAACTGGTTAAACGAAGCCGGTAGCTGAGCATCATGAATAGTGAGTGATACGGCGTCGATCATGCGCGGCTCAATGTACCGAGCATAGCCATAACCGGATGTGGTCGCCAAAAGTCCGAGAATACTCGCACCAGCTGCTCCTTTTAAAAACTGCCTGCGGGAAAGTTGCTTCATATAAGTCTCCTTTAAAAATAAAATTAAGTATAGCATGATTTTTGATGAATCTCCCATATGGTGCATGGAGGGGAAATCATGATATGATAGACGGATAATGAATGAATAGTCATTCAAAACACACAAAGGGGGAGAACAAATGACGAAGCAAACAGTGATTGTCACAGGGGGATCAAGCGGAATGGGAAAGGCGATGGCGACTCATTTGGCACTCGGGGGCTGGAATGTTTTGATTACTGGAAGAACAGAAGAGACCCTTGAAACAACGGCAAATGAAATCAAACAGCAAGGTGGTTCGATCGCTTATTTTCAAATGGACGTGCGAGATCCAGAAGATGCTGATCAAATGGTGAAGTTTGCAGTAGATACATTTGGTGATGTGGATGCACTCATCAATAACGCAGCAGGCAACTTTTTAGTTCCAGCAGAAAAACTGTCTCCTAACGGCTGGAAAGCGGTCATTGATATTGTGCTAAATGGCACCTTTTTTTGCAGCCATGCAGTGGGCAACTATTGGATTCGTCAAAAGAAAAGCGGAAGTATGATCAACATGGTCGCCACATATGCATGGGGGGCTGGTGTTGGTGTAGCGCATTCAGCAGCCGCAAAAGCAGGCGTACTATCACTTACCCGAACGCTTGCAGTCGAATGGGGAAAGCAATATCGCATTCGCGTAAATGCCATTGCGCCGGGGCCCATTGAAAGAACAGGTGGTGCTGATAAACTGTGGGAATCTGAAGAGGCTGCCCAAAGAACATTAGATAGTGTTCCGCTCGGTAGACTTGGCACACCAGAAGAAATTGCAGAACTTGCGAGTTTCTTATTATCTGAGCATGCATCGTATATTAATGGAGATTGTATCACGATGGATGGGGGGCAATGGCTCAACCAATCACCATTTTGAATGACCGTGTAAGACCTGCTTTTGATATGGTATAATCACACAAAGAGAGAAGCAGGTGATGAATATGGTCGATCCATTGGATATTTTAACGAATATTGAAGATGTTTTCCCTCACTATCAAGCAATCTTCAGTGCGGAGGAACAAAAAGTGATAGGCTATGAGATTCTTGGAAGAATGAAGCTTGAGTCGGGAACAGTTAGTCTAGGCTCCTTCTTTACGGATTCATCTATTCCTGACGAATATAAATTGGAAGTAGATCACAAAGTATTAAGTCAAGCGCTTGATCTCTTCACAACCGCAGATGAAGATTTGCTCATCTTTATTAATCATGATGCGAACGTCCTCATGCTTGATCATGGCGAAAGTTTTTTAGAACTTTTAAAAGAATATGAAGCAAAGGGTATTCAGCTTAGCCGGTTTGTCATTGAAATTACTGAACATACGTTTAGCGGCGACATTGAACAGCTTTACCATACGTTAACGTATTATCGTACATATGGGATCAAAATCGCCGTATCTAATATAGGAAAAGAAAGCAGCAATCTTGACCGGATTGCTCTGCTTTCACCTGATCTATTAAAAATAGATCTACAGGCTTTAAGAGCTTCGTCTCCATCTCCTTCCTATGAATATGTGTTATACAGCATTTCACTGCTTGCAAGAAAAATAGGAGCGGCTTTAATCTATGAAGACATTGAAGCGAATTTTCAGCTGCAATATGCATGGAGAAATGGCGGAAGATATTTTCAAGGCTTCTACCTTCACGAGCCTGCGGCACAATTAATTGACCGTAACAAACGAAAAGAACAGCTTAAAGAAGAATTTCAGCAATTCATTGCCCATGAGAAAAAGAAACTCCAAGCTGTCTATGAACATTCTGAAACCTTTTATAAGCGAATACATCAAGCCGTCAGTACGTTAAAAAAATCATGCAGCACAAATGATGAACTTATACAAAAACTGGCACATGAACTAACCGATTGCAGCTTTCGCATTTATATGTGTAATGAAGAAGGGTTTCAAATCACTGGGAATGTGTTTAAGAAAGAGAAAGAATGGCTGTTTCAGCCAGAGTATATAGAGAAAAACTGGAGCTGGCGCCCTTATTTTCTAGCGAATATTCTTCAAATGAGAATTAGCGGAAAAGGATTTTTCAGCGATATCTACAGTGATTTAGAAACTGGAGAACGAATACGTACGTTTTCTTATCCGTTAGAGGGAGACGTGTATTTGTTTGTAGATCTTCCGTATGCTTATCTATATGAGCAGGAAGGATTAATTTAAAAGCAGCCGTCATGGCTGTTTTTTTATTAGAAAAAAGATAGAAAAAATGGTTGACAATGAAACTGATAATCATTATCATTTAGTTATAGAGAGAAGCTACTCTCTGTTCCCCAACCCCTCTATCAGATCAAGATCCAAAAAACTTGGCGCTACCCCCGCCAAGTTTTTTTGTGCGCCAATCATTCCCTTCATGCATAGGACATCCCAATTCATCCATACACCTTAAATGATGATAGTTAGACAGTAGGAGGGAAAAGTCATGATCAAACGTGACAAGCGGCTGCTGATTGATTTACCAATGCCAGATCACCCAGATGCAAATGGTGCAGCGGCTGTGCAAGAATTACTCGGCGGAAAATTTGGTGAAATGTCCACATTAAATAACTACATGTTTCAATCGTTTAACTTTAGAGGGAAACGAAAGCTCAAACCATTTTATGATCTTGTATCAAGTATTACAGCTGAAGAATTCGGTCATGTAGAGCTTGTGACAACTGCAGTCAATCTCATGATTACGGGAACCACTCATGGGGGCGATCCAGATACGACCCCGATGAAAGCGGCTGTTGATAAACGAAATACGCAGCATTTTATCCAAACGGCACAAACAGGCTATCCGTTTGACTCCATGGCAAAGCCGTGGACAGGTGAGAATGTGTTCTCAAGTGGTAATCTGATTCTGGATCTTCTTCATAACTTCTTCCTAGAGTGCGGAGCTCGTACGCATAAAATGCGCGTATATGAAATGACGGATCACCCTACGGCAAGAGAAATGATCGGTTATTTACTTGTCAGAGGCGGCGTACATGTTGTGGCGTATGCAAAAGCCCTTGAGGTAGCGACAGGGGTAGATGTTGGGAAGATGCTGCCAATTCCAAATCTCGACAATAAATACTTTGACTCTGCAAGAAAGTTTGAAGATCAGAATGTTCATACAAAACTGTATACATTTAGTGATACGGATTATAAGGATATCAATCAAATTTGGAAAGGAAACCATCCGATTGATGGAAAGCCGCTGACAGTTATTGAGGGCACGCCAAAAGGTGCACCCGTGCCAGATTATAGAGATTTGCCGGAAGAGTTTGCTCCAGGTATTTCAAAAGAAGATTTTGACGAAATTGCGAAACGCCTGATGAGATCGGCCGGTTTATAAAAAACAAGATGCATGAGATAAGAAAAAAGACTCAAAATAAAAAAACAGATTCTTTTTCTTTTTTTGAATTCAAGAGGAAAAATATCATCTGAGAACACTTTATGGTATGATGCTTTGTAGGACTTGTGTATAATCAATACGGGTTCATCTTGAGTTGTTTTTTTGAAAGGAGTCTTTTTTTAGAATGTCACAATTAATGGGTATCATTACAAGGCTGCAAAGTCTTCAAGAGACAGCAGAAGCTGCAAACGAGCCGGCACAGCGTTATTTCGAAGTGAACGGTGAGAAAATCTGTAGTGTTAAGTATTTCGAAAAGAATCAAACGTTTGAATTGACTGTTTTCCAACAAGGGGATAAGCCAAACACTTTCCCATTTGACAACATTGATATGATTTCGATTGAGATTTTTGAGCTTCTACAATCCTAAGCTGAATCGTATGAAATGTTTTTTCTAAGAATTCCTTCGTTGATTGCGGAAGCATACACTTCATAAGTGATGAACAAATGGAAGATGATCATTCAGTGCAATATTCGGATAAGAGACCATTAAAAAGGAGTTCCTTTCTGTGAGTGATTCTTTTTTCTTTAATCTTTCTGAAGAGCATTTAGCGTTTTCTGATGTTGTCATGAGAATGAAAGACTTTATTCAAAAAGACCCGAGATCTGTTTATGTACTATCAATTGGTACGGACTCTCAGGTCAATCAGAATGTCACAACATTTATGACTGCCATTCATCTTCACCGGATCGGCAAAGGAGCTTGGGGCTGTCTCACGCAGCAAGTGTTGAATCGGCCTGTACAAAGTCTTAGAGAAAAAATTTCATTAGAGACAGCGTTTAGCCAAAAGGTATGTGCAGACATCCTTGAGGGACCTTTAACAGAACTGATGGATTTGCTTCTTCCGTTTGCTGAGGAAGGGGCAGACCTTCGTTTTGAAGTCCATCTAGATATTGGCAAAAAAGGAAGTACAAAAGAGCTGATCCAGGAAATGACCGGAATGATCACAGCCATGGGAATTGAAGCAAAAATAAAACCCGACTCATACGCAGCATTTTGCTACGCCAATCGATACACAAAATAAATTCCGTCATTTTTCTCCAAACGTTGTCGAAACGTGCGGTTGACGATTCGATTCTAGTTCCTTATTCTAGCTGTATAGAGAGGAAGCAGACATTCAAACGCCTGCTAATCAATATAAAAGCATATATGAAACAGGGGCCTGATGTTGAATGAGCGTCATCGAAAATCGTTTTAATGAAGAAGAGAAAAAGCTATTATTAAACGTATTACTGAATCAGGAATATGCTGTCGAATTACTAAGCAGTGAGATCAATGATATAGAATGTGGAACAAAAAATGTCGACGACAATACGTATAAGAAATTGATCACATTGTATGACAGAGTAAGGTTTGAGAATTAATATCGATTGAACATTCTATTAGATACTCTACGCTGAGTATCTTTTTTATGCAGAAAAAAATCTTTCGACAAAATTCGTTTTAGTTTATGCTTAATGTTAAAGGGGAATGTATGATTGATGATTGAGAGAAAAGGGGTCGAAGAAACATGATAGAGATAGAACCGGCTCAATTACTTGAGTCAACAGTAGCTGAGCATATGATTGATGCAGATAAAGTGGCACACGTTCAAATTGGAAATAATCTTGAACACGCCCTATTGGTCCTGACAAAAACAGGATATACAGCCATCCCTGTTCTGGATGCTTCTTATCACCTTCATGGGTTAATTGGAACAAATATGATTATGGATAAAATCTTTGGCTTAGAACGAATTGAATTTGAAAAGCTCGACCAATTGAAGGTAGAAGAGGTCATGCTATCAGATATTCCAAGACTGAAAACGACCGATCCTGTTTTAAAAGGTGTTCACGCTGTGACGAATAATGGATTTGTTTGTGTGGAAAATGAAGAGCAAGTATTCGAAGGGATTTTCACTCGGCGTGTTGTATTAAAGCGCTTAAATGAAGTCATTCATTCCGCAAAAAAATGAGCTGCAGCCCAGCTTATTTTTTTTGCCTTCATAAGCTATTATTTATATAATGACTATATAAAATAAGAAAAACTTATCGAGAGAAGGAGGGCGCCCATGCAGCTTCAAGAGTTACATATGCTTGTTGTACTTAGTGAGGAATTGAATATGAGAAAGGCTTCAGAGCGGCTCTTTGTCTCTCAGCCTGCCTTATCTCAAAGGCTGCAAACGATTGAAAAAGAGTGGGGAACCAAAATCTTTTTTCGTTCACAAAAAGGCTTGACAGTCACTTCAGCCGGCGAACAGATTATTCAATTCGCCAAAGAGGTCACGACTGAGCAGGATCGAGTGCGAGAGAGAATTGACGAGCTTGAAGGAGACATTCACGGTACACTCAAGCTTGCAGTTGCGTCCATTATTGGTCAGCACTGGCTGCCAAAGGTGTTGAAGCGGTATGTCGAGAAATACCCAAATGCCAAAGTATCTCTTGTGACAGGCTGGAGCAGTGAGATGCTTAAAAGTCTGTATGAAGACCATGTCCACATCGGCATCATTCGCGGGAATCCTGATTGGAAGGGCACAAAGGAATACTTAATGACCGATCATTTATATTTAGTCGATTCTGTCATCAAGGACGTGGATGAGTTAATTGAGACAGAACGCCCGTTTATTCAATTTAAAAGTGATAGCACCTATTATCAAGAAATTCAGCACTGGTGGCATCAAAAGTTTAAAGTGTCGCCAAAACAGACGATTCTTGTGGACCAGATTGAGACATGTAAACAAATGGCCTATCACGGTATCGGCTACGCCATTTTGCCTTCGGTCACCCTATATGATCATGAGAAAAGCGTACACAAAACCCCGCTCGTAGACGCAAATGGAGAGCAAATCGGACGTGACACGTGGCTGTTAGGATATGAAGCCTCTTTTCAGTTAAAACAAGTTCAAGCATTTGTTGGTGTGGTGAAAGAAATGCTTGAAAGTGAGGCAGTGTAAGTACTTCTGGAAGAGGAGGTGCTTTTTTAGGATAAGTAGTTTGATTAGGTTTCTAATAGATTTACCTGTTTCATACTGAAAAAACAGAAAGCTGGAAGAAATGATGAGAAATCAACGAAAAAAGAAGACGGATATACCGAAGTGGGGAACTTATTTACGCGAGAGATGGCGTGGACGTTTTGCAAGTCATCTTTCTTTAGAAGAACAAAAAGAGATTGGGATGGATGGCTTCCTATGGCACTTATGTAGCTGGGGAAAAGTTGAATGCCTTGAAAAAGAGGCAGCGATCAACGCCTTTCATCAGCAATCAAAGCATACATGTACTCTTTTTTATCAATTTACTCAAGAAGCGTATCTGTTTGAAAACGCCGCTGACCTGTCAGTGAAGGAATTGCCATATACAGACGGACACATGGACTATAGCGATCTGTATGTCATGGATTGGGAAGAAAATTGGACATTTGTGATGACGCACGAAACCGATTGCGGTCCATATTTTATTCAGAAATAAAAAAAGAGTACATCACAAAGAGATAGAGTGATGATCAATTAAAGCCGCCTTCCAATTGGAATGAGCGGTTTTTTGATGTACGTCATGTGTATTTTGAACAGCACCTTTTCATAAAACATTTGACAATGAAAATCATTATCATTTAAAGTGTACATATAATAATTGAAAATGATTATCATTTAGATGAGGTGACCAATAGATGAAAGCACTAATTGCATTTGCGAGTATGTCTGGCAATACGGAAGATATGGCAGCGATCTTAAAACAAACGCTTGAAGGAAAAGGGATAGAGACAGAGATGATGGAATTTGACGACACAAGCGCAGAAGATCTTTCTTCATACGATTATGTCATGATCGGCTCTTACACATGGGGTGATGGTGATTTACCTTATGAAGCTGAAGATTTTTATGAAGAGGTCTCAGCCCTTGAACTTTCTCACATCAAAGCGGCGGTATTTGGATCAGGCGATTACAGTTATCCGAAGTTTTGCGAGGCTGTTCATACCTTTCATGACATGCTGAAATCGACAGGTGCATCGGTATTTCCTGAAACATTGAAAATGGAACTTGCGCCAGATACAGATGAAGATGTGGCGTGCTGTGAGGAGTTTGCAACGAGTTTTTTAACGTGGGCATCATTGTCTGAGAAAAGAGTTGAAAATCATGTTTCATAAAGGTGCGACAGCTGTTGCTGCGTCTAAAAGTGGCGGCTACTTTGTTGCTGTCAAACGAGAAGGTATTTTCCATTACAGTGTGGAGGGTGGATGGCAGCAGCTTTTTAAGCTCAAGCATAAAATCCACGCTATCAGTTATATTGGTCCGTATTTGTTCGGAGTTGGTGAAAATGGAACTGTCATACGATCAGGAGATGAGGGCCACACATGGGCGCTATCATCTTTTCCGACAAATGCAGTTGTTTGGTCTATTACAGGACGCAAAGATGGGTTTGTATGCGCACATGGAAAGCATAGTATTTATGTGTCAACCGATTTCGGAATTTCCTGGGAAATTATGAAGCCATTTGCTCATGTAAATCATCCCCCTGTGATTCGCTCATTATGTGTAGCCGGCGATTATCTTTATATTGGAACACAGATTCATGAGGTGCATGGAGGAATATGGGTGTATGACTTCCAAAGTGAACAGGTTTTTCTCCTAAACAGAGAAGAGCACCGAATGACTGCTTCTATGTTGCTTTGCGGAGAACACCTCCTTGTCTGCGCGTTGGGCTCTAAAAAAGGGAAAAGAGGATCTGTTCAAATTTTAGACCTACATACAAATATGCTGCATGATATTCAATCACAAGCTTTTGCGCGAGAGGAATCATTTTTGGATGTGTCAGAGGATAACGGCATTGTGTATGTGACCACCTCACAGGACGAGCATGGATTTTCTAAAGTGTATCAGCTTGATATAGAGCAAAAAGAGCTCAAATGGTTTGATACGATCAAAGGGCACGGTTTTCGTGTCGCCAATCAAAAGGAGAATTTTTTCTGTGCGGGTTTATATGAAAGTAAGTTTGTCAGGCCTTATGAGGAACCTGCACTGATTCATTAATAAGGAGGAAGAAAAAGTGACGAAAAAAGTTTTATTGGTGTATGCCACAATGTCAGGAAATACAGAAGCAATGGCTGATTTAATCGAAAAAGGATTAAAGGAAGCTGGGGCTAGCGTGGATCGGCATGAAGCGATGGATATTGATGCTGAACTCCTTCATGATTACTCGCACATTCTGTTAGGTGCATATACTTGGGGAGATGGTGATCTTCCAGATGATTTTATTGATCTATATGAGGAAATGGAAGAGCTTGATTTGACGGGTAAAGCATTTGCTGTATTCGGTTCTGGAGATACATCTTATGAACATTTTTGCGGAGCTGTGGATTTAATTGAAGAAAAAGTGAAGGAGCTGGGCGGTGATATCGTCCTGCCATCCATCAAAATTGAGCTGAATCCAGAAGGAAACGAGGAAGAGGAATTGATTTCTTTTGGTAAACAATTTGTTCATCTTCACCAGCAAGAAGCGGGATAAAGAGGCCCGCTTGTTTTATTTGCCAAGGCGCAGACGATTCTTTCACTTGTCATTAAAACTCTCCTTTGGTACAGTAATGAAGTATAAATTAAGAGGAGGACATACATACATGAAACAAATGGACGCTAATGAAATTATTTCATTTATTCAAAATAGTACAAAATCAACACCTGTGAAAGTCTATATTAAAGGGGACTTAGAAGGTATTGAATTTGGTGAACATGCAAAAACATTTATCACAGGTAACACTGGTGTTGTCTTCGGTGAGTGGAGCGAAATTCAAGAAGCTCTAGCATCAAACAAAGACAAAATTGAAGATGTTGTCGTGGAAAATGACCGTCGTAACTCTGCGATTCCTATGTTGGATTTGAAAAACATCAAAGCACGTATTGAGCCAGGTGCAATCATTCGTGATCAAGTGGAAATTGGCGATAATGCAGTCATCATGATGGGTGCATCTATTAATATCGGTTCAGTCATCGGTGAAGGTACGATGATTGATATGAACGTTGTTCTTGGCGGCCGTGCGACAGTAGGTAAGAACTGTCATATCGGTGCGGGATCTGTTCTTGCAGGTGTTATTGAGCCGCCTTCTGCTAAGCCAGTTGTAGTAGAAGATGATGTTGTCATTGGTGCAAACGCTGTTGTTTTAGAAGGTGTGACGATTGGGAAAGGTGCAGTTGTAGCAGCTGGAGCGATCGTTGTGAACGATGTCGAGCCTTACACGGTTGTAGCAGGTACACCTGCAAAGAAAATCAAAGACATTGATGAAAAAACAAAAGGTAAAACTGAAATCAAACAAGAACTGCGTCAGCTTTAATTGACACAATTCGCAGCTGAAGACGTGGATGATATATCCACGTCTTATTCGTATAGAGGAAAGGAAGCGAGTTCACTTGTTAAATCGTGAGCAATTAATATCCATTCGAAGAGATTTGCACCAAATTCCTGAGCTTGGTTTTAAGGAATTTAAAACACAAGCTTACCTCATCAAGCATCTCGAATCGTACCCAACAGATCGAATCGAGATGGAAACATGGCGGACTGGACTTTTTGTGAAAGTAAAAGGGACAAATCCTACGCGCGTCTTTGCGTATCGTGCAGATATGGACGGATTATCTATCCCTGAAGAAACGGGCTATCCATTTCAATCGGTACATGAAGGCCACATGCATGCATGTGGACATGATCTTCATATGACCATTGCGCTTGGTATCATTGATCATTTCGTGTATCAGCCAATCAAAGAAGATCTGCTATTTATTTTCCAACCGGCAGAAGAAGGGCCAGGCGGAGCTGAACCAATGCTTACAAGTGATGTTCTAAAAAAGTGGACGCCAGACTTTATTACAGCGCTGCATATTGCACCTGAATATCCAGTCGGCACGATTGCAACAAAGCCGGGCCTATTATTTGCTAATACGAGTGAGCTTGTGATCGATCTTGAAGGAAAAGGCGGGCATGCCGCATACCCTCATTTAGCAAATGATATGGTGGTGGCTGCAAGTGCACTAGTAGGGCAGCTGCAATCGGTGATTTCACGAAATGTGGACCCTCTTGATAGTGCCGTCATTACAGTTGGCACGATTACAGGTGGCACTGCTCAAAATATCATTGCGCAGCATGCAAAGCTTGATGGAACCATTCGCACGCTCTCGCCAGAGTCTATGGAAAAGGTGAGAAAACGAATTGAAGCACTGGCAAAGGGAATTGAAATTGGCTACGAATGCAAGGCGACAGTTCGATACCCTTCATCTTATTACGAAGTGGACAATTCAAAGGATTTGACAGAGGAATTTATGTCATATGTAGCCGAAGAAGGTCTTGCGAATGTCATTGAATGCAGAGAAGCGATGACAGGAGAAGATTTCGGCTACATGCTGAAAAAATACCCTGGGTTCATGTTTTGGCTAGGGGTAGATTCAGAATATGGTCTGCACCATGCAAAACTCACGCCTGACGAAAATGCGATTGAAACAGCTGTAAACGTCATGACAGCTTATTTTAAAAAGCAAGCAGGTGAATGAATAATCAAATGGTCTCCTGTACACCTTATGAACAGGAGGTGTTCTTGATTATGACAAGAATTGGTGTAGAACCATCTTTATCCGATGTAGAAGAGCTTTTGAAGCAAAAAGGGTATGATGTCGTACGTATTCAAAATGAACAGCAAATGGATCAGTGTGACTGCTATGTGGTCACAGGACTAGATTCAAATGTTCTTGGCATTTCAGACACAACGACAAAGGCATCTGTCATTACAGCGTCAGGTATGACGGCTGATGAAATTTGTCAAGAAGTAGAACAGCGTGTTCAATAAAACTAACAAAAAAGAACCAGGATATTATGATCCTGGTTCTTTTTGCTCTTTGGCTAGATCGAGTGCTTCTTTCATTTTTTTGCGTAGAATTCGTTCGACACGCCACTGCTCCATCGTTTCAGTTTTTGCAATGATACGAAGGACGAGGGATGAGGAGCCAAATGATTCCACTCCAACGACTTGAGGACCTTCAATGATTTGCGGCATGCTCTCACGAACTTCATCACAGGCTGCTTGCAAAGTGGTGATCATCTGATCCACATTTTCATCTGGGGATAATTCGATATCAACGAGTGCCTGCATCGTCCCTCGTGAATGATTGCTTACATTCAGTATACTTCGGTTCGGAATGAAATGAAGAGTGCCATCAAAGCTTCGAAGCTGTGTTGTTCTCAGTCCAATTTGTTCAACGATCCCATCGAAACCAGCAACCGTTATATACTCGCCGACATCAAATTGTTTTTCCAGCAGTATGAAGAAGCCTGTCACAATATCACTCACCAATCCCTGAGCGCCAAATCCAATGGCAAGTCCTACAACACCTGCGCCAGCCAGCAAGGCGGTTGGGTTATAATGAAATAAGTCGAGGATCATCACAACTAGAATAAAAATCAGCAAGTAGGCGAAAATATTTAAGGTAAGACTTTGCAGCGTTTGAGCTCGTGATAAAGAGACATCGTGCTTCTCAGAGAATGCTGAATAGGCACGCTTAATCATCTTATTTCCAATCGCTCTGATGATAAAATAAATCACAAAAATAGCAATGAGTTTTAGCAAAATCATACTGATATTCATGATGATGGAAACCCAATCTACTTGTTCAAGTGCTTTCATGATCTTCAAAACCTTTCTATGTATGTGCGAAATGAGAAGCTAATCATTTGTTCCCTTAAGCAAGTCATGTTAAACTTTTAATAGTTGGAGCGAGAGATTGTGACAAATCGTTAATTAAATTTATTATTAATTAATATTGACTAAAAATCGCTTAAGTATTATAATTATATTTGTGAAGTTATTAACTAAATGAGAATTCAACCTGTTGATTCTCATTTTATATACAGCTAAGAAGTCTGTATAAAGATATTATTTTTGGAGGGATTTACATATGGCAGAGCGTTTTGTAGGAAAACAAGCTCCACGTTTTGAAATGGAAGCAGTACTTGCTAATAAGGAATTTGGTAAAGTGAGTTTAGAGGAAAACATCAAGAATGACAAATGGACAGTTCTTTTCTTCTATCCAATGGATTTCACTTTTGTTTGTCCAACTGAAATTACAGCAATGAGCGATCGTTATGATGAGTTTGAAGATTTAGATGCAGAAATCATTGGTGTATCTACTGATACAATCCATACGCATCTTGCTTGGATCAACACAGATCGTAAAGACAATGGTCTTGGTGAATTAAAATATCCACTAGCTGCTGACACAAACCACACAGTATCTAGAGAATACGGTGTTTTAATTGAAGAAGAAGGAATTGCACTTCGTGGTCTATTCATCATTAATCCAGAAGGCGAACTTCAATATCAAACAGTATTCCACAACAATATCGGTCGTGATGTAGATGAGACACTACGTGTTCTTCAAGCATTACAAACTGGTGGACTTTGCCCAGCGAACTGGAAACCTGGTCAAAAAACACTTTAATTGATAGTTGAAGAAACAGTCTAACGGGTGTTAGACCTTCAGATTGTTGACAAAGGGCTAAAATGAACTTGATTTTAGCCCTTTGTCTTCTTTTCAGCGTGATAAAAAACCTTTGAAGTCTAGGAAGAACGAGTACTGGCGCGAAGCGAATGTGACATTCCGTGAGCACCAGCACGCAGGACCGAAAAAGAATGCGAGGGTTTGTCTACATGCTGGGGTCTAACTGATGTTAGACTTTTTTGTTTCGAGACATACAATGGATGGAGGCGCTTCAAAATGAAATTACGTCAACCAATGCCAGAACTAACTGGTGCAAAAGAATGGTTAAATGGAGAAGTAACAAGAGAAGAATTAATTGGTGATAAACCAACATTGATCCACTTCTGGTCAGTTAGCTGTCACCTTTGTAAAGAGGCGATGCCGCAAGTGAACCAATTCCGTGATGAATACAAAGATCAACTAAACGTGATCGCAGTTCACATGCCACGTTCAGAGGATGACCTTGATCTAGAAAAAATCAAAGAGGTTGCAAATGAGCATGAAATCACTCAGCCAATCTTTGTAGACAGCGACCATAAATTAACAGAAGCATTTGAGAACGAATATGTACCAGCTTACTATGTATTCGATAAAACAGGTGCTTTACGCCACTTCCAAGCTGGCGGAAGCGGTATGAAAATGCTTGAAAAACGTGTCAATCGAGTTCTTTCTGAGTCTGAAAAGGCTGCAGAATAGGCTTTCCCCCCATGAATGGGGGTTTTTTCATGGGGAAAAATAGGAGACATATTGCACTGGATGAATATGATTGTAGGTGGAATGCCTAAGAAAAGAGAAAATGAGGGATTTCATTAAAAAAATTTCCTAAAATAAAAAGGTATTATGACCTATTTACATTTTTATTTTGAAATGAAAATGTAAAGATTTTAACTTTTTACTATTCAGAACGTTTTTGCACAAAAGAAATTTCAGTTTGGTAAATAACTATATAAATCAAGTAGTATAAGCATTTATTCAAAATTTTTACAATATTTTAAAGGTGGTCAAAAGCCTATAGTGGCAATGAAATGGGTGCCGATTTTTCTTCTTTGGCAAAATTTTAGTTGGAAATACCTATCTGATAGCAAACTGTAAAATGATAAAAAAATAGTTGATAAAATTAGTTTTCTAATCTAATATTTACTATAGAATATTTTTTATATGATGAGGGGGAAATCCATTGTTTAATGAGAGGGAAGCGTTACGTTTACGATTGGAACAATTAAATGAAGCAGAAGTAAAGGTCATCCGTGAATATCAAATTGAACGAGATGCGATTTACGCAAAACTAAGAGAATTAGACCGTCAAGGTACAGGTCTCGTCACAGATACAAAAAAAGAAGTACGTACAGAGAGAAAAACAGATTCACTGCCTGTATTAGCTGAGCTGGCTGCACAAGAAATGAGAAGCTACAATCAGCCTGCGCAAACGCAGTCAAACGTTACATCATCTTTAGGAACAGGTCAGCTAAATGGTGCACCTGTAGGTATTCCTGAAGGATCTACAAGACGCAGAAGAGGCACAGCTAGACCTGGATCAAAGGCAGCTAAGCTTCGTGAAGCTGCAATCAAAACATTAAAGCGTCATAATGCGGCGATTAAAAGCTCTGAACTTCAAAAAGAGATTGAAAAAGAGAGCGGTCTTGAAATTCCAAATATGACAACGTTTATGCAAAGCTTAATTAAAATGTACCCAGAAGTGAAGAAACCTTATCGCGGACAGTATATTTTAGAAGGCGACATTCAAACAGAAGACGAATAAATAAAAAAGAAACTGCTGGGCGTAAATGCCAGCAGTTTTTTCTTGCGTACGTGATGAATGAATCACTTTTTTTGATCAACTGTATAGACAATCTTTCGTTCTTTGGGCATGTTGTCGCGCTGTTTTTTAAATCCATCGATCTTCACTGTCATGACCTCTCCACTCCGCTGCACCGCATCAACTTTTGCCTGGAGCGTTTCTACTTGTTCGTTTAGTTTCTTCAAAATCGGTCCTATTTCTTCGGTTGTTTGTAAAATAGGGTCTTGTGAGAACGGCTCGGCATTTGTTTGGGCTGACTGGTCGATATCAGCAAAATGAGAAGCGATCCATTCCTCGCTTTCGGCCAACTGTTTTTGGTAGCTCGTGAGCGTTTCATAAAAAATGGCTTCTTTTGCTTTTTCGATTTGCAGTAATTTTTCTTGTGTTTCATAAAAACGCTCCTGTAGATGCCGGACGCCTTCTTGTAATAAATGAAGCTCTGCGTTTTTATCGCCTAGAGTTTGCTGCAGTTTTTCAATCACAGCGGATAAAGTATTTCCTTTTTTCTCCTCTTTTGCAAGCTGTTTATCTTGGTCTAGTAATCGCTCCTGTAGTTGCTGAGACATTTCCTTATATTTTACAACCTTCAAATGCAATCGGTGCTTTTCCTCTGTTTCTTTTCGTCTATGATAGGTTTCCTTTTGCAGCATTTCATGAAGAAGGACGATTTTATGTAATAATTCCGATTTGCTATAAGAGAGATCTTGTATTTTAGATGATGCTTCGTCTTGGTCAATGGTCATTTCATCCAATTGTTGTTTTAATTGAGTGAAATCCTTTTTCATCTCATGATATTCTTGAGATAGCTTCTTGTTTTTAGCATAGGTATACGTGGACTGTAAATCTGAAATCATCTGTTGATATTTGGCCGTTTCAGCTTTTAAAAATAGATTTTCTTGAGACAGATCATGGAATAGGGGAGAAGCATGGCGCCGGTTCATAGGTAGACCCTCCTTATTCATGTTATCAATAAAGTATGCGAAATGAGTGCGATTAGAACAACCATATCAAAGGGGATGAGATGATGAGAATAGTGAATGTGATACTAGCCGGAGGTGCTTCTAGGCGTTTTGGAGAGCCAAAGGCAAGTCATGTCTATCAGGGGAAACCACTATATGAACATGTGAAAGAGCAACTTTTGAAAGGGGAAACCATCATCATCAGTCACCCGAAGCTTCTGCCTTTTTTCAAAGCAAGAGGGGAACAAGCTGTTTGGTTAGATGATGAACAGGTGCGTGGGTATGGCCCGCTTGCAGGCATATATACCGCTATGCAAAAGCAAGAAGCAGAGTGGTATTTAGTGACGGCATGTGATATGCCATTCATACGAAAAGAGACAGCCGTCGCTTTATCTTCTTATTGCCATGAGCATGTAGATGCTGTGGTCCCGATGGTGCAGGAAAGATTACAGCCGTTATTTGCGCTTTATCACCGCCGCAGTCTTCCGTTTATTTCTGCGTGCTTAAAAGAGAATCAATTAGCTATCAAAGATTTATTACAAAAACTTCACGTCCAGGTTGTTCCAGCCGACGAACTGAACGTGGCACCAAATGAATTTCACAATATCAATAAAAGAAGCGATTTACCTGAAAACGGTATGATATGATACATAAAAACGAGAAGGAGAGAACAATATTGAACGAGCGATATTCAAGGCAAATCTTGTTCCCTCCGGTAGGCGAAAAAGGGCAGTCTGCGCTTGCCGAAAGTCATGTCCTTATTGTTGGAGCTGGTGCACTTGGAACAGCATCTGCTGAAGGGCTTGTCCGATCTGGAATTGGTACTTTGACGATTGTAGATCGTGATTATGTCGAATTCTCAAATTTACAGCGGCAGCAGCTGTACACTGAACACGATGCAAAGATGCATGTGCCAAAAGCGGCAGCGGCGAAAAAACGTCTCCAAGAGATCAACCATGAAGTGACCATACACGCCATTATTGAAGATGCAGGAGTAGAGCTGTTAAGACCTTTATTCCGAAAAGCAAATATCGTCATTGATGCGACTGATAATTTTGAGACAAGAATGGTGATGAATGACTTATCTTTAGAAACAAATACGCCTTGGATTTACGGTGCCTGTGTGAGCAGTCAGGGAATGTATATGACCATTTTGCCGGGCAAAACACCTTGCTTATCATGTGTGTTTACCTCAGTGCCTGTTGGGGGTTTGACATGTGATACAGCTGGTATTATTTCTCCTGCTGTCCAAATGGTGTCGGCTTATCAGCAAACAGAGGCATTAAAATATTTAACAGGGCATGAAGAGCAAATGGAGCGAAAGTTTGTCACGTTTGATTTGTGGCAGTCGTCTTTGTTTAAAATGGATGTATCTCGTACGAAGCAGGAAAGCTGTCCATCTTGCGGCACACATAGAACGTATCCATATTTAGATGAACAGCGAAAAAAAACAGCGATTCTTTGCGGGCGTGACACCATTCAGATCATATCGAAGGATTTGGAAAACCTTTCATTTCAGCATGTAAAAGAGCGTCTGTCCTCTATTTGTGAGGTGGAAGTGAACGATTTTTTAATTCATATACGCTATGAAACACACCGTATCGTTTGTTTTAAAGGAGGACGTGTATTAATCCATGGGACAAATGATGAAAGAGTAGCCAATTCATTACTAGCAAGACTGCTAGGCATATAGGAGTGAGAAGTGATGGAAAGACGACAGCCAATTCCAGTAGAAGAGGCAGTAAAGAAAGTCCACCAATTTCAAAAACATGGAAAAGTCGAATGGGTTCCTTTAAAGAACAGCCTTGGAAGATGGATTGCAGAGGATATTTTAGCAGACCATGATGTTCCTGCCTTTGATCGTTCTCCGTATGATGGTTTTGCACTTCGGGCAGAAGATACAAAGGAAGCATCAAGCGAGCATCCGGTTGAATTTGAGGTCATTGATCATATTGGGGCAGGTATTGTTTCTGCAAAAACGATCGGTCCTTTTCAAGCGATTCGCATTATGACAGGAGCGAAGATTCCAAAAGGAGCAAATGTTGTGATCATGCTCGAATTGACGAAAACCTTCGAAAAAGACGGTAAATCGTTGATGTCACTTAAAAGACCGCTGAAAAAGGGGGACAATATTTCTCGGCAAGGAGAAGAGACCTTCAAAGGGAACGTCATGATCAAAAAAGGCTCAAAAGTAACACCAGGCGTGACGGCGATATTGGCAACGTTCGGGTATGCGGTTGTGCCAGTCGTCAAAAAACCGGTGATCGGTATCATCTCAACAGGTACCGAGCTCCTACAAGTAAGTGATGCCATGGTGGACGGTAAAATTAGAAACAGTAACCTGAGCATGGTCTACGCCCAGGTTCTTGAAGCTGGAGGAGAACCGCTTGATTTAGGCGGTGTATCCGATGATTTTGATCAAAGCTATGAAGCAGTAAAAGCAGCCTTAAGCAAAGTTGATATGCTCATCACAACAGGTGGTGTATCGGTAGGTGATTTTGACTTTTTACCTGCTATTTATGAAAAATTAGGTGCAGAGGTGTTGTTTAATAAAGTGGCGATGAGACCTGGAAGTGTGACGACCGTTGCTGCGTTGCCAAATGGTCAATTGCTTTATGGGCTGTCAGGAAATCCGGCTGCCTGTTTTGTTGGATTTGAACTATTTGTCAAACCGATCATTTATAAATGGTGTTTGAAAGAAAATCCATTTCCTGTTTTTACTGAGGCGAAGCTGACACATGATTTTCCAAAAGCCAATCCGTTCACTCGATTTGTTAGAGCATCAATTGATTTCGCTGGCAGCCAGCTGAGTGTGACGCCAACAGGTCTTGATAAATCTAGTGCGGTGTCATCTATTGCTCATGCTGATTGTTTCATTGTTTTGCCTGGAGGAACAAGAGGGTTTAGTGCAGGTGACCAGGTCAGCGTTCTGCTATTTCACCACGAAGGCGGTGCTTCATGTTGGATGACAAATTAAACATTCTACAAGTCGTGGGCTTTCAAAATAGTGGTAAAACGACGCTGATCGAAAAATTATGTCAGCTGGCGGATGAAGAAGAAATGCAGCTAGGCTGCTTTAAACATCATGGACATGGCGGAAAACCAGACCGTCTGTCCAAACAAAAAGATACGGATCGATATGTTCAAGCGGGTGCATTTGCCGTAGGTGTGGAGGGAGAAGGTGAATGTCACTTTTTCATACGGCACATGACATTCACACAACTAATCAACATGTGTCAGCATCTTCCTTTAGATGCCGTCTTGATCGAAGGATACAAACAGGCGCCTTACCGCAAAATCCTGTGTGTCAAAGACGAACAGGAACTCATTGATCTTTCGACGCTTTCTCATATACAAGCAGCCATTTATTTCAATAAAGAAATACAATTCTCTGAGAAATACCCGTTTCCTGTGTTTTCAGCATTTGACAAGCGCGGGATCACATTTGCTTTTAATTTATTGAAGGGGGAAGCGTCTTATGAATGAACTTTTTAAGATCACAAAAGAGCCAATTGATGTGAATGAATTGATTCAGCATGTCACAAGACGCAAAGCGGGAGCCATTACGACATTCATAGGCACGGTAAGAGAATGGACAAATGGCAAAAAAACGCTGCGTTTAACATATGAAGCATACATACCAATGGCGGAAAATATGTTGAGTCAAATTGGACAAGAAATTAAAAAACGCTGGCCTGATACAGAAGCTGCCATTGTGCATCGTATTGGCATTCTTGAGATATGTGACATTGCAGTGGCAATAGCTGTTTCATCACCTCATCGGAAAGCTGCATACGAAGCCAATGAATATGCGATTGAACGAATAAAGGAAATAGTTCCTATTTGGAAAAAGGAATACTGGGAAGATGGAGAGGCTTGGATAGGTGATCAGCTTGAAACCGTTTCTTACCCTGAAGGAAAACCTAGTACTCTCCAACTTAACGAGAAAGAAGGGAAGCGGCATGATTAGCGTATTATTGTTCGCCGGCCTTGCTGAGAAGGCCGGTAAACAACAAATCATCATTCAAAAAGATCAAACAACGGTTGATGAGATTAAAATAGAATTACAGGAGGTATATGGTGTTGATACTGCACAAAACGTGATGGTTGCAGTCAACGAAATATATACGAGGGGAAATGCTGAAGTGCGTAGCGGGGACACTGTTGCACTCATTCCTCCTGTAAGTGGTGGATAATAGATATTAGAGGATTTGGTTATGGCCAGCGGCTGTAACCAATTTTTTTATGTGTGAAAAGATTGTAGAGGTACTTGGGTATGATCTTCGTAAATAAAACATCCCCGGCGTGCTTTAGAAATGTGAGGATCGAGCTGTTGAATGAGATCATACAATTCGCTGATTCGTCTCACATTGAAATCTGTTTGAGCTTGAAGCTGTTCTTTTAGTTCTTTTGTGCTCACGATGCTTCCCTTTTTTTCTTTAATAATATCTACACACCTTGCTGCGTAGTATATTTTGTCATTAGAAGGTCTGCTCTCTTTCATATCAAGTAATTTAAGCTCATGATAAATCAGTTCTCTTTCCTTTCGAAAGTATTGCCATGCTTCTTGTTCCTTTTCATAAAGTAAAATCAATTGCATTTTCAATTTTTCTCTTAACATTCACTTGACTCCATTTCCACTATCATTTAACCTACCTCTATTTTACATTATATGAAAAAATAACATTTGATCAAGTAAAATCCTTTTATTTTTATTTTTTTAATATGAAAGTATTGATACTAAAGGCTTATCTGTTCTATAAAAGGCGCTAAACATAGTCCTATAAAGCCGGGATTCATTGAAATTACTAGGAATATTTTAACAAAAAATTGTTGTGTCTAAATGAGACCATCTGAATCCAAAGGAAAAGGATATTTATTCCGAAAGACATGTTGTTTACTTCATAAAATGTTTTTCAGTCAGTAAAATCATGATTTTTTCATATGAATATGGTCGGATCAAGGTATCATTTGAAGGATGTCGTTCATGAAAATAGAATAATAGATTCAATCCTATCACTATGAAAATAAGAAAATCAAATGATCTATCACTTATTGGCAATCTTTTGATAAAATAGGAACAACAAGAGTATGAAAAAACGTTTCCATACTTACAGCACATGGAGAGGATGACATTTGATGAAAGAAACAACGCAAAAACCCACAATTATAGGCGTAAGCACAAGACCATCAGAGCATTTGAAAAGAGTGTGGGAGCAGCCATTCGTTTGGTGGCCTTTATCATGTGTGCTTGTATTAACAGTTGTTGTCACTTATTTGTCTCAGCTAGTGAATGAAGGAATGTGGGCAGATTTAATTTTACCAATCCCTTTCGTTTATGTGATCACGCTCATTGGTTTGGTCATTGGGATTGTCATTAATACTGCCGTATACAAGTTCATCGTCTTTTTAGCAAAAGGTGATGCAACGTTTCAGCAGCTATTTTCAGGTGTGCTTTATATCACACCTATTACGATCATTGGTACGATCATTTCTCATTTAGCGATCATTTTTTTTCATGTGCCAAAAGATATCACGGTTACCTCATTAAACGCATTCATTCGAATGTCTGGTCCATGGCATGCCGTGTTAGCAAATATCGATCTTTTTGTGATCTGGAATCTTGTTTTAACAGGCTTTTTATTGATCAAAGTCGGCCGCACTTCGCCAAAAATATCTTGGATCATTGTAGCTGTCTTTTATGTGCTATCTTTAATTTTTCAATATGTAGGAACCACAATCACCATTAACATGTCATTAAGCTGGGGGTAGAATGTTTTTATGAGAAAGAAAATCATCATCGGATCCATTATCATTATTGTGATTGGTCTATTTATTGGATTTAATATTGCAAAAAACCAATCAAAGCCTGCCTCTACGGCATCATTTAAAACAGTCCAACTTGCATCAAAAGAAATAACTTCTACGGTGATGACGCCTGGAACACTTTCATTCTCGGAGGAGCAATTCATTTATACAGAAGAGGAGAAGGGAAGCCTGAATCATATCGCTGTGAAAGAAGGAGAAAAGGTGAAAGTTGGAACACCGCTCCTAACATATGAAAATAAGGAACTGGAGCTTGAAGAACAGCAGCAAGCACTTGCGGCTGAATCAAGTACACTAAAGCTTGAACAATTACAAAATAGACTCAATACATTAGATGAAAATCAGGGAAAAAAGGTGGGCTCTGATTCGAAAAACGAGCGAGATCAGCTTGAACTCGAACTCAAAGCTGCTGAATTAGAGCAAAAACAAGCGGAGCTTAACCAAGAAAAAGTAAAGGCACAAATAGAAAATTTAACGATACATAGCAAAATTGAAGGAACAGTCATCTCCATCGAGCAAGATGCTGGCGCAGGGAAGCTAGAAGAGAGGCAGCCGGTGATCCATATTGGCAATGAGAAAAAAATGATCGTACGAGGCTTAATCACTGAGTATGACGCTATGAAAGTCAAAAAGAAACAAAAAGTAAAGGTAACGTCTGATGTCATTCGCGGAAAGAGCTGGCAAGGAGTGGTGAAAAAAGTGGGCACTGTGCCTGCCCAGTCAACAGCAGAAACAGCTGCTAGTGATCAAACCGTACAATATCCAGTCGAAATTGAAATAAAAGGGAAAAAGCCGGATGCAAAACCAGGCTTTAAAATGATCATGGAAATTGAAACGGACAAGCGTCAAGTGCTCACAATTCCTGAAACAGCCGTGAAAAAAGAGAAAGATGGATCATACGTTTATGTTGTTGAAAAGAATGCACTGAAGAAAGTAAAAGTGACATTAGGTGAAACGTCAGGTCAAGATCTTGAAGTGACGAAAGGTTTAACAAAAGAAGATCAAATCATTGCAGAGCCATCAGATGATATGTATGACGGAATGGAAGTGAATGCTGAATGATTCAGCTTTCAAACGTGACAAAAAGCTACGAAGTCGCTGAGGAGACATTTGATGTATTAAGTGATGTGAACCTCGTCATTGGTAAAGGCGAGTATATGTCCATTATGGGCCCGTCCGGTTCTGGAAAATCAACGTTAATGAATATCATTGGCTGTTTGGACCACCCGACCTCCGGACAGTACCATTTTCAAGGTATGGAGCTGTCGGCAGCAAAGGATCAAGAACTCGCAGTGATTCGAAATCGATCCATTGGTTTTGTTTTTCAACAATTTTATTTACTGCCTAGATTAAATGCGAGGCGAAATGTTGAACTTCCGATGATTTACGCTGGTATCAGTCAAAAGGAAAGAAAAGAACGTGCGGAAATGGCACTTGAAAAGGTTGGTTTGGCAGATCGAATGAAGCATATGCCAAACGAGTTGTCAGGGGGTCAAAAGCAAAGAGTAGCCATCGCACGAGCGATTGTCAATGAGCCGAAGCTCATCTTGGCAGATGAACCAACAGGCGCTCTTGATTCAAAAACGAGCGGCTCGATTATGGAACAGTTTACAAAGCTCAATGAGGAAGGAACAACGGTTGTGCTCGTTACTCATGAAGAAGAAATAGCTGCGTATACAAACCGGATAGTCGTTGTAAGAGATGGACGCCTCGTTCAAGATAGATTGATACAAGGAGACGCAATGAATGAAACTCTTTGAAAATATCAAAATAGCGCTGAATTCTGTCCTAGCTCATAAATTGCGGTCTATTTTAACAATGCTTGGCATTATTATTGGGGTTGGATCAGTGATTGCAGTCGTTGCCATCGGTCAAGGCGGAGAGCAAATGCTGAAAGAATCAATTTCAGGGCCAAACAATACCATTGATATGACCTATACACCCTCTGATGAGGAGTTAAATGCGAATCCTAATGCGTTATTTGAAGCCACATTTACTGAAGAAGACATTCAAAGTGTTCAAGCATTGAATGGGGTTAAACAGGTTGCCTCCTCCACTGCACAAGGCATGCAATTAAGATTCCAAGATACAACAATAGATGCAACGGTCAATGGGATTAATGAAGGCTACACGAATGTACATTCTTTACATATAGCAGAAGGACAGGACTTACGTGAAATCGATTTTAGGAGCGGAAGAAGGGCAGCTGTTATTTCAGAAGGGATACAAAAAGAATTGTTTAATGGAGAGAAGGCAGTAGGCGAGTTGATTTGGATGAATGGACAGCCGGTTGAGGTGATCGGAGTTTTAGCAAAACAGGAAGGGCTGTTTTCATTTGATATGAATGAAATATATGTCCCTTTTGCAATGCTGACAACTGCATTTGGTGTGAAAGAATATGATAAGTTGTCTATTCAAGTCGCACATGCTGATCAAATGAAAGAAGTGGGAAAGAGTGCGGCTGCACGCTTAAATGAAAATCACCATACAGACGATGCTTACGAAATGATCAATCTGGAAGAGATTGCAGCAGGCATTGGTCAAATTACGTCTGTCATGACAACAATCATTGGCTCAATTGCTGGAATCTCATTACTTGTTGGCGGCATTGGTGTCATGAATATTATGCTCGTATCTGTCACAGAAAGAACAAGAGAAATCGGAATTCGAAAGGCACTTGGGGCAACTAGGGCTCAAATACTCGTTCAGTTTTTAATTGAGTCTGTCGTCCTTACACTGATCGGTGGGTTACTTGGAATTGCGCTTGGCTTCGGAGGTGCTTCACTTGTGTCACTGTTTGCAGGGTGGCCTTCTCTTGTATCGTGGCAAATCGTATGTGGAGGCGTCCTATTTAGTATGCTCATTGGTATTATTTTTGGACTGATTCCTGCCAATAAAGCAGCGAGGCTCGATCCGATTGAATCACTTAGATATGAATAATCCTAAAGTTAACTTTCAAAGTGCTGACAAGAAGGTAGAACGAGATATATTGCCTGCTGCTCCACACCTGAAGCTTTTATGCAAAACGCATAAAGGCTTTTTTTCGTTCAATTGAATGAAATGAAAAATGATAGAAATGCTAATATCATGACTTTCTTCTCAATGTCACATATTTTTCAGTTTACAAATGGTACATATAAAGGTAAGATGACCATTGTGAAAGATTTTGATAGTTATTGAATGTATTTGATTGTTTTGTATTGATAATGTTGAAAAAAGCGATTACAATAAAGGTGCGCGCAAAATGAATACGTTTTCAAAAGGGGGTGTTTTCAATGCTCACACCAGAAAGACATCAACTCATTATCGACTATTTAGAAGAAAACGATGTCATCAAAATACAGGACTTAACGATTATGACGGATGCGTCTGAATCTACAATTAGAAGAGATTTATCAGCCCTCGAAGAAAAAGGCTTTCTTAAAAGAGTTCACGGAGGAGCTGCTAAAATATCTAGTATTCGTCTTGAACCAGATGTGTTTGAGAAATCTGCCAAAAACCTTCATGAAAAGTCATTGATTGCAGAGGCAGCTGCATCAATTTTAAAACAAGG
This sequence comes from Bacillus sp. FS02, assembly GCF_024398395.1. Lineage (NCBI taxonomy): Bacteria > Bacillati > Bacillota > Bacilli > Caryophanales > Bacillaceae > Bacillus > Bacillus sp. FS02. The sequence continues at coordinate 529,467 of NZ_CP074101.1, read as the reverse complement.
CGATTGTATTTACTTAGATGCTGGTACGACAACACAGCAAATGATTGACTTTATCGATCCAGATCAAGATATCGTGGTGGTGACAAATGGTGTCATGCACATTGAAGCACTCATGAGAAAAGGCATTTCTTTTTACCTGATAGGCGGATCAGTGAAACATCGAACAGGAGCCATGGTGGGAGCCGCAGCTTTGACAGCTATGGAAAATTACCGTTTTGACAAAAGCTTTGTTGGGACGAACGGCATTCATCCCGAGGCAGGGTTTACAACACCTGATCCAGAAGAAGCACTCATTAAAAAAAGAGCTATGAAGCAGGCGAAAAAAACCTACATCTTAACAGATGCCTCAAAGTTTGGCGAAATATCGTTTTCAGCCTTTGCTAGTTTACAGGAAGCCACCATTATCACAAACGACGCAAAAGAGGATTCATTCGATAATTACCATGAAAAAACGGTTATAAAGGTAGTGAAAACATGATTTATACAGTTACTTTAAACCCATCAGTTGATTACATCGTACACGTGGAGGATTTTGCGGTCGGCGGTTTAAATCGTTCAACCTATGACAAAAAATATCCAGGTGGTAAAGGAATCAATGTCTCAAGGCTTTTAAAACGGCACGGTGTTGAATCAAAAGCACTTGGATTCATTGGCGGTTTTACAGGCAAATATATTCAAGACTTTTTACAAAACGAACAATTACAAACAGCCTTTCATGAGGTGTCAGAAGATACACGTATCAATGTGAAACTAAAAACAGGCGAAGAAACAGAAATCAACGGGCTCGGTCCAAGTATTACTGAAGCACAGTTCGATTCGTTTTTATCCCAATTCACTTCATTAACAGAAGGCGATGTCGTTGTATTAGCGGGTAGCATTCCTTCTTCACTGCCTCATAACACATATGAGCGCATTGCTGAGGTATGTGCGAAGCAAGGGGTAAGAGTAGTACTTGATATTTCTGGAGAAGCCTTAAAAAAAGCAGCAGATCTGAAACCATTCTTAATGAAACCAAACCATCATGAGTTAGGTGAAATGTTTGAAACCAGTATTTCATCTGCAGAAGAAGCCATTCCTTATGGGAAAAAGCTGTTGGAACAAGGTGCTGAACATGTCATTGTATCTATGGCTGGAGACGGCGCTCTCTTATTCAGTAAGGAAGGGATCTTTCAATCTAATGTTCCAAAAGGCAAGCTGATCAACTCAGTTGGTGCAGGGGATTCAGTCGTTGCAGGATTCTTAGCTGGCGTTTCTAAAGGCCTTTCCATAGAAGAATCATTTAAGCTTGGCGTCACATCAGGAAGTGCTACAGCATTTTCTGAGGAACTTGGAACAAAAGAGCTTGTCGATACATTATTGCCACAAGTAAAAGTCACACGCATTTAAAGGAGGAGTCATCATGAAAATTACAGAACTACTCACGAAGCATACGATTAAGCTTCAATTAGACAGCCAGCAAAAAGAAGCCGTTATTGAAGAACTGGTCACTGTATTAGATACAGCTGGTAAATTAAATGATAAAGAAGGCTACAAAGCAGCTGTTGTTAATCGTGAAAAACAAAGCTCTACGGGAATCGGAGAAGGAATTGCGATTCCTCATGCGAAAACAGCAAGTGTGAAAGAACCTGCCATTGCATTTGGTCGTTCAACAGCTGGTGTAGATTATGAATCATTAGACGGACAGCCAAGTCATCTTGTCTTTATGATTGCAGCAACTGAAGGCGCAAACAACACGCATTTAGAAGCACTTTCTCGTTTATCCACACTTCTCATGCGTGAAGAGATCCGAAAGCAGCTTCTTGAAGCGGCTACTGAAGATGAAATCATTGAAATTATCAATACACATGATAAAGACGATGAAGAAGAAGAAGAGGAAGTCAAAGAGGAACCGGCTGCACCGGGAAAACCTGCTAAAATTTTAGCGGTGACAGCTTGTCCAACAGGCATCGCGCATACATTTATGGCCGCAGATGCTTTGAAAGAAAAAGCAAAAGAAATGGGCGTTGACATTAAAGTTGAGACAAACGGCTCTAGTGGAATTAAACATGCCCTGACAGCAAAAGAAATTGAAGAAGCGCCAGCTATTATTGTGGCAGCTGATAAACAAGTTGAAATGGAACGCTTTAAAGGCAAACATGTCATTGAAGTACCTGTGACAGCTGGAATTCGCCGTCCGCAAGAATTGATCGAAAAAGCCATCAATCAAGATGCGCCGATTTATAAAGGTTCAGGCGGCAGTTCTTCAAAAGATGAGAATGAATCGTCAGGCAAGGGAAGAAGTGGATTCTATAAGCACTTAATGAGCGGTGTAAGCAACATGCTTCCGTTTGTTGTTGGGGGCGGTATTCTCGTTGCGATTTCATTCTTCTGGGGAATTAACTCAGCTGACCCTAAAGATCCTTCTTTCAATTCATTTGCAGCTGTATTAAAAGGGATTGGCGGAGATAATGCACTTGCTTTAATCGTTGCTGTACTAGCTGGATTTATCGCAATGAGTATTGCAGACCGTCCAGGTTTCGCACCAGGTATGGTTGGCGGATTCATGGCCTCAGCAGCAGGAGCTGGATTCTTAGGTGGATTGATTGCTGGTTTCCTTGCTGGTTACATTGTGGTGCTGCTCAAAAAAGTATTCACTTTTGTACCACAGTCGCTCGATGGTATTAAACCAGTTCTGCTCTATCCATTGTTCGGTATTTTCTTTACAGGGATTATCATGCATTACATCGTCAACACACCTGTTAAAATGGTGATGGACGGATTAACACACTGGCTTGAATCACTTGGTACTGGAAACCTTGTATTAATGGGGATTATTTTAGCTGGTATGATGGCCATTGATATGGGTGGTCCAATTAACAAAGCGGCCTACACATTTGGTCTTGCGATGATTGCTGCTGGCAACTATGCACCGCATGCTGCGATTATGGCAGGTGGAATGGTGCCGCCGCTAGGAATTGCCCTAGCGACAACGATCTTTAGAAACAAATTCTCTAAACGTGACCGCGAAGCAGGTATTACATGTTACTTCATGGGAGCTGCGTTCATTACGGAAGGGGCGATCCCGTTTGCAGCGGCAGATCCTCTGCGCGTCATTCCTTCAGCTGTGATTGGTGCAGCTGTTGCAGGTGGATTAACAGAATTCTTTAGAGTGACGCTTCCTGCACCGCACGGCGGACTATTCGTTTTCTGGGTAACAAACCATCCAGTTCTTTACATCATCAGCATCTTAATCGGTGCCATTGTTACAGCGCTACTTCTCGGAATTCTAAAAAAACCAGTCCGACAAGAAGCTTAATTTGAAAAGAAGCATCGTGAAGAGCGGTGCTTCTTTTTGTTTAATCATCAGCAAATTAGGAAAAAATATCTAATTGAATGGTTGTCTTGTGAATTTTTAAATGACATGTGATAAAGTAAAGTTATTCAATTCGCGTTTCAAGTCTTTTAGCAGAAAGTCTTAGGAGGAAGCAGTATTTTGAACGAAGAAAACAAACAAAACGAAAATGACATTCAATCTGATGAGAAACAAGCCAAAAAAGAGAAGAAAAGTTCTCTGTTTGAATGGATCAAAGCCATTTTAATTGCACTTGCCCTCGTCCTCATCATCCGTACGTTTATTTTTGAGCCGTATGTGGTGGAAGGAGAGTCAATGGAACCAACCCTTCATGATGGAGAAAAGCTGTTTGTTAACAAAACCATCAACTATCTCGGTGGAGTCAAACGTGGTGACATCGTGATTATTAATGGAAAAGACGGTCAGAAAATTCATTATGTCAAACGATTGATCGGCCTTCCAGGCGACACGATTGAAATGAAGGATGATACGCTTTACATTAATGGTAAAAAAGTAGATGAGCCTTATTTAAAAGAGAACAAGGCGCATGCCAAAGAGTATGAGGTACATTTAACAGGAGATTTTGGTCCAGTGAAAGTACCGAAAAACGACTACTTTGTTATGGGTGACAACAGACTGAATTCTATGGACAGTCGAAATGGACTCGGACTCATTGAAAAGGATCGGATTGTCGGCACATCAGAATTTGTTTTCTTCCCATTTGGCGATATTCGACAAACACAATAAATACACCTTTCTCATTGCGTAAGAAAGGTGCTTGAATGGACGACCCTTCATGTAGGGTCGTTTTTAATTTGGTGTGAGCATCGTGACAATGATGACAATGGCCAAAACAGAAGCGAAAACGGACCCGGTAATCGCCAAAACAGAACGGAATAATCCAATTTTCACGTTGTCTTTTCCGCGCTTTTGTAAAAAGCGTTTTGAAAAGATGTGGACCAGTGTGTAAATGAGGACAAGCCCAATATAAAGGCCAAAGTCTCTTGCATTAAAGCCTGTCGCCGATAAATAAATGCCCATAAAGAAAATCAATAAACAGTATTCCATGAGTGTGAGTAATCTCAAATCGCCCGAACTCCTTCAATAAAAACATTCCCACTTATTATACCATATTGGACAAAAAGCCTTTGTTCTTAGCGAGAGACGTTTCTATCAATCGTTATTCATGTTATACTTCATATTGATGAATGAGTGATGGAGGATTAATAAATGATTGCAGTGAATAATGTTAGTTTGCGATTTGCTGATCGTAAATTATTTGAAGAAGTAAATATTAAGTTCACTCCTGGCAACTGCTACGGACTAATTGGTGCCAATGGAGCTGGTAAATCAACGTTCTTAAAGATTCTTTCTGGAGAAATTGAAGCCCAAACGGGCGATGTTCATATGAGTCCTGGTGAACGTTTAGCGATTTTAAAACAGAACCACTTTGAATACGAAGAGTTTGAAGTGTTAAAAGTCGTCATCATGGGTCACAAACGTCTATATGATGTGATGCAGGAAAAAGATGCGATTTATATGAAACCTGATTTCTCAGATGAAGACGGGATTCGTGCAGCAGAGCTTGAAGGTGAGTTTGCTGAGTTAAACGGGTGGGAAGCAGAAAGTGAAGCTGCGATCCTATTAAAAGGTCTTGGTATTCCAGAGAGCCTGCAATCGAAGAAAATGTCTGAGCTTGGCGGATCTGAAAAGGTAAAAGTGCTTTTAGCACAAGCTTTATTCGGTAAGCCTGACGTTCTACTTCTCGATGAGCCAACGAACCACTTGGACTTACAAGCCATTCAGTGGTTAGAAGAGTTCCTCATTAACTTTGAAAATACCGTCATCGTCGTATCGCATGATCGTCATTTCTTAAACAAAGTATGTACGCATATTGCAGACCTTGACTTTGGAAAAATTCAAGTGTATGTCGGAAACTATGATTTCTGGTATGAATCAAGCCAGCTGGCATTAAAACTCAGCCAGGATGCCAACAAGAAAAAAGAAGAACAAATTAAGCAGCTTCAAGAATTCGTTGCTCGGTTCAGTGCGAACGCATCTAAATCGAAGCAAGCGACATCAAGAAAGAAATTGCTTGATAAGATTTCGCTAGATGACATTAAACCATCTTCTCGTAAATATCCTTATGTTCATTTTGCGCCAGAGCGTGAAATCGGAAATGATGTCCTTCAAGTAGAAGGTCTATCAAAAACGATTGACGGTGTAAAAGTACTTGATAACGTCAGCTTTATTATGAATCGTGAGGATAAAATTGCGTTCTTAAGCCGTAATGAACTTGCTGTCTCTACTTTATTTAAAATCCTTGCTGGTGAAATGGAGCCAGACAGCGGGACATTTAAATGGGGCGTGACAACATCTCAAGCATTCTTCCCTAAAGACAACAGTGAATATTTTGAAGGAAGCGATTTAGATCTTGTTGATTGGCTTCGTCAATATTCTCCTAATGATCAAAGTGAAAGCTTCCTGCGTGGTTTCTTAGGCCGTATGCTTTTCTCTGGGGAAGAAGTGAAGAAAAAAGCAAGCGTCTTATCAGGTGGAGAAAAGGTTCGTTGTATGTTATCAAAAATGATGCTGTCTGGAGCGAATATTTTGCTGTTAGACGAGCCGACGAACCATTTAGACCTAGAGTCCATCACAGCGCTAAATAACGGTCTAATGAGCTTTAAAGGGGCTATGCTCTTCTCATCTCATGACCATCAGTTTGTTGAAACAGTTGCAAACCGTATTATCGAAGTGACGCCAAATGGCATCGTTGATAAGCAAACAACTTATGATGAGTTCTTATCAGATCAAGAGATTCAAAAAAGACTACAAGAACTGTATGCATAAACATAAAGAAAAAAGACATCCACATGAGGATGTCTTTTTTCTTTAAAAAGCCCAATTTCCATTACAGATTACAGGTTCAACTTTATCCCCCGCAGTAATATTGTCAAAGTAGGTTGAAAACGTTGATATATAGAGGTTTTATGCTTTAAAAAAGAGTAATAAAATGGATACGATCTAGAAAAGAGCTTTTTTGTAACCAAATGTGATTATCAATGCGTGACCAGAAAAGTATAGTATAATTAACCTTAACAGTTAATAAAGTTTCCCTTAGAATCAGCCTTTCTTTAAATTATCAAGGGAGTTTGTTTTGTGAATGAAGTGGGTACTCTGAAGCTTGCTTGCTGATCTTAAATTAAAACGCTTCTCCTTCCTTTGAAGATTGTGGATAAGGAAAGGGGGAGATACTTTTGTTATAAGAAGAAGTAAGCTATTACACAACGCTAGAAATCAATGACTAGTTACTTTGAGTGCCAATGTAGCTAAAATATGTAGAGGTAAGTGTTGACTGTAAAAGCTTTTACACTAGTTGAATATTAGTTGTTTTGTAAATTGCTTGTAGGCATTTGTATATGAAGAATGATTAAGCGATACACAACATAATAAGCTGTTACCAGTATGAAAGTATTTAAATAAGAGCTATTTAGGACGGCTATGGGAGCTACTCTTTTTTGTTGGAAGTGAATCATATTACCACAGTTTATATATCCTATTGCAGCTAAAAACAGGGGAATACACATTACACAACATGCTACTGAAGAGCTCCTGTAAAATTGGAGGTTAAAGAGTGTTTCAAACTCCCTCTAAAATTCTGATATTATTTTTATTAGACATATTGGTAGAAGAGAGGTGTTCATCGTGGAAGAAGAGAATGAAAAAGAAGATTTAAAGGTAGATAATTCACGGAATGAAATTCCAGTGAATAACTATAAATTAGTAACAGGTTCAATATCAGGATTAAATACGAATGCATTGAAATTAGCAACAGGTGCACTGTCAGGATTAAATACGAATGCATTGAAATCAGCAACAGGTTCAATATCAGGATTAAATACGAATGCATTGAAATCAGCAACAAGTGCATTCTCATCAGTCAGTTCAAATTGGGTTTTATCAGATTCGGTGGTTAATGAAATGTCTTTAGTAAACAATGAAACGGATGCCAAATACATATTTAGTAAAATACCCAAAGATGACTATCAAATACTTCAAAGTTTTGATGATGATAGTGAAAAATTGGAGTTTGTTCTCGAAAATAAAGAAAACACCGAATCTATACCTGTGAGAGGCATACCAAAAGTATTGGCAGTTACAGATATTGTAACAAGCCTTAGTACTAAGGATGTTTTTAATCTTTATAGACATTTAGTTGAATTCCCAATGCTCGGTTTGGAGCATCCAGTGGGACGAAGAATTTTCGATGAAATTAACATGAACTTAATTATAGTTGAGAACTTAAACTTATTCCGTGTAAGAAGTCGAGATATCAAAATAAGAAAGCTACCTTTTACCGATAAAGAGATGTTTAAAGCCCCACACGGAGTATCTGGACAAGGCAGATATAATTTTGGAGGTCACGGAGAATTATATACTTGTAATGTAAAAGAAGTGGCTCTAAACGAGATTGTATCAGATGATCCTAATTTAAGATACGACATAATTGAATGGAAATTAACGGAACCTGTAAAGTTATTAGATTTATCAGACTCTGGATCTCCTTTAGTGCAATACTGCAGTTTTGAAAAGTCGACTCAAAACGGTCAAGAGTACTTACTTCCTAACTTTTTAGCGCAATGTGCAAAGTATCATGGAGTATATGGAATTATTTATGAGAGTGTAGTTAATCCGGCTGCATTAAATTATGTCTTCTTTGATTATCAAGAAAGATGGTTTAATACTGTAGATATGGAATTTGACAAAACATACAATCAAAATAGTTTAGCCACTATGAAATGAAGTGGAGTTTTATTTATGAGCAAAAGCCACCAATAAGGATGGCTTTTTTATTCTCCTAATAAATTTACATAAACATCATTAAATAAATGAATTTGAACTGTTCATTTAATCCAAATTGAAATATTATGAAATTTTGCAGTGTTATCTGATGTAGGGTCCACTTTTACATAAGGATTAAGACTATAAGCAATAATTTGTTTATTATGTTTTTTATAATTATCTTTCATCTATTCTATTAACTTTCCAAATTCCTCATAGACTTTGACACTCACACTTTGAATATTCCGAAATCCTTCTACATCTGTATCCTTAACAGTAAGTTTTTCAAAAATAAAAGAATAATGGTTTACTATTTTTGTCTTTTCTTTTTATATGGACACTCCCTTAATCCAAATTACATTAGATAAATATAGCCACGTGCTTCCAAGTATGCAGAAACACGTGGCTGATGAACTTGATAATTTGTTCAAATCTAAAGAAATGTGACAACTCAGGGTTTAAAGGCTTCAAAACGTCTCTATATCAAGTTACTTCTTAAAAAGCCCAATTTCCATTACGGAAAATCGGTTCACGTTTACCATCTTTTGTGATCCCATCAATATTCATTTCCTTTGAACCAATCATGAAATCGACGTGTGTAATACTGCTGTTCACACCCGCTGCGTCTAATTCCTCACGTTTCATCTCTTTACCGCCTTCGATATTAAATGCATAACCGCTGCCAATGGCAAGGTGATTGGATGCATTTTCATCGTAAAGTGTATTGTAATAGAGGATATTTGAATTAGAAATTGGTGAATCATCTGGTACAAGGGCAACCTCACCTAGATAATGTGAGCCTTCATCTGTTTCAACGAGAGAGGTTAAAATGTCTTCGCCCTCTTTTGCTTTCACATCTACAATACGCCCATTTTCAAAGGTTAACGTAAATTCATCGATAATGTTTCCTGCATAACTAAGTGGCTTTGTGCTAGAGACAGTCCCGTTTACACCATCTTTTTTAGGTACGGTAAAGACCTCTTCTGTCGGCATATTGGCCATGAATGATACGCCGCGTTCACTCACGCTGCCAGCACCTACCCAAATATGCTGCTCTGGAAGTTCAATCGTTAAATCTGTACCTGGTGCTTCATAGTGCAGCTTGTGGTAATGACGTTCATTTAATACTTTTACTTTTTCATTTAGTGATTCATCATGCTTTTTCCACGCTTCAACAGGATCTGGCTGATCAGCGCGGGCGACTTTAAAGATTTGGTCCCATAATAATGAAACAGCTTCTTCATCGGCATGCTTAGGGAAAATCTTTTTCGCCCAATCTTTTGATGCAGCACCGACGACTGTCCATGCGACTTTGTCAGATTGAACGTATTGACGATATGTATGAAGTGCTGAACCTGCAGCTTTTTGCTGTGAAGCAATTTTTTTCGAGTCAATGCCACTTAGAAGATCAGGGCTTTCTGACAAGATCGTAATAAAAGCACCGCCACGTTTTGCGATGGTTTCCATCATCTGTGCTTCCCATTCTGGAAATTGCTCAAACACATCTTGTGGGGCATGTTCATATTTTAAACGGGTAAGAACACCATCACTCCAGCGGATATGTACGTTTTTCGCTCCGCGCTCATATGCGTGTTTTGCCACAAGGCGGACAAGATCTACAGATTCAGTGAACGCAGATACGACCACTTCTTGACCACTTTGAACATTTACACCTACTTCAACGATGGTTTTTGCATATTGATCTAGTTGTTTTTCGAATGAACTCATAAAAAACCCTCCTTTAGTCATGTTCATCATATCAGATTTAAGACCGAAAAGGAAAATAGGGAGCCGTCCCGAAGCAAAATAAAAAAGCCGCTTTCGTGCGGCTTTTTTAGCGGTTCAGTTGTTTCACAGGCTGTGCATTAGAAGGGGGCATATGTGAAAACGACAGGCTCATTCCTCCTAAAATAATACCGGTTAAAATGACTGTGACAACGACCCGTTTACCTAAATCAAGCAACATGTTCTTCCTCCTTCACGTTTATCCATTCATCACGATATGATCGAAATGATGAAAAAAGAAGTAGAACATGAAGATTATTTTAATGTTTTTTGCAATTTGTCGATGACTTCTAATGAACGACCTGTTCCAATTGCGACAGATTCAAGAGGATTTGCTGCGATATGAACTGGGACGACAATTTCTTGAGAGAGCCATTCTTGAATGCCGTTTAATAGTGCACCACCGCCAGTTAGAATGACGCCGCGATCTACGATATCACCACTCAGTTCTGGAGGGCTGTCTTCTAATGTAGCCCGAATCGCCTCTAAAATATGAAGAAGTGATTCACGCATAGCACCTTGAATTTCTGTTGATTCAAGTGTAATTGTTTTTGGAAGACCTGTGACAAGGTCGCGTCCACGTACTTCTAATGACTCAGGTTCGTGTTCAATGAGTCCATAACCAATTTCCATTTTTACTTGTTCAGCTGTCCGTTCACCGATCAGTAAATTGTATTTCTTTCTCACAAAAGTAATGATATCTTCATCCAGTTGATCTCCGCCAATTCGGATCGAATGGCAAGAGACAACTCCGCCAAATGAAATGATCGCTACCTCTGTCGTTCCTCCGCCAATGTCTACAACGACGTTGGCAACAGGCTCGTCCACCGGGAGATCAGCACCGATTGCAGCTGCGACGGGTTCTTCAATTAAATGCACATGCTTGGCCCCGCAATTTTTGACAGCATCGCTGATCGCGCGGCGTTCGACAGCTGTTGAACCTGAAGGTGTACAAACAACCACAGTCGGCTTTCTAAAGGTAAACCCAATATTTTTTCCTGCTTTTTTCATAATTTGTTTGAGTAAATCGGTTGTCATATCGTAATCAGCGATGACACCATCTTTCATCGGACGGATCGCTACAATTTTTCCAGGTGTTTTCCCAATCATCTCTTTTGCTTCTGACCCCACTGCAAGGACAGTTTTTGTTTCCGTATCTACTGCCACAACGGATGGTTCATTGAGAATAATTCCTTTATTTTTACTGTAAACCAATATGTTAGCTGTTCCTAAATCAATTCCAATTTCGGCATTTTGAAACATGTTTTCACCCAATCTCTAATTTTGCTGTTTTAAACAATTTTACATTTAAAAGTTCAGAGGGTTGAGGTCATTTGTGGGGGTGTGTGATCACCTTGAAATGAATCTGTAAAATTCAAGTCTCATTTTGACATTCACAATAAATTTTCCCTTTGGTTTTTCGATTTTGAAAAAAATTTTTATGCAGGAGAAACCTTTTAAGAATCTCTTACGTCTACGATATATCAATTGGTGAAAAACAGATTGATCTTGAGCTAATGAAAGAAAGAGGGAACGAAATTGAAATCTATCGGAGTTGTAAGAAAAGTAGATGAACTAGGGCGTATTGTGATGCCAATCGAATTGAGAAGAGCACTTGATATCGCTATTAAAGACAGTATGGAATTTTTTATAGATGGAGATAAAATCGTCTTGAAAAAATATCAGCCAGAGGGAGTCTGCCTGATGACTGGTGAGATTACTTCTGAGAACCACGAGTATGGAAATGGTCAAATTACATTAAGCGCTGAAGGCGCAGAACTACTGCTAAAAGAGCTTCAAGAAGCCCTTCAGCAGTAAATAAAAATAGCCTGTTCTCTCCCATTGTGCTGAGAGCAGGCTTTTTTTTCTAAAAAAGTTCCTTAAAAATGCCGCATCTCCCTCAAAAAATAAGTGGAAAATGGTACAATTGACAAAGAATCTCAGGGCGGCAGGTGGAATTATTTGAACAAAACATATCAAGTACGGATCCTGTTATCCGTTCTTGCATTTATATTAATTTTGAGCTGGGATTTCTTTTATTATCTTAGCGGCTATCACATTAATTGGCCGCTCGATCTAGCCTTTACAGTCGTTGTTTTGGCCGGTATTTGGACCATCTCAGGCTATGTGGACCGGTTGAATTTGCTTGTATCAGATTTAAATAAACGAGAAAAAGAAGCACACGAACTGACAGAGCGGCTGAATCGAATCACAGATAACTTGCAAGAAATCGTTTTTGAAACCAATGAAAAAGGGGAAATCATTTTTTTAAATCAAGCATGGAAACAAATGACGGGTTACGACATAGAGGAGTGTCTAGGTACGATGTACAATCAGTACTTTGATCAAGAAGAGCATGTCGTTCAGCATTTGTTGTCTGTGATCAAAGAGCATAAGGATGAGGGGCGGGTGGAGCTGCAGCTTCTCCATAAAGAAGGAAAAAAGGTATGGGGAGATGTGCATTATAAGCTTTATTTCGATGAACAGCACCAGTTTACTGGAGGTATTGGAACGGTTGCAGATATCACGAAACAAAAGCAGGCAAAGCTTGAACTTGAAAGATCAAATCAGCAACTGCAAATGCAGGCACAAAAGCTGGCTGTTGCAGGACAAATAGCTGCTGGCATTGCCCATGAAGTCAGAAATCCGCTCACCTCAGTCAATGGATTTTTGCAGCTGATGAAAACGCAATATCCTGAAAGAACCGATTATTTTGATATCATCTTTTCTGAAATTAAACGCATTGATTTTGTTTTAAGTGAACTGCTTGTCTTAGCAAAACCTCAATCGGTTCAATTTCAAGAAGTACAGCTCCATGATTTGCTAGAGCAGGTGATTACCTTATTAAAGACAAATGCCGTTCTTTCAAATATTGATCTCAAACAGCCATTTAAAAAGCAGGATGCTGGCACGATATTAGCAGACGCCAATCAAATGAAGCAGCTGTTCATTAACTTAATCAAAAATGCGATCGAGGCGATGCCTGAAGGCGGCAATATATACATATCAACAGAAAAAGTGATGAATGAATGGAAAATCACGATCCAAGATGAAGGAAAAGGAATGTCCGAAGAGGACATTCTGAAAATATATGATCCTTTCTTTTCGACTAAAAAAGAAGGTACAGGACTTGGTTTAACGATCTGTGCGACGATCTTAAAAGATCACCATGGAAGAATGGATGTAAAGAGCGAGCTCAGCAAAGGGACGGCTTTTGATATTTACTTACCTGTGTATCAAAAAAGCAGATAGTAGCAAGGTGAGAGGGTGTGATGTGTGATGACGAAGGAGACAAAAACGTTATTTGTGTATGGGACACTTTTAAAGCACGAAAAGTATCACGAGACATTGATGAAAGAAAGCAGTCCATTAGCAGCATCTGCTTGGATAAAAGGGAGACTGTACGATACAGGTGAGGGTTACCCTGTGTGTGTTGTCTCGGAACAAAACACAGTATACGGAGAATTGTATGAGGTCAGTGATGAAACGTTGCATAAGATAGATGAGCTAGAGGAAGGGTATGACCAGCAGGAAATAGAGGTTATGACAGACCAGGGACCAAGGTCAGCCGTTGCTTATACAATATGTAAGCAGAAGGCTTCGAGCCTAAAGGAGATTGAAAGCGGCTGCTGGAAGTCATATCAACTATGGGAGCGCAAACCGTCTTCCTTCTATTATTTTGCCTATGGGTCCTGCATGGATGATGCAAGGTTTAAGCTTGCGAAAGTGGATCATTATTTCAAACAAATCATCGGCGGCGGCACACTTGATCGTTTTACCACAAGGTTTACATTGGTGCGTCCTGATGGATCAAGAGCAGATATGGTAGAAGACGGCGGAGAAACAGAGGGTGTTCTATATGAAGTGCCTTTTGATGCCATTCGTTATTTGTACAAACGAGAAGGTGTAAATGAAGGGACTTATCGTCCAGCATTTGTCGATGTCACAGTAGGTGATCAAGTGTATGAGGACTGCTTAACGTTTCTCGTTTTAAAAAAGAGCGAAGAAATTGCGCCTCCTGGTCATTATCGCAGTGAAATCGAAAAAGGAGCAGACCTTTACTTAAGTGAAGCGTTCCGTAAAAAAATACGGTCACATATGGATTCATTAATGAAACCGTAGTAAAATGCATGGTAAGTGATATAAAAGGAGTCTGAACATGAAAAAGGAATATGCAGTCATTGGTCTTGGACGCTTCGGCGGAAGTATCTGCAAGGCGCTAAGCGAAGAAGGACTTGAAGTCATGGCCATGGATATGAATGAAGATCGTGTGAACGAATATGCTAAAATTGCATCACATGCCGTGATTGGTGATTCGACGGACGAATCTGTTTTAAAGAACCTAGGCATTCGCAATTTTGATCATGTGATCGTTGCGATAGGTGAAAACATTCAGGCGAGTATTTTAACAACGATTATGCTGAAAGAACTTGGTGTCAAAATGGTCACAGTGAAAGCTCAAAATGACTACCATGAAAAGGTTTTGAATAAAATTGGTGCGGACCGTATTGTCCATCCTGAACGAGACATGGGCAGACGGATTGCACATAAAATTATTTCTAACAACGTGCTTGATTATTTAGAGCTGTCAGATGAGTACAGCCTTATTGAAATCGTAGCCAACAGCAGACTTGCTGGGCACTCTTTGTTAGATCTCGACATTCGTGCAAGGTACGGGATCAATATCGTGGCAATTAAGCGCGGGAAAGAAGTGATCGTTTCACCGCTCGCAGATGAAATGATTCAAAAAGAAGATATTCTCATTGTCATTGGGGCAGTGGCAGATATCGGGCGCTTTGAAAAACGGGAAATGCAGAACGACTATTAAACACTCCGAGAAGGGGTGTTTTTTGCTTTAGAAGTGTACATATGGGGCGGACATTGTGGGAGAGAACAAAGTGGAAAAGAGCCGTTTACTTTCTAAAAGAACAGCAAAATAGAACATGGTTATTTTTCAGCCAATTATCACTATTCAGAAATAAAAATCAATCTTTTGATATGGTTGATTTTCTCTAAATGTCATTGACTGGACAAACAGATTCGTTTACGATAAGAAACATTATATTGTTTACTCGGAGGAGGCAGTGTCGTTGGATAAGGAGCTTTTCAGACATCAAATTGAGGTAGCTGCAAAGAGAAAAAAAGCAGCCCTAGTGATTAAACATGCGAAGGTTATGGACGTGTTTAACCAGGAATGGATAGACGCTGATGTCGCTGTTGAAAATGGAAAAATAGTAGGAATTGGGGAGTATGAGGGAGAACAGGAGCTGGATGCAACAGGTCAAATGCTTGTTCCCGGTTTCATTGACGGCCACGTTCATATCGAATCCTCGATGGTGACTCCTGCTGAATTTTCCAAAGCTGTCGTTCCTCACGGCGTGACAACTGTTGTAACAGACCCGCATGAAATTGCCAATGTATCCGGTGTTGCAGGTATCCGTTTTATGCTCGAAGAAGCGAGAAAAGCTGCTCTAAATATATATTTCATGCTGCCATCCTGTGTACCGGCAGTCAGCTTTGAACGATCAGGTGCTACACTAAAAGCAAAAGATTTAAAGCCTCTTTATCAGGAGAAAGAAGTGCTTGGCCTTGCCGAAGTGATGGATTATGTTGCGGTGGAGCAAGCGGAAGAAGATATGCTTCAAAAACTGCTTGATGCTCACCATGAACATAAACTCATTGATGGCCATCTAGCAGGATTAACGGAACGATTAATTAATGTGTACCGAACAGCTAATGTCCAAACGGATCATGAGGTGACAACAGCTCAAGAGGCCCTTGAACGTGTCAAAAGAGGCATGTATGTTATGCTCAGAGAAGGCTCTGTTGCTAAAAACGTGAAAAACGTATTACCTGCTGTCAATGAGAAGAATGCGAGACGCTTTTTCTTTTGTACGGATGATAAACATTTAGATGATTTAATGGCTCAAGGAAGTATTGATGAACAAGTACGGATGTCGATACAAGAAGGATTGGACCCCTTTTTAGCATATCAAATGGGAAGTTTAAACGCAGCGGAGTGCTTCGGTCTCAAAACAAAGGGAGCGATTGCACCAGGCTTTGACGCGGATTTTATGCTCATTTCTGACTTACATGAGGTAAAAATTACAAGCGTCTTTATCGCAGGAGAATTGGTCTCTGAACATGGAGAATATTTGCCAAGTGTCGACAAGATCACGCCAAATTCTTCGCTCATGCAATCGGTACATGCAGTGGACGTTCAAGAGAAAGATTTAACGCTGCCTATAACAGATCATCAAAAGATGAATGTCATTCGCATTATACCGAATCAGCTTGAAACGAAATTAGAACAAATATCTCCATCTGGAAGCGATGGACAATTTACGAGTGATATTGATCGAGATGTATTAAAAATAGTACTTGTCGAACGCCACAAAGGTCTATCTGAAATTGGGATAGGGGTTGTCAGCGGATTCGGCTTAAAAGAGGGGGCAATTGCAACAACAGTTGCCCATGACTCGCATAACTTAATTGCCGTTGGAACAAATGATGCTGATATGATCAAAGCCATTGAGACGTTAAAAGAAGCAGGGGGCGGTTTGACCGTTGTAAAAGATGGAGAAGTTCTTCATACGCTTCCATTACCGATTTCCGGTTTATTATCAGATCAACCTGCACATACGGTCAATGAAAGCCTTCATGCACTTCATGATGCTTTAAAGGAAACAGGCTTTGTCTTAGACTTTAATCCGTTTTTGACATTATCCTTCTTGGCACTGCCAGTCATTCCTGATGTGAAAATGACAACACAAGGATTGTTTGATGTGAGAAGTTTTCAGCATCTCCCGATTCAATCGTAAAACAATGACTGAACCCGCACGTATCGTACAGATATGCGGGTTTTTTTATTGCGCATAAAAAAGAGACACAGCCAATTGGCTGTGTCTCCCTGTACGTCCTTACACTTCCATAATAATCGGTAAGATCATTGGGCGGCGTCTTGTTTTTTCATAAAGGAAAGGAGCAAGAGTGTCAGTAATCTCGTTCTTAATTTCTGACCATTGAGTCGTCTTACGTTCCATTACTTTTTCAAGATGCTTTGAAATGAGATCTTGCGCGTCATTAATGAGGTCTCCAGATTCTCTCATGTAGACAAAACCTCTTGAGATTAAATCAGGACCTGCAGAAATTTTGAATTCTTTCATATCCATGCTGA
The DNA here is from genome assembly GCF_024398395.1 of Bacillus sp. FS02. Classification (NCBI taxonomy): domain Bacteria; kingdom Bacillati; phylum Bacillota; class Bacilli; order Caryophanales; family Bacillaceae; genus Bacillus; species Bacillus sp. FS02. The sequence continues at coordinate 512,332 of NZ_CP074101.1, read as the reverse complement.
CAACAACAATGACAAGACCTTCTTCTGAAAGAATGCGGCGGTCTCTTAACACGATGTTGCCGATATCACCAATACCGCTACCGTCGATATACACGTTGCCTGATGGAATTTTGCCAGCGACACTTGCTTCGTCACCTTTCAGTGCAAGAACTTCACCGTTATCCATGATAAAGCAGTTTTCCTCAGGGATTCCGCAATCATTCGCAAGTTTAATATGCGTTTTTTGCATGCGATACTCACCGTGAATCGGCATGAAGAATTTTGGTTTAATTAAACGGAGCATCAGCTTTTGTTCTTCCTGCCCGCCGTGTCCAGAGGTATGAATATTATTGAGTGAGCCATGAATGACTTCAGCACCAGCACGATACAGCTGGTTAATAGTACGGCTTACGCTAATATTGTTACCTGGGATCGGTGAAGACGAGAAGACAACAGTGTCTCCAGGGTTAATTGAAATCTGGCGGTGCGTACCGTTGGCAATACGAGAAAGAGCGGCCATCGGTTCACCCTGACTACCAGTACAAAGAATGGTTACTTTGTTTGCTGGAAGGCGGTTGATTTCATTGTGTTCAATGAACGTGTTTTTTGGACATTTGATATATCCGAGCTCTTGTCCAATATCAATGGCAGACTCCATGCTACGTCCAAACACAGCGACTTTTCGGCCATTGGCAACAGCTGACTCGATGACTTGCTGAAGTCTGTGAATGTTAGATGCAAATGTAGCAAAGATAATACGACCATCTACTTTTCTGAAGATGTCATCAATGCTTTCACCTACACGTCTTTCGGACATCGTAAATTCTGGAATTTCACTATTTGTACTGTCAGATAGAAGACAAAGAACGCCTTCTTTCCCGATCTCAGCCATTTTCGTTAAATTGGCAGGCTCGCCAACAGGAGTAAAGTCAAACTTGAAATCGCCTGTATGTACGATGTTACCAGGAGGTGTCTTCACGACAATTCCATAAGAATCTGGGATACTGTGCGTCGTTCTAAAGAAAGACACAGCTGTTTTTCTAAATTTGATCGTATCTTCTTCTTCAAAGATGTGAAGTTTGGTCTGTCTTAATAGACCATGCTCTTCCAATTTGTTACGAAGTAGGCCGATTGCGAGTTTGCCTCCGTAAACTGGAATATTCACTTGCTTGAGAAGGTAAGGGATACCGCCGATGTGGTCTTCATGTCCATGAGTAATAAAAAGACCTTTGATTTTATCTTCGTTTTTAACTAAATACGTATAGTCAGGGATGACGTAATCAATTCCAAGAAGTTCATCTTCAGGGAACTTAATACCAGCATCAATCAAAATGATTTCATCTTGAAATTGAACGCCATACGTGTTTTTACCGATCTCGCCTAATCCGCCGAGCGCAAAAACTGCCGCCTGATCGTTTTTTACAAATTTCATTCCTCTCATAGCTCCAATACTTTAAAATTTTCACTTTCTCGTTCATAGTCTAAAAAAGCACCGTCTACAGGCTGAATGAATTCAATATTGTAGTTATGTTTTTTCAACTTATCGCGTACGTCTCTTTCAGAAACCGCTTCAACGTATAGTGAATCTGTGTGTTCTCTCACAGGTACCTCAGTCGTACTTGCCTGAAAAAATACCTTATATATCATCCAAATCTCTCCTTAAATACCGTATGTTACACTCGCTTACTCTATTATATTAAAAAAACGCGCATAAGAAAAGTCTCAGAGAAAAAAGGACCTTCAGCAAATGTGCGGAAGATCCTTTTAAGCAATCGATTTTTTACGAAGCATGTCCTTCCATTGTCTTCGAATTTTCTTGCGCAGACGACGAAGCATCGCGGATCGCCTCCTTTCGGTATGAGTCTCATTCAGCCATTTGTTCCGTTCTCTCTGTATACTTGTATTATATGATGTTTCCACTTAATGTTACATGGTTATATGTGGGAAATGGGCGTTTTAAGAGGAAGTGGTTTCGTCAGTGAAGATCTTTCTGTATGATGAAGGGGAGAGGGTATACATAACAAGAGACAGGAGACGAGATATGAATAAAAAAGTCATCTTCTTTGATATCGACGGTACTTTATATGACCATGATAAAAAAATACCTGAATCAACGAAGCGAGCTGTTCGTTTATTAAAAGAAAAAGGGCATCATCTCTTCATTGCATCTGGCCGTTCGCCTTTTCTTATCCAGCCTATTTTAGAAGAAATAGGGCTTGACTCATTTATTGCTTATAACGGTCAGTATGTCATGTACGAAGGAGAAGTCATTTACGGCAATCCGCTTAAGCAAGAGCTGATGGATAAAATTTATGAAACAGCGGATCAACATGATCATCCGCTTGTTTTCATGGGAGAGAAGACGATGAAGGCGTCTGTGCCGAACCATCCATTTATCCATGAAGGGATCGGCACTTTAAAAACAGAGCATCCCGAGCATGATTTGTCATTCTTTAAAGAAAACGTCATTTATCAAATGCTGCTATTTTGTAAAGCAGAAGAGGAACACCAATATGAAGCGTTCCGTGAAGAAATTGATCTCGTCAGGTGGCATGAGCTGTCTACTGATGTCCTGCCAAAAGGTGGATCAAAGGCTGAAGGAATTAAACGAGTCATTGAAAGACTTCCGTACGATCAAAAGGACACAATTGCCTTCGGTGACGGGCTGAACGATCGAGAAATGATTTCGTTTGTTGGAACAGGCGTTGCGATGGGGAATGCAGTCAATGAATTAAAAACATTAGCTGACTTTGTCACCAAACCTGTAGATGAGGATGGCATATTCCACGCTGTGACTGAATTAGGCCTTATTGATGAATAAAAAACAAGACCCGCTGATGGACGGGTCTTGTTTTTATATTATGATCTGCCGATCGCAACCGCGTTGTCTGGCTCGGCGAATGGATGATCTTTTTGAATATGATCATAAAACATAATGCCATTTAAGTGGTCAATTTCATGCTGAAAAACGATGGCCGGAAACCCTTTGAGGCGAATATCAATGTCTTCACCTTCAAGCGTTGTACCTTTCACCCTGATTTTTTCATAGCGCGGGACGAATCCAGGGATGGCTTCATCAACAGATAAACAGCCTTCTCCAGTAGCTAAATAAGCTCTTTTGACTGAATGGCTAACAATGCGAGGATTGAATAATGCATAGCTGTAAAGTTCTCCGCCCTCGTCTTCACAGTGAACAGCGATCATTCGTTTACTGATATTGATTTGCGGAGCTGCTAGGCCAACACCGGGTCTAAGTTCATATTTTTCAGCAATGTCTGCATCCTGACTGTTTTTGACAAATTCAATCATGTCAGCTAATTGCTGTTTTTCTTCTTCTGTTGGCGGGAGTTCGACCGCTTCAGCTGTTTGTCTTAAGACGGGATGCCCGTCTCGTACGATATCATCCATGGTAATCACAAAACTTCACTCCTATTTCCTTTGTATGTAAAGTATATAAAATGATACACAACATATGCAATGAAATAAAGAAGACCGGTCGTATGAGACCGGTCAGAGGCTTATTCAGCCATTAGCAGCAGCCACCGCCGCCTAAGAATGCTGCGCCAACAATGATCAATAGAATGAATAGGACGACGATTAAAGCGAATGTACGTCCACCACCGTAACCGCAACCGTATCCACCACCATAACTTGGATAGCAACAACCGCCGCCGTATCCATAACCGTAACCGCCGTATCCACCATACATACTTCCATGACTATAATTAGACATACTTTTGACCTCCTTTGGAAATACACTCGGCCTCTCATAAGTGAAGGCGAAGCGTGTAATATAAACTATGTATGAATGCACTATTTGTATAGTCATGAGCCTAGAGCATGAAAAAAATCTTCTTTCCCCTCAAAAAACACGCCTCTTTCCTTGTCACAACCGCCCTGAAAAATTATAGTGGTATGTGGAGATGTAAAGGGGGACCTTGTAATTGAAACAGATGAAAAGAAGAATAAAAGCAGGTGCAGCTTTAGCGGGGATATGTACCCTCTTGCTTGCGGGCTGCGGAGGTCAAAATCCGCTTTATGAGATGCAAGATGCTATGACGAAAATGAGCGAAAAAGAAGCATCCTTTGAAAAAGAACAAGGTGCACTGCAAAGCTATGAGAAAAAAGAGCAGCAGTTGTATAAAAAAATGATTCAAACAACAAAAGACCACACAAAAACAGTCTCAAACTTGTCTGATCAAGCATTAGCATCGGCAGAAAAGCGTGAAGAACATTTAAAAACAGAAAAAGACAGCATGGATCAATCGAAAAAAGAATTTCAATCTGTAAAGGAATTCGCTGAACAGATAAAAGATGCGGAAGTAAAAGACAAAGCAGAACAAACAGTCAAATCAATTGAAAAAAGATATGCATCGTATGATCAGCTTTACCGTGAGTATCAAAAGGCGCTGAAACAAGACAAGCACTTGTATGAATCTTTAAAAAGAAAAGACTTAGGATACGCTGAACTGAAATCCAAACTGAAAACAGTCAATCGTTCCTATAGTAAAGTGAGAAAAGAAAGCAAGAAGTTCAATCAATATACAGATCAATTGAACGAATATAAACAAGCTTTATACAAAACAGCTCAGAAAGAATCACAAAATAGCTAAAAACAGTACTTGCATATTTGCTAGCTCTGTTTATCGCTGCTACTCACAAAGTGCCTGCGTGCCGTTACTCGTTTTTCCAAGATATCAAACTGAAAAGAAGAGAAAGGGTTAAAATGAAGTTCATTTTAGCCCTTTGTCCATCACGATCAAAAGAGCTAAAAATAGCTCTTTTTTTATTTTTCGACAAAAACAAACATGTGCTATTGTAGTACAGTGATCCACTCTATACTAGTACAGTTTGTGCTGTTGATTAAACAGATTGATACAGGTCACCATAAAAAGTAAAGCGAATACATTTATTTAAATAAAGCCGTTAAATCAATTGACGGACTATTTTTCTTGTTGTAAACTATTCCTTGTTAACAGAAGTTGTATTAGTTTTTTGTGAACTATCGTTAATACAGTTAGAAAAACTCAAAAGCAAGCGATCATCCAATGTTTCGACAATGATCTTTGTGGCTATTATATACAGGAGTCATATGAGCATTTTGGGTTATCCTATATCTGTATGTATAAATGGATTCACGACAAATTGACTGTTAAAAGAAAGGAAGAGGTGACTTTAGAATGGCTGCAAAAACAAAAAAAGCAATTGTTGATAGCAAAAAGCAATTCGATGCCATCAAAAAGCAGTTTGAAACGTTCCAAATTTTAAACGAAAAAGGCGAAGTCGTAAACGAAGCGGCAATGCCAGATCTTTCAGATGACCAATTAAAAGAATTAATGCGCCGTATGGTGTTTACACGTGTATTAGATCAACGTTCAATTTCATTGAACCGTCAAGGACGTCTTGGCTTCTATGCGCCAACAGCTGGACAAGAAGCTTCTCAGCTTGCAACTCACTTTGCACTTGAGAAAGAAGATTTCATTCTTCCAGGATATCGTGATGTACCACAATTAATCTGGCATGGTCTTCCACTAACAAAAGCATTCTTGTTCTCTCGTGGACACTTTGTTGGGAACCAAATGCCTGAAGATGTGAATGCACTTTCTCCGCAAATCATTATCGGTGCACAAATCATTCAAGCTGCTGGTGTAGCTCTTGGTTTGAAAAAGCGCGGTAAAAATGCTGTTGCAATCACTTACACTGGTGATGGTGGAGCTTCACAAGGTGATTTCTACGAAGGTATTAACTTTGCAGGGGCTTACAAAGCGCCAGCGATTTTTGTTGTCCAAAACAACAGATATGCGATCTCTACACCTGTTGAAAAGCAATCTGCTGCACAAACGATTGCACAAAAAGCAGCTGCAGCTGGTATCGTAGGCGTACAAGTTGACGGTATGGATGCATTAGCTGTATACGCAGCGACTGCTGAAGCTCGTGAGCGTGCTGTAAATGGTGAAGGTCCAACATTAATTGAAACTCTTACATTCCGTTACGGCCCACATACAATGGCTGGTGACGATCCAACAAGATATCGTACAAAAGAAGATGAAAATGAGTGGGAGCAAAAAGATCCATTGGTACGCTACCGCAAATTCTTGGAAAACAAAGGCCTTTGGTCTGAAGAAGAAGAGAATAAAGTCATCGAAGATGCAAAAGAACAAATCAAACAAGCAATCAAAGAAGCTGACGAACAGCCTAAGCAGAAAGTCACTGATTTGATTGAAAACATGTACGATGTGAAACCATTTAACTTGGTTGAACAGCTTGAAATCTACAAACAGAAGGAGTCGAAGTAAGCCATGGCGCAAATGACATTGATTCAAGCGATCACTGATGCGTTACGCACAGAACTGAAAAATGACGAAAACGTTCTCGTTTTCGGAGAAGACGTTGGTAAAAACGGCGGCGTATTCCGTGCGACTGAAGGATTGCAAAAAGAGTTTGGTGAGGATCGTGTATTCGATACTCCACTTGCTGAATCTGGTATTGGCGGTCTTGCAATTGGCCTTGGACTACAAGAATTCCGCCCAGTAATGGAAATTCAATTCTTCGGATTCGTTTACGAAGTATTAGATTCTGTTTCTGGACAAATGGCTCGTATGCGTTACCGTTCTGGTGGACGCTGGCATTCTCCAGTGACAATCCGTTCTCCATTTGGTGGAGGAGTTCACACACCTGAGCTTCACGCTGACAGCTTAGAAGGTCTTATTGCACAACAGCCTGGTATCAAGGTTGTTATTCCTTCAACACCTTACGATGCAAAAGGACTATTAATTTCTGCAATCCGTGACAACGATCCGGTTGTATTCCTTGAGCATATGAAACTTTATCGTTCTTTCCGTCAGGAAGTTCCTGAAGAAGAGTACACAATTGAAATCGGTAAAGCTGACGTGAAACGTGAAGGTTCTGACCTTTCAATCATCACTTACGGTGCAATGGTTCACGAATCACTTAAAGCTGCTGAAGAACTTGAAAAAGAAGGCGTTTCTGCTGAGGTCGTCGACCTTCGTACAGTGAGCCCACTTGATATTGAAACAATCATCGCTTCTGTTGAAAAAACAGGCCGCGCGATCGTTGTTCAAGAAGCACAAAAACAAGCTGGTATTGCAGCAAACGTAGTAGCTGAAATCAATGATAGAGCAATCCTTAGCCTAGAAGCACCAGTACTTCGTGTAGCTGCACCTGATACTGTATTTGCTTTCTCTCAAGCTGAGAGCGTATGGCTTCCAAACCATAAAGACGTGCTTGAAACAGCTAAGAAAGTTCTTGAATTTTAATTAAATGACAGAGGGGAAAAGAATTTATTTCTCTTCCCCTTTATCAATTACATGACCGTGTAATGTTGACAGAACAATGGTTTAACATAATCTAGGAGGCGAAAAACAGTGGCATTTGAATTTAAACTTCCGGACATCGGAGAAGGTATCCACGAAGGTGAGATCGTTAAGTGGTTTGTAAAACCAAACGACGAAATCAATGAAGATGACGTTTTAGCAGAGGTACAAAATGATAAAGCAGTTGTAGAAATTCCTTCACCTGTTAAAGGAAAAGTATTAGAATTAAAAGTTGAAGAGGGAACAGTTGCAACTGTAGGACAAACAATCATTACGTTTGATGCACCTGGTTACGAAAATCTTCAATTTAAAGGCAGCGAAGAAGAAGGCGAAGCGAAAACTGAAGCTCAAGTACAAGGTACTGCTGAAGCTGGTAACGAGCCTGAAAAGAAAGAAGTTGCTCAAGAAGAAGCGGCAGCAGCAACTGGTGCTGGCGCACAAGAGCAAGTAGATGCTGATCCTAACAAACGCGTTATTGCTATGCCATCTGTACGTAAATATGCGCGTGAAAAAGGCGTTGAAATTTACAAAGTTGCAGGTACTGGTAAAAATGGCCGCGTGCTAAAAGAAGATATCGACAGCTTCCTTAATGGCGGTTCTGCAGCAACTCAAGAAGCAGCACCTCAAGCAGCTGAAAGTGCGAAAGAAGAAGCAGCTCCAAAAGCGGCAGCAGCTCCAGTTCTAGAAGGAGAATTCCCAGAAACTCGCGAGAAAATGAGCGGAATCCGCAAAGCGATCGCAAAAGCAATGGTGAACTCTAAGCACACAGCTCCTCACGTAACATTAATGGATGAAGTTGATGTAACAAACCTTGTTGCACATCGTAAACAATTCAAACAAGTTGCAGCTGATCAAGGAATCAAGTTAACTTACTTGCCTTACGTTGTAAAAGCTCTAACTTCTGCTTTGAAAAAGTACCCAGTACTTAACACTTCTATCGATGATAAAACAGATGAAGTTGTTCAAAAGCATTACTACAACATCGGAATTGCAGCTGATACTGAAAAAGGCTTGCTCGTTCCAGTTGTGAAAAATGCAGATCGCAAAGCGATTTTCGAAGTATCTAATGAAATCAACGAGCTTGCAACAAAAGCACGTGATGGTAAATTGGCTCCAGCTGAAATGAAGGGTGCATCTTGCACAATCACAAACATCGGTTCTGCTGGTGGACAATGGTTTACTCCAGTCATCAACCACCCAGAAGTAGCGATCCTTGGTATTGGCCGTATCGCTGAAAAAGCGGTTGTTCGTGATGGCGAAATCGTTGCAGCTCCAGTCTTAGCTCTTTCCCTAAGCTTTGACCACCGTATGATTGATGGAGCTACTGCGCAAAATGCCCTTAACCACATCAAGCGTTTATTGAATGATCCACAATTAATTTTAATGGAGGCGTAAATTCATGGTAGTAGGAGATTTCCCAATCGAAACAGATACTCTTGTCATCGGTGCAGGTCCTGGTGGATATGTAGCTGCTATTCGTGCTGCACAGCTAGGACAAAAAGTAACAATCGTTGAAAAAGGAACACTTGGCGGCGTATGTCTAAACGTCGGCTGTATCCCTTCAAAAGCATTGATCAATGCTGGACATCGTTTCGAGAATGCAAAGCATTCTGAAGACATGGGTATCAAAGCTGAAAACGTAACAGTTGATTTCACAAAAGTTCAAGAGTGGAAAGCTTCTGTTGTAAACAAATTAACAGGTGGAGTTCAAGGTCTTCTAAAAGGAAATAAAGTAGACATCGTCAAAGGTGAAGCTTATTTCGTAGACAGCAACTCTGTACGTGTCATGGATGAAAATTCAGCGCAGACTTATACATTTAAAAATGCAATTCTTGCAACTGGATCTCGTCCAATCGAATTGCCTACATTTAAATACACAGACCGCGTGATCAACTCAACTGGTGCTTTAGCGCTTAAAGAAGTACCTAAAAAGTTAGTTGTCATCGGTGGTGGATACATCGGTACTGAGCTTGGTACTGCTTATGCGAACTTTGGAACAGAAGTTGTCATCCTTGAAGGTGGAGACGAAATCCTTCCAGGTTTTGAAAAGCAAATGAGCTCTTTAGTGAAACGTAACCTGAAGAAAAAAGGAAACGTTGAAATTCATACAAACGCTCTTGCAAAAGGCGTTGAAGAAAAATCTGACGGTGTCACTGTTACTTTCGAAGTAAAAGGTGAAGAAAAAACTGTCGATGCTGACTACGTACTTGTGACTGTTGGTCGTCGTCCAAACACAGATGAGCTTGGTCTTGAGCAAGTTGGTGTTGAATTGACAGACCGCGGAGTTGTCAAAACTGACAAACAATGCCGTACAAGCGTTTCAAACATCTATGCAATTGGTGACATCGTTGATGGACCACCACTTGCACACAAAGCTTCTTACGAAGGTAAAATTGCTGCTGAAGCAATCGCTGGAGAGCCAGCTGAAATTGATTACCTTGGTATTCCTGCTGTTGTATTCTCTGAGCCAGAACTTGCAACTGTTGGATACACTGAAGCAGAAGCGAAAGAAGAAGGAATCGACATCGTTGCAGCGAAATTCCCATTCGCAGCGAACGGACGTGCACTTTCTCTTGATGCAACTGATGGCTTCATGAAAATGATCACTCGTAAAGAGGATGGTCTAGTGATCGGTGCACAAATCGCAGGTGTTGGCGCTTCTGATATGATTTCAGAGCTTAGCCTTGCAATTGAAGCTGGAGTGACAGCTGAAGATATCGCAATGACAATTCACGCTCACCCAACTTTAGGTGAAATCACAATGGAAACGGCTGAAGTAGCAATCGGAAGCCCAATCCATATCGTAAAATAATGAACGTTGAAATCCTCTCCACACGGAGAGGGTTTTTTTATGTATGTGAAACCTCGCTGAAAACGAAAAGCCCTCATGAGCTGAGGGCTTTTTTCATATGGATATATAAGTGCAAAGTCGAACCGTTAATTTGTATTCACTCGATCTAATGCTTGGCATATGGGTGATAAGATATCCTCTTTACTTCGGACATTACCTTCCACCTTCACAATGACCTTTTCATTATTGACAAGTAAAATAGCCGGCAGTTCGTCTACTTCATTTTTCCAGCCTTTACGATCTTCTTTGACAATCATCTTGGACATTTCCTTCGGATATTCATTTTTTAAATCGAGCACTGCGTCATAATAAGGACTTTCTTTATCAAGATTTTCTGCATCAGTAAAAAAGAGAATTCTTGGCTTTTGAATATGACTGACCTGGTCTGTCTGATTCGGTATGATATACGCAAATGAGCATGAACTAAGTACAAAGAGCATAGGGAATATAATGAGAAGGGTCCTCATAAAATTCAATCTATTCACCTCAAAATCCTTTGGGGTTGTACCAACATTTTTAGGAGCCAGTTCCCTGTTAGTCACTCTAGTGTATCACGTCCTTTTTGACAATTTTCGATTGTTACTTAATTGTTACAGAATTGATATGAAGCAAAATACATTTGAAACGTTTCCTCAATATGATGAGAAAAAAGCATATATTTATAAAAAATGATTAAATGTGTCATACAATTAACCGTTGACAACTTAAATGTGACATCATATTATAGAGATATGAAATAGATTAAACGCTTTCAAACTTTGAGTAAAGAAAAGGGGAATGTACTGTGGGTACAATTATTTGTCAAGATTGCAATGAAACCATTGATCAATTTGAAAATGAAAAAGTGACAACACTTTATGGAACATGTGGTCACTGTCATTGCTGTGATGAAGCCTCTGAATAAATAAAAAAAGCATGCAGCTCCAATGGGGGCTGCATGTTTCTTTTTTATAAAATGGCTTTTTGTTCTTTAATGACACGAATCATATCTAGTGTGGAATCTTCTGGTCCTTGAACAGGAAGACCGATTTCGATATTTTTAAAGATATAGGAGATATTTTCTTCTGTGATGATTTCTCCTGGTATAAAAATAGGAATACCAGGCGGATAAACCATGACAAATTCTGCAATGATCCGGCCAGCCGCTTCTTTAAATGGAATGACTTCCGTTGTTGCGTAAAAAGCGTCACGGGGCGTCATCGCAAGCGAAGGGATTTCAGGCAGTAACACTTCTGTCACGGCTTGTTTGCCGCCTTGACGTGCAGAGGTGGCCGCAATTTCCTTCATAGCCATTACAAGCTTATCAATCGTCTCATCACAATCGCCAGGCGTCACGATACATAAAATGTTGTATAGGTCAGAGAGCTCTACTTCAATTCGGTAGCTTTCTCTCAGCCATTTCTCCACATCATGGCCATTCAGTCCAAGGTCTTTAATGGAGATGATTAATTTTGTTGGGTCATAATCGTAAGTAGAAGGTGAACCGAGAATTTCTTGACCAATACAAGTAATACCTTCAATTTCGTTTAAACGAGTTCTTGCTGATTCAGCTAATCGAATGGCTTCATCTGCAAGTGCCTTTCCTTCAGTCGCTAATCGCTTTCTAGCGACATCCAGGGAGGCTAAAAGCAAATAAGAAGTAGACGTAGTTGTCAGCATGCTTAAAATAGATTGTACTCGATCCTTTGAAACAAGCCCTTCTTTTATATTTAAAATCGAGCTTTGGGTGAGAGAGCCGCCAAGTTTATGCACACTTGTTGCTGCCATATCAGCTCCCGCCTGCATCGCAGACAATGGAAGCTCATCGTGAAAATGAATATGCACACCATGTGCCTCATCTACAAGAACAGGTACGTCATATGAATGAGCAATCTCTACAATGGTTTTTAAATCAGCTGAAATGCCAAAATACGTTGGGTTAATCACAAGCAGCCCTTTCGCATCTGGGTGTTTAGTCAGCGCTTTTTTAGCTGACTCTGGCGTGATGCCATGAGAGATGCCAAGCTCTTTGTCAATTTCCGGGTGAATAAAAACAGGTACTGCACCAGAAAATACAATAGCAGACATAATCGACTTATGGACATTACGTGGAACAATAATTTTGTCTCCAGGACCACAGACGGTCATCACCATTGTCATGATCGCGCCGCTTGTTCCTTGTATAGAGAAAAACGTATGGTCGGCACCAAATGCTTCTGCTGCAAGCTCCTGTGCTTCTTTGATCATTCCTCGAGGCGAATGTAAATCATCAAGAGGTTCTATATTAATAAGGTCAATGCTTAATGCATTGTCTCCAATGAATGCTCTAAATTCAGGGTCCATTCCGGCTCCTTTTTTATGGCCTGGAATGTGAAATTGGACTGGATTGGTTGAAGCGTGTTTTTTTAGTCCAGTGTATAAGGGTGTATCATGTTGTGACAATTGCTTTCCCACCTTCATCGAAATATCTGCTATTATTATCCCAATAACAGCAGATTTCATTGCATAAAACAAAAGAATTATATTATGAACTGATCGGAATGTAAAGCATAAAATCAATCGGATTCTGATCAAACAGATGCTATAATAAAAGTTCAAATAAGAAATGTGGATTAAAGTGAGGGACAAGTAAATGGAATATCAATATCCAATGGACGTCGACTGGACAACTGAAGAAAAGATGGCGGTCATTTCATTTTTTCAAGCCGTTGAAAAAGCCTATGAAACAGGAATTGCGAAACAAGCGTTACTAGAGGCTTATAAACGATTTAAAGAAGTTGTACCATCAAAAGCAGAAGAAAAGACGCATTGTGCGGCGTTTGAAAAGGGAAGTGGGTATTCCCCTTATCGCACAGTAAAAAGTGCAAGAGAGGCTGAAGAAACAGCTATGATACGGATGTAAAAAACGAGCCAATATAGGCTCGTTTTTTTATACAGATTCTTTTTGTGTAAAGCGGTATAGATAAGTTACTGTGCGGAAGGCATCTTCAATTTTTGATAAGAATTCTTCATTATTCATTTGAACAACTTCTTCTCTAGGAAGCTGGATGCCGCAAAGGAGTTCGGCCTTTTTGACTGTTTGAACACGTTCAAATAGTGTTCTCAGCTGTTCAGCATCAAGTTCGCTGTGGCGGAGGACGTCCGGTTTCATATGATCCTTAGACCAAACAAAGTCTTGCGGTATTTTCTTTTGGATCGTGTCCAGCTCTTTTTCGAATAATTGCCCATATTCACCTTTTACTGGAGATTCATAAATGAGCGCAAACCATACAAATACATGAGTTTTCCAAAGCCCAATTTGAAAATGAGGGAGCTTTTTATACCCACGCTTACTGTTAGCGAAAGCCACCCAAGTGTCATTTGGCGGGTTGACTGATCTTCTTGCATGTTTTGCCACGTGGACAAACATTTCGTCTCCTGTAATAGAAGAAAGAAGCGGTGCAAAATGTTCACCAAGTGCTTCAAGCTTTGGACGGACTCTCTCTTTTAATACGGCCATACGTTCATCTAAACCGTCTACTGTGAATGTTTCAAAATCTTCATCTCTAAAACGCATTTCACTCATGTTATGCCTCCTGTATCTTTTCGCTGATCATATTTTATCATAGCTTGGGTCAAGCTCAAAAAAAGATGCACTTTAAAGAGAAAGATAGCAGGGATCTTGGTTCGGCGTTTAAAAACATCGATTTTGTGGTACATAACAAATAGGTAAAAACACAATTTTCAGAATGTCGTTGCGGTTATGCGATCGCTTCATACGATATAAGCAAGAACCATTTCTCTTATCGATTGTATTTTTTATCAATGAAAACTGACAACGAATGAATCATTCTCTGGAAGGGGCGTTGACCAATGAAGCAAATCGTGAAGCATGGGTATAGACAAGAGAAGAAGAATCGCATCGCTGTGTGGAGATTAGAGGTTGATTATGAGCTTTCTACGCTTCATGAAGCCATCGAGCAAAAAGATGATATCCAAGTAGAACGCAGCAAACGAAAGCTTGAGCGCCTAAGAAAAGAATGGGAGCAGCTTCAAGGGTAAAACAAGGTGAGGTAAAAACGAACCAATTCATCGGTTCGTTTTTGTATGAAGCTGCTTTTTTCTTGCTTTTACGTACATAATATCAGTATGCTAATACAAATAGGTACTACATAGAAAAGAGGTTTACAGTCCGATGACAAACTGGGTGGAAATTGACCGACTTGCAAAGCTTTGGGTAAAAGAAGCGGGTAGCCGCATTAAAGCATCCATGCAGGAAGGTCTATCAATTGAAACAAAATCAAATCCAAATGATCTTGTCACAAACATCGATAAAGAAACAGAACGTTTCTTCATTGAAAAGATACAGTCGACATTTTCAGATCATCATATTTTAGGAGAAGAGGGCCAAGGGGAAGAAGTGACCTCTCTTGACGGGATCGTATGGATCATTGATCCAATTGATGGCACCATGAACTTTGTCCATCAAAAACGAAATTTTGCCATTTCAATTGGGATATTTGAACATGGTGTGGGGAAAATCGGTCTTATTTATGACGTCATCCATGACGAGCTCTATCATGCAGTCAAAGGAGAAGGGGCATATATGAACGATATCTTACTCCCGCCTTTAAAAGATGTCGCCATTGAAAAAGCCATTGTCGGCATTAACCCAACATGGGCGATTGAAAGCCCTCATTTTGACGCTAAGCCGTTTGCCCGTCTCGTACGCGATGTGAGAGGAACACGAACGATTGGGTCAGCTGCACTTGAACTAGCTTATATTGCAAGCGGAAGAAGCGACGCATATGTCACGTTAAGGCTAGCGCCTTGGGATTATGCTGCTGGATGTGTGTTACTTGATGAGGTAGGCGCTGTTTACTCGAATATTCACGGAGAACGCTTAACGTTTCTAGAGAAAAATAGCATTGTTGCTGGAAATCGATCCGTCTGTGAAAAAATCTTGCATGATTACATAAAGGGAAGCGGAAATAAAAAATAAACAAAATCACTTCATGAGAATGAAGTGATTTTTTGTATTTGATGAAACTTTTTGACAAGTCAAATGTCTATACGAACGAGGCCTTAATTTGAAGTAAAGGATTGTGTAGCGATGTTTGATTTGTTTAGTGATTTATCCCTCCATTTTGAAAGGTTTTTTATTTTAAATGAGTACAGTATCCACATGATTCAATGGTGTGTGCTTGGACTATTTGTCCTTTTCATTACACTTCCCATATGGAAAGAAAAGAAGAGTCGTTATGTATTTTATGCTGGAATCGTATTAAGAGTAGTTCTGCTAGGGAGTATGACACTTGAGATGATTCACCAAGTTCTAGCTAGACAGTATACGATCGAAACATTTGAAGTGCTGACAGATTTCATGCAATTTCTCATCTATGGATATGTCTTACTTGCATCACTTTTCTATGTGATTTCTCTTCCTTATTTAAAAAATAAAGGCATGTTTTTTGCGTTTGATTTATCTGTGTTACTTCTGCCTTTATGTCAAACGATATTTATTGTGTTAGTTGAAAGCAAAAAGTTCTTTCTTAGCGGTGATACGGAGCTGGTATGGAGAGATTTGATCATCATTTTGCTTATGATTGGCTTTGCCGCTTTGGTACTTTACCTATTCTTTCGTTTGTTTTGGCATCAGAAGTGGAAAGAATTGCTGTTTTTCTATGGCTTGATTTTCGCTGCGCTGCTGTATATTTTTTATCCTTCTATCTCGAAGCATGAGCTGCAATCTTCGTTTAAGTCCATAGTGATTTTAGTAGCGGCCGCAGGAAGCTTTATGACATTACATTTGTTATGTGCGTTACTACAAAACAAGGTGAAGTTGAGACAGTGGGGTGCTTGGGGAATTGTCGTCTTTTTTATGCTGATGCTGAACCCAATCCTAAATCTCCCACATATCATGTTTCAATTTACTAAAACGGAATTGACAGATACTTTCTCAGAAGAATATCGCCCTTTATCTGAAGCAAGTGCAAAAGCATTCGCTTCAAAGTTTGTACCAGCGGACACTACATTA
The DNA here is from genome assembly GCF_024398395.1 of Bacillus sp. FS02. Lineage (NCBI taxonomy): Bacteria > Bacillati > Bacillota > Bacilli > Caryophanales > Bacillaceae > Bacillus > Bacillus sp. FS02. The sequence goes on along the minus strand of NZ_CP074101.1, from coordinate 496,173 downwards.
TATTCAACGACTATTAAACAGCCGATCTCTGATAACTACGTGTTTGCAGCCGATCAGTATGAAGTGAATGTTTCTGCGTTTACAGGTGAATTAAACAGCTATTTTTATCATGGTCGCGCAAAGGGTCAGCATTTGACCGATAAAGAATATAGGGAAAAAACCATTGAATTTTTTGAAAGGAGCGGCCGATCCGTTGATCTAGACCGCATTCATGTAGTGGTTGAAAAAGAAGACGGGGAGACAAGCGTTCTTCTTTTGCCAAAAATGTCTCAGAATAAAGATGAGAGCTTAGCGTTTGCCACCTGGAAAAAAGAGACGCTTCGACAAGCGCAATATGGGAACGCCATCTTTCAATTGAAGGATGTAGACGGGATCAATTTAACAAACAAAGAAATGAAAACGAAAATTAATCGTATTTATAAAAAGTTAAATTTACAGCCACCAGCTTACCAGATCACAGACGTTGATGCTTTTTATTTTGAATGGCAGCATGAAGTGGCGGTAAAGACAGCCGATCAATCTGAATTTCTGTTTAATGGTTCAACGAAAGAATTGCTGAAAATACAGCTATCAAAAGCGATTCTTCAACAGAAAAAAGGAAATATCAGTGACGAAGATTTGTTTGAAATGATAGGGGAACAGTCAAAAGACGTGAAGACAGAAACAGGAACTCGTGAACACAAACAATATACTTTTCACGGGTCTTCAAATTTACTTCATGTGACGAGAGATGCCGATGGAATTGAGTTGAATTTGCAATCAGACTCTTCTTTACATACGGTATCGAATCAAGAACGTGATGAAGTCTATCAGCAAGTTCTCAAAAAGTATGAACCTTATGCCATCTATAAAAAACAAATCAAGCCGGTGAGAATGATCGACAAAGAGGGGAAAATGAGCATTTCGTGGTTTGTGATCATTCAAACCTTCGGATCGAATGAGCGGAAAATATATGAAGTAAATGGACGAACAAAAGAGGTGCAACGTTTTGACAGATAAAGAAAAACAAGCCATCTTTCAAGACTTATATGAATTGTATCAGGAAGGGGAGCTTGGAGAAGAGGCTTCTAACTGGATGAAGACGCATGAAAAGCAGTTTCAGCATTCTGTTAAGGGAAACGAGTTTGCTCCTATTCACACTGAGGATCAGAGCGATTATCTCGAATTAAAACGCATGAAGTGGTTTATTTCTTCGTTATACTTCTTTTATATCGTTTTATCAATTTGGATGACTGTGTGGTTTTATTTTTGATGTCTAGACCGACCAATCAAATTGAAAAAATATATGAAGAATATTTTCAGGAAATCACCAAATATTTATATCGCAGAACGGGAAATGTCGAAACAGCCAAGGATCTTGCGCAGGATGTATTTATCAAGGCACTGCATGGGTTATCCTCTTTTAAAGGACATTCAAGCATTAAAACATGGCTTTACACCATTGCTTATCATACATTTGTCAACGACTATCGCCGAAAAGTAAAACGAACTTTTACGGATGTAGAAAAAGCTGATTTTTTAGAGCAGCAGATATTCATGACACCTGAAGACCATTTAGAAACTCAAGCTGATATTCAAAGGCTGTGGAGCCATATCAATCAATTGAAGGATTCTTACCGAGAAGTCCTCATTTTAAGAGATATTCAGGAATTATCGTATGAAGAAGTAGCGGAAATTTTGAATTGGACTTTATCTAAAGTAAAGACAACCCTTCATCGAGCAAGATTAGAGCTGAAACGAAAGCTACATTGTGAGGAGTTCAACAAATGAACTGTTATTTGATTGAAGAACTATTACCACTTTATATAGAAGGGGACACGAGTGAAGAAACAAATCAATTAGTGAATGAGCACTTACGTTCATGCAAAAAATGCCTTCATCTATATGAAGAAATGAAAGAACCAGTCTCTATTGCAAAGTCAACAGATTTCATACCGTTCATAGATGAAAAAGAAGAAAAAAGAAAGTTTGAAAAGCGCTACTATGGAAAACTGTTATTACGGGCAAGTATCGTTTTTAGTATCGTCTATCTCATCATGCTCTTGATCTATTGGATATAAGAAAGAACCCCCATCTGGATGAACCGGATGGGGGTTTTGAGCTTAGTTCAATTTTTCTTTAGCAATTTGAACTGCATCATAGAATGTTTTTAATTGCTCTTGAGGAATTTTCTTAAGCAATTGGTTGAAAACAAGTAATTCAGTAGAGCTGAATCCAAGACCTTTAGCGATTTTAGAATCAATTACAACGTTTCCTTTTTTGTCTAGAACAAGTGCATCACCAGCAAGATCAGCAATTCTGATCACTGATTTGAAAAGCTTTTCGAATTTAGTTGCTTCTTCTTTAGTAAGACCAAGTTCAACAGCTTTTTCTGCATCAAAAACTAATTTTCCTTTTTCGTTTTTAGTGATGCTTTCACTGAAAACGATTGTAAGAACAGCTGCGCGATCTAAGAATTTCTCAGCAGTCGCCGCTTCTTCTTCAGTCAAACCGAGCTCAACAGCTTTTTTCACATCAAATGTGTAGTTGTTGTCTTCCTCAACAAATGAATTGATGAGAATGCTGATAACACGCTCGTTTTTCTCCAATAAATCTTTAATGATTTGTTGCTGCTCAAAAGGAATCCCTTTGAAAGTTGCAGCACTTGCTTGCCCAGGAGCTACTGTTGTGAAAGTAAAAATGATAGCTAAAGCGAAAAATACAACAGAGCTGAGCGATTTGCTCAAAAACTTCTTCATGCTTCTTTTCTCTCCCTTTTCTGTTAAATTTTGTTGCAAGAACAGCATACCATGAGAAACTTTGTGGAAGAATAGGAAAAATGTAACTTTGTGTTTGTTTTTGGAGAACTATAAAAGTTCTTGTCGAAAAATGGAGGAGTTCAGATTACTTAGATTTGCCAACACTATATGAAATTTTTAGTTGAATCATTAGTGTTACATAGGTGGTTGGTCTTGTTTTTACCCAAAATAAAAGCCTTCTACATGTAAAATGTAAAAGGCTTTTCATAAATTTTATGATTGTACGTTTAATTTTCGTTTTAATGTAAATCCTGTACCCATGAAAATCATGGCGAACACAATACTTAAGCATGTTCCCAGTATGCTTTTTTCTGCAACAGACACTCCAATAAACGCCATACTGACGACGGCAAGTAATGCACATAATAATAGAAGCCATTTGATTTGTTTCATTTGTCTCCATCCCTTTTTTTAGAGTTAATATAAGTTTACAGAAAAACGATCGGCATTTAAAGGGGATTGTGATATAATATGAAAGTTATCTAATTATTTTAGGAGATGAAAATGTGAAACTTCGAAAAGACCTTCGCAACATCGCAATTATTGCCCACGTTGACCATGGTAAAACGACGCTTGTTGACCAATTGCTCCATCAAGCTGGTACTTTCCGTGCGAATGAAAATATCGCTGAGAGAGCCATGGATTCAAATGATTTAGAGCGAGAGCGCGGTATTACGATCTTAGCTAAAAATACTGCGATCCATTATAAAGATACACGCATTAATATTTTAGATACACCAGGACACGCCGATTTCGGTGGTGAAGTTGAGCGTATCATGAAAATGGTAGATGGTGTACTTCTCGTTGTGGATGCATATGAAGGTTGTATGCCTCAAACACGATTCGTGCTAAAAAAAGCACTTGAGCAAAACTTAACACCAATTGTTGTTGTCAATAAAATTGACCGTGACTTTGCTCGTCCAGCTGAAGTAGTTGATGAAGTCATTGACTTGTTCATTGAATTGGATGCAACAGAAGAACAGCTTGAATTCCCAGTTGTATATGCATCAGCAATCAATGGTACAGCAAGTAACGATGCTAGTAAGCAAGATGAAAACATGGAATCGTTGTTTGAAGCGATTGTCAACCATATCCCATGCCCAGTCGACAACCATGAAGAGCCGCTTCAATTCCAAGTGGCGCTACTTGATTACAATGATTATGTTGGAAGAATTGGAATTGGCCGTGTATTTAGAGGAACGATGCAAGTAGGACAGCAAGTTGCTCTAATGAAAGTGGATGGCAGTGTAAAACAATTCCGCGTGACAAAAATTTTTGGTTTCCAAGGGTTAAAACGAGTGGAAATCAATGAAGCGAAAGCTGGAGATCTTGTCGCAGTATCTGGTATGGAAGACATCAACGTAGGTGAAACAGTCTGCCCGGTAGAACACCAAGAGGCTTTGCCGATCCTTCGTATTGATGAGCCGACACTTCAAATGACATTTGTTGTCAATAACAGCCCGTTTGCAGGCCGTGAAGGAAAGTACGTGACATCACGTAAAATTGAAGAGCGTTTAGAACAGCAGCTTCAAACAGACGTAAGTCTTCGTGTAGATCCAACGGATTCACCTGATGCTTGGGTCGTATCAGGACGCGGTGAGCTTCACTTATCAATTCTGATTGAGAATATGAGACGTGAAGGATTTGAACTCCAAGTATCGAAGCCAGAAGTTATTGTAAAAGAAGTAGATGGTGTTCGATGTGAGCCTGTAGAGCGTGTTCAAATTGATGTACCTGAAGAGCATACTGGCTCTGTTATGGAATCAATGGGTGCAAGAAAAGGTGAAATGATTGACATGATCAATAATGGTAACGGTCAAGTTCGCCTGATCTTTACAGTTCCATCACGTGGTTTAATCGGATATACAACTGAATTTCTTTCATTAACTCGTGGTTTTGGTATTTTGAACCATACATTTGACAGCTACCAGCCGATGCAGTCTGGTCAAGTTGGCGGACGCCGTCAAGGTGTACTTGTTTCAATGGAAACAGGTAAAGCAACTGCTTACGGAATCCAAGGCGTTGAAGAGCGCGGTGTGATTTTCGTTGAGCCGGGTGTTGAAGTATACCAAGGAATGATTGTTGGTGAGCATAACCGTGAAAACGATCTTGTTGTCAACGTGAGCCGTATGAAACAACAAACAAACGTACGTTCAGCGACAAAAGATCAAACGGTTAGCATGAAAAAACCACGTATTATGTCACTTGAGGAATCTCTTGAGTACTTAAATGAAGACGAATACTGTGAGGTTACACCGGAATCGATCCGTTTAAGAAAGAAAATTTTAGATAAAAACGAACGTGAGAAAGCTGCGAAGAAGAAAAAGCTAGCAGGATTATCTTAATTCCATGAAGAATTAAAAAGATAGAACCCTGAAAGATAAGGGGAGGGAATCTTTTTGAATGATCAGGAAGTAAGTGAGAATCTATCCTTTTTCGCGATGCTGTTTCGTGTCGATGAAAATCCGCAAACAGGGATGTGGCTCCTATATGGCACCATCCTTGTTTTAGCGATTATTGTTTTTAAACTCGGCTTTGCTAGACGTTTACCGATTTTAAAAGCACTTGTCATTTATTTGTTTTTGATTTTTGGCTGCACGTTTCTCACATTTCTAGGAATCTTCTTGCCAGTAGCAGAAGGCCTGGTTGTGGCAGCTGTCATTTTGATTATTTATAAAATACGGCTGCATCGTGCGAAAAAAGAAGGAACAGTGAGTACGTAAAAAAGACCTGAACTTGTGTCAGGTCTTTTTTACGTCTTCTGTTCTTTTTTTCCTTTTTTCTTCTTTTTCTCTTTCGTCGCAGGATCTTGATAAAGAGAGAATCTGCCAGTTTTGATGCGTGCCTCTGTCTTTACTTTAATTCTTTCTTGGCAGTCATCGCACATATATGTATGAATCGGTCGATTTCTTAACCGTTTAGCAACAAGTGTATCATCATTAATGGTTTCAAGCTTTTCACATAATGAGCACTTCACTCTCATCATTTTCACCTCACTTTGGTCATGCCTTGATTATAGCATGTTTTTTGAGCTACTTAAAATCAGCATAAAAAAGGCTTATATCACAAGAGATATAAGCCGTTCTCATTATTTCTTCTGATTCATATGATGGTTTGATTGATCGTTTTGGTTTTTTTCTAATTGCTTTTGATCTTGTTGTTTGAGCTGATGATTCGGATCATTCGTCGGATCTGTTTCGTTACGGTCGATTTCATTTCGAGGCATTTCTGGCATAACACGGCCCACAATGGCTGCTAGTTCGTCCATAATTCCGCTTACTGGTCTGCCAGCTTGAATTTCTTTGCCCATTTCCTTTAAACGGCTCACTGTATCTGGATCAGCGACGACAACAGCATTCGCACCTTCTGGGTCATTTTTCAGCGCTTTGGCGACTGAATATTTAATGGTTTCAACTTTGCTTCTATCTAAATCATCTTTTACATCAATGCCAACGACAGCGTACTTGCCGATGACGATCGCTGTTGCGTCATTTACATCTGCCACATGCTCAGTCACATTCACTAGGTGCTGCGCCACATCTGTTGATGGGCGGGCTTTGTCAGTGTTTTTCTTGGATGAGTCTGATACTCTTACTAAATGCTTGTTTCCGTCTTGATGTTCTTGTGCCAAAGGCTTCTCTTGATGCTGGCAAGCGCCTAATAAAAGAATGGTTTGAACCATGAATAACGTCAAAAATAGTCGCATGTGTATTCCCTCCTTCACAAACTGCATGATTTATTTTATTGTTGAATTAACCTTCTAACTTTATTCATGAAAACATATATTTTAACAATCGTTTTTGGAAAGACAAGGATGAATGAAACCCCGATCAGGAGGCGAAGGACCTGAGTAAAATTTATGTATTAGACACAAATGTGTTATTACAGGATCCGAATTCAATCTTTTCATTTGAAGACAACGAGGTCGTGATTCCGGCCGTAGTGTTAGAAGAAGTAGACTCGAAAAAAAGATATATGGACGAGGTTGGGCAAAACGCACGACGTGTCTCACGTTTAATCGACGGGTTGAGATCGAAAGGGAAACTGCATGAAAAAATTACGCTGGAGTCAAAAGGAACGCTGCGTATTGAGCTGAATCATCGCTCTTTCCATGAACTTCAAGAAATTTTCATTGAAAAAACAAACGATAACCGGATTTTGGCTGTTGCGAAGAATTTGAGCTTAGAGGAAGAAACAAAACCAGATGGCCGACCTGTTATTTTGGTCAGCAAAGATGTCCTAGTGCGAGTAAAGGCGGATGCCATTGGTCTGCAAGCAGAGGATTTCTTAAGCGATCGTGTGCTGCAAAATGAAGACATTGATAACGGCTATCACGAGCTCTATATTCCGACTGAGCAGCTGAATACATTTTATAAGCAAAATCAGTTACCGATAAAAGACGTCACCCAAACGCCATTAAACCCTCATCAATTTGTTATTATGAAGGGAAATGAGGGTGGTTCTGCTTTGGGGATGCTTGATCAAAAAGCAGAGCATGTGAAACGGCTTATTTATGACCAAGAACATATTTGGGGAATTCGCCCAAAAAATGTCCAGCAAACGATGGCGCTTGAGTTACTTTTACGCCGCGATATTCCGCTTGTGACACTTATCGGAAAAGCGGGAACAGGAAAGACACTGCTTGCACTTGCTGCTGGATTAATGCAGACAGAGGACCTCGGCATGTTTAAAAAGCTCATCGTGGCCCGCTCTATTGTTCCTGTCGGTAAGGACTTAGGGTATTTGCCAGGCGAAAAAGAAGAGAAGCTCAGACCGTGGATGCAGCCGATCTATGACAACCTAGAATTTTTATTTAACACAAAAAAACCTGGTGAACTCGATGCGATACTAGCGGGCATCGGTTCAATTCAAGTGGAAGCTTTAACGTATATTCGCGGGAGAAGTATCCCTGATCAATTTATCATTATCGATGAGGCGCAAAACTTAACAAAACACGAAGTAAAAACATTATTAACGCGGGTTGGTGAGGGAAGTAAAATTGTGCTGATGGGAGACCCAGAGCAGATTGATCACCCTTATTTAGACAGCTTAAATAATGGGCTCACATATGTCATTGAGCGTTTCAAAGGGCAGCAAATATCTGGACATGTCAAGCTTGTCAAAGGAGAAAGGTCTGGACTTGCACAGCTTGCAGCTGATTTATTATAGTCCAGACCCGCCATCTTATGTAATGATTAACTCTTTGACGCCTTTAATCGGCTGAGTGATGTTGGACTGATCCTCGAAATAAACGTGGATTGGTCCTTCTTCTGTTATAGGTTTTCCATTTTGGCTGAAATGGGCAATGCTATCCATCGCCTTAGAGAGCGGAACAGCAATTGTTTCTGTTTCTGTGACAAATTCACACGTCTCCGCTTGTTCGAGCGGTTCTGCATTTTTTATCATGTCGCCAAGTTTCATCCCGAAGCTGCCTGTGACAAGTCTTTCTTTTTCGTACTTTTTCTCTGTTTTTAATGTGGGTGGAAGTGTTTGACCTTCTCTTATGACCCGCTCTTGATCAAGCTCCTGATCTAGCTGCTGCTCTTCGTTTGCTGCACTTTTCTCAAAAAATGAATCCATTAAAAATTTACGGTCATCAAAAATCCATACACTCGGATCAATGGTGATCTTGTATTGTACGTTCCCCTTGATTTGAATAATGCTCATGTTCAAGACAACCCCTTTCCAACATAAATTATAGAAGTTTTCGCCCGCTTTGTCACTTTCATAAACATGCACCTCCTTGTACAAACTACGATTAGACGAAAAATAGGGAGGATTTTGGGCATGGCATGTCGTGACAATGAAGAGCTTCAGCGATTTGTAGAAGAGGCAAAAAAGGTGGCCAAAAATGGAAAGGTAGCATCCTATATTCCGGCACTCGGTAAAGCGGATCAATCGGATTTATCTGTCGCTGTTTATCATGTGAGTAATACGTGCCACTCAGCAGGAAATGTTGATAAACGATTCACCCTGCAAAGTATTTCAAAAGTATTAGCACTGGCGCTCGTGCTCTCAGAAGAAGGACCGAAAAAAGTGTTTCAATATGTTGGACAAGAACCGACTGGCGACCCGTTTAATTCGATGATTAAACTAGAGACAGCAAGCCCAAATAAGCCGCTTAACCCAATGATTAATGCAGGAGCGCTTGCCGTTACAAGTTTAATAAGAGGGGCAACGCCGCAAGATCAGCTGAACCGGCTGCTTGGTTTTATTAGAGAGCTTGCCAATGACACCACCATTACATATTGCAAAGAAACCGCTGCATCCGAATTTGAAACATCAATGATTAACCGCGCAATGTGCTATTATATGAAGCAATATCATATCATTAAAGGGAATGTAGAAGAGGTGATGGATGTCTATACGAAGCAGTGCGCCGTCATGATGAACAGCCTGGATTTGGCGAAGATCGCGTGTGTTTTTTCATTAGATGGCAGGCATCCAGAGACAGGAAAGCAAATCCTTTCGAAAGATGTCGCTAGAATTTGTAAAACGTTTATGGTCACATGCGGTATGTACAATGCGAGCGGGGAATTTGCGATCAATATCGGAATCCCTGCTAAAAGTGGTGTTTCAGGCGGAATTATGGGGGCGGCGCCATACGACTTTGGGATAGGTATATTCGGGCCTGCTTTGGATGAAAAAGGGAATAGTATTGCGGGTATTAAGCTGCTTGAGCTCATGAGTGAAAAATATGAGATGAGTATCTTTTAATAACGAATGGCTTCTTTTTATTTTTACAGAGCGAACTGTACAAATCTGCTTGCAATTTTGGGCGTTTCGCTTTATGATAAATAGAAGAATTAGGTACTCGCCTGGGGAACGGAGGGATACTTTTGGCGTCAGAAATTTTAGTCGATCATCGGCAAAAAGCACTGGCTTTATTAAAATTGGATGCAGATAAAATTTTAAAATTGATCCAAGTGCAAATGGACAACTTAACGATGCCGCAATGTCCTCTTTATGAAGAGGTTTTAGATACTCAAATGTTCGGATTATCGAGAGAAATTGATTTCGCTGTCCGGCTTGGATTAGTTGATCAACATGAAGGCAAAAAACTACTCGATAAACTTGAGAGAGAACTATCCGCACTTCATGATGCGTTCACAAAAAAATAATGATTGAAAACTCAAACTTCCACAACATAAGTTTGAGTTTTTTTGTCCGCCTTTTTATTTTGATTGATGCCAAACGGACTTGATTGTCTCATGAAAGACGAACAATATAAAGAGGTAAAACGGGATCAAACGGAGAAAATGTAGTAGAATAAGAACAGCTAAGAGAAGAGAATATCAAGCAGTAGAAATAGACGTTAGGAAGAGGATTATATGTTAAAGAGAATGCTAAAATCGTATGACTACTCATTATTGTTCGCCATTATATTAATTAGCGCATTCGGCTTGGTGATGGTGTATAGCTCAAGTATGATTACATCTGTGATCAGATATGATGCTGCGCCAGATAATTTTTTCAAGAAACAGCTTTTATTTATGATTGTCGGGGCGGTCATCTTGATTTTTACAGCCCTCATTCCGTATCAGCTGCTCTTAAATAAAAGATTCCAAATTGTGATGCTTTTGCTATCTGTGTTTTCTCTCATTTATGTGTACTTTGGCGGTCACATTGCAGGGAATGCTAGAAGTTGGATCAAATTTGGGCCTTTTAGTCTTCAGCCAGCGGAATTCGTGAAGATCGTTGTCATCATTTATCTTGCTGCTGTCTATGCAAAGAAGCAGCATTATATTGACCATATTTTAAGAGGGGTTACACCTCCAATTGTGGTTGTCTCCATCCTATGCGGATTTATTATTTTGCAGCCAGACTATGGGACAGCTTTTATCATTGGTATGATTGCCCTTGCGATGATTTTATGCTCAGGGTTTAGCGGTAAAACGCTGGCCAAGCTGCTCGCTTTATTTAGTGCGGTGATGGTTGTTGTGACACCGTTTATTATTCTTTTTTGGGATAAAATTTTCACGCAGAATCGTCTTGGACGTTTTGAGAGTTTCCAAGATCCATTTAAAGACGCAGGCGCTTCTGGGCATCAATTGATTAATTCATATTATGCGATTGGATCAGGCGGCTTTTTTGGTCTTGGTCTTGGAGAGAGTGTACAAAAGTATGGATACCTTCCAGAACCGCATACAGATTTTATCATGGCAATTATCTCGGAAGAGCTTGGTTTTTTCGGTGTATTTTTTGTCCTTGCTCTCCTTGGCTTTATTGTCGTGAAAGGTTTTTACATTGCGAGAAAGTGTGAAGATCCGTTTGGAAGTTTGCTTGCAATAGGAATTTCTTCAATGATTGCCATCCAAACGTGTATTAATTTGGGCGGTGTTTCAGGGCTCATTCCGATCACTGGGGTTACACTTCCGTTTATCAGCTACGGGGGATCCTCTATCATTTTACTGAGTGGATGTATGGGAATATTGCTGAATATCAGCATGTTCACTGAATATAAAGAGCGTTATAAAAAGAAAAAATCAATCAGCAAACCATCGATTCAAAAAAATGGATTGCAGAAAACTTTGAATCTTTAGAAAACAAAAGTGTACAGTTTTCATTTCTTCCTTTATTATAGAGTACATATAAAATTTTAAGGGATATGGAGGAGTGAGAATGTCACAGAGAACAATTCAAAAGGTTCTAGTTGCAAACAGAGGGGAAATCGCTATCAGAGTCTTTAGGGCCTGTACGGAGCTCAACTTACGTACAGTGGCCATTTACTCCAAAGAAGACTCGGGCTCTTATCATCGCTATAAAGCCGATGAAGCATATCTAGTTGGAGAAGGTAAAAAGCCGATTGATGCCTACCTTGATATCGAGGGGATCATCGAAATTGCAAAACGAAATGACGTGGATGCGATTCATCCAGGATACGGATTTTTATCTGAAAACATTCATTTTGCAAGACGATGCGAAGAGGAAGGCATCCAATTCATCGGCCCAACTTCTCAACATTTAGATATGTTTGGAGATAAAGTAAAAGCGAGAGATGAAGCGAAAAAAGCTGGAATTCCAGTCATTCCAGGAAGTGACGGGCCAGTTGATTCGGTCAAAGAAGTCGAAAAATTCGGTGAAGAATATGGTTACCCGTTTATTATTAAAGCTTCACTTGGAGGCGGCGGCCGAGGTATGCGGATTGTCAGATCAAAAGAGGAGCTGAACGAAGCCTATGACCGTGCAAAGTCAGAGGCGAAAGCGGCTTTTGGAAATGACGAAGTATACGTTGAAAAGCTGATTGAAAATCCGAAACATATTGAAGTGCAGGTGATTGGAGACAATCACGGCAATATCATTCATTTATATGAGCGTGACTGCTCTGTTCAAAGGCGTCATCAAAAAGTCATTGAGGTTGCACCAAGTGTGTCTCTTTCTAATCAATTGCGTGAAGACATCTGTGAAGCGGCTGTTCAGCTGGCGCAGAATGTATCGTATATCAATGCAGGGACTGTAGAATTCCTAGTGGCAAATGGGGAGTTTTATTTTATTGAAGTCAATCCTAGGGTCCAAGTGGAACACACGATCACAGAAATGATCACAGGTGTCGATATCGTCCAAACCCAAATTCTTGTCGCAAAAGGACATGACCTTCACAGCAAAGAAGTCGGGATACCAAAACAAGAAGATATCTTTACACATGGATTTGCCATTCAATCAAGGGTCACAACAGAAGATCCTTTGAATGACTTCATGCCAGATACAGGAAAAATCATGGCTTACCGTTCAGGCGGTGGTTTTGGTGTACGTCTTGATACAGGGAACAGCTTCCAAGGTGCGGTGATTACACCTTATTACGATTCACTGTTGGTCAAGCTGTCTACTTGGGCACTTACATTTGATCAAGCTGCGGCTAAAATGGTCCGAAATTTACAAGAATTCAGGATTCGCGGCATTAAAACAAATATCCCGTTTCTTGAAAACGTCGCAAAGCACGAGAAGTTTCTAAGAGGGGAATATGATACATCGTTTATTGATTCAACACCTGAGCTATTTAACTTCCCTAAGCAAAAAGACCGTGGAACGAAAATGCTTACTTATATTGGTAACGTTACCATTAATGGGTTCCCTGGTATTTCGGAAAATAAGAAGCCTCATTTTGATAAACCAAATGTGCCGAAACTTGCTGTCCATGAAACGATTCCTTCTGGAACAAAACAATTGTTAGACAAGCATGGACCTGAGGGGCTCGCCAATTGGGTGAAAGAGCAAAGCGGTGTACTTTTAACGGATACAACCTTTAGAGACGCACATCAATCCCTGCTTGCAACACGCTTTAGAACACACGACTTAAAGAAAGTTGCGCAGCCAACAGCAGGTTTATGGCCAGAGTTATTCAGTATGGAAATGTGGGGCGGCGCTACATTTGATGTGGCATATCGTTTCTTGAAAGAAGATCCTTGGGAAAGATTGAAAGAGCTTCGTCAAGAAGTGCCAAACACTTTGTTCCAAATGCTATTAAGATCATCAAACGCTGTCGGATATACAAACTATGCGGATAATGTGATTAAAGCATTTGTAAAGGAATCGGCAGAGGCAGGCATTGACGTCTTCCGTATTTTTGACAGCCTAAACTGGGTCAAAGGCATGACGCTTGCCATTGATTCTGTTCGTGAATCAGGCAAAGTGGCAGAGGCAGCGATTTGTTATACAGGTGATATTCTTGATCCATCACGTCCGAAATATGATTTGAAATATTATGTCTCTCTTGCGAAGGAGCTTGAATCCGCAGGCGCTCATATTTTAGGCATTAAAGATATGGCGGGATTATTAAAACCGCAGGCGGCTTATGAACTTGTATCTGCTCTAAAAGACGAGCTCACGATTCCAATCCATCTTCATACACACGATACGAGTGGAAATGGACTCTTCACCTATGCAAGAGCGATTGATGCAGGTGTTGATATTGTTGATGTTGCAGTCAGCTCTATGGCGGGGCTCACATCACAACCAAGTGCGAGCTCATTATATTATGCTTTAGACGGACATGAAAGAAAGCCCGAAATGAATGTTCAAGCGGTTGAACGTCTTTCTCAATATTGGGATTCCGTCAGAAAATATTACCATGAGTTTGAAAGCGGAATGAATTCACCGCATACAGAAATTTATGAGCATGAAATGCCTGGTGGCCAGTATAGTAACCTGCAACAGCAGGCGAAAGGGGTCGGCCTTGGCGACCGCTGGAATGAAGTAAAAGAAATGTACAGACGTGTAAATGACATGTTTGGTGACATTGTGAAAGTGACACCGTCTTCTAAAGTGGTCGGAGATATGGCACTTTATATGGTGCAAAACGATCTGACAGAAGAGGATGTTTATGAAAAAGGAGCAACACTGGATTTCCCAGATTCGGTTGTTGAATTGTTTAAAGGCTATTTAGGACAGCCTCATGGCGGATTCCCAGAAAAATTGCAAAAGCTGATTTTAAAAGGGGAGGAGCCGCTTACTGTCAGACCAGGTGAGAAACTGAAACCAGTGGACTTTGAAGAAATCAAAAAGCAGTTCAAAGAATCACATGACTTGACGTTAACAGAACAAGATGCCATTGCATATGCTTTATACCCGAAAGTCTTTTCTGAATTTGTTCAAACAGCAGAAAGCTATGGAGATATCTCTGTTCTTGACACACCTACCTTCTTCTACGGCATGAGACTTGGTGAAGAAATTGAGGTAGAAATTGAGAAAGGGAAAACCCTCATTGTCAAACTCGTGTCCATTGGAGAACCGAATCCGGACGCTACAAGAGTGCTTTACTTTGAACTGAATGGACAGCCGCGTGAAGTGGTCATTAAGGATGAAAGCATCAAATCCTCCGTTCAAGAAAAAATGAAGGCAGATCGCTCAAATCCAAATCACATTGCGGCATCAATGCCAGGCACTGTCATCAAAGTACTTGTTGAAAAAGGACAGAAAATTTCCCAAGGTGAGCATTTGATGATCAATGAAGCGATGAAAATGGAAACGACGGTACAAGCACCGTTCTCAGCAGTCGTGGATGAAATTCATGTCACGAATGGAGAAGGGATTCAAACTGGAGATCTGTTGATTGTCTTAAAGCCTGAATAATGAGTGAGACACATCCATTTGGATGTGTCTTTTTTTGAGCGCATTAAAATGTGCAGCCGGCCGATAGAGTGATTACACTATAGAATGAGGTGAAGAAAGAGTGGAAATTGTCGTGATTTGGTTTCGCCGAGATATGCGATTGGATGATCATATCGCCTTATCAAAAGCGATCACATATGCAAAAAAACATCAGTACCGATTATTTGCTTTTTATCATCTAGATCCGTTTTTTACAGAAATGGAACTGGATTTGAACAACGAACATTTCTTTCAAAACTTGGCCAATTTCGTCAAGGAAGCGAGAGAATCTCACATGTATGTTCATCTCATTCATGATGATATTTTGTCCGCTTTTCAAAAGCTCATGAATGCTTATGACATCAATGCGGTCTTTTTTAATGAGGACGAAGTAGGAAATGGTCGAACACGTGATGAGCAAGTGACCCGTTTCTTAGAAGAAAAGGGCATTCATGTGTCAAAGTGGCAAGATACGCATCTGCATGGGGCGAGAGATATTTTAAAAGCGGATGGGTCTCATTATCAAGTGTTTACTCCATACTATCAAGCTTGGAGGAAGCAGGAGAAGCAGTCTGTGATAAAAGTTGACAAATCATTTCTGAGCAGCAAGCATACGATTTGTGATGAGTCACTTTCTGAAAAGGGAGATGCGAAACTAAGGGACATCATTAAGAAATGTACAAGGAAATTCGATCAGATTGGGTCAGACAAAGCGAGAAGCACGCTAGGCGGCTTTATTCAAGAAAGATTGACGCGTTATCATGAGAAACGAGATATTCCGTCTGTTTTTGGGACGAGCAAGCTGTCTCGGTTCTTAAAAACCGGGACCATTTCTATTCGCACAATCTTTCATGCGGTCAATGAGGAAGAACTTGTTAAAGATGAGGGCAAGGAAACATTTATCAAAGAGCTGGCATGGCGTGATTTTTATCATATGATCTTTGCGCATTATCCAGAGATGAAAGAAAAAGAAATCAACGCCTCCTTTCAACATATAAAATGGAATGATGATGAGACACTTTTTGAAGCTTGGTGTAAAGGACAAACAGGCTTCCCGCTCGTTGACGCTGGGATGAGACAGTTAAATGAAGAAGGGTGGATGCATAACCGTTTGAGAATGGTGACGGCTTCATTCCTGACAAAAGATTATCTCATCGATTGGAGAATGGGCGAAGCGTATTTTGCGAGAAAACTTGTCGACTATGATGAGGCTTCGAATATTGGAGGATTTCAGTGGGCAGCCTCCGTCGGAACGGATGCTGTTCCTTACTTCCGTATTTTTAACCCAACGACCCAGTCGAAACGATTTGATCCAAGCGGAGAATATATTAGAAGGTATGTATCAGAACTAAAGCATGTGAATGAAAAATGGATTCATGAACCGAGTAAAATGCCGATAGATGAGCAAATGAAATCGGGATGCGTGCTGGGGGATACATATCCTCTGCCTACAGTCGATCATCAAGAAAGACGAAAAAAGGCCATTTCGCTATTCGAAGAAGCGAAACAAACATAAAAGAAATCCCCCTTTTCGGATGAAAGGGGGATTGTATGTTTATCTGAAAGGCTCTCTATTTTCATATTTAAACCGGGCAATGAGTAAGCAGAAGTAGCATAGTACCCCAAACAAACAAGAAATAAAGAATGAATGAGCAAGCGCATAACCGAGTGCGAGCTGAGAATAAACAGACATGACACCAGAGATCGCTTGAAGTGTAATCAGAATGGCTGAAATGATCCATCCATAATACAGCTGCTTTTGTTCTTTATAATGTTTAAGGGCATGGAACATCGCAACAAATATCCAAACGAATAAAAGAAGGGCTGCTGCTCGGTGAGACATTTGAACCCATTGATTAAAATACGCTGGAAGTGCGCCGTCTTTTGAACAAAATGGGAAGACAGAGCATGCAAGACTTGATTTTGTATGTCTCACATAGGCGCCCGTATACACCACAATATACGTATATGTGATCAACCCATAAATATGGAACTGCATTCTTTTGCCGATATGAAGCGGCTTCACAAGCTTTGTTTCAGATCTGGTTGCTTCAAACACAAGCAGTGCCAGCAGTAAAATGGAAGCAAAAGAAATCAGTGAAATACCGAAGTGCAGTGCCATGACAAGTGCGTTAGAACCAAACACAACGGCGAGTGCCCCTAACAGCGCTTGAAGCAGTAAGAATATAATGGACATGATGACCAAAAATTTGGTTTCACGGAATACTGGACTGATTTTTTTCCAGCATAAGACCGCCAGTGCCAGTACAAGAATGGTGGAAACTCCTGTTGACATGCGGTGGCTCCATTCGATAATGGAAGCAGGGTTCATTTCTGGAAAGAAACGACCGTGGCAAAGGGGCCACTGTCTGCCGCAGCCAAGACCGGAGCCAGTTTTCGTCACAAGCGCACCGCCAATCAGAACGATCAGCATCACAAATGTTGTGACAACGCTCAATAACCTTAAAGCAAATTTCATCAAATGATTTCACCTTCTCTAAATAACTTCTGATCTAAATGAAAACCTCACATGCTCTCAAGTTTAAGCCAAATGCGTGTTCTGTTGCAATTCATAATGACCAAAGTTCACAAAAAAATGATATGTTAGTTCACAAAGTTTACAGATTTAGAGTGCTTGATCTTTCTTTGACAGTCTGATAGAAATAGAGGAGAGAATATTTCATTTTGCACCGCCTTCTGAAACGCACATCCTAATAAATTCACGAAAAGTTCACAAATAACTTCAAGTTTGTCGTTTATTATTTAATAGGATGTTTTTTTACAGCTCTTTATCTTGTATGATAGAGTTGTAACGATTTTACGTTTTATTCGTTCGTTTGAAGGTTTGGGCAAGGGAGGTTATACACATTGGCAAATTCCAAAACAGCCGCGGAAGCAGCTATTCATGGACAAATAGAAGAAACAACCGCTTTAAAAGATTTTCTTGCTCTTATTAAAATGGGCATCGTCAATTCCAATTTCATTACAACATTTACTGGAATGTGGCTTGCTTTTTATTTTACAGATATGAGTTTCCTTGGGAATCTTGATATTGTGCTGTTAACAATGATTGGTTCTTCTCTTATTATTGCCGGTTCATGCGCCATTAATAATGCGTTTGACCGTGATATTGATATACTAATGGAAAGAACAAAAACAAGACCGACGGTGACAGGTAAAGTTCAGCCAGGTCAAGCGTATGCATTTGGTATTCTGCTTGTTGTACTTGGACTGATTATGCTTCTGATGACAACTGTTACATCAGCAGTGATTGGATTTATCGGTGTCTTTACTTATGCAGTTCTATACACGATGTGGTCTAAACGCCATTACACCATTAATACAGTCATTGGGAGTGTATCTGGTGCGGTTCCGCCATTAATTGGCTGGACAGCTGTTACAGGTACCATCGACACAACGGCTTGGGTCCTGTTTATGATTATGTTCATCTGGCAAATTCCGCATTTCTTATCACTTGCGATTAAGAAAACGGAAGATTACCGCAAAGCAGGCATTCCAATGCTGCCAGTTGTTTACGGCTTTGAAGTCACAAAACGCCAAATCATCATTTGGACAGCATGTCTTCTTCCGCTTCCATTTTTCTTAGGTGGATTAGGATGGCCGATTGTCGCACTTGGCACATTGCTGAACATTGGATGGCTCGTCATTGGTCTTATGGGCTTTAAAATGAAAGATATCATGAAGTGGTCAACACTCATGTTCGTTTATTCATTAAACTACTTAACGATCTTTTTCGTTGCGATGATTATTATTACACTATTCTAGAGTGAAATACACTTTGATCACATCAAAACAATGGCTATATCTTATAACACAACATTTTCTTACAACTATGAAAGCCGCCTGATATTCAGTTCTATTTAGGCGGCTTTCTGTTTATACATAGATGGTATTTTGAGTAAAAACATCATTTTTTTATGAAAAGAGGAAATGTAAGTGCTTTTATAAGAGGCGGGGGTTATGGATGGGTGAAAGGTGATTTTATAAATAAGAGGTAAAAGCGAAAGGCAAAGGAGATCAAGCAAAAGGGGTTGGGACAAATTATGATAAGAAAATGGCGTGTTTATTCACTGTTTCTTTTACTGACGCTCGTTTTGGCGGGCTGCGGTGAACCATACTTATCAACACTCAAGCCAGTTGGGGAAGTAGCAGATAAACAGTTTTTCCTAACGGTACTGAGTACACTTATTATGGTTCTTGTCGTTATTGTTGTATCGATCATTTTCTTTTACGTCATCATTAAATTCAAACGTTCTAAAGTGGGAGAAGATACGATTCCTAAACAGGTAGAAGGGAACCGTAACCTCGAAATTACGTGGACAGCGATTCCGATACTTCTACTCATTATTCTCGTTGTACCTGTTGTGGCATACACGCTTGAGCTAGGGGATACAAGCGCTATGGATAAGAAAAAACGAGATCCTGAAAAAACACTTGTTGTGAATGTAAGAGCCAGCTTATATTGGTGGGAATTTGAATATCCTGATTATGGGATTGTGACAAGTCAGGAATTGATTGTTCCAACTGATCAAAAGGTTTATTTTAAGCTGAAAGCATCTGATGTGAAACACTCATTCTGGATTCCATCAGCTGGGGGTAAAATTGATACAAATACAGACAACGAGAACAAGTTTTATTTAACATTTGACTCAAAACGAACGAAAGATGCTGGAGAATATTTCTATGGGAAATGTGCAGAGCTTTGTGGTCCATCACATGCTTTAATGGACTTTAAAGTTAAAACGCTTTCTCAAGATGAGTTTTTAGGCTGGACGAAAAAGATGACAGATTATAAAAAGCCTGCATCTACGTCAGATCTAGCCCTTGAGGGTGAAAAACTCTTTAAAGAGAAAAACTGTTTAAGTTGTCACGCGGTAGAGCCTGGAGATGAACGACCAGAGGCGGCAAGGACTGCACCAAACCTTGCAACCTTCGGAGAGCGGACAAAAGTAGCTGGAATTAAAGACATGAACAAAGAAAATGTCAAAGCATGGCTGAAAGATCCAGAGAGCTTTAAACCAGGTAATAAGATGACAGGGACGTACCCTAAACTAAATGATTCAGAAGCAGATGCACTCTACGAGTATTTAAAAGGTCTTAAAATACAGTAAATGCCTTGAGCAGCTTGAAGTTGCGCACATTCAAAAGGGTATACGATCTATGTGAAGTTTTTGTTAAGAGCTCCCGAATAAGTCTCTACATCCAAGAATAAGTCATCTGTCAGATATAGTCTGTTTTTAGAACGTGAAGATAGACATTGATATGAAAAGGGGCAAATGGGAGATAAGAGGGGGATTTCATGGTGAGTACAATAGCTAAAAAGCGGGGGTTTGGCGCTGTCTTATGGGATTACTTAACGACGGTTGACCACAAAAAAATTGCCATACTATATTTAGTGGCAGGGGGATTTTTCTTTTTAATTGGTGGCCTGGAAGCGATGATTATCCGTATTCAGCTAGCCATCCCTGAAAATGATTTTGTGAGTGCAGGGTTTTACAATGAAGTCATGACGATGCATGGAACAACGATGATTTTCCTTGCAGCAATGCCGCTTTTATTTGCATTAATGAATGCGGTTGTACCCATTCAAATTGGTGCACGTGACGTAGCGTTTCCATTTGTGAATTCACTTGGTTTTTGGCTGTTCTTTTTCGGTGGTATTTTCTTAAACCTTGGATGGTTTATGGGCGGGGCACCTGATGCAGGCTGGACTGCCTATGCGTCGCTCACGCTGAATTCAGAAGGGCACGGCATGGATTTCTATATTTTAGGGTTGCAGATAGCGGGTATTGGTACGCTAATTGCCGGAATCAACTTTCTTGCAACGATTATTAATATGAGAGCGCCAGGTATGACGTATATGAGAATGCCGCTCTTTACCTGGACGACGTTTGTGGCATCTGCACTAATTTTATTCGCATTCCCGCCGCTGACAGCAGGACTTGCGATGCTGATGCTTGATCGAATGTTTGATACGAGCTTTTTTAATCCAGAGCTTGGCGGAAATACAATCATCTGGGAGCATTTGTTCTGGATTTTCGGACACCCAGAAGTATATATCTTAATTTTGCCGGCATTTGGGATTTTCTCTGAGATCATTCCAGTGTTTGCAAGAAAAAGGCTGTTTGGTTATTCGTCCATGGTGTTTGCGACTGTATTAATTGGTTTCCTTGGATTCATGGTGTGGGCGCATCACATGTTCACAACAGGACTTGGTCCAATTGCCAATGCGATCTTTGCCGTAGCCACGATGGCGATTGCGGTGCCAACTGGAATTAAAGTATTTAACTGGTTGCTTACCATATGGGGCGGTAATGTGAAGTTTACAACGCCGATGCTATATTCAGTTGCGTTCATTCCGTCATTCTTACTTGGCGGTGTAACCGGCGTCATGCTTGCAGCAGCAGCAGCGGATTATCAGTTCCATGACACGTACTTCGTTGTGGCGCATTTCCACTATGTCATTATCGGTGGTGTGGTCTTCGGTATTTTAGCAGGTGTGCATTATTGGTGGCCGAAGATGTTTGGGAAAATATTGAATGAGAAGCTTGGGAAAATTGGCTTTGTGCTGTTTTTCGTCGGTTTCCATTTAACGTTCTTTATCCAGCATTTTCTCGGTCTATGGGGCATGCCGCGCCGAGTCTTTACGTTCTTGCCAGGTCAGGGTCTAGACCTTGGGAACTTGGTCAGTACGATTGGGGCACTGTTCATGTTTGTAGCAGTTGTGATCATGCTGATTAATATCATCTGGACGACAGC
The DNA here is from genome assembly GCF_024398395.1 of Bacillus sp. FS02. NCBI lineage: Bacteria > Bacillati > Bacillota > Bacilli > Caryophanales > Bacillaceae > Bacillus > Bacillus sp. FS02. Next base: position 474,508 of record NZ_CP074101.1, on the reverse strand, counting down.
AAAAGGGGAGCGTGTATCGGGCGATCCTTGGGGAGATGGTAGAACGCTTGAATGGGCAGTATCTTCACCTCCGCCAGAATATAACTTTAAGCAGCTGCCTCTTGTACGGGGACTTGATCCATTATGGATTGAGAAAATGGATGGTAAAAAAGGAATGACAGCATCTGAACCGCTCGATGATATTCACATGCCGAATAATTCCATCTTGCCTATCATTATCTCATTCGGTCTATTTGTGTCAGCGTTTGGTTTTATGTATCGTCAAGAGCACAGCTGGGGTCTACCGGTGATCTTCATTGGTCTTGGCATCACGTTTGCGACCATGCTCGTTCGCTCTCTTAAAGATGATCATGGATACCATATTCACAAAGAAGATTTGACGGATGACGATGACAAAGGGGTGAAAGCATAATGGAACCACAAAAAATGACAGCGGAAACCTTTCCGGCTTCTCCTGAGAAAGCCACGTTAGAAGGAAAGAATAAGTTCGTCGGGTTCTGGTTGTTTCTTGGGGGAGAAACGGTCCTGTTTGCATCTTTGTTTGCCACTTATTTGGCGCTGAAAAATTCAAATGCAGGCGGCGCAACAACAACTGAAATGTTTGACCTCACACTTGTCTTTATTGCCACAATGCTTCTGTTAACGAGCAGTTTAACGAGTGTGTATGCTATGTATCATATGAAAAACTTTGCCTTTAAAAAAATGCAGCTTTGGCTAGGTGTAACCGTTCTTTTAGGTGCTGGATTTTTAGGGGTAGAAATTTATGAGTTTTATCATTATGTGCATGCGTATGAATTTACAATTACGAGCTCTGCACTTGGCTCTTCCTTCTATACGCTTGTTGGAACACACGGGGCTCACGTCGCATTTGGACTTTGCTGGATCACCGCTCTGATGATTCGGAATATGAGACGCGGTCTAGATTTATACAATGCACCAAAATATTATGTGGCAAGCCTTTATTGGCATTTCATTGATGTTGTGTGGGTCTTCATCTTTACCGTTGTATATTTAATGGGAATGGTGGGATAAGAATGGGAAATAAAAACACAAATCAGTCCAAAGTCGATCTTGTCTATCGGAAAAAGAAAAATGCCGAAGAAATGAAGCATCAGCTCATTTCTTTCGGCTTGATGATTGGTTTAACGTTTGTTGCCTTTTTAACAATCGCCTCTGAAGACGTCGGAAATTGGTTCGCTGTCCCTTTTATTTTACTGCTTGCAGTGATTCAGGTAGCTTTTCAGCTTTATTATTTTATGCACATGAACCAAAAAGGGCATGAAACACCCGCGTTGTTTCTTTACTCAGGTGTGTTTGTCGCGTTTATTACCGTTTTAGCCTTTTTGACCATTATTTGGTGGTAAGCTCGCTTTGCCCTTGAAGGAGGCGCAGCAATGGAAAACTTAGAGATATTTGGATTTCGTGCATTATGGAGTCCTTACTATTTGACATGTATTGTAGCAGCAGCCGCTTTTTATCTGCTTCTCGTGACGAAGGGAAAGCACCGTGCGACGGTGAAAGAGAAAACGCTGTTTCTCACGGGGCTTGTGTTGCTTTATGCAGTGAAGGGGAGCCCGATTGATTTAATGGGGCATATTATGTTCAGTGCGCATATGGCGCAAATGGCAGTGCTCTATTTGGTCATCCCGCCGCTTCTTATTACAGGTTTACCTGCGGCGATTTGGGAGCGGATCATTCAAACACGGGGCATTCAGCCGATTTTCCGCTTGTTTTCTAAGCCGTTGATTGCCTTGCTCGGATTTAACGGGTTGTTTTCGCTGTATCATATTCCGCTTGTGTTCGATTTTGTCAAAACAGATCCGTTTTATCACGCATTGATGACGGTTGTCATTTTTATCGCTGCCTTTTTCATGTGGTGGCCGCTTGTCCATAAAGTGCAAAGTCAGCCGCAGATTACAGGCATTTTAAAGCTTGGGTATATTATGGCAGATGGGATTTTAATGACACCTGCCTGCGCACTCATTATGTTTAGTGAAGCGCCTATCTATGCAACTTATTCAGATGCTGGGGCATGGATACAAGCACTGCACCTATGCGTACCGAGTGATATGCTTGCTGGTCTTGCGCTTACGGGACCTGACATGTTTCATACATTGCCGCTGCTAGAAGATCAGCAGCTAGGTGCTATTTTGATGAAAATCATTCAAGAGATTGTATACGGATCGATTCTTGCTGTTGTCTTCTTTGACTGGGCGAGAAAAGAAAGAGCGAAAGATGCCGTACCAGATGCGCTCATTCCGAAATATGAATAAATGAAAAGCACAGCCGCAGGGCTGTGCTTCCAGATTGTTGGCAAAGGGCTAAAATGAACTTTATTTTAGCCCTTTGTCTTCTTTTCAGCGTGATAGAAAACCTTTGCAGTCTAGGAAGGACGAGCACTGGAGCGGAGCGAATTTGGCATTCGTGAGCACCAGCGCACAGGACTGACAACGAATGCGAGGGTTTGTTTACACGCTGAAAGCACAGCCGCAGGGGCTGTGCTTTTTATGCTTCAGCAGTTATCGCTTCTAGTTTTTCTTTTAATTGGTTCAGCGTTTTTTTGCTTGATTGAATAAGAGATTTAGGGAAATCTTCGCCTTCTCCATATTCAACACCATGCGGATAATAGTGTTTTCCAAGTAAAGGTGTCAGCAGCTGGATGTGGGCTTTTTTGGAGCCGACATCTCCCTCAGTGGCGTACCCAGAGATCCGTAAGTAAAACGTCCCCTCTACCATGTTATACTTCCTGTCGTACGTCACACGCTCATAATCCCATTGATCGGCTCGTACAAATCCTTCACTTTCCATAATGAAATCCAATTTATTTAAGTCAGCTGATACCTGTTCAATCCCCGTACCTTCAAACTTCACCCAAAACCCCTCCTTATAAAAATTCCCTTTACTGACAATCATAGTATGAAAGCGTTAAACTTTCAACTGTGAAGGGTATGTTCTTTTATAAGCTGGTTACAGTAATAAAGAAAATAACGGATGGAGGAATCAACGTGAAAACGAAAAAAATCAAAGATATCATGACGAAAAAAGTAGTGACGTTGCAAAAGGACGACAATGCGTATGAAGCGGCAGTCAAAATGAAAGATGCTGATATTGGTGCCATTCCAGTAGTCGACGGAGATCAGCTTGTTGGTATTGTCACAGACCGCGACCTTGTACTTAGAGGTATTGCTGAGAAAAAGCCGAACTCACAAGAGGTTGGTGCCATTATGACGAAGGAAGTTTTGACAGCTGAAGAAGATGCAACCCTAGAAGAAATTGTCCGGTTGATGTCAGAACATCAGCTCCGCCGTATCCCGGTTGTCAAAAACGGGGCACTCACAGGAATCGTAGCCCTTGGGGATTTATCAGTTGAAGATTTATCAAACGATCGTGCAGGTGATGCCCTGACGGAAATCTCTCAACAAGACCAGGATCATGGCCAAGGATTTCTTCATTAGGAGGGGCATATTTTAAATTCGTGTTAAATAGGCTGTATTGTCGTTGATAAATGGAGCAAGTTTTGTTTAAATGACAGTAGAAGGTACTTTTTGTACCTTGCCAATTTAACGGAGGTGTTTATTTGAAAACTGTGCTGAAAACACTCTTCATCCTCCTGATTATATCTGGAACGTACGTTCTGTTTATTCAATATGGATCTTCACCAGAAAAAGAAAACAGCAATGAGCCGAAGGTGTCTAATGAAGAAACATCTAGCGATAAGCCGATCAACATTCCGAAAAAAGGGCTCATGTCCTTTATGGGGAAGTCTTCAAACGGAGTGCTTAAACAGCTAGGGGAACCAGATCGCATTGATCCTTCCGCATATGATTATGACTGGTGGATATACAATCAATCGAAGAAGCACTATATTCAAGTAGGGGTAAAGGACAGTAAAGTGGTGACCTTGTTTGCGACAGGGGACGGGCTGAATGTTGAGCCGTTTAAAATCGGTCAAGCCACAAGTGAAGTGTTTAAAAAAACACAAATCGCTCCTTACATTCATGTAGAGGACGAGGGAAATTCATATCGCTTTGAATTCTCAGAAGATGATATGAATACCAGGCCGACGGTGAAAGTGGGAGATGATGTGTATGTCCAGCTCTACATGGATAAGTTTGAAAGCACTCTTTCGAGCATTCGAGCCTTTAATGCAGATACATTTGTCAAACAAAAGCCGTATGAAGTCGTTTATCGAGGTCAATTAATTGAACCTGAGGCGATATCAGGCGAAAAGTGGAAGGATATTGAAGCCTCGAGTCAAAAACAAATTTTTGATATGACCAATATTATCCGCCATAAGTACAAACTGCCGACCTTAAAGTGGGACGATGAAACCTCTGAAGTGGCATTCATGCATAGTGAGGACATGAAGGATCATCATTATTTCTCCCATGAATCTAAAAAATACGGCACGCTGAAAGACCGGTTAGAAAGAGGCGAGGTCGCATTTCAGCTTGCGGGGGAAAACATTGCGTATAATTATGTTGATGGCCCTGCAGCTGTAGAAGGTTGGCTGAATAGCGAAGGTCACCGGAAGGCATTGTTAAATCAAGATTACACGCACCTTGGCGTTGGTGTGAAAGAAAAGTACTATACACAAAACTTCATTAAGAAAACGTCTTAATCCTCTAAACAGCTGCGCACAGATGGCGGCTGTTTTTTTATGAAAAGGGCTCACCAAAATAGACCCAGATGTATATAGTATAGTAGGCATTTGTATGGGGGGTGAGGATATGACAAATAAGCAAAAGCAAACATCCATTGATGAATTTAAACAGTTCGTCAGACGCCATCCGAAATTAATTCAAGAAGTGCAGACGCAAGAAAAAAGCTGGCAAAGTTTATACGAGAATTGGGTCATGTTTGGTGAGGAAGATGACATGTGGTCTCCTTACCGGCAAACACAAACGGAAGAAGCAAAAGAAGAAAAAGCCGCTAAGCAAAGTGAACCGGGAAAAGCAGATTTTATGTCTAAAATGGTTTCTGCAGTGAAAAAAATGGACGCTGATCAAATGAATGAACAAATTAATAAAATGAGCCAGTCTATTTCCTCTTTACAAAGCTTACTCGGTCAATTTTCATCAAATGGCTCAAAGAAGGGTTCATCTGGAGGCAGCCAGCACCCATTCTCCTTCAGGAAAGATTAATTGAAAGGGGATGCTTTTGGTGCGGAGAGAAGTACAAGAGTTTGTCATGGCCGAAGAGGATCGAATCAAATTCATCAGGCAGCGCCCACTCTGGTATAGACAGTTAACGCGGCATCCTGAAAATGTCACTTCGTTTGAATTAGATAAAATGAACTTTTACGAAAAAACCATTCCTCATCGTGTGAGCCAGTTGAGCAATAGTGTCCAAATGGCTGAAATGATGATCCAGATGTTCCAAGCAATGCGCAATCAAAATGGAGCCGGGTGAGGCTTTTTTGAGTTGATTAAGATGTCTATTTCATGAGCATCCTATGAAAGTAGACGAAAGGAGAATCAGAACATGAAATGGATGCTGTCAATATGCGCATTGCTTTTTCTTCTCACCGGATGTCAAAGTCAACATGATCAAGAGCAAGTAACTAGGCAAGAACCAGCAGTACCAGTCATGCAGCAGACGCAAAGTGAAATGAAGCAGCAAGGCTTTTTAAAATACAAAGTGCAGGGATCTGTTGTGTATATAGAAAGTACACTTCAAGATTTTCACCTTGAACCTTCACCACTGAAAAAGGATAAGAAGGCGGGGTATTTTACTGTGTATGTAGACGGGAAACGGGCAGGCAATGAGTATACTGCGGCGTTTGTGGTCAAGCACCTTTCAAAAGGAAAGCATAAAATGACCGTTGTGCTAAATTCTCGTCACCCTGAATATAAGCAGAAAAGAGAGACGTGGGATGTATTTGTCACGTAAAAGCATTTTCTGATCCATAGGTTTCGTGGTAAACTATGAATTGGAGGTGCAACATTTATGTATGCGACAATCGAATTCGTGGAGCTCCAAGAGGAAGCAAATCAATTGGCTGCCATGATTCTTCAGTCGGAGGAGGCTGAACATTACCGCAACTGCTTTAAGCGTCTCCAGCAAGACGAAGAAGCCCAACAAATTATTGCCCATTTTACAAAAGTAAAAGAGCAATATGAAGATGTGCAGCGGTTCGGCAAATACCATCCGGACTATAGAACGATCTCAAAAGAAATGCGTGAGGTCAAAAGAAAGCTAGATCTTCACGATACAGTGGTTGATTTCAAAAAAGCAGAAACAGCGATTCAATCCATCTTAGATGAGATTAGTATTGAAATCGGGCAAGCTGTATCAGCATATATTAAAGTTCCAACAGGGAACCCATATTTTGATGGTCTATCATCATGCGGCGGTGGCTGTGGATCAGGAGGCAGCTGTGGCTGTAAAGTATCTTGACGAGACTTGAACGTCTCGTCTTTTACATAATGAACGGAAAGAATTGAAAAGCGGCAGGTGAAAAGATGGATACCAAACGTCAAGGGATGGTCGTTTGGCTGCATTCGTTAAAGCAGTCAAAAGCGCTAAGGAAATTTGGGAATGTTCACTATATTTCAAGGAAAATGAAATATGCAGTGATTTATTGTGATATGAATGATCTTGAGCGCCACATGGCAAAGCTCAGTTCATTGCCATTTGTAAAACGTGTTGAGCCTTCCTATAAACCTTTTATTAAATTAGAGTACGAATCGAAATTGGACAAAGCAAAAGAGTATGATTATAAGGTGGGCTTTTAAAGACACAAAAAAACCCCCGCGGCATCACCCGCGGGTCCTTCTATTCTTAATGATTCATTAAGGAGAAGGCAAAGGGAGAGGAGAAACCGGAGGAAGAACTTATGGGGAAACGTAAGTCTTCTCCGCGGTTGGCAACAGCACCACATCAGATGCTGTTAACAGTAGTATGACCCTCTCTTTTGTGATCTATACATAGAAAATGAATGGAATTCAGTGCATTGTCCCATGTGGAGTGGATATGGTAAGATAATGTTGAATTTTTTGTCATCAAACAATATTCAATAGATGCAAGCAGAAAAAGTGGTGGAAAAATGAGAGTGATTTCTGGAACAAAAAAAGGCCGCACGCTGAAAGCCGTACCCGGCCAATCAACAAGACCAACAACAGATAAAGTAAAAGAATCCATTTTTAATATGATTGGACCGTATTTTGATGGGGGATGGGCCCTTGATTTATTTGCTGGAAGTGGTGGTTTAGGAATTGAAGCGCTTTCTAGAGGATTCGATCATTGTATATTTGTGGATCGAGATATGAAGGCGATTCAGACGATTAAAGGCAACTTGAATCAATTGTCGCTGATGGATCAAAGTGAAGTGTTTCGAAATGATGCAAACCGTGCACTCGCCGCTGTAGTGAAGCGAGAAGAATCTTTTCAAGCCATCTTCCTTGATCCGCCGTATAAAGATCAAAAGTTGAAAGCACTTCTTGATACGATTGATGAGCATTCCTTATTAGCAGATGATGGCGTCATTGTGTGTGAGCATGATAAAGATGTGACACTGCCAGAGGAAGCAGGACAGCTGCATATCTCAAGGCAGGAAATGTACGGAATGACTGGCATTACGATCTATAGAAAGCGGGGAAATTAAAGCATGGGGAATATAGCCGTTTGTCCGGGTAGCTTCGATCCAGTCACATTGGGCCATTTGGATATTATCAAAAGAGGGGCGAAGATTTTTGATGAAGTATATGTGTGCGTCCTCAATAATTCGTCAAAAAAGCCGTTGTTTACTGTTGAAGAGCGATGTGAACTCATTCGTCAAGCAACAAAGGAGCTACCAAATATCAAAGTGGAATCCTTTCATGGACTGCTCGTTGATTATGCGAAACAAAAAGAGGCGAAAGTCATTTTACGCGGACTTAGAGCGGTGACGGACTTTGAATACGAGATGCAAGGGACATCAATGAACAAAGTGTTGAATGATGACATTGAAACGTTCTTTATGATGACGAATAATCAATACTCCTTCTTAAGTTCAAGCATTGTTAAAGAAGTAGCGAAATATCATGGATCAGTCAAAGAGCTTGTACCGCAAGAGGTCGAAGCTGCGCTGAAAGAGAAATTTAATGGATGAGTGCATTGTGCACTCATCCATTTTTTAATTTCTGATAATAGAGTGCAATATACACGATCAGACTGAACAAGGTGATGAGAGGACCAGCAGATACAAGCTGATTCCATAACACGCTGCTAAACATCACGACTTGCTCGCTTGTTTCAAATGCCCCTGCTGGAAGCGCCATGTCTGCTTTAGAGACATAAAGGGGTTTGAATAACAAAAAGGCAAAGACGGCTGCGTAAATACCGTGAAGCAAACGGGCGAAGAAAAACGGTTTAAAGCGTATATCGGTGGCTGCCAAAATCCCAGCTACCTGAGCTTGAACGGAGAATCCGCTAAATCCTAAAATAAAGCTGACCACAATTGTTTTAGCGAGCAGGGAAACCTCTTGTGACCCTGTGAGCTGACTTCCTAATGTGATTTCAAATAGACCCGCAATCATGGCTAGATCTAATTCCGGCGGAAGGTGCAGCGTTTTCAGTATAGAGCCGATCCCGATAGAGAGAAGATCTGTTACATGAACGACAGCGAGCATTTTACTAAAGACAGAAAATAAAATGATAAAGCCGCCAATCATAAAGAGCGTTTGAACAGATGACATGACAGCGTCACTTAATATTTGGCCAAGTGGTCTTTTTTCTGCGAGTCTTGCCATATGAAGAGCGCTGAATGCTTCTCGAATTGGAGGCAATAAAAATCCTTTTCGGCTTCTGAGGTGCGCATCATGACGTGCTTTATATCCGCGCATCGTCACCCCAACCGCGAGATTTCCTAAATAATGTGCACAGGCTAACACAATGCCTAAAGCTGGGTGATGAAAAAATCCTACAGCCACTGCTCCAAAAATGAACAAAGGGTTTGAAGAATTGGTAAATGACACAAGGCGTTCTGCTTCAATTCTTGTCAGCTGTCCTTCCTGCCGAAGTCTTGTCGTCAATTTAGCGCCAGAAGGAAAACCAGAGGCCATTCCCATCGCCAGCACAAATCCGCCGACACCAGGCACCCGAAAGATAGGCCGCATAAATGGCTCTAATAATACGCCGACAAATCTGACAATTCCGAAACTGATTAATAGCTCGGACAAAATAAAAAAAGGTAGCAGCGATGGAAAAACCACTTCCCACCACATTGCAAGTCCATTTTTCGATGCTTGCAAAGAGGCTTGTGGATGTGTAATCACAGTGGCTGTTAAAAAGATAAAAAAAGCAGCGATGAACAGAGTGTTCCATTTTTTCATGGAGATGTCGCCCCTTGCCGTTATAATCTATTGGCGAGCTCGTGATTAAAGAAAAAGAGATGCTAGCCGAGCCTGTCTTCTATTACTATACGATGAGAAGGGGCATGTTTAGACCTATAGATTCGTATATATGCATAGAAAGAGGAGGGTGGATTCATGAAACGACCGATTATCGGGCTTGCGCTGGGCTCCGGGGGTGCCAGAGGGATGGCGCATATCGGGGTTTTATCTAGTCTTGAGAAACAAGGAATTCAGGTGGATATGATCGCAGGAAGCAGTATTGGTGCTCTTGTGGGGAGCTTTTATGCAGCAGGACAAGACGTAGAAAAAATGAAAAAACTTGCACTTGTCTTCAGAAGAAAGTATTATGCTGACTATACACTGCCAAAAATCGGTCTGTTAAAAGGAAATCGAATTTTGCAGCTGATTCACACGTTTACATATGGGAAGAATATTGAAGAAATGCGCGTGCCTCTTGCGATTGTTGCCTGTGACCTTCAGACAGGGGAGAAGGTTGTGTTCAAAGAAGGGTCTGTCTCACAAGCAGTCAGGGCAAGCATTAGCATTCCGGGTGTGTTTGTTCCGCATGAAATAGGCGGCAGGCAATTGGTGGATGGAGCGGTAGTGGACCGCATTCCTGTCTCTGTTCTCAAAGAAATGGGGGCAGATCTCATTATCGCCTCTGATGTATCAAGGGTGAAAAAAACAGAAAAGGCAACGAGATTATCGGATGTCATTATGCAAAGTTTGGACATCCTTCAAAATGAATTGGTTCGTCACCAAACCATTCATGCAGATCTCATGATTCGGCCGAAGCTCGAGACCTTTAGCTCTAGTGCGTTTACACAGGTTCAAGAAATGATTGAAGCAGGTGAACTCGCCGCCGACCAACTAAAAGGAAAACTGAAAGATGTCATTGATAAATGGGAGTGTTAATCGAATGAAAAAATTAAATATTCGCTGGCTCAGCTTTTTTGCTGTTGTTCTAGTCTTATTTGGCTTAACTTTTGTGAAACTGCCCTATTACGTCACAAAGCCAGGTGATGCAACAGAAATTGCGCCACACATTCAAGTAGACGGAGGATATGGCGAGAAGGGGAGCTTTTCTCTTATGACCATTAAAGTAGGTCCAGCCAATCCATATACGTATTTGCTTGCAAAAATGAACAAGTATGACGAAATCGTTCCAGAAGAAAATATTAAAGCGGACGGAGAGTCTGATGAGGATTATATGAAACGGCAGCTGCAGCTCATGAAAAGTTCTCAAGAAAATGCGATGATTGCCGCTTATACAAAAGCGGGGAAAAAAGTAGATTATACGTTTAATGGGGTATATGCGAGCTATGTGATGAAAGGAATGCCTGCATATGGGAAGATTGAAGTGGGCGATAAGATCAAAAGCGTCGACGGCCATACATATGAGTCAGCAGATAAAATGGTTTCGTATATCAGCAGTAAAAAAGCAGGCACGACTGTCCGTTTTATACTTGAACGTAATGGCAAAGAAATCACGCAGAACGTGACGTTAAAACCATTTAAAGAAGAGCCAAAACGAGTGGGAATTGGCGTATCATTATTTACAGACCGTCATGTGAAAGTGTCTCCTTCTGTGAAAGTGGATATTGAAAACATCGGCGGTCCATCAGCTGGTTTAATGATGTCACTTGAAATTTACAATCAGCTGACAAAAGAAGATGAAACACACGGCTATGCGATCGCAGGAACTGGAACGATTGATGCAGATGGTACAGTCGGACCGATTGGTGGAATTGATCAAAAGGTTGTTGCAGCAGACAAAGCAGGGAAAGACATCTTCTTTGCACCGAATGATAAAGGTGACCCAAACTCTGACTACAAAAATGCAGTCAAAATAGCAAAAGATATTAAAAGTGATATGAAAATCGTTCCTGTGGATACCATGCAGGACGCACTAAACTATTTAAACAAATTAAAAGAGAAAGCATCATAAAAAAGAGCAGCCTGCAAATCAGGCTGCTTTTTTCTATCGAGATGAAAAGAGCCCGCTCTCTTCATCATATCGAATCGGTGATGTTTTAAACTCTGCTTTTGTTAACTCTGTTTGCATGGGTTCACAGATGGGAAGGCTGAACACCCTTGAAGCGCGAATATCAAGATCAAGGGCGGGATGTGAAAAGGAAGACAGTTTACTCACAAGTGGTACATCCAACTCTTTTTTTACAAGAGACAAGTACTGTTGTCCTTTCCTTGTCATTCCAAGTAAACGAATATAGGGCGCTTTTTTCTCTTCAAGCAGCGCGTGCATCGTCTTTTTCTTCACGTTCATTAATAGATGCGTATTCATCCGCTGTAACCTTGTCCACGTATATCGTTTTGTTTTGACAAGTGATAGATACTCTTCGTAGGAAGACGCATGTGTCATGGCTTTTTGCATGCGGTGTTCAATGCCTTCTTCAATTTCATAGATGCCCTCTAGTTCACTCGTATCCATTGTATGAAAAACATGTTTCAGAAAGCGAAAATAGGCTTCTTGCGTATGTAAAAGACCATATGAAGAATGATAGTCGTGTAATTGCTTTAAAGTAGCGTCCGGGAGATAGGGCGTGACTGCTTGAAATGAGCTCTGTTCTTTTAATGCTTTTCGGATACTTGTGGCGCTTGCGATTTTTTGGTTGTCAGGCAGTTCTTCATCATGATAATCAGATGCAATTCTTTGAGACGTAAAAGGCTGCATGTGAGGAGCTCTCTCTAAGATGGCTTTAACATAATGAAAGCCTAAAATGTTATTTGGTTTGGACAAATCCAGTAAGTGTTCAGAATGAATGGCCTCTTGAAACGCACCTGCTGCTGCGGCGGGATAACTAAGACCTTCTTTCACCTTTTCTTTTGTTAAAAGATCAATCTCTGCCTTTTTTTCATACCAAGCGTGTGCTGTGCGCTCAAATGCGTTGATCTCTCCATCCTCACTGCCGAAAAAAAGAGAATGGCATTTTAATGCATCAAGGATGGACACAGCGCCATTGGCGAAGGTTTCTGCCTTTTGTACGGCATATATGTATGGAAGCTCACACACAATGTCTACGCCGTTTTGCAGTGCCATTTTTGTGCGTGCCCATTTTGAGACGATGGCAGGCTCCCCGCGCTGGAGGAAAGAACCGCTCATGACGGCAATGGCAACATCTGAGGAGGTTTGTTTTTTCGCCTGATTCACATGATAGGCATGCCCATAATGAAATGGATTGTACTCGACAACGACTCCCACTGCTTTCAATAGATGTTCCGCCTTTCTTGCTATGGTTAAATGGTCTGTGCTACAGTAGCATAAGGGAAAAATGAAGACCATTTTTTTCAGTTTAGGCATTCCGAGAACTGATGTCAAACAGCCCTTTGACGTCATGAAGGACTGTAAAGAAAAAATATTGACAAATAGCATGATGAAAGCTATAATCATGTTTGTTGCTCTTAGAGGTGATACAATTGAAATGGACAGTTTATCAGTTACATCAAAAAGCTAAAAACAGCTTCGATTTTCATGAGACGGTTGACTTAAATGAACTTACTAGCCTTCATTCAGATATACGTCGCATTTCACCAGTAGAGGTGAAAGGGACTGGAGTGATCGAATCAAAGCAAGTCGCATTTGATTTAACCATCACAGGTGAAATGACATTGCCTTGTTCAAGAACGCTTGTTGATGTAAATTATCCATTTGCGATTTCAACAAAAGAACTATTTGTACTTCATAAGACAGACGACATAGAAGATGAAGACGTTTCTATTGTAGAAGACGATATCATCGACTTAACGCCTTTAGTCAAGGAAGAAATTCTTCTTGAAGTGCCCATGCAAATCTTTTGCGACCAAGCTGACGTAAAAGGTGCTGCACCACAGGAAGGGAATGACTGGGCGGTCATTTCGGAAGATGCACATCAAAACCGAATTGATCCTCGTCTGGAAGGCTTGAAGAAGCTCTTAGAAGAAAATAATGAATCTTAACTCTTTAAGGAGGTGGGAATAATGGCTGTACCTTTTAGAAGAACTTCTAAAATGAAAAAAAGATTGCGTCGTACGCATTTCAAACTACAAGTACCTGGTATGGTAGCTTGCCCAGAATGCGGTGAAATGAAAATTTCTCATCGTGTCTGCAAATCTTGCGGAACATACAAAGGCAAAGACGTAAAAAGCAACTAATGCTTGATAAAAAAACGTGAGGGAATCTTCCCTTGCGTTTTTTTATTGATCTATTTTTAGGTTTCTCTCCTGCAAATAGTCTATCTACTCTAGTAAGCGCATATGATGTGGTATTCAGATTCAGGGGGGATGATGAGTTGACGATTACACGGCAGGACGCATGGACACAAGATGAAGATTTACTTTTAGCAGAAGTTGTCTTAAGGCATATCCGAGATGGCGGTACCCAGCTTTCAGCATTTGAAGAGGTTGGAAAAGCATTGTCAAGAACAGCAGCAGCATGTGGATTCAGGTGGAATTCTTACGTCAGAAAGCAGTACCAGGCGGGCATTGAGCTTGCCAAAAAACAGCGAAAAGAACTGCGTAAAAAAATTGGTATCCATTCTTCGGGTTTACCGCAGCATGCGTTCACCATAGAGGAGAAGGCATCTTCTGATCAGACTGAACTGACGCTTCGAGAAGTAATTCGGTTTCTAGAGCAGCTTGAGAAAGAACCATCTGGTCCAGCTTATTTACGGGAGGAGCTTAAAGATGCACAGCATCAATTAAAATCACTCACCGAAGAAAATGAACAGCTGAAACGTCAATTAAAAATGACAGAAGAAGATTACCGGGCACTTATTGGTATTGTTGAAAGAGTCAAACAGAATATCAGCTTAAAAGATTACGCAAAATAAGAAAACGCCCCTCACAGATGGAAAGAGGGGCGTTTTCTTATTGATTAAAATGATTAAGCGGACTCACCTGTGTTCTTTTGTATATGTGCAGGCTCCCAAATGAGTGGGTTTTCTCCTTTATCGCGTTCCATATCATATTTCACCGCTTCAAAGCCCATTTTATCCCAAAAACCGGCAGATTTGACGCGTGGATTCGTTCGAATTGGAAGGCCGAAAGATTTTGCGAAATCAACAAGCGCTTCGCCGTATCCTTTACGCTGATATCCTGGCAGCACTTCTAGTTTCCACAGCTCTAGATAATCATGATTATGGTCAAAATACGTCGTCGTCGAGCCATCTACTTGATAGAGGCTCATACGTGCCACAAGCTTATCTCCAAAGTAAATCCCATAAAATGGAGAGTTGCTGTCATTTTCAATCATATTACTTTCTAGGTCTTCAAGCATGGAAAGTTCTTGTATGCCATATTCCTTAAATTGTTTAAATTCCTCTAATGTTTTGTAGTTAATCAGAAGACGTTTTACTTGTGTCATGTGATCTTCCCCCTTACACACATAATGTCGACAGTGATGTCATTGAAGGCGTTTTCATCCCATCCGCCTAAAAAATTTTTACACTTATTATTATAGTTTTTTAATTAAAAAAATTCAATCATAGCGCGTTATCTGCTTTTTGCATCGTAGCACGAAACTGGTAAAATAGTTGATAACATGAAGTAAACAGAAAAAGGGAAGTGCGGCAATTGAAAATTGGAATCATTGGCGGTGGTGCGATTGGTCTGCTTTGTGCCAGTTATTTATCAGAGCATCATGACATCACCCTCTTTACAAGAAGAAAACAGCAGGCAGAAGAAATTCGAGCATTAGGCATTGAACGAATGGTGAGAGGGGAAACCATTCAATCAGCTGTTGGAGCCGATACGGGAGTCAAAGGAATATTTGATTTGCTGATTGTGACAGTGAAGTATCATCACCTGCAAGATGTTCTAGAGGAATTATCGGGACTGCCTCGTCATCGGATCTTATTTTTGCAGAACGGAATGGCCCACCTCGTCGATTTAAAGAACTGGAAAACGGCACATCAGTTATATATTGGTGTAGTAGAGCATGGCGCAATGAAGGTGTCTGATCGCGCAGTAAACCATACAGGAATTGGTGTCATCAAGTGGGGAGCATTTCTGCATGAGGAAAAAGGACCTATGAGTAGTGAACTGTCAACGGGCGATTTTCAAATGGTTTATACAGATGAATGGAAGAAAGTACTGGAGGAAAAACTGCTCGTCAATGTGTGTATTAATCCGTTGACGGCTTTATTACATGTGAATAATGGGGAATTGGTATCGAACCCTGCATATGAACATATGATGACATGTGCATTTGAAGAAGCGGTTTCCATTCTAGGGTTGCCTGAGAAAGATCGTCTATGGGCTCATGTGCAATCAATTTGTCATCAAACGGCTGCCAATCAATCGTCGATGCTGCAAGATATCGTCAAAGGCCGCCAAACTGAAAGAAAAGCAATCATTGGCTACCTTTTAAAAAAAGATCAAGGTCAAGGGATGACGCCGCCATTCCTCACTTTCTTGAATAGAAGCTTGGAAGTATTGGAAAAAAAGCAAACAAAATCTTTTGAGTGAGCTCATTTACATGCTATACTTTTTTCGGGAAACTAACTATTTATTGAAGAAAGGAAGTTCTAAACATGCAATTGACTGAACTTTCCATCCGAAGTCAGAATTTATTCATACGTGATTATATAGAAGAAAAAAAAGAGATGACTGCTTTTTTTGATTATGATATACATTCTGAGCACACATGGAAAAAGAGATACGACGATCTCATGGAAAGGAGCTTCCCGCGCGAGGCTTTAGCGGATTATATGAGCGCATATCATGCGAAATTTGATTCGGCTGCGATGCGTGAGAATATTGAGAAGATCCGTGATGAACGGAGCGTCATGGTGGTTGGAGGACAGCAGGCAGGCTTACTGGCAGGTCCGCTTTATACCATACATAAAATCATTTCCATTATTCAGTTTGCCAAAGAAAAAGAATCAGAGCTTGGCGTTCCTGTTATTCCGGTCTTTTGGGTAGCGGGTGAAGATCACGACGTAGACGAAATTAACTTTGTGTACACGTCTGGCGAAAAAGGCCCAGTCAAACAAAAGCTTCCATTACATCATGTGAAAAAAACAGCTGCGAAAAGAACACCTCTCCACCAAGAGAAAACAGAGAGATGGCTTCGTGATGTATTTTCAACCTATGAGGAATCTGCTTACACAAATGACTTGTTTGATCAGCTTCTTCGATGTTTACGCAAATCAGAAACGTTTACTGATTTCTTTGAGTGGATTGTTTGCGATCTATTTGAAGAAGATGGACTGCTGTTATTGAATTCAGGAGACTTCGGCGTGAAGCCACTTGAACGTACGTTATTCAAACAAATTGTGGAGTCAAGTGATGCGATCGTGGCTCGCTTAAATAACACGCAGGCTGCCATGGAACAAGCAGGGTATCAGCCGATTATTGAAGCTGGTGACCATCAAGCCAACTTGTTTTACGAATATGATGATGAGCGTTTCCTCATTGAACAAGAGAATGGCCAATTTTCTATATCTGAAGTGGGGCTTACTTGGACAAAAGATGAGCTTTTGCAGGAAGTCGAGGAGCACCCAGAGCGGTTTAGCAATAATGTGGTGACCCGTCCATTGATGCAGGAAACCCTTCTTCCAACGCTTGCTTTTATGGCTGGACACGGTGAAGTGAACTATTGGGGTGAGCTGAAAGGCATCTTCGAGTACTTCGATGTCAAAATGGCACCCGTTCTTCCAAGACTGCACGTCACCATTCTTGAAAGGCACATTGATAAGAAGCTGCCAATAAGAGAATTGTCGGTTGAAGAAGTGCTGACAAAAGGCGTGAAAGAAAAGAAGGATGCGCACTTTCAGCAAAGTCTTCCAGACAGCTTCGTCCAATCAGTTCAACATGCCAAACGTGAATTAGCGAATGTTCACGAGGCAATGAGACAAGAAGCGCTAGAGATCGAACCAAGCTTTGAACAGCTATTAGATAAAAATGCCAAATTTATAGAAGACCAGCTTCAATTTGTTTATCAAAAGGTTGCAAAGCGTGTGGAAGAGAAGGAAGGATACATCCTTCGAGATTTTGAACGAATTGAAAATAGTTTAAAACCACTCGAAGCACCACAAGAAAGAATTTGGAATATCATGTACTTTTTAAACAAATATGGTCCAGAATTCTTCAAAACGTTCAAAAATCTGCCATTTTCATTTCAAAACAAGCAACAAATTGTCAAACTTTGAAATAAAGTTTTAATGAACCCTGACTAGTTCAGGGTTTTTTTTTATGTGGAAACAGTGTAAAATAAGTTTTGTGGAGAGAAGTGGTGGATAGTGGAGAGTATGGGTGAGAAAGTGGGGCTCTAATATCATGTTCATGGGTGAATACCAACATACGATTGATACAAAAGGGCGCATGATCATCCCTGCTAAATTTAGAGACGGTCTCGGAGAACAGTTTGTGCTGACGAGAGGGCTTGATCAATGTTTATTTGGCTACCCTATGAGTGAGTGGAAACTAATTGAAGAGAAACTCAAAGCACTGCCGCTAACGAAAAAAGATGCACGTGCGTTTACCCGGTTCTTCTTCTCCGGCGCAGTTGAATGTGATCTGGACAAGCAGGGGCGCATTAACATCGCATCCAACCTACTCCAATATGCAAAACTCGAAAAAGAATGTGTGGTCATCGGCGTTTCAAATCGAATTGAGTTGTGGAGTAAGTCGATCTGGGAACAATATACAGAAGAGCAAGAAGATTCTTTTGCTGAAATTGCTGAAAACATGATTGGATTTGATATATAATAATCCCTTGTGCAGCAAGCTTTCTACACATTCATTTCTATTTGAAAAAGGTGGGACCATATCATCATGTTTCAACATGAGACAGTATTATTAAAAGAAACAGTTGACGGTTTAAACGTCAAAGAAGACGGTACATATGTGGACTGCACGCTAGGCGGCGCAGGTCATAGCTCATATTTACTATCTCAATTATCAGAAAAAGGTACATTGATTGGGTTTGACCAAGACGATGCTGCACTGGATCATGCACGAGAGAAGCTCGCACATGTTAAAGCGAACATTCTTTTCATAAAAAGCAACTTCCGATATTTAAAAGAACGTCTGAATGAACAAGGAATTACAAGCGTAGACGGTGTGATTTTTGATCTTGGGGTTTCATCACCTCAGCTTGACACACCAGAGAGAGGCTTTAGTTATCACCATGATGCACCTCTTGACATGCGAATGGATCAAACCGCTGCTTTGTCGGCAAAACAAGTGGTGAATGAATGGCCATTTGAAGATCTAGTTCGGATTTTCTACAAATATGGGGAAGAAAAATTCAGCAAGCAAATCGCACGCAAAATTGAAGAAGCCAGAAAAAAAGCGCCAATTGAAACAACAGGAGAGCTTGTCGACATTATTAAAGAAGGAATTCCCGCACCTGCAAGACGAAAAGGCGGACATCCAGCGAAAAGAGTGTTTCAAGCGATCCGAATTGCCGTAAATGACGAATTGAAAGTATTTGAAGAAGCACTAGAACAAGCAATAGAGTTACTCAATCCGAAGGGGAGAATTTCTGTCATTACATTCCATTCACTTGAAGATCGGATTTGTAAAAGTACATTTAAAGAAATGTCTTCTCTTCCAGAACTTCCGCACGGACTACCAGTGATTCCAGAAGGACTTGAACCAAAACTGAAGCTGATCACGAGAAAACCAATCGTTGCATCAGAACAAGAGCTGGAATATAACAACCGTGCTCGTTCAGCGAAGCTCCGAATTGCAGAAAAAAAGTAAACGACACCATAGATGATGATAAAAAGGAGGTTTCTTATGAGTAATTTGGCTTACCAAAGAGAAGTAAAGCAACATCAAACCGAGCAACAAGGTCAATCGGTTGTGATTAGAAGAAGAGGTTCTATTACACTTGGTGAAAAAATCTTACTTGTCATGTTTGTCATGGCTCTCATGTGCAGCTCGATCCTCATCATTTCGAAAGCCTTTGCTGTTTATCACGCAAATATCGAAGTGCAGAAGCTAGAACAGCAAGTGTCTTTAGAATCGAAAAAGATCACTGAACTGCAAAAGCAAAAAGATTTACTAAGTGAACCAGAGAGAATCATTGAAGCCGCTAAAAAAGCAGGCTTAAGCATGTCGAAAGATGTTAAGAAGGTCGATTAACATGGCGATGCCTAAAAAGAATAAAATGATGAACAGAGGCGCGGCAATTGCGAGTATTTGCTTCGCCCTGTTTTTCTTTATCATCCTTGCACGTTTTATTTATATTCAGATTACGGGAACCGTCGATGGACAAGTGTTAGCTGCAAAAGCCAATGAACAATATCAATCGAAAAAAACACTTGAAGCCAAAAGAGGGTCCATTTTAGACAGAAACGGAAATGTGATTGCAGAAGATACATCTGTGTATAAGCTGATTGCGATCATGAGCAAGAAAATGACGGTCGATCCAAAGCATCCGATGCATGTCGTTGACAAAGAAAAGACAGCAAAAGAGCTGTCAAAGGTCATTGATATGAGTGAGAGTGAAATTTTAAAGCGTCTGAATACAAAAGATGCATTCCAAGTCGAGTTTGGTAAAGCTGGAAAGGATATTAGTTTTTCAACTAAGGAAAAAATTGAAAAGCTAAAACTTCCTGGGATCGCCTTTGAAAAAGATACAAAGAGGTATTATCCAAACGGCATGTTTGCTTCGAACTTAATCGGTTATGCTAGATTAGATGAAGCGACGAAGGACATGTCAGGCGCAATGGGTCTAGAAAAGGCTCTGAATAAATATTTAAAAGAAAAAGATGGCTATGTAACGTATAACAGCGACAGAAGCGGATGGGCACTTCCGAATAGTAAAGAAGACATCGTTGCCCCGAAAGACGGGAAAAACGTCACACTGACCATCGACCAAAAAATTCAAGCATTTCTTGAAGAAAGTATGACGCAGGTCGCTAAAAAATATAAGCCGAAGAAAATCATTGCGACAGTCGTTGATCCGAAAACTGGAAGAGTTCTTGCAATGGGACAGCGGCCAAGCTTTAATTTAAATGAACTCGACATTACGAATTATAACAACGATGTCATTTCCTACGCATTTGAACCAGGTTCAACGATGAAAATTTTTACACTTGCTGCTGCTATCCAAGAAGGAGTGTACCAAGGCAGTGACAAGTATCAGTCTGGTACTTATAAAGTAGGCGGTGGTCTTGTAAGAGACCATAACAACGGAAATGGCTGGGGAAAAATTGATTTTCATGAAGGTGTTCTACGTTCTTCAAACGTAGCTTTTGCGAAACTGGCAAAAGAAAAGCTAGGTTTCACACGCTACGAACAATACTTACAAAAATTCCATTTCTATGACAAAACAGGCATAGATTTGCCGAACGAAGCGTCTAGTAAAATCAATTTCAGATACGAATATGACAAAGCATCGACTGCTTATGGTCAGGCGTCCGCGATTACCCCAATTCAGCAAATTGAAGCGGCGACAGCCATTGCCAACGGTGGAACGATGATGAAGCCATATGTAATTGATCATATTACAGACCCGAACACAAACAAAACAATTTTACAGCACGAACCAACCGTGGCAGGAAAACCAATTTCTTCTGATACAGCGAAGCAAGTCCGTGACATTTTAGGTGAGGTCGTTTCCTCAAAAATTGGCACAGGACAGCCATATCAAATCAAAGGTTTTGATGTCGCTGGGAAAACAGGTACAGGACAAATTGGCGGTGCTGGCGGCTACCTTCAAGGGAGAAACGATTACGTCTTTTCATTCATGGGAATGGCACCAAAAGATGATCCGAAGCTACTCGTTTATGTCGCTGTCCAACAGCCTCAGCTATCTGAAACACAAACAGGCTCTGCCCCTGTTTCAGAAATCTTTAACCCTGTGATGAAAAATAGTTTGCTCTATCTAAATATCGCACCAACAAAAAAAGACGATAAAAAATCTGGCAAACAGAAAATAAAACAAGAAACAATGCCATCATTCCTAGATTTAGAAGTGAAACAGGCAGAAACAGAAGCAAAAAACAAAAAGTTATCACCTGTTGTCATTGGTGACGGTCTATCCATTAAACGCCAATGGCCAAATGCGGGCTCTGAATTCTCTGAAAGCCAGAAAGTCTTTTTGAAAACAGCAGGGAAAACCATTAAAATGCCTGATATGACAGGCTGGTCCAGAAGGGAAGTTCTTCAATATGCGTCTATTTCAGGTGTGCATATTGAAACAAATGGACAGGGATATGCTGTCAAACAAAGCGTGAAAAGTGGAGCGGAGATTTCAGATAAAGTCGTCACAGTGACCTTCAAAAGTCCAAATTAACTTGAAAACCTAGCAAATCATTTGCTAGGTTTTTTTCTTTTGCTTGAGCGATGGACGAGATCGTTCTATAAAAAGACGAGCCTGCATATGATGAAAACAAGCCATATGTAAGGAGTGAACCGGGCGTGCGAGTGTCAAGTGTAACAGTGAGAAAACGATTGCTTTTCGTGCTGCTGTTTGGGGTGATCATTTTTTTCATCATAGATACTAGATTAGGATATGTGCAGTTTATTATGGGCGAGAAGCTGACAAGTTTAGCGAAAGATTCATGGAGCCGTAACCTTCCATTTGAACCAGAACGAGGAGATATTTTGGATCGAAATGGAGTGGAGCTGGCGACGAACAAAAGTGCTCCCTCTATTTTAGTCGTGCCGCGGCAGGTGAAAGACCCAGCAGAAACAAGCAAAAAATTAGCAGCAGTGCTGAATATGTCTGAGGAGAAAGCGTACAAGCATGTCACCAAGAAAACGTCTATAGAACGAATTTCCCCAGAGGGGAGAAAAGTATCTCATGAAAAAGCAAAAGAAGTCAGAGAGCTTGATTTAGATGGAGTCTATGTAGCAGAGGACAGCATCAGACATTACCCGTTTGGAAGTTTCTTATCTCATGTATTAGGTTTTGCTGGAATTGATAATCAAGGCTTACTTGGGCTAGAAGCGTACTATGATGATGACCTAAAAGGTGAAAAAGGCTCTGTGAAATTTTATTCTGATGCAAAAGGGCAGAAAATGCCAGATGAAGCAGATGATTATACACCGCCTAAAGATGGGCTTGATATGAAATTAACCGTTGATTCAAAAGTGCAAACCATCATCGAACGAGAACTAGACAATGCTCAGGCAAAATATAACCCAGATGGCATGATTGCCATTGCCATGAATCCGAAAAATGGTGAGGTTCTGGGAATGTCGAGCAGACCTGACTTTGATCCGGCTGACTATCAATCAGTTGATTCAAAAGTATTTAACCGAAACTTACCGGTGTGGAGCACATATGAGCCAGGATCGACGTTTAAAATCATTACACTGGCAGCTGCCCTGGAAGAAAATAAAGTAAATTTAAAACGTGATCATTTTTTTGACAGCGGATCTGTGACAGTGGATGGCGCAAGGCTCAGATGCTGGAAAAAGGGAGGACATGGATCACAGTCGTTTCTAGAAGTGGTACAAAACTCTTGTAACCCAGGATTTGTCGAGCTAGGCGACCGTCTTGGAAAAGATAAACTATTTTCTTATATTAAAAATTTCGGCTTTGGTCAAAAGACAGGAATCGACCTTCAAGGAGAAGGTAGAGGAATTTTGTTCCCGCTTGATCGTGTTGGTCCTGTAGAACAGGCAACAACAGCCTTTGGTCAAGGTGTATCTGTTACGCCGATTCAACAAGTAGCTGCAGTGGCAGCCGCAGTAAATGGAGGAACGCTTTACACGCCGTATATTGCAAAAGAATGGATCGATCCAATTACAAAAGAGGTAGTGAAAAAGCAATCACCAATTGCCAAGAAGAAAGTCATTTCAGCGGAGACGTCTAAAGAAATCAGGTATGCCCTTGAAAGTGTAGTCGCTCAAGGAACTGGTCGGAATGCATTCGTTGAAGGATATCGGGTGGGCGGAAAAACAGGAACAGCACAGAAAGTAAAAGACGGAAAGTACATGGAAAATAACCACATTGTGTCATTTATCGGGTTTGCACCTGCGGATGATCCAAGCATTGTTGTATATGTAGCAGTAGATAACCCAAAAGGCACGATTCAATTTGGTGGGACAGTAGCAGCACCTATTGTGGGCCATATTATGCGAGACAGTCTGCCTGAAATGGGCGTGAAAAAAAGAAAAGGACAAATTGAAAAGAAGTATCAATGGCTGGACACAAAAACCATTGAGGTACCGAATCTTGTAGGAGGATCTGTTTCTGACCTTGAATCACTCCTGATTAATCTAAAGATTGATGCTTCAGGAACTGGCAGTAAAGTGGTGAAGCAATCGCCTGCTGCCGGCACAAAGGTCAAAGAAGGTTCCACGATCCGATTATACTTAAATGATGAATAATAAAGAATGAACAGAGGGTAGCCGCACTCATTCGGCTGCCTCTTTTTGTTGAAACAGAAGGGTCGCTTTAAAAAAAGAGCATAAAGTGTGCTTTTTCCAAGAGAAACTTAAGGAATACGCTGGATGTATCCTTTTTTTTACGATAAAATATAGACTGTGTGTTTTTTTCACAAGACATGCACGTGAACGAATTTGAGAGGTTTGATATGAAATGAAATTACAAGAACTCCTTACATACTTTAAAAGTGAAAACAATGAACTGATAAACGAAAATCCGGAGATTACTTCCATTGAAATGGATTCAAGAGAAGTGAAAAAAGGGAGTCTTTTTGTCTGTATAAAAGGCTATACAGTAGATGGACATGATTACGCTGAAAAAGCAGTGAAAAGCGGGGCTGCAGCGATTGTAGCAGAACACCCACTTCACATAACAGATGTACCAGTCATTATTGTAAAACACTCTCAAAGAGCACTTGCAAGAATAGCAGATGCTTTTTACGAACAGCCAACTCATCAACTCAATCTAATTGGTATTACAGGAACGAACGGGAAAACGTCCACAACACACATGATTGAGCAAATCATGAGAAAAGCCGATAAAAAAACAGGTTTAATCGGTACGATGTATATGAAGGTAAACGATGAAATTCTCGAAGTGAAAAACACAACACCTGAGAGTGTCACCCTTCAGAAGACCTTTAAGCAGATGCTTGATCAAGACGTAGATACGGCCATTATGGAAGTATCATCACATGCTTTGCATCTTGGGCGTGTTCATGGATGTGATTATGATATTGCCGTCTTTACAAATCTTACCCAAGATCATTTGGACTACCACAACACAATGGAAGAATATAAACATGCAAAAAGCTTGCTCTTTTCCCAGCTCGGAAGTGCCTTTCAGCACGATAAGCCGAAGCATGCCATTTTAAATGCAGATGATGAAGCGTCTAGTTATTTTGAAAAAGTCACAGCTGCTGAAATTATGACGTATGGCTTAGAGCAAGAAGCAGATGTAATGGCAAAGAACATTCAAATCAAACCAAAGGGAACACAATTTGATTTGATTACCCCAATCGGCACAAAAAACGTGACGGTTGCCCTTATTGGAAAATTCAATGTGTATAACATTCTAGCAGCTGTATCAGTAGGAATTGTATCAGGCTTAACGTTTGAAACGATCGTTAGTGCCATTGAAGAACTTGAGGGAGTCAAAGGAAGATTCGAACTTGTGAATTTTGATCAAGACTTCCCAGTCATCGTTGATTATGCACACACACCTGACAGTTTAGAAAATGTACTGACTACGTGCAGAGAATTAACAGAAGGTAGAATTTTCTGTGTAGTTGGCTGCGGGGGCGACCGTGATAAAACCAAGCGCCCTCAGATGGCCCAAATCGCTGTGAAATATGCAGATGAGCCTGTTTTTACATCAGATAATCCAAGAAGTGAAGATCCATCAGCCATTTTGAAAGACATGGAAAATGGCGTGCCAAACGCCTATTATCACAGCTTTGTGAACCGGAAACAGGCCATCTTTTTTGCCATTGCCAATGCAAAAAAGGGCGATACAGTCTTAATAGCTGGAAAAGGGCATGAGACGTACCAAATCATTGGTGATCAAGTCTATGACTTTGATGATGCCAAGGTGGCAGCGGACGCTATTTTAGATCTAAACAAATCTTAAAAATGATGAAAAGAGTGTAATGAAATGAAGCATTTTGTACAAAAACAACATACGAAAGACACGAATGAATATCATAATAATGAATGCTATTTTCTAATGGAAAACGGCTTTGGAAATTCGGAAGGAGTAAAGAACAATGCTTGAACAGGTGATATTGTTTACAATCATAATGGGATTTTTAATCAGTGTTCTTTTATCCCCGATTTTTATTCCGTTTTTAAGAAGACTTAAATTTGGTCAAAGTATTAGAGAAGAAGGACCTCAGTCTCACCAAAAGAAATCTGGTACCCCAACAATGGGTGGAATTATGATTATCTTTTCTATTACAATTACAACGATCGTGATGATTAACAAATTCTCTGAGATTAGTCCAGAAATGTTTTTATTGTTATTTGTCACCCTTGGCTACGGATTATTAGGATTTTTAGATGATTATATTAAAGTAGCGATGAAGCGAAATCTTGGCTTAACATCGAAACAAAAACTGATCGGGCAAATTGTGATTGCTGTGATTTTCTATGCAGTCTTCCATTATTATGAGTTTGCAACGACTATTCGCATTCCAGGAACAGATGTCAGCTTTGACTTAGGATGGGCATACTTTATCCTCGTCGTTTTCATGCTTGTCGGTGGTTCTAATGCGGTAAACCTTACGGATGGACTTGATGGTTTATTATCTGGAACAGCTGCTATTGCATTCGGAGCTTTTGCTATATTGGCTTGGAATCAATCTCAGTATGATGTTGCGATCTTTTCGGTAGCAGTAGCAGGCGCTGTCCTTGGGTTCCTTGTCTTTAATGCGCATCCTGCAAAAGTATTTATGGGTGATACGGGATCGCTTGCTTTAGGCGGTGCCATCGTGGCCATTGCCATTTTAACGAAACTTGAGATTTTACTCGTCATTATTGGAGGAGTATTTGTTGTTGAAACGTTATCCGTTATCCTTCAAGTCATCTCCTTCAAAACAACTGGAAAAAGAATCTTTAAGATGAGCCCGCTTCACCACCACTATGAGTTAGTTGGCTGGTCTGAGTGGAGAGTAGTTGTCACCTTCTGGACAGCTGGTTTATTGCTTGCTGTTTTAGGAATTTACATCGAGGTGTGGTTATAATTGAATAGGATGCAAATGTTAAAAGACGAACATGTACTAGTACTAGGCCTTGCAAAAAGCGGATATGCGGCAGCCTCAATTCTTCACGAGCACGGAATAAACGTGACGGTCAATGACCAAAAAGCTTTTGAAGAAAACGAGCCTGCTCAGTTACTTTCTGAAAAGGGGATTGATGTCATTTGTGGCAGTCATCCTCTTCGTGTGTTCGACGATAAAGAAATTACGATTTTAATTAAGAACCCTGGAATTCCTTATGAGAATGTGATGGTTCAAGAGGCGCTTCGCCGAAAAATTCCAGTTTGGACTGAAATAGAATTGGCGTATCATTTGACCTCATCTCCTTTTATTGGGATTACCGGATCAAATGGAAAAACGACCACGACTACTTTGATTTATGAAATGTTGAAAAAAGACAGCCAAAAAACATTGGTAGCAGGTAATATCGGAACGGTCGCAAGTGAAGTTGCCGCGCGTGCAGCGGGCGATGAATGGATCGTAACTGAGCTCTCTTCATTTCAGTTAATGGGAACCGTTGAATTCAGACCTAAAATCAGCTTAATATTAAATATTTTTGACGCACATTTAGACTATCATCACACGCGTGAAGAATACGAAAAAGCAAAACAGAAAGTGTATGCACATCAACTGGAAGATGACATAGCTGTGGTTAACCTAGATGATCCATCTGTTGTCAAACTAGCAGAAGATTCGAAAGCGCAAAAAGTGTTTTTCTCAGTTAAAGAGCCGGTAGCACATGGAGCGTTTATTAAAGATGGTGCCATCTACTATATGAATGAACATGTCATTGACCTAAAGGATGTTGTTCTTCCTGGTGAGCATAACCAAGAAAATATTCTAGCAGCTATTTGTGTTGTAAAAAATGCAGGCTGCTCAAACGAAGCGATTGCACAAGTTCTTACTACATTTAGTGGAGTGAAGCATCGTTTGCAATTTGTGGAGACGATTCAAAATAGAAAATTTTATAATGACAGTAAAGCGACCAATATACTGGCAACAAGTAAAGCTTTGTCTGCCTTCAAGCAGCCGACCATTTTACTAGCAGGTGGACTGGATCGTGGCAATGAATTTGATGAATTAAAACCTTTTATGAAGAATGTAAAAGGAATGATTACATTTGGTGAGACTGCGCCTAAGTTTGTGAAGCTTGGTGAAGAGCTGGGAATACATCACGTAAAACATGTCGATAATGTTGAACAAGCAGTACCTGCGGCGTTTAGCATATCTGAAGAAGAAGACGTGATTTTATTGTCTCCGGCTTGTGCAAGTTGGGATCAGCATAAAACATTTGAAGAACGTGGAGACATGTTTGTAAACGCCGTGCATATGCTTAAATAAGGGCTTGTCTCTCATATGACTGACAGCCCAAATGAAATTATGCTTGGGGTGTCGGTCTCTTGACGAATAAGAAAACTTCTCCGGATTTTTTGCTTGTTGTCATTACGTTACTTTTATTGACGATTGGTTTAATTATGGT
Source organism: Bacillus sp. FS02 (assembly GCF_024398395.1). NCBI lineage: Bacteria > Bacillati > Bacillota > Bacilli > Caryophanales > Bacillaceae > Bacillus > Bacillus sp. FS02. Next base: position 446,588 of record NZ_CP074101.1, on the reverse strand, counting down.
GTACAGCGCAAGTGCTGTGTGGGCATCGTATAAATTTGATGATTCGTTTTATTTTGCAAAAAGACAGCTTTTGTTTGCCGGAATCGGAGTTATCGCAATGTTTTTCATTATGCGGGTCGATTATTGGACGTGGCGGACTTGGTCAAAGATACTGATTGCAGTGTGTTTTCTCCTCCTCGTGCTTGTCTTGATTCCTGGTATCGGTATGGAGAGAAATGGTTCAAGAAGCTGGATTGGTGTCGGTGCGTTTAGTATTCAGCCCTCTGAATTTATGAAGCTTGCGATGATTGCGTTTCTTGCAAAATTCTTATCTGAAAAGCAAAAGAATATCACATCCTTTCGTAAAGGTTTTGCCCCAGCACTAGGCATTGTGTTTTCTGCATTTGCTATCATTATGCTGCAGCCAGACCTAGGTACAGGAACGGTTATGGTTGGAACCTGTATTATTATGATATTTGTTTCAGGTGCGAGAATCGCTCACTTTATCTTTCTCGGTCTTTTAGGGCTTAGCGGATTTGCCGCACTTGTCTTATCAGCACCCTATCGAATAAAACGAATTACATCTTATTTAAATCCTTGGGAGGATCCACTTGGCAGCGGGTTTCAAATTATTCAATCCTTATACGCTGTCGGTCCAGGCGGTCTGTTTGGAATGGGGCTAGGTCAGAGTAGACAAAAATTCTTCTATTTGCCTGAGCCTCAAACAGACTTTATCTTTGCTATATTGTCTGAAGAACTTGGATTTATAGGTGGATCACTCATTTTGCTTCTCTTTAGTGTTCTATTGTGGAGAGGCATTAGAATAGCCCTCGGGGCACCAGATTTATATGGAAGTTTCTTGGCAGTGGGTATCATCTCAATGGTTGCCATTCAAGTAATGATTAATATCGCAGTTGTCACTGGTCTCATCCCTGTGACGGGCATCACACTCCCATTCTTAAGTTATGGCGGTTCATCACTGACATTAATGCTGATGGCAATAGGCGTACTTTTGAATGTAAGCAGATATGCTAGATATTAATGAAGTTCATGAAACCATATAGACTTTTATTTTGCAAAAGTATGAAAAAATGATTTGAAGAGTGAAAATGGCAGTTTCTGTTTCGAAAACATGATGATTGACTCTTCTTTACAGGTTTTGACGGAGCCCTGTTGTTTAAAACAGGGTTTATACTTTGTTCAGAGCAGAAAAAAATTGAGGGGAAATGGTATAATGCGTATAGTTATTAGTGGAGGCGGAACAGGCGGGCATATTTATCCTGCTCTAGCTTTTATTAAAGAAGTGAAAAGACTGCATCCTGATGTGGAATTTTTATATATTGGCACTGAGAATGGGCTTGAAAAGAAAATTGTAGAAAGAGAAAATATCCCTTTTAAATCAATTGAAATTTCAGGTTTTAAAAGAAAGCTTTCCTTTGATAATGTAAAAACAGTGATGAGGTTTCTAAAGGGCGTCCAAAAAAGTAAATCTTATTTAAAAGAATTTAAGCCGGATGCTGTTATTGGAACAGGTGGTTATGTGTGTGGTCCAGTTGTTTATGCTGCGTCTAAGCTAAAAATCCCAACGATCATTCACGAACAAAATAGTCTGCCAGGCATCACAAATAAGTTTCTGGCACGGTATGTGAATAAAGTAGCCATCTGTTTTGAAGAAGCAAAGGAACACTTTCCTTCAGAAAAGGTTGTTTTTACGGGAAACCCAAGAGCCTCTGAAGTCGTCTCTATTAAAGAGGGAAAATCTCTTAAAGAGTTTGGGCTGGATGAGAAGAAAAAAACAGTTCTCATTTTTGGCGGGAGCAGAGGTGCAGCTCCAATCAATCGAGCAGTGATTGACATGCAAGATGAATTAAAGACAAAGAACTATCAGCTTTTATATATTACAGGTGAGGTTCATTATGAAAAAGTGCTGAACGAATTAAAAGAAAAAGGTGAAGCACCGAATATGATCACAAAGCCTTTCTTGCATCAAATGCCGGAGTATTTAAAATCAATTGATGTCATTGTTGCAAGAGCGGGAGCCACAACGATTGCTGAAGTGACGGCACTTGGAATTCCGACAATCTTCATTCCAAGTCCATACGTGACCGCAAATCATCAAGAAATTAACGCTAGATCACTTGAAAAACATGATGCTGCGATCGTTTTAAGAGAATCAGAGCTTTCTGGAGATCGCTTGCTTCATGCAATTGATGAAATTGCTGGTAATGACGAGAAACTACATCAAATGAGCCGTTTAACAAAAGAACTCGGAGTACCAGATGCGGCCACACGTTTATATAATGTGTTAAAAGAAATTACGACTTCATGATGAATGATATGAGGTAAGGCGGAGGGTAATATGGAGAACTTGAAGAATGAATTATTAGAAGCGCAAGTTGGTAAAGTACTTGAAAATGAACCGCTTGCAAATCATACGACAATGAAAATAGGCGGACCGGCCGATCTATTAGTCATCCCTAAAGATGTCGATGCTGTCAAAACAATTATGGATCAGGTGAAAAAACATGATACTCAATGGACGGTCATTGGAAGAGGGTCCAATTTACTTGTTCTTGATAAAGGAATTCGCGGGGTCGTTTTAAAGCTGGGCGCTGGGCTTGATCACTTAACTGTCAATGATGAAGAGATTACAGTTGGCGGAGGCTATTCAGTTGTAAGACTCGCGACGTCTCTTAGTAAGCAGGGGCTGTCAGGATTGGAATTCGCAGCTGGTATTCCAGGTTCTATTGGTGGCGCTGTTTATATGAACGCAGGGGCACATGGATCTGACATCAGCAAGATTCTTGTGAAAGCGAGAGTCTTATTTGAAGATGGAACGATCGAGTGGTTAACTAATGAGCAAATGAACTTTAGCTATCGAACTTCTGTGCTTCAAAAGGAACGCCCTGGAATTGTTCTCGAAGCAGTGTTCAAGCTTAAACAGGACGAACGTGAGAAAATCACAAAGAAAATGCAGCAAAATAAAGATTATCGCAAGGAAACACAACCGTATAATAAACCATGCGCCGGCAGTATTTTCCGAAATCCATTACCTGAATATGCAGGACAGCTTGTAGAAAAGGCGAATTTAAAAGGATATCAGATTGGCGGCGCTAGAATTTCTGATATGCACGGAAACTTTATTGTCAATGCTGGTGGGGCGAAGGCTCAAGATGTGCTCGACTTAATTCAGTACATTCAAAAGAAAATCAAAGATGACTACAATGTAGAGATGCATACAGAAGTAGAAATTATTGGTGAAGCAAATTAAAGGCTACTACTTATGAATGATGGTATCACAGGAAAACAAACGGCATTTTTTCATGCCGTTTGTTTTCTAATCAATATGAGATAAAGAATGATCCAAAGGTGCGGACAAGCAGCTTTGAATGAGGTGAAGAGTATATATGCGGCCTGATCATGAAAATGAAAAGATCGTCAATATAGAAGAGCGAATCCCTAAAATTAAAGAACAAAGGAAGCAGAAAGCGAATCGGAGATTAATCTCTTTTATTTTGCTGTTTTTTATCATGGTTTTAATTATTGTCTATTTGCAAACACCAATCAGTAAAATTTCTTCTTTAACCATTACCGGTAATGAACATGTACCAACAAAACAGCTCGTTAAACTTTCGCAAATTAAAGAAGGCGAGACAGAGTTTTGGAATTTAAATAAAGATATGACAGCAGACCATATAAAGCAAAATAAATTGATTAAAAGTGTCAGTATCAAAAAACATTTCCCTAATAAGGTCAGTATTGCTGTCAAAGAGTATGCAAATATTGCGTATCTGCAAAAGGGACATTTTTATTATGAGCTTCTTGAAAATGGGACGGCTTTGCCAGATGAAGTAACGCCAAGTCACGCAGGACCTATTTTTGTCGATTGGGACAATAAAGAAAAATTGAAGCAAACAGTGAGAGCTCTGAATCAACTGCCGGCTTCTATTCAGGAACTAATCTCAGAAGTATATTACGTACCGACTAGCTCCAATCAGTGGCTCGTTAAATTTTATATGAATGATGGAAACACCGTTATTGCATCAATTAAAACATTCGCAGATAAAATGACGACGTACCCTGCCATTGTCAAAGAGCTTTCGTCCTCTGAGAAAGGTACGATTCATATGGAAGTAGCTACGTATTTTGAAGCTTTTAAATCTAAGAAAAAGGAAGATGAACGTTGAGAGGCAAAACCGTCATATTCTCAATTGTAATGCTTGTTCTTGGATTTCTGATTTCTTTTTCATACCAATATACGAAGCAGCATCAAGCAGATGTCAATCGAACCGAACAATGGAAAAAAGAATATTCTTTGAAAAGTCAGCTAACAAAACAAGAAAAGGCGAATCAAAAACTTGAAAAAGAACTTTATCGTCTTCAATCAAAAGTCCAAGAAACAGAGTTTGGTTTGAAAAATGAAAAAGAGCAGTATTTCAATGTTTTGGAAGATGTTGAGAAATACAGAATGTTTACAGGAGAAATAGGTGTAAAAGGGAAAGGGGTAAAAGTATCTCTTGAAGATGCATCTTATATCCCGAGTGGACAAAATGTCAATAATTACATTGTGCATGAGAGCCACATTTTCCATGTGATAAACGAACTATTTATATCAGGGGCATCTGCTGTAGCTATAAACGGACAAAGAATCACACACCAATCATACATACATTGTAACGGTCCAGTCGTCACGGTTGATGGTGTTCAACATCCAGCACCATTTGTCATTTCTGCTATTGGAGATCCAGCTGTTTTAATTCCTGCATTAAACATTGCAGGCGGGGTGGTTGATCAGCTGACAAGTGATCATATTTCCATGACGATTGAAAAGAAGGATATTCGTATGAATCCTCTTCTAAGAAACAAAGATTAAATGTGAAAAGGTGAGTGGTGTTGAGGAAAAAGAAGCCATTACTTAGTTTGACAGTCCTGATGGTCATATTTGGCATCATGGTCTCGATCCAGTTTAACTCTCTACAAAAGCCTAAAGTTCGCGATACTCGAGACGTTTGGGAATTAAGAGAGGATTTATCTGCATCTAAAAGTAAGGAACTGGATTTGTTGAAAGAAATTGATAAATATGATGAAATGCTAAAAAAGTATGGCAACCAAGAAGATCAATCCAAAGAAGCACAATTAACAAAAACGTTGAAGGATTTGAAAGAAAAGGCTGGTTTTACAGAGGTAACGGGTGAAGGAGTTGAAATAGAAATTACTCAGCTTTTTTCTAAGGAACTTACTGGAGAAGAAGTCAAAAATATACCACCTGATCTTCTGAAAAAATTAATCAACGAAGCCAATATGTTTGGGGCAAAACATATTTCCATTAATGAACACCGGGTGATTAACACCAGTGTTATTCGAGATATTAATGGTACGACGAAAATGGATGGTTACAGCATAGATGGTGATACAGTCACGATTAAGATGGTCAGCGAGCAGGCCGATAAATTATACAGCCGTTTAAATGTATCAGATATTGGTGATTTGTTTGCTCAGGAAAATTTCAGTTTGAGTATTAGACCGCCGAAGAAAAAAATTCATTTAAAAGCATTTGACGGTACAATTCAATTAAATGAATTGAAGCCTCTTGACGATGTAAAGGAGGGAAAATCTTAATGTGGCTTCCTGTACTTGGTTTAATCATAGGAGTTGCGATCGGTTTCTTAACGAATTTTACGATACCGAATGAGTATTCTAACTATCTTTCCCTCGCTGTACTTGCTGCGCTTGATACATTGATTGGTGGAATCAGAGCACATCTGCAAGGGGCATACGATGAACTAGTGTTTGTATCAGGTTTCTTCTTTAATATTATACTCGCAATAAGTTTAGCTTTTCTGGGCGTCCATCTTGGTGTAGACTTGTATTTAGTCGGAATGTTTGCATTCGGTGTTAGATTGTTTCAAAATATCGCCGTTATTCGAAGAATTCTACTAACAAAATGGACAATTTCTAGAGAAAAAAAGAAAAAAAGTGAGTCATAAAAAAGGATATACATATGATGTAACGAATATTTTCAGTAATCCTAATAAAAAATGTTGATTTTTTAAGTTTTGTTACACACTTGTAAAAACACATTCATTGTATTGTTGTTCAGCAAATAATAGAATAGAAAGTATTGATATGTGAGGAGGTGCCATAGAATGAACAACAATGAAATTTACGTCAGCCTTGACATCGGTACATCCAATATAAAAGTCATCGTCGGAGAAATGGCGGATGATTCGCTTAACATTATAGGTGTTGGAAATGTCCCTTCAGAGGGGTTAAAAAAAGGATCGATTGTTGATATAGATGAAACAGTTCATTCTATTAGACAAGCATTTGAACAGGCTGAGAGAATGGTAGGTTTTCCTTTACAAAAGGCGATAGTCGGAATTAACGGAAACCACATTCATATTCAGAATACGAGCGGCGTTGTCGCAGTGTCTAGTGAAAATAAAGAAATACATGCTGAAGATGTGAGACGTGTCTTGGATGCTGCACAGGTAGTATCTATTCCGCAAGAACATCTCGTAGTAGACGTCATTCCGAGACAATTTATCGTCGACGGAAGAGATGAGATCACAGATCCGAAAAAAATGCTAGGTGTAAGGCTAGAAGTGGATGGATCGTTAATCACTGGTTCTAAAACGATTCTACATAACTGGCTCCGATGTGTAGAGCGGGCTGGTATTGAAATTATGGATATTTGCTTGCAGCCACTTGCATCGGGTTCAGCAGCGTTATCGAAAGATGAAAAAAATCTAGGGGTAGCTCTTGTCGATATTGGCGGCGGCTCTACTACGATATCCGTATTTGAAAACGGGCATCTCTATTCTACTCACAGTATCCCATTGGGCGGAGAGAACATTACAAAAGATTTGTCTATAGGACTTAGAACTTCCACTGAAGAAGCTGAACGAATCAAAAAGCAATTTGGGCATGCATTCTATGATGAAGCATCGTCTGAGGAGACATTTGAAGTTTCCGTCATCGGTACGGACCAAAAACAGACGTATACACAACTTGAAGCAGCCAATATCATCGAAGCGCGATTGGAAGAGATTCTGCTTTTTGTGGCAGAGGAATTACGCAATATGGGTGTCCATGATTTGCCTGGCGGATTCGTTCTAACAGGTGGACAGGCAGCTATACCAGGTATTCTTTCTCTGGCACAAACGGTCTTACAAAACAACGTAAGAATCGCAAGTCCTAATTATATTGGGGTCCGGGAACCTCAATATATGACAGGAGTGGGCTTGATCCATTTTGCTTATCGCAATGCAAAGATTCAGGGCAGACAGGTTGGATTCCAAATGCCGGATGAAGCATTTCATGAAGTAGGCGCGTCCATGGAGCCGGTTTCTTCTACACCACAAGTAAAAGAAGCTCAGCCAAGACCGAAAGTGAAACAAAAAGCGCAACAAGAGACAAATAAAAAACCGGGCAAAATGAAAAAACTATTTAATATGTTCTGGGAATAGAACTAGATTTTCGACGGATTAGGAGGATTCAGCATGTTGGAGTTTGAAACAAATATAGACGGCCTAGCATCAATTAAAGTAATCGGTGTAGGTGGCGGCGGAAATAACGCTGTCAACCGAATGATTGAAAATGACGTACAGGGTGTCGATTTTATTGCAGTGAATACAGATGCACAGGCGTTAAACTTATCAAAAGCAGAAACAAAAATGCAAATCGGTGCTAAGCTGACAAGAGGGCTTGGAGCAGGTGCGAATCCTGAAGTCGGTAAAAAAGCTGCTGAAGAAAGCAAAGAACAAATTGAAGAAGTCCTAAAAGGCGCTGACATGGTCTTTGTGACAGCCGGTATGGGCGGTGGAACTGGTACGGGTGCTGCACCTGTCATTGCGAAAATCGCAAAAGATTCTGGAGCCTTGACAGTTGGAGTTGTGACTCGTCCTTTCACATTTGAAGGAAGAAAGCGTCAGCTTCAAGCAGTTGAAGGAATTGCTTCTATGAAAGAAGCAGTTGATACGTTAATCGTGATTCCAAACGATCGCCTGCTTGAAATTGTCGATAAAAACACGCCAATGCTTGAAGCATTCCGTGCAGCAGATAACGTGTTAAGACAAGGTGTTCAAGGGATCTCAGATCTCATTGCAACACCAGGTTTAATTAACCTTGACTTTGCTGACGTGAAAACGATCATGTCTAACAAAGGTTCAGCTCTTATGGGAATTGGTGTCGCAACAGGCGAAAACCGTGCTGCTGAAGCAGCGAAAAAAGCCATTTCTTCACCACTTCTTGAAACAGCGATTGATGGAGCACAAGGTGTTATCATGAATATTACTGGTGGTACGAACCTTAGTCTTTATGAGGTACAAGAAGCAGCGGATATTGTTGCATCAGCCTCTGATGAAGATGTCAACATGATCTTTGGATCTGTCATTAATGATAACTTGAAGGATGAAATTGTGGTCACAGTCATCGCAACCGGTTTTATTGAGCAAGAGCCCGAAGTGACAAAACCTCAAAGAAATCCATTAGGACAAGGATTAAAGCAAAATCAATCCATTCCACAAAAGCGTGAAGTAAAACGTGAGGAACATCAGCAAACATCATCACAACCAAGACAAAATACACAGTCAAGTGATGATACATTGGATATCCCAACGTTCTTACGTAACCGCAATAAACGATAAGCAAGCACGATTCAACCCCTTCCTTTGGAAGGGGTTTTTTTATGTCTGCATGGTGAGAAGATCCTGAGCCTGATTGATATAAAAGTCTTGTTTCTGTGTGTTATTTGGAACTATTGTATGTGTTTTGGCTTGAGTCTCTTAAGTCAAAAGAATCATTTTTAATTTCCTTTACAAAAAACGACAAAATGTTGAAGTTTATTTGACTACATTAATGAGAACACCAAGAAACTTGTCATGATCAAAAAGAAGGGGGAGGGCAGGATACACACTGTTTGACCATTTGAGGAGGAGGGATTTTATTGAAAGTGAAGTTTCGCAAAACCGCCGTCTATCGTTTCATAAGTCTTTTGGTGATTGGTACTTTAACGATGACAAGCTTTGGGATGGTTCAAGCAAAATCGACTTCTACCTCATATCAGGAGGAAGCCGTTTCCTCTAAGACTACAAAAGCCAAGATTTCTTCGAGATTAAAGAAGCAATTTCAAAAGGAAGATAAGGTGACCTTCTTAGTCAAAATGAAGGAACAAACGAATGTACAAAAAGTAGCAAAAGAAGCTGTATCAAAAGCAAAAAAACAAAAATTAACTGCGGCTAAAACGCAGTACACAAAAAGATCAGCCGTTGTATCTGAGCTGAGAGCAACATCTGATGAAACGCAGCAAGCGCTCCTAGCGTATTTACAAAAGGAAAAAAAGAATAAGCAAGTGAAAGATATTCATTCCTACTATATTGTGAATGGTCTAGCTGTGACGGCAACAAAAGAAGTGATGGAAAAGGTTGCTTCTTTTCCAGAAGTAGCTCAAGTGCTGCCGAATGAAACACGTCAACTTCATCGTCCTGTTGATTTGAAGCATGCTAAGCCAAACAAACAAATCAAAGCAGTAGATGGAGTCGAATGGAATATTGCTCAGGTGCATGCACCAGAAGCGTGGGATTTAGGCTATGACGGGACTGGAACCGTTGTGGCAAGTATTGATACTGGTGTCGAATGGGATCATCCTGCGCTAAAAGAAAAATACCGCGGGTTTGATCCTGCTCGTCCGAACGAACCATCTCATGAACTGAATTGGTATGATGCCACGACAGGCTCTGAAGTCCCTTATGATGACTTGGAGCACGGGACCCATGTGACAGGCACAATGGTTGGTTCTGAGCCAGATGGAAAGAATCAAATTGGGGTCGCACCGGGAGCAGAATGGATTGCAGTGAAAGCTTTTTCAGAAGATGGCGGTACAGATGCTGATCTGTTAGATGCCGGTGAGTGGATTTTAGCACCGAAAGATCAAAGCGGAAATCCTCACCCAGAAAAGGCACCTGATGTTGTGAATAATTCGTGGGGCGGTGGGCCAGGTCTTGATGATTGGTATAAAGATGTAGTGAATGCTTGGAGAGCAGCAGACATCTTTCCAGAATTTTCAGCCGGTAATACCGATTTATTCAATCCAGGCGGCGCGGGTTCGATTGCAAATCCTGCTAACTATCAAGAAGCCTTTGCTACGGGCGCAACAGATCATGACAACAAGTTAGGGTCTTTCTCCCTTCAGGGTCCTTCTCCATATGGCGTAATGAAACCAGATATTGCTGCTCCGGGAGTAAACATTCGTTCTTCGATCCCGGGAAAAGGATATGAGGATGGGTGGAATGGTACATCGATGGCAGGTCCGCATGTCTCAGCTGTTGTTCTTCTTCTTCGCCAAGTGCAATCAGACCTTTCTGTGGATGAAATTCAGCAAATTCTCATTGAGACAGCGAAACCACTGACAGATCAGCAATTTCCTGAATCCCCTAACAACGGTTATGGGGCAGGGTTAGTTGATGCAAGAGAGGCGATTACTGCTTTAACCAATGGAATCGGTACGATTGAAGGTCAGGTGACAAAAGAGGGAGAAGATACAGAACCACCTGTTTTTTCACATAAAGGTCCGAATGAAATTTTTACTGCAACGCCAACCCCATTGACCATCACTGCAGAAGATGGGATAGCAGTGACAAATGTTTCTTTGACTTACCGAGTAGATCAAGGTGAATGGGAGACGTTGCAAGCTGACCGCACGGATGGGAATCATTTAAAAGGAACCTATACGGTGCAGCTCCCTGAACTTGAGGGGGAAAACGTGACGTACCGATGGATTGTGAAAGATTTTGGAGGAAATGAAGCGGCATCAGATTCTTATACACTTCCAATTAAAACATCCATCACCACTGGCTACTCACAAGATTTTGAAGCATGGCCAAGTGGATGGTTCAGTGGTGGAACAAAAGATCCGTGGCAGTGGGGAAGACCGTCCACAGGTCCAAAACAAGCATTTAGCGGGGAACATGTCTATGCCACCAATTTAGACAGTCCTTATGAAAATAAAACGGACGCCAATTTGTCTATGCCGCTCATTGCTGTACCAGATTCAGGTTCTTCCTACCTGCAATATCAATACTGGCATGATCTCGAAGCCAATTATGATTATGTGCATGTCTATGTACAGCCAGAGGGTGAAGACGCCGTTCAAGTGACAGCTTATACGGGGAAAACAAATGCGTGGACAGCAGGCGAAGTTGATTTATCTGCTTATAAAGGTCAAAAAGTGAGAGTCCTGTTTCAGATAAGAACAGATGGCAGTGTCACAAAAGATGGCTTTTATTTAGATGATGTGAAAATCACAGATCAGGCATTGTCTCAACAAGCCAAGAACCAGCTGGGTGTGATCAAAAAAGAAAAATCCACAAGCCAGAATAAGAAATCAGTTGATCCAAAAAAGGCAAAGCCTGCTAAAGTAAAAAATAAACATGTACAAATTCAAAAGCAAAACAGTCATGATGCTCCGTCTATTCAAGCTCTTCCAATGAGAGCGCAAATCAGTGTTCTAGAAAGCGGAAAATCAACTTCCACCGATGAAGCGACAGGGAAATATCAGCTGTCTCAAGGAGCAGGAGAATGGACAGTGAAAGCAGAAGCTTACGGCTTTGAATCACGGTCCCAAAAAGTCAAAGTGGCATCAAAAGAAACTGCAGAAGCGAATTTCTCCTTACAGCCGCTAGAGAAACGAACGATCTCTGGCACGGTCGTCAATGAAACAACTGGTGAAAAGGTGAAGAATGCAACTGTTTATCTTGTGGAGGACGCAAAAATTGAGCCGGTGAAAACAGATGAATCCGGTGAATTTTCTCTAGAGGCATTAAGTGGTGTCTATACAGTCAAAATTTTTGCAAAGGGGTTTAAAGGCTATACGTTTACAGCGGATGTGACGGAAAAGCCGCTTGAAAAGTCAGTGAAACTTGAGCCTTTTATCGGTTTTCCGGGAGAGATTGGCTACGATGATGGAACGGCTGAAAATGCACGGGCTTTCTACGATCCTGGCAATGGCTGGGCTGTGAAGTTTTCATTAGAAAAAGGAAAGAAACAAGCACAAGTCACAGGTGGTCTTTTCCGGTTTTGGACATCAGAATGGCCAGCTCCTGGAGGCGATGAATTTGCTGTTGAAGTATATGATGCTTCTGGGAAGGGTGGCGCACCAGGTGAGAAAATCGCAGGACCTTTAAAAGCAAATGCGCTGCGTAATGGTGAATGGACAAAAGTAGATTTAGAAGATCAAGCCATTACAGTGGATGGAGATTTCTATCTTGTTTATATTCAAACGAAAAAGAATACCGAATCTCCGGGACTTGCCACAGATGAAGATGGCCCTAATGCTGAAAGAAGTTGGCAGCTGACGAGCGGTGCTTTTTCTCCTTCTCCGAAAGAAGAGGGGAATTATATGATACGTGCGCTCGTAAACTATGAAGCAGATATACCAGAAATCACTTCTCCAAAGGCAGGAACCATTACAAATCAAGGTGAATTGACGATTGAAGGCACGGCCTCTCCGGGTCTCGATGTGGCCATTTATCAGAATGATGAAGAGGTGGCCAACGTCAAATCAGATGAGTCGGGTACTTTCAAAGAAAATGTATCTGTTCCAAGTGGAGAGCATGTCTTCACGGCGGCGACTGTAACGGATAAAGGCTCAACAAAACATTCCAAGCCAGTCAAGGTGATCATCGATCAAACAGCACCGACATTGACCATTGATACACCGAAAAAAGGCGACAAGTCTAATAGAGAATCACTCACGGTGGAAGGGAAAGTAGCGGATGATTATCTAGATCAAGTCACAGTCAATGGAAAAAAAGCGACCGTAAAGGATGGGGCATATTCTGCAAGGGTGCTGCTTGAGAACGGGAAAAATACAATCAAAGTGACAGCAAAAGATGCGGCTGGAAACAAAACGACTAAAAAGGTCGACATCGATGTACAATATGATGCACCTGTCATTTCTGAATTAGCGCCAAAAGACAATATGAATCTATCATCAGGTGAATCGGTTAAGATTTCATTTAAAAGCAGGGAAAAGCTAGATGCCACCTTTGTTCTTCATATGCCGCTGACAAATGCTAGATCAAAACTTCAAAACACAACCGAACTGCCGATTCGTGAAGTAGCACCGGGAACGTATGAAGGCTACTGGACGGCGACATCTATTGCAAAAGCAAAAGGTGCAGTGATTGAAGTCATTGTCAAAGATGATTATGGAAATGTCACAAGACAGAAGGCAGAAGGAACACTCACCATCAATGAGAAAGAATGACAGCGAAAAAGACACGACTCTTCGGAGCGTGTCTTTTTTTGTGCAATGGATAGAGGAGACACTTGTCCAACAAATCATTCCGATGTTCTTTCTGTTTCATACGTCGACAAAAACGATAACAATCCACCAAAAGTTCTCTATCATCCCCTACAAGAATTGACAGACTTCCATCCGATGACTGTTTTATACTGGTACAAACAAGTGCAAGTACTGCTTTTGATTCTTTGTTTCAGATGAAAGGAGCAGAAGGTGGTCATTTATTTAGATGTCATTTGGCTGTTAAACTTTTGTTTTGATCTATTGCTGCTCTTACTCACGGCATTTATTCTCAAACGACAAGTGAAAAAAAGGCGATATATGTTAGGAGCTCTCATTGGATCGAGCATTGTTCTCTTGCTCTTTACGCCATTTGCAATGATTGTGTCGCACCCTTTAGGCAAACTGCTTTTTTCTGTCTTGATCGTGCTTGGAACCTTTGGCTTTCAAAGATTTCGTTCCTTTTTTCAAAACCTGTTTGCTTTTTACTTTGTCACATTTTTGATGGGAGGGGGCATGATCGGGGTTCATTCGTTTTTGCAGACAAATACAGTCATTCAAGATGGACTGCTTATTTCACAAAATGATGGATTTGGTGATCCCATTAGCTGGCTTTTTGTTCTCACTGGCTTTCCGGCCATTTGGCTGTTTTCAAAGAAACGATTAGGAGAGGTTGGTGCGAAAAAAAGACAATATGACGAACAAGTACTTGTGGAGATACACATTCAAGGAGAAACGATCCGATTAAATGGTCTGGTCGATTCTGGAAATCAGCTGTATGATCCATTGACGAAAACACCTGTCATGATCGTCCAGCTCGATCAGCTCACATCTATTTTCGGAGAGCCATTTATAGAAAAAATGAAACAGTTTCATCCTGTTGAAGTGATGCAAAAGCTCGATGACCATTTTCCGCTGCTTGATCGTTTAAGACTCGTTCCGTATCGCGCAGTCGGTCATGATCACGGGTTTCTACTATGCTTTAAACCAGATACGGTCGTCCTTTATACAAAAACGCATATAATCCAGCCAGCGAAGTGTTTTGTTGGGATGAGTCTAAGTGGATTATCAGCAGATCAGGAATTTCAATCCATCATTCATCCAGAGATGTTAGACGGAAAAATGATACAAGGGGTGTCGTAGTTTTTTTGTGATGTCTTTTATCTTACGAAGTCAACTGGACATTTAGAAGGGAGAAGAAGATGAAAAAATTAAAATTTAAACTCACTTACTACTGGTATAAACTCCTCATGAAGCTAGGGCTAAAGAGTGATGAGATTTATTATATTGGTGGAAGTGAGGCACTGCCTCCGCCATTATCAAAGGATGAAGAACAAGAATTGCTCGTTAAATTACCAAAAGGGGATCAAACAGCACGAGCCATTTTGATCGAAAGAAACTTGCGATTGGTCGTTTATATCGCAAGAAAATTTGAAAACACAGGCATTAACATTGAGGATTTGATTAGTATCGGAACGATAGGCCTCATCAAGGCAGTAAATACGTTTAATCCAGAAAAAAAGATCAAACTTGCCACATATGCGTCTAGATGTATTGAAAATGAAATTTTGATGTATTTGCGCCGAAATAATAAAATCCGATCAGAAGTATCGTTTGATGAGCCGCTTAACATCGACTGGGACGGTAATGAACTGCTTTTATCAGATGTACTTGGGACAGATGATGATATTATCACCCGAGATATTGAAGCAAATGTCGATAAAAAATTACTGAAAAAAGCGTTAGAACAATTAAACGATCGTGAAAAACAGATCATGGAACTGAGGTTCGGTTTAGTTGGCGGTGAAGAAAAAACCCAAAAAGATGTTGCCGACATGCTTGGTATTTCTCAGTCCTATATTTCAAGGCTCGAAAAAAGAATTATTAAACGATTGCAAAAAGAATTTAATAAGATGGTCTAAAAAAAAATTTTTGAAAGCTTTATCCCTGCACTGTCAAAGGGATCACCATTTTTTCACATCTTTCTCGTCGTAGACCGTGCATATTTTTCCATCCCACGGAGATACTGAACTTTGTACAACAGCTCCTGTAGGGAGGGAAAAAAGTGTCCAGAAATAAAGTGGAAATCTGCGGAGTCGACACCTCCAAACTGCCTGTTCTGAAAAACGACGAGATGAGAAAATTATTCAGACAGCTGCAAGATGAAGGTGATGATACAGCAAGAGAAAAGCTAGTCAATGGCAATTTGCGGTTGGTTTTAAGTGTGATTCAGCGTTTTAACAACAGAGGCGAGTATGTTGATGATCTCTTCCAAGTAGGCTGTATCGGATTAATGAAATCAATTGATAATTTTGATTTAAGCCACAATGTCAGATTTTCAACTTATGCGGTCCCTATGATCATAGGAGAAATCCGTCGATACTTGCGCGATAACAACCCTATCCGGGTATCTCGTTCACTAAGAGATATTGCCTATAAGGCGCTTCAAGTCCGTGAGAGACTGATTAGTGAGACAAGCAAGGAACCAACGGCAGAAGACATTGCCAAAGTGTTAGAAGTCCCTCATGAGGAAATTGTTTTTGCCCTAGATGCCATTCAAGATCCTGTTTCTTTGTTTGAACCGATTTATAATGACGGAGGAGATCCGATTTATGTGATGGATCAAATTAGTGATGAACGGAACAAAGATACACAATGGGTAGAAGAATTGGCCTTAAAAGAGGGAATGCGCAGATTGAATGATCGAGAAAAAATGATTCTTCGTAAACGCTTTTTCCAAGGCAAAACACAAATGGAAGTGGCAGAAGAAATCGGCATTTCTCAAGCACAAGTATCAAGGCTTGAAAAAGCAGCAATCAAACAAATGAATAAAAATATTTTTTAAAGCCGCCGCTAATGTGCGGCTTTTTTCATTCTTTTTAGAGAACCCATCTGTAGTATTGACTCTGTTATTTTTTTCATTTAATCTGTTTTTAACAAATGTTATTTGAAATATCATTTGTGAGGGAATAGAGAAGCGGAAAGAAGGGTTATTATGACATTCCATGATGAAAGAAGGCTGCTCATTAAGGTTGCGCATATGTACTATGAAGAAGGCGCCACTCAATCTAAAATTGCAGAAGCTGTTGGGGTTAGTCGTTCGCTCATATCGAAATATTTGGCAAAAGCACGTGAAGCAGGAATCGTGGAAATCATTATTCATGATGAAGTAAATCAACAATATGGTTCGTTAGAAAGAAAAATAGAGCGAAAATATGGGCTGCGAGAAGTCGTGTGTGTGGAATCTCTCAGTCAAGAAACAACAAAAAGTCGGATAGGAGCTGCGGCTGCGGGCTTTTTATTAAAAGTCATGAAGGATGGACAAGTCATCGGTTTTTCATCAGGGACAACCTTGCATGAAATGGCGAAAGCGCTTACGTCTGTTCAGCATTTTCCGTCTGTGACATTTGTTCCGCTTGTCGGAGGCGTCGGAAATGAAGATGTTGATATTCATGCCAACTATATTATTGGAAGATGCTCAGAAGCACTCAAATCCAAATGTGAGTTTTTACATGTGCCTGTCATGCTTGATACGAAAGAAGCGAAAGATGTACTCATTAGACAGCCGTCGATCAAAAAAGTCATTGAATTAGGAGAATCATCAAATATCGCGGTCGTAGGAATAGGCGGGGTTCCGCAACATTCAACGATGGTGAAATCCTATATGACAAGTGGTGAGGAAGATATCCTGCAAGCGAAAGATGTCGCGGGTGACATTTGTTATAACTTTATTGATCATACAGGTGAAGTGTATCCGCATCCGTGGAACGACCGGGTGATGGGGATCAGTCCTCAAAAACTGAAAGAGATCCCGCTTGTGATAGGTGTCGCTGGAGGAGAAGAAAAAATTGAAGCGATCAGGGCAGCGTTAGAAGGTGGATTAATTCATGTGTTAATTACAGATGAACAAACCGGAGATGCCCTATTAAAGTAACTACCTAAGCCGATTAGGTAGTTTTTTTGAGTCTTTAGACTCAAAAAGATTGAAAATTTTATCGATTTTATCTTGACACAAAGTTGACACATCATATAAACTAAGTTCATAACAAATGATAAATAAAATAACAAATGTTACAAGAAACAGATTTTTGTTAATTTTTATAACATTTGTTAAAAGTTTCAGATTATTTTTCTAGCAATCTATTGTGAAGCAAGAAAACCTGAAAGGATGATTTAGATGTCAATTTATCAACAATTGTTAGCACGAGAACGCAGCGGAGATCCAATTAAAGTTGGGATTATCGGGGCAGGCCAAATGGGCTTTGGACTCATTTCACAAATTTCTAAAATTCCAGGTATGATTGTCGCAGGTGTTTGTGATATTCATCTTAGTGCAGCTGAGAAAGCAGCGAATTTTTACAAGCAACATGCGAAACCACATCAAATGGTCGTCACAAATGATTACAGAGAAGTGATTCAATCAGATTCTGTGGAAGTCGTTGTGGATGCAACAGGTGTTCCAGAGGTCGGAGCAAACATTTCTTTGGAAGCGCTTAATTCAAAAAAACATCTCGTTCTTTTAAATGTAGAAGTCGATATTACGATCGGCTTGGTCATGCATAAATTATTCACGAATGCAGGACTTGTTTACTCTGGATCAGCTGGAGATGAACCAGCAGCAACGCTAGAACTATATGAATTTGCAAAAACAATGGGGCTTGAAGTATTGGTTGCTGGGAAAGGTAAGAACAACCCATTCTTCCCAGAAGCAAACCCAGATACGTGTAAAGCTGAAGCAGATAGTAAACATATGAGTGCCCACATGCTGGCAGCATTCCAAGACGGAACAAAAACGATGGCAGAAATGAACCTATTAAGTAATGCAACAGGACTTTTGCCTGATAAAGTCGGCATGCATGGAGTAGAAGCGAATTTAGAAAATGTAGCAGATAAATTAAATCAAAAACAGCAAGGCGGCGTACTGGATAACTTCGGAGTCGTTGAATATGTAAACGGACTGGCACCAGGTGTCTTTGTCATCGTCAAGAGTGATCTTGAGCCAGTAGATGAAGAACTTCGCTACTTAAAAGTTGGAAAAGGTCCTCACTACACACTGTATCGTCCTTTCCACTTAGCAAGTCTTGAAACACCAGTGACGATCGCAAAAGCAGTCTTACAACATGATTCTTCAATCCATCCAATTGGTGTACCAGTATCAGAAACTGTCGCTGTGGCGAAAAGAGATATTAAAGCAGGAGAAACACTTGATGGTATTGGCGGATACTCCGTAAGAGGTGTACTTGAAACACATCAAGACATGAAAGCGAACGGCCACATCCCAATTGGCTTAATCAGCGGAAAAGTGGTAGCGAAAAAAGATATCAAATTGGGGCAATTCCTATCTCATGATGATGTAGAACTTGATGCAAACACAACGGTCTGGAAGCTGCGTTCATTACAAGATCACTTATTTCAATCATAAGGACGTGAGGCTATGGAAAAATTAGCAATCGTACTTTGTATCATTCTGATTGTGCAATATGGTTTATCGTTTATTCAAATCAAGTACTACCGCAAAAGCATGGATTCACTGATTGACGACTATAAAGGGAAACAAGGCTATCACTTGTTTTCAGGAATGGAGCGGCGCAAATTTGGTCCTGGAGCCATTGCGCTCATCATTGTCGATGAATCATACATCATTCAAAAGTGTCATGTGCTGGGTGGCGTCTCGATTTTGTCTAAATTTAAGGAACTGCCTTCCTATGAAGGAAAACATGTGGGGGCTGTGCTTGATGAGCATCACATGATGAAACAAACATTGAAAAAGCGCAAAAGGGGACCAGCTGTCATGCAAGCACTCTCCATGGCAGCGGAGCAGGCGCTTGTCTCGATTTCTAAAAAAAATATAACAAATGTGAACTAAGAAAGGGGAGATGAAACATGGAATGGATTCAATGGTTTGGAGAGCACTTTATCGGGATGTTTGAAGCCGGCGGAAAGCAGTTCATGGGTCTTGTTACAGGTATCGTTCCAACGCTTGTTGTGTTACTTACTTTCACTTATGCTGTCATGAAGTTTATTGGAGAAGAGCGAGTGAATAGAGCGATTCAGTTTGCAGCGAAATATACCATTTTGCGTTATACGTTAATGCCGATCTTATCCGTTCTTATTTTGACAAACCCAATGGCTTATACGTTTGGCCGCTTCTTACCTGAAAAACAAAAACCAGCATTCTATGATTCAGCTGTTTCATTTGTTCATCCGGTAACATCACTGTTCCCGTATGCCAACGCAGGAGAACTGTTTGTCTACTTAGGAATTGCGAACGGGATTAAAGAAGCTGGATACTCTATGTCAGAGCTGGCTGTTCGTTACTTCTTAGTCGGGATCGTTGTCATTTTACTTCGCGGAATCATTACGGAATGGATCACAAAGTACTTAGCAGGAAAAATGAAAGCGAATTCACAATAGGGGAGGGTTAGACATGACAAACCACAAAGTATTTGTTGCAAAAGGTGCTGGCGGATGGGGAAAAGGATTAGAGCTTGAACCAACCGGTAAAAGAAGAAAGGTCGTTTCCATTACAGGAGGAGGCATTCACCCAGTTGCACGTAAAATTGCAGAAATGACAGGGACAGAAGCATGTGATGGCTTTAAAAATTCTATACCAGAAGATGAAATGATGTGTGTTGTCATTGACTGCGGAGGAACAGCGCGAATTGGGCTTTATCCAATGAAACGCATTCCTACTGTCGATGTGCTGGCATCCTCTCCTTCTGGACCGCTTGCAAAACACATTACAGAGGATATCTTCGTATCAGGTGTCACAGAAAAAGATATTTCCTTTGCGGAAGCATCTGATAGTGAAGGAAATGTAGAAGGTCAAGAAAGCAGCGGCCCAATTGACAAAGAGAATTTCAAAGAAACCTATTCAAAATTGAAAGAGGAAAATATCGAACGTCAAGAAAAAGGGAATTTCCTCATGAGATTCTCAAGAGGAATCGGAAAAGTAACCGGCACATTCTATCAAGCTGGTCGTGATTCTGTTGATATGCTCCTTAAAAACATTATTCCATTCATGGCCTTTGTCAGTATGTTAATTGGAATTATCAATTATACAAAAATCGGTGATCTGATTGCCCATTTCCTTTCACCTTTGGCAGGATCTTTATGGGGGCTCTTACTGCTCGTTGTTGTCTGTACCTTACCGTTCCTATCGCCTGTCTTAGGACCTGGGGCAGTCATCGCACAAGTCATCGGTGTACTGATTGGTAGTCAAATTGCACTAGGAAACATTCCGCCTCAATTTGCTCTTCCAGCACTGTTTGCGATCAACGGTCAAGTAGGGTGTGACTTTATCCCGGTTGGGCTATCACTTGGTGAAGCGAAGCCGGAAACGGTACAATATGGGGTACCAGCTGTTTTGTATAGCCGTCTCATTACAGGCGTTCTATCTGTTGTGATCGCATACGTTGCCAGCTTCGGTATGTATTAAACGTATTAAAGGAGGAATCGAGATACATGGTAACACAATCTGTCGTAAAAGAAATTGGGATCTTAGTCCCGCAGTTTAAAGAAGATAAGCTGATTGTTTTATTTGGACCAGCAACGCCGCAGGAATTAAGAGATATGTCTGTCATTCATGAGTTTGAACACTTAGAAGAAGAGCCGCTGAAATTAGGCGGAACGATTCAAGTGGGCGACCAAACGTATACCATTACTGCTTTAGGCAATAAAGCAAATGACAACTTTAAGGAACTCGGCCATATTTCGATCTACTTCCAAGAGCCGTTTGATGATGTATTACCGGGAGCTGTCTTTGCATCCCCGCATACGTTTCCTGATATTAAAGAAGGCGTACGAATTGAAATTTCGTAACCATGCAAAAAAGCTGTTCCTTTTAGGGAGCAGCTTTTTTGCGTTAGGTTTACTGATTGAAACATTTGCGATATGCTGTAGACGTTATTATTTGTATATTCAGAATTTTTATTCAGGGGGAAAAGATCGTGTCGCTTGACTTGAAGGATGTTTCTTTAAAACGAAATGGAAAATGGCTGCTTCGTTCTATTGACTGGCAGG
Source organism: Bacillus sp. FS02 (assembly GCF_024398395.1). Lineage (NCBI taxonomy): Bacteria > Bacillati > Bacillota > Bacilli > Caryophanales > Bacillaceae > Bacillus > Bacillus sp. FS02. The sequence continues at coordinate 425,284 of NZ_CP074101.1, read as the reverse complement.
TGAAAGACCAGGAACACTGGGTGCTTTATGGTTTAAATGGTGCTGGGAAAACGGCTTTATTAAATATGCTTTGCTCATATTATTTTCCAACGTCAGGTGAGATGACGGTGTTAGGCCATGTGTTTGGCAAGGAAGCGCTTGGTGAAAAACTAAGGAAGAAAATTGGTCTCATCTCTGCTGGTCTTGAAAAGAAGCTGCACAGAGATGACAATGCATTTGAAATTGTTTTGAGCGGGGCATTTGCTTCCATCGGACTTTATGAAACACCGACAGATGAGATAAGAGAGAAGGCGATTGATTTATTAAAAACATTTGGCTCGTTTCAATATGCCAATCGCACGTATGAAACCCTCTCGCAAGGGGAGAAACAAAAAGTGCTGATCGCAAGAGCTTTAATGAATGATCCGAAGCTTCTAATATTAGATGAACCTGTGACAGGTCTTGATTTTTTAGCAAGAGAACAAGTTCTGGAGACGATCTCATTGATTGCATCAAAACCAGATGCGCCCACATTGCTCTATACGACCCACCACGCAGAAGAGATTCTCCCGATTTTTCAGCATACCTTATTATTAAAAGAAGGTACTGTTTTTCATAAAGGGGAGACAAAGCAGATGATGACAAGTGACTTGCTTTCTTCCTTTTTTGAATGTCCAGTTGAAGTCATGTGGCAAAACGGCCGCCCTCACTTAAGTAAATTGTAGATAAGAGAAACTATTGGTCTGCTTCCCTGCTTTTCCATCATACATATTATAGTAGAAAACGAAAGGCGGGGAAGGACAGATGATCAGTATTTCTGAATTCCAAATCAAAGATGTTGTCGATGTGTCCAGCGGAAAAAAATTAGGTACCATTGGAGACATCGATATCAATGTCACGAGCGGTAAAATACAAGCGATTATCATTGGCGGTACAGGTAAAATGATGGGATTTTTCGGAAAAGAAGAGGAAATGATTGTCCCGTGGCGAAATATAGTAAAAATTGGCGAAGATGTGATACTTGTCCGTTTGTCTTCTTAAAATTCGTATAACTCCTCAATGAATCATTCAATGATCCTTAACATAAGCTCTCCATTCTCAGCAATCAATGTCTTTTTCGGGTAAAAAGATTACGTTTTCATATCAATTTGAAAAAAAAACTGTAGAAAGGGCACATTTGAGTGTAATATTTAATGAATCCCACTAACTGTCTTAGCAGGTCTTGTGGTAAAATAGGAGCGATATAAAGAGAGATGAATGAAAGGTGGGAGGCAGCTTTGATAGACAAATATGACCCCTTTCAGCAGAAATCACCTTATGCAATGCTGATCCATGATTGGACGAACATGACATGTTCTGGAAAAGAGATATTGGCCGGTTTTACGACAAAAAATGGCGGCTTTAGTCTTTCTCCATATCAATCAATGAACACTGGACTCCATGTAGGAGATGATGCTTCTAGTGTCCAAATGAATCGTCAAGTCATTGCAGATGCTACTGCTGTGCCGCTCTCTAATTGGGTGTTTGCTGACCAAACACACGAGGATCGCATCATGAAAGTCACAAAGGAACAAAAGGGAAGAGGAAGTCTTCAGTATGATGAGGCGCTCTCTAGAACAGATGGTTTATACACCTCTGAACCAAACATCATGCTCGCTCTTTGTTTCGCTGACTGTGTTCCGCTTTATTTTCTAGCGCCGCAATCTGGGCTGATTGGAACGGCTCATGCCGGCTGGAAAGGAACCGTTAAGCAAATTGGCGCCAACATGGTTGATGCATGGGTTCGCCAAGAAGGCGCTGATGCCGATCATATACAAGTCGTCATTGGACCATCCATTGGCAGCTGCTGCTACATAGTAGATGATGTTGTCATAGATCAAGTGAAACAGCTTCCTTTTACAACAGAGGATGTGTATTCCGAGATGTCACAAGGACAATACAAAATTGACTTAAAAACATTAAACAAAAACGTATTACTTCATGCAGGATTAAAAGAAGAAAACATACATGTCAGTTCGATGTGCACAAGTTGCAATGAGCAGCATTTCTTCTCACACCGGCGTGATCAAGGGAAAACAGGACGTATGATGTCTTTTGTCGGGTTTAAGGAGGCATAAGTGCAATTGAATGTACGAGAGAATCTCAGACAAATAAATGAACAAATCAACGAAGCATGTAAAAGAGCAGGTAGACATCCAGACGATGTATCGGTTGTCGCTGTCACAAAATATGTCTCGATTGAACGAGCATTAGAAGCCAAGGATGCCGGAATTTTGCACTTTGGTGAAAATCGTGACCAAGGGTTACTTGAAAAACAGGCAGCCATAACCGATGAAAACATTAGCTGGCACTTCATCGGCAGTTTACAGACGCGAAAAGTGAAATCTGTCATTCAGACCATTGACTACTTACATTCGCTAGACAGAATGTCCCTTGCGAATGAAATTGAAAAAAGAGCAGAACACACGGTTCGCTGTTTTGTACAGGTGAACACATCACTTGAGGAGTCAAAACACGGCTTACAAAGCGAAGACGTGATTCCATTTGTCAAACAGCTCGCTCATTTCAAACATATTGAAATTGCTGGACTCATGACGATGGCTCCATTTACAGATGATCATACTGTGATACGAAACTGTTTTAAAACATTAAAAAGCCTTCAACAAGAGGTAAAACAACTGAACCAAGTAAATGCACCTTGTCAGCATTTATCGATGGGCATGTCAAACGATTTTGAAATCGCAATTGAAGAAGGTGCGACATTTGTTCGGATTGGCTCTTCACTTGTTGGAAATGAAACAGGAGGTGCGTGACATGAGCATAAAAAATAAGTTTAAAAGCTTCTTCACACTCGATGATGAAGAGTATGAGTACGAATACATTGATGAAGAAAGAGAACCAGCACAAGAAGAAAAAAACACAAAAGATAAAGCGGCATTTCAAGAGCGTCCTCAGGCAGGAAAACAAAATGTCGTCAGCTTGCAAAGCGTGCAAAAATCCTCTAAAGTGGTGTTAAGTGAGCCACGTGTTTATGCAGAGGCTCAAGAGATTGCAGATCATATTAAAAATCGGCGTGCAGTCGTCGTCAATTTGCAGCGCATTCAGCACGATCAAGCAAAGCGAATCATCGACTTCTTAAGCGGAACGGTTTATGCAATCGGTGGAGACATTCAGCGTATTGGCTCGAATATATTCCTCTGCACTCCTGATAATGTGGATGTATCTGGCACAATATCAGAGCTATTGACAGAGGAAGAACCTCAGAGGTGGTAAATCATAGTTATTCTAAATTTCATTTTTAATATTTTGGGTACGGTATTAACGATTTACTCATTCGCGATCATTATTTACATCTTTATGTCATGGGTGCCATCTGCAAGAGAAACATCGATTGGCCGCTTCTTGACAAACATTTGCGAACCGTATTTAGAACCATTCCGTAAAATTATTCCGCCAATTGGCATGATTGACATCTCGCCGATTGTGGCATTGCTTGTGATTCGTTTCGCATCATCGTATGGACTAACTGGGCTTTATAATATGATTGTTCGATTCATGTAAACAGGCTGCCGGGCTTGGCATCTGCCAGGCTCTTTTACATAAAAGGGGAACAAAATGAGCGATATTTATCAACATTTTAGAAAAGACGAACAGCCATTTGTCGACCGAGTATTAGGCTGGAAAAACATCGCGCTCGATCAATATCGAATGAAATTAACAGACTTTCTTGATCCGCGTGAGCAGTTCATTACCCAGTCCGTGATTCAGCATTCTGATGAACTTGTTCTCATGTTTTTTGGCGGGTATGAGGAAGCAGAGCGGAAAAGGGCTTTGATCTATCCTGATTATTTAGCACCGACCATACAGGATTTTGAACTGACTTATTTTCAGGTGAACTATGCGAAAAAGTTTATTTCTATAGAACACCCCAATCTTCTCGGTTCGCTCATTGGGACAGGCCTGAAGCGTCAAAAATTCGGTGATTTGTTGTTTTCAGAGGACAACGTGCAATTTATTTGTACAAGCGATGTTGCCGATTTTGTTCGGGCTCAGCTGACGCATGTCGGCAGAGCATCTGTTTCATTAGAGGAAATTAGCAAGGCAGATCTTCAGCCAGTCATCAGCAAAACCGATATCAAAGAAGATACGATTTCTTCACTGCGGCTTGACGCTGTATGTGCTGCTGTTAGCCGTCAGTCTCGGCAAAAAGCACAGCTTTTGGTCAAAAATGGTCTTGTCAAAGTAAACTGGAAAGTCACTGAAGACCCTTCCTTTACAATTGGTGAAGGTGATCAGCTCTCTGTCAGGGGATTTGGCCGCTTTAGCTTAAAAACAATTGATGGGAAGACGAAAAAAGATAAATTCAAAGTAACATTTGAGCTTCTGACATAACGAATTTGAATCTGGAGGTGGCAAGATTGCCATTAACACCTAATGATATTCATAATAAAACGTTCACAAAAAGTTTTCGCGGCTATGACGAAGATGAAGTAAATGAGTTTTTAAGCCAAGTACGTAAAGATTACGAGATCGTACTTCGCAAAAAGAATGAGCTTGAAGACAAAGTCAACGAGCTTGATGAAAGACTAGGCCATTTTGCAACAATTGAAGAAACATTAAACAAATCCATTCTTGTGGCGCAAGAAGCAGCAGAAGACGTGAAGCGTCATTCTGATAAAGAAGCGAAATTGATCATTCGTGAAGCTGAGAAAAATGCAGACCGTATTATCAACGAAGCGTTATCAAAATCAAGAAAGATTGCAATGGAAATCGAAGAGCTCAAGAAACAGTCGAAAGTCTTTAGAACTCGTTTCCAAATGCTCATCGAAGCTCAGCTTGATCTTCTGAAAAATGATGATTGGGATCATTTGCTGGAATATGAAGTTGACGCTGTCTTTGACGAAAAAGAATAAGCGCATCACCTTGACATGACGTGCTCATGTTGCATATAATACCATCATAAATTAACAAGAGATAAACGTTTGAAAGGGACACTCGCAGTTGTCACATGCGTAATTAAGCGAATCAGGGACGGTGGAAGCCTGACATTACGGGACGCTGCAATGAGATCACCCCTTTAGTTCCTTTTCTGAAATGAATGAGTAAGAAAAGGCGTCTGATCACGTTACGATTTTAGAGTGGATAAGCGGCAATTTCAAAGCGCTTGTCTAAAAGGGTGGTACCGCGAGACAAGCCTTCTCGTCCCTTATGGGATGAGAGGGCTTTTTTTATTGTTTTTTAATACGAATTTGCATGTGGAGGAATAGGTATGAACTACAAAGACACCTTATTAATGCCAAAAACAGAATTCCCGATGAGAGGGAACCTGCCGAACAAAGAGCCTGAAATCCAAGAGGAGTGGGCAGAAAAAGACATCTATCAAATGGTTTTAGAGCGGACAAAAGGACGCCCGACCTTTATTTTGCATGATGGACCTCCATATGCGAATGGTGACATTCATATGGGGCACGCACTCAATAAAATCCTCAAAGATTTTATTGTCCGTTTTAAATCAATGAATGGATTCCATGCACCGTACGTACCGGGCTGGGATACACATGGCTTACCGATTGAAACAGCCCTTACGAAAAATAAAAAAGTCAAACGCAAAGAAATGTCGACAGCAGAATTCCGTAAACTATGTGAGGAGTATGCTTGGAAACAAATCGAAGGTCAGCGCAATCAGTTTAAACGTTTGGGTGTAAGAGCAGACTGGGACAATCCATATGTGACATTGAAGCCTGAATACGAAGCGCAGCAAATTCTTGTCTTTGGTGAAATGGCGAAAAGAGGCTATATTTACAAAGGTCTTAAGCCTGTTAACTGGTCTCCATCAAGTGAATCAGCACTTGCTGAAGCAGAAATTGAATACAAGGACAAACGTTCTCCGTCGATTTACGTATCATTTAAAGTGAAAGATGGCAAAGGCGTACTTGAAAACGGCGAGCAGTTCATCATCTGGACAACAACACCTTGGACACTTCCTGCAAACCTTGGCATTTGTGTACATCCAAACCTAGAGTACAGTGTGCTTCAAGTGGGTGCTGAGCGATATGTCATCGCATCTGAGCTAGTTGAACAAGTGGCAAAAACACTTGGCTTTGAAGAGTACGAAGTTGTGAAAACCTTAAAAGGTAAAGAATTAGATAAGGTCGTTGCAGCACATCCAATTTACGATAGAGATTCTCTTGTGATGCTTGGCGATCACGTCACAACAGATGCAGGAACAGGCTGTGTTCACACAGCGCCAGGTCACGGGGAAGATGACTTTATCGTAAGTATGAAGTACGGTCTTGATGTGTTATGTCCAGTAGATGAAAAAGGTGTGATGACAGAAGAAGCACCTGGTTTTGAAGGACTATTCTACGAGGATGCCAATAAAGCCATCACAGAACAGCTTGAAGCAAAAGGCGCATTGAAAAAGCTCGACTTTATCACGCACTCCTATCCGCATGACTGGAGAACGAAAAAACCAACAATTTATCGTGCAACTGCTCAGTGGTTTGCTTCGATTAAAGACTTCAGAGAAGCGCTATTAGATAATATTAAAGAAACGAAATGGGTTCCAGCTTGGGGCGAAACGCGCCTGTTCAATATGGTGCGTGACAGAGGTGACTGGTGCATTTCAAGACAGCGTGTATGGGGCGTTCCAATCCCAGTCTTCTATGCTGAAAATGGTGAGCCAATCATCACAGATGAAACGATTCAGCACGTCTCTCAATTATTTAGAGAACATGGCTCGAATATTTGGTTTGAAAAAGAAGCAAAAGAATTATTGCCTGAAGGCTTTACACATCCAGGCAGCCCGAACGGTGAATTTACAAAAGAGCAAGATATCATGGATGTATGGTTTGATTCTGGTTCTTCTCACCAAGCGGTATTAGAAGAACGAGATGAACTGGTTCGTCCGGCAGACCTTTACCTTGAAGGTTCTGATCAATATCGCGGCTGGTTTAACTCATCTTTATCTACAGCAGTTGCTGTCACTGGAAAAGCGCCATATAAAGGTGTTCTCAGCCATGGCTTTACGCTTGATAAAGAAGGACGCAAGATGAGTAAATCATTAGGCAATACGATTGATCCGACGAAAGTGGCGAAGCAGCTTGGTGCGGAGATTCTTAGACTTTGGGTATCTTCTGTCAACTATCAAGCCGATCATCCAGTGTCTGACGACATTTTAAAACAAGTCGCAGAAGTTTATCGTAAAATCCGTAACACGTTCCGCTTCTTGCATGGTAACCTGTTTGACTTTGATCCAGCAGTCAATGCAGTACCAGTCGAAGAGCTTCGCGAAGTGGATCAATATATCTTAATCAAATTAAACAAATTGATTGATAAAGTGAAAAAAGCTTATGATGATTACGAATTTGCGGTTGTCTATCATGCCATCCACAACTTCTGTACGATTGAGCTTAGCTCTTTCTATCTCGATTTTGCAAAAGATGTGGTATACATTGAGCATGCGGATCATCCAGACCGCCGCAGCATGCAGACGGTCTTCTACGAAACATTAATGGCGTTAGTGAAGCTGACAGCACCAATTCTTCCGCATACAGCAGATGAACTATGGAGCCACTTAAGCTTTGTTGAAGAGCCAAGTGTTCAGTTAACAGATATGCCAGAAGGTGTAGCTGTTCCTCAAGCAGAAGCGACAGAAGCGAAGTTTGACCGCTTTATGGAAGTGCGTGACGATGTGCTAAAAGCGCTGGAAATTGCGCGTAATGAGAAAGTCATCGGACGTTCACTTGAAGCAAGTGTGACCCTTTATGCAACAGAGGAAGTGAAAAACCTTCTTGCATCCATTAAAGAAGATGTGAAGCAGCTCTTTATCATTTCTGAGTTAACAGTAGAAGATGAGAAGCATGCAGACGCATCAGCGTCTGAATACACATCAGGACGTATTGTTGTTCAAAAAGCAGAAGGCGAACTGTGCGAACGTTCCCGCATTATTTCAAAAGATGTTGGCGCAAATCCAAAATACCCAACATTGTCGCTCAAAAATGCTGAAATCGTGGAAAAATATTACCAGAATTAACAGCGTGATATCACCAACTAGCGCCCCGCATATAGCGGGGCGTTTTTGAGATAGAGAAAATGACAGCGTTTAGAACGAAAGGAAAAATCTTATGGCTTTAAAGTGAACAGGCGGGGCAACAATATGATTATCACGACAGGGCAGGAGTTGAAACAGCGACATGAATGGCGATCTAGAGACGATTTACATGGAACTCCTTCAAATGAGAGAAGAACTGCAATCGAAACTGTTTGAATATGCATCATTGCGTTCACCCGCTGAACATGTCACGTTCGATCAAGCAAAAACGACCACGCTTCTTTATCACATCAAAGAAGAACTGCAAGATGTTTCGCTCGCGATTGCAAAAATTGAACAAGGAACTTATGGCATATGTGAGGCGACTGGGCATACAATGCCCATTGAACAAATGAGTATTCTTCCGACAGCTCGTACGACTGACGACTTTTTATATCATAAGCAATACGAGAAAAAATCATTCACCCCTTATCCTCACGAATCAAACGATTCTCATTTTGAAGCCTTCCACATGTAGGGAGGTTTTTGTCTGTCAACTAAAGTTTCTTTACTCCATCCTGTTTTCTTGATAAAATGCTTAAAGACCAAAGTATGAAGATGGAGGAACGTGTGTGTTCTATTACATAATCGCATTCGTGATAATTTGTTTAGATCAATTAACAAAATGGCTCATTGTCAAACATATGATGCTCGGTGATTCTATTCCTGTGATTGATGGCTTCTTTTACATCACATCCCACCGAAATTCAGGAGCCGCATGGGGGATTCTCCAAGGACAAATGTGGTTTTTCTATGTGATCACACTCGTTGTTATTGCAGGAATTGTTTATTATTTGCAAAAACATGGACAAAAGGACAAGCTACTTGGCGTAGCGCTTGCCTTAATGCTTGGCGGAGCGATTGGAAACTTTATTGACCGTATTTTCCGTCAAGAAGTGGTTGATTTTGCTCATTTCGTATTTGGGGATTATCATTATCCAATCTTTAATATCGCAGATTCCTCTCTATGTGTGGGGGTCATTCTGCTCTTTATTCAAATGCTTTTAGATGGAAAGAAAAATAAGGAGTCAACTACATGAATCAAGTAAACATTGCCGTTTCAGAAGAACAAACGAGTGAACGGCTTGATAAATTTTTAAGCACAACTGAACCAGAATGGTCAAGAACCCAAGTCCAGCAGTGGGTGAAAGATGGGCTCATCGAAGTAAATGGAAAACAAGTGAAGGCCAATTATAAAGTACAAGCTGGAGATCAAATCAAAGTAGAGATTCCAGATCCAGAAGCACTAGATGTAGAAGCGGAATCAATGGATCTTGATATTTATTATGAGGATGAAGATGTACTAGTGGTCAATAAACCAAGAGGAATGGTCGTTCATCCAGCACCAGGACATGTGACAGGTACTCTTGTCAATGGCCTCATGGCTCATTGCAATGATTTGTCAGGCATTAATGGTGTGATGAGACCAGGAATTGTCCACCGGATTGATAAAGATACGTCAGGGCTTTTAATGGTCGCAAAAAATGATATGGCGCATGAATCACTCGTCAATCAGCTGGTGGCGAAAACGGTCACTAGAAAATACACAGCCGTTGTTCATGGTATCATTCAGCATGATACTGGAACGATTGATGCACCAATAGGTCGAGACAAAAAAGATCGCCAAAGCATGACGGTCACAAAAGAAAATGCAAAGCAGGCAGTCACTCATTTTGATGTGATGGAGCGCTTTAAAGACTTTACCGTTGTAGAATGCCGCCTTGAAACTGGGAGAACCCACCAAATTCGTGTTCATATGAAATACATTGGCTATCCGCTTGCCGGAGATCCAAAATATGGCCCAAGAAAAACGGTTGATTTCAATGGACAACTGCTGCATGCAGGCGTGTTAGGATTTGATCATCCTAGAACAGGAGAATATATGGAGTTTACAGCTCCAATTCCAGCTGATATGCGGGGCTTTATCGATTCATTAAGAAATAACGATTGACAGGCCGTTCTTTTTTTGAAATAATAAACGAAGAAATTGAGATTCTTTAAAACAGTCCAGAGAGGCTGAGAAGGATAACGGATCAATTTGTGCACGAGTATGCACAAATGAGCGCCCCTCTCTGCCCTTTGCAGAAGGGCTTTTTATTTGTCAAAAAGAGGTGTAAAAGATGGAACAAAAAGCAGTCATTCTTGATGAACAAGCGATAAGACGAGCGCTTACCCGTATTGCACATGAAATGATTGAGCGCAACAAAGGGATGAAGGATGTCATCCTGGCCGGGATCAAGACAAGAGGTATTCATCTTGCAAAGCGCCTTGCAGAGCGCATCGAGCAAATTGAAGGAAACCCAGTGACTGTGGGTGAACTTGATATTACGCTATACCGTGATGACCTGACAAAAAAGACAGAGAACCAAGACCCGCTTGTCAAGGGTGCAGACATCCCAGCTGACATTAATGACAAAACACTCATTGTCGTTGATGATGTGCTGTTCACAGGTAGAACCGTCAGAGCGGCTATGGATGCGCTTGTGGATGTAGGAAGACCATCTTCCATTCAGCTAGCTGTTCTAGTCGACCGGGGACACCGGGAGCTGCCGATTCGGGCAGATTATATCGGGAAAAACATCCCGACATCAAAAGCAGAGACAGTCATGGTTCAGCTCAATGAAGTAGATCAAAACGACCTTGTCGCTATATATGAAAAATAACCTTTTTAAATGCATTCCAGAGAGTTTGCAAAGAGGGCAATAACAGAGACACCGAGCACACGACTAAAGTGACGTGTACGGTTTTTCTAGGCCTCTTTGCGCATACTCGCAAAGAGGCTTTTTTAATGAAAAAGGACACATCTAGGAGGAAAATCATGAGTCAGCAAAAAGCCAATTTAGGCATTCGAGATATCCCAAAACCGTTCACATGGCTGTCACTCAGCCTGCAGCACTTGTTTGCCATGTTTGGTGCAACCATTCTTGTACCAAAGATCATTGAGATGAGCCCAGCCGTTGCGCTCATCTCAAGCGGGGTTGGAACCATTGTGTACTTAATCATCACAAGAGGGCAGATTCCGGCGTATCTTGGATCGTCCTTTGCCTTTATCGCCCCTATCTTGAATGTAAAAGCCACCGGCGGCCCTGGAGCCGCAATGGTAGGTGCCTTTATGGCTGGTGTGGCATATGCACTCATCGCATTATTTATCAAATGGCTTGGCACAGGCTGGCTAATGAAGCTTCTGCCGCCTGTCGTTGTAGGACCCGTCATTATGGTCATCGGACTCGGACTCGCTGGAACAGCTGTTAACATGGCGATGTACGTGGATCCGAATGCAAAGGAGCTTGTTTACAGCCTGAAGCACTTAATGGTTGCAGGCTTCACACTCGCTGTCACCATTATTAGTATGATCTTCCTAAGAGGATTCCTTAGCTTGATTCCAGTCTTAATCGGCATTATCAGCGGCTACCTCTTTGCCTTAACACAAGGCATTGTGAACTTCCAGCCGGTCATTGCTGCAAAATGGTTTGCTGTACCAGACTTTGTTGTACCATTTGTCGACTATACTCCTGCTGTGACCTTAAGCATTCTCACAGTGATGGTGCCAGTTGCCTTTGTGACCATGTCTGAGCACATCGGCCATCAAGTCGTGTTAAGCAAAGTTGTTGGACAAGATTTTATTAAAAAACCAGGTCTTCATCGCTCCATTTTAGGAGACAGTGCGGCGACAATCTTCGCTTCACTCATCGGCGGACCTCCAACAACGACTTATGGAGAGAACATTGGCGTCCTTGCGATCACAAGAGTGTTCAGTATCTTCGTCATCGGCGGAGCAGCGGTGTTTGCGATCTGCTTCGGCTTTGTTGGGAAAATTTCAGCATTAATCAGTACAGTACCATCCGCGGTTATGGGGGCGTTTCGTTCCTGCTCTTTGGAATCATAGCCTCAAGCGGACTGCGAATCCTGATTGATCATAAAGTGAATTTTGAAGAAAAGCGCAATCTCATTATCGCATCAGTCATCTTAGTCATTGGAATTGGCGGGGCATTCATTGAGGTGAAACAAATCAATCTGACGCTGTCAGGAATGGCACTCGCTGCCATTACTGGCGTCCTGCTAAACCTGATTCTGCCGCATCAGAAGGCAGAAGATGATGAGTCAAATGAATCGAATACCGAAAACCTTTTAAAAGAAGTCCAGTGAGGCTGACAAGGGTTCTAAACGGAGCAGAACGTGCGAAAGCACCCCTGCTTCTTTTGGAGAACCCTAAGCTGCCGAGGCTTAGGGTTTTTTTGAACCTGAAAGTGATGAAAAACTAGAGGGGGCAGAAAAAATGAATGATTTATCGACAATGAGCAGCTTGTCAAAGGAAGAAATTTTACAGCTGATTGAAGAAGCATGTGCATTGAAAAAAGGGAAACAGGAACATGGTTTAGCAGGTGAATTTGTAGCGAACCTCTTCTTTGAACCAAGTACAAGAACGCGTTTTAGCTTTGAGGTGGCAGAGAAGAAACTTGGAATGAATGTGCTGAACCTAGACGCAGCAAGTACCTCTGTTCAAAAGGGAGAGACCCTTTACGATACAGTGAAAACACTTGAATCCATCGGAGTCAAGGCATGTGTCATCAGAGACAGTACCGACGAATATTACAAAGAGCTGATTGGGAAGGTCGGGATTCCAATCATTAATGCGGGAGATGGCTGCGGACAGCACCCTACACAATCATTGCTGGATTTGATGACGATCTTTGAAGAGTTTGGCGGTTTTGAAGGCTTAACGATCTCGATTCATGGTGATATCAAACATAGCAGGGTGGCAAGGTCCAATGCTGAAGTCCTCGCAAGACTAGGAGCGACAGTGCTCTTTTCAGGACCAGCATCCTTCCAAGATGAACAAAATCCTCATGGAATGTATGTCGAAGTGGACGAAGCCATGAAGCGGTCTGACGTGGTGATGCTGCTGAGAATTCAGCATGAAAGACACTCAGAAAAGATGGGCAACGAGGGTTACTTATCGACTTATGGATTAACAGTAGACAGGGCAAGCAAAATGAAAGAAAGAGCGATTATTATGCATCCAGCACCAGTAAATAGAGGTGTTGAAATAGATGATTCATTAGTAGAGTCAAAGCAGTCAAGGATTTTTAAACAAATGGAAAATGGTGTGTATATCCGAATGGCTGTGTTAAAAAGAGCTTTTCAAAATAGCAGACTACATCAAAAAGGGAGAGATTCTGTCTATGTCATATCTCATTAAAAACGGTTTTATCTTAACAAGCACAGGGGAAAGAGTGCAGCAGGATATTAGGGTAGAAGGAAAAGTGATTCAAGCAATGGGTCACTTAGAAAGAGAAGACGGAGAAGAAGTCATTGATGCAGCAGGGCTATTTGTATCACCAGGTTTGATTGATCTGCATGTGCATTTAAGAGAGCCAGGCGGCGAGAAAAAAGAAACCATTGAAACAGGTTCTAAGGCAGCAGCAAGAGGCGGGTATACGACCATTGCAGCAATGCCGAATACACGACCAGTTCCAGATACAAAAGAACAAATGGAATGGCTGATGAATCGAATCAAAGAGACCTCCTCTGTAAGAGTACTGCCATACGCTTCCATCACGACGAGACAAATTGGTGAAGAGATGACAGACTTTGCAGCGTTAAAAGAAGCGGGCGCATTTGCCTTTACGGATGACGGTGTTGGTATTCAAACCGCAGGCATGATGTACGAAGCAATGAAAAAGGCAGCAAGCCTTGATCAAGCCATAGTGGCGCACTGTGAAGATAACTCACTCATTTATGGAGGATGCGTTCATGAAGGAGACTTTTCAAAAGCAAATGGGTTAAACGGGATACCGTCAATTTGTGAATCGGTGCATATTGCAAGAGATGTCCTCTTAGCAGAAGCAGCGAATTGTCATTATCATGTATGCCATATCAGCACAAAGGAATCCGTCCGAGTGGTACGCGATGCAAAAAAAGCAGGCATTCGTGTGACGGCTGAGGTGTCGCCACATCACCTTCTCTTATGTGATGAAGACATCCCAGGTCTTGACACAAACTATAAAATGAATCCGCCACTCAGAGGAGCAGAAGATCGCGAGGCACTGATCGAGGGGCTTTTAGATGGCACGATTGATTTTATCGCCACAGACCATGCACCGCATACAGAAGAAGAAAAGAACGAAACGATGCAGAGGGCACCTTTTGGGATTGTCGGACTTGAAACAGCGTTCCCGCTTCTGTACACACGTTTTGTGAAAACAGGGGAATGGACATTAAAAGAACTTGTTGATTATATGACCATCAAACCAGCAGAAGCCTTTGCTCTTCCATACGGAAAGCTGGAAGAAGGTCAAATCGCTGATATCACACTGATTGATTTAAACAAAGAAATGGCAATTGACAAAAAAAGCTTCTTATCTAAAGGACAAAATACACCGTTTGACAAATTGAATGTATCAGGATGGCCGGTCATGACACTTGCATCTGGGAAAGTCGTTTATGAAGAGGGGAGACTAGTAAAATGAAGAGACGCTTAGTGCTAGAAAACGGAACAGTATTCGAAGGAACAGGCTTTGGCAGCTTAGAACCGTCAGTCGGAGAAGTCGTCTTTAACACAGGGATGACAGGCTATCAAGAGATTTTGTCTGACCCGTCGTACTGCGGACAAATTGTCACACTCACTTACCCGCTGATCGGCAACTATGGCATTAACCGTGATGATTTTGAATCGATCACACCGTTTGTGAAAGGGCTGATCGTGAAAGAGCTTTGTGAAAAGCCTTCAAACTGGCGCTCTTCATACTCACTTGATGAGTATTTAAAAATGAAAAATATCCCGGGTCTTAGCGGCATTGATACACGCAAGCTCACGCGCATGATTCGAAGTGCAGGTACATTAAGAGGAGCTTTTGCAGGACCGGATGAACAAGTAGAAGACGTTGTAAGCCGCCTTCAAACGATGCAGCTACCAACAGATCAAGTAAGCCAAGTATCTGTGAAAAATGCGTATCCAAGCCCAGGAAGAGGAAAAAGAATTGTGCTTGTCGATTTCGGCATGAAGCATGGCATTTTGCGCGAACTCAATAAGCGAGATTGTGATGTCATTGTGGTGCCATACAATATCACGGCAGATGAAGTATTACAGTTAAAACCAGATGGCATCATGCTTTCAAACGGACCTGGGGATCCAGTCGATGTGCCAGAAGCGGTTGAAATGATTCAGCAACTGATTGGAAAGGTACCACTCTTTGGTATCTGCCTAGGACACCAGTTATTCGCGCTTGCGTGCGGCGCAAGTACAGAAAAAATGAAATTTGGGCATAGAGGATCCAATCATCCAGTCAAAGAACTAGCAACTGGCAAGGTAACCTTGACGTCTCAAAACCATGGCTACACGGTTAGCGCCATTAATGAAGACGTGCTTGAAGTCACACATATTGCGCTAAATGACAATACCATTGAAGGATTAAAACATAAAAAAGCACCAGCATTCACTGTCCAGTATCACCCAGAAGCATCACCGGGTCCAGAAGATGCGAACTACTTATTCGACGAGTTCATGGACATGATTCATACAACTGAGAAAGAAGGGGAAGAAGTATGCCAAAACGCGTAGATATCAAAAAGATTTTAGTGATCGGTTCAGGTCCAATCATCATCGGTCAGGCAGCGGAGTTTGACTATGCAGGCACACAGGCTTGCTTAGCGCTAAAAGAAGAGGGCTATGAAGTCGTTCTTGTGAACTCTAACCCTGCGACGATCATGACAGATACAGAAATGGCCGATAAGGTATACATCGAACCACTGACACCAGAATTTTTAACACGAATCATTCGAAAAGAACGTCCTGATGCGATTCTGCCAACACTTGGCGGACAAACTGGATTGAACCTTGCTGTTGAGTTATCAGATCTTGGTGTACTCGCTGAATGCGGTGTTGAAGTACTAGGCACCAAGCTGTCAGCTATTCAAAAAGCAGAGGACAGAGATTTATTCCGTAATCTAATGAATGAATTAAATGAACCTGTACCAGAAAGTGAAATCATCCATAACCTTGAAGAAGCGATGGCATTCACAGATCAAATCGGTTTCCCGGTCATTGTTAGACCAGCCTATACACTAGGCGGAACAGGCGGCGGAATTTGTACAAATGAGCAAGAATTAAAAGAAATCGTCGAGAATGGACTGAAGTTAAGTCCGGTGACACAATGTTTGCTTGAAAAAAGTATCGCAGGCTTTAAAGAAATTGAATATGAGGTCATGCGTGACAGCGGAGATCATGCCATTGTGGTTTGTAACATGGAAAACTTTGATCCTGTCGGCATCCACACAGGTGACAGTATCGTTGTGGCACCAAGTCAAACGCTAAGTGATCGTGAATATCAGCTGCTTCGTAATGTGTCACTCAAGCTGATCCGTGCACTTGGCATTGAAGGCGGATGTAACGTACAGCTGGCGATTGATCCAGACAGCTTCCAATACTATATTATCGAAGTAAACCCGCGCGTGAGCCGTTCTTCTGCTCTTGCGTCTAAAGCAACAGGATATCCAATTGCAAAACTTGCAGCGAAAATCGCAGTCGGCCTAACACTTGATGAAATGATGAACCCAGTCACAGGTAAAACATATGCAGCGTTCGAACCAGCACTCGACTATATCGTTTCAAAAATCCCGCGCTGGCCGTTCGATAAATTTGAATCTGCCAACAGACGACTTGGAACACAAATGAAAGCAACGGGTGAGGTCATGGCGATCGGCCGTACATTAGAAGAGTCTCTTTTAAAGGCTGTTCGTTCACTTGAAGCGGATGTGCATCACATTGAATTAAAAGACGAAGCGGACATTACGAACGAAGTGCTTGAAAAGCGGATTATCAAAGCAGGAGATGAGCGTCTGTTTTATATCGCTGAGGCGCTAAGAAGAGGCTATACCGTCGAACAGATTCATGAATTCTCGAAAATTGATTATTTCTTCCTTCATAAGCTGGAAGGCATCATCGCATTTGAAAAGACACTAAAAGAAAACAAAGGCAATGTAGACGTTTTAAAAGAAGCGAAAGAAAAAGGTTTCTCAGATATTTATATTAGCCGCGAATGGAATATGAATGAGGCAGATGTCTATAACCTAAGAACAGAAGCAGGCATCGTTCCTGTGTATAAGATGGTGGACACATGTGCGGCAGAATTTGAATCAGAAACACCGTATTTCTACAGCACATATGAAGATGAAAATGAATCCGAGCGAACAGATAAGAAAAGTGTCATCGTGCTAGGCTCAGGTCCAATCAGAATCGGACAAGGGGTTGAATTTGATTATGCGACCGTTCATTCAGTGTGGGCAATCAAACAAGCAGGCTATGAAGCCATTATTATTAACAACAACCCTGAAACCGTCTCAACAGACTTTAGTATTTCAGATAAGCTCTACTTTGAACCACTCACTGTAGAAGATGTGATGCACATCATCGACCTTGAACAACCAGAAGGTGTCGTCGTTCAGTTTGGCGGACAAACAGCGATTAACTTAGCAGATGAATTATCAAATAGAGGGGTTAAGATACTTGGAACATCGCTTGAAGACCTTGACCGTGCGGAAAACCGTGACAAGTTTGAACAAACATTAGAAACTCTCGGCGTGCCGCAGCCAAAAGGTAAGACAGCAACGTCTGTGCCAGAGGCAGTAGCGATTGCGAATCAAATCGGTTACCCCGTGCTTGTCCGTCCTTCCTATGTATTAGGCGGCCGTGCAATGGAAATTGTGTATCAAGAAGCTGAGCTCCTTCACTACATGGAGAATGCGGTGAAAGTCAATCCGCAGCACCCAGTGCTCATTGACAAGTATTTGACAGGAAAAGAAATTGAAGTAGATGCTGTGTCTGACGGAGAAACGGTTGTCATACCAGGCATTATGGAACACATTGAAAGAGCCGGAGTTCACTCTGGAGACTCCATTGCGGTCTACCCGCCGCAAACTTTGTCAGAGGACATCAAAGCGAAAATTGCAGAATACACGATTAAACTGGCAAAAGGCCTTAACATCATTGGGCTTTTGAACATTCAATTTGTTCTATCAAAAGGAGAAGTGTACGTACTTGAAGTGAATCCGCGCTCAAGCCGGACTGTCCCATTCTTAAGTAAAATTACAGGCATTCCAATGGCGAACTTAGCTACAAAGGTTATTTTAGGAGAAAAACTGAAAAACTATGGCTACCAAGAAGGGCTTCATGTTGAGCAAGAAGGCGTATATGTGAAAGTTCCAGTCTTCTCTTTTGCAAAACTAAGAAGAGTAGATATTACACTAGGGCCTGAAATGAAATCAACAGGTGAAGTCATGGGGAAAGATGTCACAATCGAAAAAGCCCTCTACAAAGGGTTGATTGCATCAGGCATTCAAATTCCAAAAGACGGAACGGTGCTCCTGACAGTGGCTGATAAAGATAAAGAAGAAGGACTTGAGATTGCAAGAAGATTCCATTCCATCGGCTATCATATTTTAGCAACAGAAGGAACAGCGAATTACTTAAAACAAGCCTCTATTCCATCAAGTGTTGTCGGCAAAATAGGAGAAGAAGGAAAGAATCTGCTGGATGTCATTCGAAATGGTGAAGCCCAATTTGTCATCAACACCTTAACAAAAGGAAAACAGCCGGCAAGAGACGGCTTTAGAATTAGACGTGAATCTGTTGAAAATGGTGTCGCTTGCTTAACGTCACTAGATACAGCGGAAGCGATTTTAAGAGTGCTAGAGAGCATGACATTTAGAGCAGATGAAATGCCAGAAGTGAAAACGAATGCTGAGGTGACAGTAACGATATGAAAAAAGCATACTTGACGGTCGTCTCAAACCGAGAGATCGCTGATCATATTTACGAAATGACATTAAAAGGTGATCTTGTTGAATCCTTTCAAACAGCTGGACAGTTTCTTCATATAAAGGTCAGTGAATCCATGACACCGCTGCTGAGAAGACCGATCAGTATTGCCAACATTCATGCCGAAAAGCAAGAAGCAACCATCATTTACCGCGCAGAGGGAGAGGGCACAAAGCTCCTTTCCCAAAAGCGGGCGGGAGAGTCAGTCGATGTGTTAGGACCGCTTGGAAACGGCTATGACCCTTCAGTCGTTCAGGCCGGACAGACTGCATTATTAGTCGGTGGAGGAATCGGTGTGCCTCCGTTATATGAACTGTCTAAGCGGTTAACGAAAAAAGGCGTCATCGTAAAACATGTTCTCGGTTTTCAATCGAAAAAGGATGTATTTTATGAGGAGATGTTTCAAGCGCTCGGAGATACATTTATCGCAACCGTTGATGGAACATATGGCTCGAAAGGTTTCGTGACAAATGTCATTGAAGAGAATGAGCTGGACTTTGATGTCTTGCTTTCCTGTGGACCGACACCTATGTTAAAAGCACTAAAAGACTCTTATCCCGATAAGCCTGTCTATATTTCAATGGAAGAACGAATGGGCTGCGGAATCGGTGCATGCTTTGCTTGTGTCTGTCATACCGATCAGCACGAGAAACCGTACGTTAAAGTTTGTCTGGATGGACCTGTTTTTAAAGCGGAGGAGGTGGCGCTATCATGCTAAACATCGAATTACCCGGCTTATCTTTAAAAAATCCAATCATTCCTGCATCAGGCTGTTTTGGATTTGGAAAAGAATTCGCATCATTATATGACCTTTCCTTGCTGGGCGGCATCATGATTAAAGCCACGACCCTTGAACCGAGATTTGGCAACCCGACACCGAGGGTAGCTGAGACAGGAGCCGGTATGCTGAATGCGATTGGTCTCCAAAATCCAGGTCTAAAAGGCGTGCTTGAACATGAATTACCTTGGCTTGAGCAGTTCGATACCCCTATTATTGCCAATGTTGCTGGATCACAAGTTGATGATTATGTTGAAGTAGCAAAGCAAATTAGTCAAGCAAGCAATGTTCACGCCCTTGAACTGAATATCTCGTGTCCGAATGTGAAAACAGGCGGAATTGCCTTTGGGACCGATCCAGAAATGGCGGCTACATTGACAAAAGCTGTTAAGGAAGTTTCCTCCGTTCCTGTTTATGTGAAACTGTCACCTAATGTAGCCAATATCGTTGAGATTGCTAAAGCGATTGAATCGGCTGGAGCGGATGGACTCACCATGATCAATACCTTAATTGGGATGCGTTTAGATTTAAAAACAGGCAAACCCATTCTTGCCAATAAAACAGGCGGATTATCAGGTCCTGCTGTAAAACCTGTTGCCATCCGAATGGTGCATGAGGTCAGTCAGGCCGTTTCTATTCCGATTATTGGGATGGGCGGGGTGCAAAGCGCTGAAGATGTACTTGAATTTTTACTAGCTGGCGCAAGTGCGGTAGCTGTTGGGACAGCCAATTTTGTGAACCCATTTATTTGCCCGGAAATCATTGATGAACTGCCGAATGTGTTAGCGGCTTATGGGTATTCATCTGTAGAGGAATGCATCGGAAGGAGCTGGAAACATGAAGCACTTGCCCATCATCGCGCTTGATTTTCCATCAGGACAGGAGGCGCACGCCTTTATAGATCGTTTTGAAGGCACTCCATTATTCGTAAAGGTCGGCATGGAGCTGTTTTACCAAGAAGGTCCTGCCATTATTGACGCACTGAAAGAAAAAAATTGCCGTATTTTCCTTGATCTGAAGCTTCATGACATTCCAACAACTGTGCAAAAAGCGATGAACAGACTTGCTGCACTTGGTGTTGATTTGGTGAATGTGCATGCAGCCGGCGGGAAAAGAATGATGCAGGCGGCCGTAGAGGGGCTTGAAAGCGGAACCCCTGCCGGCCAAAATCGCCCGGCTATTATTGCAGTGACCCAGCTGACAAGCACGTCAGAAGATATGATGAAAAAAGAATTACTAATTGACCGCCCATTGCAAGAGGCTGTGCTTCATTATGGACAATTGGCATATGAAAGTGGACTTGATGGTGTGGTGTGCTCTGTTCATGAATCAAAACAGCTTCATGAACAAATCTCTCCTTCCTTTCTCACTGTGACGCCAGGAATTCGCTTACCAAATGATCAAACGGATGACCAAAAGCGTGTGGCGACACCTGCCTTTGCCAAAGAGCAGGGTGTTTCACAGATTGTTGTGGGAAGATCGATCACAAAAGCCACAAACCCAGTGGAAGCTTATCAACAAATTTTGAAAGAGTGGGAGTGACTGCCGGATGAAAACGAAAATCGCGAAGCATTTATTACAAATCAAAGCTGTCTCTTTAAAACCAGACGAACCATTTACATGGGCGAGCGGTATCAAATCACCGATTTACTGTGACAATCGCCTCACCTTGTCTTATCCTGAGGTCAGAGGGGACATTGCGGAAGGTTTAAAAGACTTGATTCTCACTCATTTTGAAGGAGCGGAAGTTGTCGCAGGTACAGCTACAGCTGGCATTCCTCATGCGGCATTAGCAGCTGATCGTCTGAACGTACCGATGTGTTATGTAAGAAGTAAACCAAAAGCACACGGAAAAGGAAATCAAATTGAAGGAGCCGTATCACCTGGACAAAAGGTGGTTGTCGTAGAAGACCTCATCTCAACTGGAGGCAGCGTTCTTGAAGTTGTAGCGGCTCTAGAAGAAGAAGGCTGTGACGTACTCGGAGTTGTTGCGATCTTCACTTATGGACTGCCAAAAGCAACTGCGGCTTTTCAAGAGAAAAACATTCCCTATGTCACGCTGACAGACTATGACACACTGACAGAAGTGGCACTTGAGCTAAAAGCAATTGAGCCCTCTGCTATGAATAAACTAAAACGCTGGAGACAGGATCCTTCGTCTGAATCTTGGATGGAAGAAACGGTCTAAAAAGCTTGTTTTGTTTTAAAAAAAGCTGTGCTGCGCTGCACAGTTTTTTATTTGGTTAAAAATAGTAAAATAGACTCAAATTTAAATAAAAACTAATCCTATCAATAAAGTCGGGTTGACTTTTGTTTGAATTGTGTTAATATTTAATACAAATTAAAACTCTTATCCAGAGAGGTGGAGGGACTGGCCCGATGAAGCCCGGCAACCTGCGATTTGCAAGGTGCTACTTCCTGCAAAATGATTCTATTTTGAAAGATAAGGAAATCGTGAGCTTCCTCATCTTTCTTTCGGACTGAAAGAAAGTTTTTTTATTTTAACGGTGAGGAGGAAGAGGAGATGGAACTGAAACAAAACCAGGATGAGGACTTAGTGAAGCATATGCAAGAGCTGATTGGGGATATGAAATTCGGTTCAATTACGTTGATCGTTCAGGACGGTCAAGTGATTCAAGTGGAAAAAAATGAAAAAATCAGATTAAAGTAGTGCGGAGAATAGCAATAGAAGCAGTACTCCGGAAGGGGAGAAACAATGTTAACTTATGAAAATTGGCAAGAGCCGTCCATTACATTTCAAGAGGACGATTTGTATAAAGGGGCCCTATCTGTGCTGAAATGGGCGTACGGCCACTATGGTGATCAGCTCGTTTATGCATGCAGTTTTGGCATTGAGGGCATTGTCCTGATCGATCTTATTGCGAAAGTAAAAAAAGATGCAAGAATTGTCTTTTTAGATACAGGTCTGCATTTCAAGGAAACATACGACACCATTGATGCAGTGAAGGAAAGATATCCTGGTTTAGACATCGTGCTGAAAACACCTGAGCTGACGGTGGAAGAGCAGAATGAGCAGCATGGTGATAAATTATGGGAAACGAATCCTCAAAGCTGCTGCCATATGAGAAAGGTCATTCCGTTGCAAGAGGCACTATCTGGCTATCCGGCATGGCTGTCTGGTTTAAGAAGAGAGCAGTCGCCTAAACGAGCAGGTACGAACTTCTTAAATAAGGATGAAAAATTCCAATCAGTCAAAATATGTCCGCTCATCCACTGGACGTGGAAGGACATATGGAGATATGCGTCTAGAGAGGATCTTACTTATAATCCGCTGCATGACCAAGGATATCCAAGCATCGGGTGTGCACCTTGTACACAGCCGGCATTTACTGCTGATGATTTGCGTTCTGGAAGATGGTCAGGGACAGCAAAGACTGAGTGCGGATTACATGAGTAAGGGAGCATAATGTATGGAAATCGCCGCAATTTTATTTAGCTTATTCTTTGCTTTAAATATTGGCGCAAGCGGAGCAGCTGCTTCGATGGGCATCGCATATGGTTCAGGTGCGATCAAAAAGCCAATATACGCGCTCAGCGTTTGTGCGGTTGGAATATTAGCAGGTTCAGTGATTGGCGGCGGTGAGGTCGTCAAAACGATCAGCTCCGGGATTATGCCGGAATCTGTCATCACACTTGAAATTGTGTGTATCATCATTGGCTCGGCCGCATTATCACTTTTCATAGCGAATCTCTTGGCCATTCCTTTATCCACAAGTGAGGTCACAGTAGGAGCTGTGGTCGGTGTGGCAGCCGCATATAAAGTGCTGTATGTGAAATCGATCTTAGTCATTGTCTCTTTTTGGGTGATTATTCCGATTGTTGCCTTTGTTTTTACCTTTGCTGTTGTCAAAATCATCAGATTGTTCCCTAAACGGACGTTATCCAAAAAAGGTACATTGATCTTATCTGTTGTTTTGATTATCAGTGGGTTTTTAGAAGCATTTTCAGCCGGCATGAACAATGTCGCCAATGCGGTCGGCCCGCTTGTCGCGTCAGGTGTTTTATCAGTCGGGCAAGGGACCCTTTACGGCGGAATCTTTGTGGCCATTGGGGCGCTGCTTCTAGGAAGAAGGGTACTAGAAACAAACGGAAAGAAAATTACACGCTATCAAACGGGTGAAGGCATTCTATTATCGAGCACCGGTGCAGGACTTGTCATCGTCAGCTCTATATTCGGACTCCCTGTTCCCCTTACTCAAATTACCTCATCGTCCATTATTGGGCTAGGTATGGCAAAGGGTGGACCGAACATTTTTCATAAACATGTTGTGAAAAAAATGCTGAAGGTATGGGTTGTGTCACCTTTCTTATCACTTAGTCTATCTTATTTGCTGGTAAGCCTTTTCTTAAAAGGAGACTATTACTCTATCTTTATCATGATGAGTGTACTGTTAGCTTCATTAGGTGCACTGAGTCTTATGAAGGCAGTTAAAAATGAGAGCAGCTCGATTCATGAACAGGGCGGCGGGATTTAAATATAAATCCGACTATTAACATCTAATAAATATGAACATTGAGAGGAAGATGAACAAATGAGTTTAACACCACATGGTGGCGTATTAATTAATCGAGTAAATGAAGAATTTGATCTAAGCACAGCTGCGAAAGAAATTGAGCTGGATGCCATCTCTTTTGCAGACCTTGAACTCATCGCAATTGGCGGGTATAGTCCAATTGAAGGGTTTTTAACGAAAGCTGATTATGAAGCAGTTGTCAGCAGTATGCGACTAGCAAGTGGTGTCGTTTGGTCTCTTCCGATTACTTTGCCTGTCACAAAGGAACAAGCAGCGGAGATCAATCAAGGTGACATTGTTCGTCTATCGTATAATGGAACAGTATACGGGGTCATTGAGGTGGAAGATCAATACACACCTGATAAGGAAAAAGAAGCAGTGAATGTGTATAAAACAGATGACCGCAATCACCCAGGCGTGAAAAAATTATTTGAACGCGGTGATACGTATATTGGTGGTAAAATTACACTGACGAAACGCAGTGAAAAACCTTTCCCGCAATTTACGTATGAGCCAGAAGAAACAAGAAAACAGTTTAAAGAAAACGGCTGGAAAACCATTGTCGGTTTCCAAACGAGAAACCCAGTCCATCGTGCGCATGAATACATTCAAAAGACAGCACTGGAAACAGTGGATGGTCTATTTCTAAATCCACTTGTTGGTGAAACAAAATCTGATGATATTCCAGCAGATGTAAGAATGAAAAGCTATCAAGTGTTACTGAACGGTTATTACCCGAAAGACCGCGTCTTTTTAGGTGTTTTTCCTGCTGCCATGCGTTATGCTGGACCAAAGGAAGCGATTTTTCATGCGCTTGTGCGTAAAAATTATGGCTGTACACATTTTATTGTCGGCAGAGATCATGCAGGTGTTGGTGATTATTACGGCACATACGAAGCGCAGGAGCTATTTGAACAATTTACAAGCGAAGAAATTGGGATCACACCATTAAAATTTGAGCACAGCTTTTACTGCAATACATGTGAAGCCATGGCAACACCAAAAACATGCCCACATGATAAAAGCGAACATGTCATTCTTTCAGGTACAAAGGTCAGAACGATGCTGAGAAATGGTGAATTACCACCGAGCACGTTCAGCCGAAAAGAAGTCATTGAAACATTAATCGAAGGATTAAAAACGACGGTATCTTAAAGGAGGGTATGACATGAGCAACGAACATATCGTGTGGCATGATTCATCTATTACTAAAAAAGAATATCAACAGAAAAACAACCATACAAGCGGGATCATTTGGCTGACAGGTCTAAGCGGTTCAGGTAAATCGACGATCGCCAACGCAGCGGCTCGAGAGCTGTTTGAACAGGGGTACCAAGTGACAGTTCTTGACGGCGATAACGTACGCCATGGACTCAATAAAGACTTAGGCTTTTCAGATGACGACAGAAAAGAGAACATTCGGCGCATCGGTGAAGTGGCGAAATTATTTGTTGAGCAAGGAACGATTGTCATTACTGCTTTTATTTCACCATTTCAAGAAGACCGCCAAATCGTAAGACAGTTAGTCGAAGACGGAGAATTTCACGAAGTGTTTGTGAAATGTGATCTGAACGTGTGTGAAGAGCGTGATCCAAAGGGATTATATAAAAAAGCAAGAAACGGCGAAATTCCATTTTTCACGGGAATCGATTCACCATACGAAGAGCCAGCTGCGCCTGAGCTCGTCCTAGATACAGGTGAATTATCACGCGAGGAGTCAAAACAGCGCCTTGTTGATTATGTAAAGGATAAAACGAAATAATCGCCTGATGGCAGGGGGAGAAAGCAAGATGGGGAAAGTATACATTGTTGGTGCCGGACCGGGTGACCCAGACTTAATTACGCTAAAGGCCCATAAGGCAATACAGCAGGCAGATGTCATTTTATATGATCGTCTTGTCAATCAAGAGATTCTTGCCCATGCCAAACCGGAGGCGGAGTTGATCTATTGCGGCAAACTGCCGAATCATCATACGATGAGACAGGAAGCGATTAATGAAGCACTTGTTGCTCATGCGAAGGAAGGGAACATAGTCGTTCGTCTAAAAGGCGGTGATCCCTTTGTATTTGGCCGTGGCGGTGAAGAAATCGAATGCTTAGCTGAGCATGGTATTCCGTATGAAGTTGTCCCGGGGATTACTTCTGGCATTGCAGCCGCTGCTTATGCAGGCATTCCAGTCACGCACCGAGAATTCAGCTCAAATGTTGCGTTTGTAACAGGGCATTATCAAAAGGATGAACATTTTGAAGAAAAGTGGGAAGCGCTGGCGACGGGGATTGATACCCTTGTCATTTACATGGGCGTCAAAAACGTGGAAAGAGTCCAGCGGCTGCTTTTGAAGAATGGGCGGAATCCTGAAACCCCAGCTGCGTTTATTCACTGGGGAACGACCACAAGGCAAAAGACGACTTGCTGCACGGTGGCGACACTATCTGAAACGGTTGAAAAAGAAGGGATCGAGCACCCAAGTTTAATCGTGGTAGGAGATGTCGTTCACTTTCATCAAAAGTTGAACTGGTTTGAACCAGCACTGATTGAGAAATGAAAACAAAGATGAAAAGACACGTGTGGACATCGTGTCTTTTCGTCTGAATAAAACTAAGGTTGCAAGGAGGAGTCAAATGAAACAAGCTGTCCTTTATGTTGGGCATGGAAGCAGGGTAAAAGAAGCACAGGATAAAGCCATTTCTTTTATGAAAAGCTGTATGCCGTTAGTGGAAGCAGATATCCAAGAAATTTGTTTTTTAGAGTTGACGGACCCTTCAATCGAAGAAGGGTTTGAGACTTGTGTACAAAAAGGAGCAACCCACATTGCGATCGTCCCGCTCCTCCTTTTAACTGCCATGCATGCCAAATCAGATATTCCAGAAGAGATTGTGAAAGTACAAAAACGTTTCCCACAAGTGAAGGTGACGTATGGAAGACCTATAGGCGTGAACCAAGAAGTCACGAAAGCGGTTATTGCAAGGATTGAAGAAGCAGGATATAAGGGAGAGCACGCAAAAATTCTCTTAATTGGCCGCGGAAGCTCTGATCCAGATGTAAAGCGGGATGTGTTTGGCATTGCAGATGATGTCCGAAGCATGTTGCCTTGTGCAGAGGTTTTTCCGTGTTTTATTACAGCGTGTGAACCGAATTATCGTGACGTCTTAGCACAGTTAACAGTAGATGACGATACGCCTGTCTATCTCGTGCCTTATCTTTTATTTACCGGCATTTTAATGAAAGAGATTGAGAGTGAAGCGAATCAGGCGAGAGAGCGGTTGCGAGATGTCCGTGTCTGCCGATATATTGGGTTTCATCCCCATGTAAAAGCAGCTTATATTGAACGTGTGCAGGAAACCATCTTAAACAAAGAGGATGCGTTTCGTTTTCAAGGAGAAAGCCATGCTTCCAGTTCATCTTGATCTAACCAATAAACATGTGCTGATTGCCGGCGGTGGAAGGATTGCGGCTAGAAGGACGAGTGCGCTATGCATGGAGCCATGCAGCATAACCATTGTGAGCCCTGACATTTGTGATGAAATGGCGAATCTCATTGAGACATATGAGCTGACTTGGAAGAAAAAGAAAGTTGATGCAGAAGATGTAAAGGATGCATTTTTAATTGTCGCTGCTACAGACGACCCTTCAGTAAACGAGTGGATGACGCAATCAGCGCTTCCTCATCAGCTCGTCAACTGTGTGAGCCAGTCAGAGCTAGGCAATGTGATTGTGCCAAAGGTTGTAAGGGCAGGAAAAGTGACAATCTCCGTATCTACGAGTGGTGCAAGCCCAGCCCGCACTAAACAGCTGGCTGAGACCATTGAGACCTTGCTTGAACAAGAGGATGTAGATGCACTCGATGAGCTCTATATAGAAAGAAAAAAACGACAAAGAAAGAGCCGATAAAATCTCATCCAAAGATTTAATCGGCTCTTTTTTATTTTCTCAGCTTTAGGACAACATCCTCATCAGGCGTCACAAATAATGTTTGCTGCTGATCATACGTGACAAAGCCCGGTTTTGCTCCGTTTGGTTTTTTCACATGCCGGATTTTCGTATAATCGACAGGGACGGAGCTTGATTCTTTTGCCTTCGAGAAGTAGGCAGCAATTTGTGCCGCTTCAAGCAAGGTTTGTTCATCAGGCGCTTGGTGACGAATGACGACATGTGATCCAGGAATATCCTTTGTGTGCAGCCAAATGTCATCACGAGCTGCCGCCTTTGTGGTCAAATATTCGTTTTGCTTGTTGTTTTTTCCAACGAGAATCGGAACACCTTGAGAAGATTCATATGCTTCAAGCTGAATGGCCGATGGCTTTTTCTTTTTGGCGTTGCGTTTTTGTTTGGGACGCAAATATTTTCCTTCCACCAGTTCTTCTCTTATTTCCTCTAAATCTTTTGGTGAGGCAGAGGACAGCTGCTGGATCAGCTCATCAAAATAAACAATTTCTTCATGTGTTCGTTCGATTTGTTCATTTACGGCCTCTACTGCATTTTTTGCCTTTTGGTATTTTGTAAAATACGCTTGTGCATTTTCAGAAGGGGTTTTGTTTGTTTTGAGCGGGATCGTGATCTCTCCGCCTTCTTCATCATAATAATTGATGACAGTCGCTTCTTTATCCCCTTTTTTAATTGCATATATATTGGCAGTAAGCAATTCACCATAAAGCTGGTACTTATGCGCATTTTGAGATTCTTCAAGCGTTCTTTTTAGTTTTTTTAGCTTGTTTTCATTTTTCTTTTTTTCATTCACAACAAAACGTTCAAGATCAGCCGCCTGCTGTTTGACTCTGTCTCTTTCAGCTTTTCCGAAATAAAAGCGGTCAAGCAGCTCGCTTAGAGAATCAAATGTCTTCATGTCACCATGGACGTGCTGAAGTTCTAATAAATAAAAATACTCTTTCCCGTCTTTTCTCGTGAGCTGAGGGGTAAAAGAATGCGCCTGAATGAGCTGAAACATCTCGAGCAATGTACTTGGAATCGTTTCCTGATTGGCAAGACCGGCCTTGTGGACAGCTTCCTTAGCAAACAGCGGAGAAACCCCGGAGAATGTATCGACAATTTGATTGGCAATTTTCCCTTCTTGAAAACGTAAATGCTTTAAAATATCTTCCTTCGTCACGTCAAAAGGATTCAGCTTTTGCTGTGCCGGCGGCAGAAGATATTGATGTCCGGGCAGCACCGTTCGATAGCTGTTCACAGATGGAGAAAGATGTTTCAGTCCGTCAATGATCTGCTCCGTTTCGTCCTCCACGAGAATCAAGTTGCTGTGCCGGCCCATAATTTCAATATACAGCTTACGGGTTTGTTCATCGCCAATTTCATTTCGGCTTCGCACGTGCAGCACGATCACCCGATCTAACCCAATTTGTTCAAAACGTTCAATGAACCCACCCTCAAGATGTTTTCTGAGAAGCATACAAAACATTGGCGGTTCGCTCGGATTATCATCATGGTGCTCAGTGAGCTGTACCCTTGCATAGCTCGGGTGAGCGGATAAAAGAAGCTTATGATTCTTCCCCTTTGACCGGATATGAAAAATCAGCTCGTGCTTGTATGGCTGATGTATTTTCGAAATTCTTCCGCCAGTTAATGTTTCTTGCAATTCATTAGTCATACCGTATGTAAAAATGCCGTCAAATGACATGTTGGATACACCCTCTTCTTTCACACAAATCTACTGAAAGAACCTTACGTTTTCTCGTTCTTTAGGCAGTCTTATTATTATAGCATGATTTAGGACGAGTCTGAATAAACTGGCTTATAGAACACTGCATAAGAGAGAGAACAAAAGAGGAGTGGACGAGGTCAAATGAATTGGCATGAACTGAACCAAACCGATTTATTAAAAACAATGAATACATCGATAGGTGACGGACTGTCAGAAAAAGATGTGCAAAAGCGGCTTGAAAAGCATGGGCCAAATGAATTGCAGGAAGGGAAAAAGGCATCGGCGTTCGTTATTTTTTTAGCACAATTTAAAGACTTTATGGTGTTAATCCTGCTTGCGGCAACGATTATTTCTGCCTTTTTAGGTGAATACATTGATGCTGTGGCGATTGTGGCGATTGTGCTGATAAATGGTGTGCTTGGCTTTTATCAGGAACGCCGTGCGGAAAAGTCCCTCCAAGCACTAAAGGAATTATCAACGCCGCATGTCTATGCAAGGAGAAACAATGAATGGGTCAAGATCCCGTCCAAGCACCTCGTGCCGGGAGATATTGTGAAGTTTTCAAGTGGGGATCGAATTGGCGCAGATATCAGATTACTAGAAACAAAGAGTTTGGAAATCGAAGAATCTGCCCTCACTGGAGAGTCCATCCCAGCGGTCAAACATGCGAGTCCGCTCTCGCGAGATCATGTCTCACTTGGAGATTTGACGAACATGGCATTTATGGGGACGCTTGTCACAAGAGGAAGCGGTGTAGGGGTTGTCATTGGTACAGGGATGAATACGGCGATGGGACAAATTGCCGGTATGCTGGATTCAGCAGGTAATATGGAAACACCGCTGCAAAGACGCCTTGAGCAGCTGGGAAAAATTTTAATTGTGGCTGCATTATTTTTAACTGTGCTTGTGGTTGTTCTTGGTGTGGTGCAAGGTCATGATTTGTATCATATGTTCTTAGCGGGTGTATCTCTCGCTGTTGCTGCGATTCCAGAAGGGCTGCCGGCGATCGTCACTGTCGCACTTTCCCTAGGTGTGCAGCGGATGATTAAACAAAAATCCATTGTCAGAAAGCTGCCGGCTGTGGAAACACTCGGCTGCGCCTCGATTATTTGCTCAGATAAAACAGGCACAATGACACAAAATAAAATGACAGTGACACATGTATGGGCAGAGGGGAAAACGTGGAATATTTCTGGCACTGGGTACGAGCCGTCAGGTGATTTTACCTTAAATGGAGAACTTGTCCATGTAGACAAACATCCAAGCCTGCAAAAGGTGCTATTATACGGAGCACTTTGTAATACATCGACCATTGTTGAAAAAGACGGTGAGATGAGACTTGATGGCGATCCGACAGAAGGAGCACTTCTAACCGCTGCGCGTAAAGCGGGTTTTACAGAGCAATTCATCGAAGCGGGATTTCGTGTGGTGGAGGAATTCCCTTTTGACTCTGAAAGAAAAATGATGTCAGTCGTCGTGGAAACGAATCAGAAGGAGCGGTATGTCATTGCCAAAGGGGCGCCAGATGTGCTGATGAACCGTTCAAGTCATATGATGCACGGCGGACGCACCGCATCATTTTCAAAGGCCCACCGGCAAGAAACAGAAGCTGCCATTCAAGGTTTAGCAAGACAAGCGCTTAGAACCATTGCGATTGCATATAAAAAAGTAAGCCTGACAGAAAAAATCACATCTGTTCAGCAGGCAGAAACTGGCCTCACATTTATCGGTCTAGAGGGCATGATTGATCCACCTCGTCCTGAAGTGAGACGAGCGATTAAAGAATGCCGGGATGCTGGCATTAAAACAGTGATGATTACAGGCGATCACGTAGAAACGGCTAAAGCGATCGCTAAAGATTTAAGTCTCTTACCGAAGCAAGGAAAGGTGCTTGATGGAAAAGCTCTGGATCAGCTAAGCGACAAAGAGCTGGAGCAAACAGCAGAAGATGTGTACGTCTTTGCCCGTGTATCACCTGAGCATAAACTGAGAATTGTGAAGGCCTATCAAAAAAATGGCCATATTGTCGCGATGACAGGTGATGGGGTGAATGATGCGCCAGCGATTAAACAGGCGGATATCGGTATATCCATGGGGATTACCGGAACAGACGTTGCCAAAGAAGCTTCTTCTCTTATTTTGCTTGATGACAACTTTGCGACCATTAAATCCGCTATTAAAGAGGGCCGGAATATTTATGAAAACATTCGCAAATTTGTCCGCTATTTGCTGGCATCGAATGTGGGAGAGATTTTGGTCATGCTGTTTGCGATGCTTCTTGCGCTTCCATTGCCTCTCGTTCCAATTCAAATTTTGTGGGTAAACCTTGTCACAGACGGCTTGCCGGCTATGGCACTTGGAATGGATAAACCAGAAGGCGATGTCATGAAGAGAAAGCCGCGCAACATGAAAGAGGGGATTTTTGCAAGAGGGCTTGGCTGGAAGGTCATATCAAGAGGGTTTCTGATCGGGATTGCCACTTTGTTAGCCTTTATGTTTGTGTATCACCGTGATCCGAACAATCTTCAATATGCGCAGACGGTTGCATTCAGCACACTCGTTTTGGCGCAGCTCATTCATGTGTTTGACTGCCGCAGTGAACGGTCTATTTTTGAACGCAATCCATTCGGGAATATGTACTTGATCGGCGCCGTTGTGTCTTCCCTTCTGCTGATGCTTGTGGTCATTTATTATCCGCCGCTTCAGCCGATTTTCAAAACGGTGGCAGTCGCACCAGTCGATTGGCTTCTGATCATCGGTATGTCTGCATTGCCAACTTTTTTACTGGCAGGATCACTTTTGACAAGAAAAAAATAATTGGTTATGGTATAATTTTGAGGTAATAGTGTCTGCTATTACCTTTTTCATTTTATTAATATGAAAGAATTGGGTGTTTTCACATGATACGCAGTATGACGGGATTCGGCCAAGCGAGTAAAACGGATGGTGAACTGACAGTGTCAGTTGAGCTAAAATCGGTCAATCACCGTTTTAAAGAGGTTCATGCCCGTTTGCCGAGGCCGCTTTTATATTTCGAAGATACATTAAAAAAAATCATTCTTCGTCACGTGCAGCGCGGTCGAATTGAGCTGTTTGTTACGATTGAAGGCGGTAAACTTGCAAGCCGGTCTTTACAGATTGACTGGCCGCTGCTTGATGAATATATGAAAGCCGCAAAAGACCTTGAGGACCGCTATCATATTTCAGGTATTCAGCATGCACATGACTTACTGAAGCTGGAACAGGCTGTTCAGGTGGAAGAGTCAGTCAGCCGTAATGAGCAGCTGGAGCATTTGCTGATAGACACTTGTGAAGAAGCTGTCAAGGAGCTTTGCTTTATGAGAGAGCAGGAGGGAACATCACTTCAAAAAGACTGTGAACTCAGGCTGTCTGAACTCGAGGCATTTACAGAAGAAATCAAAGTGTTTGCACCAGAGGTTGTGAGTCAGTACAAAGAACGATTGAATCAAAGATTGCAAGAATGGATCGGAGAGGCGCTTGAAGAGAGCAGGCTGATCACAGAGGCGGCCATCTTTGCGGATCGCTGTGACATTACAGAAGAGATTACCAGGCTGAAAAGTCATTTTCAGCAGTTCCAGCAAATTTTGACGCAAGGCGGCGCTGCCGGACGAAAGCTTGACTTTCTTGTACAGGAGCTCAACCGTGAAGTGAACACGATTGGATCTAAAGCAAACCATCACCATTTAACAAAGCTCGTGGTTGAAATGAAAAGCGCTATTGAAAAAATAAAAGAACAAGTGCAAAATATAGAATAGTCATTGTGTATGCTGTTTACAGTGCGTCTCTTTCGGCGAGACTAGAGACGTTTATATTACAGGGGGACGAAAGAAGATGACCATAAAGTTGATCAATATCGGATTTGGAAACATCATTTCAGCGAATCGGATGATTTCGATCGTCAGTCCGGAATCAGCACCGATTAAACGAATGATACAAGACGCAAGAGATCGAGGCATGCTCATTGATGCGACATACGGAAGAAGAACCCGTGCTGTTGTCATTATGGACAGTGACCATGTCATCTTATCTGCCGTTCAGCCTGAGACTGTCGCGCAAAGACTTTCTGTAAAAGAAGAAATCATAGATGAAGGGCAGGGGTAATACGCCATTATGAAAGAAAGAGGACTTTTAATCGTTCTCTCTGGACCTTCGGGAGTTGGAAAAGGAACGGTCAGACAAGCCATTTTCTCCCAGGAAGATACGAAATTTGAATACTCTATTTCTGTGACAACCCGCAAACCGCGTGAAGGTGAAAGAAATGGTGTTGATTATTTCTTTAAAACCAGGGAAGAATTTGAACATATGATTGAAAACAAAAAGCTGTTAGAATGGGCAGAGTATGTCGGGAATTACTACGGCACGCCTGTTGACTATGTAGAACAAACATTGAGCGAAGGAAAAGATGTTTTCCTTGAAATCGAAGTGCAAGGTGCACTTCAAGTAAGAGAAGCATTCCCGGAAGGTCTCTTTATTTTCCTTGCACCGCCAAGTCTTTCAGAACTTCAAAACCGCATTATTACACGCGGGACAGAATCTGAGGATCTCATCCGTAACCGAATGGCTGCTGCAAAAGAAGAAATTGAAATGATGGATGCTTATGACTATGTCGTTGAAAACGACGATGTCGAGCTTGCATGTGAAAGAATTAAAGCGATCGTCCTTGCAGAGCACCTGCGAAGAGACAGAGTCGCACCAAGATATAAAAAAATGCTGGGGGTAGAATAAACCATGTTAGATCCTTCAATTGACTCATTGATGAACAAACTTGACTCAAAATATACACTTGTCACAGTGTCTGCACGCCGTGCACGTGAAATGCAAATCCATCAAGATCAACAAATCGAAAACACAAAATCCTATAAATTTGTAGGGAAAGCTCTTGAAGAAATCGATGCTGGTCTTTTGACATTTGAAAAAGAAGAGCAAGAATAACATCGCTTCTGCCATGCAGATACGATACGTTCAAAAAAGTCAAAACTATGATTGGTTTTGACTTTTTTGAATTGTAGACGAATTTGTGAAAAAGGCCGTTAAGGGGGACAAACAAATGTTACAGTCGAAAAATATTTTACTCGGCGTCAGCGGAGGAATCGCCGTATATAAAGCAGCTGCACTCACTAGTAAACTCGTACAGGCAGGCGCAAACGTAAGAGTGATTATGACAGAATCTGCCCGTGAGTTTGTGTCTCCGCTCACCTTCCAAGCCCTATCTCGGCATGAGGTGTATGTGGATACATTTAAAGAAAACAATCCAAAAGTCATTGCGCATATTGATGTAGCTGACTGGGCCGATCTCATTCTTGTTGCCCCTGCAACAGCACATACCATTGGTAAAATGGCCGCAGGACTTGCTGATGATATGCTCACAACCACCTTGCTTGCTTCAACAGCTCCTGTATGGGTTGCACCGGCTATGAATGTGCACATGTATGACCATCCAGCTGTCAAGCGGAACATCCGCACTTTATATGAAGACGGCTACCGGTTTATAGAGCCAAGTGAAGGCTATTTAGCATGTGGCTACATTGGAAAAGGACGCTTAGAGGAGCCTGAAAAAATTGTTGAACACATCCGTGCGTTTTTTGATGAGCCAGCCAGCTTGCCGCTTTCAGGTAAAAAAGTCGTGGTCACAGCTGGCCCTACACGAGAAGTGATCGACCCTGTTCGTTTCCTTTCAAATCGATCTTCTGGGAAAATGGGCTATGCCATTGCAGAAGCTGCCGAGCAAATGGGGGCTGATGTCACGCTCATTTCAGGACCTGTTTCGTTAACTGCGCCTGAGCATGTGGATGTGGTGCAAGTGGAATCGGCTGAGGAGATGTATCAAGCAGCGTTAGAGGTGTACGAGAAAGCAGATATAGTGATTAAATCAGCAGCCGTTGCCGATTATACGCCTGTCACGACGTATTCTCATAAAATGAAAAAACAAGACGGTGAACTAGCGGTTGAATTTAAGCGGACGAAAGATATTTTAAAAGAGCTTGGGAAAAGAAAAGAACATCAGGTGCTAGTCGGCTTTGCAGCTGAGACGCAGGATGTAGAATATTATGCGAAAAAGAAAATCGAATCCAAGCATTTAGATATGATTGTCGCGAACAATGTTGCAGCAGAGGGCGCAGGCTTTGGCACAGATACAAATGTCGCAGCATTGATCAAAGCAGACGGAACAAAAAAAGAGCTGCCAATGATGAGCAAAAAAGACCTTGCCTTTGAAATCTTACAGGAGGCAAAGCAACTGCTGCCAAAAGAGCGTGATCGAGCATGATTGCTGAAGTGATCGTCGATGTCACAACGAAAGCCATTGACAGGCCATTTGACTATCGTGTGCCAGACCGCTTTAAAGGCCTTGTCAAGGCTGGTATGAGGGTAGTGGTTCCTTTTGGCCCAAGGAAGATTCAAGGGTTTGTGACAAAAATCAAAGAAGAAACAGACGTACAGTCAGGAAACATCAAGGACATTGTCGATTTATTTGATTTATCTCCTGTTCTGACAGATGAGCTATTGGAGCTTTCCCACTGGCTGACGGAAAAAACATTGTCCTATCATATTACGGCGCTTCAATCGATGCTCCCAGCAGCGATGAAAGCCAAATATGAAAAAGAAATTCAGGTGTTATCAGCTGAGGAACTTCCGCAGTCATTGAAAGAGCTTTTCGGTCAGCAAGAGAGCATCCTTTACGCTGACATTCCGCCTGAACAGCTGAAGCCTATTCAAAAGCATGTCCAAAAAGGCCATCTAGAAGTCAGATATCACGTCTCACAAAAATCCGGAAAGAAAAAGGTGCGGACACTTCAGATAGCAGTTACGAAAGAAAAACTTGAAGAAAAACAGAAGCAGTTAAAGAAAAATGCGGTGAAACAGAAGGCGCTGCTTACCTTTTTATTTCAAGCGAATGAAACGACGTTTTTAGCAAAAGATTTGCAGCAACAAACAGGTGCTAGTTCTCAAACGATAAAAGCCTTGATTCAAGAAGGTCTGTTAACAGAAAGCTATGAAGAGATTTATCGAGATCCTTATCGGGATAGGGAGTTTACACCATCTACTCCTCTTGATCTCACAACAGAGCAAGCAGAAGCGGCAAAACCCATTCATCAAGCAGTGAGCGATGACAAACATGAAACGTTTTTACTGCACGGAGTCACAGGAAGCGGTAAAACCGAAATTTATTTACAGACGATTGATCATGTCCTCCAAAAGGGAAAAGAAGCGATCGTCCTAGTTCCTGAAATTTCATTAACGCCTCAAATGGTCCAGCGTTTTAAAGAGCGCTTCGGGTCCAATGTGGCTGTCCTTCATAGCGGCTTATCGACTGGGGAAAAATACGATGAATGGCGGAAAATCCACCGCAAGGAAGTCAAGCTTGTCGTTGGCGCAAGATCGGCTGTTTTTGCCCCGTTTGAGAATCTAGGAATGATCATTATAGATGAAGAACACGAATCGTCATATAAACAAGAAGAAATGCCTCGGTATCATGCGAAAGATGTGGCCATTGAACGAGCAGGGCGGCACCAATGTCCGGTTGTATTAGGCAGTGCAACGCCTTCACTTGAGTCATATGCTCGTGCGAAAAAGGGTGTGTATACACTGCTGACGCTCAAACGGCGCGTCAATCAGCAGCAGCTGCCGCACGTTTCGTTAATTGATATGAGAGAAGAATTAAGAAACGGCAACCGCTCCATGTTCTCAGAAGAATTAATGCTCAGGTTAAAAGAAGTACTTGAAAGGAAAGAGCAGGCGGTTTTATTTCTCAATAAAAGAGGTTATTCATCCTTTGTGATGTGCCGAGATTGCGGATATGTGGAACAATGTCCTCATTGTGAGATCTCTCTCACTTATCACCGCTTTCAAAAACGGCTGAAGTGCCATTACTGCGGTCACGAAGCTCCTGTACCTGCAGAATGTCCAGAATGCCATAGTGAGCATATTCGCTATTTTGGTACAGGCACGCAGCGTGTGGAAGAAGAGCTGACGAAGGTATTACCAGAAGCAAGGGTCATCCGAATGGATGTAGATACAACCTCTCGAAAAGGTGCGCACGAAAAGCTTCTCACGTCCTTTGGCAACAAAGAAGCGGATATACTGCTTGGGACGCAAATGATTGCAAAAGGCTTAGACTTCCCAGATGTTACACTTGTCGGTGTCCTTAGTGCGGATACGTCTCTTCATATCCCTGATTTTCGTTCAAGTGAAAAAACGTTTCAGCTTCTTACACAAGTAAGCGGACGTGCGGGACGTCATGAAAAAGCGGGGTCAGTCATTATTCAATCATATACACCTTCGCATTATAGTATTGAATTAACCAAACAGCATGATTATGAAGCCTTTTATGAGCAGGAGATGTTGCACCGTCGTCATCAGTCCTATCCGCCATTTTATTTTTTGGCGATGGTGACTGTATCACATGAAGAAGTGACAAAGGCAGCGCATGTCACGGACAAAATTGTTCAGTTCCTGAAAATGAATTGTGCACCGAATACAAGAATTCTCGGTCCTGCTGCTTCTCCAATCGCTAAGATCAAAGATAGATATCGATATCAATGCGTGATAAAATACAAAAGGGAAAATGAACTGGCAAGTTTATTACGAAAAATACAAGATCATTATCAAAAAGAAATGGAACAAAAACAGTTGATGATATCAATCGATATGAATCCATATATGATGATGTAAAACGGAGGTCTTTTCGTGGCAATCAAACCGATAGTCTTACATCCTGCAGACGTGCTTGAACAACAAACAGAGCTTGTTGATACATTCGATAAAAAACTGAAAAAACTGCTGGATGATATGTATGATACAATGCTTGAACTAGATGGAGTCGGCCTAGCCGCACCACAAATCGGCATCTCAAAAAGAATCGCCGTGGTCGATATCGGAGAAGATTCTGGGAGGATTGACTTAGTAAATCCTGAGATTCTTGATGTGGAAGGGAGCCAGACAGACATTGAAGGCTGCCTGAGCTTTCCATCTTTGTACGGAACGGTTGAAAGACCAAATTATGTGAAGGTGAAAGCCTTTGATAAGAAAGGCAAACCATTTACAATAGAAGCAGAAGGATTTTTAGCAAGAGCTTTATTGCATGAAATTGATCACTTAGACGGCGTATTATTCACGTCGAAAATCATTCAAACGTATACAGAAAAAGAACTTGCGGAAATGGAAGGGTGAAGAAAATGGCACGTATCGTATTTATGGGAACCCCTGATTTCTCAGTACCTGTGCTGCAAACACTTATAACAGAAGGATATGAAGTTGTCGGGGTCGTCACACAGCCTGATCGCCCGAAAGGCAGAAAACGAGTGCTCACGCCGCCTCCTGTAAAAGTAGAAGCCTTAAAACACGGCATTCCAGTTTTACAGCCTGAAAAGGTACGTCTTGATGAAGAAATTGATAAAGTGCTTGCGTTAAAGCCAGATTTGATCGTAACAGCAGCGTTCGGACAAATTTTGCCAAAAAGATTACTTGATGAACCTGAATTTGGCTGTATCAACGTTCATGCCTCACTGCTGCCAGAACTAAGAGGCGGTGCACCGATCCATTATGCGATCCTGCAAGGCAAAAAGAAAACAGGCGTGACGATCATGTATATGGTAGAAAAGCTTGATGCAGGTGACATGATTAGCAAAGTAGAAGTAGAAATTGATGAATTAGACAACGTCGGAACACTGCATGATAAATTAAGTGTGGCTGGTGCGGCGTTATTAAAAGACACAGTTCCAAATGTGTTAAGCAGGTCTATCTCGCCAATTCCGCAAAATGAAGAGGCAGCAACGTATGCACCAAATATTAAGCGGGAGCAGGAAAGATTAGACTGGACCAAGCCAGGAGAAGAGCTTTACAACCAAGTTCGCGGCTTAAATCCATGGCCAGTTGCCTATACTGAATGGAACGGTGCTAACTTAAAAGTATGGGAAGCGAAAAAAGTTCCGCTTCAAGCACCAGAAGAACCTGGGAAAGTGATTGAGCTTCAAAAAGAAGGACCAGTCGTTGGAACAGGAAATCAGCAAGGCCTTTTATTAACGAGTGTACAGCCCGCTGGAAAGAAAAAAATGAGCGGTGAAGACTTCTTAAGAGGCGCAAATATCGAAATTGGACAGAAATTAGGGCTAATCAATGAAGAAAAGTAATGTGAGAGAAGTAGCGCTAGACGCTTTAATCAAACTCGAACAAAATCAAGCCTACAGTAACTTGCTTTTGCAGTCAGTGATGAAAGAGAAAGAACTTTCCGATCAAGACAAACCGCTATTAACAGAACTTGTATACGGTACACTGCAAAACAAGCTGGCACTTGATTATATGCTCACACCCTTTGTGAAAAAACCGCAAAAAGTGGCTCCATGGGTGATGCAGCTTTTGCGGATGTCTCTTTATCAGATGGTTTACCTTGAAAAAATTCCAGATCGTGCAGCCATCCATGAAGCAGTGGAACTAACGAAAAAGCGCGGACATAAAGGTATTTCTTCACTAGTCAACGGCGTTCTTCGTTCTGTGCAAAGAGAAGGCGTGCCAGCATTTGATGCGATCAAAGATCCGGTAAAAAGGCTTTCAATAGAGACAAGCCATCCATTGTGGCTCGTACAAGAATGGGTGGAGGCGTACGGTTTTGAAGCAACAGAAAGCATGTGCCGTATTCATTTAGTCCCGCCAAAGCAGACATTGCGTGTCAATCGAATGAAAAAAGACCGCCCTGCACTGCAGCAAGAACTCATGGATGCAGGAATTGAAACAGAGCTCGGCGACTTATCTGAGGATGCACTCAAACTCATGAAAGGATCTATCGTATCTACTCCTTTCTTTCAAGAGGGCTTTGTCACGATTCAAGATGAAAGCTCCATGCTTGTCGCAAGAGCGCTGGATCCTCAGCCGGGAGAAATGGTGCTTGATGCCTGTGCCGCTCCTGGTGGTAAATCAACACATATCGCAGAGCGAATGAACGATGAGGGGAAGATTGTGTCTCTTGATTTACATGAGCACAAAGTAAAACTGATCAAACAGGCAGCAAAACGTCTGAACTTAACGCATATTGAGGCAAAAGCGCTTGATGCAAGGAAAGTATCCGACCATTATGATGATGCTTCGTTTGACCGTATTCTCATTGATGCACCATGTTCAGGTTTTGGCGTCATCAGACGAAAACCAGATATGAAATATACAAAGTCCTCGGAAGACTCAGCAAGACTTGCGACAATTCAGCAATCGATCTTGCATGAAACAGCCCAGCTGCTAAAGCCAGGCGGAACCCTTGTATACAGTACATGTACAATGGATCCAACAGAAAATCAACAAGTGATTCATGCGTTTTTACAAGAACACCAAGACTTCGACCCCGATCTATCTCTTAATGAACGGCTGCCTGAGCAGGTTGCTCCGTTTGTTCAAAACGGAAGTGTACAAATTCTTCCTCATTATTTCGGAACAGATGGTTTCTTTATTTGCAGCATGAGAAAGAAGGGATAAAAAATGACAGAACAAAAACAAAAAGTAAGAAAAGAACTGAAAACAGACATGCCGTCGATCTACTCGTTCGAGCTAAATGAAATCAAAGACTGGTTAAAGGAACAAGGCGAGAAGCCTTTCCGTGCAACACAAATTTTTGAGTGGCTTTATGAAAAACGCGTCACGTCCTTTGATGAAATGTCTAACCTTTCAAAGGAATTAAGAGAAAAATTAAAAGATCAATTCGCCATCACGACTTTAAAAACAGTGATAAAACAAACATCTCAAGATGGAACGATCAAGTTCTTATTTGAATTACACGATGGCTATACCATTGAAACCGTGCTGATGCGCCACGAATATGGCAACTCTGTCTGCGTCACAACACAGGTTGGCTGTCGAATTGGTTGTACATTCTGTGCATCTACACTTGGCGGTTTGAAACGTAACCTTGAGGCGGGAGAAATTGTGGCCCAAGTATTGAAAGTACAACAGGCGCTTGATGAAACAGATGAACGCGTCAGCTCAGTTGTCATCATGGGAATTGGCGAACCGTTTGATAACTTTGATGAAATGCTTGCATTCCTTAAAATCATTAACCATGATAACGGCTTAAATATTGGTGCACGTCATATTACCGTTTCGACGAGCGGGATCATTCCAAAGATTTATCAATTTGCGGATGAGCAAATGCAAATCAACTTTGCTGTCTCCCTGCACGCACCAAATACTGACATTCGAAGCCGCCTCATGCCAATCAATAAGGCATACAAGCTGCCAAAATTAATGGAAGCTATTGAATACTATATTCAAAAAACAGGCAGACGCGTGAGCTTTGAATACGGTCTGTTTGGCGGAGTCAATGATCAAGTCCATCACGCAGAAGAACTTGCTGATTTATTAAAAGGAATCAAATGCCATGTAAACCTCATCCCTGTGAACTATGTACCAGAAAGAGATTACGTGAGAACACCAAGAGAACAAATCTTCCTATTTGAAAAAACGCTGAAAGAACGAGGCGTAAACGTAACGATTAGACGAGAGCAAGGCCATGATATTGATGCTGCTTGCGGTCAGCTAAGAGCGAAGGAGCGTCAGGAAGAGACGAGGTGACGAATGTTGATAAGGGCAGCCTTTCAAACCGATACAGGAAAAGTCCGTCAGCATAATGAAGATGATGCAGGTATTTTTGAAGCAAAAGAAGACACACTTCTAGCTGTTGTAGCAGATGGAATGGGAGGTCATCTTGCTGGTGATGTAGCCAGCAAGATGGCAGTTTCTTCTTTAAAAGAATACTGGCAGGAAACATCTTCAATTCCAAATAAACCAGCCGATCAAGAAAATTGGTTAATCTCAAAAATTAGCGACATTAATGACCAAGTATACGAACATGCGAAAAACAATGAGGAATGCCAAGGAATGGGGACGACCATCGTTTGTGCGCTCGTTCATTTGCAAACGGTCACAATTGCCCATATTGGTGACAGCCGCTGCTATTTGCTAAGAGAAGGTGCGCTGACCCAATTAACAGATGATCACTCACTAGTGAATGAGTTAGTGAAAACAGGAGAGATTTCAAAAGCGGATGCAGAATATCATCCAAGAAAAAATGTGCTGACCAAAGCGTTAGGAACGGATAAACACGTTCAAATTGATGCACGAACTTTTGAAGTGGATCCAGGAGATCAAATTTTGCTTTGCTCAGACGGATTATCGAATAAAGTAGAAGAAGAACATTTGATTCAGATTTTATCGCAAACAACCGCACCAGATGAAAAAGTAACAGAGTTAGTTCAAACAGCGAATGACAACGGCGGTGAAGATAACATTACAGCAGTACTGTTAGAAATCTCCTCCCAAACAGAGGAGGGTGACAGCAAGTGTTGATCGGAAAAAGGATCAGCGGCCGTTATCAAATTCTTCGCGCCATAGGCGGAGGCGGAATGGCCAACGTTTATTTGGCGGAGGATATGATTTTAGATCGCGAAGTGGCGATTAAAATTTTACGGTTTGACTTTGCAAGCGATGATGATTTTATTAGACGGTTCCGGAGAGAAGCGCAATCAGCAGCCAGCTTAGATCATCCGAATATTGTCAGTATCTACGATGTAGGAGAAGAAGATGACATTTATTATATTGTCATGGAATATGTCGAAGGGATGACGCTGAAAGAATACATACACGCCAATGGACCGCTTCATCCAAAAGAAGCCGTTCGCATTATGGAGCAAGTCGTTGCGGCGATGGAAGAAGCCCATGCGAAACAGCTCGTCCATCGAGACATTAAGCCTCACAATATATTAATAGACAACTTGGGGAATATCAAAGTCACTGATTTTGGCATCGCCATGGCGCTTAGCTCAGCGACCATTACCCATACGAATTCTGTTCTTGGCTCCGTGCATTATTTGTCCCCAGAGCAAGCGCGCGGTGGTCTTGCAACGAAAAAGTCAGACATTTATTCACTTGGTATTGTTCTTTATGAGCTGATTTCAGGACGCATGCCATTTGAAGGAGAATCCGCTGTCAGTGTCGCACTGAAGCATTTGCAATCAGAGCCGCCATCTGTGAGAAGGTGG
Organism: Bacillus sp. FS02; assembly: GCF_024398395.1. Classification (NCBI taxonomy): domain Bacteria; kingdom Bacillati; phylum Bacillota; class Bacilli; order Caryophanales; family Bacillaceae; genus Bacillus; species Bacillus sp. FS02. Next base: position 381,391 of record NZ_CP074101.1, on the reverse strand, counting down.
AATCCTTCTGTACCACAAAGCGTGGAGAACATCATTTTAAAAGCGATGGCCAAAGATCCATTCTATCGATACGAAGATGCATCTGAAATGCAAAAAGACTTAAAAACGGTTTTTGACCCTGCAAGACTAAAAGAAAAGCGCTTTGTCATTGAAGAAGATCATGAAGCAACAAAAGCCATTCCTATTATAAAAGATCATCAAGTCGATCAAGACAATGAAAAAACAGCCGTCCACCCGGTTCAAAAACCAAAGAAAAAAGAGAAACAAAAGCCGAAGAAAAAACGGAAAAAATGGCCGTGGATTGTAGCGTCGATCTTATTTGTTTTGACGGCTGCGACCATTTTAGCGATCACGGTCTTCCCAGGATTACTCTTTCCAAAAGACGTAGAGGTAACCGATGTTTCTGGCATGACGGTTGAAAAAGCGGAAGACACCTTGAAGAAAGCCGGATTTACCGTCGCTTCTGAACCCATTGATATTGCCGACGAGAAGATTGAAAAAGGGCTGGTTGTCAAAACAGACCCGAAAATTGGAACAAAGGTAAAAGAAGGGACAGAAATTCAGCTTTATCAAAGTACAGGTAAAGAAAAAACCGAATTACCTGATGTAACAGGTGAAAAGGTCGAGAAAGCAAAAGAACTATTAGAGAAAAAAGGGTTTAAACAGGTTGTTGTAGAGGAAGTGAATGATAATGACACAGAATCAGGCATTGTCATGGAACAGAAACCTTCCGCGAATACAGAACTTGTCGCAGCAGATGAAGAAGTCACATTGACCGTCAGTATAGGCCCTGCCGATATTACCTTACGGGATTTAACGACGTATAGTAAACAGGCCGCATCAAATTATTTAGAGGATAATGGACTAAAGCTAGATGAAAAAGAAGCATATTCTGACGATGTGCCAAAAGGTGAGGTCATGAAGCAGGAACCGGGAGCGGGGACAGCTGTTAAACCTGGTGATACGGTTAAAATTACGTTCTCCCTTGGACCAAAAGAGAAACCAGCCAAAACAGTGACTGAAAAGATTGCGATCCCATATGAACCAGAAACAGAAGGACAAGAAATGAATGTTCAAATATCCATTGACGATGCAGAACATAGCATTTCTGATTTATATGAAACCTTTAAAATCACTGCGCCCACTGAGCGAACGATTAAATTTAAGATAGAACCTGGTCAAAAAGGATACTATCAGGTGACTGTGGATGATAAAGTAGTAAGCTCCAAAACGATTGAATACCCTGATGATGAATAAAGGAGGGACTTTATGCCTGAGGGCAAAATTATTAAAGCATTAAGCGGATTTTATTATGTGCTGGATGAGTCTCTAGAAAGTGGTAAAGTAATTCAGTGTAGAGCAAGAGGGATTTTTCGTAAAAACAAAATAACCCCTCTTGTTGGAGATTATGTCGTCTATCAAGCAGATAACGATAAGGAAGGCTATTTGCTGGAAGTAAAAGAGCGGACCAATGAGCTGATTCGGCCGCCTATTAGCAACGTTGATCAAGCGGTGCTCGTTTTCTCAGCAGCAGAGCCGACCTTTAGTACATCGCTGTTAGACAGATTCCTAGTGCTTGTTGAAGAGAGCCAGATTGAACCGATTATCTGCATCACAAAAATGGACTTGCTGAAAACAGAGCAAGAGCGAGAAACGATTCAAGCCTATGCAGAAGACTATCGCCAAATTGGATACGACGTTCATTTAACATCGACAATCGAAGGGGATGGAATTGAAAAGCTGACCCCGTATTTCCATCACAAGATTACTGTTTTTGCAGGTCAATCGGGTGTAGGGAAGTCTTCCCTCTTAAATGCGATGAGTCCTGATTTAGCACTGAAAACAAATGATATTTCCTCCCATCTTGGCAGGGGGAAACATACAACAAGACATGTGGAACTCATTCGAACGGCTGAAGGGCTCATTGCCGATACACCAGGATTTAGCTCGCTTGAATTTACAGGTATCGAAGCGGAAGATTTAGGGCTCTATTTCTTAGAAATCAGAGAGAAGAGTGCAGAATGTAAATTTAGAGGCTGTTTGCACGTAAAAGAACCTGGATGTGCGGTAAAAGAGGCAGTAGAAGACGATCGCATCAGAGAGTATCGCTATCAGCATTATTTAGAGTTTTTAACTGAAATTAAAGACAGAAAGCCGAGGTACTAAATCATGGTTTATATTGCCCCATCCATTTTATCAGCCGATTTTGCCAATCTTGCGAAAGATATCCGTGATGTGGAACAAGGTGGAGCGGATTATATTCATATTGATGTGATGGACGGTCATTTTGTGCCGAATATGACATTTGGACCAAATGTAGTGGAGGCGATCAGGCCGCATACAAAGCTGCCGCTCGATGTTCACTTAATGATTGAGCAGCCAGACCAGTATATCCCTGCATTTGCAAAAGCGGGCGCTGATATTATTTCTGTTCATGTCGAGGCGTGTCCACACTTACATCGCACGATTCAGCATATAAAAGAACAAGGTGTCAAAGCAGGGGTCGTTTTAAACCCGCACACACCCGTTTCTCAAATCGCGCATGTATTAGAGGATGTTGACCTCGTCTTATTCATGACGGTGAACCCTGGTTTTGGCGGACAGGCGTTTATTCCTTCTGTTCTCTCAAAGGTAAAAGAAGTAAAGACACTTAGTGAACAAAAGGGCTTAACCGATTTACTCATTGAAATAGATGGCGGTGTCAATGTAGAGACAGCAAAGAGCTGCAAAGAAGCAGGCGCTAATCTACTGGTTGCCGGCTCAGCGGTATATGGGAAAGAAGACCGCGCGGCGGCCATTCAGGCCATTCGAGAAGCATAAGAAAAAGAACCAAAGTCATTGTGATCTTTGGTTCTTTTTCAATGGAGAGGAGCGTAATCATGCACATACATATCGTAGCCGGCGGTCCTTTTGCGTACATCCCGCCGCTTGATCATGAAGCATCTGAGGAGGACATTCTCTGGGTCGGCGTAGATCGGGGAACCCTTTTCTTACTAGAGCATGGCATTGTACCTGACAGAGCATTTGGTGATTTTGATAGTGTGACAGAAGAAGAGCTTCATGAACTGAAAAAGAAATTGCCTGCACTCAATCTATTTCAGGCAGAGAAAGATGAAACGGATTTAGAACTTGCGCTGAACTGGTCTTTGCGTCAGAATCCAGCCCATATTCAAATTTACGGCATCACAGGCGGAAGAGCAGATCATTTTCTTGGGAATATCCATCTCCTTTATAAAGGTATTCAGCACAAACAGAGCATGAACCTTGTAGATAAACAAAATATTATTCAAATGTTTGGACCTGGTACATACGAAATCAAACAAGACCCGGATAAAAAATATGTGTCGTTTTTGCCCTTCGGTACATCGGTTGAAAAGCTGACATTAAAAGGTTTCAAATATCCTCTGAAAAATTGTCATATTGAGCCTGGTTCCACACTATGTATTAGTAACGAACTCATCCACTCAAATGGTACTTTTTCTTTTCATGAAGGCATATTAATAATGGTAAGAAGCAAAGATTGACCAACCTATCAATGTGGATGGCTGATTAAGCTCAATTGTGCTGCAAGCGGTACTTTTAGGAGGGGGACAAAATGAAATTTTATACAATCAAACTGCCTAGATTTCTTGGCGGCATTGTCCGTGCGATGCTTGGTTCATTTAAGAAAGATTAATGAGTAATCTCCTTTATTTCCACATAAAAACGCCTGCTACAGTTAAATGTAGCAGGCGTTTACTCTTGCTTATACACGCTCAACTTTACCAGATTTCAAAGCTCGAGCTGATACATATACTCTTTTAGGCTTACCGTCCACTAGAATACGAACTTTTTGAAGGTTCGCGCCCCATGTACGTTTTGTAGAGTTCATTGCGTGAGAACGGTTGTTCCCAGCTTTTGTTTTTCTGCCTGTAATAACGCATTTACGTGCCATTTGTTTCCCTCCTAACTGCGAAAACATCATCATATTCTTCATATACGTACTTAGAGATGCCTCAAGATACTTTAATAATTTACCACAGCTTCAAGGGGTTTGCAAGGATTGTTTGCTCCTCTTTCAAGAAAAATACCTTGACATCTTGATAAAAAATCAAGGCTATAGTATAAGTAGGATTGGGTCGGATTGAATGATTTCTTTTAAAAAGAAGGGTCTTATAGTAAAATAGTGATAACTCAGGGCAATTTCTCAAAAAGGGGGAACCAATGTGTCCATTGAACTTAGAACGAAATACGGACAAATTGATATATCAAATGAAGTCATTGCAATGGTGGCAGGAGGCGCTGCGATCGATTGCTATGGTATTGTTGGCATGGCGTCCAAAAATCAAATAAAGGACGGCTTGACGGATATTCTCCGCAAAGAGAACTTCAGCCGGGGTGTTCTTGTGCGTCAAAAAGAAGATCGCATTCATATTGATATGTACATCATCGTCAGCTACGGTACAAAAATATCAGAAGTCGCACATAATGTTCAAACGAAAGTCAAATATACGATTCATCACACGATTGGACTTTCAGTTGACTCAGTCAACATTTATGTACAAGGAGTAAAAGTTACGAACCCGTAGTAAGGAGGAAATATATTGTCTATTAGAAATCTGGGTGGCCGCTCATTTGCAAAAATGATTCTTGCAGGTGCTCACCATCTTTCTCAAAACGCACAAATTGTTGATGCGTTAAATGTTTTTCCAGTGCCAGACGGAGACACGGGGACAAATATGAATTTGTCAATGACTTCAGGGGCAAAAGCAGTTGAAGAAACAAATACCGATCACATTGGTAAGGTCGGGGTGGCTCTGTCGAAAGGGCTGTTAATGGGGGCAAGAGGAAACTCAGGTGTGATCCTGTCTCAGCTCTTCAGAGGTTTCAGCAAAAATATAGAACAAAAAGAAACAATTGACGCAAAAGAATTTGCGCTTGCCTTGCAGGCCGGTGTTGATACAGCATATAAAGCCGTCATGAAACCGATTGAAGGAACCATCTTAACGGTTGCAAAAGACGCAGCAAAGAAAGCGGTTGCTGTTTCAACAACAGAAGACCAAATCGATCGTGTGCTTGAATTAACGATTGAGGAAGCAAGAGCATCACTTGACCGCACGCCAGATCTCCTTCCTGTTTTAAAAGAAGTCGGCGTTGTAGATAGCGGCGGTAAAGGGCTTCTTTGTGTATATGAAGGTTTCCTTGCTTCATTAAGAGGAGAAGAGCTTCCTCCTAAAACGGCCTCTTTGCCAACATTAAAAGAATTAGTGAGTGCAGAGCATCATAAAAGTGCACAAAGCCATATGAACACAGAAGATATTGAATTTGGCTATTGTACAGAATTTATGGTGAAATTCGAAGAAGACAAACAGTCCTTTGACGAAAATGCCTTCAGAGAAGAATTAAGCGAATTCGGAGATTCACTTCTTGTGGTATCTGATGATACGCTTGCAAAAGTTCATATTCATGCAGAGCAGCCAGGAGATGTCTTATCATATGCACAGCGCTATGGCAGCTTAATTAATATGAAAATTGAAAACATGAGAGAGCAGCATAGCTCGATCGTCAATGAAGAAAAAGATCACTCGCCTGCTGCACCAAAAGCAACAGCTGCTGAAAAACAGCGTTTTGGAGTAGTGAGTGTCGCAATGGGAGAAGGGATTGCTGACTTGTTTAAAAGTATCGGAGCATCCGTCGTCATTGAAGGCGGACAGACAATGAATCCGAGCACAGAAGACATTGTCAAAGCAATTGATAGCATTCATGCCGAAACCGTCTTTATCTTACCTAATAATTCTAATATTGTCATGGCAGCTAAACAGGCGGCAACTGTCTCAAGTCGTGAGGTCGTTGTTATTCCGACAAAGACCGTTCCTCAAGGAATGTCGGCACTTCTTTCTCTCAATGAAGCAGCTTCAAATGAAGACAATGAAGCAGCGATGTTAGAAGCGATTGATCATGTGAAAAGCGGCCAAATTACCTTTGCAGTGAGAGATACCCAAATTGATGGGATCGACATTGCCAAAGGCGACTATATGGGCCTATACAATGGAAAAATCACCTTAACAGCTAAAAATCAATTAGATGCAGCAAAAGAGCTTTTGACCCAAATGGTGACAGAAGATGATGAGATTGTCACAATCATCAAAGGGGAAGATGCATCATCTGATGAGATGGAAGCTTTAGAAGCATATATTGAAGACACATTTGAAGATGTAGAAGTTGAAGTCCACGATGGAAAACAGCCGCTTTATTCATATATTTTGGCTGTTGAATAAAGAAAGAAGGGCACATGAAGCCCTTCTTCTTCTTTTGCATTTTTTTACTATGTGTTCATCGGTGAAATGAGTTGCGGGAATCGAATGAATCCATTAGTCTAAAGGGAGTAACAAACCAATCTGTGATTGGTGATGAGAGGGGAAGACCTATGAAATTTAGAAGTGTGTTTGATATTATTGGACCCGTCATGATTGGTCCATCAAGTTCGCACACGGCGGGTGCGGCTCGTATTGGAAGAGTGGCTCGCAGCTTGTTCGGAAGGGAACCGAAACGAATTACTGTGTCGTTTTATGGCTCTTTTAAAGATACGTATAAAGGACACGGGACAGATGTAGCCATTATCGGCGGTGTTCTTGACTTTGATACATTTGATGAACGAATTAAAACAGCGATCGATATTGCAAAAAGCAAAGAAATCGACATTGAGTTTAAAGAAGAAGATGCGGTACCAGCGCATCCAAATACAGCAAAAGTAGAAATTTCAGATGCGAATGGAAGCCTTGAATTAATCGGGATTTCCATTGGCGGAGGTAAAATTGAAATCACAGAATTAAATGGCTTTGAACTGAGACTCTCAGGAAATCATCCGGCCATTCTTGTGGTTCATAACGACCGCTACGGGACGATTGCAGCAGTTGCCAATGTGTTAGCGAAATTCGCCATCAACATTGGTCATATGGAAGTGGCACGTAAAGAGGTCGGGCAAGAAGCACTCATGACGATTGAAGTGGATCAGAATATTGATCCAGCGGTTTTAACAGAGCTTGAGACGCTGCCAAACATTATTCAAGTCACACAAATTGCAGAGTAACAACAAGGAGGTTATGTATGATGTTTAAAAACGTCAAAGAACTCGTGCAGCTAACAGAAGAACGGAATACCTCCATTTCAGAAATTATGATTACTCAAGAAATGGAAGTGACAGGGAAGTCACGTGAAGACATTTTCTCGCAGATGTACCGCAACCTAGAAGTGATGGAACAGGCCGTTGAAAACGGACTGAAAGGTGTGAAATCATTATCTGGTTTAACAGGCGGGGATGCTGTGAAACTTCAAGCATATATCGCATCAGGCAAAACATTGTCTGGTCATACCATTTTAGATGCCGTGAGTAAGGCAGTGGCAACAAATGAAGTGAATGCAGCAATGGGAACGATCTGTGCAACGCCTACTGCTGGCTCAGCAGGTGTTGTGCCAGGAACGCTCTTTGCGGTGAAAGAAACATTAAAGCCAACAAAGGAACAAATGGTCAGGTTCCTATTTACATCTGGTGCATTTGGTTTTGTTGTCGCCAATAACGCAAGTATCTCTGGTGCAGCAGGCGGCTGTCAGGCAGAAGTAGGATCTGCATCAGGTATGGCAGCAGCAGCCATTGTAGAAATGGCAGGCGGTACGCCGCAGCAATCCGCTGAAGCCATGGCCATCACCTTAAAAAATATGCTGGGTCTTGTTTGCGATCCAGTCGCAGGACTTGTGGAAGTGCCATGTGTGAAACGAAACGCAATGGGCGCTTCTAATGCGATGATTGCAGCAGATATGGCACTTGCCGGCATTACAAGCCGTATCCCTTGTGATGAAGTCATTGATGCGATGTACAAAATTGGTCAAACGATGCCAACCGCTCTTCGTGAGACTGCACAAGGCGGACTTGCTGCAACACCGACAGCAAGGGAGCTTGAAAAGAAGATTTTCGGAGGTGTGACCTCATCTCGTGATACAGAAATTGCAAGATAAGATCTCTGCCCTCAAAGGGATTGGAGAAGAAACAGAAAAAACACTAAATGAACTTGGAATCTACACAGTAGCCGATTTACTCGGCTACTTTCCTTATCGATATGACGACTATGAGCTTCGCAATTTAGAAGAAGTCAGACATGACGAACGTGTCACAGTTGAAGGAAAAGTGCACAGTGAGCCCGTTCTCACCTATTATGGAAAAAAACGAAGCAGGCTGACATTCAGGCTGCTTGTCGGTCGTTTTTTGATTACAGCCATATGCTTCAATCGCCCTTATTTAAAACGAAGTCTTGTTTTAGGCGATACGGTATCCGTCACAGGGAAGTGGGATAAAAACCGGCAATCCATTATGGTGCAGGAATTTAAAAAAGGAACACACGAACAAGATGGCAGTATAGAACCTGTTTATTCAGTCAAAGAAAATGTAACCGTGAAGATGATGAGACGATTTGTAAAACAAGCGTTGTCACTCTATGTAGACCATGCTGAAGATCCACTGCCAAAGCAGCTTGTAGCTGCTTATAAACTCATGTCTTATCAAGAAGCACTAAAAACCATTCATCTCCCTGAAACGAGAGACTCGCTCAAGCATGCAAGACGACGCTTCGTGTACGAGGAATTTCTCATCTTTCAACTGAAGATGCAAGCGATCAGAAAAAAAGAACGAGAAAAAACATCAGGCATCCAGCATCCGTTCGCAAAAGAGGCGGTCTTTGAGTTTGTTCATAGCCTGCCGTTCCCACTGACAAAAGCACAATCAAGAGTGCTGGATGAAATTATGGCAGATATGGCATCCCCGTACCGAATGAACCGGCTTCTTCAAGGAGATGTTGGATCGGGGAAAACAGCTGTAGCGGCAATTGCCCTTTATGCCGCTCATTTATCCGGCTTTCAAGGTGCGCTGATGGTGCCAACTGAAATTTTGGCTGAACAACATGCTGATTCACTGTATCAGCTATTTGAAAAATGGGGGCTAAATATTGCTCTTTTGACGAGTTCAGTGAAAGGAAAGCGCCGCAGAGAACTGCTTGAACGTCTGAAAGAGGGAGATATTGATATTTTAGTCGGCACGCATGCCCTTATCCAGGACGAAGTGGAATTTCAGCAGCTTGGTCTTGTTATTACAGATGAACAGCACAGGTTCGGCGTGGAACAGCGGAAAAAACTGCGAAGCAAAGGGCAGGACCCAGATGTTTTGTTTATGACCGCAACGCCGATTCCAAGAACGCTTGCCATCACAGTATTTGGAGAAATGGACGTCTCAGTCATTGATGAGCTGCCAGCCGGCCGAAAGCAGATTGAAACGTATTGGGTGAAGCATGACATGCTTGAACGGATTCTTGCTTTTGTTGATAAAGAGCTGAGAAAAGGCAGACAAGCGTATATTATTTGTCCACTTATAGAAGAATCAGACAAACTGGATGTCCAAAATGCGATAGATGTTCACAGCATGCTGACAGAGGCGTATCGCGGAAAATGGTCGATCGGCTTAATGCATGGGAAACTCGCAAGTGATGAAAAAGATCAAGTGATGAGAGATTTCACTTCCAATGAAGTACAAATCCTTGTGTCAACGACAGTTGTTGAAGTTGGCGTCAACGTGCCAAATGCGACCATCATGGTCATTTATGATGCGGACCGCTTTGGACTGTCACAGCTTCATCAGTTAAGAGGCCGGGTCGGACGCGGAGAGCATCAATCTTTTTGTATTTTAATGGCGGACCCTAAATCAGAGACCGGTAAAGAGCGCATGCGGATCATGTCTGAAACAACGGATGGCTTTGAACTGTCTGAAAAGGACTTAGAATTAAGAGGCCCTGGCGACTTCTTTGGCAAGAAACAAAGCGGAATGCCTGAATTTAAAGTGGCAGATATGGTTCATGACTATAGAGCGCTTGAAACCGCTAGAAAAGATGCGGCAGAGCTCGTGCAGTCTGAAGCCTTTTGGACAGACCCTGAATACAAAGAACTTAGGCAAACACTCGTAGACAGCGGTGTGCTTGGCGGAGATAAATTGAGCTGATCAAGTGCTGGAGGAATTTTCTTGTCTTTTTGAAACAAGGATTGATTTATCATCTATGAGATTATATACTACTATTAGTACCTAGTCATAAATGTACGGATGGTGTCTGCATATGAAACTAAATAAAAAAGAACGACAAAAGCTTCTCCAGCAAACGATCAGCTCGACTCCGTTCATTACTGATGAAGAATTGGCAAGTAAGTTCGGTGTAAGCATTCAAACGGTTCGTCTTGACCGTTTGGAGCTGTCAATCCCTGAATTACGCGAACGAATTAAGCACGTGGCCGAAAAGACATTAGAGGATGAAGTGAAGTCTCTTCCGCTGGATGAAGTCATTGGAGAAATGATTGATGTAGAGCTTGATGATCAAGCGATTTCCATTTTTGAAGTAAGAAAAGAGCATGTATTCAGTCGTAACCAAATTGCCAGGGGACATCATCTTTTTGCCCAGGCAAATTCGCTGGCAGTAGCCGTCATCGACGATGAACTGGCTTTGACAGCAAAAGCAAATATTAAGTTTACAAGGCAGGTCAAACAAGGCGAAAGAGTCGTCTCAAAAGCCAAAGTTGCCTCACATGATAAAGAAAAAGGCAGAACCGTAGTTGAAGTAAACAGCTATGTAGGTGAGGAAGTTGTCTTCTCAGGCGATTTCGTCATGTATCGCTCAAAACAAAAGTAAAAGGTGGCACATAACATGAGAATTGCAGTCGATGCAATGGGGGGAGATCATGCCCCTAAAGCCATTATTGACGGTGTGCAAAAAAGCTTAGAAGCATTTTCAGATATCGAGATTACACTAGTCGGCGATGAAAGCAAGATCAAATCATACATAACAAATCATGAACGCATCACGATCTTAGATGCAAAAGAAGTCATTGAACCAACGGATGAGCCAGTGCGTGCAGTGAGACGTAAAAAGGATTCTTCTATGGTGAAAATGGCGCAGGAAGTTTCAGAAGGAAGAGCAGATGCCTGTATTTCAGCTGGAAATACTGGGGCACTCATGACAGCAGGCCTGTTTATCGTAGGCAGAATTGATGGCATTGACAGACCAGCACTTGCTCCGACGTTGCCAACACTTGATGGCAGCGGGTTCTTATTATTGGATGTCGGCGCAAACGTTGATGCAAAGCCAGAGCATCTTGTGCAATATGCCATGATGGGATCTATTTACGCAGAGCATGTCTTCCCGAAGAGCAATCCACGCGTTGGACTTTTAAATGTCGGGACAGAAGATAAAAAAGGCAACGATTTAACGAAAAAAACCTTTGAATTATTAAAAGCATCAGATTTGAATTTCATAGGAAATGTAGAATCGCGTGACTTATTAGAAGGTGTAGCTGATGTCGTTGTCACAGATGGTTTCACGGGGAATATCGCCCTTAAAACGATCGAAGGCACAGCTCTTTCTGTTTTTAAAATGCTGAAAGAAACCTTAACATCCAGCTTCACAGCTAAAATAGCAGCAGGTATGATGAAGCCAAAATTAATGCAGATGAAATCTAAAATGGATTACTCCGAATATGGTGGTGCCGCATTATTTGGTTTAAAAGCACCCGTTATTAAAGCGCATGGTTCCTCTGATGAAAATGCGATTTTTCATGCCATTCGTCAGGCGCGCGACATCGTTAAAAAAGACGTTTCAGCTATCATTCATCAAGAAGTTCAAAAAGAAGACACGAATGAGTCGTAATGGAGGTAGAGCAGCATGAGTAAAATTGCTTTTTTATTCCCAGGCCAAGGCTCTCAAAAAATTGGCATGGGAAAAGATTTATTTGACCAAGAAGCAGCATCTAAAGCTGTGTTTGAAGAAGCAGATCAGACCCTTGGTTTTGATTTATCTTCAATGATTTTTGAAGGAGATGCAGAAGAACTGACGCTGACATATAATGCACAGCCAGCTCTTTTAACGACAAGCATCGCGATCTTAAAGAAATTTGAAGAGAGCGGAATCAAAGCAGATTATGCAGCAGGGCACAGCCTAGGTGAATATACAGCCCTTGTTGCAGCGGGAGCTCTTTTGTTTAAAGATGCCGTTTTCGCAGTGAGAAAGCGCGGCGAATTAATGAATGAAGCCGTTCCAGCAGGAGAAGGCGCAATGGCGGCGATTCTTGGCTTAGACCAAGCAGCGCTTTTAGAAGTGACAAAAGAAGTGACAGAAAGCGGTCATCTTGTAGAACTTGCGAACTTAAACTGTCCGGGCCAAATCGTCATCTCCGGTACAGCAAAAGGTGTGGAACTTGCATCAGAGAAAGCGAAAGAAAAGGGCGCAAAACGTGCAATTCCACTTGAAGTGAGTGGACCTTTCCATTCTGCATTAATGAAACCAGCAGCTGAAAAATTCACAGATGTATTATCTAAATTAGACATTTCTGATGCCGCTACGCCAGTGATTTCAAACGTAACAGCAGACATCGTGACATCACGTAATGAAATTGAAACGAAGCTGATTGAACAATTGTATTCTCCTGTTCGATTTGAAGAAAGTGTAGAACGCTTGATTGACTTAGGCGTGACAACATTTATTGAAATTGGTCCTGGTAAAGTGCTCTCAGGTCTTGTGAAAAAAGTCAATCGCCGCCTGACGACCATTTCCGTATCAGATCAAGCAACAATTGAAGCAGCTATTCAAACACTCAAGGGGGATTCTTGATGCTTACAAATAAAACAGCCGTTGTCACAGGTGCATCTCGCGGTATTGGCCGTTCGATTGCGATCGATTTGGCGAAAAAAGGTGCCAATGTTGTGGTGAACTATTCAGGCAACGAAGCAAAAGCAAATGAAGTCGTCGATGAGATCAAAGCACTTGGCCAGCAGGCTTTTGCTGTCAAAGCGGATGTGTCAAATGCAGAAGAAGTACAGGCATTAATGAAACAAGCCGTTGATACATTTGGTTCAATCGACATTCTTGTGAATAATGCTGGAATTACAAAGGACAACCTGCTCATGAGAATGAAAGAAAATGAATGGGATGATGTCATTAACATAAACTTAAAAGGTGTCTTCAACTGTACAAAAGCTGTGACACGTCAAATGATGAAACAGCGCAGCGGAAGAATCATCAATGTAGCATCTGTTGTCGGCGTTTGCGGAAACCCTGGACAAGCAAACTACGTTGCAGCAAAAGCTGGTGTGATCGGATTAACGAAAACAACAGCGAAAGAGCTGGCAAGCCGTCATATTACAGTCAATGCTGTAGCACCAGGCTTTATTTCTACTGATATGACTGACAAGCTTGATGAGAATGTTCAAACAGAAATGCTTAAGCAAATCCCGCTCGCACGCTTTGGTGCGCCTGAAGATATAAGCAACGTTGTTGTCTTTTTAGCTTCAGAAGGAGCAGGTTATATTACAGGTCAAACCATCCAAGTAGATGGCGGAATGGTTATGTCCTAAGAAATATCAAAATTTCGTTACGTTTTCTCTAGTTTTTTAAAAACGAATCAACTATAATACTTTGAGGGGAGGTGAAAGGCAATGGCAGACGTATTAGAGCGTGTATCAAAAATTATTGTAGACCGCCTTGGCGTTGATGAGGCTGACGTGAAAATGGAGGCTTCATTTAAAGAAGATTTAGGCGCTGATTCCCTTGATGTAGTTGAGCTAGTTATGGAACTTGAAGATGAGTTCGATATGGAAATTTCTGACGAAGATGCTGAAAAAATTGCAACAGTCGGTGACGCTGTGAACTACATAAATAACCAGCAATAAGCGTAACAAAGTCCCGTCTATTTTCATGGCGGGACTTTGAAAATTTATGTTAGTTTCAACATATTCAGCTGATCAATTGTCAGCCTTTTTCAGATGCTAAGGAGCACGGTTTCCTTGCATGTAGAAAGAGAGACTCCATATAATCAGTATCCTTAAAGGCGATGACGCCTACCTGGAGGTTGCTATGCCAAAACAATATAAAGACAAACAGAAACAGAGCAAAAAACTAGAGCAATTCAGAGAATTTCAGCAGCGCATTTCTGTACACTTTAAAAATGAAAAACTACTCTATCAAGCCTTTACACATTCCTCTTATGTGAATGAGCATCGGAAAAAACCTTATGAGGATAATGAAAGACTTGAATTTTTAGGGGACGCTGTTTTAGAGTTGACGATCTCACAGTTCTTATTTGCAAAGTACCCAGCCATGAGTGAGGGAGATTTAACAAAACTGAGAGCGGCGATCGTATGTGAGCCATCACTTGTGTCATTAGCACATGAGCTGTCCTTCGGAGACCTTGTTCTTTTAGGAAAAGGGGAAGAAATGACAGGCGGTAGAAAGCGTCCGGCACTCTTAGCAGACGTATTTGAGGCGTTTATCGGAGCGCTTTATTTAGATCAAGGACTTGAGCCTGTTGAACGATTCCTAGAAGCCTATGTATACCCGAAAATTAATGACGGGGCATTCTCACATGTCATGGACTTTAAAAGCCAGCTTCAAGAATTTGTTCAGCGAGATGGAAAAGGTGTACTTGAATACCGAATCCTGCATGAAAAAGGTCCAGCACATAACCGGGAATTTGAAGCCAATGTATCCCTTAGAGGAGAAGTGCTCGGAATTGGAAATGGCCGTTCAAAAAAAGAAGCGGAACAGCATGCTGCACAGGAAGCACTTGCTAAATTACAGAAACATCATATGAACCAATAAAATCCCCCTCGTGATTCAGGGGGATTTCACTCTGTTTTCCATCATCTTTTTTCAGTTCATATGGTAAGATAATAGTACTTTAAATACATAAGGAGGATCACTCTCATGTTCCTCAAACGTTTAGACGTGATAGGATTCAAATCTTTCGCACAGCGGGTGACTGTAGACTTTGTCAAAGGGGTTACAGCTGTTGTTGGACCAAACGGAAGCGGCAAAAGTAATATTACTGATGCGATCCGCTGGGTACTTGGAGAGCAATCAGCAAAAAGCCTCCGCGGAGGAAAAATGGAAGACATCATTTTTGCAGGAAGTGATTCAAGAAAACGAGTCAACTTAGCAGAAGTGACATTAACGCTCGATAACGAAGATCACTTTTTGCCGATCGATTTTCACGAAGTCAGTGTGACAAGAAGAGTCTATCGTTCTGGAGAAAGTGAATTTCTCATTAACAATCAATCTGTCCGCTTAAAGGATATTATTGATCTTTTCATGGATTCAGGTCTTGGAAAAGAAGCTTTTTCGATCATCAGCCAAGGGAAGGTAGAAGAGATTCTATCGAGTAAAGCTGAAGAAAGACGTAGCATCTTTGAAGAAGCAGCGGGTGTCCTGAAATATAAAACAAGAAAGAAAAAAGCCGAGAATAAACTGTTTGAAACGCAGGACAACTTAAACCGGGTAGAAGATATTCTGCATGAACTAGAAGATCAAGTAGAACCACTAAGAATGCAGGCATCTATTGCAAAAGACTATCTGCAAAAGAAAGAAGAACTTGAAAATGTAGAAATTGCTCTCACCGTCCATGATATTGAAGCACTGCACAAAAAATGGACAACACTTGGTGAAGCTGTCGAGCGGTTCAAACAAGATGAAATGAAGCAGTCCACAGACATTCAAGCGAAGGAAGCCAAAATCGAAGAAGCGAGAGACCGTATTCAGGCGCTTGACGATTCGATTCATGACCTCCAAGAAGTCCTCCTTTTCACAAGTGAAGAACTAGAAAAGCTTGAAGGGAAAAAAGAAGTTCTAAAAGAACGGAAAAAAAATGCGGCCGCTAACCAAGGGCAGCTAGAAGACACGCTCGTGCGTTTAACCGAAAAACAGGCGTTGTTAACGGAAAAAATTGAACAGCAGAAAGTCACACGTGACAGCCTGCAAACAGAAGTGCAGCAGCTAAAAGATGAAGTGAAAACAAAACAGCATCAGCTGTCTCTTCATAGTGAAGATGTGGAAGGGCAAATTGAACAGCTAAAAAGCGATTATTTTGACCTATTAAACGAGCAAGCTTCTATCCGAAACGAACGTACATTACTAGAAGAGCAGCAGCGCCAAGCAGCCTTGCAGCTAGAGCGGTTAACGCAAAATAATCAGAAACATATCGAAGAACGGGTATCTGTGAAGGAAAAGAAAACAGAAGCCGAGCAGCAACTTTCAGAACGAGAAGAAGACATTTTGGCTCAGGTGAAACGCTTTAGAGAAGCGGAACAAAAGCTAGAGCAGATGAAACGTCAATACGAGAAAAAAGAAACGGCTCTTTACCAAGCCTATCAATATGTACAGCAGGCAAAATCTAAAAAAGAAATGCTTGAATCCATGCAGGAAGACTTCTCAGGATTTTTCCAAGGAGTGAAAGAGGTTTTAAAGGCAAAGGACCGGTTAGGCGGTATTCACGGGGCGATTGCAGAGCTGATTCAAACAGAGCAGCAACATGAAACAGCGATTGAAATTGCACTTGGCGCAGCCACGCAGCATGTCGTTACTGAAAATGAAGCGGCTGCCAGACAGGCCATTGGATACTTAAAGCAGCATTCCTTTGGGCGTGCGACCTTCCTGCCGATGAACGTCATCAAAGAACGAACCATTCAGTTTAGAGATATTCAAACAGCTGAGCAGCATGACGCATTTATCGGCGTAGCGAGTCAGCTCGTTTCCTTTGACGAAAAGTATGAAAAAGTCATACAGAATTTGCTTGGAACGGTCCTGATTGTTCAAGACTTAAAAGGTGCCAATGAGCTGGCGAAAATGCTTGGACATCGTTATCGCATCGTGACCCTTGATGGGGACGTGGTGAACCCAGGCGGTTCAATGACTGGGGGCGGCGTAAAGAAAAAGAACAATTCCCTCCTCTCCAGAACCCGAGAGATTGAAACATTAACAAAGCAGCTCGTTGAAATGGAAGAAAAAACAACGATCCTTGAAAAAGAAACAAAAGAAACGAAGCAATCGATTGCCGCAAGCGAAGTCCAATTAAATGAACTGCGTCAGCGCGGCGAAATGCTTCGAGAAAAGCAGCAAGAGTTAAAAGGGACATTATATGAACTGCAAGTAGCGGAAAAAAATATTAACGCTCATCTAGAGCTCTATGATCAAGAAAAAGAAGAGTTGCAGCAGCGCTCTAGCGAACTTGCGAGCAAGGACAAAGAGCAGGCAGCCCTTGAAACATCTATAGGTGAGAAACTGACCTCTCTTGACGAAGAGATCAACACGTTAACAAAACGGAAGCAGACCCAAAGCTCAACGAAAGAAACCATTTCTTCCGAATTAACAGAGCTGAAAATCTCGCTTGCCAAAAAAGAGCAGTCTTTAGCGAATGAACAAGAAAAACTATCGAGCTTAACGGCTGAATTAGAAGAGGCTGAAAAGACGCTGACGGAAACAAAAGAAGATTTGTCCCTCTTAACAAGTGAAATGTCATCCAGCTCAAGCGGCGCCGAACAACTGGAAGAAGCGGCAAAAGAGAAACTGGAACATAAAAACAAAACGACAGCGCTTATCTCAGAGCGACGCAAACAGCGCCTGGCTCTTTCTGAAACATTAGAATTCGCAGAACGTGAACTAAAAGAGCAAAAACGCCTGTATAAACAGCTCACGACAAGCTTAAAAGATGAAGAAATCAAGCTTGGCCGCATGGAAGTTGAACTTGATAACCTCATCGCCTATTTAAACGAAGAGTATGCCCTTTCGTTTGAAGGAGCAAAAGAAATGTATCATCTGACGCTATCGCCGGATGAAGCAAGAAAACGCGTGAAATTGATCAAACTAGCCATTGAAGAGCTTGGAACAGTGAACTTAGGCAGTATTGACGAGTATGAACGTGTGAATGAACGTTTTCTCTTCTTAACTGAACAGCGCAATGATCTGACAGAAGCGAAAAATACGTTATTCCAAGTCATTGAAGAAATGGATCAGGAGATGACGAAACGTTTCTCTGAGACATTCTCTCAAATCCGCGGGCATTTTGAATCTGTTTTCCAAGCATTATTTGGCGGAGGAAGAGCAGACCTTAAGTTGACAGATCCAAACGATTTACTAAACTCAGGCGTCGATATTGTGGCGCAGCCGCCGGGGAAAAAGCTGCAAAATCTAAGCCTGCTTTCAGGCGGAGAAAGAGCATTAACAGCCATCGCTTTATTATTCTCGATCTTAAAAGTGAGACCTGTTCCATTCTGTGTGCTAGATGAGGTAGAAGCAGCGCTTGATGAAGCGAATGTGTTCCGCTTTGCCCAGTATTTAAAGAAATATAGCCAAGAAACACAGTTCATTGTGATTACACACCGAAAAGGAACCATGGAAGAAGCAGATGTTCTGTACGGTGTCACGATGCAGGAGTCAGGTGTCTCAAAACTGGTATCTGTCAAACTAGAGGAAACGAAAGAGCTTGTCCAGTAATTAAAGGAGGTTTTTGAACCAATGAGCTTTTTTAAGAAATTAAAAGAAAAATTTACGCAGCAAACCGATTCAGTATCAGAAAAGTTTAAAGATGGACTTGAAAAAACGAGAAATTCGTTTCAGGGAAAAGTAAATGAACTCATTTCTCGCTATCGTAAAGTGGATGAAGACTTTTTTGAAGAACTAGAAGAAGTGTTAATCGGTGCTGATGTTGGTTTCACGACTGTGATGGAACTGATTGATGAGCTGAAAAAAGAAGTGAAATTAAGAAACATTCAAGACCCAAGTGAAGTACAAGCAGTCATCTCTGAAAAACTCGTGGAGATTTACAATAGCGGTGAGGAACAAATCTCTGAACTGAACATTGAAGACGGCCGTTTAAATATTATTTTATTTGTAGGCGTGAACGGTGTCGGTAAAACCACAACCATTGGTAAGCTGGCAAACAAGCTGAAAAATGAAGGGAAATCCGTCATTTTAGCAGCAGGTGATACGTTCCGTGCGGGGGCGATTGAGCAGCTTGAAGTATGGGGCGAGCGCTCTGGTGTTCCTGTCGTTAAACAAACAGCAGGCTCTGACCCGGCAGCGGTCATCTATGATGCCGTTCAATCAGCTAAAGCCAAAAAAGCAGATGTCCTGATCTGTGATACAGCAGGCAGACTGCAAAATAAAGTCAACTTGATGAAAGAGCTGGAGAAGGTCAAGAGAGTCATTGAACGCGAAGTGCCCGATGCACCGCATGAAGTACTGCTTGCCCTTGATGCGACAACGGGTCAAAATGCGATGGCGCAAGCGAAGGAATTTTCTAAAGCAACAAACGTGACAGGTATCGCTTTAACAAAGCTTGACGGTACTGCAAAAGGCGGGATTGTTCTTGCCATTCGCAATGAGCTCAACATCCCTGTAAAACTTGTCGGATTAGGTGAAAAAGTAGACGATCTGCAAGAGTTCGATGCTGAATCGTATGTGTACGGATTATTCTCAGACATGATTGATCAAGAAGACTAATCAAGATGTCGGCAAAACTGCCGGCATTCAGCGTGTAGACAAACCCTCGCATTCTTTGTCAGTCCTGCGTGCTGGTGCTCACGAATGATAAATTCGCTCCGCGCCAGTACTCGTCCTTCCTAGACTGCAAAGGTTTTCTATCACGCTGAAAAGAAGACAAAGTGCTAAAATCAAGTTCATTTTAGCCCTTTGTCAACAATCTGGGGATGCCGGCAAAACTGCCGGCATTTTTATTTATATATCGCCGCAGGAAGTGACAAGATAAAAACTTGACACATAGATTAGAACCGTGTAAACTTAGTTGTTGTAAAGGGAATGAACTTAACAAAGGGGAGAGAGCCCATGACGCTTGAAAAAACAACGAGAATGAACTACTTGTTTGATTTCTATCAATCGTTGTTGACCGCAAAACAAAAGAGCTACATGTCGCTTTACTACCTAGACGATTTTTCCCTCGGTGAAATTGCGGATGAATATGAAGTATCAAGACAGGCTGTTTATGATAATATTAAACGGACTGAAGCGATGCTTGAACAATATGAAGAAAAGCTGCTCTTGTTTAAGAAATTTAAAGAGCGTAAAGAACTTCTCACAAAAATGAGAGAGCTTGTAGCAGATTCCGCGCAAAAGGAAGAAGCAGAAGCTTTAATTGAATCGCTTGAGAAATTAGATTAGGAGGCGGCACAGTATGGCATTTGAAGGATTAGCCGACCGACTGCAGCAGACGATTTCAAAAATCCGCGGCAAAGGAAAAGTGTCAGAGCAAGATGTAAAAGAAATGATGCGCGAGGTACGCCTTGCCCTTCTTGAAGCTGACGTCAATTTTAAAGTAGTCAAAGACTTTGTGAAAAAAGTAAGCGAGCGGGCAGTTGGACAAGAGGTCATGCAAAGTCTTACCCCAGGACAACAGGTCATTAAAGTTGTAAAAGAAGAACTCACTGAATTAATGGGCGGGGAAGAGAGTAAAATCGCTGTAGCAAAAAAATCTCCAACTGTCATTATGATGGTTGGTCTTCAAGGGGCAGGTAAAACGACCACAACTGGAAAGCTTGCCAACTTACTTCGCAAAAAACATAATCGCAAGCCGATGATGGTGGCTGCTGATATTTACAGACCAGCAGCGATCCAGCAGCTTCAAACGCTTGGGAAACAGCTTGATATGCCCGTATTCTCATTAGGTGATCAAGTTAGTCCTGTCGAAATTGCCAAACAGGCAATTGAAAAAGCGAAAGAAGAACATCATGATTATGTCATTTTAGATACAGCAGGACGTCTTCATATTGATGAAGACTTAATGGATGAACTTCAGAAAGTAAAAGAAGTCGCAAATCCAGAAGAGATTTTCCTCGTTGTTGACTCGATGACTGGTCAAGATGCTGTCAATGTCGCAAAAAGCTTTAATGAACAGCTTGGTTTAACAGGTGTCGTTCTGACAAAACTAGACGGTGATACGCGAGGCGGGGCAGCACTTTCAATTCGTGCAGTCACAAATACGCCGATTAAATTCGCCGCACTAGGTGAAAAGCTTGATGCAATTGAACCATTCCATCCAGAGCGTATGGCATCGAGAATTCTTGGCATGGGAGATGTGCTCACGCTTATTGAAAAAGCACAAGCAAACGTTGACCAAGATAAAGCGAAAGAGCTTGAACAAAAAATGCGGACAATGAGCTTCACGCTCGATGATTTCCTCGAGCAGCTTGGGCAGGTTCGCAACATGGGTCCACTTGATGAACTGATCCAAATGATGCCGGGAGCCGGTAAAATGAAAGGGCTCAAAAACGTCCAAGTAGACGAAAAGCAGCTCAATCACATCGAAGCGATCATTAAATCAATGACGACCGAAGAAAAAGAACAGCCAGAGGTCATCAATGCAAGCCGCAGAAAACGGATTGCAAAAGGAAGCGGAACAACTGTACAGGAAGTCAATCGCCTTTTAAAACAATTTGACGAAATGAAAAAGATGATGAAGCAAATGACCAATATGTCCAAAGGAAAGAAAAAAGGCGGCTTTAAATTACCATTTATGTAATTGGTTATACATGATAAAACCGTTGTTAAGAAAAAACACTTTACAAACCCTTTTATCATTGTTAATATACTATCTTGTTGAAATATTTTCGGAGGTGCTAGTAAAATGGCAGTAAAAATTCGTTTAAAACGTATGGGAGCAAAAAAATCTCCTTTCTATCGTATTGTTGTAGCAGATTCTCGTTCACCACGTGACGGTCGTTTCATCGAAACAGTTGGAACTTACAA
Source organism: Bacillus sp. FS02 (assembly GCF_024398395.1). Taxonomy (NCBI): domain Bacteria; kingdom Bacillati; phylum Bacillota; class Bacilli; order Caryophanales; family Bacillaceae; genus Bacillus; species Bacillus sp. FS02. Next base: position 359,801 of record NZ_CP074101.1, on the reverse strand, counting down.
CCCAGTGGTATCACCAGCTGAGGTGAAAATCAACGAAGAATTAGCGCTTAAATGGCTTCAAAATGGTGCGAAACCATCTGATACAGTTCGTAACCTTTTCTCAAGCCAAGGAATTCTTGAAAAATTTCATAATGCGAAAAACAGCAAATAATGAATGAGCTGTCCTTGGAAGAATTGATTGTGTCCATCGTCGAGCCACTTGTTGATTTCCCTGAAGATATTCACGTATCTTCATTAGAAAAAGATGAGCAGGTCATTTACACACTGTCTGTCAATGCTGAAGATACCGGAAAAGTGATCGGTAAGCAGGGACGTACAGCTAAAGCGATACGAACAGTCATGTTTGCAGCAAGTGCAGAGTCTTCTAAGAAAGTTCAACTTGAGATTGCTGACTAAAAAGGGAGAGGGCTTAGGACCTCCCCTTTTTTTACACGTTTAAATCTATTTTTCGTTATACTGTAGAGGACAAATGCCTTCGGATAGGGGGACAAAAAGGAAGATGCAGATCATTCAACATGTCACCGTCATGCAAGTATTAACTGAAAGCAGTAAGGACAAACTGTTAACGACTTTTTTGGAGAAAAAAGAAAGACTAGAACGTGAGTGCAATCAACTATATTTTCAACTAAAAAAGCATGAAAAAGAACCACATCAGCAAGAAGCCATCCCTCAATTTCAAAAAGCCATTGAAAAAAGACAAGAGAAAATGAGGCAAATTGATTTTCAAGTCGAGCAGCTGCATATCTTGCCTCTTGGCAGTGAAATGAAAGAAACAGAAGTGGATGCGCTGATTGAAGTAAAAATAGGTGATAAATGGGATGACAAAATGCAAGACAATGTCATCGTCGTGAAAGACGGCACCATTGTGGAAATACGTCAGGGGTGATTGAGAACATGGAGCTAGAATGGTTGAATGTCGGAAAGATCGTCAATACACATGGAGTGCGCGGAGAAGTACGTGTTGTGTCAAAGACTGATTTCCCAGAAGAACGCTACAAAAAAGGCAGCGTCCTTTATATTTTCAAACAAAATCAAAAAGAACCGCTAAAAGTGACTGTCGCATCACATAGACAGCACAAACAATTTGATTTACTGACATTTGAAGAAGTCGGCTCGTTAAATGAAGCTGAGCAATTAAAAGAGTCGATTTTAAAAGTAGAAAAAGAACATCTTGGTTCATTAGATGAAGGGGAATTCTATTTCCACGAAATCATCGGCTGTGAAGTATATGATGAAGAGGACAAACTGATTGGTCAAATCAAAGAAGTTTTAACGCCAGGGGCAAATGATGTATGGGTGGTTGGAAGAAAAGGCAAAAAAGATGCCCTCATCCCTTATATTCCATCTGTCGTCAAAACAGTTGATATTTCATCCAAGAAAGTACACATTGAAGTGATGGAAGGACTCATTGACGAATGAAAATTGACTTCTTAACACTGTTTCCTGAAATGTTTGAAGGGGTGCTTCACTCATCGATCTTAAAAAAAGCTCAGGAAAAAGATGCGGTCTCATTTGATGTCGTGAATTTTAGGGAGTATTCCGATCATAAACATAAAACAGTGGATGACTATCCGTATGGCGGCGGTGCTGGCATGGTTCTGAAAGCACAGCCTGTATTTGATGCGGTAGAAGATTTAACGAAAAAAGCAAACAAGAAGCCCCGCATTATTCTTGTCTGTCCTCAAGGAGAAAGATATACACAAAAGAAAGCAGAAGAGCTTGCAAAAGAAGAGCATCTTATGTTCATTTGCGGCCACTATGAAGGCTACGATGAGCGCATCAGGGAGCATCTTGTCACAGATGAAATCTCAATCGGAGATTTCGTTCTCACAGGCGGAGAGCTGCCGGCGATGATGATTGCAGACAGTGTGGTCAGGCTTTTGCCTCATGTGCTTGGAAAAGAAGCGTCTCATATCGAAGATTCATTTAGTACAGGTCTGCTTGAGCATCCGCACTATACAAGACCAGCTGATTATAAAGGATTGAAAGTACCAGATGTGCTTCTCTCTGGAAATCATGCCAAAATTGAAGAGTGGCGGCGTAAAGAATCGTTGAAGCGAACCTATACAAGACGGCCAGATTTGATCGATTCTTGCAAAACATTAACGGATGAAGAAAAAAGATGGCTTTGGCAGCTTCATAATGACTAGATTGTATTGCACAAGGTATACAGGTGTGGTATGATACTACTTGTGACTTGGACGGCTTGCCGATTCAAGTTTGAAAACGATGTTCCGCTGCAATGAAGAAAGAGGACATGAGCATCTGTTGGAAGGAGTTGAAAACGATGCAACAATTGATTGAAGAAATCACAAAAGAACAATTACGCACTGATCTTCCTGCGTTCCGTCCTGGTGACACTTTACGTGTACACGTGAAAGTTGTCGAGGGTACTCGTGAGCGTATCCAGATCTTTGAAGGTGTTGTAATTAAGCGTCGTGGTGGTGGAATCAGCGAAACTTTCACAGTTCGTAAGATCTCTTACGGTGTAGGCGTTGAGCGTACATTCCCTGTACACACACCAAAAATCGCTAAGATCGAAGTTGTACGTCACGGTAAGGTACGTCGTGCGAAACTTTACTACCTACGTGAACTTCGCGGTAAAGCGGCTCGTATCAAAGAAATCAGACGATAATGATATCAAAGGAAAGAGCTTGTTACCTGTAACAGGCTCTTTTTTTGTACAATGTATAGAGACAACCGTTAGAAGAGAGAAGGTGCACATATGACAATTCAATGGTTTCCAGGCCATATGGCAAAAGCAAGACGGGAAGTCACAGAAAAATTAAAGCTCATCGACATCGTATTTGAATTAACCGATGCAAGGATTCCGATGTCCTCTAGAAACCCAATGATTGAAGAAATCCTCCAAAACAAACCGAAAATTATGCTTTTGAACAAAGCAGATAAAGCAGATCCTCGTATGACAAAAGAGTGGCAGGCACACTTTGAAGCGCAAGGTGTACGGTCGCTTGCCATTAATTCTGTCGATGGACAAGGGTTAAATCAAATCATTACGACATCAAAAGAAATCTTAAAAGAAAAGTTCGATCGAATGAAAGCAAAAGGTGTTAAGCCGCGTGCCATTCGAGCTTTGATTATCGGAATTCCCAATGTCGGCAAATCAACGCTGATCAATCGGTTGGCAAAGAAAAATATTGCGAAAACAGGAGATCGACCTGGTATTACGACGTCACAGCAATGGGTGAAGGTAGGAAAAGAACTTGAACTGCTCGATACCCCTGGAATTCTCTGGCCGAAATTTGAAGATGAACAAGTAGGTCTTAGGCTGGCCGTCACCGGAGCGATTAAAGACTCAATCATCAACTTGCAGGATGTCGCCGTTTATGCGCTACGCTTTTTAGAAGAGCACTATCCAGAGCGATTAAAAAAACGTTATGATCTAGCAGAAATACCTGAAGATACAGTTGAGCTGTTTGATGCCATTGGCACAAAACGCGGCTGCCTGATGAGTGGAGGATTCATTAATTACGACAAAACGACCGAAATCATTATTCGGGATATTCGAACGGAAAAATTTGGTCCCCTCACTTTTGAGAAGCCTGAAAGCTAAAAGACACGCAGCTCATGCGGGTCTTTATTTTTTGCGAAAAACTGCCGATATAAAGAAGGAGGCTGCGGAAAAGCCAATGTACACGGTCAAACAAATAAAAGAATTAATAGAACAACATGCTGACGACGAGTCATACATTCGTGAACTATTGAAAGACGATACAAGAAAAAGTGTCCATAAGCTGATGGACAAATGGAACAAAGACAGAGAAAAGCAGCAAGAACTACATGCAGCATGGAAGCAAATGCTGCAATTTGAAACCAAAGCAAAAGCGCAAGGATACACTTATATTGCAGGCATAGATGAAGCAGGAAGAGGACCACTCGCTGGCCCAGTGGTTGCGGCAGCTGTGATATTAAAAGAAGATACCGTCCTACTCGGTTTAAATGATTCAAAACAGCTATCTGAGAAAAAAAGAATGACCTATTATGAGCTCATTCAAAAGGAAGCGCTCGACATCGGCATCGGCATTGTTGATGCGGCAACGATTGACGAAATCAATATATACGAAGCATCAAGACTGGCGATGGTGAGGGCTGTAAAGCAGCTCACTCACACACCTGATTATCTACTCATAGATGCGATGACGCTCCCGCTTCCTACTCAACAGGAGAATATCATCAAAGGAGATGCTAAAAGCGCATCCATCGCAGCTGGTGCATGTATTGCCAAAGTGACAAGGGACCAAATGATGGAAGAGTATGGACGCCAGTACCCTGAGTATCAATTTGAAAAACATAAAGGGTATGGAACGAAAGAGCACCTTGCTGCCATTCAAACACATGGCGCCACACCTATCCACCGGTTATCATTTGCACCAGTGAAATCTGTTATTTCATAAATATTTTGACACAAGGAGGCTGCCTGTGATGACAAGAGTTGAAGATATACATACTGCACTGAATAGTCGGCTGAATACGGCAGAATCTGTTCCGCTTAACACGGAAGGAAAGGAAAATATTCACCGGCTCATTCTCGGCAAAGTACTGAAAATGCTCGGGGATGATACAGCACTTGTTCAAATAGGTTCGACCAAAATCAAAGCGCAGCTAGCGGCTCAGCTAAAAGCCGATTCTTTCTACTGGTTCCAATTAGAACAAGAAGGTGGAGGCAGTCTGAGTAAATTAAGACCTGTTCAGCAATTTGACCAAGATCCTAAAACATTAAAGGATGCCGCAGCTAAACTACTAGAAGGTCTGTCGCTTAAAAATGGACTTGAACAAATGTTAACAGCTACAGCTTTTTTAAAAGAAAAACCGGTCATCAACGAAGCAGAGTTAAAAACGGCAGTAAAATGGATTGAACAACTTCAAGGTGCGGATATCAAAAAAGGTCTGCAAGCACTTCTTTTTGCTTTAAAGAAAGATTTGCCGATTCAACAAGGAGTGCTCCAATCAATATTAGCGATGAAATCCCCCTCTGCACTTCATCAGGATGTGACAGCACTGCTAGATCGATTAACACAGCTTCCGAAGCAATCAGAAGCCACACAGGCTCTTACACAGGCCGTTCGTACGGTTGTAAATGCTGAGACAACCGTTCATGCAGAAAAGCTCTTATCGGTGCTTCTAGGAGCAAAAGAAGGTCAAACGAAGCAAGGAGAAAGCTTGCAGCAAGTGCAGCCTCATGTCAATCCGGCTCAGCAAACAAAGCAGAGCCAGCCCACCGCTATACAACAAGGGCGACAGGCGGATACAGTGAATCAGAACAGCGTGCAGCAATTATTAAGTCCAAAACAGCTCCCGCTTCAGCAAATAGAACGCATTCTGACGAGCATCACAAAGCAAGGTACAGACGGACAGCAGCAGCTTGATGTAAAACAACTCACATCACTGGTTCAAGCAGTCCAGCAGGCAGGGCCACAGGCTGACGCAAAGGCAGCCGTGCTTCAAAGGGAATTTCCGTTTCTTTCAAAAACAGAGGCGAACGCATTGGTAAAGGTCATTCAGCAGACTGAACCAGCATTAGGCAATAAAACCGATGTACTCAATTTACTGATGACGATGAAAAAAGCGATAGGTGTACGAGATGAAATTGGGATGCTGAAATTACTGGAAAAGGGCAGCCAAGATGTCAAAAGCCAAGAGCTTCACCAATTAAAGATGGTTTTAAATGATGCAAGGCAAGCTGATGTTCCCGAGCCCGTAAAAAAAGAAGTGGATCAATTATTCCATAGATTAAATGGGCAGTTACTAGTGCATCAGGAAAACCAAACAGTTAGTCAAATGATGGTTTCTTACCCGCTTTTCTCAAAACATAGTGTTCAAGATTTAACCTTTATTCTAAAAGGGCATAAGAAAAAAGATGGCTCTATTGATATTTCTCAGTGCCGTTTAATGTTTTATTTAAACATGGAAAACTTAGAAGAAACGTTAATAGACTGTACGATTCAGCAAAAAGTGATGTCAATTACAGTCGAGACGGCTCACGAACTGCAAGGGACCATTAATCCAATGATTCCAGCTGTTCGAGAGAATTTAAATGCCCTAGGGTATAGTTTGACGGGGATTACAGCGAAAAAGAGAGAAGAGCCAATTGATCCGTCTGACTTTCTAGATGAACACTTTCATAAAATCAGCGAGAAAGGGCTGGACTTACGAGTATGAAAGATTCAAAACCGCTTAGAAGAGCGATCGCTCTACACTATGATGAAGAAAAACAAAAAGCGCCAAAAGTCGTTGCAACAGGCAGTGGCTATGTGGCTGATCATATTATTGAAGAAGCTCAAAAAGCTGGAGTCCCTATTCAAGAAGACCGTAATTTAGTAGAACTGATGCGCCACTTAACGCTCGATGAGGAAATCCCAGAAGCGTTATACGATACTGTAGCAGAAATATTTTCATTTATCTATCGATTGGATCAAAAAATGAAAAAATAAGGTAAAATAAGTGTTTTGACTGAAAAATTTATATTTTTAATAAAATAAAAGTTTGAATGTTTAGAAGGATTTTACGATTTTACATAGAACCCTAGACATTCTCTTTTTTATTCTTTAAAATGAAAGCGCAGTCTATTTTATAATTTTTGTTTCTACATATGTTGGGAGGATGGGAAATGAATATCCATGAGTACCAAGGAAAAGAAATCCTAAGAAAATATGGGGTTTCAGTTCCAAATGGTAAAGTAGCATTTACACCTGATGAAGCAGTGAAAGCATCAGAAGAGCTTGGAAGCTCTGTATATGTCGTAAAAGCACAGATTCATGCAGGCGGCCGTGGTAAAGCAGGTGGGGTAAAAATTGCAAAAACAAAAGATGAAGTGAAAGGGTTTGCAGAGGAATTGCTCGGCAAGACACTTGTCACACATCAAACAGGGCCTGAAGGGCGCGAAATAAAACGCTTACTTATTGAAGAAGGCTGCGATATTCAAAAAGAGTACTATGTAGGACTCGTTTTGGATAGAGCGACATCAAGAATTGTTTTGATGGCTTCTGAAGAAGGCGGTACTGAAATTGAAGAAGTAGCAGAAAAAACGCCAGAAAAAATCGTGAAAGTGGTCATCGACCCAGCGATTGGTCTCCAAGCCTATCAGGCGAGAGAAGTTGCGTTTAAAATTAATATTCCAACAAAATTAGTTGGTCAAGCTGTTAAGTTTATGACAAGCCTTTACAATGCGTTTATTGAAAAGGATTGTTCAATTGCCGAGATAAATCCTCTTGTTGTAACAGGTGATGGAAAAGTCATGGCACTTGATGCAAAATTAAACTTTGATAGCAATGCCTTATATAGACAAAAAGATATATTAGAATACCGTGACCTTGATGAAGAAGATCCAAAGGAGATTGAAGCATCTAAATATGACCTAAGCTACATTTCACTAGATGGGAATATTGGCTGTATGGTGAATGGAGCAGGCCTTGCGATGTCTACAATGGATATCATCAAGCATTACGGCGGGGACCCTGCAAACTTCCTTGATGTTGGCGGCGGTGCAACTGCTGAAAAAGTAACGGAAGCATTTAAAATCATCTTATCTGATCAAAATGTCAAAGGGATTTTCGTGAACATTTTTGGCGGCATCATGAAATGTGATGTCATTGCAGAAGGTGTTGTTGAAGCGACGAAACAAGTCGGCTTAACATTACCACTCGTTGTACGTCTTGAAGGAACAAACGTTGAATTAGGGAAGAAAATCCTGAGTGATTCAGGCTTAAATATCACTTCTGCTGAGTCTATGGCTGACGGGGCAGAAAAGATTGTATCTTTAGTCAAGTAGAGCAGAAAGGCAGGGAACCTAAATGAGTGTATTTATTAATAAAAATACGAGAGTAATTGTTCAGGGATTACCGGTTCAACCGCTTTATTCCATACAAAACAAATGATTGAGTATGGAACAAATATCGTTGGCGGTGTCACACCTGGAAAAGGTGGAACTGAAGTAGAGGGAGTTCCTGTATTTAATACTGTATCTGAAGCAGTACAGACAACTGGAGCAAATGCTTCTGTTATCTATGTACCAGCACCATTTGCAGCAGACGCCATTTTAGAGGCTGTTGATGCAGAAGTGGATCTAGTGATTTGTATCACAGAACACATTCCAGTTCTGGATATGGTTAAAGTGAAACGCTATATGGAAGGTAAGAAGACAAGACTTGTTGGACCGAACTGTCCTGGCGTGATTACACCTGAAGAATGTAAAATTGGCATTATGCCTGGCTACATTCATAAAAAAGGTCATGTTGGTGTTGTATCTCGTTCTGGAACGCTTACATATGAAGCGGTACATCAGCTTTCAGAGGCTGGTGTTGGTCAATCAACAGCTGTAGGAATTGGCGGAGACCCTGTCAATGGCACGAACTTTATTGATGTATTAAAAGCCTTCAATGAAGATCCTGAAACGCATGCTGTGATCATGATTGGTGAAATCGGTGGTACTGCTGAAGAAGAAGCAGCTGAATGGGTAAAAGCAAATATGACCAAGCCGGTTGTCGGCTTTATTGGCGGTAAAACAGCGCCTCCAGGAAAACGTATGGGACATGCTGGTGCCATTATTTCTGGTGGTAAAGGAACTGCTGATGAAAAAGTAAAAACAATGCGTGAATGTGGAATTGAAGTGGCAGAGACACCATCTGTCATGGGAGAAACCTTAATTAAAGTGTTAAAAGAGAAGAATCTCTTCGAAGCTTGTAAAACGCATTAATGACACAAGAAGACTTGTTCTTTGACAAGTCTTCTTCTTTCTATCTTAAACTGGAGGAATGGTATGTACAACGTGTCCGAAAGAATGATTTTTCACCGCTTAAAAGGCCTCATCTCACCCTCTTTGTTAACAAAATGGTGGAAGGTCGATCCTGAGCTATATATAAATGAAGAAACACATCATTTCAAACAGGATCGATCATTACAAAAGATCGACTTTACCCGCTTACAACAAGCTGAAGAAAATGAATTCCCCATTTTTCAACACATCGTTCAAGCCTATTTAAAGCAAAATATTCACATGATTCCCATCACATCACCTTTATATCCCAGCTCACTAAAACACATTTATGATCCTCCCCAGTATTATTCCTAAAAGGAAACGTTACCTATTTAAATGAAGAAAAAAGTTTAGGTGTAGTAGGTACACGAGTGCCATCCTCTTATGGAGAAGCGTGCGTGAAGAAAATTGTTGGAGAACTTGTAGAGGAAGATTGGATGATTGTGAGTGGTTTAGCAAAAGGAATTGATGGACTTGCACACAAAGAGTGCATAAGAAAAAAAGGAAAAACGATTGGTGTTGTAGCTGGCGGCTTTCAACATGTATATCCAAAAGAACATGTGCAAATGGCTCAATATATGGGAGAACATCATTTACTGTTGTCAGAGCATCCGCCTTATATCAAACCAGAAAAATGGCATTTTCCAATGAGAAACCGATTAATTAGTGCCCTGACAAGAGGAACCATCGTGGTTCAGTGCAAAGAAAAGAGCGGATCGCTTATTACAGCCTATCAGGCATTAGAGCAAGGAAAAGAAGTGTTTGCTGTTGCAGGATCGATCTTTGATTCTAATTCTATAGGTCCAGCTAGACTGATTCAGCAAGGTGCCAAGCTTGTTCATTCAACGAAGGATATTTTAGAGGAATTCTCCTTGAGCGGTGTTCAATATACTGAACTCCCATAAAAATATCGTTTGACAAAAGACATCGGAATATTTAATAATAGTGAGGATTTAAGTTTACACTTTGTTTTTCGTGTTTATAATGATGTTCATCATAAAGAATTTTTAACGATTGCCTGTTAGATAGGTGCAATTAACATAAATATAAATTTGTGAAATGGATAAAGAGAGAACACCTCTTAAGGGGGATTTTGAGTATGGCTGATTATTTAGTCATCGTTGAGTCGCCAGCAAAGGCGAAAACGATTGAGCGTTATTTAGGAAAAAAGTATAAAGTAAAGGCTTCAATGGGGCACGTAAGGGATTTACCGAAAAGTCAGCTTGGTGTTGACACTGAGCATGACTTCGAACCGAGATATATTACGATTCGAGGAAAAGGTCCAGTCTTAAAAGAATTAAAAACAGCAGCGAAAAAAGCAAAAAAAGTATATCTCGCAGCTGACCCCGACAGAGAGGGAGAAGCGATTGCTTGGCATTTAGCCCACAGCCTTGACCTTGACCTCTCTTCGGATTGCCGCGTTGTCTTTAACGAGATTACAAAAGATGCAATTAAAGATTCCTTTAAACATCCACGTATGATCGATATGGACTTGGTTGATGCGCAGCAGGCAAGACGAATCTTAGATCGTCTTGTTGGATATAAAATCAGCCCAATTTTATGGAAGAAAGTCAAAAAGGGCTTAAGCGCCGGTCGTGTTCAATCAGTTGCACTCCGCCTGATTATTGACCGCGAGAATGAAATTAATGAATTCAAACCAGAAGAATACTGGACAATTGATGGCACCTTCCTAAAAGGGAAAGAAAGCTTTGAAGCGAGTTTCTTTGGCGTAAATGGCAAAAAACATCCGCTAAAAACAAAAGAAGATGTAAAAGAAATCCTTTCGAAATTAAAAGGAAGCAAGTTTTCTGTTGAAAAAGTGACGAAAAAAGAACGTAAACGCAACCCAGCTGTTCCGTTTACAACATCTACCTTACAACAAGAGGCAGCGAGAAAACTAAACTTCCGTGCGAAGAAAACGATGATGATTGCACAGCAATTATATGAAGGAATTGATCTTGGTAAAGAAGGTACAGTAGGTCTCATTACATATATGAGAACGGACTCAACACGTATTTCCAATACGGCAATTGAAGAAGTATCTGCTTTCATTGATCAAACGTACGGCAAGAATTTCTTGAATACAACAAAACGTACTGCCAAAAAGAACGAAAATGCACAGGATGCTCACGAAGCCATCCGTCCGACTTCTACGCTAAGAAAACCAGCAGATGTCAAACACGTGCTAAGTAGAGATCAGCTTCGTCTTTATAAATTGATTTGGGAACGTTTTGTGGCAAGCCAAATGGCACCAGCTGTTCTTGATACAATGAGTGTGGATCTTGAAAATAACGGGCTTACTTTCCGTGCAAATGGAAGTAAGGTGAAATTCCCTGGATTTATGAAAGTATATGTTGAAGGGAAGGACGACCAGTTAGAAGAAAAGGACAAAATGCTTCCTGATCTGAAAGAGGGGGATACCGTTCTTTCAAAAGATATTGAACCAGAGCAGCACTTCACGCAGCCGCCTCCACGTTACACTGAGGCAAGACTTGTCAAAACCCTTGAAGAGCTAGGTATCGGCCGCCCATCGACGTATGCACCAACATTAGATACTATTCAAAAGCGCGGCTACGTGGCACTTGATAACAAACGGTTTATTCCAACAGAGCTTGGAGAGATTGTGCTCAACTTAATTATTGAATTCTTCCCTGAAATCATTAACGTAGAATTTACTGCGAAAATGGAAAAAGAACTTGATAGCGTTGAAGAAGGTACGATTGAATGGGTACGCATTATCGACAGTTTCTATCAAGATTTTGCAAAAAGGGTAGAAAAAGCAGAAGCAGAGATGCAGGAAGTTGAGATCGAGCCTGAATACGCCGGAGTTGATTGCGAAGAGTGTGGTCATCCAATGGTGTACAAAATGGGGAGATACGGTAAGTTCATGGCATGCTCTAATTTCCCTGACTGCCGTAACACAAAACCAATTGTCAAAGATATTGGTGTCAAATGCCCGACTTGTCACGAAGGAAATATCGTTGAACGGAAATCTAAGAAGCGCCGCATTTTTTACGGTTGCGATCGTTTTCCAGAGTGTGAATTCGTCTCTTGGGACAAACCAATTGAAAGAAAGTGTCCAAAATGCGAAAATATGCTTGTAGAGAAAAAGCTGAAAAAAGGCATTCAAGTTCAATGTGTGAACTGTGATTATAAAGAGGAACAACAAAAATAGCGGTGAGCAGCCTTGTTCACCTGCTTTTTTATGTCATCAAATAGAACTTACGAAATAGGAGAGTTGTACAATGAGTCAATTTGTAAATGTGATCGGAGCAGGTTTAGCAGGAAGTGAAGCGGCATGGCAAATTGCCAAGCGTGGAATTAAAGTCCATCTGTATGAAATGAGACCTGTCAAACAAACACCAGCTCACCACACTGATAAATTTGCGGAGCTCGTATGCAGTAACTCATTGCGTGCGAACGCTTTAACAAACGCAGTAGGTGTACTAAAGGAAGAAATGCGTCATTTAGACTCAGCAATCATCGCAGCAGCAGATGAAAGCTCGGTTCCTGCTGGTGGAGCGCTTGCAGTAGATCGTCATGAATTTGCAGCGAACGTCACAGACCGCGTGAAAAATCACCCGAATGTGACGGTCTTTCAAGAAGAAGTGCAAAGCATTCCAGAAGGTCCGACGATTATCGCAACGGGTCCTCTTACATCAGAAGCACTTTCAAAAGAATTGAAATCTTTAACAGGTGAAGAGTATTTATATTTCTACGATGCAGCAGCGCCGATCCTCGAGAAAGACAGCATCGATATGGATAAAGTGTACTTGAAATCACGTTATGATAAAGGGGAAGCGGCTTATTTAAACTGTCCGATGACAGAAGAAGAATTCGATCGTTTTTATGAGGCGCTCATTTCGGCTGAAACTGTGCCGTTAAAAGAGTTTGAAAAAGAAATCTTCTTCGAAGGCTGTATGCCCATTGAAGTCATGGCCAAAAGAGGGAAAAAAACCATGCTCTTTGGACCGATGAAACCAGTTGGACTTGAAGATCCGAAAACAGGAAAAAGACCTTACGCTGTTGTTCAATTAAGACAGGATGATGCAGCAGGTACTTTATATAATATTGTTGGTTTCCAAACACATCTGAAGTGGGGCGATCAAAAGGAAGTATTTCGTTTGATCCCAGGTCTTGAAGAGGCAGAGATTGTTCGTTATGGTGTGATGCACCGTAATACATTTATTAACTCGCCAAGCCTTCTAAAACCGACGTATCAATTTAAAAATAGAGACGACTTATTCTTTGCCGGACAAATGACTGGTGTTGAAGGATATGTTGAGTCCGCGGCTTCAGGACTAGTGGCTGGAATCAACGCAGCTCGTTTTGTTAAAGGAGAAGAGCTTGTGACACTTCCAGAAGAAACAGCGATTGGCAGTATGGCTTACTACATCACATCAACAAACAAGAAAAGCTTCCAGCCGATGAATGCAAACTTTGGCTTGCTGAAAGATCTTGGCGTTCGAATTAAAAACAAACAAGAGCGCTATGCAGAGTACGCTAAACGCGCAATCGAAACTATTCAAACTATTTCGAAATCTCTGTAGTAAAACATTGCACGGGAAGCAAGATATGTGATACCATTTAAAAGCCTTAAAGAGGTGTAAAAATGACAGATAAACAGCGTCTTGTCCACTTATTCATTGAATATTTGCAGATTGAAAAGAACTATTCAGCTTTAACGATCTCAGGTTATACTGAGGCGATTGAAGAGTTTGTCAGATTTATGAACATTCAAGGAATAGACGGTTTTGAAGAGGTATCCTATCAAGATACGAGAATTTATTTAACAGAAGCTTATGAAAAAGGCCTTACAAGAAGAACGATTAGTAAGAAAGTCTCTGCACTTCGCAGCTTTTATAAATTTTTATTAAGAGAACAGCTTGTGAAAGAAAATCCTTTTTTACTCGTTAGCTTACCAAAGCAGGATAAGCGAATTCCTTCATTTTTGTATGAAGAGGAACTAAAAGAGCTATTTACAGTTTCTGATGTAAATACACCGCTTGGTCAAAGAAATCAAGCCATTTTAGAACTACTTTATGCAACAGGTATGAGGGTCAGTGAGTTATGTTCATTAAAAGAATCTGATCTTGATTTATCGATGGATACAGTGCTTGTACATGGGAAAGGCAGCAAACAGCGGTATGTACCTTTCGGATCTTATGCACATGAAGCGCTCTCCACATATTTAGAGGATGGAAGGCAGAAGCTGAAAGTGAAGGGAAAGGATCGTGCTGATTCACATGTGTTTTTGAATCAGCGCGGAGCTCCTCTTACAGATAGAGGCGTTCGATTCATTCTAACTGAATTAATGAAAAAGGCGTCTGGCACATTACATATCCATCCACACATGTTAAGGCACACCTTTGCTACGCATCTTTTAAACGAGGGAGCGGATTTAAGAAGTGTTCAAGAACTTCTCGGTCACTCAAATTTATCATCAACACAGGTGTACACGCATGTATCAAAAGATTCTTTAAGAAAAACGTACATGTCTCATCACCCAAGGGCTTTTAAACGATCCTAAAAGGAGGTTTTTTCATGTCATCATTTCATGCAACCACAATCTTTGCCGTTCAACATAAAGGAAAAAGTGCGATGGCTGGAGACGGTCAAGTCACTTTTGGGCAGGCTGTCGTCATGAAACACACAGCAAAAAAAGTGCGCCGTCTTTTCGGAGGCAAAGTACTCGCAGGTTTTGCTGGTTCAGTTGCAGATGCATTTACACTCTTTGAGAAGTTTGAAACGAAGCTTGAAGAATACGGTGGTAACCTAAAACGAGCAGCTGTAGAACTGGCGAAAGAATGGCGGAGTGACAAGATGCTCAGACAGCTTGAGGCCATGCTTATCGTCATGAATAAAGAAAGCATCCTGCTCGTATCTGGAACAGGAGAGGTCATCGAGCCAGACGATGGCATTTTGGCTATCGGGTCAGGCGGCAACTACGCGCTTAGCGCCGGGAGAGCACTCAAAAAACATGCAGGTGACCATCTCTCAGCTCGAGAGATTGCAAAGGCGGCTCTTGAAACGGCCGGAGAAATCTGTGTCTACACGAACGATCAAATCACTTTAGAAGAGCTTGAATAGAAAGGACATGAGACGTATGGAGAAAAAGCCGTTCACCCCAAGAGAGATAGTTGAAAAGCTCGATCAGTACATTATTGGTCAGCTTGATGCGAAAAAAGCAGTGGCGGTGGCTTTAAGAAACCGTTACAGAAGAAGTCTTTTACATGATAAGCTAAAGGATGAAGTCGTTCCTAAAAACATCTTAATGATTGGTCCGACAGGTGTGGGGAAAACAGAAATTGCCCGCAGAATTGCAAGGATTTCTGGTGCACCTTTCATTAAAGTGGAAGCGACGAAGTTTACTGAAGTTGGATATGTCGGACGTGACGTAGAATCAATGGTCAGAGATTTAGTGGAAACAGCAATCAGACTAGTCAAAGAAGAAAAAATGAAGGATGTTCAAGAAGAAGCGGAAAAACAAGCAAACAAACGGCTTGTTCATCTACTTGTTCCTGGAAAGAAAAAAAGTCAGTCTGTGAAAAATCCTTTTGAGATGCTGTTTGGTGGTTCTGATGCTGATGAAAGTGATCGAGATCACTCAAGTGAAGAAGTAGAGCTTGAGTCGACGAGAAAACGCATTGCGCACCAGCTGGCGATGGGTGAACTTGAAGACCATTACGTCACGATTGAAGTTGAAGAGCAGCAGCCTTCCATGTTTGATATGCTTCAAGGCTCGGGTATGGAGCAAATGGGTATGAACATGCAGGATGCGCTTAGCAATCTCATGCCTAAAAAGAAAAAACGCAGAAAGCTGACCGTCAGAGAAGCGAGAAAAGCGTTAACTGCTGAGGAAGCTTCAAAACTGATTGATATGGATGAAGTCGGTCAGGAAGCCGTGCAAAAAGCAGAGCAGCAAGGAATCATCTTTATCGATGAAATCGATAAAATTGCCAAAAGCGGTGGTGCATCGTCTGCAGATGTTTCTCGTGAAGGGGTTCAACGTGATATTTTACCGATTGTAGAAGGTTCCACTGTGATGACGAAGTATGGGGCTGTGAAAACAGATCATGTTCTATTTGTAGCAGCAGGCGCTTTTCATATGGCGAAACCCTCGGATTTGATTCCAGAGCTTCAAGGGCGCTTCCCAATCCGTGTAGAATTAGATAAATTAAGTATAGAAGACTTTGTGAAAATCTTAACGGAACCAGATAACGCGTTATTAAAGCAATATAAGGCTTTACTTGAAACAGAAGGTATATCTCTTGAATTTTCTGACGATGCTATTCATAAGATTGCCGAAGTGGCTTATCACGTCAATCAGGAGACGGATAACATCGGTGCAAGAAGGCTTCACACCATACTTGAGAAGCTGCTAGAAGAGCTCTCATTTGAGGCGCCTGATATTACAATGGAAACAGTGACTATTACCCCTCAGTATGTAGAAGAGAAGCTAGGAAAGATTGCAAATAACAAAGACTTAAGTCAATTTATACTTTAACAAATGAATAAAGTAATCTAGGAGGATCATTATTATGGCGTTACTACAAAAAACAAGGATTATTAACTCGATGCTGCAAGATGCAGCGGGGAAACCGGTTAATTTTAAAGAAATGGCAGAAACACTGAGAGATGTCATTGATTCAAACATTTTCGTATTAAGCAGAAGAGGGAAGCTTCTTGGCTACTCCATTAACCAGCAGATTGAAAATGCACGTATGAAAAAAATGCTGGAAGATCGTCAGTTCCCTGAAGAATATACAAAAAGCTTATTCAATGTCCCTGAAACATCTTCAAACCTTGACATCAACAGTGAGTACACAGCTTTCCCGATTGAGAACCGTGATTTATTCCAATCAGGTTTGACAACGATTGTGCCAATCATCGGAGGCGGAGACCGCTTAGGGACGTTAATCCTTTCTCGTTTGCAAGATACATTCACAGATGATGATTTAATTCTTGCTGAATACGGCGCAACAGTTGTTGGAATGGAGATTCTTCGCGAGAAAGCGGAAGAAATTGAAGAAGAAGCAAGAAGTAAAGCGGTTGTTCAAATGGCGATCAGCTCTCTTTCATATAGTGAGCTTGAAGCGATTGAGCATATCTTTGAAGAACTTGATGGAAACGAAGGGCTGCTTGTGGCAAGCAAGATTGCTGACCGTGTAGGAATCACTCGTTCAGTGATCGTAAACGCACTTCGTAAATTAGAAAGTGCAGGCGTTATTGAATCTCGTTCTCTTGGAATGAAGGGAACATACATCAAAGTATTAAACAACAAATTTTTAATTGAACTTGAAAATTTAAAATCTCACTAATCAAAAAACCCTTTTCGGCCGAAATAAACGCTGAAAAGGGTTTTTTTGTATAAAAAAAGAGGATTTGTCCGAAAAATGACACTCTTTTTTCCAAGAAACCCCTTACAATTCTGTAGTGCTTTGAATCTAGGTCTTTATACCTATTCGTAAAATAGATATATATTACGAGTTTTTTTTACAATTACATCATAGACTTTAATCCTATTATTTCTTACAATGAACATATGGTTTTACAAATCTCGACATGATTAAATGGAATGAAATACATATGATTGGAGGTATATGGTTTTGGATATATTTTCTGGAACGATAAGCAACCTTGAGAATGCCTTGGGCAGAGCGAATGTTAAGCAAAAAGTCATAAGCAATA
The DNA here is from genome assembly GCF_024398395.1 of Bacillus sp. FS02. NCBI lineage: Bacteria > Bacillati > Bacillota > Bacilli > Caryophanales > Bacillaceae > Bacillus > Bacillus sp. FS02. Next base: position 342,337 of record NZ_CP074101.1, on the reverse strand, counting down.
ATATCGCGAATATAGACACACCGAACTACAAGTCTAAAAAAGTTGCATTCCACGACATGCTAAATGATGCGTCAATCAAATTAGATGCTAAAAAAACATACCAAGGTCACATTGATTTTTCTAAAACAGGGTCTAATTATTCAGTTGTTTCGAGTAACCGTACTTCTTATCAAGAAAACGGAAATAATGTCGATATTGATCAAGAGATGAGTGAACTCGCTAAAAACCAAATTCAGTATAATGCGTTGGTTGAAAGAATGAGCGGAAAGTTCAATTCTCTTAAAACAGTTTTGACAGGAGGTAAGTGATGTCAATTTTTTCAGGCGTTAACGCTTCGGCCTCAGCATTAACAGCACAGAGGCTCAGAATGGACGTTGTATCCTCGAACCTTGCGAATATGGATACAACAAGAGCTAAACAGGTTGATGGCAAGTGGGAGCCTTATAGACGCAAGCTCGTCACATTACAGCCGTCAGGTGAATCATTTTCATCTATATTGAACTCAAGCATGAATTCGAGCGGCAAATTAGGAAACGGCGTCAAAGTAACAAAAATTACTGAAGACGAAACTCCATTCAACCTTCAATATGATCCTACAAATCCCGATGCCAATGAAAATGGATATGTTCAAACACCAAACGTTGATCCATTAAAGGAAATGGTTGATCTCATCAGCAGCTCAAGGTCATATGAAGCAAACGTGACTGCGCTGAATGCGAATAAAAGCATGCTGATGAAAGCTTTAGAAATAGGAAAGTAAGGTGAAAAGAATTGGTTAACGCAATATCTCCTTTCCAGCTTCAAACCGCTCAGCAAGCAAGTGAATTGACGAATGCGTCGTCTGTGCAGGCGGCTGCACCTAAAAGTCAAACGAATTTCTCTGATGTGCTGAAGAATTCCATTGAGGCATTAAATCAATCACAGCTGAAATCAGACCAGTATACGAATGCTCTCGCACAAGGGAAAGATGTCAATCTCGATGAAGTCATGATTGCTTCACAAAAAGCGAGTGTGACACTCACAGCTGCAACCGAGTTTCGGAATAAAGCAGTCGAAGCGTACCAAGAGATTATGAGAATGCAGATGTAGGAGGTGCTGGTGGACAAAAAATAGACTGAATGGAATGACCGGGGGTTAAGATGAATCGTACTTTAATGCAATTAAGAACAAAAACAGTTGAGTTTTGGCGAAATCGATCAAAATTACAAAAAATACTCATGATTGGCGGCGTAGCTGCCCTAGCAATCATTATTACGGTTGTTAGCATCTTTGCTTCTTCTGAAAAAATGGTTCCGTTGTTTAGAGATTTGTCTGAGGCAGAAGCAGGACAAATCAAACAGGAACTGGATGGCAAAAACGTTAAATCGGAACTTGCAAATAACGGAACGACTATTTTAGTTCCAGAAAAGCAAGCAGACACTTTAAAAGTCACACTCGCATCAGAAGGACTTCCTAAAACGGGGAATATTGACTACTCCTTCTTTGCGAACAATTCCGGCTTCGGTTTAACAGATAATGAATTTGATGTTCTGAAAGTAGACGCAACTCAGACAGAACTATCCAATCTGATCAACACGATTGATGGGATTAAAGATTCAAAGGTTATGATTAACCTGCCAAAAGATTCCGTTTTTGTTGGAGAAGAGCAAAGTAATGCATCAGCATCAATTGTGCTGCAAGTTCAACCAGGCTACACGCTTACTCAGCAACAAGTAAAAGGCCTTTATCATCTTATTTCAAAAAGTGTGCCGAATTTAAAAACAGAAAACATTGTCATTATGGACCAAGATTCCAACTACTATGACTTAAACAGCAGCTCAGATTCCTATGCAAGTGGAATGGATGCACAGCAGCAGAAAAAAGAGGAGATTGAAAAGAATCTTCAACGAAAAATTCAACAGCTGCTTGGAACGATGATGGGTCAAGAGAAAGTTGCCGTATCGGTCACTACAGACATTGATTTTACTGAAGAAAAAAGAAAAGAAGATCTTGTCGAACCAGTTGATCAAGAAAACATGCAAGGAATTGCTGTCAGCGCTGAAAAGATTGCTGAAACTTATTCAGGTAATGGCGCAGCAGCTGGAGGCACCGCTGGAACAGGTGACGATGATGTCACAAATTATCAAGGTGCCGATGGAACGAATGGAAGCGGAGATTACGAAAAGAGCGAAGATCGTATCAATTATGAAGTCAACCGCATTCATAAAGATATCAAAGAAAGTCCTTATAAAATCAGAGACGTTGGCATTCAGGCACTAGTTGAACCGCCTACTGCAAACGATCCGAACTCATTAACTGCTGAAAGGCAGGATGATATCAAAAAAATTCTTTCAACCATCATCAGTACATCGATTGATAAAGAATACACAAACGGTCAAGCACTCACTCAAGCTGACTTAGATAACAAAATCGTTTTATCTGTATCAAAATTAGACGGTAAACAGCAAACGGCAGCAGAAAACCCTTCAAACAATATTCCGATTTGGGTTTATATTGTTGGCGGTGTGCTACTACTCGCCATTATCGCTCTCATCATTCTTCTCGTACGTAAGCGAAGAAAAGAAGAGGAAGAAGAGTTTGAGTTTGATGAACGTACACCAATCCATGTTCCTGATATCGATACTGAGCCAGAAACAGAAGAAATGGTGAGAAAAAATCAGCTTGAAAAAATGGCAAAAGATAAACCAGAAGACTTTGCTAAATTGCTACGCAGCTGGCTGTCCGAGGATTAGGAGGAATACACATGTCGAGAAAAGATCCAAATCGACTAACAGGCAGACAAAAAGCAGCAATCCTAATGATTTCCTTAGGGCTAGACGTGTCAGCATCTGTATACAAACATCTGTCTGAAGACGAAATAGAAAAATTAACATTAGAAATTTCAAATGTAAGAAGTGTAGATACTGCTAAAAAAGATGAGATCATCGAAGAATTTCACAGCATTGCCATCGCGCAGGACTACATATCACAAGGCGGCCTTATGTACGCAAGACAAGTGCTTGAAAAAGCGCTTGGTGAGGACAAAGCGGACAGCATCTTAAATCGCTTAACATCCTCACTTCAAGTGAAACCATTTGATTTTGCTAGAAAGGCTGACCCAGAGCAAATTTTAAACTTTATCCAGCATGAGCATCCACAAACCATTGCGCTCATTCTTTCCTACCTAGATCCAGTACAGGCTGGACAGATTTTATCTGAGTTAGGCGAGGAAGTACAAACCGAGGTTGCAAGAAGAATTGCTTTAATGGACCGCACATCTCCAGAGATCATCAATGAGGTGGAACGTATTCTTGAACAAAAGCTTTCTTCAACCTTTACGCAAGATTATACCCAAACGGGCGGAGTCGAAGCGGTAGTTGAAGTCCTGAATGGTGTAGACCGTGCAACGGAGAAAACCATTTTAGATACACTGGAAATTCAAGATCCTGAGCTTGCTGATGAAATTAAGAAACGTATGTTTGTCTTTGAAGACATTGTCACTCTTGATAGCAGAGCCATTCAGCGCGTGATTCGAGATGTTGAAAATGACGATTTACTACTTGCACTCAAAGTGGCAAGCGAAGAAGTCAAAGAAATTGTCTTCCGCAACATGTCGCAACGTATGGTCGAAACGTTCAAAGAAGAAATGGAGTTTATGGGACCTGTTCGGCTTAGAGATGTCGAGGAAGCACAGACTCGTATTGTCAGCATCGTAAGACGACTTGAAGAGGCTGGAGAAATCGTCATAGCTCGAGGTGGAGGAGACGATATCATTGTCTAGGATTATCAAACATGAAACATCTGTTATTCCTGAACAAGGCCGTCAAACCATTCCCTTGCAGCAAGTGGAATTCAAAAGAGAACATCACGAAGAAGAGCCTGTCAACGAAACAGAAGCATCTCAACTTGTATTAAGTGATGCACAAGATGAAGCAAGCCGCATTTTAGAACAAGCAAATCGTGAGCTGGAACAAACAATGGCTGAAATCAATCAGCGGCGAGCTGATTTTGAAGCAGAAAGAGTACAGCTCATTGAAGAAGCGAAACAAACAGGATATCAAGATGGTTTTCAAAAGGGCGAAGCAGATGCGAATTTACAGTATCAATCGATTCTTGATCAAGCGAATGACATTGTCAGCCTTGCAAAGCAGGACTATGAAGCAAAAATCGAAAGCTCTGCTGAAGAAATTGTCGAACTTGCCTTTGAGCTCGCTAAACGAGTATGGAATGCAGCTGAGGACACAAAAGAACAATTTTTAACGCTAGTGAAGCAGGTCATTTCAGAAGTGAAAGAATATGACGATATTTCCATCTATGTCGACCCTGCACATTACGAACATGTGATGGAATATAAAGACGAATTAAATAGAATCCTTCAAAAGAATACACATCTTGCCATTTACTCGGATGAAAAAGCACCAAAAGGTACTTGTTACGTCGAAACAAGCTTTGGAAAAGTGGAAGCGAGTGTTGATACCCAAATGAATCAGTTAAAAGAAAAGTTATTAGAAGTCATTGATTCAGGTGATCACAAATGAACATAGATGTGCTAAAAGAAACGATTGAAACCGCCGATCCTTATAAACGTTTTGGTAAAGTCAATCGAGTTGTTGGACTGATGATCGAGTCCAAGGGGCCAGAAAGCTCAATCGGTGATGTATGTCTGATTCACAAAAAAGGGAGTAAGAATCATCCGATCAAAGCAGAAGTCGTTGGTTTTAAAGATGAAAACATTCTGCTCATGCCCTATGTAGAAGCCTCTAACATCTCACCAGGCAGTCTTGTTGAAGCAACAGGTGAGTCGTTAAAGGTCAAAGTAGGAACTGGTTTAATCGGGCAGGTTGTTGATGCCTTCGGTGATCCACTGGATGGCAGCATGCTTCCTAAAGGACTTGCACCTGTCTCAACAGAACAATCTCCTCCAAACCCGATGGACAGACCGCCTATTCGTGAAAAAATGGGCGTTGGTGTCAGAGTGATCGACAGCTTGCTCACAGTCGGCACTGGTCAAAGAATTGGCATATTCGCGGGAAGCGGTGTTGGTAAAAGTACCTTGATGGGGATGATTGCCAAGCAGACAGAAGCGGATCTCAATGTCATTGCACTTGTTGGAGAGCGTGGACGTGAAGTTCGCGAGTTTATCGAAAAAGATTTAGGAGCTGAAGGACTGAAGCGTTCGATTGTTGTTGTCGCAACTTCAGATCAGCCCGCACTGACAAGATTAAAAGCAGCCTATACAGCAACAGCTATTGCCGAATATTTCAGAGACAGAGGAAAAAATGTCATGTTTATGATGGATTCTGTCACAAGGGTCGCCATGGCACAGCGGGAAATAGGACTTGCAACCGGTGAACCGCCAACAACAAAAGGATATACGCCTTCAGTGTTCGCTATACTGCCAAAATTGCTAGAACGAACTGGTACAAATCAACTTGGTTCCATCACAGCGTTTTACACAGTGCTTGTTGATGGTGACGATATGAATGAGCCGATCGCTGATACAGTGCGGGGGATTTTAGATGGTCACATAGTACTTGATCGTGCACTGGCCAACAAAGGACAGTTCCCAGCTGTCAATATTCTGAAAAGTATCAGTCGTGTCATGAGTAATATCGCAAGTCATGATCACAAGGAAGCGGCTAACCGGTTCCGCCAGCTTTTATCCACATATCAAAACGCTGAAGACCTCATTAACATTGGAGCATATAAAAAAGGCTCCTCTAAAGATATTGATGAGGCCATGCAAGCTTACCCACAACTGATTTCATTTTTGAAGCAGGACGTTGAAGAGGCTGTATCGATTGAAGACAGCGTGAGGATATTGCTCAGTTTGATGAATAGAGAGGATTGACAAAAACAGTGAGATATCAATACAAATTTCAAAAGCTCTTAGAATTGAAAGAAAGTGAAAAAGACAAATCACTCGCAGCGTATCAACAATCCGTTTCGGCATTTGAGCAAGCCGCTGAAAAACTCTATGAAAATATGAGTAAAAAAGAGCTAATGGAAAAGAGCAAAGAAGAAAAGCTGAGAAGTGGGATGAGTGTTCAAGAAATGCGTCATTACCAGCAATTTGTGACGAACTTAGATAACACCATTCATCATTATCAGCAGCTTGTGATCATGAAACGCCATCAAATGAATGAAAAACAATCTGATTTAACAGAAAAAAATATTGAGTTTAAAAAGTTTGAAAAAATGAAAGAAAAGCAATTTGAAAAGTTCTCCCTTGAACATAAGGCAATTGAAATGAAAGAAATGGATGATATCTCTATCAGCCAATTCATGTTTCAAGGACATTAGGAGTCGAGATGAATGCCTAAGAAGGAAAAAACAAAGGAATCAAGTGGCGGCGGTAAATTTCAATGGATCTTGTTTATTGTCATTATCCCATTGGTTGTGCTTGTGATCGTGACGGGCACAATCCTTTATATGGCGGGTTATGATCTAAAGAAACCGCTCCAAAACATTCCGGGGATTAGCAGCTTGGTTGGATCAGATGACACATCAAAAACGTCATCTTCAAATAACGATCAACGTGATACAGAGTTGAAAGCGTTGAAAAAGACGATTAAAGAACAAGAGAATGAACTTGAAATTGCTCAAAAAGACTTGAAGACAAGTGATGAAGAGATTAAACGATTGAATCAAAAAATCAATTCACTTGAAAAAACATCTGATAAAGAGAACACGTCAGCAAGTGACAGTTCATCAAACAGTACATCATCAAGTAATAACGCATCAGGATCTTCCTCTGATTCGTCAGCATCTTCTAATCAGCAATCAAAAGGAAAGGTCGCCAGCATTTATGAAAGCATGGATGCAGGGAAATCTGCCAAAATTTTATCAGAGCTAAGTGATAAAGAAGCTTTGAAGATCCTTGAAGAGCTGAGTAAAAATAAGCTGACGGACATATTAGCAAAACTGACACCTCAGAAGGCAGCAACGTTCACGAAGGAGCTTGCCAAAAAAGAAGAAAGTGAAAATGGGGGTGGACAATAAGTGAAGCTATTGGACATTGGAGCCTTACAGCAATCTTCCCAAAGTCTCTCGGGACTAAAGGGAGAGGGGGCAGTATCTGCTCGCGGCCTGTTTAAACAATTGTTAAATGGCGCAGGTATTCAAAGTGGTCCAGCTATTTCTCAGCCAGCGGAAATCACTCTATCCATGAATGATGCGATGCAAATCATTGAAAGATGGATGCAATCACCTGAAGAAGGAATAGATGGAGATCTTCTTGCGGCACTTCAGGCGCTGCAAGGTCAAAAGCTTGAAGGGGCTGACTTAAAGTCACTTGAAGAGCTATTTCAAAAGATGGAATCGGTTATCTATGGCGATCAGGATGAGAAGCCAGTTGCTGAACATAGTGAACAGCTCATACAAGTCCACTTTTTCTTATATCAAATACTGAATCAGCAGCCGGTGAGCTTTGATGCAAAACTTGTACAGGATATTCAAGCAAAAGGTGAAGATTTCATCAAGTTTCTAACGAAAAACGGAGCAGATGAAAAGCTCATTCAACAAGTAAAAGAGCAGTTCTTCTCGCAAGGATCGGCACCTAAGCTGAATAATATGTCGCAAAGCGAGCTGAAACACTTTAATCAGTTAATCGATCATATGATGGCGAATGCGAAAGGGTCAGATAAAGAATGGAAAATTTCCTTAGGAGAGTTAAAAGAAATGGTTGCTCCAAGGCAAGAATCTTCCTTCTCATCTCCAGCAAAAGGTGCTGCCTCACTTGAATGGCTTATGAAGAAAGAAGTCATCAAAGGTCAAGGCACTGCGGCACCTGCTTCTGAAAAAACAATCACCCATACGCTGCTTCCAGGGCATAAACAGTTTTTCCAACTGCAATCAGCTGCTCCTATGCAGCAGACGCAAACAACTGACGAAAAGCCAGGCACGGTTGATCAGCAGATTTTAAATACGTGGAAACAAATGAAGTTCACACCATTTGGCAATTCAAGCGGACGGTTTACCGTACGATTAAATCCAGAAAATCTCGGGTTTATTACCATCCAGCTAACGAAACAAAACGGGATGTATGCGAGTAAAATTACAGCTTCAACGCAAGCAGCTAAAGAGCTGCTCGAGCATCATCTGCCGCAACTCAAGCAGGCGCTACCGAATATGTCGGTTCAAGTTGACCGTTTCCATATACCGCTTCAGTCAAATGAGCAGCCGTCTTTTGGACAATTTAATGAGGAAGGCAAGCAGCAGCCATCAAAAGGACAAAGTTTCCAGCAGCCTGATGAACAGGAAGCTGAATTCCAAGATGTACTAGATGCGCTTGTTGGATCAGAAGAAGAAGAAGAGGAGGAGATCTAATGGCAACTGTTGATGCGACGAATAGAACAGCCGCACAAGCGGACACTTCTTCAAACGCAGCAAAGAAAACAGATACACTTGGCCGAGATCAGTTCTTGAAAATCTTGCTTACGCAGCTTCAAAACCAAGATCCGACAAACCCGATTGATGACCGTGAGTTTGTCACACAGCTTGCAACATTTTCTTCTTTAGAACAGCAAATGAATATGAATGAATCAATCACCAAAATGAATCAGATCATGTCTACATTTGTTGCACACCAAGATCCATTTACGACATATGTAGGCTGGATTGGTAAAGAAGTAGCGGGTAAACAAGATGATAAAGACATATCTGGCACTGTGAAGTCTGTGAAAAACATAAACAATGAATACTTCCTATATTTAGAAGATGGAACGAAAATCAGCCCTTGGGACGTTACAACTGTTGGAGAAAAATCGTAAGCAAATCGAGGAGGAAAATAAATGTTACGCTCACTTTACTCAGGAATTAGTGGAATGAAAAACTTCCAATCAAAATTAGATGTTGTAGCCAACAACGTAGCCAACGTCAACACACACGGATACAAAAAAAGCCGTATCACGTTTAAAGATATGGTCAGCCAAACCATTGGAAGTTCTGGTGGGCCAACGAACAACTCTGGTTCAATCAACTCAAAGCAAATTGGTTTAGGGTCATCTTTATCTTCAATCGATAAAATCATGTCAGCGGGATCTTCTCAAAATACAAATGAACCTTACGACTTCTATATCAATGGAGATGGGTTTTTCCGTATTGAAGTTCAAGGAGAAGTTCTTTATACAAGAACAGGAAATTTCGACACTGATTCAGAGGGAAGCTTAGTCACCCCTGATGGAAATTATCTACTTGGAATGAATGGACAAAAGATAACGATTCCAGACGGTGTTTCAAGTGTAAGTGTTGGTCCAGATGGAACGATTTCGGTTGTTGAAAACAATGTATCAAGAACCGTTGGTCAAATATCACTCGTATCTTTCCGTAACGCAGGAGGGCTAGACAAAGTTGGTGACAACCTTTACCGCCAAACGTTAAGCTCAGGTGCTCCAAGTAATCCAATCGTACCAGGTGAACAAGGAACGGGCGTCGTCCAAACAGGTAAACTTGAAATGTCAAACGTTGATTTAACAGATGAGTTTACAGAAATGATTATCGCACAGCGTGGATTCCAATCGAATGCAAAGACGATCACAACATCTGATGAAATTCTGCAAGAACTTGTGAATCTGAAACGATAGGAGGTAGGAGGAGCGGTTTATCGCTTCTCTGCTTAATATGATTGAAGTGACAAGATTAAATGGCAAAGGATTTATGCTCAACGCTCTCCATATCGAGCAAATCGAAAGCTTTCCAGACACGACCATTACACTCGCCAATGGAAAGAAATTCGTTGTGAAAGAAGATGAAGAGCAGCTTCAGGAGAAAATCATTTCTTTCTATAGAAAAATCCAAGTCATTTCATTGAATCAAGGAATAGAGGAGTTTGAATGAAGAAGAAATTAGTCGTAGTAATGCTAATCATGATTATTGCTATCGTCGGAATTGGAGCAGGTATTGTCTTTCTGGTGAATGGGTCAGACGAAGCAAAAGCAGAAAAAGAGCCAACAGCAGATGAAGTCGTAAAAGCTTCTGTTGAAATTCCTGAGATTGTGACCAATTTAAAATCTGAAGGAAATGCGGTCAAACTTGTACTAAATATTGAAACAGATTCAGAAAAAGCCAAAGAAGAGCTTGAAAAAAGAAGCTTCCAAGTGAAGGATGCTGTGATCGACATTTTATCAGACACGAATGCAGATGAACTTGATGGCAAAAAAGGCAGAGAACATTTTAAAACACAGGTCAAAAACAAAGTGAATAACTATTTGCAAGATGGCAAGGTGAAAGAAGTTTATATAACCTCCTTTAATCTGCAATAGAGGCGATTAATTGACACGATGGAGGTGAAGAAATGTCAGGAGAAGTGCTTTCCCAGAATGAGATCGATGCATTATTATCCGCCATATCAACAGGCGAAATGGATGCAGAAGAGCTGAAAAAAGAAGAAACGACGAAAAAAGTGAAAGTGTATGACTTTAAACGTGCACTGCGCTTTTCAAAAGACCAGATTCGAAGTTTAACAAGAATTCATGATAACTTCGCTAGACTGCTTACCACACACTTTTCAGCGCAGCTAAGATCATATATTCAAATTTCTGTCAGCTCGGTTGACCAAGTGCCATATGAAGAATTTATTCGTTCGATTCCTAATATGACATTATTAAACTTATTTTACGTCAGCCCGCTTGAAGGAAGAATCATGCTTGAAGTGAACCCAACGATTGGCTATGCCATGATGGATAGGCTGATGGGTGGGATTGGCATTAGTCATAATAAGACAGAATCACTGACAGAAATCGAAACAAAGATTATCTCAAACATGTTTGAGGGAGCTTTGGAAAACTACAGAGAAGCGTGGCAGTCCATAACCGACATCGAGCCAGAAATGGCAGATTTCGAGGTAAATCCCCAGTTTGTTCAAATGGTGTCACCAAACGAAACAGTTGTCGTCATTTCTCTTAATACACAAATTGGTGAGGTAAGCGGGGTTATTAACCTCTGTATTCCTCACGTAGTATTAGAGCCTATTATTCCGAAGCTGTCTGTACACTACTGGATGCAATCGGAACGAAATGAACCGAAACAAGAAGAAACAAAGGCCATTGAAAAACGGATTATGACGGCGAAAATACCGGTAGTCGCAGAGCTTGGACAATCGGAAATGACGGTGGAAGAGTTTTTGAATTTGGAAATTGGTGATTGTATTGCCTTGGACAAACCAGTAAATGCGCCTCTTACTGTTATGGTCGGAAATAAACCGAAATTCTTGGGACAGGCCGGCCGCGTGAATCGGAAACAGGCGATTCAAATTCTAGATCACGACATAAGAGGTGAAGAAGATGGAGAATAACGGAAGTAAATTATCACAAGATGAAATCGATGCGCTCCTTAAAGGAGGCAGCAATGACGATATAGAGCCTGATACACTCCTTTCTGCAATGGAACAAGATGCCATTGGGGAAATCGGAAATATATCATTTGGAAGCTCTGCAACAGCACTTTCAACCCTATTAAGTCAAAAAGTGGAGATTACAACTCCAACTGTCACAGTGATTCAAAAAAGCAAGCTGAATGAGGAATTTCCTCATCCGTATGTCGCAATTGAAGTGAATTATACGGAAGGCTTCAGCGCTAGTAACTTGCTTGTCATCCAGCAAACCGATGCGGCAGTCATTGCGGATTTAATGATGGGCGGAGATGGAACAAATGCTGACCCGTCGTTAAGTGAAATTCACTTAAGTGCAGTACAAGAAGCGATGAACCAAATGATGGGTTCAGCAGCGACGTCCATGTCAACAGTCTTTAATAAAAAGATTGATATTTCTCCGCCTCGCGTTGAGCTGCTTGATGTGAAAGAAGGAGAAGGCACAGACCGCATTCCAGCTGAAGAGATGCTTGTCAAAGTGTCCTTTAGATTAACGATAGGTGAACTCATAGATTCAAATATTATGCAGCTTTACCCTATTACGTTTGCGAAAGATTTGATTGCAGAATTAACAGACCCAGCGGAAGAAGAGCCGGTTCAAGAAGCACCTCAGAGTGCACCTGAACCACAGCAGGCTGCTCCGCAAGCACAATCTGCTCCTATGCAGCAATCGGCACCGCCGAAAAGACAGGCGAAGCCAAAGCCGGCAGAACCTGTCAATGTGGCGCCAGTTGAATTTGAGGCATTTAGTGAGCCTCAGCATACAACAAGTCAGCTCGGTAATCTTGATATGCTGATGGATATTCCACTTTCCATTACAGTGGAGCTTGGAAGAACGCAGCGCAGTGTGAAAGAAGTACTTGAACTTTCCGCTGGAAGTATCATTGAACTGGACAAACTTGCAGGTGAGCCAGTCGACATTCTGGTCAACAAACGAATCGTCGCCAAAGGAGAAGTTGTTGTCATTGATGAGAACTTTGGTGTACGTGTGACTGACATTTTAAGTCAGTCTGAAAGACTTTCTAATTTAAAATAAACAAACATATAGGGAGAGAATAAGTAAATGGCTACTAAGGTATTAATCGTAGATGATGCAGCATTCATGAGAATGATGATTAAGGATATTCTTGTAAAAAATGGATTTGATGTAGTAGGAGAAGCAGAAAACGGCGCACAAGCTGTTGAAAAATATAAAGAAACATCTCCTGATCTAGTCACAATGGATATCACAATGCCAGAAATGGACGGGATCACAGCATTAAAAGAAATTAAACAAATCGATGCTTCTGCAAAAATCATTATGTGCTCAGCGATGGGACAACAATCAATGGTTATAGATGCCATTCAAGCAGGTGCAAAAGACTTTATCGTGAAGCCATTCCAGGCAGACCGTGTACTTGAAGCAATTAATAAAACGTTAGGCTAAAAAAGGGTGTAAGACTTGTTGAAAAAACGTTTGATATTTATAGCAATGATCAGTTTTATGCTTTTCTTGACAGCGCAGCCCGCCTCACTGTTTGCTGAAACAAAAGATCCTGAAAATGGCATGGTGAATGATTGGATCAAAGATGAGAAAGAAAGCAAAAAGGATACAGAAAAGAAAACCACTGACAATCAAACGAATCCGGCAGAAGAAGTTCCCTCTTCTTCTGTCTCCATTATGGATTTTGTCAAAATGATTGGTGCCTTACTTTTTGTCATCCTGCTCATTTACGGATTGGTGAGATTTGTTGGAAAGCAAAACCGCTTACTCAAGCCATTTCGCTATGTTGAAAATATTGGCGGAACGACGGTTGGTCAAAATCGTTCAGTTCAGCTAATCAAAGTGGGCAAACGAGTGTTAGTTGTTGGTGTAGCAGACTCAATCCATCTGCTAAAAGAAATCGATGATGAACAAGAATGCGAAGCGATTGTGAAACAATACGAAGAAGCGATGGAAAGTAAGACTGACTTACCGAAAATGATGCAAAAATTGACATCGCAAGTGAAGAAACACGATCAGCCGACCACTTCTTCTTTTTCAGCCAATTTAAAGGCGCAGCTAGCCGAATTGAAAAAGACCCAATCAGAAGTCAGAAAGAAAGGCCCGAAACAAAATGAATGAGTTTATCGATTTATTTAATTCCAGTGGCGCAGGGAATATTAGCACATCTGTCCGTCTTCTTTTATTGTTAACTGTATTTTCAGTTGCACCAGGCATTCTGATTTTAATGACCTGTTTTACACGGATTGTGATTGTTCTTTCGTTCGTCAGAACATCACTTGCAACCAACTCAATGCCGCCAAACCAAGTGCTTGTAGGACTTGCTTTGTTTCTCACATTTTTTATTATGGCACCCACGTTCTCAGAGATTAATAAAGAGGCACTCACGCCGCTTTTAAATGATGATATTACGTTAAATCAGGCCTATGAAAAAGCCGAAGTGCCAATTAAAGAGTTTATGAGTAAACATACGAGACAGAAAGATTTGGCTTTATTTCTTAGTTACGCAAAAATGGATACCCCTGAATCGATTAAAGATATTCCCTTAACGGCGATGGTACCAGCATTTGCAATTTCAGAATTAAAGACGGCATTTCAAATTGGTTTTATGATTTTTATTCCATTTTTAATTATTGACATGGTGGTCGCAAGTGTCCTGATGTCGATGGGGATGATGATGCTTCCGCCGGTTATGATATCGCTCCCTTTCAAAATATTGTTATTTGTATTAGTTGATGGATGGTATTTGATTGTTAAATCTTTGCTGCAAAGCTTTTAGAGTAGGTGCTTAAAACATGAGTTCAGAATTTGTCATTACGATGGCTGAAAGATCAGTGTATGTTGTTTTACTTGTCAGCGGGCCGCTTCTTGCGCTCGCACTAATCGTGGGACTAATTGTCAGTGTGTTTCAGGCGACAACCCAAATCCAAGAACAGACGCTTGCGTTCATTCCAAAAATTGTTGCAGTGCTCATTGGACTTGTTGTGTTTGGTCCGTGGATGCTTTCAACAATTGTGTCATTTACAACAGAGCTGTTCTCGAATTTAGATCGATTTGCAGGTTAATCAGAGATGTCAATCATAGAATTATTTCCTGCCTTTCTTCTCGTTTTCATTCGGATCACCGCTTTTTTTGTGACAGTGCCGCTATTAGCGCATCGAACGATACCAGCAGTTCACAGAGTTGGTTTTTCACTGTTTTTGGCTGTCATTAGTTTTAGCACCATTAAAGAACCGCCAGCACTCGATATCGACGGTCTTTACATGATGCTTGCCGTGAAAGAAGCAATGGTCGGACTTCTTCTTGGACTGATTGCATATATCATGGTGTCCGCAGTTCAAATTGCCGGCTCATTCATCGATTTTCAAATGGGTTTTGCGATCGCCAATATTATTGATCCACAAACAGGGGCGCAAACGCCGCTGATGGGGCAGTTTTTTTATACGGTGACCTTGCTGCTGATGCTGGCAACAAATGCACATCATTTGCTGCTTGATGGAATCTATTACAGTTTTCAATATATTCAAGTTGATCAGTATGCACTGAACTTCGGTAGTGAATCCTTTGCTTACTTTATTGCAAAGAGCTTCAACCAAATGTTCATCATAGCCTTTCAAATCTCAGCACCTGTTGTGGCTAGTTTGTTTTTAGTCGATTTGGCATTAGGAATTGTGGCACGTACAGTTCCGCAAATGAACGTATTTGTCGTTGGACTTCCCATTAAAATGGGCGTGAGTTTTATTATGATCATCATTTGTATGGGTGTCATCTTCGGGGTCGTCCAAAATACATTTGAAACGATTGTGCTCACCATGAGGAATTTCTTAGCATTGGTCGGTGGTTCGTCATGACGACAAGACTTAGACTCGACTTGCAATTTTTCGCAGGTGAAAAAACAGAAAAAGCAACACCGAAAAAGAGACGGGATTCACGTAAAAAAGGGCAGGTTGCCAAAAGTACCGACGTCAATACAGCCATCTCATTTCTACTAATCTTTTTATCATTCTTTTTTATTGGGCCTTTTATGAAAGAGCGTATTATTGCGCTCATTGAACGTTTTTATTCAACAACGATGCTAATGAAGGTTAGCACATCTAATATTCACCAGTTATTCTTGGAATTGCTTCAAGAGACAGGTCTCCTCCTCATGCCAATTCTTGGTGTTGGGATGCTGGCAGGGATCATCAGTAACTATTTACAAGTTGGATTTCTCTTTTCAACTGAAGTGATCAAGCCCAAATTAGAAAAGCTTGATCCAATCAAAGGGTTTAAACGAATATACAGTATTCGAGCACTCGTTGAGCTATTAAAATCCATTTTAAAAATTGGTTTTGTTGGTTTTGCGACATTTATCGCTCTATGGATGCACTTTGACGAAATCTTGCGGCTCCCTCTACTCACTGCAGAGGAAACCCTTCATTTCGTGGCAAATATGACCTTGATTATGGGGCTATATGCAGCAGGTGCTCTTCTGATCTTAGCCGGGCTTGACTACATGTATCAGAAATTTGATTATGAAAAAAACTTACGGATGTCTAAACAAGACATCAAAGATGAGTATAAAAAATCAGAGGGTGACCCGCTCATAAAATCAAAAATTAAACAGCGGCAAAGGGAAATGGCCATGAGACGGATGATGCAGGAAGTCCCAAAAGCGGACGTCATCATTACAAACCCGACCCACTACGCAATTGCCTTGAAATATGACGAAGAAAAGATGGACGCGCCGTTTGTTGTGGCAAAGGGAACAGATATTTTGGCTTTGAAAATTAGAACAATTGCGAAAGAACACGATGTCATGACTGTAGAGAACCGGCCGCTCGCCCGTGCTCTCTATGATCAAGTGGATATCAACCAAGCGGTGCCGGAAGAATATTTTAAGGCGATCGCAGAAATTTTGGCTTACGTATATAAAACGAAACAAAAGATTTTATGAATTTTTGGTTTTAAAAGGAGAGAACAGGCATGTCAGCAAGAGATTTATCTGTTTTATTCAGTGTTATTTTAATCGTGGCGATGCTGGTCATACCGTTTCCGCCCGTCCTATTAAGTATTTTAATTATTATTAATATTTCTCTTGCGCTTATCGTGCTTCTCACCACAATGAACATGCAAGAACCACTGCAATTTTCCATTTTTCCATCGTTACTTTTGCTCTTAACACTGTTTCGTTTAGGGCTTAACATCTCTACAACCCGTTCTATTTTATCAACTGGAGATGCTGGTAAGGTTGTAGAAACGTTTGGATCATTTGTTGTTGGGGGCAATATACT
Organism: Bacillus sp. FS02; assembly: GCF_024398395.1. Lineage (NCBI taxonomy): Bacteria > Bacillati > Bacillota > Bacilli > Caryophanales > Bacillaceae > Bacillus > Bacillus sp. FS02. Next base: position 325,734 of record NZ_CP074101.1, on the reverse strand, counting down.
CGTTGGTCTGGTTGTCTTCCTTATTCTGATCATCATTCAGTTTATTGTCATCACCAAAGGGGCGGAGCGTGTATCAGAGGTTGCGGCCAGATTTACACTCGACGCGATGCCAGGTAAACAAATGAGTATTGACGCAGATTTGAATGCAGGAATGCTGACAGAAAGTGAAGCTAGAAACCGCCGTGAAAAAGTAGCAAGAGAAGCAGACTTTTATGGTGCGATGGATGGTGCAAGTAAGTTCGTTAAAGGGGATGCCATCGCAGGTATTATCATCGTTATTATCAATATTATTTTTGGCATCATTATTGGGATGATTCAGCAAGGAATGTCGATTCAAGAATCAGCTTCCCACTTTACTCTTTTAACAGTAGGGGACGGAATTGTGTCGCAAATCCCTGCACTTCTCATCTCAACAGCGACAGGGATTGTTGTCACGAGAGCGGCTTCTAACGGAAACCTTGGTTCAGACATTACGGGTCAGCTCTTTGCCTTCCCTGCCATGCTTTACGTCACAGCAGGTACGATCTTCCTGCTTGGATTGTTTACGCCAATTGGCGTACTTTTGACAGGGCCGATCGCAGGTTTACTTGCACTCGGTGCGTACATGATGTCGAAAAACAAACAGGATCAAGAAGAGATTGAAGAAGTACTGGAAGAACAGGCAGAGGTAGAAGAGATGAAAAGTCCAGAAAGCGTCATTCATCTCCTGCAAATGGATGCCATTGAATTTGAATTTGGCTACGGGTTGATCCCGCTTGCAGATGCCAATCAAGGCGGAGACCTGCTAGACCGAATTGTCATGATCAGAAGGCAGCTTGCTCTTGAACTAGGTCTTGTTATTCCAGTTGTCCGTATTCGAGACAACATTGCGCTGAACCCGAACGAATACAGGCTCAAAATAAAAGGGAACGAAGTGGCAAAAGGAGAGCTGCTGCTCGATCATTACTTAGCGATGTCTCCAACGCCTGATGATGATCCGATTGAAGGAATTGAAACAATCGAACCATCCTTTGGCCTGCCGGCAAAATGGATATCAGAAGCAGAAAAAGATCAGGCTGAAATGCTTGGGTATACAGTGGTCGATCCAGCATCTGTTGTGTCTACCCACATCACAGAGAAGATTAGACAAAACACCCATGAACTGCTTGGACGCCAAGAAACGAAGCAATTAATCGATCATCTGAAAGAAAGTTATCCAGTTCTAGTAGATGAGGTAACACCGAATCCACTAGCGGTCGGGGATATCCAAAAAGTACTTGCAAAGCTTCTGAAAGAAAAGGTCTCCATTCGAAACCTTGTGACCATTTTTGAGACCCTTGCAGACTACGGAAAATTAACGACTGATACAGACTTGCTAACAGAGTATGTTAGACAGGCACTTGCAAGACAGATTACTGCACAGTATGCAAGAGAAAATGAATCACTGAAAGTCGTGACATGCTCAGGCCGAGTCGAAAAGGTGATTGCAGACAGCGTGCAGCAAACAGAGCATGGGAACTACTTATCGTTAGATCCAGAATCCTCTGAAAGTGTGATTCAATCAGTGGCGAGAGAAATTGAACAGCTTTCGCTTCGTCAGGAAACGCCGGTTCTATTATGCTCACCTCCTATAAGAATGTACGTCAAACAGTTGTTAGAAAGATATTTCCCAGATTTACCGGTACTATCTTATAACGAACTAGAAGCAAATGTGGAAGTACAGAGCATCGGAGTGGTGGATATCTAATGAAAATGAAAAAAATCACAGCGAATTCTATGCAGGAGGCAACGATCCAAATCAGGCAGCAGCTTGGGAAGGATGCCGTCATATTAAATTCGAAAACCGTTGTCAAACGAAAGCTGTTCGGTTTAAAGAAACAGCAAATGGTCGAAGTGATTGCAGTGCTGGATCAAGATTTTGAAGAAAGAGCCGGCAAAGGATTACAACCAGCAGCTGCGCCTATCCCGGTGTTACCGAAAAAGGAGCAGACTCAACACCTTACACAAGAGCTGCCGGCTGCTGCTCAAGCAGTCAAAGCAGCGCCTTCTCATTCTCAGCCTATAGAATATGCAAGAAACGAACGCCATGCCGGGATCTTGCCGGATTCTCTCATGAAAATGGATCAAAAGCTAAAGGATCAAGGTCTTGATGATGAGATTCGAGATGAATGCTTAAAGGGTCTTTTAACAAAGGGTGCTGTGAAAGAAGAGCAGATTGAAAAAGAACTTGAAAAATTACTCACAGGGATGCTGCCGGCTCACACTTCTGATGAGCCGATGATTCGTTCGAAATACATTGTGCTGTTTGGTTCAACTGGTGCTGGTAAAACGACAACGATTGCAAAGCTGGCTGCGAAAACGGCTATTCAGCAGCAAAAGAAAATTGCTTTTATCACAACAGATACGTACCGGATTGCAGCGATTGAACAACTAAAAACATATGCTGAACTGCTGAATGCACCTCTTGAGGTTTGTTATTCAAGAGAGGACTTTGTGAAAGCACAGCAGACCTTTAAAGACTATGATCATATTTTCATCGATACAGCAGGCCGTAACTTTAAAGAAGAGGCGTACATCAAAGAGCTGACAGATATCATTCCATTTGATGAAAGCATTCAAAGTTTTCTTGTCATGAGTGCGACATCGAAATATCAAGATATGAAAGCCATGGTCAAACGTTTTGAACACGTTCCAATCGATCAATTTATTTTCACAAAAGTTGATGAAACAGACACGATGGGAACGATCTTTCAAATCATTGCAGAATCTCAAATCGGGCTCGGGTTTTTAACAAATGGTCAAAATGTGCCTGAGGATATTCTTGAGAGTTCCCCCCTTGATTTGACAAGGATGGTCTTACAATGATGAAGCCTGACCAAGCCGAAGGTTTAAGAAAGCTTGTTCAGCAGAACCAACTGATTGTACCGAACTCTCTTCGTGCGAATGGACAAGCGAAAACCATTGCTGTCATGAGCGGTAAAGGCGGAGTAGGTAAATCGAATTTGACGCTGAATATGGCACTGTCTATCGCAAGTACGGGCAAGCAAGTGCTCATCATCGACCTCGACTTTGGCATGGGGAATATTGATATTTTACTAGGGAAAACATCGACCAGCTCTATATTAGACGTGCTTGTTAGGAAAAAATCCTTCCAAGCGGCTATGACAAAAGGAACGGACAATCTGTATTACATTTCTGGCGGAAGCGGGCTTGAACAGCTGTTTTCTTTAGACAAAGATCAATGGTCGTTCTTTTTAGAAGAGATGGAGAAAATATTGAATGACTTTGATTGTATATTCTTTGATATGGGTGCAGGCTTGTCAAAAGATCAACTCCCTTTTGTCTTATCGGCAGGAGAAGTGGTTGTTGTGACAACGCCAGAACCAACATCCATCATGGATGCCTACAGCGCAATTAAGCACTTAGCCATTCATCAGTTTGAACAGTCTGTTCAAATCATTGTCAACCGGTGTAAAACCCCTTCGGAAGGATCTGAAACGTACCGGAAATTAGCAGGAGTGGTGACGTCCTTTCTACACCGAAAGCTTGTATTTGCTGGTGCGGTACCTGATGATCCTGCTGTTCCTAAAGCAGTCACTGAACAAATGCCATTTTATATGAAGCAGCCTCATTCAAGGCTAAGTAAAACCATTAAAATGCTGGCTGAAACGCTTTATCATCAGCAGATAAGAGAGGCACAGAGAGAGCAGCATACGTTTATAGATAAGTTGTCCTCTTTTTTTAAAAGGAGGAAGGTGGACTCATGATTAGAGTGCTTGTAGTAGATGACTCGGCTTTTATGAGAAAACTCATCAGTGATTTCCTAAGTGCCGAGCAAGAAATTGAAGTCGTCGGAACGGCGCGAAATGGAGAAGATGCCTTAAAGCGGATTAAGGAATTGAATCCAGATGTTGTCACACTTGATGTGGAAATGCCTGTTCTAAATGGAACAGAAGCATTAAAACAAATTCTGGCTGAACACGACCTTGCTGTGATTATGGTGTCAAGCCAGACGAAGCAAGGGAAGGAATTAACCATCCATTGCTTAGAACTCGGTGCTTTTGACTTTGTGACAAAGCCTTCAGGAAGTATTTCGCTCGATTTACACAAAGTAAGAGGTCAAATTGTAGAGCGGGTACTTGCGGCAGGCCTGTCGAGAAAACGTACTGAGAAACAAGTTTCTCCTAAGCCGTTCATGAAGCCGCCAAGTCCAATTCCAGCGGCCGCTCCCCGCCTGCAAGAAGTAAGAAGCGGCTCATCACTCCGAAAGATTATTTCAATCGGAACTTCTACGGGAGGGCCTAGGGCGCTTCAACGAGTCGTCACGAAGCTGCCAAAAGACATAGAGGCGCCGATTTTGATTGTGCAGCATATGCCGGCAGGATTTACGGCATCGCTGGCTACTAGATTAGATCATTTATCACAAATTACAATCAAAGAAGCTCAAGATGGAGACATCGCTAAAAATGGAGTGGCTTACATAGCTCCTGGTGGATTGAATATGTCACTTCATGAACAAGGGGCAGCTTTAGTGATCAGGCTGTCCCCAGAAGACACTGACAGCCGTCACAAACCTTCTGTTAACTATTTATTTGAATCCATCAGCAACATAAAAGGTTACGAGAAAATCGCTGTCATTATGACAGGAATGGGTAGTGATGGCACAGAAGGTGTCAAAAAAATGGTCGCAAGCGGTCATACAAAAGTCATTGCAGAAAAAGAAGAATCATGTGTTGTTTTCGGAATGCCTAAATCAGTCATTAAAGCAGGCCTTGCACATGAAACAAGGCATGTGGATGACATCGCACATGCAATTATAAGCTCCATGAAAAAAGAGAGGGCGTGAACACGTTGGATGTAAACCAATACTTAGATATCTTTTTAGATGAAAGCAGAGAACACTTACAAACTTGTAATGAAAAACTTCTTGAATTAGAAAAGAACCCAACAGACTTGCAGCTAGTGAATGATATATTCAGAGCCGCTCATACACTGAAAGGCATGAGTGCAACGATGGGCTTTGATGATATGGCTCAATTAACACATCATTTAGAAAACATGTTTGATGCCATCAGAAACGAACAAATGATTGTCACTCCTGAATCAATGGATACGATGTTTGAAGCACTCGATCACCTTGAAGCAATGGTTCAATCGATTGCAGAGGGCGGGGATGGAAAACGTGATGTCACGGAGATTAGTAAAAAACTAGATGTGACAGGAAGCCATGCAGAAACAGCATCTGCCGTTGAGACAGCTGAAGCATCATCAGCTGCAAGCGACCTAAATTATAACGAATTTGAGCGTACAGTTCTTGATGAAGCAAGAGAACAAGGCTTTAAATGTTATGAGCTGACCGTGACATTAAGTGACGCATGCTTATTAAAAGCCGTTCGTGTCTATATGATTTTTGAAAGACTGAACGAAGCAGGAGAAGTTGTCAAAACGGTTCCGAATGCAGAACTTTTAGAATCAGAAGATTTTGAATCTGAATTCAGCATTTCTTACTTATCGAAACAGCCGATGGAAGAAGTGAAAAAAATCGTGACAGCGATCTCAGAGGTTGAACAAGTGGAGATTTCTGAAGTCTCTGCCTTTGAAGAAGCGGCTCCGGCTGAAACAAAAGCAGCGAAACCTGAGCAGAAAAATGAAGAAGCCACAGTTCCTGCCGCTAAAGCGCCAGCAAACGATGCGCCAAAAGCAAATGGCAATAACGGTGCAGCTGCCGGCGGAACGAAAACGATCCGTGTCAACATCGATCGTCTAGATTCACTTATGAACCTGTTTGAAGAGCTTGTCATAGATAGAGGACGTTTAGAACAGATTGCCAAAGAACTTGAAAACAACGAACTCACGGATACAGTGGAAAGAATGTCCCGTATTTCTGGAGACCTGCAATCGATCATCTTGAACATGAGAATGGTACCTGTAGAAACGGTGTTTAACAGATTCCCACGTATGATTCGTCAATTGACGAAAGAGCTCAATAAGAAAATTGAACTGATCATTGAAGGTGCTGAGACAGAGCTTGATCGAACAGTGATCGATGAAATTGGCGATCCGCTCTTACACTTACTTAGAAACAGTCTCGATCACGGGATTGAATCACCAGAAGAACGTGTGAAAAAAGGCAAACCAGAAAAAGGAACCGTTCTATTAAAAGCGTATCATAGCGGAAACCATGTCTTCATTGAAGTAGAAGATGATGGCGGCGGGATTAACCGTAAAAAGGTCCTTGAAAAAGCATTAGAGCGCGGGGTTATTACAGAAAGAGAAGCGGAAACGCTTGAAGATCACCAAATTGATTCATTGATCTTTGCAGCAGGGTTCTCTACAGCGGATACGATTTCTGATATCTCGGGCCGAGGTGTAGGTCTTGACGTTGTGAAAAACAAGCTGGAATCATTAGGTGGTTCTGTGAGTATTAACTCAACAGAAGGTCAAGGCTCACTTTTCTCAATTCAGCTTCCACTCACATTATCGATCATTTCCGTACTTCTTGTGAAACTAGAGGAAGAAACATTTGCTATTCCGATTTCTTCTATTATAGAAACGGCTGTCATTAAGAAGAGTGACATCCTTCAAACGCATGATCGTGAAGTCATTGATTTCCGCGGATTTATCGTACCGGTTGTGTACTTGAAGAAACAGTTCAACGTACCAAATGCGAATGATTTAGAAGAAGAACTGCACATTATTGTTGTCCGTAAAGGAGACAAGCTAACAGCATTTGTGGTCGATTCGTTTATCGGTCAGCAAGAGGTCGTATTAAAATCACTTGGAGATTACCTACCAAACGTATTTGCGATATCAGGCGCAACAATCTTAGGTGACGGTCAGGTTGCACTCATCGTTGACTGTAATGCACTGATTAAGTAAAAAACAATAGAGGAGCGGTCTGAAATGAGTACAGATATCAAAACTGGCGAAAAGATGATTGTGTTTATCGTAAACAAAAAAGAATACGCCATTTCAGTATCAGAAGTAAAGTCCATTGAAAAATGGCAGCAGCCGACAAGAGTTCCTGGCGTTGCCCCTTATATATGCGGTGTCATTAATCTACGTGGTGTCGTGACACCTGTCATTGACCTTAGAGTGAGACTTGGATCAACTGACAACGAGATTACAGACGAAACAAGAATGATTATTGTACAAGTTGGTGACATTGAAGTCGGCTGGATTGTTGATGAAGCAAATGATGTCATTACTGTTCATCAGGAAGAGGTAGAATCTTCTACTGATACAGCTGAAAAAGAAGGACTGTCATGGGTGACAGGTATTATTAAGCATGATCAGCGTCTATTCAATATCATTCATGCTGGTGCGGTCCTCGACAAGAGCGTGCAAGATGCACCTGTTCATTAAGGGGGATGTGAGATGAGCATTTTCAATGAAATTAAAGATGAACAGCTAGATATATTAAGTGAGGTTGGGAATATCGGAGCAGGCCATGCAGCGTCTGCTCTTGCCAGCCTATTGAATCGCAAAATTGATATGGCTGTTCCTTTTGTCAAAGTTCTCTCGTTTGAAGATTTAATGGATTTCTTTGGTGGAGCAGACCTTCCAGTTGCCAGTATCTTTTTGCGAATGGAGGGTGATCTTACCGGTTCAATCTTTTTCATTATGCCGTTTGAACAAGCTGAACAATTTGTAAGAGAGCTTGTTCAGGACCCAGCATTTGATATTGATACGATTCATGAACACATGCTAGGAACATCAGCGCTTCATGAGTTAGGAAATATTTTAGCAGGCTCTTATTTATCAGCACTTGCCGATTTAACAAAACTGCAGCTTCACCCAAGTGTTCCAGATGTCACGCTCGACATGTTTGGGGCTGTCATTAGTGAAGGATTAATGCAGTTTAGCCCTCTCGGCGATCAGGCGATTGTGATTGATACATCTATTTTTGATGATCAAAATCAGCAAGAGCTGAAAGGAAATATGTTTCTATTACCAGACTTTGAATCGTTTGAAAAACTGTTCAAAGCATTAGGTAACCTATAATGAACGTGCAGATTCCGGCAGTTGTAAAGGTTGGTATAGCGGATGTTCAGCTTGTGAAAACACCGGACCGTATTCGGACATCCGGTCTCGGTTCTTGCGTAGGACTTGTCCTTTTTGACCAAGAAAAAAAACTGGCAGGACTTGTCCATGTCATGCTTCCAGACTCCTCTCTTTCAAAAGGAGCGGTAGAGAACTTGGCTAAGTATGCAGATACAGGTGTCAAGCATACAATTGATCTGCTCTTAAAAGAAGGAGCGCGCAAACATGCGCTAAAAGCGAAGCTTGCTGGCGGCGCAGAAATGTTTAAATTTAAGTCAACCAATGATCTGATGAGAATTGGACCTAGAAATGTATCAGCTGTGAAAGAACATCTGTCTCTTCATCATATCCCGATCATTAGTGAGGACACGGGCGGAAACAATGGACGCACGATTGAATTCGATCCGCTTACAACAGAACTTGAGATCCGCACTGTGAAACAAGGCATTATGAAGATATAACTAAGGAAGTATAGGGGGAGAAAGATGCAATCCTTAAATTACGAAGATCAGGCGCTATGGGCTAGATGGAAAGAGTGGAAGGACCCAGCTGCTGGAGATGATCTTATGCGCCGCTATATGCCGCTCGTCACATATCATGTTGGAAGAATTTCCATCGGTCTCCCGAAGTCAGTGCACAAAGAAGACTTGATCAGTCTAGGGATGCTCGGTTTATATGATGCCCTTGAAAAATTTGACCCCGGAAGAGATCTGAAGTTTGATACATATGCATCCTTCAGAATTCGTGGGGCCATCATCGACGGTCTTCGTAAAGAGGACTGGCTGCCTCGTACATCAAGAGAAAAAACAAAAAAAGTAGAAGCGGCAATTGAAAAGCTTGAACAGCGATATTTACGAAATGTGACACCAACAGAGGTTGCTGAAGAACTCGGCATGAGTGAACAAGATGTGGTCACAACGATGAATGAAGGGTTCTTTGCGAATTTGCTCTCGATTGATGAGAAGCTGCATGATCAAGAAGACGGAGAAAACGTTCAAGTCATGATTCGCGACGAAAAGACTGTGACACCTGAAGAAAAAATGCTGAAAGATGAATTAATTGAACAGCTTGCCGAAAAAATGACAGAGCTTTCGGAAAAAGAAAAGCTTGTGATAAGTCTTTTCTATAAAGAGGAATTGACGTTAACGGAAATTGGTCAAGTGCTTAATTTATCGACCTCCCGCATTTCGCAAATTCATTCAAAGGCATTGTTCAAGCTTAAGCATCTGCTTGATAAAGCCATTCAATCTTAAAGAGTTAGTGAGTGAAAAAATATGCTATGGCTGATTAGCTTTATGCTTCATGCTGCACTTATTTATTTTGTGATCATTTTATACACGAGAATGAATTCGCTGAAGGCAACAGAACAAAAGCAGCGAGAGCTTTTAGAAGAAACGGAAAATACCCTGGCTGCATTTTTGATGGAAGTCAAAGAAGAGAATGAAAAACTATCAAAAGCTGCAGCCACTTCCCCTGATTTTTCTGCTGAAGAGCTGAAATCGGATCTTCAGACACCAAAGCAGCCACAACCACCAATTGAATCCCTGCAATCGGTAGAAAGTGAAGATCCAGTTCCAGAGCACCTGTCGACTCTCCTTAGCGAAGTTGAGGTGCAGGAAGAGAAGGTAAACGAACCCGTTTCAAGTCTCGAAACAGAAGCTTCTACGCCTTCTGAAAGTGAAATAGAAGAAACATTCGAGGAACAAGTAAAGGCCTTATATGATCAAGGGCTATCATTAGAAGAAATAGCGAAAGAATTAAAAACGGGCAAGACAGAAATCGAACTTTTATTAAAATTTAGCGGAAAGCTGTAAAGGATTCTTGATTGTCAGTCCATCATGTGTTATATTATTTCTTGGTGTTAAATACACACGCTTAATGATTCGTATGAAGGTGCTGCCGTGGCGCAGTTTTATGTGAACATGACTTAAGCGGAGGAAAAAAAACCATTATATTAGGAGGCAACAACATGTCAGTTATTTCTATGAAACAATTGCTAGAAGCTGGTGTTCACTTCGGTCACCAAACACGCCGTTGGAACCCAAAAATGAAGCGTTACATCTTTACAGAGCGTAACGGTATCTACATCATCGATCTTCAAAAAACGGTGAAAAAAGTAGAGGAAGCTTACAACTTCACGAAAAACCTTGCTGCTGATGGAGGAAAAATCCTTTTCGTTGGTACGAAAAAGCAAGCACAAGATTCAGTGAAAGAAGAAGCAATCCGTTCTGGTATGTTCTATGTAAACCAACGCTGGCTTGGTGGAACGTTAACAAACTTTGAAACAATCCAAAAACGTATCAAACGTTTAAAAGATATTGAAAAAATGCAAGAAAACGGTACGTTCGAAGTTCTTCCTAAGAAAGAAGTCGTTCAACTGAAAAAAGAATTAGAACGTCTTGAAAAATTCCTAGGCGGAATCAAAGACATGAAGGGTCTTCCAGATGCACTTTTCATTATCGACCCTCGTAAAGAGCGTATTGCAGTTGCAGAAGCTCGTAAATTGAATATCCCAATTATCGGTATCGTTGACACAAACTGTGATCCAGACGAAATTGATGTTGTGATCCCTGCAAACGATGATGCAATCCGTGCTGTAAAACTTCTAACTGCTAAAATGGCAGATGCGATTCTTGAGTCTAAACAAGGCGAAGAAGAAGCTGTTGTAGAAGAAACGACAGAAACTGAAACAACAACTGCGTAACCTATTCAAAAGGTGATAAGAGGGAACTGCCTTTTATCACCTTTTTTTCACCTAGTAATCCGTGTTTTAACATAGAAGGAGGAAATGTAAAATGGCAATTACTGCTCAATTAGTAAAAGAACTGCGTCAAAAAACTGGTGCAGGTATGATGGACTGTAAAAAAGCGTTAACAGAAACTGATGGTGACATCGATAAAGCAATCGATCTTCTAAGAGAAAAAGGGATCGCAAAAGCTGCGAAAAAAGCAGACCGTATTGCGGCAGAAGGATTAACTCTTATTAAAACTGACGGCAACACTGGCGTTATCCTAGAAGTGAACTCTGAGACTGATTTCGTTGCGAAAAACGAAGGATTCCAAAATCTTCTTAACGAACTTGCTGATCATTTACTTGCTGCGAAACCTGCAACAATTGAAGAAGCACATGCTTCTAAAATGGAAAATGGTTCAACAGTTGAAGAACATATTACTTCTGCAATTGCGAAAATCGGAGAAAAAATTACGCTGCGCCGTTTCTCAGTCATCACAAAAGAAGATAACGCTGCATTCGGTTCTTACTTACACATGGGCGGACGCATCGGTGTATTAGCGGTTCTTAACGGAACAACTGATGAAGAGCTTGCGAGAGACATCGCAATGCACGTTGCTGCTGTAAACCCTAAATACATTTCTCGTGACCAAGTGTCTGAAGAAGAAGCAAACCGTGAGCGTGAAGTATTAACACAACAAGCGCTTCAAGAAGGAAAGCCTGAAAATATCGTTGCTAAAATGGTAGAAGGCCGTCTAAACAAATTCTTCGAAGAAATTTGCTTACTTGACCAAGCATTCGTTAAAAACCCAGATGAAAAAGTGAAACAAGTTGTAGGTGCGAAAAACGCAACTGTTCAAACTTATGTTCGCTATGAAGTGGGCGAAGGTATCGAAAAGCGTCAAGACAACTTTGCTGAAGAAGTTATGAGCCAAGTGAAAAAATAATGTTTGAAAAGCTCTCTGGGGCTTTTTTAGGGAGCACAAGCACTGTGTTCCCTATTTTTTAGAGGATATTGATTTACAAAAGGCGGTTTCTTACGCATAATAAGAGACGGTATAGTTTACACTTGGAGGTTATCATGAGCAAACCGAAATATAATCGCATTGTACTGAAGCTAAGTGGAGAAGCACTAGCTGGTGATGCTGGAAATGGAATTAACCCAACTGTCATTCAATCAATTGCAAAGCAAGTAAAAGAAATTGCAGAACTTGATGTTGAAGTTGCAGTCGTTGTAGGTGGAGGAAACCTTTGGCGTGGTAAGACAGGCAGTGACTTAGGAATGGACCGGGCAACAGCAGACTATATGGGGATGCTTGCAACAGTGATGAATTCATTGGCATTACAAGACAGCCTAGAAACGCTTGGCATTCAGTCTAGAGTACAAACCTCTATCGAAATGAGACAGGTTGCAGAGCCATACATAAGAAGAAAAGCGATCCGCCACCTTGAGAAGAAACGTGTCGTGATTTTTGCTGCAGGTACTGGTAACCCTTATTTCTCTACTGATACAACAGCAGCACTTCGTGCAGCTGAAATTGAAGCAGATGTCATTTTAATGGCGAAAAACAATGTAGACGGTGTCTACAGTGCTGATCCTCGTACAGATGCGGATGCAGTAAAATATGATAAGCTTTCATATCTTGATGTACTAAAAGAAGGGCTTGCTGTAATGGATTCTACTGCGTCCTCATTATGTATGGACAATGACATTCCATTAATCGTCTTCTCTATTATGGAAGAAGGAAATATTAAACGTGCCGTCAATGGCGAATCAATCGGAACGATCGTGAGGGGGAAATAACGTGTCAAAAGAAGTGTTGAACCAAACAAAAGAAAAAATGGAAAAAGCCGTTCAAGCATACGGACGTGAACTAGCAACTGTCCGTGCGGGCAGAGCTAATGCTTCCCTTTTAGACAAAGTAACAGTGGATTACTATGGTGCGCAAACACCACTAAACCAAATTGCGTCAATTACAGTGCCAGAAGCACGTATGCTGATTATCACACCTTACGATAAAACAGCGATCGGTGATATCGAAAAGGCGATCCAAAAGTCTGATCTTGGTATCACACCAACAAGTGACGGAAACGTGATCCGTATTGCGATCCCAGCACTAACAGAAGAAAGACGTAAAGAACTTGTAAAAGTTGTGAGAAAATACTCAGAAGAAGCAAAAGTAGCTGTTCGTAACGTTCGTCGTGATGCAAACGATGAATTGAAAAAGCTAGAGAAAAATGGGGAGATCACTGAAGATGAATTAAGATCATCTACAGAGGATGTTCAAAAATTGACAGATGAATATGTCGCTAAAATTGATGAAGTGACAAAAGATAAAGAAAAAGAAATCATGGAAGTTTAAGAAAAAACTATGTACAATAGATAATAGTGAAAAGACCCTCTTCATGTTTACAGGGGGTTTTTTTGTTAATACTGTTGAGGACTATATTATTAGCGGGAACGCAACCTTTTTGGGTGATGGAGGAATCTCATGCTCAATATACTCAAAAATTGGAAGAATCAGCAAACAGCAGCTTCCAACTTAGAAAGCCTGACAAAAGAAGACATATTAAATGGAGAAATTCCTGAACATATCGCCATTATCATGGATGGGAATGGAAGATGGGCGAAGAAACGTGCGCTTCCACGGGTAGCAGGACATCATGAAGGTATGAAAGTTGTCAAGCGCATGACCAAGCTTGCAAATGAGCTGAATGTCAAAGTGCTGACTTTGTATGCTTTCTCTACAGAAAATTGGAAACGTCCAAAACTAGAAGTAGACTTTTTAATGAAGCTTCCTGAAGAGTTTCTAAACATCTATCTGCCTGAACTCATCGAGGAAAATGTCCGTGTACGTTTAACAGGTGATCCAGACGGCCTCCCGCAGCATACGAAAAAAGCGGTAGAGAACGCAGTGAAGAGTACGGCGAATAATGACGGACTCATTTTAAATTTTGCGCTCAATTATGGAGGACGGACAGAAATTATTTCTGCATGCAGACAAATTTCTGAAAAAGTCAAAGAAGGCAAGCTTCGAGCAGAAGACATCACAGAAGAGATGTTTTCAGCTTATTTAATGACAGAATCTCTTCAAGATCCGGATTTGCTTATTCGTACGAGTGGAGAAATTAGATTAAGCAACTTTATGCTTTGGCAAATTGCATACAGCGAGTTTGTCTTTACGGATGTGCTTTGGCCTGACTTTTCTGATGAGCATCTCATAGGCGCTATCGGAGAGTACCAGCGCCGCGGCCGGAGGTTCGGTGGAATTTAGAGGGTGGTGCAGATGAAACAAAGAATTTTGACGGGTGTTCTGGCAGCTGCAGTGTTTTTACTTGCAGTGATTTATGGACAAATGCCATTTACCCTGCTGATTTATTTAATGGGAAGTGTCGCTCTCTTTGAGCTCCTTAGAATGAAAAAGATTTCGATTTTCAGCTTTCCTGGCATTGTCAGCTTAATATTGCTTTGGCTTTTAATGGGCGGAGAAAATAGCTTCTTCCCGAACGTAGACGCATCAAAAATGCAGATTGCTTTATTTGCAGTCTTAATCCTTTTAACTTATACAGTTCTGAGCAAAAACTCTTTCACATTCGATGAGGTTGCTTTTGTTATATTAGCCACATTATATATTGGCGTTAGTTTCTATTATTTTATTCAAATTAGAGGCTTGTATGGCATGAGTGCGATCTTCTTCGCAGCGGTGATTATTTGGTCCACTGACTCAGGTGCCTATTTTATTGGGAAATCTATGGGGAAACGAAAGCTTTGGCCAGAGATCAGCCCAAACAAAACAGTAGAAGGATTTATCGGCGGAATCGTCACAGCGGTCGTGCTGTCACTTGTGTTCCAGGCGGTTACAGGATTTTTGCCATCATATCTGCTTGTTATGTTTATTACTCTTTTGCTCAGTATTTTTGGACAGCTTGGCGACCTTGTGGAATCTGCTTTAAAGCGTCATTACCATGTGAAGGATTCAGGGACAATACTCCCAGGTCATGGCGGAATTTTGGACAGGTTTGACAGCTTTTTATTCGTTCTGCCGTTTTTATATTTATTGCTGGCCACGTTTGCTAGCTAACCTCATAGAAACTAATTGAACGAGAGAAGGAGTGGCAATTTGAAATATATTTCGCTATTAGGCGCAACAGGATCAATCGGAGAACAAACATTAGATGTGATCAGGCAGCATCCAGACAAATTCAAGTTGAAAGCGATGACGTTTGGCAGAAATATAGACAAGGCCATCCCTATCATTGAACAATTTCAGCCTGAATTTGTTGGATGTGTAGACGAAGCGACCTATCGCACGTTAAAAGGTCATTCATTTCAATACGATGTTAAAATTGCTGCGGGTGATGAAGCGAACATCGAAGCAGCGACCTATGATGCAGTGGATGTTGTGGTCAATGCACTGGTAGGGAGTGTCGGACTTGTGCCGACATTAAAAGCCATTGAACAAAAAAAGACGATCGCACTTGCAAATAAGGAAACACTTGTGACAGCTGGTCATATAGTAAAAGAGTACGCCAAAAAGTATGACGTGCCTTTACTTCCTGTCGATAGTGAACACTCCGCTATTTTTCAATCCCTGCAAGGTGAACAAGCTAAAAACATTGAACGCTTAATCGTCACAGCTTCAGGCGGCAGTTTCCGAGATAAAAAACGCACGGAGCTTGAAGGTGTAACGGTTGAAGAAGCGCTGAATCATCCGAACTGGTCTATGGGCGCAAAAATCACGATCGATTCAGCGACCATGATGAATAAGGGGCTTGAGGTGATTGAGGCGCATTGGCTGTTTGATATCCCATACGATCAAATTGATGTGCTGTTACATAAAGAGAGCATCATCCATTCCATGGTGGAATTCCATGACAAAAGTGTCATGGCTCAGTTAGGTACACCTGACATGAGGGTTCCGATTCAATACGCGCTCACTTACCCTGATAGAGCGCCATTAAAAGAAGCGAAATCATTAAACCTTTGGGAGATTGGACAATTAAATTTCCAAAAAGCGGATTTTGACAGGTATCGCTGCTTACATTTTGCTTATGAATCAGGTAAAATAGGAGGGACAATGCCTACTGTGCTTAATGCAGCCAATGAAATAGCTGTTGATGCATTTTTAAAAGGCAAAGTAACGTTCCTGCAAATTGAAGAATTGATTGAAAAGGCACTGAACAGACATCATGTGATTTCAACGCCTAGTTTGCAAGATATCCATGAAGTGGACAAAGATACACGAGACTTTGTTCAATCAATCCTCGCATAAGGTGGTATGTTCGTGAATACAGTGATTGCGTTTATTATTATTTTTGGAACGCTCGTTTTTTTCCACGAGCTTGGCCATTTAATTATGGCGCAGCGCGCAGGCATTTTATGCCGCGAGTTCGCAATTGGTTTTGGACCGAAGATTTTCTCCTTTAAACGAAAAGAAACCGTCTATACCATCAGACTTCTGCCAATCGGCGGATTTGTTAAAATGGCTGGAGAAGATCCTGAAGTCATTGAAATTAAACCGGGTCATACAGTGGGGCTCTTATTCAATGAGCAAAATGAAGTAGAAAAAATCATTTTAAATGATAAAGAGAAATATCCTGATGCACTTGTCATTGAAGTTGAACAAATTGATTTAGATCATGCGATGAGAATTTCAGGATATGAGGCTGGAAATGAAGACATCCTGACTGGCTACAATGTAAGCCAAACAAGCTTCTATATTGCAGATGGTGAAGAAATTCAAATTGCGCCATACAACCGTCAGTTTGGTTCAAAAACAGTATGGCAGCGTATTAAAGCCATTGCAGCTGGACCGATTATGAACTTTATCTTGGCATATGTGATTCTAGTGGCTTTAGGATTTATTCAAGGTGTAACCGTGGATGATCCTGTACTTGGTAAGCTGACAAAAGACGGCCAGGCAGCGCAAGCTGGGCTTATGCAGGGAGATCATATCGTTTCAATTAATGGGGATAAAATGAATTCTTGGACAGATGTTGTTCAAACGGTTCAAAAGAACCCAGATAAAAAAATGAATGTCGTCATTGACCGAGATGGCAAAGAAAGCACCATTCAAGTTGTACCGGAAGCTGTGAAGGCCGAAGGAAAAACCATTGGCCGTTTTGGCTCTTATCCGCCAACGGAAAATGGCTTTCTCAAAGTCATTTCATCCTCAGGCACTACAGTGATATCTACAGCAGGTCTCATCTTAACGAACTTGCAAAAGATTGTCACAGGACAATTTTCATTAGATATGCTTGCAGGTCCTGTTGGAATATATGACATGACAGGAGAAGTAGCGAAACAAGGTGTGTTAACATTAATGCAGTTTGCTGCGTTTCTTAGTATCAACTTAGGGATCGTGAATTTATTACCGATTCCTGCATTAGACGGAGGAAGATTACTTTTCCTATTCGTTGAAGCCATTCGCGGCAAACCAATTAATCGTGAGAAAGAGGCACTTGTTGTCTTCATTGGTGTTGCGTTCCTCATGCTATTAATGCTAGTAGTGACATGGAATGACATCCAGCGATTATTTTTATAAAAACCATTGTCTCTTGTTTCTCATTCTGGGAAACAAGAGTTTTTGTGAGAAGTCCTATTTCTTAAATGAGGTGTAACGACATGAGACAATCCCTGACTTTCATTCCAACTCTTCGAGAGGTGCCGGCAGATGCTGAGGCAAAAAGTCATCAGCTATTAGTAAGAGCTGGATTTATTAGACAAAACACGAGCGGTATCTATCATTACCTGCCTTTAGCACATAAAGTGATTCAGCACATTCAAGCCATTGTTCGCAAGGAAATGGAAAAGGCGGGAGCAGCTGAGCTGTTAATGCCAGTGCTGCAGCAAGCAGAAATGTGGCAAGAGTCAGGAAGATGGTATACATACGGTCCAGAACTCATGCGTATGAAAGATCGCCACGGCCGCGAGTTTGCACTTGGCCCAACACACGAAGAAGTGATCACATCACTCGTACGCAGTGAAGTCAAATCGTATAAAAAGCTTCCTTTGACACTGTATCAAATCCAATCTAAATTCCGTGATGAACAAAGACCTCGCTTTGGGTTATTGCGCGGACGTGAATTTATTATGAAGGACGCCTATTCATTCCACTCTTCACCAGAGAGCCTTGATGACACATACAACAAGATGTTTACAGCTTACTCGAATGTCTTTTCAAAAGTAGGTCTTAACTTTAGACCCGTCATTGCCGATTCTGGGGCAATGGGAGGAAAAGATACACATGAGTTTATGGCGCTGTCAGAAGTAGGAGAAGATACAATCGCATACTCTGACACATCTTCCTACGCTGCGAACATTGAAATGGCTGAGGCTGTGTATCACGGAGAAGAAGCAAACCCTGCGGACTTCAAAGAACTCGAGAAAGTACACACGCCGCAGGTGAAGACGATACAAGATGTTGCGTCATTCTTTGAAGTGGCTCCTTCTAAATGTATCAAATCTGTCTTGTTTAAAGCGGATGATGCGTATGTACTTGTCCTGACAAGAGGCGATCATGAAGTAAATGATGTGAAAGTGAAAAACTTAGTTGGAGCACAGCTTGTAGAGCTTGCTTCACGTGAGGAAGTACTAGACGTGATCGGAACAGAACCAGGATTTGTTGGACCAGTGAAGCTTGAAGCGGAAGTAACGATTTATGCAGACCACGCTGTAAAAGGAATGACAAATGCAGTTGCAGGTGCAAATGAATCGGATTATCACTATGTCAATGTTAATCCTGCTCGTGATCTGTCAGTGAAGGAATATACAGATCTTCGCTTGATTCAAGAAGGGGACGTTTCTCCAGATGGAGAAGGCACGATCCAGTTCGCAAAAGGAATTGAAGTAGGACAAGTCTTTAAGCTAGGCACGCGTTATTCAGAGGCAATGGATGCAACATACCTCGATGAAAATGGACGTGCGCAGCCAATGATCATGGGCTGCTATGGCATCGGAATTTCTAGAACCCTTTCTGCGATTGTTGAACAGCATCATGATGACAAGGGGATTATTTGGCCAGAAACAGTTGCGCCATATGATCTTCATCTACTTGCCTTAAATATGAAAAACGATGCACAAAAGGAACTGGCTGAAACGCTGTATGAGCGTTTACAGGAAGAGGGCTATGAAGTCCTTTTCGATGACCGCCAAGAGCGTGCAGGCGTCAAATTTGCCGACAGTGACTTAATTGGACTGCCAATTCGCATTAGCTGCGGGAAACGTTCAGAAGAAGGTATTGTCGAAGTGAAATTCAGAAAATCAGGTGAATCACACGAAGTATCTGTTGATGAACTGATTTCATTTATACGCCAAGCATAAAAAACGAACAAAAAAATGAAGGTACCTCCTGCAAAAAAGAGGTACCTTTCTGATTTACAAAAGGAGGGTCCTGTCTTGGATGAACAATTACCGATTACCCGGCGGCAATTTCATATATTACTCAATCAGATTCAAATGACAGATGATGACCTCAGTCGTTACTTTGAAGAAGGCGAGATCGTCAAATTGACGGTGCATAAGGCGGCAAAAACATGGCATTTCCATTTTAAATTTAAGGCGCTTTTGCCTTACCAAGTATATGCAATGTTTTTAAGCAGGCTGACAAATGCATTTTCTCATATCGCACAAGTCACTTGTACGATTGAAGTCAATGATCCGCACATATCTGAAGAGCTCGTTCAATCGTATTGGTCCCATTGTGTGGAAGAGCTTCAAGGAATTTCTCCCCCAATCATCAGCTTGCTTCAACAGCAAAAACCAGCGCTGTCTGGACATAAGATCATCATCAAAACAAAAAGCGAAACTGAGGCTCTGGCCATCAAGAAGAAATATAGCCCAATGCTTCAGGCTGCATTTAAACAAGTTGGTTTTCCAGAACTTCAATTTGATACAGAAATTTTTGTATCAGATCAAGAGATTCAGAAGTTCAGAGAACAAAAACTTGCTGAAGATCAAGAAAGAGCCATGCAAGCCCTTGTTGAGATGGAGAAGAAGGAAAGTGAGGATCAAGAGGAAGCTCCTTCTGGCCCTCTGATGATTGGCTATCAAATCAAAGACAATGAAGAAATACGTACGCTTGATAGTATTATGGACGAAGAAAGACGAATCACCGTCCAAGGGTACGTGTTTGATGCAGAAACGCGCGAACTAAAAAGCGGCAGAACCCTTTGTATCTTTAAAATTACCGATTATACGAATAGTATTTTGATCAAAATGTTTGCGAGAGAAAAAGAAGATGCTCAGCTCATGAAATCCTTGAAAAAAGGGATGTGGGTCAAAGCAAGAGGAAGCATTCAAAACGATACGTTTGTGAGAGATCTTGTCATGATCGCAAATGACGTCAATGAAATGAAACCTCAGCTGAAAGAAGATACTGCACCAGAGGGAGAAAAGCGTGTTGAGCTTCATTTGCATTCGCCAATGAGCCAGATGGATGCTGTCACTGGCATCGGTAAACTTGTTGAACAAGCAAAAAAATGGGGGCATGAGGCCATTGCCCTGACAGATCACGCCGTTGTACAATCCTTTCCAGATGCGTATGCAGCAAGTAAAAAGCATGGCATCAAAATGATGTACGGGGTGGAAATCAATTTAGTCGACGACGGGGTACCGATTGCGTATAATCCAGAGCACCGCTTGTTAGAAGATGCGACGTTTGTCGTATTTGATGTTGAGACAACAGGACTCTCTGCTGTGTATGATACGATCATTGAGCTTGCAGCCGTGAAAATCAAAGGCGGGGAAATCATTGACCGCTTTGAGGCATTTGCAAATCCTCATCATCCGTTATCAGCAACAACCATTGAACTAACCGGTATCACGGACGACAGGGTGAGAGATGCACCAGATGTGGTCGATGTGGTTCGGGATTTCAAAGAGTGGATTGGACAAGATATCCTTGTTGCTCACAATGCGAGCTTTGATATGGGCTTTTTAAATGCAGCATATAAGCGACTGTTAAAAACAGATAAAGCGTCAAACCCTGTCATCGATACACTAGAACTCGGCCGATTCCTTTATCCAGAATTTAAAAATCACCGGCTGAACACGCTGTGTAAAAAGTTCGATATTGAACTCACGCAGCATCACCGGGCGATTTATGATGCAGAAGCAACTGGTTACCTCATGCTGAAGATGCTAAAAGATGCGGCTGAAAAAGAGATTGCTTACCACGATCAATTAAATGAAAACATGGGGCAGTCCAATGCGTATCAGCGCTCACGTCCTTACCATGCAACCGTGATTGCACAAAATGAGACAGGTCTAAAGAATTTATTTAAGCTTGTTTCACTTTCTCATATTCATTATTTCTACCGCGTGCCGCGTATCCCTCGCTCACAGCTTGAGAAATATCGAGAAGGTTTAATTGTTGGGTCTGCTTGTGATAAGGGTGAAGTGTTTGAAGGGATGATGCAGAAGTCACCTGATGAGGTAGAAGACATTGCCGCATTTTACGACTATTTAGAAGTTCATCCGCCAGAAGTGTATCAGCATTTACTCCAGCTGGAGCTTGTTCGGGATGAACGTGCATTAAAAGAGATCATCACAAACATTGTAAAACTTGGTGAAAAACTGAATAAACCAGTCGTGGCGACTGGAAATGTGCACTACCTGCATCCAGAAGACAAAATTTATCGCAAAATCTTAATTTCATCACAAGGCGGGGCGAATCCACTCAATCGTCATGAACTGCCAAAAGTTCATTTTAGAACAACTGATGAAATGCTAGAAGCCTTCTCTTTTCTTGGAGATGAGAAGGCGAAAGAGATTGTCGTGACGAATACGCAAAAAGTATCTGAGATGGTCGAAAGTATTAAACCAATCAAAGACGATCTTTATACACCAAAAATTGAAGGTGCAGATGAAGAAATTCGGGAAATGAGCTATAACATGGCTCGCAGCATCTACGGTGACGATTTACCGAAAATTGTAGAAGACCGGATTGAGAAAGAATTAAAGAGTATTATTGGTCACGGTTTCGCTGTTATTTATTTAATTTCTCATAAGCTTGTTAAGAAATCACTTGATGATGGATATCTAGTTGGTTCAAGGGGGTCAGTTGGTTCATCTCTCGTTGCGACATTAACAGAGATTACAGAAGTGAACCCGCTTGCGCCGCACTATGTATGTCCAAGTTGCAAGCACTCCGAGTTCTTTAATGATGGATCGGTTGGCTCAGGATTTGACCTTCCTGATAAAGACTGTCCTGAATGCGGGACGCCGTATAAAAAAGACGGACACGATATTCCGTTTGAAACGTTCTTAGGTTTTAAAGGAGATAAAGTGCCCGATATCGACTTAAACTTCTCAGGAGAATATCAGCCGATTGCCCATAACTATACGAAAGAGCTGTTTGGTGAAGAGTATGTATACCGCGCAGGTACAATCGGTACCGTTGCAGAAAAAACGGCATATGGTTATGTGAAAGGCTACGCAGGAGATCATAACCTTCATATGAGAGGTGCTGAAATTGACCGGCTTGTACAGGGCTGTACGGGGGTCAAACGGACAACGGGCCAACATCCAGGCGGTATTATCGTCGTGCCGGATTATATGGACATTTACGATTTCTCACCAATTCAATATCCAGCAGATGCGACAGGTTCTGATTGGAAAACGACACATTTTGATTTCCATTCAATCCATGATAACTTGCTGAAACTAGATATTCTTGGACACGATGATCCAACGGTCATTCGGATGCTTCAGGACTTGAGCGGAATTGATCCAAAAACGATTCCGACAGATGATCCTGAGGTCATGAAAATCTTCCAAGGAACGGAACCTCTCGGTGTCACAGAAGAACAAATTGGATGTAAAACGGGAACACTTGGGATCCCAGAGTTTGGCACAAGGTTTGTTCGTCAGATGCTTGAGGATACAAAACCGACCACCTTCTCGGAACTTGTTCAGATCTCTGGTCTATCTCACGGTACAGATGTATGGCTCGGCAACGCCCAAGAGCTGATTCATAATAAAACGTGTGAACTAAGCGAAGTGATTGGATGTCGTGATGATATTATGGTCTATCTGATTTATCAAGGGTTAGAGCCGTCACTTGCCTTTAAAATTATGGAATCTGTTCGTAAAGGGAAGGGACTTCCTCCTGAATGGGAAGAAGAAATGAAGAATAATAACGTACCGAACTGGTACATTGATTCTTGTAAAAAGATTAAATACATGTTCCCTAAAGCCCATGCGGCTGCTTATGTATTAATGGCTGTTCGGATTGCTTATTTCAAGGTGCACCATGCACTTCTGTACTATGCGGCTTATTTTACCGTTCGTGCTGATGATTTTGATATCGAAACGATGACAAAAGGATCGAATGCGATTCGAGCGGTCATGGACGATATTAACTCAAAAGGTCTTGATGCATCACCGAAAGAGAAGAACCTATTAACTGTACTAGAGCTTGCACTTGAAATGTGTGAAAGAGGCTATCACTTTAAAAAAGTAGACCTATACCGATCAAGTGCCACTGAGTTTATCATTGATGGAGACGGGCTAATCCCGCCATTCAACTCCATCCCTGGACTCGGAACAAACGTTGCGTTAAATATTGTACGCGCACGCCAAGATGGTGAATTCCTTTCAAAAGAAGATTTACAAAAACGAGGAAAAGTGTCTAAGACCATCCTTGAGTATTTGGATCGTCAAGGCTGCTTAGAAGCACTTCCTGATCAAAACCAGCTTTCTTTGTTCTAATGTGAAAAATGAAGAGCGCCCTTAAAGGGCGTTCTTTTTATATATACAATAAATTTATTATGTAAACTAAAATATTTTAACTGGAATTATTTTCTTGTTGGTTCATATATCTTGATTTAACGTCGTGTTTTGAGAGAAGAGATTGTATGTCATTCTTTCTACCCAAATAGAGCAAAAAAGAGAATTTAGCCGTCTGAAATGTTCTCATACGACATATGATCATTTTGGGTACAGTCACATGAAGAATCAGGAGAAAACCTTCGGTGAGCGTCAAGCTGATGGCTGTTTACTATGCACATTTTTGAAACACGCTTGATTCTTTTCAACACTGTACAAAACACGTACGGAATGACAAGGAGGTGGTCATTTTTTGTTCAATGTTTCACGTTTAAGAAAAAAGAAGGGGTGAGAAGTAGGTACATGTCAGATTACAACTATGTAGAGGTGCTTCAAAAATCCATTTTGTTTTACGAAGCCCAGCGTTCCGGAAAGCTTCCTGAAAGCAATCGTCTTAACTGGCGAGGGGATTCTGGACTAGAGGATGGGAAAGATGTTGGTCATGATTTAACAGGCGGCTGGTACGATGCTGGTGATCATGTGAAGTTCGGACTTCCGATGGCTTACTCGGCAGCCGTGCTTGCATGGACAGTCTATGAATACCGAGAAGCTTACGAAGAGGCAGAGCTGCTTGATGATATGTTAGATCAAATCAAGTGGGCAACCGATTATTTTTTGAAAGCCCATACAGGTCCAAATGAATTTTGGGCACAAGTAGGCGATGGGAACGCGGATCATGGCTGGTGGGGTCCAGCAGAAGTGATGCCGATGAACCGGCCGGCATTTAAAATTGATGAACATTGTCCAGGAACAGAAGTAGCCGCCCAAACCGCAGCCGCTTTAGCAGCAGGTTCAATTATTTTTAAAGAAACTGATGCGCCTTATGCAGCAAAGCTTCTCACCCATGCAAAGCAGCTTTATGCATTTGCTGACCAATATCGCGGTGAGTATACAGATTGTGTCACCAATGCGCAGCCATTTTATAACTCTTGGAGCGGCTATATGGATGAGCTCATTTGGGGTGGAATATGGCTGTACTTGGCGACAAATGACCAGACCTATTTAAACAAAGCACTAAAAGCAGTAGAAGAATGGCCGAAGGATTGGGACTATACGTTTACGATGTCGTGGGACAATACCTTTTTTGCTTCGCAAATTTTACTTGCGAGAATCACAAAGGAGAAAAGGTTTATCGAATCGACGGAGCGTAATCTCGATTACTGGTCGACGGGTTTTGTTCAAAATGGAAAAGTAGAAAGAATCACTTATACGCCTGGCGGACTAGCGTGGTTAGATCAATGGGGTTCACTTCGTTATACAGCAAATGCTGCATTTTTAGCGTTTGTGTACGCAGATTGGGTCTCTGATCAAGAAAAAAAGAATCGATACCAAACGTTTGCGATCAGGCAAACACACTATATGTTAGGGGATAATCCGCAAAATAGAAGCTATGTCGTTGGGTTTGGCAAAAATCCGCCGATGCATCCACACCATCGAACTGCACATGGCTCATGGTCTAATCAGCTGACAACTCCTTCTTCTCATCGGCACACGCTTTATGGAGCGCTTGTTGGTGGGCCTAATGCACAGGATCAGTATACCGATGACATCTCTGACTATGTATCAAACGAGGTAGCAACAGACTATAATGCCGCCTTTACTGGAAATGTAGCCAAAATGGTGCAGCTGTTTGGTCAGGGGCAGTCAAAGCTGCCGAATTTTCCGCCTAAAGAAAAAGTGGAAGATGAGTTTTTTGTAGAGGCAGCTGTCATGAGTAACGATACAACATCTACTCAGATCAAAGCCATTCTATACAATCGATCAGGCTGGCCGGCAAGAAGTAGTCAATCACTTTCTTTTAGATATTATGTCAATCTGAGCGAGATATTTGCGAAGGGATTCACTGATAAAGATATTCAAGTGACAGCTGTCTACAATGAAGGCGCTTCCTTATCTCCGTTAACGGTGTATGACGCATCATCCCATATCTATTTTACAGAAATCGATTTTACTGGCGTAGCTATTTTTCCAGGAGGCGAATCGCTTCATAAGAAGGAAATACAGTTCCGGTTATCTGCGCCAAATGGTGCGAATATATGGGATGCCTCAAATGATTATTCCTTTCAAGGATTAACATCCAATATGCAAAAAACAGCGAGAATTCCTGTTTTTGATCAAGGTGATTTAGTATTTGGTACGCTTCCGAATAAATAAATATAAAGGGTGAGGACATGACAAATAAAGAACGGTTTTTAACACTTTATCATCAAATGAAAAACGAGACGAATGGATATTTTTCAAAAGAAGGCATTCCGTATCATTCCGTTGAGACACTCATTTGTGAGGCACCTGATTACGGGCATATGACAACTTCAGAAGCTTACAGCTACTGGTTATGGCTTGAAGTATTGTATGGGCATTACACAGGCGATTGGAGCAAACTAGAAGCGGCTTGGGATAATATGGAGAAGTTTATCATTCCAGTAAACGAAGATGGACATGACGAACAGCCGCATATGAGCTCTTACAATCCATCTAGCCCAGCCACATACGCTTCAGAAAAACCATATCCAGATCAATATCCGAGCCAGTTGACGGGTGCTCGCCCTGCTGGTCAAGATCCAATTGATCATGAACTGAGGTCAACTTACGGAACGAATGAAACGTATTTAATGCACTGGCTTCTTGATGTAGACAACTGGTATGAATATGGGAATTTGCTCAATCCATCACATACAGCCGCATATGTAAACACATTCCAGCGGGGGCCGCAAGAATCCGTATGGGAGGCCATCCCTCATCCATCACAAGATGATAAAACGGCCGGAAAGCCCAATGAAGGTTTCATGAGCTTGTTCACAAAAGAAAATCAAGCGCCAGCCGCCCAGTGGCGCTACACAAATGCGACGGACGCTGATGCACGTGCGATACAGGCAATGTATTGGGCAAAGGAACTTGGCTATAATGGTTCAGCCTATCTTGATAAAGCGAAAAAGATGGGGGATTTCCTTCGTTACGGAATGTACGATAAATATTTTCAAACAATTGGAAGCGGCAAGCAAGGTAATCCGTATCCTGGAAATGGAAAAAGTGCATGTCATCACTTAATGGCATGGTATACCTCTTGGGGCGGGGGACTTGGAGAATATGCGAATTGGTCATGGCGTATCGGAGCGAGCCATTGTCATCAAGGGTATCAAAACCCAGTCGCTGCCTACGCTTTATCCTCAGATAAGGGAGGCTTAAAGCCATCGTCACCGACTGGTGCAAGTGATTGGGAAAAGACGTTAAAGAGACAGCTTGAATTTTACGTCTGGCTTCAATCAAAAGAGGGAGCGATTGCAGGAGGTGCTACCAACAGCTGGAATGGAGACTATAGCGCTTATCCAGCAGGAAGAAGCACATTTTATGATATGGCTTATGAAGATGCGCCTGTTTACCATGATCCTCCGTCCAATAACTGGTTTGGAATGCAAGCATGGCCGATTGAGCGTGTAGCAGAGCTTTATTATATCTTTGCAAAAGATGGCGACAAAACATCTGAAAATTTCCAAATGGCCAAATCTGTCATCACAAAATGGGTCAACTATTCACTAGATTATATTTTTATTGGCACTCGTCCTGTGTCGGATCAAGATGGGTATTTTTTAGATGGTCAGGGTCAAAGGATTCTAGGGGGACAAATGTTGCTGTTGCTACGACGAGTGCACCTGGAGATTTTTGGATTCCTGGGAATATAGAATGGAGCGGCCAGCCTGACACTTGGAGCGGGTTCCAATCTGCAACAGGTAATCCAAATTTAACGGCAGTTACAAAAGATCCTACTCAAGATACTGGTGTACTGGGCAGTCTAATCAAAGCACTCACATTCTTTGCTGCTGCAACACAGAAAGAGACAGGAAACTACACAGCACTTGGCATAAGAGCAAAAGAGACAGCGGCACAGCTCCTTGAGGTCGCTTGGAATTACAATGATGGTGTAGGGATTGTGACAGAGGAAGACAGAGAAGACTACCACCGTTTCTTTAAAAAAGAAGTGTACTTCCCAAATGGCTGGAACGGAACATTTGGTCAAGGAAATCAGATTCCTGGTTCCAGCACCATTCCTTCTGACCCGCAGCGAGGAGGTAACGGAGTGTATACGAGCTTTGCAGATCTTCGTCCGAAAATCAAGCAAGACCCAGCTTGGTCAGCCCTGGAGAGTAAATATCAATCATCTTTTAATGAAGCAACAGGCAAATGGGAAAACGGAGCGCCAAGTTTCACCTATCACCGTTTCTGGTCGCAAGTTGATATGGCTACGGCTTATGCAGAATACCATCGTCTCATAAACGAATAGAACGTAGTACAGCTGCCGGCTTTTTTAGTCGGCGGTTTCCTAATAAGATAAATGAAATGAAAGCAAAGGTGATGTCATCATGGTTAATAAGAAAGAATTTATGAATCATTCATCGAATGGCGGATCACAGGAACAAGAAAATCAAAGCTGGAGAAAAGAAGCAAATAATCGAATCTTACAACATAGACAAAGAGAGCTTGTCATAAACGTCATCAATAAGGAACAAAAGCCAGTTGCCGGAATAGAGGTGGAAATAAAACAAATCAGACATGAATTTGCATTTGGTTCAGCAATGAATGACCAAGTTCTATTCAATCAAACGTATGCTGATTTTTTTGTTCAACATTTTAATTGGGCTGTGTTTGAAAATGAGGCAAAATGGTATGCAAATGAGCCTGAAAGAGGGAAAATAACCTACGAAAAAGCAGATGCCATGCTGAATTTTGCCAATAGACACCAAATTCCAGTGAGGGGGCACGCCTTATTTTGGGAGGTAGAGGATGCCAATCCAAACTGGCTGAAATCATTACCGAATCATGAAGTATATGAAGCCATGAAAAGGCGGCTTGAGCATGCAGGCAATCATTTCAAAGGGAAATTCCGTCATTGGGATGTAAACAACGAAATGATGCATGGTTCATTTTTTAAAGACCGGTTTGGGAAACAGATTTGGAAATGGATGTATGAAGAAACGAAAAAAATTGATCCTCAAGCCTTGCTGTTTGTCAATGATTATAATGTAATCTCATACGGCGAACATCACGCATATAAAGCACATATCAATGAACTTCGTCAGTTGGGGGCACCAGTTGAGGCCATTGGAGTTCAAGGTCACTTTGAAGATCGAGTGGATCCAGTTGTTGTAAAACAAAGACTAGATGTGCTTGCTGAGCTTGGTCTACCGATATGGGTGACAGAGTATGACTCTGTTCATCCGGATGCCAATAGACGAGCGGATAACTTAGAAGCTTTATATCGGGTTGCCTTTAGTCATCCAGCCGTAAAAGGTGTGCTGATGTGGGGATTTTGGGCGGGTGCTCATTGGAGAGGTGAGCACGCAGCCATCGTGAATCATGATTGGTCGTTAAATGAAGCAGGCAGGCGTTATGAAAAGTTACTGCAGGAATGGACGACACAAAGAGTGGAAAAAACAGATGCGAATGGCCAAGTGACATGTCCAGCGTTTCACGGGACGTATGAGGTTCGAATTGGTGAAGAAAGTAAAATGTTGCAGCAGCAGACGATTGAACTTGACTCAACCAAACATACACCTCTTCAACTAGATATCATCGTACCAGTAGAATAAGAGATTGTGAGGAGAATGGAATGAAAAAATGGGTTCAACGGGTGGCTTGTTTTATGCTGCTGATCACTTTATGGGCGGGTTGGTTCACTCTGACCGTAAAGGCCTCCTCCTATGTGCAAACATCTGGTACACATTTTGTATTGAACAACCACCCATTTTACTTTGCTGGCACAAATAATTATTATTTCCATTACAAATCAAAAAAGATGGTAGATGCTGTTTTTGACGATATGAAGGCAATGGATTTAAAGGTTATTCGTATTTGGGGATTTCACGATGGCACCCCTCAAGAAAATTCAGTCTTACAATCTCGTCCAGGTGTTTATGAAGAATCCGGTTTTCAAAAACTAGACTATGCGATTCATAAAGCAGGGCAGGAAGGAATCAAGCTGGTCATCCCGCTCGTGAACAATTGGGATGACTTTGGCGGGATGAATCAATATGTGAAGTGGTTTCAGGCAGGATCACATGATCACTTTTATACAGATCCTCGGATTAAAACAGCTTACAAAAACTATGTGCGCTATGTATTAGAGAGAACCAATACGTACTCAGGTGTTCAATATAAAGATGATCCTGCTATTATAACATGGGAGCTCGCCAATGAGCCGCGCGCTCAGTCAGACCCTTCGGGAGATATACTAGTAAACTGGGCAGATGAAATGAGTGCATGGATCAAATCAATTGACTCGAATCACCTTGTTGCAGTAGGAGACGAAGGGTTCTTTCGCATGACAGGTCATGATGATTGGTTTTACAGTGGAGGAGAAGGTGTTGATTGGGATCGTTTGACTGCTCTCCCTCATATTGATTATGGAACCTATCATTTATACCCGGATCACTGGAATCAGTCTGCTGCATGGGGAGTGAAATGGATCAAAGATCATATCACCCGAGGAAACGCAATCGGAAAACCTGTTGTATTAGAAGAGTTTGGCTATCAAAATCAAACAGCCCGTCCTGATGTATATGATAGCTGGCTGAAGACAATTGAACAGCTCGGAGGCGCAGGTAGCCAATTTTGGATTTTAACAAGCATTCAAGACGATGATTCCCTCTACCCGGATTATGATGGTTTTCGAGTTTTAAAGGAGAGCCGGGAGGCAGGAATCATTCGTGAACACGCCAAAAGAATGAATGAAAAGAACTGATGAAGAATGCCTGTTTATAAGGAACTTCATTTGCATAAAAAAATTGGATATGGTATAGTTTTTATGGAAATGCTAACGATTACCGAGACAAGAGTGGGGAAACCCGCTCTTTTGTATTGAACAGGCAATTTTTGTCTCGACATTATTCATCCGTTTTCTGCTCCCCCTGCTCACAATAAAGCAGGGTTTTTATGCAGAATGATTGATAAGAGCGTTTATCGAAAGCACAAGGAGGAAGAGAATGAGCAAAAAAGTAGTGGATATCGTAAGCGACATGGTGCAGCCAATTTTAGATGGCTTACAGCTTGAACTCGTTGATGTTGAATTTGTCAAAGAGGGTCAAAACTGGTTCCTTCGCGTATTTATTGACTCTGATAAAGGCGTCGATATCGAGGAGTGTGCCAAAGTGAGCGAAGCCTTGAGCGAAAAGCTTGATGAGGCAGATCCAATTAGCCAAAACTACTTTCTTGAAGTGTCCTCTCCTGGAGCGGAGCGCCCATTAAAGAAAAAAGCTGATTTTGAAAAAGCACTTGGAAAAAATGTTTTCATGAAAACATACGAACCAATTGATGGTGAAAAGGCATTTGAAGGTGAGCTTACAAGCTTTGATGGTGAGATTGCAACAGTGACAGTGAAGATCAAGACAAGAAAGAAAGAGATCAATATTCCATACGAAAAAATCGCTAACGCAAGATTAGCAGTTTCGTTCAATTAACCTTTTCATTGATATAAGGGGGAACCATAAAAATGAGTAGTGAGTTGTTAGATGCCCTGACTGTTCTTGAGAAAGAGAAGGGCATTAGTAAAGAAATTATTATTGAAGCGATAGAAGCTGCACTCATTTCTGCATACAAGCGTAATTTTAATCAAGCACAAAATGTGCGTGTTGATTTGAACCGTGAAACGGGAACGATTCGCGTATTCGCAAGAAAAGATGTTGTAGATGAAGTGTATGATTCTCGCCTTGAAATCTCTGTAGATGATGCAGCAAATATGAACCCGAATTACATGGTTGGTGACGTGGTTGAAATTGAAGTCACACCAAAAGATTTCGGACGCATTGCAGCTCAGACAGCGAAACAAGTCGTGACGCAGCGAGTGAGAGAAGCAGAGCGAGGTGTGATTTACACTGAGTTTATCGATCGTGAGGAAGACATCATGACGGGAATCGTTCAGCGAATTGACAGTAAATTCATTTACGTGTCACTTGGCAAAATCGAAGCCCTTCTTCCGGTCAATGAACAAATGCCAAATGAGGACTACAAACCACATGACCGCATTAAAGTGTTCATTACGAAAGTAGAAAAAACAACAAAAGGACCACAAATTTATGTATCAAGAACACACCCAGGTCTTTTAAAGCGTTTATTTGAAATCGAAGTGCCAGAAATTTATGATGGTACTGTAGAGCTTAAATCTGTCGCTAGAGAAGCAGGGGACCGTTCTAAAATATCTGTTCGTACAGATGATCCTGATGTTGATCCAGTTGGTTCTTGTGTAGGACCTAAAGGTCAGCGTGTACAAGCAATTGTCAATGAGCTGAAAGGCGAAAAAATTGACATTGTTCATTGGTCTAATGACCCTGTTGAATTTGTTGCCAATGCGTTAAGTCCATCAAAAGTTCTTGATGTCATTGTAAATGAAGAAGATAAGGCGACAACTGTCATTGTCCCTGATTATCAGCTGTCATTAGCCATTGGCAAAAGAGGTCAAAATGCGCGTCTTGCAGCGAAATTAACGAGCTGGAAGATTGACATTAAAAGCGAAACAGATGCAAGAGAACTCGGTATTTTCCCAAGAACTGAAGACTCTGAATCTCTTTTCTTAGAGGCTGAACCAGTAGCTGAGGAATCTGACGAATAAGAGGTGATATAAAAGGTGAAAAGCCGAAAAAAAATCCCGCTTAGAAAATGCGTCGTGACGGGAGAAATGAAACCAAAGAAAGAACTGATTCGCGTTGTTCGTTCAAAAGAAGGTGAAGTGTCTGTTGACGCAACCGGAAAAATGAACGGGCGCGGCGCTTACCTTTCTCTCGATAAAGAAACCATTCTTGCGGCGAAGAACAAACGTAGTTTACAGCAGCAATTTCAGACACAGATTGACGAACACATTTTTGAAGAATTACTAGAACTAGCTGAAAAGGTGAAAAAACCTAATGACTGAATCTGAATGGTATCCTTTGCTTGGTCTAGCAAATCGAGCTCGTAAAGTCGTGTCAGGAGAAGATCTGGTGATCAAAGAAATTAGACATGCGCGTGCTAAGCTGGTTCTTCTTGCAGCAGATGCCTCATCCAACACAGAGAAAAAGGTATCTGACAAATGCAAATTTTACAATGTTCCGGTTAGAAAAGTTGAAGACCGTTCCGTTCTCGGACGTTCTATAGGGAAGGAAGCTCGCGTAGTTGTCGCTGTCACTGACCAAGGCTTCGCTAAGAAGCTCATAAGCTTGCTCGATTAATTTATTTGGGGGTGAACGAATGGCTAAAGTGAGAGTATATGAATACGCAAAAGCCATAGATGTTTCAAGTAAAGATATTATAGCAGCGCTTAAGGATATGAACGTGGAAGTGAACAACCACATGGCGACGCTTGAAGACGACACTGTGAAAAAGCTAGACGCTATCTATAAAAAAGCCAAAGCAAAAGAGACAGCTAACGAGAAACCCGCAGAACAAAAAAAACAATCATCTAACAAAAACAATGATAGAAAGAAGAATGACGTGCAGAATAATCAATTTAATAAAAACAAAAAA
Source organism: Bacillus sp. FS02 (assembly GCF_024398395.1). Lineage (NCBI taxonomy): Bacteria > Bacillati > Bacillota > Bacilli > Caryophanales > Bacillaceae > Bacillus > Bacillus sp. FS02. The sequence goes on along the minus strand of NZ_CP074101.1, from coordinate 292,664 downwards.
AACAACAACCAAAACAAAAACAAAAATAAACGCGGCGGCAACAACAAGGCGCAGCATCAGCAAGCAAGACCTGTGAAGCCGAAAAAAGAGCTTCCTGAAAAAATTGAATTTATAAATTCAATGACAGTCGGCCAGCTTGCTGACGAGCTTGGCAAAGAAACTGCTGAAATCATCAAAAAACTGATGATGCTTGGTGTCATGGCTACGATCAACCAAGAGCTCGATAAAGATACAGTCGAATTAATTGCTTCTGAATATGGTGTTCCAGTAGAAGAAGTCATCATTTTAGAAGAAACTGAACTTGAAAAGTATGAAGTTGAAGATAAAGAAGAAGATATGCAAGTACGCCCTCCAGTCGTAACGATCATGGGACACGTTGACCACGGGAAAACAACGCTTCTTGACAGCATTCGTAAAACGAAAGTTGTTGAAGGCGAAGCGGGTGGAATTACGCAGCATATTGGTGCATACCAAATTGAAGAAAACGGTAAGAAAATCACGTTCCTTGATACACCAGGACACGCAGCTTTCACTACGATGCGAGCACGCGGTGCTGAAGTAACAGATACGACGATCTTGGTCGTTGCAGCAGATGATGGTGTCATGCCGCAAACGATTGAAGCGATCAACCACGCAAAAGCGGCAGAGGTGCCAATCATTGTGGCTGTCAATAAAATTGACAAACCAACAGCGAACCCTGACCGCGTGATGCAGGAATTAACTGAGCATGGTCTTGTACCTGAGGCTTGGGGCGGCGAAACCATTTTCGTTCCTTTATCTGCAAAAACAGGCGAAGGCATTGACGAATTGATCGAAATGATCCTTCTTGTCAGCGAAGTAGCAGAACTAAAAGCCAACCCAAATCGTGCGGCAAAAGGAACTGTGATCGAGGCTGAGCTTGATAAAGGAAGAGGTTCTGTTGCAACCCTTCTCGTTCAAACTGGTACACTTCAAGTAGGTGACCCAATCGTTGTCGGAAATACATTTGGCCGTGTACGTGCAATGGTCAATGACATCGGACGCCGCGTGAAAACAGCAGGACCATCTACACCTGTTGAAATCACTGGTTTAAATGATGTACCGCATGCAGGGGATCAGTTCCTCGTATTCAAAGATGAAAAAACAGCTCGTCAAGTCGGTGAGGCGCGTGCGTCTAAACAACTTGATGAACAGCGTTCAGACAAAGCGAAATTATCTCTCGATGACCTATTTGAGCAAATCAAACAAGGTGATGTGAAAGATATCAACTTAATCGTAAAAGCAGACGTACAAGGTTCTGCTGAAGCACTGACGGCAGCTCTTCAAAAAATTGAAGTAGAAGGCGTCAAAGTGAAAATCATCCATACGGGTGTTGGAGCGATTACAGAATCTGATATCATTTTAGCAAGTGCTTCTAATGCGATTGTGATTGGATTTAACGTACGTCCTGATGGCAATGCGAAGAGCACAGCTGAAACAGAAAACGTAGATATCCGCTTACACCGCATCATCTACAAAGTCATCGATGAAATTGAAGCTGCGATGAAAGGGATGCTTGACCCTGAATATGAAGAAAAAGTCATCGGTCAAGTTGAAGTTCGTCAAACGTTCAAAGTATCAAAAATCGGTACAATTGCTGGTGGCTATGTCACTGAAGGTACCATTACTAGAGACAGTGGTATCCGCTTAATTCGTGATGGCGTCGTCATCTTTGAAGGCGAAGTCGACGTATTAAAACGATTCAAAGACGATGTGAAAGAAGTTTCACAAGGCTATGAATGTGGTATTACCATTAAGAAATACAATGATATCCGTGAAGGTGATGTCATGGAATCATTCGTTATGCAAGAAATCGAAAGAAAATGATCGGTTATACCGAGTGTGAGTGTATGATCTATGATGCATCCTCACTGAAGGAAAAACGTGCGGTTCTGCAGCGTATCATGACAAGAACGCGCCATAAATTCAATGTGACCATTGCTGAAATGGACTATCAGGATACATGGCAGCGTACTTCGATCGGAATCGCCGTCATTTCCTCCTCCCGGGTTCAAGTGGAAAAGGAACTTCAGCGTGTGTTAAGCTTTATTGATTCTTTTCCGGAAATTGAACGAACGATCACGAAAACTGAGTGGTTTTAACTAGAGGTGATAAGATCATGAGTATGAGAGCAACCCGTGTGGGTGAGCAAATGAAAAAAGAATTAGGCGACATCCTTGGCAGAAAGCTAAAAGATCCAAGAATCGGCTTTTTGACTGTAACGGATGTTGAAGTATCCGGTGATTTACAAATTGCCAAAGTCTACATTTCTGTTCTTGGCGACGAGAAGAAAAGAGAGGAAACCTTAAAAGGCCTTGCAAAGGCAAAAGGGTATATCCGCTCTGAAATTGGCAATCGAATCAGACTTCGCAAAACACCAGAGCTTCACTTTGAATTCGATGAGTCTGTAGATTACGGTAACCGAATTGAAAGCCTGATTGCTGAACTAAACACAAAAGATCACGAATAAGACGTTGAAATAAGGATAGGCGATGATCGTCTGTCCTTTTTCATCGTTTATGAAAGGAGAGAACGCAGGTGCAAAACGGTGTTCTTTTATTACATAAAGAAAGAGGCATGACCTCTCACGACTGTGTGTTTAAAGTGAGAAAGATTTTACACACAAAAAAAGTGGGACATACAGGGACACTCGATCCAGAGGTTTCAGGTGTTCTGCCTATTTGTATTGGACGAGCGACAAAAATTGTGGAGTACTTAACAGATAAATCGAAAACGTATGATGCGGAAATCACCATTGGATTTTCTACAACGACAGAAGACCAAACAGGTGAAGTAGTAGAAGAAAAAAAGGTGCCGGTACCGATGTCAGAAGATGACATTGATGCTGCGTTGAAACAATTTGAAGGAACCATTGAACAGATCCCTCCGATGTTTTCTGCTGTGAAAATTGGCGGAAAAAAGCTCTATGAATATGCAAGGCAAGGCATTGAAATTGAACGTCCAAGCCGTGAAATTACCATTCATCGCATCGAGCGGACAACATCTGTCACATTTGAAAATGGTAAGGTATCCTTTAGATTCACCGTACTGTGTTCAAAAGGCACATATGTGAGAACGTTAGCCGTCGATATCGGAAAAAAACTTGGGTTTCCAGCCCACATGTCTCACCTCATTCGCATAGGATCTGGTGACTTTACGTTAGATGAATGTATCACTCTTGATGAGTTGAGGGAGATCAGTGAGAAAGGAACGGTTGAGGAACATCTTGTGCCGATCGAGCGTGCGCTCAATCATTTGCCGAAATGGGAGATAAATGATACATTAGCAAGTAAAGTGGAAAACGGTGCAGTCCTACCTATGCCTGATGAATTTGCTCATTTTGCAGAGGAAGATCGTGTCGCTGTCTTTGCTCCTTCAGGCCGTTGTATGGCGATTTATATGAAGCACCCGACCAAACAGAACCTGATGAAGCCGGCGAAGATTTTATCACAGGACAAGCAATCTTAAAGAAAAGGTGACCATCTCGTGAAGACTATACATATTTCACACCCACATACATTGAATCAAAAGGATCAAGTCCCGTCTGTGATGGCTTTAGGGTATTTTGACGGTGTTCACCTCGGACACCAAAAAGTGATTGATGCAGCGAAAAACATTGCGGAAAAAGAGGGTTTAGCTCTAGCTGTCATGACTTTTCATCCGCATCCATCACATGTTCTGCAAAAAGCACGTGAACCAAAAGACTTAATCACACCGCTTGAGGATAAGATTGATTTTATCGAACAATTAGGTGCTGACTACTTATACATTGTGCAATTCAGCGAAAGCTTTGCAGCACTGTCTCCTCAAGAGTTTGTCGATCAATATTTGGACGAACTGAATGTGAAGCATGCAGTCGCTGGTTTCGATTTTACCTTCGGCCGGTTTGGCGCAGGCACAATGGAAACGTTTGATGAATATGGGAAAGGGCGGATTGCTGCGACCATTGTACCTAAGCTTTCCAACCAAGAGCGGAAAGTCAGCTCGACCCTTATACGTTCCGCATTGAAAAATGGAGACGTTGAATATGTGAGTGAGCTTTTAGGGAAACCGTATCAGCTGCGAGGCATTGTCATTCATGGAGATAAACGAGGACGCACGATTGGCTTTCCAACCGCCAATGTTGGTTTATCTGCTGAATACATCATCCCGCCAACAGGCGTATATGCAGTGAGAGCGGAAGTGAAAGGCAAGGTGTATGACGGTGTTTGTAACGTTGGCTACAAACCAACATTTTACGAAAAACGTCCTGACCAGCCTGCGATTGAAGTGAACCTTTTTGATTTTAACGAAGAAATTTATGGTGAACCGATTAAATTACAGTGGTACAAACGGATTCGCAGTGAACAAAAATTTAACGGTATCCAAGAATTAACGGCTCAAATTAGTCAAGATAAAGAAGAAGCGATTCAGTTTTTTCAAGATCATCTTCATTGAACAAAAAAATCGCAGAAAAACCGCTCTATCATTTGCAAAATCGGCATATTTTTAGTATGATAATTCCTGTAGCTTTAAAACCACTTACTTGGCAGGCCGACTTCACCGACGGTTGCGAGGTAGATGGGGCTAACATGATTTGGAGGTGAAACAGGATGGCTATTACTCAAGAGCGTAAAACTCAATTAATTAATGAGTTCAAAACACACGAATCTGATACTGGATCTCCAGAAGTTCAGATCGCTGTCCTAACAGAATCAATTAACAACTTGAACGAGCATTTACGTACTCATAAGAAAGATCACCACTCACGTCGCGGTCTTTTGAAAATGGTAGGTAGACGTCGTAATCTTCTTACGTATCTACGTAATAAAGACGTAACTCGTTACCGTGAGTTAATTAACAAACTAGGCTTACGTCGATAATCGTAAAAAGCGGGAGGATTCCCGCTTTTTTATCGTATAATCACTAATATTTTATGGTTAAAATGTTGAAAGAATGGCAAAAACCCTTCTACATACAGCTTTCACATTGATATGTGAAAATCATTTTGTTCATAATAAGAAATAACCTAAAAACTTTACGACGAGAGAGGAGTTTATCTCAGAATGGGACAAGAGAAACAAGTCTTCACCATAGACTGGGCTGGACGTCAACTGACAGTTGAAACTGGCCAGCTTGCAAAGCAAGCAAACGGAGCGGTTCTCGTACGCTACGGAGATACGGCTGTGCTTAGCTCAGCAACAGCTTCTAAAGAACCAAAACCACTTGATTTTTTCCCGCTCACTGTAAACTACGAAGAAAGATTATATGCAGTTGGTAAAATTCCTGGTGGTTTCATTAAAAGAGAAGGCCGCCCAAGTGAAAAAGCAATCCTTGCGAGCCGCTTAATTGACAGACCGATCCGTCCACTATTTGCAGACGGATTTAGAAATGAAGTACAAGTCATTAGTATTGTCATGAGTGTGGATCAAGATTGTTCATCTGAAATGGCTGCAATGTTTGGCTCATCTTTAGCTTTATGTGTGTCTGACATTCCATTTGAGGGACCAATCGCTGGCGTGACAGTAGGACGAGTAGATGGAAAACTCATCATCAACCCAAATGTTGAGCAGCTTGAACAAAGCGATATCAACCTTGTTGTAGCTGGAACAAAAGATGCAATCAACATGGTAGAAGCTGGTGCTGATGAAGTACCAGAAGAAACAATGCTTGAAGCTATCATGTACGGCCATCAAGAGATCAAACGCTTAATCGAATTCCAAGAAGAAATTGTAAAAGCTGTCGGTAAAGAAAAAATCGATATTCCTTTATATGAAGTCGATCAAGCATTAGCAGAGGAAGTAAAACAACTTGCTGAAGCGGATCTACTGAAAGCGATTCAAGTACATGAGAAGCATGCTCGTGAAGATGCCATCAGTGCTGTGAAAAAAGCTGTTGTTCAAAAATTTGAAGAAGAAGAGCGTGACGAAGCAACGATTAAACAAGCGAAGGATGTCTTAAACAAGCTTGTGAAAAACGAAGTTCGCCGCCTTATTACTGAAGAGAAGGTACGTCCAGATGGACGCGGCGTCGATCAAATCCGTCCACTTTCTTCAGAAGTAGGACTTCTTCCAAGAACGCACGGTTCAGGATTGTTTACAAGGGGCCAAACACAGGCACTCAGTATTTGTACATTAGGTGCACTTGGTGATGTACAGATTCTTGATGGTCTTGGTGTTGAAGAGTCTAAGCGATTCATGCACCATTATAACTTCCCACAATTCAGTGTTGGTGAGACCGGCCCAATGCGTGGTCCAGGCCGTCGTGAGATTGGACATGGTGCGCTAGGCGAACGTGCATTAGAGCCAGTCATTCCATCTGAAAAAGATTTCCCTTATACGGTTCGCCTTGTGTCTGAGGTGTTAGAATCAAACGGTTCTACTTCACAAGCAAGTATTTGTGCGAGCACACTTGCGATGATGGATGCAGGTGTTCCAATTAAAGCACCAGTTGCAGGGATTGCAATGGGACTTGTTAAATCTGGTGAATACTACACAGTGCTGACAGACATTCAAGGAATGGAAGATGCACTTGGAGATATGGATTTTAAAGTAGCAGGTACATCTAAAGGTGTAACAGCGCTTCAAATGGACATCAAAATCGATGGTCTATCAAAAGACATTTTAGAAGAAGCACTTCAACAAGCGAAAAAAGGAAGAATGGAAATTTTAGATAGCATGCTGTCAACGATTCCAGCTTCTAGAGGAGAATTGTCACGTTATGCACCAAAAATCTTAACGATGACAATCAATCCAGATAAAATTCGCGATGTCATTGGACCAAGCGGTAAACAAATCAATAAAATCATTGAAGATACCGGTGTGAAAATTGATATTGAACAAGACGGTACAATCTTTATCTCTTCTACTGAAGAAGACATGAACCAAAAAGCGAAGAAAATCATTGAAGATCTTGTCAGAGAAGTTGAAGTTGGCCAACTTTACTTAGGTAAAGTGAAACGAATTGAAAAATTCGGTGCCTTCCTTGAAATCTTCAGCGGCAAAGATGGACTTGTTCATATTTCTGAGCTTGCACTTGAACGTGTTGGCAAAGTAGAAGATGTCGTGAAGATTGGTGATGAACTCCTCGTCAAAGTCACTGAGATCGATAAACAAGGCCGTGTGAACCTTTCTCGTAAAGCTGTTTTACGTGAAGAAAAGGAAAAAGAAGAAAAGCAGTCTTAATGAGAACAAATAAAATGTGTTAGAAGCCAGGTATCCGTGCCAGGCTTCTTTCTTTTCTTGCGCGTAACAATAGTTCTAGCTTGTTTCTCCCCATCATAATTTGTGGTAAAGGGGAGGGACAACCATTGAAAAAAACGATACCATTCTTTGTGTTTGTATTTTTACTGCTCGTGTCATATCAAACGATGAAGCAGCCGGCTGCTGTTACATATATGAATTCAATGAAAGAGCACGCCGAGGTAGCATCTGTTTCAAAAGATATTCTGTATCAAGAGATCGAATCGAAGTCTTCTGACTATGAAGAGAAGCCGCAAAATGCTAAGATTGATAAAGTGTGGAAAAAGATGCCTGGTTTAAATGGACAGACAGTCGATATCGATGCTTCTTACGAAAAAATGAAAAAACAGGGCTCTTTCGATGAAAAGCTGCTTGTTTTTAAAGAAACAAAACCCTCTGTCCATTTACATGAACTTGGTGCTGAACCTATCTATAAGGGACATCCAGACAAAAAGATGAATGCATTCCTGATCAATGTAGCTTGGGGCGACGAGCATTTAACAAAGATGTTGAATACACTAGAAAAGCATCAAGTGAAGGCAACCTTTTTCTTAGAAGGCAAATGGGTGAAAAACAGTCCAGACCTTGCTAAAAAAATCGTGGCAGATGGTCATGAAATTGGAAATCATTCATACAATCACCCGGATATGCGCACACTGACAAGAGAACGAGCATTAGAGCAGATGATTAAAACAAATCGCCAAATTGAAGAATCCCTTGGGAAAAAACCGATATGGTTTGCGCCTCCAAGTGGCAGCTTTAAAGAAGAAACAGTAAAGCTTGCGAAACAAGAAGGAATGGAAACCATTATGTGGACAGTAGACACGATCGACTGGCAAAAACCATCACCAGCTGTATTACAAAAACGAGTGCTTGGGAAAATTCACAATGGGGCGATGATATTAATGCATCCAACAGACGCAACAGCGAGAAGTCTTGACGCACTTATCACTCAAATCAAAGAAAGAGGATATGAATTAGGAACGGTTTCTGACCTCCTAAGTGAAAAAAGACATCCGTGATGCGATCTGTTTGTTGAATAGGAGGAGCAAAACTTGGTCAAAACGTATACATGCCAAAACGGAGTAAGAATTGTACTTGAAAACAATCCCACTGTAAGGTCTGTCGCAATTGGCGTCTGGATTGGAACAGGTTCTAGACATGAGACACCAGAAGTAAATGGGATCTCACACTTTTTAGAGCATATGTTCTTTAAAGGAACAAAGACGAGATCTGCACGTGATATCGCAGAATCCTTTGACCGCATTGGTGGTCAAGTGAATGCCTTTACGTCAAAAGAATATACTTGCTATTATGCAAAGGTACTTGATTCACATGCTGGGTATGCCCTCGATGTGTTGAGTGACATGTTTTTCAACTCTGCTTTTGACGAAGAAGAGCTGAAGAAAGAAAAAAATGTGGTCTATGAAGAAATTAAAATGTATGAAGATACTCCTGATGACATCGTTCATGATTTGTTAAGCAAAGCCATTTACGGTGATCATTCATTAGGTTATCCGATTTTAGGGACAGAGGAAACACTCTCTACTTTTAACGGTGATTCCCTTCGAAAATATATGGACGAATTCTATACGCCGGATCGCGTCGTCATCTCTGTTGCAGGGAACGTCGATGACACCTTCATTCGTGAGGTCGAAACATTATTTGGCTCGTATGAAGGAAAGGGGAAAAAGCAGCCTGTCGAAGCCCCGCAATTCCACTATGACAAACTGACACGCAAAAAGGAAACAGAACAGGCGCATCTTTGCATGGGCTTTAACGGACTTCCTGCTGGAGATCAGGGCATCTATGACTTAATCGTCTTAAATAATGTTCTAGGCGGTAGCATGAGCAGCCGGTTGTTCCAAGACGTAAGAGAAGATAAAGGACTTGCGTATTCTGTATTCAGCTATCATAGTTCATTTGCAGATAACGGAATGCTGACGATCTATGGTGGAACTGGAGCGAAGCAGCTAAATCTGCTATCTGAAACCATCTTACAAACATTAGACGTCTTAAAACGTGAGGGAATTACGCAGAAAGAACTTGAAAACTCTAAGGAGCAAATGAAAGGCAACCTCATGCTCAGTCTTGAAAGCACAAACAGCAAGATGAGCCGAAATGGTAAAAATGAATTACTCCTTGGCAAACATCGTACGCTTGATGAAATTATTGATGAAATCAATCGCGTCTCATTAGACGGCGTGAACAATTTATCGAAAAGAATCTTTACAGAAGATTATGCGCTCTCGCTTATTAGTCCGACGGGTGATCAGCCATCATAATGTAAACAACACGGCAGACTTCTCAAGAGGTCTGCCGTTTATTGTATACCAAGAAGAAAGGGGCCCTGCGTTCATGAAACACGAAAAACTGAAACAGCTATCTCCGCTTCTTAAACAAGCCATCTCTTTCCAGCCGATGACATCTGGATTTTCGGGAGACCGCACCTTTTTGGTCATAACGCCTAGTGAAAAGCTAGTACTCAAGCTATCAGACATTCAGAAATATTCCAGTTTGAAAAAGAAAGCGTCCATTCAGCAGAAGTTAAAAAATCGAGGCGTTATTTGTTCTGAAGTGATGGAGGTCGGAGTGAGTGCTGAACAAAACTGTACCTTTCGTATTTTTCCATTTATCGAAGGAGAGATTGCTAGAGCATCCATTCATCTGCTCACAGAAGAAGAGCAGTATGAAATCGGAAGGCGGGCAGGCAGAGACTTGAGTATCATGCATACATGCGATGCCCCTTTTTATGCAGCCCCCTGGGATAAGAAGGTATTAGCGAAACATGAACGGTATGTACATGCCTATCAATCAAGCGGAGTGACCTTTTCCCATGATCAGTTCGTATTAGATTTTATTCAGTCACATGCTGATGCGGTAAAAGGGAGGCCAAACCAGTTCCAGCATGATGATTTTCATTTAGGGAATATCATTATACAGCGTCATCAATATGCTGGGGCGATCGACTTTGATCAATCCGACTGGGGCGATCCGATTCATGACTTTTATAAACTGTCTTTATTTAGTCGAGAAAGAAGCATTCCATTTTCAGCCGGGCAATTGGATGCCTATATAAGTACGCAGACAACACATGATTTTTGGCTTCTTTTTTCCATCTATACAGCCATGAGCTGTTTTTCTTCTATTGTTTGGACGTTATCCTATGACCCGGGGCATGTAAAAGACATGGTGAATCGAGTGGAGAGAATGCTGACAGACCATAAGCGTTTTACTCAACTGACGCCAGTTTGGTATACAGATTGGCTTCATTCGTGACGTGTAGAACGGGACGGTCTATTCCCCCTCCCTGCTGCATATATGATATGGAAGGGGAGTGATGCGATTTTGAGGCTGAGTGAGCTGTCAGGAAAAGAGATCGTCGATATTAAAAGAGCGGAGCGGCTTGGCGTGCTTGGACAAACCGACCTTGAAATAAATGAACAGGACGGTCAAATTACAGCACTCATCATACCTTCCGTCAAATGGTTTGGCTTTCGAAAACAAGGAAATGACATCCGCGTTCCGTGGAATCACATTCAAAAAATAGGATCAGATATGATCATTCTCGATGTGCCTGAAGAACTTCAGCCGCACGGGGAAAAAGAGCACCCATCATAAAAGGGTGCTCTTTTTCTTTTCTCTCCCCGATTTGTTCACAGGCTGAATCCTCTCCTCATATGCTGAAAGGGAGATTCGGAAAATATTACAGACTTTTTTAAATAAAGAAGGTGAACGGTCAGTATGTTGAGCGGTTTAACGGTTGCGGTGATCGGGGGAGATGCTAGGCAGCTTGAAATCATTCGCAAGCTGTCACAGCAGCATGCCAAAGTGTTTTTGGTCGGATTTGATCAGCTGGATCATGGATTTATTGGTGCTGAAAAGCTGAAAATGTCAGAGCTTCCATTTGAACAAGTGGATAGTATGATCCTTCCGGTATCAGGTGCTACAGACGAAGGGGTCGTTGCCACCGTTTTTTCAAATGAGAAGGTCGTGCTAGAAGCTAAATATTTAGAAAGAACCCCTGCACATTGTACCTTGTACTCAGGTATTTCTAATATGTACTTAGACAATATGGCAAAGCAGGTGAACCGGAAGCTTGTGAAGCTGTTTGAGCGAGATGATATTGCCATATATAACTCTATTCCAACAGTTGAAGGGATTATCATGATGGCCATTCAGCAAACGGACTATACGATTCATGGGTCACATGTCGCTGTTCTCGGACTTGGTCGAACAGGGCTCACCATTGCCCGCACATTTCGGGCGCTAGGTGCGGAAGTGAAAGTTGGTGCTGCGGATACAGCCCATTTAGCGCGAGCCTTTGAGATGGGACTTGATCCATTTTCAATGGACCGTTTAAAAGATGAAGTAACGGATGTCGACATCATCATCAATACGATTCCAAGCTTAGTATTAGATTCATCTGTCATCGTCAGCATGACACCAAAGACACTCATTTTGGATATCGCCTCCCGCCCAGGTGGAACAGACTTTGATTTTGCACAAAAGCATGGAGTGAAGGCACTTCTTGCACCAGGACTTCCAGGGATTGTGGCACCAAAGACAGCCGGGCAGATCATTGCAAAAGTGCTATCTGGTCTCTTATGTGAACTTGCGGAGGAAAAAAGGGGGATGGAATCATGACTACACTAAAAGGGAAAAGAATTGGCTTTGGTTTAACAGGATCTCACTGCACGTACGAAGCTGTTTTTCCGCAAATCGAATCACTCGTGAAAGAAGGGGCAGAAGTGCGTCCTGTCGTGTCGTATACGGTGCAAAATACAAATACGAGATTCGGAGAAGGAGCGGACTGGATTGAGCGGATTGAGAAGCTGACAGGATTTCAAGCGATTGACTCAATCGTCAAAGCAGAGCCACTCGGGCCTAAACTTCCACTTGATTGTATGGTCATTGCGCCTTTAACAGGCAATTCAATGGCGAAATTTGCAAATGCACTGACAGACAGTCCAGTCTTAATGGCTGCTAAGGCGACCATTCGTAATCATCGCCCTGTCGTTTTAGGCATTTCCACCAATGATGCATTAGGTTTAAATGGTACAAATCTCATGAGACTCATGTCGACAAAGAACATTTTCTTTATTCCATTCGGCCAAGATGATCCATTCAAAAAACCGACTTCCATGGTAGCGCATATGGATCTACTGACGAAAACGGTAGAAGAGGCGCTCGAGCATAGACAAATTCAGCCCATTTTAATTGGATCAAACGAATAATAGATTCACTAGAAAATCATGAAAGATTCAAAAAAGGTACTTCAAGCCTTGCTTTTCTATGGTAAAATAAAATGTAAAAAGTCATAGGATGGCCATCCGAAAGAAAAGAATCATGGATGGGTCGGAAGGAGTTTTACTGATGGGAAGAGGATTGCATGTAGCTGTAGTTGGAGCGACTGGAGCTGTCGGTCAACAAATGTTAAAAACACTAGCTGACAGAGATTTTGAAATGGATACACTGACTCTACTATCCTCAAAACGTTCTGCTGGAACAAAAGTGACATTCAGAGGTCAAGAGTATACCGTTCAAGAAGCAACACCTGAAAGCTTTGAAGGGGTCAATATTGCACTATTCAGTGCGGGAGGAAATGTTTCCAAAGCGCTAGCTCCTGAAGCAGTCAAACGAGGTGCAATTGTTGTCGATAATACAAGTGCTTTTCGTATGGACGAAAATACCCCTCTTGTCGTACCAGAGGTAAACGAAAAAGATTTGCATGACCATCAAGGGATCATTGCAAACCCTAACTGTTCAACGATTCAAATGGTGGCGGCGCTAGAACCGCTTCGTCAAGCGTATGGCATGAAAAAAGTCATTGTGTCTACTTACCAAGCAGTATCAGGTGCAGGACATGAAGCCATTGACGAACTGTACAGCCAGTCGCAAGCCATTCTAAATAAAGAAGATGTGAAACCAGAAGTCATGCCTTATCAAATTGCCTTTAATGCGATTCCGCAAATTGATAAATTCCAAGACAATGGCTATACATTTGAAGAAATGAAAATGATCAATGAAACGAAAAAAATCATGCATTTGCCAGAGCTGGAAGTAGCGGCAACATGTGTGAGACTGCCAATTGAAACGGGTCATTCAGAATCAGTTTACGTTGAACTTGAATCAAATGACGCAACGGTTGATGACATCAAGTCCCTCCTAAAAGATGCACCAGGCATCACATTACAAGATGATCCGTCTCAGCAAATTTATCCAATGCCTGCAGATGCTGTTGGTAAAAACGACGTATTTGTCGGCCGCATTCGGAAGGATTTGGATCGTCCAAATGGCTTCCATATGTGGATTGTATCTGATAACCTGCTAAAAGGCGCTGCATGGAACTCCGTTCAAATTGCAGAAAGCTTACGAGCATTAAAATTAGTTTAACATTCAATGGATGATGAGGACGAATAGAAGAGAGTTAGGCATCTTTCGCCTACTCTCTTCTGTTACGTCAGAATGAACTTGGAGTGAAAACAGTGAAAATAATTGTCCAAAAATTTGGCGGTACATCTGTCAAAGATGATCAAGGGAGAAAAAGGGCACTTGCACATATCTTATCTGCAAAAGAGAAAGGCTATAAATCGGTCGTTGTCGTGTCTGCGATGGGACGAAAAGGCGATCCTTATGCGACAGATACGCTGCTTGGTCTGCTTTATGGCAGTGCGCAGCATATGACAAACCGAGAAAAAGATTTACTCGTGTCTTGCGGAGAAAATATTTCAGCTGTTGTTTTTTCAAGTATGCTGAATGAAAACGGGCTAAAGGCTGTTGCGATGACAGGATCACAGGCAGGCTTTGTGACAGATAAAGAACATACAAATGCGAAAATTATTGACATGAAGTGTGAACGTCTTGAGGCGGCACTTTCAGAGCATGACGTGGTTGTCGTAGCTGGATTCCAAGGCGCTGCAAAAAATGGAGACGTGACAACAATCGGACGAGGCGGTAGTGATACGTCAGCTGCTGCGTTAGGCGCTGCATTGCAGGCAGATTTCATCGATATTTTTACAGATGTAGAAGGGGTCATGACAGCAGATCCTCGTATCGTAGAAAATGCAAAACCACTGAGAGTCGTGACATACACAGAAATTTGTAACCTCGCATACCAAGGGGCAAAAGTCATTCACCCTAGAGCTGTTGAAATTGCCATGCAAGCTAAAGTACCAATGAGGGTCCGTTCAACATACTCTGATGATGAGGGCACACTCGTGACATCACACTACTCAGATAAAATGAGTCATGATGTGTACGACCGCCTGATTACGGGTATTGCACATGTCAATGATGTCACACAAATCAAAGTCCCAGCTAAAGAGGGACAGTACAGCGTACAAACAGAAGTCTTTAAAGCAATGGCAAATGCCCAAATCAGTGTCGATTTCTTCAACATTACACCGAGCGAAATCGTTTATACGGTGACAGGTGCAATGACTGAAAAAGCAACGGCGATCCTAAAAGATCTAGGCTATACGCCGATTGTCACGACAAACTGTGCAAAGGTATCAGCTGTTGGAGCAGGCATTATGGGTGTACCAGGTGTCACATCTAAAATTGTATCTGCACTATCTGAGCAAAATATTCCGATCCTACAGTCCGCTGACAGTCATACGACGATTTGGGTGTTAGTGAACGAAGAAAACATGAGAGCGGCTGTCAATGCCCTTCATGAAGTGTTTGAACTTTCAAGATAAATGTGATTGAATCATGATGAGGTGAAAAAAATGAATTTCGGAAATATCGCAACAGCTATGATTACACCTTTTGATAAAAAGGGCAACATTGATTTCCAAAAGCTATCAATTCTCATTGATTATTTGTTAAAAAACGGCAGTGACTCTTTAGTCGTTGCAGGGACAACAGGCGAATCGCCAACTTTATCGACTGAAGAAAAAGTCGCTCTTTTTCAGCAATCGGTGAAATTAGCAAATGGTCGTTGTAAAATCATTGCAGGAACAGGCAGTAATAACACAAATGCGTCTATTAAACTAACGAAAAAAGCAGAAGAAGCGGGCGTTGATGCAGTGATGCTTGTCGTACCTTACTACAACAAGCCATCACAGGAAGGCATGTATGCACACTTTAAAGCAATTGCCGAGTCTACATCTCTTCCTGTCATGCTTTACAATGTACCAGGAAGAACGGTTGCTTCATTAGCACCAGAAACAACGATTAAGCTTGCGCAAATACCGAACATTGTCGCAATTAAAGAAGCAAGCGGTGATCTAGATGCCATGACAAAAATCATTGCAGAGACACCAGAAGATTTTGACGTTTACTCTGGTGACGACAGCCTAACGCTTCCTGCGGTTGCGATTGGTGCAAGAGGAGTCGTCTCTGTTGCTTCTCATATTGTAGGCCTAGATATGCAGCAAATGCTAAAAAGCTACGCTTCAGGACAAACAGCGAATGCGGCATTGATTCATCAAAAGCTGGTGCCGATCATGAACCAGCTGTTCTCAGCGCCAAATCCAACGCCTGTCAAAACAGCTCTTCAGCTGAAAGGATTAGATGTCGGATCCGTTCGACTCCCGCTTTTACCTTTATCAGAAGAAGAAAGACTGAATTTAAGCAGCGTATTAAACAGCTGATCAAAACAAAAAAATTCGTAAGCGGTCATTCTCAGATGTCCCTGAGTATGACCGTTTTTTATACATAAACACTTTCTTAAAATGTGACTTCATCTTGTTTTCTAAAATTAGATTCAGTTATAATAGCATTAAGCGATGATGGACGGGCTTGAGACTAGGAGGATAAGAATTTTGAAAAAGAAAAATACAGAGAACGTAAGAATTATTGCACTGGGAGGCGTTGGAGAAATCGGGAAAAACTTATATGTCATTGAGATTGATTCTGACATATATGTTGTAGATGCAGGACTCATGCATCCAGAAAACGAAATGCTAGGCATTGACGTGGTCATTCCTGATATCTCTTATTTAACAGAACGAGCTGATCGGGTGAAAGCAATTTTTCTTACCCACGGACATGATGAAGCAATCGGAGGCGTATTCCATTGCTTAAGCAAATTGTCTGTACCAGTTTACGGCACGAAGCTGACCCTTGCGTTACTTCGAGAAAAGTTAAAGCAATACGGCTTCAATCAAAAAGCTGATTTGCGAGAGGTTCATGCAAAGTCAGTCATTACATTTGAAACAACAAAGGTATCGTTCTTTAGAACGAATCACAGTATTCCTGATTCAGTCGGAATCAGCTTCAAAACATCTCTTGGTTCAATCGTATGCACAGGTGATTTTAAATTTGATCAAACCCCAGCGCTTAACCAAGCCTGTGACATCGGAGAGATTGCGAAAATTGGAAACAATGGCGTTTTAGCACTTCTTTCAGACAGTGCAAATGCTGAAAAACCAGGCTATACACCTTCTGAGGCGCTCGTCCAAGACGAAATCTCAAATGCGATGTACAATGCTGAAAATCGTGTGATTGTCGCTGTATCTTCATCAAATATTAACCGTGTACAGCAAATCATTAATGCCACAAACCAAAATGGCCGTAAGCTTGCAGTAGCAGGAAAAAATATGATGACAACGCTTCAGCTTGCGATCAAACTTGGTTATGTGACAGCAGACGAAGAATTATTTGTTCCAGTCCAAGAAGTGAAAAAAATGGCGAAAAACAGTGTGGTCATTCTCACAGCAGGAAGCCACGGTGAGCCTCTCGCTGCTTTAACAAAAATGGCGAAACAAAATCACAAACAGCTTCATATTGAAAAAGATGACACGGTTGTGATTGCGTCTACACCTCTTCCGGGACAAGAACTCACCTATTCAAAAACGGTGGATTTCCTTACAAGAAGCGGAGCACAAGTGATTTTTGCTCAAAAACGAGTGCATGTATCTGGACATGGCTGTCAAGAAGAGTTAAAGCTCATGCTGAACTTACTGAAGCCGAAGTATTTAATTCCTGTAAATGGGGAATATCGCATGCAAAAAGCACATTCTCGTATTGCTGAAGAAGTGGGCATGAAACGAAGCGACATTTTCTTAATTGATAAAGGGGATGTTGTGGAATTTAGAGGTCAAAACGTCAAAATCGGTGAAAAAGTACACCAAGGGAACATTTTGATCGACGGTCTTGGCGTTGGTGACATCGGGAATATTGTCTTACGTGATAGACGCCTATTGTCTCAAGATGGCATCTTGATTGTAGTCATTACACTCGATAAACAAAAGAAACAATTAATTTCTGGACCTGAGATCATCACAAGAGGATTTGTTTATGTAAGAGAATCCGAAGAGCTGATTGTGAAAGCAACAGAAATGGTCAAAGGGATTGTGAAAGAGCAAACGGAAAACTCAATTGTTGAATGGTCAACACTGAAACAATCCATGCGCGATGTACTAAATCAATTCCTATATGAAAAAACTAAACGTAAGCCAATGATCATTCCAATTATTATGGAAGTGTGATGAGAAAAGCCCAAGGAGCACAAGCTCTTTGGGCTTTTTTGATGTGACATGATGAATGCGGATGGAATGTGACGATCTTGTTCATAATAGGAGGAGAGTTTTTAGGAAAGGATGGAGACAAATGGACGAACAGAATGAACAGCAGCCTGAGCGAAAACCAGAAGAAAAAGATAGCATTATGAGCAAAATACAACAGCTTGGTGAAACAGCCGTCCCGCAGTTGTCACAAGATACAAACATACATTGCCTCACCATTATTGGACAAATTGAAGGGCACATGCAGCTGCCGCCACAAAATAAAACAACCAAATACGAACATGTCATTCCACAAATCGTAGCAGTTGAACAAAACCCAAAAATTGAAGGACTTCTAATCATTTTAAATACAGTCGGCGGCGATGTAGAAGCAGGACTAGCCATTGCGGAAATGCTCGCTTCTTTATCCAAACCGACTGTATCCATTGTGCTTGGCGGCGGCCACTCTATTGGGGTCCCAATCGCCGTATCGTGTGATTATTCATACATTGCCGAAACAGCAACGATGACCATTCACCCTGTACGCTTAACCGGTCTAGTCATTGGTGTTCCGCAAACCTTTGAATACTTAGATAAAATGCAGGAAAGAGTCATTAATTTTGTCACGAGTCACTCAAACATTACAGAAGAGAAATTTAAAGAGCTTATGTTCTCTAAAGGCAATTTAACAAGAGACATCGGGACAAATGTCGTTGGTCATGAGGCGGCTGAATACGGACTGATGCATGAAGTCGGCGGCGTTGGACAAGCGATTAAAAAGCTGAACGAGCTTATTGGCGAACGGGCTGCACAAAACGAGGGGCTGATCCAATGATTTTATATACAACTATGCCTTATGAAGCCATTTACGCTGAGGAACAAGGAGAGCGCAAACTCCAGCAGGTATACATTCAGGGCGTGCCAGTGATGGTTGAAATGAAAGAAGATGAAGCGGAAATCGTTCAAGTAATGAGTACCAATCCAATGGACTTTTTGAATCAAGAGCTTGCACCAGGTAAGCGATTGAAGTTACATTTAGGCACCAATCAAACCGACTCATATGAATGATTCTATGCTATAATAAAGGGAAAACTTACAACAAGATGCAGCCAAAACCAGGCTGCTTTCTTTCTGATCTTTTCGTAGGTTATATTTTCTTTTGTAGTAAGGTGATGAGTATGGCGAAAAAGAGAAAACGTAAAACAAGAAAAAAACAAAATAAACAGCTAAAACTGAAATACGAACTAAATGGGTTAGTCTGTATTGCCATAGCGATCATTGCCATTTTACAGCTAGGTGTAGTTGGACAAACCTTTGTACATCTATTCCGATTCTTTGCAGGTGAATGGTTTATTCTCTGCCTTATCGGATTATTTCTTTTTGGTGTGACGATCTTTTGGAAAAAACAAATTCCTGATTTACTGACAAGAAGAAAAGCAGGTTTATACTGCATCATTGCGAGTATCTTGCTTTTGTCCCATGTGAAGCTTTTTCAGCATCTTTCAGCTGCAGGCGTGATAGGTTCTCAAAGTGTAATCAGAAATACGTTTGAGTTATTCTTAATGGATATGAAAGGTGAGACAGGCTCGCCCGATTTAGGAGGCGGTATGATCGGTGCTGTATTATTTGCGGCCTCCTATTTCTTGTTTGCACAAGCAGGGTCGCAAATCATGGCCATTGTGCTAATGCTGATCGGCATTGTGCTGATCACAAACCGGTCACTGCAAGAAATGGTCAAAAAAGTAACGCTGCCTGTATCACAATTTTTGGTGAAGCAGTGGAAAGCATTTATTGAAGATATGAAAGGCATAAGGCAGGCGAAAAAGAATGCACCTGCGCAGAAAACAAGTGAAAAGAAAAAGCGTTCACGCTTGCAAGAAGAGGCCGAAGAAGATCATGATCATATCTTGATCGAGGAAGAAGAGCAGGCTTCTGACAATCGTCAGCCGATTATCTCAAGTTTTGCTGATCGAGATGACATGCTCACACCGCAAGTTCAAAAAGATCAGCCGGTCAATGAGCCAGATCCTCTTCAAGAAACGGTACAAGGCGCTCCGTCTCATGATACAGGAGATGAACCAAAAGAAGCTCCGCCTATGACGTTTACGGAGCTTGAAAATAAGGATTATGAGCTGCCATCGCTTGATATTTTAGCTGAGCCGCAGCATTCAGGTCAGCAAACAGATAAGAAGAATATTTATGAAAATGCAAGAAAGCTTGAAAAGACCTTCCAAAGCTTTGGTGTAAAAGCAAAAGTGACACAAGTTCATTTAGGGCCGGCCGTCACAAAATATGAAGTATACCCTGATGTCGGCGTGAAGGTAAGTAAGATCGTCAACTTGAGTGATGATTTAGCCCTTGCATTAGCTGCAAAAGACATTCGAATTGAAGCGCCGATTCCTGGTAAATCCGCCATCGGAATTGAAGTGCCCAACGCAGAAATTGCGATGGTTTCTTTAAAAGAGGTTTTAGAATCGAAACAAAATGACCGCCCAAATGCCAAGCTACTCATCGGACTGGGCCGAAATATTTCTGGTGAAGCTGTGCTGGCTGAAATGAACAAAATGCCGCATTTACTTGTGGCTGGCTCGACAGGAAGCGGAAAGAGCGTATGTATCAATGGCATTATCACAAGCATTCTCATGAGAGCAAAACCTCATGAAGTAAAGATGATGATGATTGACCCGAAAATGGTTGAATTAAATGTTTATAACGGCATCCCGCATCTGTTGGCTCCAGTTGTGACTGATCCTAAGAAAGCCTCACAGGCACTTAAAAAAGTGGTTAGTGAAATGGAGCGCCGTTATGAATTGTTTTCGCATACGGGCACAAGAAATATTGAAGGGTACAATGATTACATTAAACGAATGAATCAATCAGAAGAAGCGAAGCAGCCAGAACTCCCTTATATTGTCGTCATTGTAGACGAGCTTGCTGATTTAATGATGGTTGCTTCTTCTGATGTAGAAGATTCCATTACAAGGCTTTCTCAAATGGCACGTGCTGCAGGGATTCATTTAATTATCGCCACACAGAGACCTTCGGTTGATGTCATTACTGGTGTCATTAAAGCCAATATTCCATCCCGTATTGCATTTAGCGTATCGTCACAAACCGATTCAAGGACCATTCTTGATATGGGAGGCGCAGAAAAATTGCTGGGCAGAGGGGATATGTTGTTTTTACCGGTCGGTGCGAACAAACCAGTTCGTGTACAAGGCGCCTTTTTATCAGATGAAGAAGTGGAACATGTCGTTGATCATGTCATCACACAGCAAAAAGCACAATATCAAGAAGAAATGATCCCAAGTGAAGAAACGCAAGATCAGCTTGGGGCTGTGGACGACGACTTATATGATGAAGCAGTTGAACTGATCATTGGCATGCAGACGGCCTCTGTTTCTATGCTGCAAAGGAGGTTCCGCATCGGTTATACCCGTGCTGCACGTCTTATTGACGCAATGGAAGAGCGCGGGGTTGTCGGACCATATGAAGGCAGTAAACCGAGAGAAGTCCTCCTCTCAAAAGAACAACATGACGAGCTCTCTTCATAATTCGAAGAGAGCTTTCCTAACATGAAGTTAACGATATATTGATTATGTTAACTGGAAGTCAGACTATTTATTTATTTGCAAAAACATGATATAGTTATGTTCATCTTATCTCGGAATAGAGATTTCTCATCTTATCATTTGCATTGATTAGACGGAGGGAAAACATGTCGACCAAAACAGACAATCGCCATTTATATTTGAAAGTGATTGACCGTATTAAAGAAGATATTCAAACAGGTGTATATGCCGAAAAAGAAAAGCTCCCTTCTGAGTTTGAGCTCTCAAAGCTTTTAGGCGTTAGCAGAGCGACCCTTCGTGAAGCCCTTCGTATATTAGAAGAAGAGAAGTATTTAATTAGAAGGCATGGTGTGGGAACTTTCGTCAACTCAAGACCGCTTTTTTCTACTGGCATTGAACAGCTGACAAGTGTCACAAAAATGATTGAACAGGTCAATATGACGCCAGGTACCATCTTTTTGTCCTCACAAGAAGGAGAGCCGACAGAGAATGATGTCATTCGTTTTCAGTGTGATGAATCCGAGAAGGTTTTTTCAATGGAACGCGTTCGAACAGCAGATGGACAGCCAGTCGTCTATTGTTTAGATAAAATTCCGGTCAAACATCTTCCCGCTTCTTTTACTCATGAGGAAGAATCGCTTTTTGAGCTGTTTGGCAGAGAACCGCACAGCGGAATTAAATATGCAGTGGCAGACATCGAACCGATTGGTTATCACGATCAGGTTTCACCGATACTAGAATGTGACCCAGAAACAGCCTTACTATTACTGAAACAAATGCACTATGATCAAGATGATCAGCCGGTCTTATACTCGCTCAATTATTTTCGAGCGGATAAATTCAGCTTCCATGTCATACGTAAACGATTTTAACAAAGCAGTCGCTTCCATAGGCGGTTGCTTTTTGTTTGCCCATACATAAAACCCGTGAAACATGCCACACTAATACGTAACAGTATATAGAATTGGGTGAATGATGTTGGGCGAGAAAACTGTCAGTAAAAAGAATATTATTGCATTATCATCAGTGCCTCTAATCATGACACTTGGGAACTCGATGCTAATCCCCGTATTACCAGAGATCGAAAAGAAACTCTCAATCACTTCCTTTCAAGTGTCACTCATTATTACGGTATACTCCGTTGTGGCGATTTTGTGTATTCCGATTGCCGGTTATTTATCTGACCGAATTGGGCGAAAAAAGGTGCTTTTGCCGTGTCTTTTAATCGCAGGACTTGGAGGAGCTGTGGCAGCTGTTGCCTCAACCATCATGAAAGAACCCTATATGTGGATTCTATTTGGAAGGGTCCTTCAAGGAGTTGGCTCAGCCGGGGCAGCACCTGTCGTCATGCCGTTTATTGGCGATTTGTTTCACGATGATGAAGAGGTAAGTGCGGGACTTGGAGCCATTGAAACTTCTAATACAGCTGGAAAGGTACTAAGTCCTATTATTGGGGCACTTCTCGCTTCTTGGTTTTGGTTTGTACCGTTTTGGTTCATTCCATTCTTTTCAATCATCAGCTTTGTGATGGTACTGTTTATGGTTGAATCCGCAAAGAAAGAGGAAGATCCGCCTACATTTAAGGAGTTTTTAAAATCAACAAAGACGATTTTTAAGCATGAAGGACGCTGGCTTTATGCCATTTTTGCTATTGGTGGTTTTATTATGTTTCTTCTTTTTGGCGTGCTCTTTTATTTGTCAGATAACCTAGAAGCAGCGTATCAAATAACGGGTGTCAAAAAAGGCTTACTGCTAAGTATCCCGCTCCTTTTCTTATCAATCAGCTCGTACATTGCGGGGAAAACAATCGGGAAAGAAAAGGGGAAAATGAGGATATTTCTCATCGTTGGTATGGCTCTTTTATCACTTTCGTATATATTTTTATGGTGGAATCACAGTTTTTACGTGTTGTTTGTCTGCTTAAGTATTGGCGGCGTAGGGATCGGCATTGTTCTTCCAGCACTTGATGCGTTGATAACAGAAGGGATTGAAAAAGAGCAGTGCGGAACCATTACGTCATTTTATAGCAGCATGCGGTTTATCGGTGTTGCTTTAGGACCTCCAATTTACGCATTTCTTATGGATAAAGGAGACTCCATCGTTTTTATTCTATCGACCATATGTAGTCTCATTTCATTATTTTTGGTCATCTTTTTCATCCAGCCAGATGAAAAGGATGAAAGTGAACAATTGAAAACGGTTTAAACATAGAAAAAAGACGGTATTTTGCCATCTTTTTTCTTTTTTATAAATTGACATGTAAAATTTTGATAGTTAAACTAATGTATAGTAATATCTTTTAAATTATCCCAAATAGGAGGTGTTCAAAAACATTCATTTTCTGTCTTTGTTTTAAGTCAGAAATTGAGCTCGTGGCTGATGATGGATATGTGTTTCTTCAACACGAAAGGACAATTGAATAGGTCATCCTGCCATTAGCACGTTGAAGGAGACGAAGTCAGCACTTCAGACACGCTCAAAAACAGCAAATTGATTGATGAACTAGAAGGAGCTTGAAGCAGCTATGTTGCAAATAATTAAAGCAAGATGGATTGTATTAATGGTGTGGATGATAACAGCTGTGATTCTGTTTATTACTGCGCCCAATTTAGAGGAATTAACAAGAGAAAAAGGGCAGTTAAAGGTTCCAGAGGGGACACCAACAGCTGAGGCACTTCACTTATTGGATAAGCTTTCAGATCATAATGGGAAAAAAGATACTGGTGTGATTGTATTCTCCGAACAACATTTGTTCCCTGCCAAAGAGCAGGAATTAAAAAAGGCTTTAGCTGCACTCATGACACATGCCCCAGAACTCCACATTGACGGAATTACTTCGTATTTTCATGTAGAACGTGACATTCAAAAACAACTTTTATCAAAGGATAAAAGTACACTTCTTGTTCCATTCAAATTCGACCACTACGAAACAAAAGCTGTGAAGGTTAAAGAACGAATTGAGGAAGTTTTAAAGCCCTACAACGTCTCATATGAAATGACAGGTCAAAAATTTGTGGACTCAGATGTCATTAAAAGCTCTCAACAAGGTCTGAAGAAAACTGAACTTATTACGATGATTTTTATTTTCTTTATTTTAATAATTGTATTCAGATCGATACTGGCACCTGTTGTTCCGCTTATTACGATTGGCATTTCTTATGCTGTCAGCCGGTGTATTGTGGCTTTTCTCGTAGAATATACACCATTTCCTCTGTCTAATTTCACTCAGATTTTTATGGTAGCTATTATGTTCGGTATAGGAACGGATTATTGTATATTACTTTTAAGCCGTTTTAAAGAGGAGATTGGTCAGGGGCGTGATGTCAAAGAATCAATTATCATCACGTATCAATGTGCAGGGAAAACGGTCTTTTTCAGCGGCTTAGCTGTGTTAGTCGGCTTCTCAAGTATTGGTTTCGCAAAATTCCAATTGTACCAATCAGCCGTCAGCGTTGCCGTAGGCGTTGGCATTCTGCTCATTGCACTTGTCACAATCGTTCCCTTTTTTATGTCGGTTTTCGGAAAATCCCTTTTTTGGCCGTCTAAAAGAGAAAACATTCGTCATCCACAAAGTAAGATTTGGGAATGGGCTGGGCGCTTTTCATTTAAAAGACCGCTCATCAGCTTAGGGGTAGTTGCACTCATCACTGTTCCTCCAATTCTGATGTATGACGGCACTCTTTCTTATAATAGTTTAAATGAGATTGGGACAAAGTATGAGTCAGTGTCTGCATTTAATACGATATCTGAGCAATTTGGCTTTGGTGAAGCGCTGCCGCTGAATGTGCTTGTCGAAAGTGACAATGAGCTCGATAATCAAGAAAAGATCGTCATGATTGAAAAACTGACCCGTAAGTTAAGTGACATTGAGGAAGTAAAAGCGGTTCGCAGTGTCACTCGCCCAGTTGGAGACGGGTTAAGTCAGCTCTACGTTACCTCTCAAGCGAAAGAGCTGGGAGGAGAGCTTGGGAAAGGTCATGAGGGCATCGGGAAAATTACAGATGGCTTGACCGAAACAAACTTAGCACTTCTCAAACAAAAACCAAAAATTGAAGAATCCGCTAAAGGGATTGATCAATTGATTGATGGGACAAAAGCCATCAAAGGCGGGATCGGAGAAGTGAGGAAATCACTCATTTCTTTAGAGGATGGTGTGAGGCGCAGTAAAGAGGGCGTAGGAACCATTCGCACTGAAATCAAACAAGCGAAAAAAGAATTAGAGCAAGAATACCGCAGAAGTGAAACCATGATTCAAGACCTTGAACGAGTCGTAAGCACACTCGAAGGTCACGCAACATCAAATGAGCAACTGATGACAACGATTAAGAAAGTGAAACAATCCTATGAAAACGTATCATTTGAAGGACTTGAAAACCGGCTTCCAGAAATCAAAGATATGAATGAATATAAAGAAATCAAAAAAGTATTCAAAGACACAAAAGGAATGCTCGATCAAGCTGGAGAGCAAATGAGCGTCTATGAAGAGGAAGCATCTGCCTTTAAACAAAAGATCAAGAAAGCAGATCAAGTCATTCAAACGTTCTCAAGCAAGCAAAAAGAAATCAAACAACAAGTAAAGGCGCTGATGACAGGTCTAGATCAAATTTATGATGGTCTTGATGAAACGAATAAAGGACAAAAACAGCTCATCAAAGAAATGCCTAAAATTGAAGATGGTGCAGATCAACTGACTGATGGCCAAAAAGCCGTGAAAAAAGGGTTTAACCAGCTATCATCTAAACTCTCACTATTAACAGATGGATTAGATGAAAGTATTTCCGGACTTGAGCAAGTAAAAAGCGGCTTTACCGAGGCGGACAGCTACTTAAAACAGCTTCAGGAAGCACCAGATGAAGAAGTAACGGGCTGGTTTATACCAGAAGAAGTACTGAAACGCCATGAATTTAAGAAAATATTTAATACGTATATGTCCCCAGATCGTAAATTAACAACCTTTGAAGTGATTTTAAATGTAAATCCATACAGCAATGAAGCAATGAAAGGTGTAGCAAAAATTGAAGAAACCCTTGATCAATATTTACCTGTAAGTGGTTTGAAAAACGCCAACTACGGTGTATCTGGTATCTCCAGTTTAAATGTTGACTTAAAAGAAACGTCAGACGGTGACTTTATTAGAACGGTTATTTTCATGTTAATTGGTATCTTTATTATTTTAGTTATATTATTAAGGTCAATCGTCATGCCGATATACTTAACACTGTCACTCATATTAACGTATTTTACATCCATTGGCTTAACAGAATGGATTTTCAAAACATTCTTTGGCTACGATGGTGTCAGCTGGGCTGTTCCATTTTTCAGCTTTGTGATCCTTGTGACCCTCGGCATTGATTATTCGATCTTCCTCATGGATCGTTTTAATGAATGGAAGGGAGAGCATGTTCAAGCATCCATGATATCAGCGATGAGAAATATGGGGTCGGTCATTATTTCAGCAGTTGCTATTTTAGCGGGTACTTTTGCTGCGATGCTGCCCTCGGGTGTATTATCATTAGTTGAAATTGCAACGGTCGTACTCATTGGACTTTTATTATATGCTTTTGTTGTTCTACCACTCTTTATCCCGGTCATGGTTCGCATCTTTGGAAAATGGAATTGGTGGCCGTTTAGAATGAAATAACAACCTGCGTCTCTGCTTTTAGCAGAGGCGTTTTTATTTCCTATCCTTTCCTCTGATTGATATAATGACTATTAAATGGCTGTTTCACGTATATATCAGCTATGTTCTAATACATAATAAATAGGATGAACAAAGGAGGTTTCTCATGACGTACTTACAAGAGAAGACATTTGATACACCTGGTCTTCATACTCATATTGTCAAAACAGAAAAATTTAAAACCGTGACGATCCTTTTTAAAATGCTTGCGCCTTTATCCAAAGATGACGTCACCATGCGTTCTCTTTTCCCGCATGTGCTATTAAGAGGAACAGAAAAAATGCCGAAAACGGGAGAGCTTCGTGCTTATTTCGACGAGCTCTATGGGGCGACCGTTTCCGCAGACATGGCGAAAAAAGGTGAAAATCACATCATTACCTTCCGTCTAGAAATGGCGAATGAAAAATATTTAAAGGATCAAACCCCTTTACTAGAAAAAGGGATTGCCTTACTTTCTGAACTATTATTCCACCCGTACGTGGAAAACGGGGTATTTCATGAATTGTACGTTGATCAAGAAAAACGAACATTGAAACAGCGCATTCAAGCCGTTTATGATGACAAAATGCGCTATTCAAACTTAAGACTTGTGCAGGAAATGTGTAAAGGTGAGCCATATGCACTGCACGTCAATGGTGAAATGGAAGACGTCGAAGCGATTACGTCAGAAGCGCTCTTTAAAGCATACGAGCATGCACTTCAGTCCAACCAGCTGGATCTCTATGTTGTGGGAGACGTTGATGAACAAGACATCAATCGAATGGTCTCGCAATACTTTAAAACAAGTGAAAGAGAGCCGGTCAAACAAAATACCGAATCATCAAGATCACAAATAGAGCCAAAAGAAGTCATTGATGAAGAGGATGTAAAACAAGGAAAGCTGAACATTGGCTTTCGCACACATACAACGATAGCGGATGAAGATTATCCGGCGCTGCATTTGTTTAATGGCATATTCGGCGGCTTCTCTCATTCAAAGCTATTTATCAATGTGCGGGAAAAAGCAAGTCTTGCGTACTATGCTGTCTCTAGACTTGAGAGCTTTAAAGGTTTGATGATGGTCATGTCAGGAATTGAAGTCGGCAACTATCAGCAGGCAGTAGACATCATCAAAGAACAATTTGATGCCATGCAAAAAGGCGATTTTTCTGATGAAGCAATTGAACAGACAAAGGCTGTCGTCAAAAACCAGTTGCTCGAAACCATTGATACGTCTTATGGAACAGCGGAATACTTATATCAGCATGCCGTCGTGCCAACAGGGGAGAGCCTCGATTCCTTTTTAGATGCGTTAGACAGAGTGACGAAAGAGGACATCATCAAAGTGGGTCAAAAAATCGAATGGGATACGACCTATTTTCTTAAAGGAACGGAGGGTGCTTCATGACAGTGAAAACAATTCAATTCGATCAGCTGCAAGAGACGGTGTATCACGAAAAAATGGACAGCGGACTTGACGTCTATGTGCTGCCAAAACAAGGGTTTAACAAAACATATGCAACCTTCACAACAAAATATGGCTCTGTTGACAATGAATTTGTGCCGCTTGGCAAAGAAGACATGATCCGAGTGCCTGATGGAATTGCCCATTTCTTAGAGCATAAGCTGTTTGAAAAAGAAGATGGTGATGTGTTTCATACATTTAGTAAACAGGGAGCAGCCGCAAACGCATTTACGACGTTTACGAGAACGGCATACTTATTTTCAAGCACGGCCAATGTCGAACAGAATCTTGAAACACTCATTG
The DNA here is from genome assembly GCF_024398395.1 of Bacillus sp. FS02. Classification (NCBI taxonomy): domain Bacteria; kingdom Bacillati; phylum Bacillota; class Bacilli; order Caryophanales; family Bacillaceae; genus Bacillus; species Bacillus sp. FS02. The sequence goes on along the minus strand of NZ_CP074101.1, from coordinate 263,973 downwards.
ATTTTGTGCAAGAGCCTTATTTTACTGAAAAAACGGTCGAAAAAGAAAAAGGCATCATTGGTCAAGAAATCAACATGTATGATGACAATCCAGATTGGCGTTTATTCTTTGGTCTGATCGAAAACCTCTATCAAGAGCACCCAGTGAGAATTGATATTGCTGGAACCGTTGAAAGCATTGCGCCAATTACGAAAGACCATTTATATGAATGCTACGAAACGTTCTATCACCCAAGCAATATGCTTCTTTTTGTAGTGGGTCCTGTTGATCCGGCGCAAATTTTAGACCAAGTAAGAGCGAATCAGGCAAAAAAACCATTTACCGATCAGCCGGATATTCAGCGGAAAGAGATCAATGAACCTGATCGTGTATACCGAAAAGAATACGAACTGAAAATGAATGTACAAGGTTCTAAATGTATGTTTGGTTTGAAAACGAAAAACCCGCATAAAAAAGGAAAACAGCTCCTCAAACATGAGCTTGGCATGAATCTTATTTTAGAGACATTGTTTGGTAAAAGTTCTCTGCAATATGAGCGTATGTATGAAAAAGGCTTGATTGATGAGACATTCAGTTACGATTATACGGAAGAAGGCGGTTTTGGCTTCACTTCAGTTGGCGGAGACACAAATGACCCTGATCAACTCGCAGATGAATTAAAAGAAACGCTTCTTCAAGCAAAAAGCCTGATCACAGAAGAAAAGATTGAACTTGCTCGCAAGAAAAAAATTGGCAGCTTTTTAAAAGCGATGAACTCCCCGGAGTACATCGCCAATCAATTCACTCGATACGCATTCTTAGAAATGAGCTTATTTGATGTCGTGCCAGTACTGGAGCAAATCCAATTAACAGATATTCAGCAAATCTTAGACGAAGAAATTGATGAAGAAAGAATGTCAGTTTTTAAAGTCGTACCGAAAGCAAAATAAATGAAAAAAAGACAAACTCAACGTATAAGAGTTTGTCTTTTTTGTGTCCAGCTAAAGAAAGCGCTTTATATGCGAAGATATTGATTGACAATTGTTTTGGGTATTAGTTAAACTCTTTAATAGTTAAACAATCAAACTAAAGGAGCAGCATATGGTACAAAATAAAATTGCCCAGCTCATCCAGAGATATGCGGACGTCTATCTCATGATGGAGAAAAAAGTATCGAGTATGATCACGGAAAAGCTCGATAAAGAACTGACACTTGATCAATATTACTCGCTTCGATACATCAATTTACACCCAGGATGTACATCAACAGACCTTGCCATCGAATGTAATGTCAACAAAAGTGCTGTGACATCCATGACCAATCGTCTTTTTAATAAAGATTATATTTATCGAGAGCATGATCAAGCTGATCGAAGAAACGTTCATCTTTATGTGACACCCGAAGGAAAAGAAGTGGTCAGCCGAATGGAAAAGCAGCTTCAGGATCTTGTTCGGTCATATTTAGAAAAATTTGATGAAAAAGAAATCGAATCATTTATTCAAACATATGAAAAGATTTATCAAATTATCATCGAAGAGGAGGCACAACATAGTAATGAGAGCAATCATAAAGGGTAGATGGCTGATCACGATCCTTTGGGTCGTACTAGCGGCTGTATTATTAATCACCGCCCCTAATATGGCGCAATTAACAAAAGAAAAAGGGCAGATTTCTGTTCCAGATGGTTATCCCTCTTCCTACGCCGATCAATTATTAAAGAACATGTCTGAAAATGGGGATACGGAAAAATCGATCGTCATTGTCTTTCAAGGAAAGGATATCGTCAAAGAAAGAGAAGCCTCTTTAAAGAAAGCGATGGAGATTTTAGAAAAGGATCAAGATCTCCATGTGGAAGACATCACTTCTTATTTTGATGCAAACAAAGATATCAAAAAACAGATGCTCTCTAAAGATCAAACAACACTTCTTGTTCCAGTTACATACGACTCGAACAAAATCAAAGCATCCGATTTTAAAGAAAGAGTCAATGAAAAGCTTAAGAGCCTGAACCTGAAATTTGAAATGACAGGGCAGCCGCTAATTGACGATGATGTCATCACAAGCTCACAAGAAGGTCTGAAAAAAACAGAATTCATTACAATTGGGTTTATTTTAATTGTTCTTGTGCTTGTCTTTAGATCCGCAGTGGCACCGTTCGTTCCTTTAGTGGCCGTGGCGCTTTCCTATTTGGTCAGCCAATCAATTGTGGCTTACCTAGTAAAGTATGTTGATTTTCCGCTCTCGACCTTTACCCAAATTTTTATGGTCGCCATCATGTTTGGGATTGGAACCGACTACTGCATCCTGTTGCTAAGCCGGTTTAAAGAAGAACTATCTCACGGAAAAGATAAGATTGAGGCGATTATTACAACATATAAGACGGCAGGCAAAACCGTTTTATTCAGCGGAATTGCTGTCCTCATTGGTTTTACGTGTATCGGTTTAGCCCAATTCCAACTGTATAAATCAGCTGTAGCCGTGGCGGTTGGTGTCGCCGTGTTAATTGTGGCACTGCTCACTGTCGTTCCATTCTTTATGGCGGTTTTAGGAAAAGTGTTATTTTGGCCGATCAAAGGCGATATTGCCCACCCGCAATCGAAAATGTGGGAAACAGCCGGTCGTTTTTCATTTAAGAAACCATTTCTCAGCTTGCTAATCGTTGCAATTATTACCCTTCCAGCGATTCTTATGTATAAAGGAACACTTTCATATAACAACCTAGACGAAATCGGCAATAAATACGAATCCGTCAATGCATTTAATACGATCTCTGACAAATTTGGACCAGGTGAAGCCCTTCCAGCAACCGTTGTCGTGAAATCATCCGATCTTTTAGACAATAACGAAGGCCTGATTGCTGTTGAAAAACTAAGCCGCGCCATTGAACAAACAGATGGCGTGAGTAAAGTAAGAAGTGCGACACGCCCTGTTGGAAAAGGACTAAATGATCTGTACGTGAAATCTCAAGCCAAAGAGCTAAATAGCGGGCTTGATAAAAGTAACGAAGGGTTGAAAAAGATCCAAGATGCTCTTACAACCATGAGTAAATCAATCGAGGATCAAACACCACAAATTAAATCATCTGGAAAAGGCATTAACAAATTGATTTCTGGAACCGAATCCGTAAAATCAGGTATTCAAAACGTCGAAAAAAAGATGAGAGATCTGCAAAACGGAATTGATCAAAACAAAAAAGGTGTTTCTGAAATTAAAGAAAGAATAAAGGGTGCAAAAAAGGAATTAACAGATCAAGTCGCACAAGTGAATCAGCAAGTGGCACTGTATAAAAGCATTTCCAAAGAATTAAAAGCAGCATTGGCACAAGTCGATACGTCATCCTCTGCCGCAGCGGATGTGAAAGCTTTGATCAGTCAAGCGAATAAACAGTTCAGTACACTTGAGCAGCAAATTCCGCAAGTGAAAGAAAATCAATCATATCAAGCCATCAAAGCTTCATATAAGGAACTTTCTACTACCTTGCAAGAAGGAGCCAAACAGGCTGACAGCTATGCAAAACAAGCAAAAGAAGCAAAAAAACAGCTTGAAGCAGCAGATGCTTTTATCGCAAAAGCTTCAGAGCAGCAAAAAGTGTTTACAAATCAAATTGATGAGCTGATTGCTGGCTTAGAAGCCATTGAAAACGGGCTAGATCAAACGTCTAAAGGCCAAGGACAGCTAGCTGATAGTATGCCTAAACTTGCAAATGGAGCCGGCGACATCATTAATGGTCAAAAACAAATGAAAGAAAAAATTGGCGGCTTTGGTGACGATCTGACCAAGCTGACAGATGGTCTAAACAAAAGTGTCGACGGACTTGAGAAAATTTCAAACGGCTTAATGGGTGCAGGAGACTACTTAGATGAACTGAAAAACGCACCAGATCAAGACATGGCCGGTTGGTTTATTCCAAAAGATGTTCTAAAAAATAAAGCTTTCAAGCAAGTGTTCGATTCCTATATGTCGGATGACCGCAAAATGACAAAGATTGACGTCATTTTAGAAGACAATCCATATGGAAACGACGCCATGAAAACAATTAAACAAGTAGAAGCTTCGGTCAAACGTGCACTTCCTGAAACAAACTTAAAAGATGTTTCATTTGGCGTATCTGGTGTATCAAGTATGAACGCTGATTTAAAACAGCTGTCAGACCAAGACTTCAATAAGACGGTTCTTTACATGATGATCGGTATTTTCTTAATACTAGTAATTCTCTTCCGTTCTCTCGTGATGCCGCTTTACTTAGTTGGATCGCTGATTTTAACGTATTTTACCGCCATTGGTGTAACAGAATTTATTTTTACCCATTTCTTCGGATATCCGGGCATCAACTGGGCTGTTCCATTCTTTGGCTTTGTCATCTTAATGGCGCTTGGAGTCGATTATTCGATTTTCTTAATGGAACGCTTCAATGAATACAAAACAAAAGACATCCAGTTTGCCATGACTGAATCAATGAAAAATATGGGATCTGTTATTATGTCTGCTGCCGTCATTTTGGCAGGAACATTTGCAGCGATGCTGCCATCAGGTGTATTGTCACTCTTACAGATTGCAACACTTGTTCTCACAGGGCTTTTATTGTATGCGCTCGTTGTGCTACCATTGTTCGTACCTGTGATGGTCAAATTGTTCGGATCAGCGAATTGGTTCCCATTTAAACGAAAAGAATAAGGATTCCATAAAGAAAGTAGGAACAAAGTATGAGTCGTTGGGCACTGATTACTGGTGCCAGTGGCGGAATTGGGCAGGCGACAGCCAAAAAGCTTGCCCAAGAAGGCTGCCATCTGATGCTCCATTATCATCAAAATGAACAAGCGGCTAATCGTCTTTCCGCCGATCTCAAAGAAACATATCAAGTAGAAACGTACGTCGTTCAAGCTGATTTAGCGAAAACAGGCGGAGCAGCAGAGCTTGTCAGCCGCCTGCCGCTTGATCCAGATATTCTTGTTTTAAATAGCGGAAAGAGTCATGTTGGTTTAGTGACAGATACTGAAAAAGAAGTTCTAGCCAGCATGGTGCAGCTTCATGTGACAAGTCCATATGAGCTTACCCAATCCATTTTGCCTGCCATGATTCAAAAAAAGTCAGGACATATTATTGCGGTTAGCTCAATATGGGGGGAAACGGGTGCCTCGTGTGAAGTACTGTACAGTATGGTCAAGGGTGCTCAAAATGCCTTCATTAAGGGGCTTGCCAAAGAGCTTGCCCCAAGTGGAATTAGAGCAAATGCAGTCTCACCAGGTGCGGTTCAGACTGATATGATGAAAAGCTTCACACAAGAAGACCTTGCGATGATGGAAGAGGAGATTCCACTAGGCCGTCTTGCCGCACCTGAAGAGATAGCCGATGCCATTTGGTTTCTTGCCTCCAAGCAGTCAAGTTATATCACAGGTCAAATTTTATCTGTCAATGGCGGCTGGTACTGTTAAAAAACGTGTATAATTCGTCTCTCCATGACAAAAGCTATGGCTGTAATTCATCTTTTCGAATGGAGGAATCGACATGTCTGTACTTGAGAGCTGGGACCATTGGAAAAACTTTTTAGGTGACCGTTTAAATCATGCACAGGATAAAGGTTTATCAGATGATACCATCAATAACCTTGCGTATGAAATTGGCGGATACCTGGCTAATGAAGTTGAAGCAAAGAATGAGCAAGAAAGAGTACTTTCTGACCTTTGGAGCGTTGCATCAGAAGATGAGCAGCGTGCCATTGCAAACATGATGGTCAAGCTAGTTGAAAATAATAGCTCGCACTAAACAAAAAGAGAGGTCGTTTGTGCCTCTCTTTTTATTTTAACCGTTTAGCAACATTGTGCTTTCTAAAAATGTGAAAATGCTTTATGATAAAGGAAGGTAAAAATTTGCCACAATGAAGGGGGTAATATCATTTGGCAAAGCTCGAATGGTATTTTGAATATGAGATACAGGTGAACCGTCCCGGACTTTTAGGAGACATTTCTTCTTTAATGGGGATGCTTTCAATTAATATTGTGACAATTAATGGTGTTGATGTATCAAGACGCGGCATGCTTCTTCGATGTGACCACACAGACCAAATTAAGCGGCTTGAATCAATTTTAAATACAATGGAAACGATAAAAGTAACGAAACTAAGACAGCCAAAACTTCGTGACCGTTTAGCTGTTCGTCATGGAAGATACATTCAGCGTGATGCGGATGACAAAAAGACGTTCCGTTTTGAAAGGGACGAGCTTGGTCTACTTGTCGATTTTATGGCTGAATTATTTAAAAAAGAAGGACATAAATTGATTGGAATTCGCGGAATGCCGCGGGTTGGAAAAACAGAATCAATTGTTGCTTCAAGTGTATGTGCAAGTAAGAGGTGGCTGTTTGTATCGTCGACTCTTTTGAAACAGACCATTCGCAGTCAGCTGATTGCAGATGAATACAGCCCAGATAACGTCTTTATTATTGATGGGATTGTGTCGACAAGAAGAGGTTCTGAAAAGCACTTGCAGCTTTTAAGAGAAATTATGAGACTGCCTGCTACAAAGGTGGTAGAGCATCCAGATATCTTTATTCAAAATTCAGAATATACAATGGATGATTTCGACTACATCATTGAATTGCGTAATAGTGCAGACGAAGAAATTACATACGAGCACGCAGAAGAACCACAAGTATTTGATCATTCTGGTTTTTCTGGCTTCGATTTTTAATATGGTAATGGTAGGTGTTTGTTTTGACTGAATTGGGAAAACGGCTCGTTGAGGCCAGAGAGGAAAAAGGGATGTCGCTGGAGGATTTGATGGCGGCTACCAAAATCCAAAAGCGCTATTTGCTAGCAATAGAACAAGGAAACTATGATATCATTCCAGGTAAATTTTACGTCAGAGCGTTTATTAAACAATATGCCGAAGCCGTTGGACTGAATCCTGAACAATTGTTCGAAGAGTTTCGTAAAGATGTACCAAGCACGTATAACGATGAAGTGTCTGATAAATTATCAAATATTAAACCGCAACGAGAGCTGCCAAAGCCTGCCTCAAAGGTACTGGAGCTGCTTCCGACGATTTTAATCATTGGAGGGATCCTTGTGGTGATCGCTATCATTTATGTGATCGTTCAAGCGGTTAATCATGATAGCGGACAAAAAAATAATCAGGCGGCTCCTCAGCAATCAGAATCAAAATACGAAGTGTCTAAGGATTCATCGCTTGCAAAGGATCAAAAGAAAAAGGAAAAAGCTTCGTCAGATGATCAAGAAAAATCATCTGAAAAAGACGATTCCTCAAAGGATTCATCTAAAGACGATGAAGATGTTTCTTTGAAGGCGACGAATACAGAGGGTTCTACGACAACGTATGAAGTATCAGGTGCAGAAGAGATGGAGCTAACCATTTCTGCCTCACAAGCTTCATGGCTTCGTGTGAGAGACGAATCTGGAAAAGTGCTGAAGATGGGTGAATTGAAAGATGGCGAATCGTTTAAAACAGACTTGACTGATCTTTCCCAAGTCGATATTCGCTTAGGAAATGCATCGGGAATCGATATTAAAGTCAATGACGAAACGCTGAAGTACGAATTAGACCCTAAAAACACCATGACACAAAACATTGTGATTGTGAATAAAGGAAAGGAAAAGTCATCTTAAGCAAGTAGATGACTTTTCTTTTGTTCCTACTATTATATACATAAAAAAATGCCTTATTGGAGGATTGGAATTCATGTTTAACTTACCGAATAAAATTACTCTTTCTAGGATCGCCTTGATTCCTGTGTTTATGTTGATTATGCTTGCTCCATTAGATTGGGGTGTTGCGCGCTTTGGTGACGTCAGCATCGAAGTCACTCACCTTGTTGGAGCGATCTTGTTTATTGTCGCTTCGACAACCGACTGGATTGATGGTTACTATGCACGTAAGCTCAATTTAGTCACAAACTTTGGTAAATTTTTAGATCCGCTTGCAGATAAATTGCTTGTTTCAGCGGCTTTAATTATACTTGTTCAATACAATCTCACACCGGCATGGATGGCAATTGTGATCATTAGCCGTGAATTTGCTGTAACAGGCCTAAGGCTTGTCTTAGCTGGAGGCGGTGAAGTGGTCGCAGCCAATATGCTTGGAAAAGTGAAGACGTGGGCGCAAATCATTGCGATTTCGGCACTTCTTTTGCATAACCTGCCGTTTGAACTTGTATCATTCCCATTTGGTGATCTTGCTATGTGGGTAGCGGTGTTCTTCACTGTTGTCTCAGGCTGGGATTACTTTGCGAAAAACTGGGAAGCCTTAAAGAATTCTAACTAAAAAGGACGTGTACGCTTTGAAGTCAGAGAGAAAAGCAGAAATTATTGCAGTCGGTTCCGAACTTTTGCTAGGGCAAATTACGAATACGAATGCACAATTCATCAGCAAACAACTAGCTGAAATTGGTGTGAATGTTTATTACCACACAGCAGTTGGTGACAATCCAGAGCGTTTAAAAAGGGCCATTCAAGTGGCACAGGAAAGATCGAATTTTATTATCTTCTCAGGGGGTCTTGGACCAACGAAAGATGATTTAACAAAAGAAACCATTGCGAGTACGCTCGGTAAAGAGCTTGTGCTAAATGAAGAAGCATTTGAGTCTATTCAAGAATACTTCCGTAAAACCGGACGTGATATGTCACCGAACAACCGTAAACAGGCGCTCGTTCTAGAGGGATCTGATGTGCTCGTAAACCGTTTCGGAATGGCACCTGGTATGTTTATACAAGAGGGAGATACGTTTTACATTCTGCTCCCTGGACCGCCAAGTGAATTGCATCCGATGTTTGAAAACGAAGCGAAGCCGCTTATTTCTGAAAAACTCGGCCTAAAGGAAAAAATCGTGTCTGTTGTCTTGCGTTTCTTTGGCATCGGTGAATCTCAGCTGGAAACAGATCTTGAAGATTTAATTGATGCACAGACCAATCCGACGATTGCACCGCTTGCAGCTGACGGGGAAGTGACGCTAAGGCTGACAGCCAAGCATGAGGATGAAAAAGAAACAGAGCGTCTGTTAAAAGAAACAGAAGCACAAATTTTAGAACGGGTCGGCGAGTACTTCTACGGATATGGTGATACATCTCTTGCCTTTGAAGCTTCAAAGGCCTTGCATGAACACGGGAAAACAGTAGCAGCAGCTGAAAGCCTGACTGGTGGTATGTTTTCAGAGTGGCTGACAGATCTCGAAGGGCATCATCCATTTTAAACGGTAGTGTGGTTTGTTACACAAATCAAGTCAAGCAGCAAGTGCTGGGCTGCCGTGAAGAAACATTGTCTTCTCATGGTGCTGTCAGCAAAGAGTGTGCGTTAGAGCTCGCAGAAGGCGTTAGAAAACTGACGGGAAGCGATATCGGTATTAGCTTTACAGGTGTGGCAGGTCCTGAACCACACGAAGGACAGCCGGTTGGAAAAGTATTTATCGGGCTATCGACAAAAGATCAGACAGACGTGTTTGAATGGATGTTTACTGGCAGCCGATCAGGCATTCGCAAGCGTGCTGTGAAATATGGTTTGCACCACCTTCTCAAATTATTAAAAGAAAGTTAATTTTGGTTTTTATGAGGTTTACACCTTTATAAAAGAGCGTTTTTTCTAATAGAAACAGCTCTTTTCTTAAATAATCTGCCAAGAAAAAATCGAATATGTGTTCGTTTTTTTCTTGGCAAATGACGTAAAACAAGGTATAGTATAGATAGTGGAATTGATAAAGGAGGAAACAATAGAATGAGTGATCGTCAAGCAGCCTTAGATATGGCTCTTAAACAAATAGAAAAACAGTTTGGTAAAGGCTCTATTATGAAACTAGGAGAGCAAACAGATACACGTATTTCAACAGTACCTAGTGGTTCGTTAGCACTTGATACTGCGCTTGGAATAGGTGGATACCCTCGCGGCCGTATTATTGAAGTATATGGTCCAGAGAGTTCTGGTAAAACGACAGTAGCACTTCATGCGATTGCTGAGGTTCAGCAGCAGGGAGGACAAGCTGCATTTATCGATGCGGAGCATGCGCTAGATCCAGTTTACGCTCAAAAATTAGGTGTCAACATTGATGAGTTATTGCTTTCTCAGCCGGATACAGGAGAACAAGCACTTGAAATTGCAGAAGCACTTGTTCGTAGTGGTGCAGTTGATATTGTTGTCATTGACTCAGTAGCTGCTCTTGTACCAAAAGCAGAGATCGAAGGAGACATGGGAGATTCACACGTTGGTCTTCAAGCACGTTTGATGTCTCAAGCACTTCGTAAACTATCTGGTGCTATCAACAAATCAAAAACAATTGCGATCTTTATTAACCAAATTCGTGAAAAAGTAGGGGTTATGTTTGGTAATCCTGAAACAACGCCTGGTGGACGTGCACTTAAGTTCTATTCATCTGTTCGTTTAGAAGTACGCCGTGCTGAACAGTTGAAACAAGGGAACGACATCATGGGGAACAAAACGAGAATTAAAGTTGTGAAAAACAAAGTGGCACCGCCATTCCGTATTGCCGAAGTAGACATTATGTACGGTGAAGGGATCTCGAAAGAGGGAGAAATCATCGACCTTGGAAGCGAACTAGATATCGTACAAAAGAGCGGGGCTTGGTATTCTTATCAAGAGGAACGTCTTGGACAAGGACGTGAAAATGCGAAGCAATTCCTAAAAGAGAATAAAGACATTCTTCTTATGATTCAAGAGCAGATCAGGGAGCACTACGGTTTGGATACAAACGGAGTGAAATCAACTGACGAAGAAGGACAAGAAGAATTGGAATTGAATGACTAAAAAGACGCTGAAAAGCGTCTTTTTTTTACAATTACATAACAGCTAGCGGGTCAAAAGTTCTGTCTTTGCTTGAAATAACGACTTACGCCTTAGTCTGACTAGCTTGACAAGTATTTCCGACACAATTACAATGGGAATGTATCACTTGTTTTTCTTAACATGATTGATAACTAATTTAAACTTGACAAGGGCAGTGAGGATCTCATTCCCTGTGAAGGCCCTGTATGTTGAGACACAAAACAATGTACATGCCGACACTTTATTTGTAAAACCAAGTTCATAGCAAGAGGAGGTGAAAATATGTCGCCTACGATGTTTACGATCATCTCCATTTTGCTGAGCCTAATCTGTTTAGTTGTTGGCTACTTTGTTCGTAAAACCATTGCAGAAGCAAAAATATCCGGCGCAAGAAACATGGCCGAACAAATTGTTGAGGATGCAAAGCGTGATGCGGAAGCATTGAAGAAAGAAGCACTCTTAGAAGCGAAAGATGAAATTCATTCGTTTCGTGTAGAGGCGGAGCAAGAAGTTCGTGAAAGACGTAATGAGCTTCAAAGACAAGAAAACCGTTTACTTCAAAAAGAGGAAAACCTTGATCGCAAGGACGAATCTTTAGATAAACGGGAGTCCCTGTTGGAGAAGAGAGATCATTCTCTGAATGAACGACAACAACATATTGAAGAGATGGAAAGCAAAGTGGATGATATGATTCGTTTGCAGAAAGCTGAGTTGGAGCGTATTTCTAGTCTAACTCGAGATGAAGCGAAACAAATCATTCTGGATCAAGTTGAAAATGAGCTTTCCCACGACATTGCAGTCATGACGAAAGAATCTGAAAACCGGGCGAAAGAAGAGGCTGATAAAAAAGCGAAAAACATTCTTTCACTTGCGTTACAGCGTTGTGCAGCTGATCATGTAGCTGAAACAACAGTATCTGTAGTCAATCTTCCAAATGATGAGATGAAAGGTCGTATTATCGGACGTGAGGGACGAAATATCCGTACGTTAGAAACGTTAACAGGTATTGACCTGATCATTGATGATACACCTGAAGCTGTCATCTTATCGGGCTTTGATCCGATAAGACGTGAAACAGCGAGGATAGCTCTGGACAAGCTAGTCCAGGATGGACGTATTCATCCTGCACGAATTGAAGAAATGGTGGAAAAATCACGCCGTGAAGTCGATGATTATATCCGCGAGATGGGTGAGCAAACGACATTTGAAGTCGGAGTTCACGGTTTGCATCCGGATCTCATCAAAATTCTCGGTCGCTTAAAATTCCGTACTAGTTATGGACAAAATGTCCTGAAGCATTCAATTGAGGTTGCACATCTTGCAGGTCTCATGGCTTCAGAGCTTGGAGAAGATGCAAAGCTTGCAAAACGAGCAGGTCTTCTGCATGACATTGGAAAAGCCATTGATCATGAAGTAGAAGGAAGCCACGTGGAAATTGGCGTTGAGCTTGCGACGAAATATAAAGAGCATCCTGTTGTCATCAACAGTATTGCATCTCACCATGGTGACCAAGAACCGACATCTATTATCGCTGTTCTTGTTGCGGCAGCCGATGCATTATCTGCAGCACGCCCTGGTGCAAGAAGTGAGACGCTTGAAAATTACATTCGGAGACTTGAGAAATTAGAAGACATCTCTGAATCTTATGAAGGTGTTGAAAAATCGTTTGCGATACAAGCTGGACGTGAAGTGCGTATTATGGTGAAGCCAGATTCAATTAATGATCTTGAAGCTCACCGTCTAGCAAGGGATATTCGTAAGCGGATTGAGGACGAGCTCGATTACCCTGGTCACATTAAAGTGACAGTTATTCGAGAAACTCGCGCAGTAGAGTATGCAAAATAGAGCGGTGCGCTTAGCGCCGCTTTATTTTTTTGTGTAAATATGCAACACTGATAAGAAGATCATTTTATAAGAGAAAGGGTTCAAAACGTATGAAAATATTATTTGTTGGAGATATCGTTGGTTCACCTGGCAGAGATACACTGAAAGAATACTTGCCAAAGCTAAAGAAAAAATATCAGCCACACTTTACGATTGTCAATGGAGAAAATGCGGCTCATGGGAAAGGTCTTACTGAAAAAATCTATCATGAGCTGCTTCAAGCTGGGGCTGATGTGCTCACGATGGGGAACCATACATGGGATAAAAGAGACATTTTCGATTTCATCGATGATGCACCCCATATTGTTCGTCCGGCAAACTTCCCGCAAGGTACACCAGGGAAAGGGCTCACTTTTATTAAAAAACAAGGTAAAGAACTAGCTGTCATCAACTTGCAAGGCCGCACATTTTTACCTCCGATTGACTGCCCATTTCAAAAAGTAGATGAGCTCATAGCAGAAGCTTCAAAACGTACACCGTTTATTTTTATTGACTTTCATGGTGAAGCCACAAGTGAAAAGCAAGCAATGGGTTGGTATACAGATGGTCGTGCATCATGTGTCGTTGGAACGCATACACATGTTCAAACAGCAGATAACCGCGTCTTGCCAAAAGGAACTGCTTATATTTCGGATGTTGGCATGACTGGTCCTTATGACGGTATTTTAGGTGTTGATCGGGAAACGATTATTAAACGATTTAAAACAAGCCTCCCTGTCCGTTTTGAAATTGCAGAAGGCCGCACGACATTAAGTGCAGTGATCGTAGAAATTGACGAATCGTCGAAAAAAGCTGTCAAAATTGATCGAATTTTGATAAATGATGACCATATTTTCTTTGAATAAATATTCACATATTTATTTCAGAAAAATATTAATCAGAAAGAAGGAATATGCGCCCTCTATCGTGAATATAGTAAAAATGGTAGGTAGCCTGCTATTTTTGAAAAACATTTTGGGGATGGATTTTCAAAAAAATAGCAACATCTAACAAAGATTGTTCTAATGAACACTCACTTATCCATTGTAAATTTAAGGGGGAGCAAAAATGGAAATTTTAAAAGTTTCAGCAAAGTCAAATCCAAATTCAGTAGCAGGAGCATTAGCCGGCGTTTTACGTGAACGCGGTGCAGCGGAAATACAGGCTATCGGCGCTGGAGCACTGAATCAGGCGGTCAAGGCTGTCGCCATTGCAAGGGGATTTGTTGCGCCTAGCGGAGTGGATTTGATATGCATTCCAGCCTTTACTGACATTCTTATCGATGGAGAAGAAAGAACAGCAATCAAACTGATTGTTGAACCACGATAATTCTAATTTTATTATTTTCAACCTGCTTACATCATGTAAGCAGGTTGTTTTTGTTTACCGCTATACATTTCTCATATAACATATTTCTTTCACAAAATAGATAGAAAATGACATATTAGAGCTTGCATTTTTTCACCATGATGATAAATTAAGATTAAGTTGAAAATACTTCATCAAAAATAAATATTTAAGTAGGTGAAATAATGATCGAAGCTTTTTTAAAAAGAGGAAAGCTTGTTTTTATTTTATTTTTTATCGTTCTCATTGCTGGAGGTTATTTGTTTACACAGCTTCCTAAACGAGAACTGCCAGAGTTTCAAGCAAATATTGTAACCATTTCGACTGTTTTCCCTGGTGCTGATGCAAAACAGGTAGAAAGTGATGTCACCAATAAGCTCGAGTCGGCCATTTCTGATATCAATGGTGTAGAGAAGACAAGCTCTGTTTCTGCTATTGGTTTCTCAAATATTGTGCTTGAAATTGATGATCAAGCCGATTTTCAAAAGGTGGCAAGTCAAATCAAGAGTGAAACCACAAATGCCGCCTCTTCTTTTCCAGATGGTGTGATGGAGTCAGATGTAAAGGATGAGTTTGGCAATGTGCCAGTTGGTTCTTATATGATTGTAGCAAGTAACTCATCTGATTTAGCAAAAAGTCAGAAATCGCTGCGTGCGTTAAAAGAAAAAGTGGAGGACATCAAAGGTGTTGATGGAGTTGTCATCAAAGGATTCAATGACAAACAAGCAATATTGAACTTGGATTCAAGTAAACTGGAGGATAACGGGTTAAACGTGACCGATGTCACAAATGCCATCAATCAAGAATTTGGCACATCCCCTCTAGGTGACGTCCAGGCAGATGGAGAAAAGGTCAAGCTGTCCATTGATGCCTATGATCGTTTAGATCAAATCAAAAAGATTGAGATTTTCTCAAAAACGAGCCGCAAGCCTGTTACAATCGGTCAGCTTGGTCGTTTAAAAGAAGTAGAAAAAGAGAAAAGTGATATCGTTTCATATAACGGAAAGCCAGCCTATTCATTTACAGTCAATATCAAGCCGGGACTGGATATTCCTAAAATGTATGACAAAGTCAGTGCGGTCATTGAAAAAGAGAAAGAGCTGCCAAATGGTGTGGATTGGATAGACTACTATTCACAAAAAAGTGAAGTAGATGCTATTTTTAACGATTTAATCAAAGAAGCGATCGTGGCCGTCATCGCCGTCATTGTCGTCACCACACTTGGTCTAACCATTGGTGGTGCGTTTATCGTTTCACTTGCGATTCCGCTATCCATAACGATCGGAACCATCCCGCTGCCGTTTTTACAAGTGGACCTTAATCAAATTTCAATTATTGGCTTTATCATTGCGCTAGGGATACTTGTAGATGACGCCATTGTCGTCAACGATAATATTTTGAGGCAGATGAAAAAATACGAAAGTCCGCTTAAAGGAACAATTGCAGGTGTAAAAGAAGTGGCTGGATCCATTTTGACGTCAACACTGGCTGTTGTCTTTGCCTTCTTGCCGCTTGTTTTCCTTTCTGGTGCGAACGGTTCATTTATTCGAGCGTTACCGTCTGTTCTAGTCACAACTGTACTTGCGTCAATGGTCATTTCATTGACACTTGTGCCAGTGTATCAATATACAGCAAACCGAAAAAGAAAGAACAAGAAGATTCAAAAAGAACCGGGTTTTTTAGGCAAACCATTAAAAAGATTAGCTGATTTTTATGCAGATCGAGTACTGACAAACATCGTGAAGCGACCACTTCTCATTGGATTAAGTGGTTTGCTCGTTGCCACACTTGCCTTTTTGCTTATTTTCGCCACACCATTTGAGTTTTTCCCTGCGGCGAATAAGAAAGAGGTTGTTGTCACTGTGACACTTCCGAGTGAAACAACCTTAGATAAAACAAATGACACATTAGAGAAAATAGAACAAGAGATCAAACAGCAAAAAGGCATTGAAGAGACGGCCATTTTTGCAGGCGGCGGTGTGCCGAACTTGTTTAATGAAAGTATCTCAAACGCAAGTGATCATACTGGTCAGATTGTTGTCAGAGTTGACAATAATCAGATGACAAGCAAAGCATTGATCGATCGTATGACAGAGCCATTGCGAAAGAAATTTAAAGATGCTGATATCTTTATGAAAACCATTGTTCAAGGTCCGCCAACTGGAGCGCCTGTGACCGTCACTGTTGCAGGAGAACAATTTTCAAAACTCGTTGATGTGAAAGAGAAGCTCACAAAAGAAATGAAAGAAAGCGGAGCGAGCCTGATCACAGACGATGTCAATCAACCGGTGAAAACCATTTCATTTGAATTGAATCGTGACCGAATGGCAGAGGATGGGCTCACTGCTCAGTTTGTCAGCAGACAGCTTGGCCTTGTTACAGAAGGAATTCCATTAGGCACCTTTAAACAAGGAACAGATGACATCGACCTCGTAGTGAAACAAGACATGAGCACACATCAAAACGGACTGAAGCTAAAAGACATCAAGGTGCCTGTGAGTCCAAATGAGGGTGGCATGCCTCAACTTGAGCCGCTTAGCCGATACGTAAAGGAAAAAGAAACAGAGCAGTATGAAAGCATTCCGCATGAAAACGGGATGCCGACTATCACGTTAAAGGCATATCCTGGCACATCAGATACGTTTAAAGACGATATGACAGAAGTCATAAATGAAGTTGGGAAAAGCGATGCAGCGAAGAATTTGACCATTTCTCAGGGCGGAGAAAATGAAGATCAAACCCAATTCTTTATTGAAATTAGTCTCTTATTTGGGGTAGTCCTGCTGCTCATTTATGTGACCATCGCTTTCCAGTTCAATTCACTCATGCTGCCGCTTTTAGTTCTTGGAACGGTTTACTTAGCGATATCCGGAGCCATTATTGGACTATTTGTCACTCAAACGCCGTTTAGCTTTATGGCCACAATGGGGATTGTCTCATTGGCAGGTATTGTTGTCCGAAATGCGGTCGTTTTGTTTGAATTTATTGAACAGCGGCGCAAGCAAGGTCTCGATCAACAGGCAGCTGTGATTGAAGCGGGGAGAGCAAGGATTAGACCTATTTTGCTGACAGCATTTACAGCACTTGTCGCTCTTATGCCTGTTGCTTTAAGTAATGATCCGCTCTTTAAGCCGCTAGCGATCTGCATCGTATCAGGTGTCTTTTTCTCAACGATTCTGACACTACTGATTGTGCCGGCTTTATATGTAGCCGTTTCAAAAAAACGCTGACAACTTAAAAGCAAATCTCCGAATAAAAGGAGATTTGCTTTTTTTTTTTAGAAAAATATCTAAAAAAATATGTGGAGTGTTCATTTGTCTTCTCCTGAAAGACAGCGGTATTTACGTCTAAAATAAGACATGATAAGATCGGATTGGGAGAAGTTTTTTAACAAAGGGGTTGTACGTCATGTGTGGAACGATGAAAGCGATTGTTAAAAAAGAAAGCGCTTACGGAGCGGCGATGATGGAAATGCCGATTCCAGAAATAAGGAATCATGAAGTGCTTATCCAAGTAAAGGCTACATCGATATGCGGAACGGATGTGCATATTTATAATTGGGATGATTGGGCGAAGGGGAGAGTCAAAGCACCGTACATTTTTGGTCATGAATTCACAGGGGAAGTTGTCAAAACGGGGAACCAAGTCTCACGAGCAAAAGTAGGGGACTTTGTATCGGCTGAGACGCATATTGTCTGTAATCAGTGTTATATGTGTTTAACGGGTCAGCAGCATTTGTGCAGCGAAACGAAAATTTTAGGGGTCGACATTGATGGCTGTTTTGCTGAATATGTCAAAGTACCAGAACAAAATGTGTGGCATAATCCAGCTCAAATGCCAGTGGAACTTGCATCTATTCAAGAACCGCTTGGAAATGCTGTTCATACAGTTCTGCATACACCTGTTTCAGGAAAGTCAGTGGCGGTTTTTGGCTGCGGGCCCATTGGTTTAATGGCGATTGCGGTTGCAAAAGCCTCCGGGGCTGTCCAAGTGTTCGCTGTTGATAAAAATGAATACAGACTGGATCTTGCCCGTAAAATGGGTGCAGATCATATCGTGGATATCGGAAAAGATGATCCTGTTGCCATGATCAAGCAGCTCACGCGGATGGAAGGGGCAGACGTGATGTGTGAGATGTCAGGACATCCCGTTGCGATTAATCAAGCACTCGAAGCTTGTGCAAATGGAGGGAAAGTGAATATACTAAGTTTGCCAGAGCGGCCGGTAACCATTGACATTACGAATCAAATTGTTTTTAGGGGATTAACCGTGCAAGGGATCACGGGGAGAAAAATGTTTGAGACGTGGCGTCAAGTATCTGAACTTTTAAGAACGAATACCATTGATGTAAAGCCGGTTGTCACCCATACGCTGCCATTTGAAGATTTTGAAAAGGGATTTGAACTCATGAGAAATGGTACGTGCGGGAAGGTTGTACTGATCATGCCATCATATCAAAGGGGACGAAATGATGAAAGAATTTACGTATTTACAAGATGAATTAGACACAATGAAGCAGCAAGGCACCCATCAAACACTGAAAGAAATCGATTCCAAACAATCTTCCACGGTGACATTAAATGAACAATCCGTCATACAACTCTCTTCAAATAACTACTTAGGTCTCACCTCACATCCAAGGCTGATGAAAGCGGCAAAAGAGGCGATTGATGAATTCGGTGCTGGAACAGGATCTGTACGAACCATTGCTGGAACGATGACAATGCATGAACGGCTTGAAAAAAAGCTCGCTGCTTTCAAAAAGACAGAGGCAGCCCTTGTATTCCAATCAGGCTTTACGACCAACCAAGGGGTCTTATCCAGTATTCTCACAAAAGATGATATTGTCATTTCAGATGAGCTGAACCATGCATCAATCATCGATGGGATTCGCTTAACAAAAGCAGATAAAAAAGTATATGCTCATTCTAATATGGAAGAGCTTGAGAAAATATTAAAGAAATCGATGAATTACCGCGTCCGTCTTATCGTGACAGATGGTGTGTTCTCAATGGATGGAGATATTGCACCGCTTCCTGAGATTGTAAGACTTGCAGAAGCATATGATGCCTTTGTGATGGTAGACGATGCCCATGCGTCTGGAGTACTTGGTGAAAATGGCCGCGGAACAGTGAATCATTTTCAACTTGACGGCAGAGTGCATATTCAGGTTGGCACACTTAGTAAGGCAGTTGGTGTGTTAGGCGGTTACGTAGCTGGTTCTGCCGTTTTAATCGATTACTTAAAGCATAAAGCAAGACCGTTTTTATTCAGCACCTCACATCCGCCGGCTGTCACAAGAGCCTGTGAAGAAGCCATTGAAGTGCTGTTAGACGAACCGGAGCGCATTGAAACACTTTGGGAGAACGCGGCCTATTTTAAAGAAAAAGTCATCGGTCTTGGATTTGAGGTGGCACCAACAGAAACGCCTATTATTCCAATGATGATTGGAGACGAGGCACTCACTTTCCGGTTTTCAAAAGCATTAATCGAGCGCGGCGTTTTCGCTCAAGGCATTGCTTTTCCAACTGTAGCGAAAGGAAAAGCGAGAATTAGAGCCATCATCACAGCAGAGCACACAAAAGAAGAGCTTGACCGTGCACTGACAATCATCGAAGAAGAAGCAAAAAAACTGAATATACTTAATTGAGAGAGCTGAGGCTCTCTTTTCTTTTGCGCTAATCTTTCCATATTTCATCAAATCTACCGTTTGTTATGTATAATGTATGTAAAAAGATCTATTGAGGTAAGTGGTGAGGCAAATGTTATTTAATAAAGAAGATTTTCATGAACAATTTTTAGATTATAAAAAGAATACAAATACGGATAAAGATCACCCTTTTCACAACTTATTTAACAAAGAAATTCCAAACAAGCTTCGTCAAGAATTACAAAAACTTGGTATGAGAAATTTGGATAGAATTGATATTAAGGCATCTACAGGACATGGGAAAGTTGCAGAGTCTATTTGGATCGCATTCCTAGACAAACTTTTAACTTTGAACCATAAAACAAACAGAACAACAACACAAAAAGGATTATATATAGTCATTTTATTTGCTAATAACGGAAAGGACTTTTATTTATCCATTGGATTAGGTACTGAAAATTTATCTCTGGAAAAGATTAAAGGTGAAGCGGATATATGGCGAGAGCGACTAAGACCTCAATTGAAGCATAGTCCTAATTTAAATGGGTTTGAAACAGGTGACTTTTACCTAGGAGAGTCTGATAGACCAATAAAGTATGCAGCAGGTTCATTGGTATTTAAAAGGTATAACATCGATACACTAAATCAACAAGAATTTTTAAAAGATATATACACTTTGAATGAATTTTTTTATGATTTTATTTTCGAAGTATACTCTAATCCGGATATTGTGATGGACACAAAAGATAAAAAAAGCAAAAAACGAAAAAGAATCATTCATAGAGATGTTTATAAACAATTAAGAGAAGAAAGGTCAAAGCAAAACGAAGAGACAGGTAGAATAGCAGAGAAATTTGTTTATTATAAGGAAGTAGAACAATTAAAAGCAATAGGACGGGACCAATTAGCGGAAGCTGTCGATTGGGTAGCTGAAACAGAAGATGGTCACGGATTTGATATCAAATCTTATTACCCCGATGGAAAAGAGAAGCTTATAGAAGTAAAAGGATCTAAGCTGACTCACCATGACTTTCCATTCTTCTTATCTGAACAAGAAAGAATCGTAGCAGAAGAAGAAAAAGAATCATATGTAATTACTTTAGTTGAGAGTGTCGGTACACAGCAGATGAAGATTGTCAAAGAAATACAAAATCCTTTAGGAAAAGACGATCTCCATCTGAAGCCTACTCAATATTCATGTAAAATTCGTGTTGATTGAAAAGTGTGGACACATATGAATTTATTTTCATTTCACGACAAAATAGTCTATACTGTAGGGTGGAGCTTGGTTTGAAAGGAGTACAAATTCATGAATGAAGAGCAGAGAAAAGCGAGCGGACAAGTAAGTTCATCGGACAAAAAATCCGAGAAGGACTACAGCCAGTATTTTGAAGCTGTGTACATTCCGCCTTCCTTAAAAGATGCAAAAAAACGGGGTAAAGAAGAAGTCGAATACAATCAATTTCAAATTGACGAGCGTTTTCAAGGGTTAGGAAACGGCCGCAAGTTTTATATTCGCACATATGGCTGTCAAATGAATGAGCATGACACAGAAGTGATGGCTGGTATTTTTATGGCGCTTGGTTATGAACCAACAAATTCGACTGAAGATGCGAATGTCATCTTATTAAACACTTGTGCCATTCGTGAGAATGCAGAAAACAAAGTGTTTGGAGAGCTTGGTCATTTAAAAGCATTAAAGCGTGAAAAGCCAGATTTAATCTTAGGCGTCTGCGGATGCATGTCGCAAGAAGAATCGGTCGTTAACCGTATTTTAAAGAAACACCCATTTGTTGACTTGATTTTCGGTACCCACAACATTCACCGCCTGCCAGAGCTATTATCTGAATGCTACCTTTCAAAAGAAATGGTCATTGAGGTTTGGTCTAAAGAAGGCGATGTGATTGAAAATCTTCCGAGAGCCCGCCAAGGAAAAATTAAGGGCTGGGTGAATATTATGTACGGCTGTGATAAATTCTGTACATACTGTATCGTCCCTTACACGCGCGGTAAGGAAAGAAGCCGCCGTCCGGATGAAATTATTCAAGAGGTCAGACGCTTAGCAGCAGAAGGATATAAAGAAATTACCCTTCTTGGTCAAAACGTGAATGCGTATGGAAAAGATTTTGAAGACATGGAATATGGTCTTGGTCACCTAATGGATGAGCTGCGTAAAATCGATATTCCACGTATCCGTTTTACAACAAGCCACCCGCGTGACTTTGATGATCACTTAATTGAAGTGCTTGCCAAAGGCG
The DNA here is from genome assembly GCF_024398395.1 of Bacillus sp. FS02. NCBI lineage: Bacteria > Bacillati > Bacillota > Bacilli > Caryophanales > Bacillaceae > Bacillus > Bacillus sp. FS02. The sequence goes on along the minus strand of NZ_CP074101.1, from coordinate 242,094 downwards.
GAAACCTTCTCGATCATATTCATTTGCCGGTTCAATCAGGAAGTTCTTCTGTGCTGAAACTCATGGCAAGAAAATACGACCGTGAACGTTACCTTGACCTAGTGCGCAAAATCAAAGAGGCAATGCCAAATGCTTCATTAACAACGGACATTATCGTTGGGTTCCCAAATGAAACAGATGAGCAGTTTGAAGAGACGCTTTCCCTCTATCGTGAGGTTGAGTTTGATGCGGCTTATACGTTCATTTACTCTCCAAGAGAAGGAACACCAGCAGCCAATATGAAAGACAACGTGCCAATGCGTGTCAAAAAAGAACGTCTGCAGCGCCTGAATGCACTCGTAAATGAAATTTCTGCGAAAAAAATGAAGGAATATGAAGGGCAGACTGTCGAAGTATTAGTAGAGGGTGAAAGTAAAAACAACCCTGAGATCCTAGCCGGATATACAAGTAAAAGCAAGCTTGTGAATTTTAAAGCACCAAAAGAAGCGATTGGCAACATCGTCAAAGTGAAAATCACACAAGCCAAAACTTGGTCTCTTGACGGAGAGATGGTTGGAGAAGCTATCGAGGTGAATTAAAATGACGCTTTATTCAAAGAAAGAGATTGTCGAGCGCGCAAGAGAGCTCGCGAAAATGATTTCTGAAACAGAAGAAGTTGATTTCTTCAAAAAAGCAGAAGCGCAAATCAATGAAAATACAAAAATTGCAGCGATCATTAATCAAATTAAGGCGCTTCAAAAGCAAGCTGTGAATTTAAAGCATTATGGCAAACATGAAGCCTTAAAACAAGTGGAAGAAAAAATTGATGCCCTGCAAGAAGAACTGGATGAGATCCCAGTGATTCAAGAATTCAAAGAATCACAAACAGAGGTTAATTCCTTGCTTCAGCTTGTAGCGCACACAATTTCTAATCAAGTAACGGATGAAATCATTCTTTCAACCGGCGGTGACCTCTTATTAGGAGAAACCGGTTCAAAAGTGAAAAACTCATCCCCAAGTTGCTCCATTAAATGAGAAAACCCCGCAGATGCGGGGTTTTTTGTTTTCTGATGTAAGAATTGAATACCTTCTTTCTCCTTCAGCTTCCATCAACCCCAATCTCTCACTCTCCAACTTTTCCAATTTTCAAGGCAAGTTTATGGGCGACCATGCATACACTGAAACAGAAATGAATTTAATTGAACATGAGACTCAAAATCGTGACACACTAGACGAATGCCCAGCATAAGATAAAACGATCAAGAACAAGGAGGCATGCCGGAATGTCTGAATACAGAGAAATTATTACAAAAGCGGTGGTTGCAAAAGGGAGGAAATTTACCCAAAGCACACACACCATTTCTCCATCGCAAAAACCAACCAGCATCCTAGGCGGTTGGATCATTAATCATAAGTACGATGCTGAAAAGGTCGGTAAAACAGTTGAGATTGAAGGTACATTTGATATTAACGTGTGGTATTCTTACGCAGACAACACGAAAACCGAAGTGGTCACAGAACGTGTAAAATATGTAGATATCATCAAACTGAGATATAAAGATAAAAACTTCCTTGATGATGAGCACGAAGTGATTGCGAAAGTCTTACAGCAGCCCAATTGCTTAGAAGTCACCATTTCTCCAAATGGCAATAAAATTGTCGTTCAAGCAGAGCGTGAATTCATTGCTGAAGTAGTAGGGGAAACCAAAATTGTTGTAGAAGTCAATTCAAGCTGGAAAGAAAAAGATGATCACGAATGGGAAGAAGAAGTGGATGAGGAATTAGAAGATATTCATCCAGAATTCCTCGCGGGTGATCCAGAAGAGTAATTGATGACTAGGGCGCATATCCCCCTAGTTTTTTTGTGCCTTGATCTAGGGAAAAAAGGTGAATTTTTATGCTATAATGAAAGATGGTATGAATTCGAAAGTAATATAGTGAGGGATTAGAAATATGGCAAGTTATACGCCCATGATACAGCAATATTTAAAGATCAAGGCAGATTACCAAGATGCCTTTTTATTTTTTCGCTTAGGCGATTTTTATGAAATGTTTTTTGATGATGCAAAAGAAGCAGCACAAGAATTAGAAATTACGTTAACAAGCAGGGATGGCGGGACGATTCCAATGTGTGGTGTTCCTTATCATTCTGCGTCTGCATACATAGAACAACTGATAGAAAAAGGCTATAAAGTCGCCATTTGTGAGCAGGTGGAAGACCCTAAAACGGCAAAAGGTGTGGTCAAAAGAGAGGTCGTTCAACTGATTACACCAGGTACGGTCATGGACGGCAAAGGACTGAATGAAAACGAAAATAACTTTATCGCGTCTGTTTCCAGCTTTCAAAATGGCTACGGTCTTGCGCTTTCCGATTTATCAACAGGTGAAAACATGGCGGCTTTCATTGAACGGTTAGATGAAGTTGTGTCTGAAATTTATTCTGTCGGTGCAAAAGAGATTGTGGTATCAAAGCAGCTCGATGAAGAAACGGTGAAAACCCTGAAGGAACGCTGCCAAGCGACCATCTCATACGAAGATAGCGCTGAATTAATAGATGAAGCTGAACGACTCGTTGCTCATCTTGACGAACATCTGAAAATAGCATTTTTAAAACTCTATGCATACTTAAGAAGAACGCAAAAAAGGAGTCTTGATCATCTTCAGCAAGTTCAAGTGTTTCAGCTTGAACAAACGATGAAAATTGATCTTTACTCAAAAAGAAACCTTGAATTAACAGAAACCATCCGTTCAAAAAGCAAGAAGGGTTCTTTATTATGGCTCTTAGATGAAACAAAAACGGCAATGGGCGGAAGATTGCTGAAGCAATGGATCGATCGTCCGCTCATCCGCCTTTCACAAATCAAAGAACGCCAGGAAATGGTGCAAATTCTGATGGAACATTTCTTTGAGCGAGAGGATCTGCGAGAACGTTTAAAGAAAGTGTATGATCTTGAACGTCTAGCAGGCCGTGTGGCATTTGGAAATGTGAATGCTCGTGATCTTATTCAATTGAAAGAATCTCTCAAGCAAGTGCCGGCTATTAAAGAGCTTGTCCATTCTCTCCCGGAGGAAATGGCGAAATCTAGAGCAAATGACATTGACCCATGCGGTGATTTACTTAATTTATTAGAAGATGCTCTTTATGAGAATCCGCCGATGACGTTAAAAGAAGGCAATTTGATTAAAGATGGCTACAATGCAAAATTAGATGAATATCGTGATGCGAGCCGAAACGGGAAAGATTGGATCGCTCGTCTTGAACAGCAAGAAAGAGAATATACAGGCATTCGATCGTTGAAAGTCGGCTTTAATAAAGTGTTTGGCTACTATATCGAAGTGACCCGTGCAAATACGCATTTATTAGAAGAAGGCCGTTATGAAAGAAAACAAACCCTTGCCAATGCAGAGCGGTATATTACACCTGAATTGAAAGAAAAAGAAGCCCTTATTCTTGAGGCGGAATCAAATATTAGTGAATTGGAATATGAACTATTTTCTGCGCTTCGGGAACAAGTAAAAGCGTATATTCCTAGATTACAGTTGCTTGCAAAACAAATGAGTGAGCTTGATGCGCTGCAATGCTTTGCCACTGTGAGTGAAAAACGGCGTTATGTTCGCCCTGAATTTTCATCAGATGAAGTGGAAGTCATTGATGGTCGTCATCCTGTTGTTGAAAAAGTGATGGATCATCAAGAGTATGTGCCGAATGACTGCCAAATGGGCAAAGGGAGACAAACCTTGCTCATTACTGGTCCGAATATGTCAGGGAAAAGCACATATATGAGACAAATGGCATTGATCTCGATTCTTGCGCAAATCGGCTGTTTTGTGCCAGCATCAAAGGCAACCCTTCCGATTTTTGATCAAATCTTTACACGCATTGGGGCGGCAGATGATTTGATTTCTGGTCAAAGTACTTTTATGGTAGAGATGCTTGAAGCAAAAAATGCGATGGTACATGCGACAAAGAACAGTTTGATTTTATTTGATGAAATTGGACGCGGGACAAGCACTTATGATGGAATGGCTCTTGCACAGGCAATCATTGAATTTGTGCATGATCATATTGGTGCCAAAACCCTTTTCTCCACTCATTATCATGAACTGACGGTACTGGAATCCCAATTAAGCGAACTGAAAAATGTCCACGTACGAGCAGAAGAACATGAAGGGACAGTTGTTTTCTTACATCAAATCAAAGAAGGAGCAGCGGATAAAAGCTACGGCATCCATGTAGCGCAGCTTGCTGAACTGCCTGATGCGATCATTGATCGAGCTCAGACCATCTTGACGGAGCTTGAGAGCGGATCACATGAAGTGATTCCGAGCGTCTCTAAAGCCCCGAAAAAAGAAATGGCTGAGGAAAAACAGCAGCTTTCTTTCTTTGAAGTGGAAGAAAAAACGCAAACAAAACCTGTGCTGAAAAACAAAGATCAAGCAGTGATCGAAGAATTGAAGTCATTTAATTTAATGGATATGACACCGCTTGAAGCGATGACAAAGCTATATGAATTGCAAAAGAAATTATAATGTAAGGTGAGGTGAGCAAGAAATGGCAAAGATTATTCAGTTATCCGATGACCTATCAAATAAAATTGCAGCTGGTGAAGTGGTCGAACGCCCGGCTTCTGTTGTGAAGGAGCTCGTGGAAAATGCGATCGATGCTAGTAGTACTGTCATTGAAATCGATGTAGAAGAAGCAGGACTTTCTTCTATTAGAATTATTGATAATGGGGTGGGAATCGATGCTGAAGATTGTAAGCTCGCCTTTCAGCGTCATGCGACGAGTAAAATCAAAGATGAAAATGATCTGTTTCGTGTCAGGACGCTCGGTTTCAGGGGGAGGCGCTGCCAAGTATTGCCTCCGTCTCTCACTTAGAAATGAAGACAAGTACCGGTGAAGGTGCTGGAACACACTTAGCTCTCCAAGGCGGGAAGATCATTTCGGAGAAAAAAACCACTGGCCGTCGCGGCACCGAAATTGTGGTCACCAACTTATTTTATAATACGCCAGCCCGTCTAAAATACATGAAAACTGTTCATACGGAGCTTGGCAACATTTCTGATGTTGTGAACCGAATTGCACTTGCTCATCCAGAAGTGTCGATTCGTTTGCGACATCAAGGAAAAGTGCTGCTTCAAACAAATGGAAACGGAGATGTGCGGCATGTGCTTGCGTCCATTTATGGAACGGCAGTGGCCAAAAAAATGCTGCCACTACATGTACAATCACTTGATTTTGAAGTAAAAGGCTATATTTCCTTACCAGAAGTGACAAGGGCATCACGTAATTATATGTCTTCTGTTGTCAACGGCAGATATGTCAAGCATTTCCCGCTGGTGAAAGCCATTCATGAAGGATACCATACACTCCTCCCGATCGGACGCCATCCGATTACATTTATTGAGATGAAGATGGACCCAATTTTAGTCGATGTGAACGTACATCCTTCTAAACTTGAAGTAAGACTAAGTAAAGAGCAGGAACTTCATGAATTGATCAAACAAGGGATTAAGGACGTCTTTCAAAAGCAACAGCTCATTCCAAGTGCTTCAGTGCCAAAAAAAGCACCAATGCCAGCAGTGAAAAATGAGCAACAGTCCTTATCTTTTGATTCTAAACAAACAATGAAAAGCCGAATGGAAACACCTGTTTCCTATGAGCCGGACTCGCTTGAATCGGCTGTATACGAGACCAGTCAGAACGACACATACGGGGTGCGTGAACCGGAAAGTACGGAAGCGCCTTTACCAGCATCGTCTGAAGAAACGTTTGACCATGTATATGTAGAGGAATCTGCAGCTTCGCATGAACAACATGACGAAGTGATACTGGAAGAGAGTGCAGCCCAGCATCAGGCTGAAAGTGAACGTGTCCCTGTGATGTATCCGATTGGACAAATGCATGGAACGTATATTTTGGCCCAAAATGAACGCGGTCTTTATATCATCGATCAGCACGCTGCCCAAGAGCGAATCAAGTATGAGTACTTTCGTGAAAAGGTAGGAGACATTGAACAGGAAGTGCAAGAAATGCTTGTTCCATTAACCTTTCACTACTCAAAAAACGATATGTTGATTATTGAAGAGCATATCGATATTTTAGCAAAAGTAGGGGTCTTCTTAGAGCCATTCGGATCAGGTAGCTATATCGTTCGATCGCATCCGCAGTGGTTTCCTAAAGGGGAAGAGGCTGAACTCATCGAAGAAATCATTCAGCAAGTACTTGATGAAAAGCGTGTGGATATCAAGAAACTGAGAGAAGAAGCGGCGATCATGATGAGCTGTAAAGGCTCGATAAAAGCAAATCGTCATTTGCGTAACGATGAAATCAAAGCCTTATTAGATGAACTCCGGCAAACACAAGACCCATTTACATGTCCGCATGGCCGGCCGATTATGATTCATCATTCCACTTATGAAATGGAAAAGATGTTTAAACGGGTGATGTAGCAGGATTTTAGCTGGTGGGTGAATCGGTTTGCCCACCAATTAATTTTTCAATCCGATAGTTTGGTTCCTGTTGTTGTGATGTGAAGATAAACATCCGCTGTCATGTTGTAAGGATAACCCCTTTCCTCAAATGGATAGGGGTTTTTGTTATTTGGTTATACGATTAGGTGTAGCGTGATATGATTGTAAAAAGGAGGGAATATGATGACATTCAAAAAAGCGTTCAATATAGGTTACTTTGTTTTGCTCTTATCTTTTTTTGTCGTATATTTTTTGCTTCCAGTCGACCAACTATTTACCGCAATGATGATTCTAACCTTACTATTTGGCGTATATCAATTTGTGATTTTAAAAAACTAAAAGAGCAAAAATAATAATAAAAAACGCCATATATGGGTTTGCCAACTAAATGATGACAGACCATAATGAGATATGGTGTAACAAATGAGATATGGTGTAACAATTATATAAAATGCAGTAAGCACAGCGGCAAGGGTTGTGATGAATGAGAAAAAGCGCTCTAAGAGCGCTTTTTTGTTTAGCATCCGCAAGGATTTGGCGGTGTGACGACAACTGGCCGTTTATTAATATCAATCGTATCCTCTGCATAAAATGTGGAACCAATGCTGATCGCACGATTTTCTGCGCGGAACGTATATGTACCTGCAGCAGGAAGTACTTTATGAGAAAGTTGTAATGTATATTGGGAACTTCCGAATAAATCGAAACGAGCTGGAATGCGGACAGTTTTTCCGTTGTTCAAAATGTAACTGTCTTTTAATGCTTTTCCGTTGATAATATCCTTTGTTGTGGCTTGAAAACCTGCTGGTAAAGTAAATTCAACTGCACCAATACTAAGAACAGAATTTGGACGGTAAGTCAGGTCAATGTCAGAAAAAGACCATTCCTGTTTACTTGCTCCTGTGATTTTTGCATAAAGTGCAGCTGGTCGTGCATTTGTTGAAGCTTTGCCTTCCTCTGTTTTAGCCCCTTCAGCTGATGCGGCTAGCGGTACTGAGAGTGCCATGACCAATGTAAGCATCCCCATCATAATGATTGTCCATGTTTTCTTCATTTCTTCCTTCCCCCTTGGTTGATTATAGGTAAATAATAGATGATTACATCCATTATTTACCTATAAGATTACCATATTCCTATATGTCATTAAATGGTATTTTATACCCTTATTTTGCTTGTTTTTTAGTAATAACGGGGTAGGAATGCATTTGGTTGGTTCATTCCGTAAGCATTTCCTGTCATATGATGATTTGCCGGCATCATCATCTGCATATCATGATAGCCATATGGCTGGTAGGGAGCCATACCATAATTGCCGTAGTGATCGAAGTGATGGTGATCGTTCATCTGTACATTTGAATAGGGTTCATACTGCTTCATAAAAGGGGAATAGGCTGAATGATGATGCGGATGGTGTCCGCTATAAGCATCTTTTTTACCGGTATGATAATGATTTGGCATATTCATAGGGTCATGCATGTTTGGTGCGATCATATGCTCATGATTGGCTGTATACACATTTTCAAACGTGTGATAGGGATTTCCTTGATGGTAATGGTTGGTTTGGTTATTCATATTGTTCATTTTGTATCTCATCCTTTTTTTCAGGTTGCCATATCTTATGAACTGCACCTGTTTCATGAGCCTATCCATATGAAAGAAAAGAACAACATGCAACAAAAAAACCGGCTTTTCAGCCGGGAAAACAAAAAGCAGGTGTAGCGTCAAACACTAAAATGAGAAGCTATGTCTTTTTCTGCGACGCTTCTTACATCTGCTGCAGACACTTTTAGGAAAATAATGGGGATCGTAGCTTCTTGAAGTATCCCAAAAATCGCTCTCAAACCAATCATCTTTTTTATGATAAAACTTCTTTTTTTCACACGGATCAATATGGTGATGATCGTCATGCTTTTTATAGCATTTTGAGTGGGAATGTTTGCTCTTGCATTTGCACATTGTCATCCCTCCTAAATGTGACTCAATGCTAGTATATGCAAGAAAGGTGTACGAGGACTGGATGGTGGCGCTCCTTTTGTAAAAAAAGGCTAATTCTTTAAAAACTCAAATAAAAAGAATTGACTAGTGCTAAATTAACATGATAAAATATAAATTTTTATCCTCTGCTGAAATGTGTTATAATGATATTGTGAATACTTTCGGAGGTGGCGGATTTGTTTCAAATAGGTGATAAAATTGTTTATCCAATGCATGGAGCCGGTGTGATTGAAGGAATGGAAGAAAAAGAGATTTTAGGTAAGACGCAGGAATATTTTCTGATTCAAATGCCGAATATGCAGATGATGGTCCCAAAAGGCAGAATCAATCAACTAGGTATACGTCCGGTAGCTGATCAAGCTACGCTGAAAGTTGTGATGAACAATTTTGCAGAAGAAACAAACGACGACACGCTTACTTGGAAGCAAAGATATGATGAAAATCTGAAAAAGCTAAAAACAGGTTCGATTGAAGATGGCGCAGACGTTGTCAAAGATCTGATGAGACGTAATCAGAAAAAAGCCTTAAATTCTAGTGAAAAGAAGATGCTTGAAGATGCACGGGGCATGTTAGTGAGCGAAATTTCACTGGCACAAGGCATGTCGCAAGATGAAGTGCTGACAGCATTAGAGAATGAATTAAGAGTTTAATGCTGGATATACAGAGACTGGCTGTAAACAGAAGGAGATATTCCTTTTGTTTACAGCTTTTTTATTTGAAAAAAGATGAAAATTCCCAATTTTGTAGGTGTTTTTGACTAAAACTAAAATGAGGTCATAGGATTTAGTTTTTACTTGCACAAGAACCGTTTTAAAGAAGCCGAAAATACCTAGGGCAACATAAAAAAACAGGTAAGTTCTCCTGATTCATGAAAAGGAGCCGGACATTCTTTGAATTCTTTTAGCGATTGATAGTAAAATAATGCGATAAGATGACATCGAAGAGAATGAAAAGGAGCGGTGAAATGAAAAGACTACTCATAAGTGGATTCATCTTTCTCATCCTGTGTGCTCTTTTAATGGTGAAATGCAGCCATTCTATCCAAGAAAATAAAGAGCAAAAACAACATCATGAAGAAGTAGAAAAGTATAAGAAAGAGCGAAAAAAAGGGGATCAATATGAAAGTTTTAAACAGCTTATACGGCATGAAAGAGACGGCTATGAGATAGAGTTTCATGAAAAAGGGGGAAGTGACTTACTTGTCTTTTCTCCTCACGGCGGTGAAATTGAGCCAGGAACAAGTGAAATTGTAGAAGCATTTGAAAAGAAGTACTCTACGTATTTATTTGAAGGGACAAAACAAGACAACAATCGTGATTTGCATATCACTAGTACAAAATTCGATGAACCGATTTTGGTTCAAATGATTAAAACATATCCCTTTTCTATATCTATCCACGGCTATAAAAGTGATAGAAGACATACACTTGTGGGCGGGACAAACGAAAAAATGCAAGAAGCGGTTGTGCGAGAACTAAAAGACAGGGGCTTCTCCGCAGAGCTCGTGCAAAAAGGCGAGCGCCTCTCTGGAACGGATCCAAACAACATTAATAATCAAAATGCAAGTGGCGAAAGTGTCCAATTAGAAATTAGTACGGCGCAGAGAAAAGCCTTTTTTGACAACTTTGATACGAGAAAAGGAAAGAAAAAAGCATTTAGTCGCTATGTCAGTGGTTTAAAAGAAGTGCTTAGAGAATTCGACCCTTCTTCGTAGAAAAAAGGTTTTGATGGGCAAAAGTACTCTCTTTAAACTTGGTAAAAAAGATAGAAATGTGCAAAATCAACATAAAATATGAAATAAATGACAATTTGCCTTAAAATCATAAATTATGTAAAATAATAGTTATCAGTTTGATATGATAGAATGGGGCTGAAGTGGATGGCACACAAAATACCATCTTCCGAAGTAGGTGTAAAAATCAATCAATGGTACACACATATTTGCAAATTTGAAGTTGATCAGGCAAACGATATGAAGCGCCTTGTTGAAGAAGACATTCATGAGATGGAAGAAGATCAAGATTTATTACTCTATTATTCTCTCATGGATTTTCGCCATCAAATGATGCTTCAGCACTTAACGCCAGTCCATGCAGGGAATGAATCGCTTCAAGCGGTTTCTTTTCCAAAAGAAATTGAAGAGGCAGAAGATGAGATGACGGGTTTATTGGGTTATTACTTTCATTTTTTTCATGGAATGTATGCATTTACCCAGCACCGGTATATCGAAGCCATTTCCTATTATAAGCATGCGGAACATCAGCTGATCTTAGTGACAGATGAGATCGAAAAAGCGGAATTTTATTATAAAATTGCTGAAGTATACTATCATATGAAACAAACCTATTTTTCTATGCATTATGCGAAAAAAGCGAGAGACATCTATAAGAAACATCAGCTTTATGGAAAAAGAAGCATTCAATGCGATTTTGTGATGGCAGGTAATTGGATTGATGTAAGTCAGCATCAAAAAGCGCTCCCGTATTTAGAAAAAGCTTTAAAAGTGTGTGAAGCAATGGAAAGAAAAGAATGCACATCTTATTTTAAGGCGATGGCCCTCAATAACTTAGGAACTTGTCATTATAGTATGGGAACCTATCATACAGCGACGGTCTTCTTTGAACAAGCCATTTCACTTTATCAAAAAGATCAAGCTGCAACGATGATCAAATCATTGTTTTCACTGGCTCTTACTTGTTTTAAACTCGAAGATATGGAGCGAGCGAGTGAGGCTATAAAGGAAGGCATGAATCAGGCATCTATATTGGGAGATGAAATTTATCAATTGAAATTCCAATTTTTACAGGCACTCTATATAGAAACAGACAGCTCTGAACAATTGAGATCAGCCCTTTTGGGACTACGAAACAAAAAAATGTTTGCTGATTTAGAGGAATTGGCACTTGATGCGGCTAATTATTATAAGGAACGCGACATGTACAAGGAATCTTCCACTTTTTTTGAAATTGTGATCGAAGCGCGTACGCACATTCAAAAAGGAGATGAGATGTATGAGAACGAAGCATAACATGTCAGCTGCTCAAGTAGAAGAAAGACTTCACACATAAAACAGACAAAACAACACCCTTTACGAAAAACGTAAAGGGCTTTTTTATTTATTCTTGGATGGCTTTTTCTGCGTCGATGGCACCTGCTCCGTAAATCATTGGGTCCTCTCCAGACCACTTGCTTGTATTTTCTTTTAATAAGGCTTTGACTTCATCAGGTGTTAAATCTGGTGAATGCTCTAATAATAGTGCGCAGATACCGGCACAAATGGGTGTCGCCATCGAAGTGCCAGATAACGTCGTATAATCATCATCGACTCTACTTGATTTATCTAGTTTATCTAGGAATGATCTTGGTGATCTAAGAGAGACGATATTGACTCCTGGTGCGAGGAGGTCGGGCTTTGTTTCACCGTAGACCGTTGGACCTCTGCTCGAAAATGGTGCCACGACATCGTCACTTGATTCTGGCGTATTTCGATCATCATAGGCTCCGATCGTAATGACTTTTTGACTCACGGCAGGGCTTGCGATCGTTTGACTGTTAGGACCGGAGTTCCCAGCAGCAACGCATACGACAATCCCTTGATCCCAAGCCGCATTGACAGCGCGCACCATCGGATCGTCTTGTTCGTCATCATAACGCTGCGCATCGCCGCCAAGTGACATACTGATAATGTGAATTGGGTCATTAGGATGGTCTTCGTTGAACTGTATGCACCACTCAACACCTTCTATAATAGTAGAAAGTGATCCAGCGCCTTGTTTATTTAACACTTTTACCCCAATGATATTGGCTTTTGGAGCGGGTCCTTTGTATAAGCCGTCTGAAGCAGCTCCGTCTCCAGCCACATCCCCAGCGCAATGCGTTCCATGACCGTTATCATCATAAGGTTTCGTTTTTTGTTTGACTAAATCTACAAAGTCGCGAATTCTTCCATCTAAGTCCTCATGTGGGTATACGCCTGTGTCAACGACCGCAACCGTAATGCCTTCACCGGTTAAGGTCGTGCCATTTCGGACGACTTCATCCGCATGACTTGATTGTGTTGCCACATCCAGCAGTGCATGTACCTGTCTGTCTAAATATATTTTGCGAATATGCTCCTCATTCGCTAAGAGTTCCTCTAAAGTAGCAGGGGTAAGATCAGCAGCGCAGCAGTTAATATGTGAAAAATGTTTTTTGATGTTTGTTTTTCTGCTTTTTTTCATTAGCTGCTTTGTGCTTTGAATACCTGCTTCGACTGCATCTTCTTTAAATTCAATGATGACCCGAAGCTTCTTGCTCTTCTTTAACCTTCCTTCAAAAAAACGATGAAGAAAACAAGGCGTCCACTTAAAAGGCTTATAGAGGTGAAGGACGGTCTCTCTTAAAGGCTGATCCAATTTACTAGCATGTGTTCTGACCATTTGTACCATGGAAAATCCAAACATGTGATGCCCTCCATTCTAGCTATCCATTCTCGTACACTCTTACGTTATGAACATGACAGCATCTTTGTTCGGATTCTTGTCCCTTCTTTTGTTCATATTGGCGGCTGACTCATTCCCTTTAAAAAGAAAAGCGCTTACATTTTGTAAAATAATAGAAAAAGGTGGAAATCATATCAAAACTGCCGATGATAGGTGGGAGAGTTCTTCTTAGAGAACCAGTAAAACAGAGGATTCTGCAGAAAAAAGGGGGTTCTAGACAGGGTCAATGCTCATACAAATGTGATTCATTCCAGATGAAAAAAATCAAATTCGCATAAAAAAAAGACGAATTAAAGAAAACAGACTGGGTAGGACTAGGTCATTTTAAACATAACTTCATTTGTTTGTCATACTATTCTAACTCTGTTTTCAATCAGGAGAGGCGTTTCTGTGTATATAAATGCAATTATCTTATTTTTGAGGAATCTCATGATCTAGAGTGTTATGATCAAATTTGAAGAGAAAATGTGGAAAAAATGAAAAGAAATGATGATTCAATATTAATCATAGAAACGGCTTAGAAATCTGTTAAAGGAGAACGGGAATGAAGAAGTTTTTTGCTTTGCTTCTCCTGCTTGTCATCGGATGGGGCGTCTATTATACCATGCAAGCACAGGAACATGATGAGCCAGTGTCATCAGGTGGAGAAGACGAAAGCGGTTCAAATGATATGTATCGCAATTTTAAAGAACTGGAAGAGAATGAATCAACAGATCATTATCAAATTACATCCAATCCAGTGCCCGGCAGCCGTCTTCTAGTGATGTCGCCTCATGGCGGGAGAATCGAAGGCGGCGTTAGTGAGATTGTCCATTTTTTTGATAACGATTTTTCTACGTATTTATTTGAAGGTTTGAGAGAAAATGCATCAGAACTTCATATTACAAGTACAAACTTCGATGAACCAATCGGAGTCGCACAGGCAAAAGCACATGATTATGTCTTAGCTGTTCATGGTTATAAAGGGGAGCCGGGAATTGATCACACCCTTGTTGGCGGAACAGACTATAACCGTGCTGAGAAAATTGTGAACTCATTAGAGCGCAACGGTTTTTCTGCTGAACTTGCAGTTGCACACGCAACCCTAAGCGGAACGAGCAATCATAATATTAATAATCTTACAAAAACAGGGCAAAGTGTACAGCTTGAGATTAGTAGAAGTCAACGGGAAGCGTTATTTGACAGTTTCGATTTTCGGCAGCGGTCGAGTACAAAAAACGAGACGTTCTACCGGTATGTCAGGGCGATTCGAACGGTGCTGGATGAAGAATATACGTAAGGATGGTGCACATCTTAAGACAGCAAGATGAATTCTTGTTACACTATAAAAAGTGATAACAAAAGGAGAGACAGATATGGCGCGTCATCATTTTCATCTTCAGGCAAGCTGGCCTGGTCTGCGTAACGATGTGGGGACAATCGAATGTGAACAGTTAAAGACGGAGATTTCCATTCCAAAAGAAATGGATGGACCGGGTATTGGAACAAATCCAGATGAGATGCTCCTAGGTGCAGCGGCCACATGTTATATCATTACACTTGCAGCCATGATGGAGCGGAGTCAATTAGAGAAAGAGGATTTATCGATGAGCTCTGAGGCAGTTGTCGATGTGACAAACGGTGTGTTTACATATGAGAAAATCATTCACCGTCCTGTCATCATTCTCAAAGAGTCGGCTACAGCACAGGACATAGAACGAGCTCGTAAGCTTGCACATAAAGCGGAAAGCTCATGTATGATCTCTAGAGCTGTGCAAGGGAATGTCCATATTTCCTTAGAAGAAACCATCAAAGCTGGTCATTAAGACAAAAAAGTCATTTTCTCTTGATTAATGGAGAAAATGACTTTTTTTATGACGTCCATTCGGTTTGATCGAATGGTTCTGTCTTTTCTTCCTTTTGTTTTTTGGATTGATTTAAGACAATGACGCCGCATATGACAAGTGCAAGACCAATGAATCCTTTCATATGAATGGTTTCGTTAAATAGCACGAGGCCCACAAGAGCAGTAAGTGCTGTACCGACCCCAGACCAAGTGGCATATGCAGATGACAGCTCAATTGTTTTGAGTGCCAAACTGAGAAAGGTAAAGGCGCATCCAAATCCGATCAGCACCCCCATACTCGGCAGCACCTGTGTAAAACCTTGCGAAAGCTTCAGCATCGTACTGCCAAAAACCTCTGTCAAAATGGCTCCTGTTAAATAAAGCATTCCTTTCATATCACTTCACATCCTTTAAGACATATTTAATAGTACGACCCCTGAAACAAGCATCGCCATTCCAATAAGTGCTTGACGGTTCAAGGTTTCTTTGAAAAAGAGCACGCCAAAAAAAGCCGTGAGGACGGTACCGACCCCAGACCAAGTGGCGTAAGACATGCTAAGTGGAATGATATTAAGGGTCAATGACAACATGTAAAAAGCAAGTGTGTAGCCAGCGACAACGACAGCGCTAGGTTTAAAGCGTGTGAAACCATTTGATAGTTTCAGCATCGCTGCCCCGATTGCTTCTGAAAAAATGGCGATAGCCAAAAAAAGATATCCGAGGATCATCATCATCCCTCCTCTAAAATGTGTAAAATCCGATGAAGTAAAAGGGTTTTTTCCTCTCGATTCAATGGTTCAAGCTGAAACATTTCTGAAAACCATATACCATCACAGGCAAGACGGATCAGCTGGCTAAGTGCAGGGTCATTGATTTCCTCGGTTGCTTTTTCTTTAAATTCCGCATAAAAATGACGCCAAGGATTTAATAATGCTTCATCAAATGACATGGTAGCCAGCATGCTTGTACATAGCTGTGTGGTGTTTTGTCTATCAAGGTCATTTAATGTGGCCAGTATATAGGCACGTACATAAGGTGCCTTTTCGTTTTTGTATGTTTCCTGATACGTGTCAAGCTGCTGACGAAAAGAGGCAACAGCATGCTCATTCATTTGCTGGATCAGGTCTTCCTTGCTCGAAAAATGATACAGTAGCCCGGCTTTGGTCATATTTGCATGTTCTGCCACCTGCTGAAGGGTGAGCTGACTCAATCCTTCTTTTAGAATGGTGTGAGCTGCTGCCTCAAAGATTTGTTCTTTTTTCGTTTTAGACATAAAAAAAACACCTACTTTACTGAACGGTCGGTAAAGTAAATGTTAACCTATGAAAAACAAATGTGTCAATCGATTCATTTTATAAGAGGATGTTTTCACTAAATCGTCATATTTAATAATAAGGGTATGGTCCATATGGCGGGTATGGCGGTGGATAAGGATAACCATAGCCATATCCTGGAGCAAGAAGCGACCCAGCTAAAAGCCCTCCAGCAAAACCACCTAAAAATGGCGGTCCAAAAAATCCAGGTCTCCCATAGCCAAAAACAGGGCGCCCAAACCCAAACCCAGGTCTTCCAAAACCAAATCCAGGGCGTCCAAATCCAAAAGGTCTTCTCATCTCATCTTGAACAAACGGTGCGTCAAAATAATTCATAAAAAAAGACTCCTTTCACATAAAATCACTGTAACTGACATCAGTGTATTCGAGTGGCCCACTTGTGTTTGGGTGAATGCCTAAAATAAGGAGGAATGTAAAAAATGGGCCTGTATCCGTCTGATTGGGCTAAATGTCCACCTCATGCACATGCTTATAAAGCGCGAACGGATGTAACAGAAGAACATTATCATTTAATAGAAGGTATTTCTCAGCCTGTGAATGGAAGCAGTACCGACAGACATACTCATTATTACCGGGGGATCACGTCATTTGAAAGAGGGCATTTTCATAGATATTATGGCGTCACTGGACCTGCTATCCCAAGAGTGGACGGGACGCACTACCATGAAATTGAGGAAGTCACGTTTTCTGCCTATACCGACTCTGTCCCGATTCCATATGGGGGAGTCGTTTACAGTCCAGATGAAGAAAGGCCAACGCATAAGCACCGTTTAAAAGGAAAGACATATGAAGTGGTCGGGAATGAACCACTTGGCTGGTGACGGGAGGATATAGGAGAGAAAGAGAAGTTATGCTATACTGTAGGCAGTTTGTAAAAGAGAGTGATGTTATGAAAAAACAACCAGTGATTGTATTAGTAGGTCCGACGGCTGTCGGAAAAACAAAGCTGAGCATTGATATAGCGAAAGCATTTAATGGAGAAATTATCAGCGGGGATTCCATGCAGATCTATAAAGGGATGGATATTGGCACAGCGAAAATCACCCCTGAAGAAATGAATGGCGTACCGCACCATTTAATCGATATTAAACAACCGGATGAATCGTTTTCTACAGCTGAATTTCAGCAGCTTGTCCGCTTAAAAATCAAAGAGATTGCTGCGAGAGGGAAAACGCCCATGATTGTTGGTGGAACTGGGCTATATATTCAGTCTGTTTTATATGATTACACGTTTACTGATGAGAAAAGTGATCCTGCTTTTAGAGAAGAGATGACGCTGTTTAAGCAGCAACATGGACCGATCAAGCTGTATGAAAAGCTAAAAGAAGCCGATCCTATCGCTGCAAAAGCGATTCATCCGAATAACGTCCGCCGCGTGATCAGGGCGCTTGAAATCATCCATACAACAGGTCAGAAAATGTCTGATATGCAAAACGGGCATCAAGAAGTTCCTCTTTATGACACTGCCTTCATTGGGCTGAAAATGGACCGAGAGCTTTTGTACGAGCGCATTCATCAAAGAATTGATATGATGTTAGATGAAGGCTTAATTGAAGAAGTGAGCGCACTTTATCAATCTGGTTTGAAAGATTGTCAGTCTGTTCAAGCGATTGGTTATAAAGAGTTGTATGCCTATTTTCAAGGCGATTGCTCACTTGATGAAGCCATCCAGCAATTAAAACAAAATTCCCGCAGATATGCGAAGCGTCAGTTTACGTGGTTCCGTAATAAAATGGATGTCACCTGGTTTGATATGACACCACCTTGCCACTTTTCGGACAAAAAAGAGGAAATTTTCGCATATATAGCAGGAAAGCTTGGACTTAAAGCGAAACTGTAGTTATCAGAATCAAGGAGGACGAAACATGAAACCGATTAATATTCAGGACCAATTTTTGAATCAGATCCGCAAAGACAATACATTTGTCACAGTATTTTTACTGAATGGCTTTCAGCTTCGCGGTCAAGTAAAGGGATTTGACAATTTCACGGTGCTGCTTGAGACAGAAGGGAAGCAGCAGCTTATTTATAAACATGCGATTTCAACATTTGCACCTCAAAAAAATGTAAATCTTGAATTAGAATAAACACCCGTTTTCACCAATAGCCCCATGCAGCTGCGAATAAACCGGCCAAAACCCGCTACGTTTTTTGTCAGTGCAGAGGGGCTATTTTGTATGCCATGAAACTTTTCTGTCCAAGTTGCGTATAAATCCTTATTGGACATTTAAAAGGTGAGGGGATTTATATGGAAAATGCAGAGCTTGAATTGAGAAGGATTCGAGTGATCCTTCTTTTGATTGGAATCGTTGTCTTATTTGGATCATGCGCCATCTCGAACATCGAAACGAGACAAGAAAGTTGGCATAACCATTCTGGTGAGCATGATGGAAGCCATGTTGATGGTCTTTTACCATCATCTGTTGCGCTAAAAAATAATCACATTGCTGTTGTGAAAGATGATGAAGTACATGTATACCGGTTTGATGAAAAAGAAGGAGAGCTGACGCTCATTACGACAAAGTACATAGATGAATGGGATGAAGATGATGGTGATAGTGAAGACTTTGATGAAGAGTAAGCACGTAAATTTACAAATGAATGTGAAGTCGCTACACTATAAACATGCATCAGACATCTAGACAGAAAAGGATGAGTTCATGACACACAAAATTAAAATTAATCATTGGGAACAAACTTGTGAAGATGACTCCTGTTTCGAATATGGAACAAGCGTTTCTGTAAACGGGAAAGAGTTAGTAAGAGAAGCCTCGATCGTCTCTGCGCTTGAAGCGGTGCTCAAAGAATTAGGTGTTGAAGTGGAAATAACAGAAGTGTCAGAAGATTTACAGTGCGATGCCTACAAAAAATAAAACAAAAAGTCTAGTCTACTAAGCGATTTTTTTTCGTGTTATGATAGATTTCGGTTTCAGTTGAATAGGGAGTAGGGCAGTCTATTTTTAGAACCTGCTCTGCTCTATTTATTTGAACGTACGAGTTCGGCTATGAATGTTCGGCCGGGTTGGTTGATTTTTTTCGTTTCGAGTATCTATATGTTGTGTTTTGAAAAAACATAGTATACTATATATAGTGAATAACGGAATGCTCAACAATACTAAAAACTAGGTCGTGATGGAATTGATTCAAATCGTATTTGATTCAAAAACAGGAAATGTTCAACGCTTTTTGGACAAGACCCCTTTTACAGACAAACGAAAATTGACTGGAGAAGAGTTTTTGGATACGCCGTTTATTCTCGTCACCTTTACGACAGGATTTGGACAAGTCCCTGGTACCACTCAGTCATTTTTAGAGAAAAATGCGCACCTTTTACTAGGTGTAGCGGTGAGTGGGAACAAAGTGTGGGGAGATAACTTTGCCAAAAGCGCCGATACGATTTCTAAACAATATCAAGTTCCTATTTTGCACACCTTTGAACTAAGCGGAACAAAAAGGGATGTTGAATTGTTTACACAGGAGGTAGAAAGAATTGTCACAAAATCAGGTTCCAAAGTGGATACAATTAAATAACGAGATTATGATTCAAAAAGAAGGAAAGTTTCAGTTCGACAAGGACAAAGAAGCTGTACATAGTTATTTCGTAGATTATATTAATCAAAACACGGTCTTCTTTCATAATCTAGAAGAGAAGATTGATTACTTAATAGAAAACGACTACTATGAGGAAGAATTTTTAAGACAATACAGCATGTCAGATATTAAAGAAGTATTTGAAGCTGCATATGCCAAGAAATTTAGATTCCCATCATTTATGAGTGCGTTTAAGTTTTACAATGACTATGCACTGAAAACAAATGACAAAAAGAAAATCCTTGAACGCTATGAAGACCGCATTTCAGTTGTGGCTCTTTTCTTTGCGGGCGGAGACAAAAAGAAAGCACTCGAGTTTGTGGAACTGATGATCAACCAAGAGTATCAGCCAAGTACACCAACATTCTTAAACGCAGGCCGTAAAAGACGTGGTGAGCTGGTGAGCTGCTTCTTGCTTGAAGTGAATGACTCATTAAACGATATCTCAAGAGCCATTGATATTTCCATGCAGCTGTCTAAATTAGGCGGCGGCGTCAGCTTGAACCTTTCAAAGCTTCGTGCGAAAGGTGAAGCGATCAAAGATGTTGAAAATGCGACCAAAGGTGTCGTAGGCGTCATGAAACTTCTTGATAATGCATTCCGATATGCAGATCAAATGGGACAAAGACAAGGTTCAGGCAGTGCCTACCTGAATATTTTCCACAGAGATATTAATGATTTCTTAGATACGAAAAAAATCTCTGCGGATGAAGATGTTCGTGTGAAAACACTTTCGATCGGTGTCGTCATCCCAGATAAATTTATCGAGCTTGCTAGAGAAGATAAAACAGCTTACACATTCTATCCTCATACAGTTTATAAAGCTTATGGACAGCATCTTGATGAGATGGATATGGAAGAAATGTATGACGAGCTTGTAGAAAACCCGAAAGTCAAAAAAGAAAAAGTCAATCCGAGAAAACTTCTTGAAAAATTAGCTGTTCTGCGCTCAGAATCAGGCTATCCATATATCATGTTCCAAGATAATGTGAATAGAGAGCACGCTCTGAACCATATTTCACGTGTGAAATTCTCAAACCTTTGCTCAGAAGTCCTTCAAGCTTCAGAAGTCTCTTCTTACACGGACTATGATCAAGATGATGAGATCGGACTTGATATTTCTTGTAACCTTGGTTCTTTAAATATCATGAACGTGATGAAAAACAAATCCATTGAAAAAACAGTCAAGCTTGCAACGGACTCACTTACACTTGTGTCTGAAACAACAGATATCCGCAATGCACCAGCTGTTAGAAAAGCGAACAAAGCGATGAAGTCAATTGGACTTGGTGCGATGAACCTTCACGGGTATTTAGCTCAAAACCAAATCGCTTATGAAAGTGAAGAAGCAAGAGATTTCGCTAATACGTTCTTTATGATGGTGAACTATTACTCCATTAAGCGTTCAAGTGAGCTTGCAAAAGAAAAAGGGGAAACATTCCACCGTTATGAGGGCTCTGGTTATGCAACAGGTGAGTACTTCAATAAATACGTGGAAAATGATTTCACTCCAAAAACAGAAAAAGCAGCTGCGCTATTTGAAGGGATGCACATTCCAACGAAAGAAGATTGGGCAGCACTCAAAGATTTTGTAGCGGAAAATGGCATGTATCATAGCTATCGATTATGTATTGCGCCAACAGGTTCTATTTCGTATGTTCAATCGGCAACAGCGTCTGTGATGCCAATTATGGAACGTATCGAAGAAAGAACATACGGAAACAGCAAAACGTATTATCCAATGCCAGGACTTTCAGCACAAAACTGGTTCTTCTATAAAGAAGCATACGATATGGACATGTTTAAAGTGGTCGATATGATCGCAACCATTCAGCAGCACGTCGATCAAGGAATCAGCTTTACATTATTCCTAAAAGATACGATGACAACGCGTGACTTAAATCGCATCGATCTTTATGCACACCATAAAGGCATTAAGACACTTTATTATGCAAGAACGAAGGATACAGGGCAGGAAGGCTGTCTTTCTTGTGTTGTTTGATTAAAGGAGAGTTTAACGTGACAAAAATTTATGATGCAGCCAACTGGTCAAAACACGAAGACGATTTTACACAAATGTTTTACAACCAAAACGTCAAGCAATTCTGGCTTCCAGAGGAGATTTCCTTAAACGGGGATCTCTTAACATGGAAATATTTAGGTGAAAAAGAGCAGGATACGTACATGAAGGTACTGGCTGGACTGACGTTACTTGATACAGAACAAGGAAATACAGGAATGCCGATAGTGGCTGAACATGTGGACGGTCATCAGCGTAAAGCCGTGTTAAACTTTATGGCCATGATGGAAAATGCAGTGCATGCAAAATCATACTCAAATATCTTCATGACACTTGCACCGACTGAAACGATTAGTGAAGTATTTGAATGGGTCAAGAAAAATAAATTCTTGCAAAAGAAAGCAGATATGATTGTAGGTCTGTACCGTTCCATTCAAAAGGATGACCCGATTTCATTATTTAAAGCAATGGTTGCTTCAGTGTATTTAGAAAGCTTCCTATTCTATAGCGGCTTTTACTACCCGCTATATTTCTACGGTCAAGGAAAGCTCATGCAAAGTGGTGAAATCATTAACTTGATTTTGCGCGATGAAGCGATTCACGGTGTGTATGTTGGATTGTTAGCACAAGAAATTTACAACAAACAAACGCCTGACGTGCAAAAAGAGCTTTATGATTTCTCTATCGATCTGCTTAATGAGCTTTATGAAAATGAACTTCATTACACTGAGGATATTTATGACCAAGTCAATTTATCGCATGATGTGAAAAAGTTCATTCGTTACAATGCCAATAAAGCGTTAATGAACCTTGGATTTGCCCCTTACTTTGAAGAAGAAGAGATCAACCCAATTGTATTGAACGGACTCAATACAAAAACAAAGTCACATGACTTCTTCTCAATGAAAGGGAACGGCTACAAAAAGGCAACAGTTGAGCCGTTAAAAGATGATGATTTCTTCTTTGGAGATGAATCATAAGGAAAGCGTAAAAGTCAAAACGCATCACTCGTTTTGGCTTTTTGCCATTTCTAACAATGTGTTACATACTGGAGGTTACCGAACATGGGAAAAATGGACGAAATGATTTTAGTTGCACCGCGCGCACGCGTGTTCCAAAACGAAACACTTGCGTTTAATGGTGTGAATAGTGAAGAGAAAACAATCAGCACCATTATGAAAGAGATCGAAGAGCACTTCGAGCAGATGCGAAGAGGCGATGCAGAAGAAAATCCTGACTTCAAACAGCCGATACCTTATGTCGTGATTAAGCGTGAGGACGAAGTGTATGTATATGAAAGACTTCAAGGCGGGGGAGAGACGCGCTTACATCATAAGTTATCTCTTGGCTTTGGGGGTCATATGAATTTCATTGAAGGAAAAAAATTTGCTGAGATTCTAAAAGAAAATACCGATCGTGAACTGGACGAGGAACTTTCGATTCAAGAAGAAGACAAACTTGAGATGAAAACCCTTGGACTCATTAATGATGATGACAACAGTGTCGGCCGTGTGCACATCGGACTGTTATCAGCCCTTGAATTATCGCCGGGTGCTCATGTAGAAGTAAAAGAAACAGATCAAATCTCAGGCAAATGGATGAAAGTAACAGATTTGGAAAATCCTGAGTACTTCGATCGTCTTGAAACATGGTCTCAATTTGTCGTGAACATTTTAGCATAATTGGATAGACAACAAACCGGCTCTAAAGATGACTTGAGCCGGTTTGTTTTTTAGATTATTGAAAAACGAATGCGTCGTGACCGGCCTGCTTTAATCGAGAGACGAGGTCATCTGCATTTTGCTTTGAACGGAAAGCGCCAGCTTGGACTCGGTACATGCCGCTATCTAGTACGACCAGCGCTTCAAATCCTTTGGATCTGAGTGTAGCTGCTAGTTCATCCGCATTGGCTTTGACCTTGAAAGCCCCGGCCTGCACTTTATATAGGTTACTTGCTTTTTTTTTCAATTGAAGGGCTTTTTCTAATCCAGTGGCATGAGCACGAGCGATCCCTTGAAGGAAAGTAGCGTTACGGAGCTTATTTGCATCAGCTACCGTATCAATGAAACCGTTTTCAGTTAAAATGGCAGACATAGAAGTTTCCCGCAGAACGTGGAAGTTCGCCGTTTTCTTGCCGCGGTCGGCAAAATCAACGGAGCGGACAATCTCATCATGAAGGGCATTGCGATACGTGGTGGTTGGTGCTGAAACGCCAGGGTACACATAACTTTCAAAACCTGTGCCTCCGCCAGCATTAATATGAATAGACACGAAATAGTCAGCTCCCCAGCTGTTTGCCGCATTCGTACGCTGGGATAACGTGACGGATTGGTCAATTGAACGACTTAAGCGGACGGAAACCCCATCATATTCACTAATCAACATATCTCTCAGAAAAAGCGCAATTTGCAGTGTGATATTTTTCTCCAAAAGTCCATTAGCAGCAGCTCCAGAATCTGTTCCTCCGTGGCCAGGATCAATAAAAATTTTCACCATCTATTCATCACCTCGTCTTTATTTTATGAGGAAATAGAAAAATTGCCTGTACAAAATGCGGAAATCATTGAGACTCTTTTCTGCACAATTTGTGATGAAAAAACGCCATTTTTCTAAGAAAAAACAAATTGTTGGTTTGTCCGCCCGAAATGGATGAATACAATGGAAATAGCACATCATTTCCTGGGAAACCGCACAATCCCCTACAATAACCGGTATCTCGGGTCATTTTGACAGTAAACAGATGCTAGTGCGGGCGATTGTCACGATTACAGCTCCACCCGAATAGATTAAAGAGAGAAGAGCGAGAGGTGAATACGTTGGAGCGAGCTGTCACATATAAAAATAACGGCCAAATCAACATTATACTTAATGGACAGAAGCAAGTATTGGTTGATGCAGATTCAGAGGCAGAATACTTAGAGACCTTGCAAAAAAATGAGGCCAAACACAGCATCTTACGAGAAATAGAACGAGAAATGAACAGCCTTGTCGGGATGGAAGAAATGAAACGAAACATAAAAGAAATTTATGCTTGGATTTTTGTCAATCAAAAAAGACAAGAACAAGGATTAAAGGTAGGAAAACAAGCGCTTCATATGATGTTTAAAGGAAATCCTGGCACAGGGAAAACAACGGTTGCACGGCTTGTCGGGAAGCTTTTCTTTGAAATGAATGTTCTTTCAAAGGGGCACTTAATTGAAGCAGAACGAGGAGATCTGGTTGGAGAATACATTGGACATACAGCTCAAAAAACAAGAGATTTGATTAAAAAATCACTAGGCGGCATTTTGTTCATCGATGAAGCCTATTCTCTTGCCCGCGGAGGAGAGAAGGATTTCGGGAAAGAAGCCATTGATACCCTTGTAAAACATATGGAGGATAAGCAGCATGAATTCATCCTCATCTTAGCTGGATACTCCAAGGAAATGGATCATTTTCTTTCTCTAAATCCTGGTCTGCAATCGAGATTTCCGATCAATATCAACTTCCCTGATTATACGGTCGATCAGCTGATGGATATTGCAAAACGAATGATGGCCGATCGGGAATATGTCTTTACCCAAGAGGCAGAATGGAAACTGCGAGACTATTTAATGCACATCAAGAGCACAACGAGTCCTGCCAAATTCAGCAACGGCCGTTTTGTGCGAAACACCATTGAAAAAGCGATTCGAACTCAGGCGATGAGGCTGCTTCTTGTGGATCATTATGATAAAAAAGATTTACTTACGATTAAAAGCCATGATCTGCAAATGAAAGAGGATACGCCTTCTTGAAATGGCGTATCCTTTTTGTAAAGAGACAAGAAATTAAACCTTCCGAATGGTGGTATACGTGTGATGTGTTTGGTATGATGGTACTACTGAAACTTAAGTACAGAAAGGAAACAACTGACGTTGAATGAACATGAAATGATCGAAAAAGCGATCCTTGTCGGCTGTCAACTGCCGCATATAACGGATGAACGCTTTCAATATTCTATGGAAGAATTAGCTTCCTTAACCAAAACAGCTGGCGGTGAAGCTGTCAGCATCATGACGCAAAAAAGAAATAGACAGGACAGCGCGACTTACATCGGAAAAGGGAAAGTGGAAGAGCTTGAAGTGCTTTGCGAGGAGTTAGACTGTGACGTTATTATTTTTAACGACGAGCTTTCGCCTAGCCAGTTAAAAGCTTTGGCGACTGCCTTAGATGTGAAAATCATTGACCGTACGCAATTGATTCTAGACATCTTTGCCAAAAGAGCCCGTACAAGAGAGGGGAAGCTGCAAATAGAGCTTGCCCAGCTTCAGTATGCCTTGCCGAGATTAAGTGGACAAGGGATCAGCCTTTCAAGACAAGGCGGCGGAATTGGCACAAGAGGTCCAGGTGAAACAAAACTTGAGACAGATAGACGTCATATTCGAAATCGCATACACGAAATTCACGGACAACTATCTGCAGTCAAAGAACATCGCACGAGATACCGGGAACGACGGAAGAAAAATGGCGTATTCCAAATCGCTATTGTCGGGTACACAAATGCCGGGAAATCAACATTGTTTAACCAGTTAACAGAAGCGGATAGCCATGAAGAAGATTTGCTGTTTGCCACACTTGACCCAATGACGCGTAAAATGACACTTGAATCTGGCTACAGTGTACTGATTTCCGATACAGTTGGTTTTATTCAAGACCTTCCAACCACACTGATTGCAGCATTTCGTTCCACTCTTGAAGAAGTAAAAGAAGCAGACTATTTGCTTCATGTGATCGATTCTTCGAATGAGGATTATGAAGGTCATGAACGAACGGTTCATAAGCTTTTAGAAGAATTAGAAGCTGACCGTATTCCGATGCTGACAGTCTATAACAAAAAAGACCAAATCCGGCCGGATTTTATCCCTTCCTCAAAGCAGCGCCACATTTTAATCAGTGCTAGGCGCGAGGAAGATGTGAAGCGGTTAAAAGCGGATATCATGGCTGAACTGAAAAAAGATTTTTTAAAGCCATATCATGTAAGGATTCCGGCATATGAAGGAAAACTCATATCTGCCTTAAAGTCAGAAACCTTGGTGGAATCACTGGAATTTCAAAAGGAAGCAGAGCTTTATGACATCACTGGATTTAGTGGTGAAGAGCAAACCATATTAGGACAAATCAAGAAGTATATGTTGTAGGAAAGGAATTAAATCACGATGTTTCACACTTTAAAACATGGCACCATTTTAGAAAAAATAGCAGCAGAAGCAGAACAAGACATTTCACAAATACATCAGCAAATTGATCGAAAGAGCGAACAAAATGAGTGGCGGGTTCTTGAAAGCTACCGGAAACATAAAGTCAGTGACTCTCATTTTAACCCTACAACTGGTTATGGCTACGATGATATGGGAAGAGACACGTTAGAAAAGATCTATGCGGATGTATTTGGAGGGGAAAGCGGTCTTGTACGCCCGCAGATCATTTCTGGAACACATGCCATTTCCATCGCCTTATTCGGTGTGCTAAGACCTGGTGATGAATTGATCTACATGACGGGGAAACCTTACGATACCCTAGAAGAGATTGTCGGGATTCGCGGCAAAGAAGGGACAGGCTCATTAAAAGATTTTCAGATCGATTACAAAGCCATTGATTTGCGTCAAGATGGATCTGTCGATTTCGACAAAGTCAAAGAATCTATTTCCCAAAAAACAAAAGTCATCGGGATTCAGCGTTCTAAAGGCTATGCGTCAAGACCATCCTTTACAATAGAAGAAATTGAACAAATGATTTCATTTGTGAAAGACATCAATGAGGACATCATTGTGTTTGTTGACAACTGTTATGGTGAATTTACTGAGTTGCAAGAGCCGTGTCATGTGGGCGCAGATCTTATGGCAGGTTCTCTCATTAAAAACCCAGGCGGCGGCCTTGCCAAAACGGGTGGCTACATCGTCGGAAAAGAAAAATGGGTAGAAGCTTGCTCTTATCGAATGACATCTCCAGGCATCGGCAGTGAAGCGGGTGCATCGCTGTATGCGCTTCAAGAAATGTATCAAGGATTTTTCTTAGCACCGCATGTTGTTGCACAAAGTTTAAAAGGCGCCGTGTTTACAGCGCGTTTTCTTGAAAAACTCGGGTTCCAAACAAACCCATCGTGGAATGCGAAAAGAACCGACTTGATTCAATCTGTAGAATTTGGAGACCCTAAAAAAATGATTGCATTTTGTCAGGCGATTCAATATGCATCACCGATTAACAGTCATGTCACACCGCATGCAAGCTATATGCCGGGATACGAGGACGATGTGATTATGGCAGCGGGCACATTTGTCCAAGGAGCCAGCATTGAATTATCAGCCGATGGTCCGATCAGACCGCCGTACACAGCCTATGTTCAGGGCGGTCTCACGTATGCCCATGTGAAAAATGCCATTTGCAGTGCTGTAGATGCCTTATTAGAGCAAGGTTTTATTGAAGTGCCTGCTCGATAAAAAAATCCATGTTAATATTCCTAACATTTCGTTGACACATAATATAACATGACATATAATAAATTTAAGCAAAGAGGAGGAGACAGTTGAGATGAGTGATAACATTCGCCGCTCAATGCCTTTATTCCCAATTGGGATTGTCATGCAGCTAACTGAATTATCTGCAAGACAAATTCGCTATTATGAGGAAAATGGTTTAGTATTTCCAGCGAGAAGTGATGGGAATCGCCGATTATTTTCTTTCCATGATGTTGATAAATTACTAGAAATCAAAAACCTCATCGAACAAGGTGTAAACATGGCAGGAATCAAAAAACTTTTTGCCAAAGCTGAGGCTGAAAATCCATCGTCTGAAATAAAGACAGAGGAGAAAACCACAGCGAAGCACAACTTGACAGATGATGAACTCAGGAAGCTACTGAAGAAGGAACTCATTCAGGCTGGACGTTTCCAACAAGGAACGACCTTTAGGCAGGGGGATATGTCAAGGTTCTTCCGTTAACCAATTAGCAAAAGCATTGCTATACACATTTTACCTTTTGTAGGGGAGGAGTTTTACGAAATGGCAAAGTACACAAGAGAAGATATCGTAAAATTAGTAAATGAGGAAAACGTAAAGTACATCCGTCTGCAATTTACAGACATTCTCGGAACAATTAAAAATGTTGAGATTCCTGTGAGCCAGTTAGAAAAAGCTCTCGATAACAAATGTATGTTTGATGGTTCATCTATTGAAGGGTTTGTACGTATCGAAGAATCAGATATGTACCTATATCCAGATCTAAACACGTTTGTTATTTTCCCTTGGACAGCAGAAAAAGGTAAAGTGGCACGCTTTATTTGTGACATTTATAAGCCAGACGGAACACCATTTGATGGAGACCCTCGTAACAACTTAAAGCGTATCTTAAAGGAAATGGAAGAACTAGGATTTAGTGATTTCAACCTTGGACCTGAGCCAGAATTCTTCTTATTTAAATTAGACGAAAAAGGCGAGCCAACGCTCGAACTAAACGATAAAGGTGGATACTTTGACCTTGCACCAACAGATTTAGGTGAAAACTGCCGCCGTGACATCGTGCTTGAGCTTGAAGAAATGGGCTTTGAAATTGAAGCTTCTCACCACGAAGTAGCACCTGGTCAGCATGAAATTGATTTCAAATATGCAGGCGCCATCCGCTCTTGTGATGACATTCAAACGTTCAAACTCGTTGTGAAAACAATTGCGAGAAAGCACGGACTTCATGCGACATTCATGCCAAAACCATTGTTCGGTGTAAACGGATCTGGTATGCACTGTAACCTATCATTATTTAAAAATGGTAAAAACGCATTCTTTGATGAAAAAGCAGATTTACAATTAAGTGAGACAGCTAGACACTTTATCGCAGGTATCGTGAAGCACGCAACAAGCTTCACAGCGGTCACAAACCCAACGGTGAACTCTTACAAACGTCTTGTTCCTGGCTATGAAGCACCTTGCTACGTAGCATGGAGTGCACAAAATCGCAGCCCATTGATTCGTATTCCAGCATCACGCGGCATCAGCACACGTGTAGAAGTACGCAGTGTAGACCCATCTGCAAACCCATACCTTGCACTAAGTGTATTACTTGCAGCAGGTCTAGACGGAATCAAAAACAAACTAGACGCACCAGCGCCAATCGACAGAAACATCTATGTCATGGACAAAGAAGAGCGCCTTGAAAACGGCATCGCTGACTTACCTGCAACACTTGCAGAAGCACTTGAGCTGCTCAAGTCAAACGAAGTCATGATCAACGCACTAGGCGATCACTTATTCGAGCACTTCATCGAATCAAAAGAAATCGAATGGGATATGTTCCGCACCCAAGTACACCCATGGGAACGCGATCAGTATATGTCTCAGTATTAATCAAGAAACCCCTTGAAACCAATGGTTTCAGGGGTTTTTTATTTTGGTCAAAAAATGAACGGAATAATATTTTTGGTCTTTGACCAAAATATGACCAAAAAAATTTGAAGTTATGAATTTAACTCCACAATTGATGAGACGTAATTCTCGTAATCCTTAATTCGATTTTGGTCAAGTTTCTTACTAATGTGTGAATAAACATCTGCTGTCACCATCATGCTTTTGTGACCTAATCGTTCTTGGATGTATTTCATGTCAGCTCCTGACTCTAAAAGGAGAACAGCATGTGTATGGCGTAAAGCATGAATTGGCATTTTATCAATATTAGATCTTTTTAAGATACGATTAAAAGCATTAAAAAGAGTAGACTTTGGCAGAAAGTTTCCGTCAACTCTGCAAAACACCAAATTGAGATCATGCTTATAATTATCCTGTAACATTTGTTTGTTTTCAAATTGCCACTTCTTATGTTTTTGCAAAGCAGCGGAGAGGAAGAGCTAATTAATATTCTTCGTTTGGATTCATATGTTTTAGTTTCTCCAAATAGTTCCTCAGATGATTTTGCAGAGAAATCTAAGGTGTTAGTAATGTCTATGTAATTTTCTCTTAGATTAATATTTGTCCATTGTAGAGCAGCAGCTTCACCTTTACGCATACCGGTTTCTATGAGTGATCTAAAAAAGATATAGTAAATATAGTTGTATTTATATGCTTCCTGAAGAAATTTTGGAATATCCTCAGAAAGCATATATTCCAGAACGTTTTTTTTCTTGCTATTTTTATTAGACACAGTTGCACCATAACAAGGGTTTTTTGTGAGTTTACCTATAATGACAGCCTTGCTGAAAGCATTAAACATCGTACCGTGTATGATTTCCACAGTACGCTTGCTATAACCTTGACTGGTTAAATAGTTTAAGAATTTTTGATACATAATCGGCTTAATATCTGTAATTTTGATATTTTTGAAGTAGGGAAGGATATGATTCATGATGTTTCGTTCGTGGAGTTCATATGTGTTCTTTCTAACGGTGTCTTTTTTGTATTCATGTAGCCAATTGATCAGAAAGTTTTCGAGTGATATGGTGCTCGTGTCCAACTCTAATCCTGCTGCTATTTGCTTTTCTTGTTCTGTTGCAGCTTGCTGAGCTTCTTTTTTTGTTTTAAAACCACTTTTTGATTTTACTTTGTATTTGAGTGTGAAAGGATCCTTAAAGGAAATACGATATTCCCACTTGTCTCCTCTCTTTCTGAATGTGGCCATTATTTCACCTCAGTTATTAAAATGGGATCTCATCTACTTGCTGTTGGGTATTCTCTTCTTTCCAATATTCCAATATATCATTTAAGTAGTATGTAGAGGTACAACCGCAATTATGACAAAAACGAGCATTTCCTTCCAGAAGAGTGCCGCAACCTTCTAATTTATGCCATGAGATACGTGGATCATGCTTTTCCTCTACTGAAATACCAGTGCATTTGTTGACTAAATATGTACCACAAATATGGCAGTATTCACCGTGTAAATCTTGATTATTACAAGTTGGGCAATTTAATGCTCTACCGTTATCGTCTAAAATAAAGCTAGCAAATTCCATATTTTTTTCCTCTCCTTGGATTAAATGAGTACTTCCGCATACTTTGCAAAACTGTGCATGTTCTTGTATAAAAAAACATGCACAGTTCAAACATGTTTTTCCATTCTTATACTTTTGGATTGTTCTATTGAATAACTTATGAATTGTTGTATTCCTAGAGTAAATTATTCCTTTTTTTAAACCGTTATTAAAAAAGTCTAAAATATTTTTAGCTGCTTCTAGTGAAATGTTGAAAATATCAGAGACTACATTAGGATTGGTTGGTCTTAATTCGTACATCAGGCTTTGTGGAGCCAATAGATTTCTTGCGAAACAGTTAGCTTCTTTTTCAAAAACATCGTATTCATCTGAAGTTAAGGAATTTCGGTTAAAAATAGTTTTATTTGTTATTTCATTATGTTTTAGAATAAAATGTCCGATTTCGTGAGCTATTGTCCATCGTACTCTTCCTTTATTTTCTATTCTGTCGTTATAAAAAATTACATATGAACCCTTCGATTTTCTATACCAACAGCATCCTTCGTCACTCTCAAAATGTTCGCAGGTTTCTTCTATAGTAAGATTATGTGTAGAGGCATACCAAGAATACGTTTTTATTTTTAGATTAGGAATATGTTTCACAAGAGATTTAACTTTTATTGGTAATGTTGTGACTTTATTCTGTTCTAACAGATTGTACGCTGCGTATTCTGCTTTTTTAAAATTAGGTTTAGAGATCATCGTCATCATCGTCATCGTCATCAAAAGCTTTATCGAAAGTAATTTTCATGATGTCCAACATTTTCTTTCTGTCTTTAGGAGACAGGTTTTTGGCAGCGCGTTGAATAGTTCTGAAATCTTCGTCTAATTCTTCATCTTCAATATTAGATAACCCTAATAAATAATCAGTGTTTGTATTTAGTACCTGGGCTATTTTAGTAAGTACGTCTCCAGGGATATTGGTTATTTTTCCACGTTCATAATGGGAAATATTGACCCTGTTCATACTAAGCTTTTCTGCTAGTTCATCTTGAGATAACCCTTTTTGCACTCGCAATTGTTTAATTCTAATCCCAGGATGTGACATGTAACGCACCTCCAAAAAATAAAAATTATTAACAACCTCTTGCGTAATTATAAATTACATGTTACTATCAATTACGTAAGGGGTGTTACATAAACATGACTTCTAAAACTGAACGTAAAATTCGAGAAACTTTTAAATCTTTACGTACTCAAAAAGGAACACAACGGGAAGTGGCAAGTAAATTGGGCGTTACTGAAACCACAGTCCGAAATATTGAAAATGGACATACAGACCCTGGGTTAGAGCTAGTTTTTGGATTTGCAGTATATTTTGATGTTCCTATTCAAGAACTATGGCCAGATCTGTTAGAAAGAGGACGTAAAAGATTATCAAATCTTACAATGTAATTATAAACCGTAATTATTGATTACGCAAATGTTTTTTATGCAACATGGCTTTTTTTTACACTCTTATGTAAGTGTCAATTACTTTGGAGGTGGGAGTAAAAAATGGATTTATCAATATTGGTTAAAAACAATCAAAGAGTCTTAACTACAGCACAAATAGCTAAAGCTTATGGAACGAGTCATAGAAGAATATCTGAAAATTTCAATTCAAATAAACAGCGTTACAAAGAAGGGAAGCACTTTTTCTTACTTCAAGGAAACGAGTTAAAGTCATTTGGACAGCAATACGGAAATACCGTATCAGTCGAAAGAGTATCTAAACTATACCTTTGGACAGAAAAAGGTGCTTGGCTACATGCAAAGTCTTTAAATTCTAATCAAGCTTGGGATGCTTATGAAATTCTTGTAGACGATTATTATTCTTTGAAAGATATATATAGACTGCCAACTAGTTATAAAGAAGCTTTGTTGCAATTAGTCAGTCAAATTGAAAAAAATGAACAACTAGAAACACAAAACTTAATTCTTATACAACAGGTTAATGAATGTCAGCCCAAAGCATCTTATTACGATATGGTTCTGCAAAATAAGTCACTTCTATCAGTATCCAAAATCGCCAAGGACTATGGTATGAGTGCCATAAAATTGAACAAGTTGCTTCATGAATTAGGCGTGCAGTACAAGCAGGGGGACATATGGCTCTTGTATGCAAAACACCAAGATAAGGGGTACACACAAACTCATACTCACGTTATTGATGCTGAAAAATCTAAAGTACAAACAAAGTGGACTCAAAAAGGAAGATTGTTCATTTACGAACTTTTAAAGCAACAAAGCATTCTGCCAATAATTGAACGAGAAGAGCGTGCTTCGTAAGGGGGAACAAGAATTGTTTGAATTAACAATGAAAGCAGATTCTGATTCATTTAGAAATAATCTCTATGATTTGCTTCAGGAAGTTGCTGCTTCAATTATAGAAGACCATAAACAAGAAAATGAACTTCCTTATATGATCAGTAAAGCTCAGCTAGCTAAACATATATTTAATGTCAGTTCTCAAACGCTTGATGTTCACGTGATTAATAGACCAGACTTTCCAAAGTTTAAAGTTGGCGAAAGAATATTGTTTCCACGAGACATGGTGCTTGATTGGATTAAAAAGCATATTGAGGTCGTTGAAAAAATCAAACTAAACAATTAAAGGGAGAGAAGGAAATTGTAGATCAAAAGGAGGTGACGAAATGAGCGACAAACTAAATAAAACAACCCCTGCGGCAACAGAGGTTGAGTCTAAACTTTTTCGACGTATTGGTATTTCTAGTTATGGAATTAAACAGCAAAGAATCAGTGAAAATCCAACTGATAATCTAAAAAGCACACTGAGTGTTGAATTCTTATTTATCAGTCGGAATTCAGGTGTTGAAAAATTCGATAAGTTTTTGAAAGATTTGGCCCTATTCATTGAAGAACAGAACAAGCAAACCTAGAGTCCAATTCTAGACTTAATAAACGCAGCTGCGACTTGAGACACAGTAGGTAATGACACACTAGCAAGTTGGGAAATTTTCGCTTTAGTGTCTTTCCAAATACCATCGTCTCTTATATTGTCCAAAAATTCATGTCCGGAGAAGGAAATTGAAGAAACAACAATGTCCCATATCTCACCATCGCCTCTTTGGATAGAACCTATAAGATATTCATTTTCAATTAGTTTAGTGACACAGTAAATTGTTTCATCTTGACCAAACTTGTCTGCGATTTTAGAAGATTTGATATCGCTTAAACAGATATCATCATTGAGACCTAGGTTTTCTTCAAATTCAAGCATTAGCAATCTAACACAATCATGATTCAGTTTCATAGTTTCACCACCTATTTAAACAGATAATAACATTATACCAATGATTGGAAAGGAGAAGAAATATGGATCTAAATCAATTTTTAAAAGCTGACTGTGAAAAGTCAGTAAGGTTGATTAAATCAACACAATTTCTTGTTGATGAATTACTAAGCGATGCCATCAAGGATCAAGATTTTGACGGATGTGTTGAGATAGCTGGATCAGTTATTACGAATTGTAAGGAACTTAAACGGATTAAGCAGTCGGAACATAGAGTCCAGCTACACAAAATCGCATCAA
Source organism: Bacillus sp. FS02 (assembly GCF_024398395.1). Taxonomy (NCBI): domain Bacteria; kingdom Bacillati; phylum Bacillota; class Bacilli; order Caryophanales; family Bacillaceae; genus Bacillus; species Bacillus sp. FS02. The sequence continues at coordinate 206,889 of NZ_CP074101.1, read as the reverse complement.
AATTTGAAGATAGAGGTTTAAAGATTTCAAATGTAACGAGACCGATGAAATAAATTTAAAGCACAAAAAGTATTGAATGATATAAATTTTGCTTAAAAATTTTTTGTTTTATGGTTGACTCACCATAAAAAACATAATTTTTACCCCAAAAACCACATAAGTTAGGAACTATTTTTATGCATTATTTAAAGAATAAAATATATATAGAACCAAAAAAGCCCACACTGCAATGTGGACTTAAAAAAACAAAAGCAAGTTCCATTTTAAATGGAACCTTTAACAAAATCAATTAGAGGAAGGTGTCTCATTTGAATCCATTACAGGATTTTGAACTAAATGAAATTAATAACGGCGAACTGTCGGGGGACCGTCCACAGTTTGAAATTACTGATATGAACAGCCTGAATTGGGCTTTCCGGAAAATAGCTGCTCTCAAGTCGCAGGAAAAGGAAATCAAAGCGCTGGCAGCAACAGAAAAGCAACGTATTGAAGAATGGGAAAGGCAGGAGCTTAAGCCTTTAAGTGACAGTCTTTCATTCTTTGAAAACCTAGTTAGCGTCTATCATACAAAGCAGCTGCAAGAAGACCCGAAGGCAAAAACACTTTCCACACCTTATGGGAAATCTAAAAGCCGGACAACCAAAGCATCGCCTAAAGAAGTGGACAAGGGAAAACTTCTGCATCATGTGAAAGATGCTGGCATGACTGAATTTATAAAAGAGTCTGTGGCATGGGGTGATCTTAAAAAGACACTGACTGTCACTGAACTTGAAGGGAAACCGATCGTAATTGATTTAAATGGACAAGCCGTCCCAGGCGTAGAAGTGCAGCCGGAAACAGTCAACTTCAAAGTGGAGGTATAAGCTATGTTTCAAGTAACAGACGCACAGCGTCAAAAGGAAAAAGCGATTGTTGGATTTATAGGTCCGAGTGGTTCCGGTAAAACAGCCGGAGCGCTGCTAGTAGCATACGGAATGATGCGGGAAGCATATCCGAAAGCAAGTGATGAGGAAATCTGGTCAAAGATCGGCGTTGTTGATACAGAGCACCGCCGCGCAAAACTGTACGCTAATTTACAATTTGATGAAATTCTTATAGGGAGCTTTAAGCATATTGATTTTACGCCTCCTTACACAACCGAACGTTATCAAATGGCTGTTGAAGCAATTAAGAACGCAGGGGCCGAGGTGGTTGTAGTTGATTCACTTTCCCACAACTGGCAGGGGAAGGTGGAATTGTTGAAACACACGGCAGCATGTCCGGCAACTCTTTTCAAAACTGGGGTAAACTTGCGCCGGAAACAACAAAGCTAATTAAAACATTGACGCAAAATGATGTTCATATTCTGGCAACATTGAGAACAAAAACTGAATATGTTGTTGAAGCCGATAATAACGGGAAAATGGCACCTCGTAAGGTCGGGACTAAGCCAGTTCAAAAAGATGAAATGGAATATGAATTTATGCTTAATTTTACCATTAGCATTGATCATATGGCTGAAACGTCTAAAGACAATACACGAATGTTTGAAGGCTCTTCAATAAAGTTAAATCCTGACGTTGGCCGTAAACTTTATAAATGGTTAGAGCTTGGCATTGATGTAAAAGCAGAAGAAGAATTCGAAAGAATCGGCTTAATTACACATATTAAAACTTTAATTGAAGATAACGAAGAGGCAGCTCAAATGATTGAGGAATTTCAGATTAAAGCAAATAAGAAACTTGATCAATGGAATGTCAAACTTGCTAACGCTGCTATTGATAGATTAAACAGCGTACTTGGAGGTGAGCAAGTTGAAAAATGATACAAAGCTCGAGACGATTCGTGAGCATGCAAGCATATCAGATGTGCTCTGGTTAATTTCAGAGATTGATAGATTGAATAGTGGCATAGATAGTGTAATTTATGATTTGCAAAATGAAGACACCAGCGATCCGCTCGTATTGGATCAAGTAACTCAAAATCTTGTAACCGTACTGAACGGTAAATAAAAATTTTGGAGGAATTAAGTATGTTTACAGTAGATCACAGCAAAGGCGATTCATTTGAACCAATTAAACCAGGAGAATATGAAGCAACAGTTATCAATTTTGAAGCCAAAACAGCAGCTACGGGAAATGAGCGACTTGTCGTAGATTATGAAATTCGTTCGGATGTTGAACAGCCGTGCCAAGGGCAGAAAATCTTATATGATAACTTCACGGTTACAGAGAAAGCAATGTGGAGATTCCACCAGGCATCAAAAGCCGCAGGTTTTCCTAACGGAATGAAATTCAAAGATCATATCGAATGGGCGAATGCTTTCTTAAATAAACCAGTTCGTCTAGTTGTCGGAGAAAGAGAGCATAACGGGAAAAAATATCCCGAAGTCAAAGGGTTTAAACCATCCGAAGCGTCGGCCCCGGAAAATGATCCAGTGAATATTAGTGACGATGATGTACCTTTTTGATCATAGAAAACACAATTGAGGGAGTGTATAGCTCCCTCGTCTTTAAAGGGGAGTTATTACATGTACGAATTTAAGAATATACCGCAAGAGCTCAAAAACGCCCCTCAATGGATATTATGGCGTTCCGAAGAACGTGACGGCAAGAAAACAAAAGTGCCATATCAAATTGACGGCAGCATGGCACAGTCAAGTAATAAAAGAACCTGGTCAACATTTCCGACCATTATAAAATTTTATAATAACCGAGACTATGACGGGATCGGCTTCATGTTTTCAAAAGATGATCCGTTTATAGGCATAGATATTGACCATTGTGTCGAGGATGGGGTTTTGTCACCATTCGCACAAGAAATTGTTGATAGTGTAGGCAGCTATACCGAATTTTCACCAAGTGGTAAAGGTGTCCACATTATTGCCAAAGGTAAGATACCATTACGGGGCCAGGGCACAGGAAGAAAAAACCCCGAACTTGGATTGGAAGTATATCGACATGGTCGTTATTTTACCTTTACAGGAAACAGTCTCGGGATAGGGGCCATTGAAGAACGGTCAGACAAGCTCAAGGAGCTTTTCGATAGATATTTGAAGGACAAAAAAGAAGAAACGAAAACATCTAGCCCGCCTGCTGCTTCATCCCGTGATATGTACAACCTCTCTAATAAAGAGATTTGGGAAAGGATGTTCAACAGTAAGAATGGAAAGAGCATTCAAGATTTGTTTAACGGTCATTTGATAAACGAGGATCATTCTGCCACAGATATGGCCCTGTGTAATCATTTGGCGTTTTGGACCGATAAAGACACTTCAAAAATGGATTCAATGTTTCGTGAAACGGGATTGTATCGGGAAAAGTGGGATCGGCAACATTCGTCCGATGGTGCTACATATGGAGAAATGACCATTGCAGCTGCCGTTTATTCTACTCATAAAACAATATCCGATTTGATGGAAGAACAGCAGGATCAGCCTTACGAAGTATATATTTCTCATCCTGATAATTCTCAAGTTGAGGATACCGAAGAAATTATAGATACGCCGCCCGTGTTTCATTTGACAGAGTTGGGGAACGCTGAAAGGCTTGTCTATTATCACGGGAAAAATATCCGGTATTGTAATGAGCTTGAATGGTTAATTTGGAACGGGAAGATGTGGGAGGAAGACAGCAAAAGAAAGATTGAGGCTTTAGCTGCTCAAACGTTGCGTGCTATTTATGGTGAAGCAAAAGCAACGGAAGACGGGTACAAAAAAAAGCAGCTGAACGATTGGGCCAAAAAATGTGAGCGCCGCAATATTCGGATGAATACGATTTTAGATACAAGGCCTATGGTTGCCGTAAAAAAAGAGGAGCTTGACTCACATAAATATCTCTTTAATTGTGAAAATGGTGTGATCAATTTAAAAACAGGTGAAATATTGCCACATGATCGGGATTTACTCTTTACAAAAATTTCAACAGTTGCTTATCAAAAAGACGCGGAATGTCCAAACTGGAAAGCATTTTTAGAAAGTATTTTCATAGATGAAAACGGGCAGCCGAACTATGAAATTATTAATTTTATGCAAAAAGCCATTGGCTATGCATTAACGGGTGATACGTCTGAACAAGTCATGTTCTTCCTGTTTGGAAATGGCCGTAATGGTAAATCAACGTTTATCAATACTGTTCAGCAACTACTAGGAGACTATGGAAGGCAAACGAACAGCGACACTTTTATCAAAAAGAAAAATGATAGCAGCATCAACAATGACATAGCCCGCCTAGATGGTGCACGCTTTGTGTCGGCTGTAGAGAGTGAAGAAGGCCAGCAACTTTCTGAATCATTAGTGAAGCAGATCACCGGAGGCGAAAAGATGTCCGCCCGTTTCTTGCGCCAGGAGTATTTTGAATTTACACCGGAATTTAAAGTGTTCTTTACGACAAACCATAAACCAATCGTAAAGGGAAGCGACGAGGGTATTTGGAGACGCATTCGATTAGTTCCTTTTACGGTTACGATTCCAAAAGAAAAAGTAGATAAGAAGTTGCCGCAGAAACTAGCTGCAGAAATGCCAGGTATTCTAAGGTGGGCCGTTGAGGGTTGTTTGAAATGGCAAAAGGAAGGGCTCAAGGAACCGGAAGTCATAAGGAAAGCAACCGAGGGATATCGAGAGGATATGGACATTTTAGGGCCGTTTCTTGCTGAAAGATGTGTTATTCATCCAACTGCAAAAATCGAGGCAAAAGAAATCTATAAGGAATACAAAGATTGGTGTTATGAAAATGATGATGTTGAATTAAAAAACCGCGCCTTTTATCGTCAATTAGAAATTCGAGGTTTTAAAAAAGGAAAAGGCGCAAAAAATAAGACATTTATTCATGGAATGACATTAATTCAGTATGCAGGAGGAAGTTTATTACAGAGTGACGATGGTCGGGTTACTGAAAGGGTTACTGAATTCACTTCAAAAAGTAACCCAAATAAGGTTACTTCAATCAATAGAAAGAAGCTCTAACCATTGATATATAAGGGTTTTTAATATTTTACATTTTTTAGGGGTTATTGAGGGTTACTTAATTTCCGTGTTCCTCTCACATGAAAATTAATTAATAAAAAATAATATATATAAGTATTTATAGACTTTAATAGAAAAATAGGTAACCCCGATAACCCAATAACCCTAAATAGGTTATAAACCCTTGATATGACTGGTTTTTTAATGGGTTACTGAAATTTTTATTTAATAACCCATTCTTAAAAGAGGTGAAAAAATGAATTTTGCGGATGCTATTGAGGATTTCCTAACAGACCGATGTATTCGTTCTTCTGGTAGAAAGATTGAAGCCCAACTTCTTTATATTGCATGTAGAGAATATTTTGGTTTACGTGAAAACTCATTTATTGGTACTCGAACATTTTATGAAGTATTAAGACAGTTAAAATATGATCTTAGAAAATCGACTGGTAATAAACTCTTTGTTTTTGATATGGCATTAAAAAGTGGTGATTCAAATGCATCCAAAACAAATTTGTGCTGACATAGAAACGTTGGGCGCTCGTTTGGTTCTCGATGGTAACGATCTTTATATTGAGAATCCCGAAAACGTCTATCAAGAACTTGTGGAATTTGTCCAGTCTTACAAGAAACGAATTATTCGTTATTTGAAAGGCGAATACTCGGATAAAGAACATAATGTGAAACAAACAATAGATAAAATCATTAATTATTACATGGGCATTGCTCAAGACTTAAATACAAAAATAGATGACTGGTTTAATCATGATTGGGAGGCAGCGATAAAAGTCTCGAGATTGCTCGTTTTATTTTGGGAGAACGGATGGAGAGACTTTGACAGTTCCGTTTCAAATTTTGAAAGTGAGGAAACGGACAAACTCTCATTAGAAATTTATGAAAGGGCAATGTCTTATTTTAAGGGGAATAAATCATGACTATTATTCATTACAACTATTCAGACACAGAGTTAAAAGAAATTTTAGGCAGCATGGTCATTATTGTGGATACGAGAGAACAGAAGAATCAACATGTTCTTGACTATCTTCGCAAAAAGAACGTATCAATCAAATTCAAAGGGATGAAGACGGGTGACTATTCCGCAATGATACCCAAAAATGAGGAATACGGGATTAATAGGGACATGTATTTGAACGCTGCTATCGAACGGAAAAACGGAATTGATGAGCTTGTTCAATCCATTAAGGATCGTTCCAGGTTTGAAAATGAATTGATTCGAGCATCGAAAAACCCTTTCACTCTTCTTGTGGAAGACCTGGAAGGGTATCAAAAGATACTCAACGGGAAATATCGTTCAAAATATGAACCGAAATCGTTGTTAGGCAGCTTAAAGACATTTGAAGTGCGTTACAATTTTTCAACTGTTTTTATTAATCCAAGTGCGACCGGAAACTATATCTATCATCACTTTCATTACATGGCCCGTGAATTACTAAAGGGGGGCTTGATGTGAATGAATTAATGAAGGTCCTTTATCTTGAGCGAAAAAAGGATGAAATCAAAGCGCAGCTACTTAAAATGGGATATTTTAAAACGCCTGATGGTCGGCAGTTGTATGAGCTTTCACTAGATGAATTAGACGGAATATTCAAAAAACAATTGATTGAAAGGGGAAAATAAATATGGCTTTTGTAGGTTTTGAAGAATCACATGAGGTGCGGCAACTGGCTAAAAGTTTAATTGATGAACACCACCCACATTTAAAAGATGCGATAGGACATATTGGTTTTTATATTCGAGAAGGAAGCAGCAAATGGGCGGGGAAAGCGAAAAAATGCACGGCCTTTGAGCGCCATATGACTGATTACATGCTTTTTGTATTCATCAATAAGGAAGCATGGAAAACGATGAACCAAGAGCAGCGCGCCGCCCTGGTCGATCATGAGCTTTGTCATTTTACCCGCTCGGAATGGGAGGAACCCGATCCGAATGACTCAAGCAAATGGATTACTATGTACGGGCCCGCAGAAGACCCTGACAGCTGGGGGATCCGGGAGCATGACGTTGAAGAGTTTTCGGAAATCATTGAGCGTCATGGTCTTTGGGAAAAAGGGATTGAATCATTTGCTGCTGCCGTCCGTGAGGCTGACTATCAAATGAATATTGATGATGTGAATAGACTTCAAAGGGTGAAATGATGGGAGGCGACGGAATGAGAGAGATTAAATTTCAATGTATTTATAGACCAACAAAAGAAAAGTTTTTTCCGCACTATATCGATTTTATTAACACCATTGTCGTCGGTAATTTTAACGGAGTAATAGGCAACTGGTGTCATTTCTCTTCAGAACCAAGCGGGTATGGTGATGTTTGGTTAAGACAGTACACCGGATTAAAGGATAAGAATCAAAAAGAGATTTACGAGGGGGATGTCCTAGAAAAAACATGTGAATTATACACAAATTTCGGTAAAACCCCAACAGGTCGTTTTCACACTTCATATGTTAAGGTCATTTGGATTGATGAGGGCTGGGGATACGAAGTTATCAATAATAACGGTAAGGGCTTAATTAACGGATATAAAGCGCAAGGATTAAAGATAACTACAAAATATTCAGTAGTGTACGGCAATATCTATGAAAATCCTGATCTATTGGAGGCATTGAGGTGAGAGGTGACAAGGAATTGACCCGATTAAAAAGAAAAATAGATAGGCTCATTGCAAAGTGTGACAGGAAAGGGCATGAGTTTAGTGATATTGAAATCGGAACTATTAGGAGAATTGCATATGCAAAAAGCATGAACGATCTCAATTATTTAGTGTTGATGTCTATTAAAATGGTTTTTGATAACCACAAGATCAGATAATGTGGCCGGAGCCGGGAAGGGGGAAGCTATGATTTATCTAATTATAGGAATCGCCATTCTTGCCGCTCCATTCATCTGGATGGAGATTGCAGAAAGACGGATCCAGGAATGGGAAAAAGAAAAATGAACGAATGGAGGGAAAGGATGTCAAAGGAACAATTATCTTTTCTCGATGATGTGGACGAGAAGGCCGTCCGAAAAATAGTCATCAAAGAATTGAAAGATTATCGCGCGCTCAAAGTCCAATTAGAGAATAAAAAAGAATGTTCATCTGCCGGCATTAATATTTTCCCTTCCCTCCGGAATTCATATTCTATAAATGAGCTCAAAGTCAAGCAGATGGAACGTGCTTTACAAAACAGTTTGGACGACGAGGAGCGTTTGATCATCGAAAAAAAATACCTGACAGCTGCCAGGGTGAAAGACATCAATATTTATATGGAACTCGGCATGAAAAAGGATACCTATTATGAAATAAAGCAACGGGCGATCTGCCGTATAGCAACAGCACTCGGAATTATCTGAGTGCTTTTTTCATCGAGAAAAACCCGACAAAATCCCGACATTTTTCCGATAATCGGGGGGATAAAGAGGGGGAATTTTTATGTGTGCTTTATCGATAAGATTTACTTATCAAGAAATAACGGGAGACGCACAATTCCCTTATCAAGGTGAATTCGGATACTCAAATTAAGGCGATGAAGAATGAGGCCAAACGGGAGGAACATTCTGAGCCGGATCGCGCTAGTCTTGCGGCTTTGGTATCGGGAGATTGTAAGAAATATGTTTTTTGGACATGCCGTCTTACAATGCTTGGCTTCCTCCCGGAGTATGTGTGAGACGCAAATTTGAATGAGCATTTAGCACAGGGAGGATAAAGATAGAGCACCCTAAAATTTTTTTCGACAATTTTCGTGAATAGTTTCATTTTACTGCTTGTTATACAATAATTAAGTAAGGGGGTGAATTTATTGAAACTAAAAATTATTATGGATAGTGGTAAAGAATATGTAACTGAGAAATTTGATTCAAAAGAAGATTTATTGAATTCAACCATGTATGGCCCTGGAAGGGTTAACTATGTCAGTATTGACGAAGAGAAAAAGATAATACTGAATGCAGAACACATTTCTTCTTTTGAAATTCTTGACTAAGCACCCAATGTGGTGCTTTTTTATATTCTCTGTAAACTGCTTCCGGTAAATCTCAGGGACAAATGTATAGACTCTGAAATCTCACTTGGTAAATAAAGTGGATATTTACTTTTTTTACATAAATAATTAAGGTGAAAACGTTTAATGATAACAATTAAGAGAGGTGGTGAAAATAATGATCGATCTTAAAGGATTATCTTTAAATGACATTACTTTTAATGAACAGAATCAGGTTGTTATTACTAATGCGTCAATTAATAAGCAAGTACGGGAAGTTCTAGGATCAATCGATACTCTTGAATGGTCAGTCAAAATTAAAAAAATCAGCATTGATATTAGTGGTATTGAGATAGAAGGGTAAATTTACTATTAATGTTTCTAAAGGGAGTTACAAGATGGAATTAAGACGAATTTTAAGTGATGAAAAATTAAGAACAGATATCATCAAACAGCTTTATCGTACAGATCATCAAGATTTTAAGACTGACGAGATTGAGAAGTATATAAATAATTGGCAAGAAAGCGTTGGTACAGAAGGGTTTCCAAAGGACTTAGAAAATATAATCAAGTTAGTTGGTCGCCCAGTTCTTGAGATACGACATAACACTTTTGTTCCGCCACTTGCTGAAGAGTGGCATAAAAAATTAAGTTACAATAGAGTGAATATCGAAAATGCAATTCCTGCAGTGGGGCGTGTAGAATTGCGTGAACATCCCAGGTTTGAATGGCTTGGCACGGGTTGGATGGTTGCAAAAAATATTTTAGTCACTAACAGACATATTGCAGAAATTTTTGCGGAAAAAGAAGGTTCTAAATATAACTTTAAATATAATTTTAACGGCAAACAAATTCAAGCTCGTATAGATTTCCGGGAAGAGTATCAAGTCGCTGATCAAATTGAGTTTAGTATTGATAAAGTGTTGTATATTGAAGAGCCAGATAATGGAGAAAATAAAAGACCGGATCTGGCTTTTTTACAAATATCACTTGATTCTAATTCTAATACTCAGTTGCCAGAACCCATAGAATTATCCGAAGAAAAGCTTTCAAGTGATAGAGATGTTGTTGTAATTGGTTACCCTGCAAGGGATAGCAGAGTGGGTGACTTGAAAGAAATGGAAAGGATTTTCGGTTCAATTTATGATGTTAAAAGAATGGCTCCTGGAGTTGCATATCCTTCTTCAGACAAGGAATGGCTTATAAATCATGATTGCTCTACTTTAGGAGGTAACTCAGGCTCTGTTGTTTTAGATATAGAAACAGGGAAAGCAGTTGGGATTCATTATGGTGGAAGGTACCTTGATAAAAATTATGCTGTATCTTCAACTGAGATAATCAAGATATTAAATTCAATTAAATAGTTATATAAGAGGAGTGAAATTATATGTCGAAAAATAATGCAGTGGTAATTTCAGTTGTGATTAATGGTGAAGCAGATAAAATGAAAAAGTTAGAGATAGATGCAATAGCTAATAGAATCGATAGGGTTATTAAAGGAGAGAAAGTAGAAGCTCTTAATGCTTCTGATACTGAAAGAAGATGTGATGGTATTGACATCGGGGGATTTATATGTATTGGAAGTTCCCGAGATTAATTCTTAATATATTTTTTATACGCTTTCCTAATGGAAGGCGTTTTTTCTTGAAAAAAAGGATGGTTAATTTTAAAAAATGAGTTCAAAAAAAATAGCCTTTTTCATGGTTGAAATAAACATATGATTAAGTCTCTGAAGCCTTGCAATGAACCTAGATGCCCCAACCTTACACGCGAGGGCTACTGCGAACAGCACAAGCGAACCAAACCGGCCTATGATCAATACCGGGAGTCTGCTGCCAAGCGTGGATATAACAGCAAGTGGAGGCAGGCGCGTCTTGGCTACCTGTCAAAGCATCCGTTTTGTGTATCATGCATGATGGAAGGTAGACGGGTGCCAGCAACAGTAGTCGATCATATCAAACCGCATAAAGGAGACATGAAACTCTTTTGGGACTCAAGCAACTGGCAGCCGCTGTGTGCGCCCTGCCACAGTAGGAAGACCGCGAAGGAGGATGGAGGCTTTGGCAACAGAACATCAAACCTGCGTATGTGATCACTGTGGAACCAAGTTCCATATCAAAGGATGTTCGAAAGTTAGGAAGTGTGACAACGGGGTGCGGCAGCATTACATCAAGTGCCCGCGGTGTCAGACTGAATACACGTCCTACTACACGAACGAGACGATCAGGCGCATGCAGCAGAAGGTAAAGAAGCTGACTGTACTACGTCTCAAAGCACAAGCTCAAAAGGGAATTGACGTATACAAGCAGAAATTTACGCAAGCTCGAGAGGAATTAGAGACGGCCATGCTGCAGCTGCGGGAGGAAATGGAGACCCCCCGCCCTTAAATCTCTGGAAAGGTTTCGCCGGAGACCGCGCTCCCCTCCACATTTTGAAAAATTCCCTAAATGAAATTTCGGAAGGAGGTGAGGGAATGGCAAGACCAAGGCAACCGGTTGATTTATTGCTTGTGAAAGGTAAGAAAAACCTGACAAAACAGGAGATTGAGGAACGAAGAAAGCAGGAGATCAAGGCGCCAAGCGACAAAGTAAAGGCGCCTTCTTATTTGCCAAAAGACTTAAAAAGAGAGTTCAAAAAAATAGCGGATGAGCTGAAAAACATCGGAATTATGACGAATTTAGATGTTGATGCGCTCGCCCGTTTTTTATATTCACGGAAGCTTTACCTTCAGGTGACGGACCAGCTGCTTGAGCAGGGGCCAATGAAAACAATAGTCGTCAGAGATGTGGACGAACAGGGAAATATCGTGGGGGAAAAAGAAAAAACGGTAGTCAATGAAGCGTATTCGGACTTGCTTATCAATCAAGATAAACTATTCAAACAATGCCGGCAGGCTTCCAGTGATTTGGGCTTAACCATTTCCTCGCGCTGCAAGCTCGTTATTCCTAAAAAGGATGACGACAAGCCGAAATCAAAAGAGGAAGAGCGGTTCGGGGGCCGGATGTAATGCAAGAGGTCACCGCTGAAATTCTGATTGAGCGTGTATGGGCCTATTGCGAAAAAATAATTTCCGGTGAGATAAAGGCTTGTCAAAAGCATAAATGGGCTGTGCAGCGGTTTTTTAAAGATGTTGAGGCGTTAGCGGACCCGAATTGTCTCTATTATTTCGATGCTGAAGCGGTGCTTGATTTTTATGAATGGGCGCGGCAGTTCAGACATGTTGAGGGAATACTTGCGGGTGAGCCTATTGAGCTGACAGACTTTCAACTTTTTATCGCGGCCAATATATACGGTTTTTATAAAAAGGAAAACGGTGCCCGCCGGTTCCGAAAAGTTTATATTCAGCTGGCTCGTAAGAATGCAAAATCGCAATTTCTCGCACTCATGGCTTCTTATGAAGTGTTCCCGACCACGGAAAAACACCGGGTGTTTATTGCGGGATGGTCCCGGGAGCAGTCAGACGAAGTTTACCAGGCGATTCTTGAACAGCTGCAGCATGCTCCGATCCTTGAAGGAAAATATACATCCGCAAACGGCCGGGTAAAAAAGTATAAAACGAACTCAATAATTCAGCCTCTTTCCCGGGAGGCGCGGAAGCTCGGGGACGGTAAAAACCCGTCATTGGGAATTGTGGATGAATACCATGCACATGAAACAAGCGAGATTTATGATGTGCTTGACAGTGGTATGGTCGCCCGCCGCAGCCCATTAATGGCAATCATCACGACAGCCGGGTTTAACATGGAGCGGCCGTGTTTTAAGGAATACCAATATACAAGCAAGATTCTCGATCCTGATGCTGACACAGAAAACGATGACTATTTTGTCATGATCTGCGAACTTGATCCAGATGACGACATAAAAGACGAGTCAAACTGGATCAAAGCCAATCCTATTGTTGCAACGTATCCGGAAGGTATGGAGTCACTACGCTCTGCCTTAAAGGTTGCGCTCGAAGTTCCAGAAAAAATGCGAAGCTTCCTTACCAAGAATATGAACCGATGGGTTGATCAAAAGGATAATGGATATATGAAAATGTCAAAATGGCACGCGTGCAGCGGTGAAATTCCTGATCTGGAAAACATGGCCGTATATCTTGGGCTGGATTTGTCCATGACTACCGACTTAACATCAGTCGGCTGGGTTGGTGTTCTTGATGGAATCTATTATGTCGGACAACATTCTTTCATGCCCGAGGGGCGCGCAAAAGAAAAGATGGCGACGGATAAAGTGCCGTATGATCTGTGGAAAGAGATGGGCTATATTACGTATACGCCCGGTGATGCAGTTGATTATCAATTTGTTGAAAAATGGATCATTGAATTTATTTACAAGCATCGGTTCCGGCCGCAGGAAACCGCATATGACAAATGGAATGCCTTGCATTTGGCCCAACGGCTTGAATCTAAAGGCCATACCATGGTGGAGATTCCGCAAAGAATCAATCATCTATCTTTGCCGACAAAAGACTTTCGTCAAAAAGTATATGACGGCAAAGTTGTTCACGGGGATGACCCGGTTTTAAATTGGGCGATCAATAACGCGATTATGAAAATTGATCCTCAGGAGAATATCATGCTGGATAAAGCAAAATCTCCGCAAAGAATCGACCCGGCTGCGGCTGTCATTAACGCATACGCCAGGGCGATGTATCACGAAACAAACCAAAAAGTAGACTTGAATGCACATTTCATGTCTGATAAATTCAGCTTTTAGGATGTGAGAGAATGAAAAAATTCCTGGCCTTTCTGCTTTTAATTTTAAATGATCTGCTGTTTGTGGTGGGGGCCGCCTTCATCCTTGCAGCTGCATATAGATTTAATACAAACATCGGTCTGATCCTGACGGGTGTATTTTTTATGTTTTATGCCTATCTCCTAACCAAGAAAGAGAGGTGAAATAATTGCTAATTGACCGGGTGTTTGAAAAACGATCAGGCTCCTCTGAGACTAGCGGCTTCAATGAATTGATAAATATGTTCGGCGGCCGGAAAACAGCAAGCGGCGAAACCGTAAATGAAAGAACTTCTTTGGTTCAGCCGGATGTTTTTGCCTGTGTGAATGTATTATCTGATGATATTGCAAAGCTGCCGATCCATACGTTTAAAAAAACAGAAAACGGCATAGAAAGTAATCCAGATCATCCCACTGCATACGCTATTTATGCACGTCCTAACCCTTATATGACGGCTTTTGTATGGAAAAAGTTGATGATGACGCAAGTTCTGACATGGGGAAATGGTTACTCATATATCCAATTTGGTGAGAACGGTTATCCAAAAGCACTGACTCCTTTACGTCCTGAAACTACAAACGCTTATATTAGTCCGAAGACGGGCATGTTGTGGTATCAAACGGTGGTCAACGGAAAGGCCATTGAGCTATATGATCATGAGGTGTTGCATTTTAAAGGACTGTCAACAGATGGCATACACGGAAAATCACCCATAGGTGTAGTACGTGAACATATCGGAGCTCAAGCGGCTGCCACGAAATATAATGCCAAGTTGTATAAAAATGAAGCGACACCCCGCGGGATCTTGAAAGTTCCTGCTTTTTTAGATGAAAAGCCTAAAGAGAATGTGCGTAAAGAATGGAAAAGAGTAAACCAAGGGGAAAATATCGCAATCATTGACAACGGTTTAGAATATCAGTCTATTTCTATGCCGTTACAAGAAGCCCAATTTGTAGAGTCAATGAAATTTAACAAGGCGCAAATCTCAATGATCTATAAAGTGCCGTTGCATAAACTCAATGAATTGGATAAAGCAACTTTCTCTAATATTGAGCATCAGTCTATCGAATATGTCAGGAATACCCTACAGCCGTGGATTGTGAATTTTGAACAAGAACTCAACGTCAAATTATTTATGGATCACAGACAGAGAAGCGGCCACTATGTAAAATTCAATGTCGCCAGTGAGCTGCGGGGAGATAGCCAGTCACAGGCAGAGTATTTTAAAACAATGCATGAAACAGGAGTACTGAATAAAAACGAAATTAGGGAGCTCATTGAACGCAATCCGATTCAACATGGAGACAAATATCTTGCAAGCTTAAATTATGTGTTCCTTGATTTCATGGAAGAATACCAGCGGCTTAAAGCTGGTTCAGCCATGAAGGGAGGTGACAGCAAGAATGAGTAAAGAAAAAGAAGTGCGGCTGCTCACGTCGCCAATTGAGATCCGTTCCGACGGTGAAGGACAAGCCGAATATGTGGAAGGCTATGCTTTGAAGTTTGAAAAATGGTCCGAGCGTTTGGGCTGGTTCAAAGAAATTATCAGCAGGAACGCTTTAGAATCTACCGATCTATCAAACGTCATTGCACTTTTTAACCATCGAGAAGATTTTCCTCTAGCAAGAAACACCGTTCCAGGAGAATCAGGACGGCTTGAATTAGAAATAGATGGTATAGGTCTTAAATTTAGATTTAAACCGTCAGACACGTCATATGCGCGCGATCTCATGGAGAATATACGCAGCGGAGTTATTAATCAATGTTCTTTTGCCTTTTCTTTGGATTACAACGACCAAGAACCTGACGAGTGGCGCATAAATGAAGATGAAGACATATACGAACGAAGAATAAACAACATTCACCGCATTTATGACATATCTCTTGTAACGACACCAGCGTATAGCGATACCGAAGCTGTGGTAGGTGCCCGCAGCTTAGAGAAATTAGAAGAAATGAAAGAACAACGAAGCGTACCAACAGATGAAACTTTAAAAATTGAATTGGAACTATTAAGCCTTGATCTTCCCGAATAAGGCTTTTTTTGCGTTCTATGAGGAGGAAAATACAAATGTCTAAAAAAGAAATTGAATTACGTCAGCAGTTTACGCAGAAGAAAGAAGATGCGGATAAGGCACTAGCAGAAGGAAAAACAGAGGAAGCGCGCCAGCTTCTCGATGAAGTGAAAGAGCTTAAGAATCAAATTGAATTGATGGTAGAAGGACGATCAATTGACGTGCCTGACCTATCTAACGTTGGTCCTTTTGTGCCGGAGCTAGAACGTAACCCGGAGGGGCGAAAAGGAGCCGAGGGAGATAAAGAAGAAAGGCAGCAGCAATACCGCAAGACTTTTCTAAAGAAATTAAGAGGAAAAAGACTTACCGATGAAGAGCGTGACCTTTTGGATAGTGAGGAATTCAGAGCAATGTCAGGCAAAAATGATGAAGATGGCGGGATTTTGATTCCTGAAGACATTGGAAGGCTAATCCATGAACTTAAACGAACTTATGAACCACTAGAGCAATATGTAACGGTTGAACCAGTTACGGGCCGTTCAGGATCACGTTTGTTAGAAAAGAATTCTGATATGGTACCGTTTGCCCGTCTTGAAGAATTAGAAGAATTACCTGAGTCCGATCAGCCAAAATTCACAAAAATGAATTATGCTATTGAAGATTTTGGAGGCATCATGACCTTATCAAATTCAATGTTAAACGATTCTGATCAAGCGATTATGAGATATGTCGCTAACTGGTTTGCAAAAAAATCAGTTGTTACCCGTAATAGCCTGATTTTGAATGTAATTGAATCTTTGAAAAAGGTAGAGATTGAGGGATTGGATGGAATTAAAAAAGCTTTAAATGTCACACTTGATCCTCTTGTATCCCAGGATCTATCGTGATGACTAACCAAGACGGATACAACTGGTTAGATACACTTAAAGACGGAGAAGGTAAATATTTAATGCAGCCGGATCCTACAAATCCAACAAAAAAACTTTTTGACGGCCGACCTGTTGTAAATATTTCTAACAAAGTCTTGAAAACACAAAAGGGTAAAGCGCCAATCATCATCGGTAATTTAAAAGAAGCGATTGTTCTATTTGATCGTCAGCAACAATCTATCGCTTCTACAGACGTAGGGGCAGGAGCCTTCGAAACAAACACTACGAAAGTCAGAGCAATTGAACGGGAAGACGTCCGAAAATGGGATGACGAAGCAGTGGTATTTGGACAAATTACGATCCAATAAGGAGGACACTATGGGATATACAACAAAAAACTACACCACTGACGGCGGGGGTCGAACTGTCATCGGTGGTGTTTTAGAGTTTGCAGGTGGAAAAATCGTCAAAGATGGTCAGGAAGTGAGTCTAGGTGGCGGCGGATCAGCTGCACCAGGAACCGTGACACATGAAATGCTTGCTGAAAAAGCTGTCCGTTCGGCAAACATCGGGACAGGGAGCGTCATGCCGGAGCATCTTAACTCATTAATAGAAACTAGAATCAAAGGAATGGAAGACGAAATAAAAGAGCTGAAAAGCAAACTGAGCAAAGAATAAACAAAGGAAAGGAATTGATCTAACATGGCAAAAGATTTTTTGAATGAAAGTAATGGAGTATTAACATCTGCAGAGGCGGACGCTGATGGTAAACCTATCACGGCTGTTTATGTAAAAGGAAACAGCGAAGAAAATCCTCTTTACATTCAAGGGATGCAAGGTGAACAAGGACCAAAAGGTGATACCGGTCCTCAAGGTCCAAAAGGCGATCCAGGAGAGCAGGGTCCAAAAGGCGACAAGGGAGATCCTGCAGTAATTGAAACAGGGGCTATTAAGAACGATCATTTAGGCGATGGGTCTGTCAACTCCCGAACAATCGGTAAAGGTAGCGTTAAATGGGACAACATCAATTCAGAGGTACAAAAAAGGATCACTGATTTAGAGTCTCGATTAGACCAAATTGAGGGGAAAGAAAATACTGAATAAGTAGGCGGTCTGCTATGGATTTAAAAATGCTGAAAGATGAATATTTAAAAATTGATACTGAACAAGATGACGCCTTGCTTAAAACCTTACTTACTGCAGCAAAGGGATATATCAAAAATGGTATAGGACGTTATGTGGAAGGAAATGCACAGTATGCGCTTGTAACAGGCATGCTTGTTGCACATTGGTACGAAAATCGAGGGGTGTATGAGTCAGGGGTTTCCGGCTCATCCATCCCTTTTACTATTCGGGATCAACTAACCCAACTTCGCTATGTGGAGGCAGAAGAGAATGAAGAAGATAAGCGAGTTGAATCGTCGCTTAACCTTTCAAGTAAAGAAAAGGGTACAGGACGACGAGCTGAATTGGAATGAATCCTACGAAAATGCTTTTGAGACATGGGGTTCAATTGAAGGATTTTCCGGCACAAAATCAGACACTCTTGTTGCTGGCGCGCTAGGGGTTAAGTCGCCGAAGAAAATTACAATTAGATACAGAGAAGATGTTACGCAAGATATGCGTATTCTTCATCGAACGGGTACCGATGACGCAGGAGAGCCAATCTATCGCACTTTCGATGTAATGGATTATAACGACATTGAAAATAAAAAGAAACAGCTTGAAATTACTTGTAACGAGGTCGGCATAAATGGCTGATATGGATATAGAAGGGTTCGAAGATCTAACGAGATATTTCAACAAGATCGGTGACGATGTTGAAAAAGCTGAAAAGATTGCCCTGAAAGCGGGCGGAGAAGTAATAAGAGAGCATCAAAAACGAAACGTGAATAAGAGTTCAAAAAATCAGCCTCACATGGTCGATAACATCACCGTTTCAGCTGCAAGAGAATCAAAAGACGGTGAGCTGTTTGTTTCGGTTGGACCAAATAGAAAAGTCGCTTATAGAGGGCGGTTTTTAGAGTGGGGCACGTCAAAAATGCCGCCACATCCATTCATTGAAAAAAGCGCAGTTGAAGGGGAGGGACAAGCTGTGAAGATCATGGAAAGAATTATTACGGCACCTATTAAATGAGCCTTGATGCAAAGAAAGAATTGAGTGCAGCGTTAATAAAAAACAATGAATTAAAGCAGCTTGTCACGGGTGGTTTTCATAATCTTGTGGCCGATGATGTGGCCGCATTCCCAAGAGTTGTATTTTCAGAGATTACAAATAGGGACCAGGAGTACAGAGACAACCATTCCGCAGCAAGTGAGGTTCGATTCCAGTTAAGCATATTTTCAAAAGCAGACACACGGAAAAACGAAACAGAAATAGCGAAACAAATAGATCGTCTTATGAAAGATTTAGGTTACGGAAGATATGATTCAGTCGATCTTTACGAAACAGATACAAAAATCTTTCACAGAGGCATGAGGTACGTCAAAACATTTTTCTAGGAGGAAAACAGATGGGGAAAACAATCTATGGACTAGACATGTTCCATTTTGCCGAGCTTATTCAGGATGATGACAAAGGACTTGAATATGCAAAGCCTGAAAGACTGCCAGGAGCTGTAAACGTCAAAGTCGATCCAAAATCAGAACAGTCTAAGTTTTGGGCTGATAACGGCGTGTTCGATTCATTTAACAACATGGGTGACATTGACCTTGAAGCAGAACTAGCGGATTTACCTATTGAGGTGCAAAACAAGATTTTCGGACACAAGGTCGAGAATGGGATTTCTTTTGCCAGTTCTGATGACAAGGCTATTTTCTTGGCTTTCGGCTTTAGGGCGAAAACATCCACAGGCGGCCATAGGTTTTACTGGTTCTTAAAGGGACTTCCTGAACTGATGGCTAACGAAAATAAAACCACAGAGGGGAAAGCAGATCCTGAAACCGCAAAATTCAAGGCAGGCTTTATGACTTTACAAAATAAGAAGGGGAAAAACCGTTGGAAGGCACAAGCTGAGTTCGACGAAGGCTTTGACCCGGATGAATGGTTTAAACAAGTTGTATACGACGGGGCGTCGTTTGCAAAAGGAAAAGATACAGAGGATTCCACAAGTTCAGTAGACATCGGAAAGGGCGTTTAATAACGCTCTTTTTTATTTTGTAATCGGGAGGCAATAGCATGGAAGCATTGACAATCACCTTGTATTTAAACGGTAAGAAAAAGAAATTTTCCACACCTAACTTTATCACGGGTGTTTTATTTAGGACTGCGGCAGAAATAACAGAAGACCTTGAATCGAATGATCCTGAAAGGATTTATACAAGTAAACAATCAGAGTTTATCTGTGAAGTGTTCGGAAACAAATTCACTGCAGAAGAATTTGAAAAAGGCATTGATTCAAGACTTTTATATAGAACAATCTACGCAACTGCAAACTATGTCATCGGAAATATCGTTGAAGCGAGCAAGATCCTGAATCCGGAAACCGCAGAGGAAGCAGAGCCGGGGGAGTAAGTTTGTCCGATGCTGTCCTTGATATGTATAACGCATTAGAGGACATTGGCTTTACTCAAAATCAGATAGACGAAATGGACATTGTCTATCACTTGAAGCGACTCGCGCGGCGCAAAGAAGCGAGCAAGGAAAAGCCAAGTAAAAACGCTGCAGCATCGGATAAGCCTTTATACATTGATCAGATACCTGGACTGTAAAAAGGTGGTGAGGGATTGAGCAAAGACATTAAAGTAAAGCTGTATTCTAATTCGTCCCAATTTAACGGGGAAATGAAAGCAATTGCAGTTCAAATGAAAAACATAAAGTCCGAGTTTGAGAAAAATAGGACTGCCGTTGGTGTGTGGGGCAATGAATTGAAAACGTCGCAGGCGAAAGTCAGAACCCTTTCACAGCAATTAGACCAGCATAAAATGAAGGTCAAAGCACTTGAAAGAGCTTATGCAGATTCAGCCATCAAGAAGGGAAAGGATGCGGAATCAACGCAAACCCTGGCCCGTCGGTTGAACTATGCAACAGCTGAAATGAATAAGACGCAAAATGCGTTAACACAAACGACCAACAAAATTCAGAGGATGGAAGCTGAGATAAAAAGAACATCCTCATCACTTTATAAGATGGGCCAAAGAATGAATACAGTTGGCAACAAAATGAGAAGTACGGGTGCTTCGGTAGCGATGACTTCAGGAGTTGCTTTTGCTGGCTTGGCCCTCCCACTGAAAGACGCCGTAGAAGTTGGTATGTCATTTGAAACACAAATGAGCAAAGTAAAAGCTATTTCAGGGGGAACAGCTGCAGAAGTCGAAAAACTGAAAAACCAGGCTAAAGAGTTGGGAGCAACAACTGTTTTCACCGCCAGCCAAGCCGCAGATGCACAAAGCTTCCTGGCGATGGCCGGATTTAAAGCGAATGATATTTATGCAGCTATGCCAGGTATGCTGAATTTAGCAGCTGCAGGTCAACTAGATTTAGCTGCTGCCGCCGATATTTCATCTAATATGATGCAAGCTTTTGCCATGAAAGCATCGGAAGCGGGGCACGCATCGGACGTAATTGCATACGGTGCGGCAAACGCTAACACGAACGTGGAGCAGATGGGAGAGGCCATGAAGTTCCTTGCACCTAACGCCAATTCATTGGGGTGGGGTCTTGAAGAATCAGCGGCCGCGGTCATGGCGTTTGGTGACGCAGGTTTGCAAGGTTCAATCGCAGGACAAGCCTTTGGTACGTCTTTGATCAGGTTAGCGACGCCAGCTAGAAAGGCGCAGAAGGTAATAGATAAGTTAGGATTCTCTTTTTTTGATGCAGCGGGAAACATGAAGAGTATGCCCGAAGTTGTGGCCGAAATGGAAAAGGGCATGAAGGGCATGACGAAGGAACAACAAGCCGCAACCTTAAAAACCATTGTAGGCGCCGAGTCATATAAGCATTGGGCTATTCTTTTGCAAAAGGGCAGTAAGGCATTAAAGGATAACACGAAGGCGCTAAAAGAATCGGACGGTGCAGCTAAAAAAATGGCTGACACAATGCTTGATAATGCGCGGGGCAGTATCATTGCTTTCCAGTCTGCAGTTGAAGGGGCAAAGATTAAGCTCACTGAAAGTCTACTTCCTGCGATTGGAAACCTAGCTGAAAAAGGAGCAGACATCGTTTCCATGTTTAACAAAATGGATTCTGCCACAGCTCAAACGGTTGCTAAAACTGCGCTGTTTGCTACGGGTGTTCTGGGTGCCACAACAGCAGTTGCAACTCTTACGATGGGTATTGGTGCACTCTTAGCATTTACGGGCCCCGTGGGGCTTGCCATAGTTGGCGGAACGGCTTTACTAGGAGGCATTGCAGTTGCGACGTATGCTTACAATGAGCAGCTGAAAAACCAAAAGAAACGACAAGAAGAAGCAAAAGAATCGGCTCTTCTATATGGTGAGGGCGTTTCTAAAGCGACACAAAAAGCGGCCGGATCATACGTCAACTTGCGTGAAAAAGCCACTTCACAACTGTTTCAGTTAACACAGGTTTCAGGAAAAGAAGCAGATAAGATGGCTAGTAATCTTTTGGCTACTTATCAAAAAATGTCTTCTTCTTTGATTAAAGAACTAGAAGGATTCAAAACCGAGGCTATCGCGGTTCTCAAGGGTCTCTTTGAAGATCAGGAAAAGGAGACGAAGAAAATCGGAGAAGATTGGTCCGATCAATTGGTTGGAGACATTGACAAAGATGTTCAAAAAGTTCGCGAGAAGATGCGGCAGTTAGAAAAATTGAAAGATGAAACAGGCTTAATGACATCGAAAATGAATGCTTCTCAAAAGAAAACTTTTGAAGAGATAATTTCATTTTTTCAACAGTCAACAAGTAAGTTTGCTGCAAACCAAAAGGACGCTTTAGCTATCCAACAGAGAGTTTCTGAGAGTCAAAACAAACTCTCTTTTAAAAATGCCAAAAGCTACAATGATCAAATCAGCGGCATCTATAAAGAAGGACAGAAAGCGGCTAAAGAAGATCGCGACTACCGAAATAAAGTCTTAGACGAGGCCCTTGCAAAAGAAGCCATATCAGCAGCGCAGCACAAAGCACTAAAAGCTAAAAGTAATGCCGACTATCAACAGTCGCTTGCTGAAAACCTAGAGGCTTACAAAAACAATTCAAAAGCGTTATTTGACCAAATGGCTCAAGACGGGAAACTGCTGGACTTGGAAACAGGAAAAGCCCTTGAAAAGCAAAAAGAGTATTCCAGTAATTCAATGGGGATCTTTGTTGAAATGGAAGAAAGCGAAGCAAAGTACCAAGAACGATGGGCCGAAAAGCAAGTAGCATTTTTGCAAAAACTTGGAGACAGCAAAGAAGAAGCGTTAGAAAAAACGAAACAAGCGCTTATAGAGTTTAACGAGGGATTGGGCCGTTCTACAGAAGAGTCAGCGAGCAAAGCAAATGAAGCGATTGAAAAGATAGAAAACGAATTCAACCGCGCAACATCTGCCCGTGAATCAGGAAAGAAAATGGGGGATGAATTTGCGGACGGCTTAACAGCTGCCACGCCTAACACGTTAGCAAGTGGTTCTATTCTAAAACAGTCATTGGATCTTAAATTACGTGAAGAAAACGGCATTCCTAGAATTGCAGGACAAGAAAAAGGCCAATCGTTTAGCGATGGTATCAGTTCGTCAAAAGTTAACGTATCTAACAGTGGTACAGTTCTTCAGCAAGCACTTAGGCAAAAGTTAAGTGAAGGCAATGCAGAAGCTAATACATCCGGTTCACAAAAGGGTCAATCATTTAGCACGGGGATAAGTTCAACAAGCGGCATCACAAGCACTGCAGCAAGCAGTGTAAACCAAACAGCGTTATCAAACCTAAACAAAAATACCACGCAAGCCACGCAAGCAGGTGTAACAAAAGGGCGAAGTCACAGTTCAGGAATAACAAGCACAAAGGGTGCCAATACGTCTGCAGCATCTTCCGTTAGTGCGTCAGCAACAGCCCAGCTTGCGAAAACAACTGACGGCGGAGGCGGACAAAAAGCAGGGGTGCAATTTGCATCAGGCATCCGTAGCCAAGCTGGAAACGCCAGTAATTCGGGCAGCACCGTAGCACAATCGGGAAAACAAGGCTTATCAAGTGTGAAAACAACTAGCACAGGTGCTGATTTTTCTAAAGGATTTGCTAACGGTATTCGTAGTATGGGTGGAACCGGCGGTACGATATGGAAAGCCGCCTGGACTATCGGTAAAGTCGCCATCCAATCTCTTAAAAAATCAATAGATTCTAAGTCTCCTGCAAAGAAGACCATTGCAGAAGGTGTGAACTTTGGAGATGGCTTCATCATTGGTCTTGGTGAAAAAGCGAATGAAGTGAAAAAAAGCACTGCAGCTATGGCGCAAGGTGCTATGTCGTCATTTAAGTCTGAAATTAATAGAATGGCTTTTAACATTCAAGGAGCGGCAGATGAGATAAACACAATGCGCGCCGAACTGACTGTGAAAAACGAAATTGATACGCCTATTCTAAATCAGAAGCTCGATGCTCTTATTAGTCTTCTATCAAATAATCTACAAACCAACAATGAAAGCGTAAGTGCTGCTGGGCAAACAATCAAAATCCATCCTGCACCTGTCATTATTGGCGGTGAGCATTTAGCAGACATCGTTTTTAATCAAGGAGACACATCCATACTAGATAAAAAGAGCGCTCAAAAGTACGAACAGAATGCTTATAAAGGAGGGCTGAAAAGATAATGGATCTGTATTTTGATTTCAGAGACGGAATGGGGGAGCAACCTTTATCGGGGTTACTGCCCTATTTTAAGTTGCTTAGTTTTGCACCTGATGCGCCGAGCACTGATAGGGAGCTTGTACAGTTAGCCAGGTTTAACGGACTTGTACCGACGCAGCATCCACGCGACATAGTGTACAAAGAAAGGTCTATCAAGGTTGAGATATTGCTTGATGCTAAAATCGCAGCAAACTTTTATCAGTACAGACATGAGTTTTATGATCTCGTTGTTCAGCCCTCCTGGTATTACATTTCATGTGATCTTCTTCCTGGAAGGCGTTTTGCGGTTACGTGTGACGGAGGCTTTCAGATCCCTAAAGACAAGCAAAAAAATCAGGTATCTTTCCAAGTGGATTTTAACAATATTACAGGACTAGCAGAGTCAAAGGGTACGTCTTTAAGCGCACAAAACTTTTCTAGTGAAAGATGGTTTTCAGGAATGGGAATCCAAAGGCGAGGCGATCTGCAGTACCGTTTTAAAAACAAAAAACATTTCAGTGTATTCAATCCTGGCTTACCTATTAACCCACTGCAGCATAATTATAATGTGCTACTAAACGCAAAGGGAAAAAACATAACGATTATCAATCACACGAATAACGAAAAATTGAAGATAGAAGCTGAACTGAAAAAGTCCCAGCAGGTCAGGAACCTGAAACAGTATACCGTTGTTGGTAATAAAAGATTGAAAACATCCGGTAGGCTGCCGTCTTTAGATAAAGGCATGAATGAGTTTGAGATTCAGAATACAAGTGATTTTGAAATTGTATTCGATACAAGATTTTACTTTCCGTAAAAGGGGGATGTCATGGCTGCAGCGGATTTTATAAAAAAACTAGCACCAGGGGCGCAGAAGGTTTACAAGAAATATAATGTCCTTGCGAGCCTTGTCATTGCCCAAGGGTGCTTAGAAAGTGGTTTCGGTTCCAGTGGTCTTTCTCAACAAGCAAATAATTTGTTTGGAATCAAAGGCACATATAACGGGAAATACGTTCTCATGTGGACAAGCGAACAAGACAAAAAGGGGAACGTCACCAGGATACAAGCTAAGTTTAGAAAGTATCCATCATATGCTGAGAGTCTCGCAGATTTAGGGAGTTTGTACACTCGTCTAAGTCGTTATAAAGATGTGGTAGGTGAAAAAGATTATAAAAAGGCTACTGCAGCAGTTTCAAAAGCCGGATATGCTACCGACATAAATTATGCAACAAAATTAAACAGCATTATCTTTACTTACAAACTTACACAATATGACACCTTTGATGATGTGCCGGATGAATCAGAACCAGAAACACCAACTAAACCTTCTTATCCAAGTAAAGAGTATCAAGGAAAGGACGTAGAGTTAAACGACGGACTACCTTCTGATATTGATTTTAGGCAGCTGCATGTCTCAACCAAAGACGGCAAAGAGCTTGTGGAAATCGTTGGCGCTGTGTTGGAGCTGCAAGACGACACAACAGGTAAAAAGAGTTTCACTTTTACGTTAATGCGAACTGAGGATAACGGAACAGAATTTGATTTACTTGTTCCAGGGAACATACTGTATTTAGACGAGAAAGTTTACAACCATCAAAAGTATTACATTACAGACATTGAGCTTGATCAGAGTAGAAAAAACGTGCTTCAAAAAAAGGTTACGGCCAATCATGTTTATACTGTTCTTCTTGTAAATGACAGAGTCGAAGAAAAGATTTCAAAGAAACTGAAAATCAATGAAGCTTTAGACTTTGCCCTGGCAGGTACGCCTTTTCAATATGTTCTAAAAGCAAAATTATCGGAGTTTGACGAAGTAGATCAGGACGGCTTCGGAGAAAAGAACAGAGTCGAATTAATGGATCAGATTGTTGAAGATTATGAAATAGAGCTTGATGTAAATAACTACGTCATCTATGTACATTTAAAAATGGGTAAGGTAGTAGACTTCACACTTGACAGCCGATACAATATGCCAGGCTTTAAGATGAAGATTAATGATCAAAATACATCAACGCGCGCCTGGGGTTACGGTGCAGAAAAGAAAGATAAGAAAAGTGATACTAAATCACCTGATGCAAAAACGAGCGAGGCTGAAAAGGAGAAAGAGCCTGAATACGAATTCGAGCCTATCCTATACATCCATCCTGACGAAGATAAATTTTTGATCGAGGGTAAGCCGCGCTGGGGTGAGCCAATAAGAGACGACACAGTAAAAAAAGCAAGCAACATGGTATCTGCTTTGAAAAAGCACGTAAACCCATATCCTGACGTGGTAGTTGAGGCTGAGTATCAGTATATCTATGAGCCAGCATTGCAAGGTATAGAAGAGGATTTTTGGAAAGGTGACACGATCCATGTCATTGCTGATACGGCAAACGGGATCACGTTTGAGGACGATGTAAGGCTAGTGTCTGTCACTTATAATCCCCTCAACCCGTATGACAGCCCTAAAATGACTTTCGCAAACTTCCGAAAAGATATTCAGGATTATCAAGTAAGCCAGGCGCGGCAGATTAAGCAACAAAAAAGATATATAGACCAGTTGATGAGAACGCTCAATTAGAAGCGTTTTTTCTTTTGGAGTTGAAAGGAGTGAATATATTGGTCCGGCTTAAAAAGGATTATGATACGACAAGAAATTCAGTCTATGAATCACAGTTACGCGGTGACATGCAAACGGTTGAGAATGAGCTCAATAAAAACGCAACTGAATTACAGTCTCACAAGGATAGTAAAAAAGCTCACTTGTCTAGTCAGATTATGCATGGACTATTCACGGTTGCAAATAGGATTGATAACATGTGGGCTAGATTGACAAACCTTGTACTGAATCACGATGGGAATGATGTAAAAGAAGTTGTAGATACACGCGTTGCCCTGGATGCAAGCATTCATAAAACTGTAAAAGATAGACTAGACTATGATTTTGGTTTGATCATAAGTCGTTTAGATCGGCAGCCTGACATAAACGTATTAGACTTGGGTGCCGATCCCACAGGTAAATACGAATCTGCAATCGCGATTCAGGCGGCGCTAGATCGAGCTAAAAAAGGTAAAAGTATCAGGGTCGTTGTACCTCCAGGCATATACCGTCTAGGCGCGAAGTTAGTCAATTGGGGTAATACTTGGTTCGATGCAAAAGGCGCGGTGTTTTTGAATTACCATGGCAAAACCATGATGACTAATGGTGATGGGACTGTTGAGTATCGCGGATACAAGGGTAATGGAAACATGTATTTTGATGGCGGAACGTGGGATTGCAGAGGAACAGAATTTAAAACTAAAAATAACTGTTTTTCTTTTGGTCACGGTAAAAACATCTTTGTTAGAAATTCTACTTTTAAGGATGTCAGCGGCTACCATGCTATTGAGTTTAACGCGTGCCAAAACTTTAAAGTGTTAAATTCAGATTTTTATGGATTCGTAGACCATGACGGATCAAGATATTTTTCTGAGGCAATTCAGGTTGACTTAGCTCAACGTAAAGAAGTATTCGGGGCTTTTGGTGCTTATGATTTTACCGTTTGTAAGGACGGTCTTGTTCAAGGGTGCAACTTCGGAAAGTCTAACACACCGGGCACTAAAGCGTGGCCGAGAGGTGTCGGTTCTCATTCATCTACTATTGGCTACTGGCACGAAAACATAAGAGTTAAAGATTGTTTATTCGAAGATATGGACGGCTGGGCCGTTCGGGGCTACAACTGGAACGTCACAGATATAAAAGATAACACGCTGCGAAACTGTAGATTTGGTATAACCGTCAGCGCCATTGATCCAGCAAGCAAGCACCATACGTTAAACGACAAATTTGAGCAAATGTCCAGATCACAGGTATTCCGGCATGTTCACGTCTCAGGAAATACAATCCTGAACACGCGAGAGAACGAAGCTATATATATCCGTGGAATTAATGATACAGGGTTTGTGCGTAATGTAAATGTACAAAACAACATTATTGATGGAGTCGGTGGGAAAAACCAGGCGGGCATCCGATTAGATGCCGTTAGAAATGGTATCGTTTCAGCCAATCAAATATCTAATACGTCAGGTGATGGGGTTTGGATGAATGATTGTGTCGGTGTTAATGTCACAGGTGCCAATCAGATCAGCTTTATCGGCAGGGATGGCATTGCAGCATTTGGTGAATCTACCCTATTACTGATTGCAGGAAACAACATCCGACGTCCGGGCAGGTACGGCATTGAACAGTCAGGCGTGCTCATATCTGTTATCAAAGATAATTTGATCACAGGTGCCGGTCACAGCAAGTACGGGGCTTACGAAGCTATCAGAATAGCCAATAAATCAAAAGACATTTTGCTGGCCGGTAATAGGTGTCGATCACTCTCTAAATTAACCAAGCGAGCGAGAGCCGGCATATACATCACAAACACCGTAAAAGGCGTTGTAAGGTATGGAAACTACTGCAAGGGTGACTGGACGATCAGCGGCATCGTAGACAATTCTAAAAATCCAAAAACGGATGCAAAGGACGTGGCGTAGTGTATTTGATCATGGATAAAGAAAAAGTTAAAGTTGCTTCGGCCTTTGTGTCGGGGGAGGATGTCAATGCGTATGACGAGGAAGGAAATAGAATTGTGTCACTTGAAGGAGTCAACTTTGACAACGTTTATTTAGAAGACGAAGAAGGTCAAAGGGTTGAGTTTTTAAAAACTGCACCAGTTAGTCAAAATGAAATAGAAGAAATGAGAAACCTTATTAAAACGTTGAATGATAAGGTTCTGCAGCTAGAAAAGGAGGGTAGGGCATGACCAATAAAATATACAAAAATGGTTCTCTACCCTTTGCCATAGATGCTTATGATCAAAGCGTCTATGATTCTAAAATCATTTTTTCAACTCAAGATGTAGGCACAGCGAGGCTTGTTTTTAAATTGCGTAAAGACGGAATGCCGTTACCTTTATCTGCGGTAGAAGGTAAGCTAGTTCTTTTGTTTTCTAACGGTTCTAAACATATTAGAAACATTTCGCTGTTGGATAAAGTGGAAGGGATAGCAGAATACATTTTAAAAAATGAAGAGATTAAGCTATATGGAAATGTTCAAGCTTCCTTAAATCTTTTCTACAGCAATGGGCAATCCCTTTCTGTACATGAGTTTACATTTTCAATAAAAAAGAACTTAATAGATGAAAATATTGTTCCAGCAGCAGAATATTACATCGACCATTTTGACTCGTTGAAATCAAAAATAGAGCAAAAAGCAGTAGAACTTGAAAGCGATATTCAAAAGCGAACTGACGATATGCAAGGAAACATTGACGAGATCACGAAAGAGCTTCAAGAGCAATTAGATAGAATGAAGGAGAAACTTGACGATCTCGAAGCGCTTGAAACCAAACAAGGCGCACAAGATAAAGTAGACAAATCCCTTGCAGCTGCTAAAAAATATACGGACGATCATGCTAACAATAGCGAAATCCATGTTGTTAAGGCTGATAAAGATAAGTGGAATAACGGACAACTTTATAAACTCACGGCAGACAATGGAAAAGTGGCGAGACTGGCTAACGGAACTGACATTTTTACATTACCTACTGGTTTTTATATGGGGGCAAACCTTCTAAACGTACCCGTAGAAGATGGAAGCTTTTACTATATTGAAGTGTTAGAAACAGCATATTCTCAAAGTGGTATAAATTACAAAAGAATCATTGTCACAAGGTCATTTGATAATTTAACGTGGATTGGAACGTTCCACGCTCAGGGGTTTCGTGGATGGAAAAAAACGCTAACTGTAGAAGATGTGGCGAACAGCACTTATGTTGATACCTATGATCAAGATAATTCATCCGTTTCCGCTGCTGAAAATGTAGCGACAAAGCTTGTTTTTGGGGCAACACGAGCAGATGATTTATCAGAGTATAATCGGACTCGTGCTGAAATCACACTGAAAAATAGTGGTCTTTATTTGATCAGGCTTTATATAACTAGCACAAACATTACAGTTGGATCGGATAATATTTTATCGTGCTATGTGAATGGAACAGAATTTCAACGTTTTGGAAACTGGAATCCAGCAACATCATCAAGTACGTGCGTGCTTTATTTATTACAAAAATTTAAAACTGGCGATAAGGTAACTTTTTATATAACACCAAGAGCGACGAACAAAACAGTATCAATAAACACAGCTTACGTTACCATGTCTCAGTTAAGATAGGAGGGAAAAGATGAATAAGGCGCTAGCGATAAAATATTTATACCCAAATGCGGAATTAGGTGTTGATTATTCAGTGCGGGATGACGGAGAAGGGCAGTTTATAGACAAATGGTCTTTAGACGACCCTATGCCTTCGGACGAAGTATTGGAAGCCGCGTGGAATGAGTATCTATCCGAGAGTAATGAAAAGCCGTTATCAAATGTTGAAAAACAATTACTGGTTCTAGGAGAGCAATTGGCGCTAGAAAAAATAGCACGTCAACAGTCGGATAGAATGAATACAACGTTGGGGCAAAAACTTGCAGAAATGCAATTAGAAATCCTTAAATTAAAGGAGGGTTTATAGATGAATCTTAATTTCTGGGTTTTAGCCTTATTTTATAAATGGACTTCAACTGCAATGGTTAAACAAGCAATGTCCTTTGATGACTGTAATATTAAAGATTTAGAAGACGGCATTCAACAGGGGTATGTTACGCCGGAACAGTATGAGGAGATCACAGGATTGAGGTTCGATAAGCCTGCTGTCTCAGTGGATTTAGGAACAACAGCATCTTAACAGGTGCTTTTTATTTTGCCTTCTTAAAGGAGGTGATTAACGAAATGGAGGAAACGATAGTGTTTATTAACTTTGAAACTTTGGATTTAGCGAAGACTTATTTATTTGGCGGAGTGAAATTTCTGGACTTGCTCGTGCTGCTAAGTGTTATTGATGTTCTGACGGGTATCATCAAAGCGTGGAAAGTTGGCAAACTACGCAGCCGTACAGCATGGTTCGGTTACGTGCGGAAAATGCTTAGTTTTGTTGTCGTGATTGTGGCTAACATCATTGATCAGATCATGGGCTTAAATGGAGTGCTGACCTTCGGGACAGTGCTTTTTTATATCGCCAATGAGGGTTTGTCTATCGTAGAGAACCTTGCACAGATCGGCGTGAAAATTCCAGCTTCCATCACTGACAGGCTTCATGTGATTGAAAATGACAGCCAAAAAGAAGAATCAGAAAAGAAAGCTGCTGAGTAGTCGGCGGCTTTTTTCTATATAAAAACAAATTAAGGAGTAGATGAACAATGGTAAAAATCATTCAAGACTATATCTCAAAGAGCAATAAGAACCGCCCTGGCAACTATATGAAGCCGTTATACATCACTGTCCACAACACCGCAAATACAGCAAAAGGCGCAAATGCAGCGAGTCATGCAGCATTCGTAAAACGATCTAGTACAGGTGTAAGCTGGCATTACACTGTGGACGAAAATGTCATCTATCAGCACTTACCACTAAACGAAAACGGATGGCACGCAGGGGATGGCAGAGGCACGGGAAATATGAAGTCGATCGGCATTGAAATTTGTGAAAATAGTGATGGTAATTTTGAGAAAGCAGTCGAGAACGCTCAATGGTTAATTCGCCAGTTAATGCAGGATCAAGGGATTCCGTTGGCAAACGTTGTGCCGCATAAGCATTGGAGCGGGAAAGAATGTCCCCGCAAGCTGCTTAATCGTTGGGACAGCTTCAAAGGTGGTATCGCCGTTGCTCACACAAATAAAAAGCCGACTGTTAAACCAACAACAGCAGCACCATCCAAAACAGCAGTTTCCAAGCCTGCTAAAAAGTCATACAACCTGCCTACTGGCATTTTAAAAGTCACAAAGCCTCTTACAAAGGGATCAGCAGTAAAAGCCGTACAAGAAGCCCTAGCGGCTGTTTACTACTACCCGGATAAAAAGGCAAAAAACAACGGCGTTGATGGTTATTACGGGCCAAAAACAGCGGATGCGGTCAAACGATTCCAATCCATATATGGATTGGTTGCTGACGGTATCTATGGTCCTAAGACCAAGGAGAAACTTGAAGCGCTAAAGTAGACAAGAAAAATCTTTAAAACTAGAGTATCAATTTCAAAATAATACTAATCTTAAGACTCTGAGTATGTTAAAATTTTGAAAAAGGAGGAAGATGGATGCAGAAAAAAAGAATTTTTTTACCTGAATTAACTGTTCTAAATGCAGTAAATTTTTGTAATGCTGTTAATGATTTTAATGGTTCTGATAGTGTCGTATTTGATTACAGTGGTATAGGTACTGTAGAACCCTTTGGTATGCTGTTAGTTGGTTCTAAAATAAGAAGCCTAATAACAGCAAATCCCAATATTAAATTTTTTGGAGAAAATTATAAAAACCATAATTATGCCGCACACATGGGATTTTTTCAGAGTATGTTTCTTAATTTTGGAAATAAACCTGGGGGAGCTTTTGGAAGTAATACATATGTTCCAATTACGGAATTGAAAGTTAGAGATTTAAAGAATGAATCATATGAACAAAACGAAGTAGTACAAGAAACTATTGAACGTAAATCTTATGAACTAGCAAAAGTATTGTCTCAAGGAAATCCAAATTTGACTGAAATACTTGGCTATTCTATTAGGGAGCTAATGAGAAATAGTGTGGAACATAGTACCGCCGAGAGTTGCTGGTTCGCTGCACAATATTGGCCTACTAAAAATAAAGTAGAGATTGCATTGCTTGATGAAGGAGTTGGAATTCCACAAGCCATTCGGGTTAATCCCAATTTAAAACCAAAAGATAATAAAGATGCATTGTTGTTATCTTTAGAGCCAGGCATTTCAGGAAAGGTTTTTAAGCACAATGGAGTAATCCGTGGCCAAAATAATTCAGTATGGGACAATTCGGGGTATGGACTTTTCGTTACAAGCAAAATTTGTCAAGATGGTGGAGACTTATTTATATGTAGTGGAAATATAGGGCTAGCTCTAAAGAATGAAGATCATGCTTATGGAGAAGTTAATTTTCAGGGTACTGCAATACGAATGACTTTGAATACCTCCAATTTGGGTAAATTTAATGGAGACTTAATTAAAGAAATAGTAAAGGAAGGAGAATCAAGAGCTAAATCTAATTCTAAACATTCTATAATTACTGCTTCCAAAGTTTCAAGAATACTAAACACAGCACATGAAGAGTAATTATCAAGGTTTAAACTTTATTCAATAAGTTTTGACCAAAATCATGACCAAAATTTGACCAAAAAATATTGAGAATTATAGAGATTCTATTTCAAATTTAAAATAATAGACCAATAAAAAACCTTTTGTTTTCAAGGGTTTAGAGTGTCGTATATACTGTATTTAAATTAGAAATTATGTTCCGCACCCAAGTACACCCATGGGAACGCGATCAGTATATGTCTCAGTATTAATCAAGAAACCCCTTGAAGCCATTGGCTTCAGGGGGTTTTTATTCAATTAGTTGGTCTTGTGATATTTTCATGCATATTTCACTTTTAATTAATCGAAAGAGCCACTTCTTATGCAGAAGTGGCTCTATGTTATTTATGACTAAAATAACTCAAGGTACTATTAATAATTAAAGTGATCACAGATGCAACCAGTAAAGATATACTGATTGCACCCAGTCCTAAACCTTCCCACTTTCCTACGAAAAAACTGATTAATAATAAGATAATACTGATGAAGATGAGAATTGATGGTATTCCATACTGTAAAGGTGCATTCTTTCTTTTAAAGATCAAAGAAACACCCAATATAACAATCGTAAGAATAACTGTTAGCAGCCAAAATGATAACATTTGTTGACCTTCCTTCTTTTAAAAATATATGAAATTATTTTATTTCCTCATCCATTACTTTCTTATACTTTTCAAATTCAGAATCTTTCATTTCTCCGTTCATTTGTAATAGAAAATTCCCTTTTGAATAGGTGTGAGAGAAGAACATAGATCCAGCATTGCCTAACTCATCATAATAGGATTTCGCCTGCTGTAAATCAGTTTCATTTCCAAATTTAAAGATCCTTCCACCAGCATTTTCACCTAAGGAAGGAATAAGAATTCTTTTTCCTTCTTCTCTTATATTTCCAAACTCTTTTTGTTTAAGATCAGATGGTTTTTCTGCTTCAAGCCCAGCACTTTTAAAAGCTTCAATAATATTGGCTGTCGTGAGCTGTTTTTCATTTGATGCTGCGCTACTGCAAGCTGTTAGCATCATTAAACAAATAAAAATGAATATAGATAATTTCTTCATATTGGATCCTCCTGATTTTTAGGTGCAAAGGAAATTTTACATGAAGTACCTTCTTTTTACTATCGTTTCGACAAAAATAGACAACGTGAATGACTAAGTAACTAATATTCTTCTTTTATTTTGCCTAAATTGTTAAATATACTCAGCAAGATGGTATACTTATGTGCATATTTTACTAGGAGGCATTCATCTTGAAATCATTTTGGGAAATAGACGAGGAAGGTTACTATACGTTAAAAAAGATCAACGAAGCAGAAATAGCTAAAGCTGAAAAGAAACTTGGTGTCACTTTGCCAGATACATATAAAAAGCTCATATTAGAGCAGAATGGTGGTTATACCATTCATAATGCTTTTCCAACCACTCAATCTAATTCATGGGCCGAGGCTCATATTCAATTTAATCATCTTTTGGGAATTGCTGAAGATGAAGGAATTATGGATAGTGCCTATTTGATAAAAGAGTGGGAGCTGCCAGAAGGGCTTGTCTTAATTAACGGGGATGGTCACACTTGGGTAGCGATGGATTATCGAAAGACGAAAGAAAATCCTGCAATTCATTATTATGATGTTGAGATGGAAGAAGACTTTAAGTTAGCAGATTCCTTTGATGAATTCATTGAGGGGCTTTATACAGCTGAGTACAGTGTTGATGAGGAAGCAGCAGAGGGTGAATACGAAGAAGAGGAGGAGGAATATATAACTAAAGCAGAACTTGAAGCGATCTTAGAGAAAGAAGCACCTAATCCAGCCGATATTCATCAAATTACTAAATATCCGTTACAAGATTTAGAAGAAGTAGAGTGGTTCTTTAAAAGAATAAAAAGTTACATTGAATCTGTTAAAGATGAAGACGTTCTTTTTGAAGTAGCTAGAAGCATTGAAACAATCCTTATATTAAGAGTAGATACAATGCCAAGTAACGATATTATAAAAAAGACATTATTTGAAATTGTAGACATTTTTGAAAAAACTAAAATTCCTCAGATAACTGTAACAGCTGGAAATTTCGCTGTTAATATTGATTTTTTAGATTAAGGCAAAATTAGAGCATGTAGAGTGTACTGTATAGGGTGAATTTTCAAAGAGTGAATGAGAACGGATGTTTAATTATCTGTTTTGTTTTGATTTCATTATAATATAATTTAGATTGATCCCTTCATGAACCTGGCTGAAACTCAGTCAGGTCTTTTTATATCAATTTCAAAACAATATTTTGTGAATTTCTTTTTAAAAAATGAAGGTGGTCAATCTAAAAGAAATAAGTATCAAGTCCTTTCTGGCTACTCTCTCTTTTAACCAACTCTTATAATTGCATACCATTCAATTATTATCAGATTTGCGGGATACCGAAAATTTCTATTATGAGCAGATTCACTTTACATATGTTGTAAAATGCGTGTTAGAATTATACTAGGGATTTGTTTAGAAGGGGGTAAAGGAATGTCAGGATTAATTGCCTCTCAGGAGGTAGGAAACATGTTAAACACTTGGAATCTTGCGATACAAAAAGGGGATTTATCGGCAGCTATAGAAATGCAAGATGACATAGACAGGGCAATTGATTTAATGGAAGAAAATCAAGATATTCTTTTGTACTATCAACTGTTGAGCTTTAGGCTTAAGCTGAAACTTCAGAATATTAGCAGAAATTTAGATAAGCCATTCTTTCAGCGGAATGCTCCAGACGAAAAAGAAGAAAAAACAAATAAACTAATGTCATATTACTTCTACTTTTATAATGGGATCTATCATGACTACTTACAAGATTATGATAAGGCATTAAGTTACTTCAGAATAGCTGAAAAAAAGTTGGCTTATGTTGATGATGAAATAGAAAAAGCTGAATTTCATTATAAAATCGCAGTTCTATTTTATGATTTGAAAATGACCTTTTTATCAAAATATCATGCACAAATTGCGTGTGACACATTTAATGCCCATGAAACATATATCAAAAGACAGATTAACTGTAGGATGCTACATGCGTTAAACTTAATTGATCAATTTGAATATGATAAAGCAAGAGCTCTTTTTAGTGAAGCTGAGAATATGATCGAAAGTATTAATGACAATCATTTAATCATTCATCTATATTACAATATGGGTTTTCTAGAAAGCAAAAAAGAAAATTTAGAAGAAGCATCAGCACTATTTAGGCGTACGTTGAGTTATAAAGAGATCGAAAATCAAGATTTATTGAAGTTGAGATGTTTATATGAACTTTCTAGAATAGAAATCTCCAGTAAAAGTAATGACGCGATTGAATGGATTGATCTAGGCATTTCTTTATCAGAACAAGTCAACCATAACGTTTTTCAAATAAAATTTAAATTGTTAAAAGAACTATTGTATGAAAAAAATCAATCTCAATTGAACAATATAAACAATCTGTGTTTAGAGCTTGAAGAGAAAAGAGTATGGGTTGATTTAGAGGAAATTCTGGTTGATGTGGCGAAATATTTAGAGGGGAGAGGCTTGCTGAAACAATCATTAAATTACTATAAAAGAGCCTTACTCGCAAGCCAGTATGTAGGAAAAGGAGTGAATTAATTGAAGAAGTCGGTTTTTATTACATTTTCACTAGTTGTGGTAGCTCTAGGTACACTTTTCTTTACAAACGGTTTGACTCAACCTCTACATGAAGATGTCCAAACAGTTGCATCAAGAGGTAGCTCTGGAGGTTAATTGGTTAAAAAACGATAAAGTGGATTAAAGCGTCAGACTTCTTATGGTATTCTGGTAAAAGAATATGCCATAAAGGAGTCTTTTTTATATTAGATGCTCCATTTGCTTTGATGGTAGCGTATAGAGATACTAGAAAAACAAATGAATTATTTAAGATTTTTAAAGAGGAAACTTTCAGTGTCCGTTAGAGGAATCTGGGTATTACCCAATTTCACTGTATATATGCGAGAGCTGTATAAAGTATGGGATTCTGAAAAGCTGAAAAAATGTATGAAGAATTTCAGGATGTTTTTATGAAGAAAGAGAAGAAAACAATTGGAGGTAAAAACAAATATAGTACATACTTTCAATTTTGTTACTTAAATCCTAAATATGGAACTGACTGTAGAATGTTAAGACTGATTGTTTTATAATTTCACGGTAACATAACGTAATTAAAAGTATAAAACGTAAGTGAAAGTATATCGGGGGATTTGTATGATAAAAAAAGAAGTTTTTCAAATAGTTTTGTTTACAGTCCTTTTGGCAATTTTTCTTTATCAAGGTGTACAAAGAGATTTTCCTTTTGAATATCTGATTACCTTAGTTGTGTGCTATGTTGCTGTAATAGTTTATAGAATTATAAAAGTAATGAAATATAAAAAGGAGTAAAGTACCGTTAAGTAGTTTGAGCTATTTTTGTTTGCGGTGTACGCAATCACTATTTGGATCAGACGTTTGAGGTCATGGCTCTTTAGCATGTTGACATTAAGAATTATATAATGAACTAAATTTAACTTCGGAGGTGCTTTTATATGTCTATTCAAGTGGATGATGATGATGTTTTAGAGATGTGTAATATATATGCTCAAGAAACTCATCACAGAGAAGCACTGATTTTAGGAAACAGGAAGGGTCTATTGGAATTAAAAAATGCGATAGATCAGGCTTTGAAAAATGGTAGTGCTGTTGCAAATTTATACCCATCTGATTTTGAAGGGTATGAAACTTGTATTGCTCTAGTGGATGATGAAAAGCAGTTTGAGAAATTAATTACTCCTTATGTAGAGGAATATACACAAGATGATGATGCGATTGATCCAATTGATATTATTAAAGACTACGATTCCAAAAAAGAAAAACTCTTATAATAGGGTTTTTCTTTTTTTAGTGGAGTATAGTTTCACCTTTTTTAGCTTTGTGTTTACTTGGAGTAAGGGATGGAGAAAGTTATGTAGGTGTGAAAATAAATAAATGGTAAACAGAATATTACAGGGTGGCATTACAACCCCAAGTGATTTGAGATGCAAAAAATTAATAAGTGTCTTAATGATTGCTATCATAATTTGATGAAGTTGTGATGGAGTTTGAACGTGAAAGTAATCTATGTGAGTACTGCCTACCGAAGTGTAGACTATAAGAGCAACTTTGCTAAATCATTTTTGAAAGGTCTTAAAAAATATGATATCGTTGAGAAAAAATTGTTGGGGGATGTAAATGAAACGCACATTATATATGTTGTTAGGAGCCATCATTTTAACTTATTTTACTTTGATTTTACCTTTTTCAAAAATATACAACAGTGGACTGTTTGAAGTATTGTCTTTTTGGTTAATTCTAATCTTTGTATTTTCTTATAATAATAAAAACCATACTTGAGATATTTACGATTTTTTTTTTTATATGGTAGTGTGTGGGCGGAGGTGTTTGGGATGAAAATCAGGTTCATACTCATTTTACTAGCTTTCGTATTCTCATTGACAATGTTTGGGGGTATTTCAAGTGCAAAAAGTAAGGAAACTAAAGATAATACAAGCCAAGAACATTCAGTCAAACTTGAAGTTGTCAAGTCTACTAC
Source organism: Bacillus sp. FS02 (assembly GCF_024398395.1). Classification (NCBI taxonomy): domain Bacteria; kingdom Bacillati; phylum Bacillota; class Bacilli; order Caryophanales; family Bacillaceae; genus Bacillus; species Bacillus sp. FS02. The sequence continues at coordinate 167,822 of NZ_CP074101.1, read as the reverse complement.
ATATTATAATTCACTAGATGGAGAACGAATTGAATATAATTCTGAGAATGAAAAGCGGATTGCAAAAACAAAATTAGAGGACATAAAGAAGTATAAAAAGCTCACAGGAAAAAGTATTTCATACGAAGATGTAGGGTTGAAAGATAATGGTGATTTAGGAGAATCTGATAAAATACATACCTTATCATCTTTACCGCCAACCGATCCGGCAACAAATAGCAAACTGCTTATTTCTCAACAAGTTTTTTATAAAGGTACATCTGGAACTAATTATAAATATCAATATCATTCTTATGCCGAATGGTTTAAAAAGCCTGTTAACCATAAAAAAGATGCGTTTGCAGTAGCTTGGGATACATCTGCAGTCCCTTTATCAGGTACTTTTGAGGGGTATTGGCAGCAACAAAAGGCCGTTGCTGATGGTAAAGGTGGCCTCACACATGTAACAGAAGATAAACAACTATCAGCTGATACAGACTCATACAAAAATTATGGTCATGGAGTTATTCTTTCACCTGGCTATGGAGATACTCAATTTATAACAATGGATAGAGATGTACTTGTTCCAAAGTCTAAAAAAGGAGATCCTGCAAATATTATCACAAAATATCATCACACTTATGCAACAATAAATGGTATTTCCATTAGTGTTGGCCCAGCTTCAATAAGTTTTAGTGATAGTTGGGGAGATGATTTAGTTACAGAATATAGCTTTGTATATGGAGATAGATAAGAGAAGAGGGAAGCCCTTCTCTTTATTAGGATTCCTTATTAATTCCTATTGATAACAGCATCTCATTCAATGAGTATGTTCAAATTCTTCAAAATTGGTTAAAAAACGATAAAGTGGATTAAAGTGTCAGGCTCCTTATGGTATTCTAGTAAAAGAATATGCCATAAAAGGAGTCCTTTTTATATGAAAATATTAGATGCTCCATCTTTACTATCAGCTGTAGAACAGAGATCAAAGGCTTATCATGAGCTTCAAGAAGAAATGAAACTTGTGAAAAAAGCATTAAAAAGTGTGTCGGGCTTAGGTGATGAATTTACTGGAAAAGGTGCAGACAATATCAAATCTTTTTATGAGGATCTTGCGCTGTACACAGACACATATCTTGATTTTATCGATATGAAGAAAGCTTTTTTAGATGGGGTGAAAGGAAAGCTTGATGATGAATCATTAGGCGGGAGTACTTTTATTGATGAGCACTTTTTAGACACTCAATTGAAACAAGGGATTCAGAACAATAAAGATATGGTCAAAGAACAAAAAGAGGCACTTTCCACTATTTTTGACGATATCAGTGATTTAATTGAATTACATACTTTTTCAAGTAAAGAGGTCAATGAACATTTAGACGATGCGAACAAAAAAAGAAAAGAGACCATTGAAGTTTTACATCAAATAGACAATGATTTGAAAACGGAATACGCAAATTCAGAAGCGGTTGAGAATCACCTCAACACTTTTTATGCAAAGATGATGGCTGCTACTGGAAAAGGAAAGAATGCGCAGCCAATGTATTATGATGCAAAAGCATTTCATGAGACAGACGTGTACAAGAACCATGATCAGATTGATGCTCAAGTGAAAGCCTATTTAAAGGTGAAAAAAGATGAAAAAGAAAAACGAAGAATCAAAGAACTGAAAGAAAAGCTCAATGATCCTTCGTGTCTATCAGAAGCGAAGTACTTTGAGATTGTAGATGAGATCGGTTATGAGAATCTCACATATGATCAAAAAATGTATTACAGCCAGCTTCTCCAAATCAAAGCACAGGAAGAAGCATCGGAGGTGTTCATTGATAGTGTAAAAGGTGCTGCAGTGGGTCTATATGATGTGGCAAAAGATACAGTGACCGGAATATATGATCTTGTCACTGACCCTGGTGGGGCTGTGGAATCAGTTGTAACGGCTGTTTCACATCCAATTGAAACATCGAAAGCGATTGGAAAATCGATTTCAGACTCATTCCAAAAAGAAGTCATAAATGGTGACGCGTATTCACGGTCACACTGGTTCGCCTATGCGACTGGTTCTCTTGCAGAAATTGTCTTTGGTTCTAAAGGGGCAGGAGCCATCACAAAAACAGGGACAACAGCGGCCAAAACAACAGTGAAGAAAGGCCTTGAACAAGGAGCAAAATCATTAGATAGAGTCTCTATTCCGAATCTATTGCCATACTCACCAAAGTTTCAAATGGCTGGTGGAGGGAAACTCCCTTATAACGTGTTTGACGGAGAAAATCTCAAAAATAAACTCCTCTCCATGGCAAAGCGTCTAGACAACAACTCAGGATACGGAATCTCTAAGACAGGCAGACGCTTACCGGCACCAAAATCACCACCGACTGTTGTCAGTTACGGAGAGCACTATGTGCGATGGAAACGCAAAAAGGTATTAAAACCGAATGTCGTTTATTCAACAAAGCAAGGTTACACCTACACAACAGATCACTATGGCCGCATTGTCAAAGTCGAAGCAAGTGATTTAAAATACGGAGAAGTCAAAAGAAATCAATATGCTCAATCCAATTCAGGTAAGCCGGATCGATTGCTGGATGATGATGGAGGGCATTTAATTGCATCTATTTTTAAAGGGTCTGGGGATATTGATAACCTACTTCCGATGAATTCACAGATTAATCGAAGCGGCGGGAAATGGTACACCATGGAACAACGGTGGTTGAAAGCTTTGAATTCAAACCCACCTAAACAAGTAGCAGTGAACATTGAACCTATCTATAAGGGAGATTCATTACGACCTGTTAGTTTCTCTGTGGAGTATAAAATTGGAGAACGTTATTCTCAAGTATTTATTAAGAATCAACCTGGAGGTTAAAACCCAATGGAAGAATTAGAAAAAAATTATAAACAAATAGCAGAATCAATTAATGAATTAATACCATGTGATTGGTATAAAGTTTGGATGTATGCAGAAATACTTGATGATTCGGCTGAGATAGTGTTTTATTTTAAAGAACAAAATGGAAATGAATATGTTAATGGACATCAAATTCCTCATAAATATAGTGTAAATAAGTCAACATACATCCACTTATTATACGAACTTAGTGAAATTTTTGAAGCATTGAAAAAGGCATATATACAAAATGATTTAGGTGCTTGGACAACAGCTACCCTCCAATTAGATCATAAAGGGGAATTCTCTATTGAGTATGGATACGATGATGTTTATTCATTAGGCATAGACAATGTACAAAGAATAGCCGTTTGGGAATACGAAACGTTCGGATTTCTACCTGAAGATGAGGAAGATAAAGAAGCTGTGCTAAATTATTTGAAAAATAACAAATAGCAATTAGCAAATGACCCTCCAAATAAATGAAGGAGGGTTTTTGTAATATTTGTTTTCATCAGAATTTCTCATTTCACCTATTTAAACCGATAAACCGTCACTTCACAATCGCCAAGAACCTCTTCCATCATCTCTCGAACAATCGTCCAATCGCCGCCTGCCAAGCCGCAGCCGATCCCATAAGGAATGGCGATAGAATGAAGGGGATGCTCTTCATTTAGATTTGTCACTGTCTGTTTTAGATGTTCAAAGCAGCTGCGTAATGCGTCGTCATCTGTTTGTTTTGTTTTTCTTCCGTATCCAACTTGGGCGAATAAGTTGGCAATGGTTTTTCCGTCGCTCGTTGTGATGAGCTGAACGGAGCTTAATAAATCATCTCCTTGTTCTGCACATAACCGTTTATAGTCTTTATACACATTTGGATATTTGCTTTTGATCTGCTTTGCTAACCCTGCTCCCATGACACCCTTACAATTCACTTGGTGACAGATGATGTCTTCTTCTGCGTCTAAGATATTGCCTTCTACCGTTTTGATCATTTCAAGTCATCCCTTTTCAATAAAATGCAAACTTATGTTCTATTATATCAGTTTTGATGACATTATGTTTAAAAAAATGGATACGTTCATACGATCAAATTGGCAAAAACAGTCCATGACATCTAAAATAGTGAAAGATAAAGAAAAAGTAGTAAGGAGAGTCTTATGGATAAAATAGAAACAAATCGGTTAATTCTTAGACCATTTCGTGATGAAGATGCACCCGGAATGCTTGCATACTTGTCTCAACCAAGAGTGAATTGTTTTCTGGATGATCAAATCTCTACATTAGAAGAAGCGGTAGCTAAGGTGCAAAAAAGAAAAGCAGATCACTCTTATATGGCGGTTTGTTTAAAAGAAAGTCAGTTGATTATCGGTGAACTGTTTTATCTAAAAGATGAGCCGGATACGTATTCGATTGGCTGGAATTTTCATGCGTCATATGAAGGAAAGGGATATGCCCGTGAAAGTGCTGAAGCGCTCTTGTCATATCTTTTTGTCAATCAAGGAGCAAGACGCTTATATGCATATGTAGAGGATGACAATGATCGATCTCAAACATTATGTGAGCGTTTAGGCATGAGGAAGGAAGGCCTCTTTCTTGAGTTTGTTTCATTTACTACAAATGAAGATGGCACACCTAAATATGAAAATACCTATCAATATGCTTTGCTGAAAAAAGAATGGGAGCAGTATCATTCTAAATAGTGCATGGTTTCTTGGTATTGGGATGACAACGAAGTGACAAAAATGTGAGATGATCCCTTTGTTTTGTTCGCTCGATCGATGTCACGGTCTTCTTTTTTCATTTATCCTTTTCCTAAACGAAGCAAAAGGAATGAAATGAGATGCAGGAGTTTAATGAACGGGTTTTTCGGTCGATTAATCAGCTTAGTATGAATCACGATGTCTTAAATCCAGTTCTTATTGGATTGGCTGAATATTCAGTGATGTTCATTGCAATCATGTTTTTGATCATGTGGTTTCAAAACCGAAGCAGAAAAAACAGATGGATGATGATATCTGCTGGGTTGACCTTTATCTTGGCAGAGATGTTAGGGAAAGTCGCTGGGCTCTTTTATTCCAATCAGCAGCCCTTTGCAGAATTGAATCATGTTAATCTTTTAATCGAAAAGGAAGTGAACAACTCTTTTCCGAGTGATCACACCATTTTTATTTTTTCCATTTGTATAGTCTTTTGGCTTTTTCACAAGCGTCGTATTTATTGGCTTTTCATTGCCTGCGCTGTAGGATTTTCAAGGATTTGGGTAGGTGTTCATTATCCATTTGATGTGCTGGCAGGTGCTGTGATCGCTTGTTTAACGGCGGTAACCGTTGTTTATTTGCCGCTATTCCAAAAGGGCGTTAGCCTGCTTCTGTCGTGCTTTGAATGGGTGGAGCAGAAATGGGCAGGAGAGAGAACCAAATAAAATGTAAGTCCACGAAAAAACACCCCAATCTGTTATGAAATCAGATCGGGGTGTTTATTATTTTCGCCAAAATGTGGAACAATCTGCTTTGTCTTCAATGTTAAATTCAATGATTTTTTTAAGTAGAGGATAGTCAATCGGTAAGCTTTCCTTCATCCGAAACATCTTTTTTCCATGGTCATAACCAGCTTGTACAATATCTGCTGAAAAGTGATCAATCCCTTTTCCTTCTGGTGCGACAGAAATGTGGTGTTTTGCGACGCTAAATCCGATAATAAATGTGCCATGATCTGTGAACATGGGCTGATTCCAAGCAATTCTGGGCTCTAATTGAGGGAATGTGTCTGAAATCCATTGTAAGATGTCTTGCATGCGCTGTTTCAGCTCTGGATGACCGATGTTGCTTACATATTCTTCAAAAACCTGCATTGTTTTCATCCTCCATATTCATCAAGCCTCAGACGGGATTCGAACCCGCACTCCTTTCGTAAGCATAGGCTAGGGGGCAACACGCTTCCCTACGGAATTTCACCGACAGGAGTTTCACCTGTCTCAGCTCATTTGCTTTTCGGTGCTTCTGAAACCCTTGCCTTGCGACCCGCCAGCTACAATTGTTTTACGGCGCTCTTCCCTTCTAGAGCTACTGAGGCACGGAAGTTCTTGTTCATATTATATAGAGAAACTTGAAAAATGAAAAGCTATGCTCATCATCTAATCCAATCGCGCACAAAATAGTCAAAGGCACATATGATAAAAGACCATATAGTTATGTATACAGCATGGAATTGGGCTGATTGTAAGTGACAAACCTGTTGATGAGTAAACTAAAAGAGATAAACAATCAAACAAAATTAGAAGGCTTTACTCACAAACGTTCGATGAGTTCTCCCTTTTTGCTCACCATGGAAGATGGGGAACCTTTTTACTCATGGGTGTTTTTTGAAAGAAGTGTGTTTAAGACTTGCTATTTTTCTTTGAGCTCTATCAATGAAAAGCAAAATTGTGTGCTGTTGGAACTTCTTGTACCGTGCTGCAATAGATCAACATGCTGTCAAAAAGTTTTGTATCGATCTAGTTCGAAAATTCTTGTCGATCTTTCTTTTTTATGTGGAATGATTGAAGTAGAGCTTCCTGTATATGATGCGCTTATTTTAAAAAACATAGAATCTCACCACATCTTTCTTTGTTTTTCCACATCGTCCAGTTCGGTGGAAGTATGGCGGAATGGAACAAAATTTCTCAATACGGCAACTGTTGTGTTGCATCATCAAGATCATCAGGATGTACCAGTCGCAATTAGGATTCAAACTGGTACATTTTGTTATGATCTTCTTGTCCAAAAAGGAGAAAGTCGTGCGATTACTGTGAAAGATGTGAAATTTATCTTGAAATCTCCATCAACTGAAAGTGTGCAAGCACGATTAGACATGCAAATCAACATGGTGCAAAGAAGAAAAATAAAGCTTTGAAGCTGTGATAATCGCACAATCATCCAATATCAATGGATCATAGTCTATCAAGATTAGGTTGAAGGAGGGTTAAAATGGCTATTTTAGGCGGATGTAGTAATGAACAAGCGGGCTTTGTAAATGATGCAGTATGCTTCACACTTGATTTAGCAGCAGCAGCTGATGCAGTTGTCGTCTGGACAGATGGAACACCTTATGTCATAAACGGAACCATCATGGTGGAAAACAATGGGATTGTGGCTGTGGCACCTACCGTGGCTTTAGAGGTAAACGGTACAGCTGTTCCTGATTTCACGGTACCGCCAGGAGAGAGTCGATCCATTACGCTCAGTGATCTGAACTCAATTGGGATTTTAGCTACTGGTGGAACCTCGACTGGAAGTATTGTCGTTTCGTTTTCTCTCAATTATCAGTATTAGTGTGTATGTCTTGATGATTCCACAGTTTGAAAGTAGTGAGAGACATGTGCGCCCAACTTAATATGTGTGGAGGAATAACTGGTCCAACCGGGGCCACGGGTTCAACGGGAGTAACTGGCCCAACGGGAGCCACGGGTTCATCCGGAGTAACTGGTCCAACCGGTGCAACGGGCTCAACGGGAGTAACTGGCCCAACGGGAGCCACGGGTTCAACAGGAGTAACTGGTCCAACGGGAGCCACGGGTTCAACCGGAGTAACCGGTCCAACCGGTGCAACTGGCCCAACGGGAGCCACGGGTTCATCCGGAGTAACTGGTCCAACGGGGGTAACCGGCTCAACCGGAGCCACGGGTTCAACGGGAGTAACTGGCCCAACGGGAGCCACGGGTTCAACCGGAGTCACGGGTCCAACGGGAGTAACCGGCCCAACGGGAGCCACGGGTTCAACAGGAATAACTGGTCCAACGGGAGCCACGGGTTCAACCGGAGTCACGGGTCCAACGGGAGTAACCGGCCCAACGGGAGCCACGGGTTCAACCGGAGCCACGGGTTCAACGGGAGTAACTGGCCCAACGGGAGCCACGGGTTCAACCGGAGTCACGGGTCCAACGGGAGTAACCGGCCCAACGGGAGCCACGGGTTCAACAGGAATAACTGGTCCAACGGGAGCCACGGGTTCAACCGGAGTCACGGGTCCAACGGGAGTAACCGGCCCAACGGGAGCCACGGGTTCAACCGGAGTCACTGGTCCAACGGGAGCCACGGGTTCAACGGGAGTAACTGGCCCAACGGGAGCCACGGGTTCAACCGGAGTCACTGGTCCAACGGGAGCCACGGGTTCAACCGGTGCAACGGGCACAACTGGTGCCACAGGTCCAACGGGAGTAACTGGTTCAACCGGAGCCACAGGTGACACAGGTCCAACCGGTACTAGTTTAACAACTAACTCGATGTACGCATCCAATACGTCGGGAAGTACGGTGCTGGTTGTTTTAGGCGGAACGGCAGTGACGCTGCCTAATAACCAAAGTTTAGATGGATTTACTGTAAGTGGTGGGAATACGGTGTTTACTGTACCTGTTTCAGGGAGGTATTTCATCACGTATCAAATAAACACAAACGCTTCACTGCTTGCAGGAGCAAGGGTAATTAACAACGGAACACCCATAGCAGGGTCTATTTTATCACCCGCTTTATCTACATCTACCTACAACGTATCTCTCATTACAACACTTGCAGCAGGGAATCAAATTTCTCTTCAAATATTCGGTTTAGTCGCAACCGTAGTATTACTTGGCGGGGGATCTGTTGGAGCGGCATTAACCATTATCAGATTGGAATAAATCCAAAAAGCCCAATAAGGGCTTTTTTTTCAATTCAACCGTGTCCTTTAATAGAAAAAAGACGGAATTTTTAGTGTATGCATCATTGACTAGGAGAAAGAAACGCAATAACGAAGGAATCGGTTATTGAAGATTCAAGTGATTCATATTAAAATGATGTCAAATGGACGAATTAGCAATTGCTAATAGAAGTTCCATATTTAGTGAAATCATGTGGTGTAGCTGAAGGTGATTGGGGGTGTAGAATGAGCAAAGTTCCTGTGGCGGAATTGGCATCACTATTAAATGACTGGAACATGGAAATCAAAAAAGATCATGCAGATGAGGCAGAACGGCTATTTGCTAAAGCGAAACAAGCAGTAGAGGAAATTGATGATGCTGACATCCTCATGTATTATTCTCTTCTTGAGAAAAGGCATCATATTCTGATGTACAATTTAAGAGGGCAAAAAGGCAATGTTTCAACGAAAAGTAAAGAAGGCCATTATGGGAAAAAAGATGATGATTTGTCTAATCGCCTTGCTTACTATTTTGATTTTTATGAGGGTGTGTATGAACAGCATCAGGGGAATTATGAGGTTGCATTACAGATGTATCAAAGTGCGGAAAAGCTCTTAGATAAAATTCCAAGTGAAATCGAACGCGCTGATTTCGATTTTAAGGTCGCGTGGCTTTACTATCGCCTGAGTCATATCATGCTTTCATTAAGTTATATTCGCAGGGCTCTACACGTCTATAAACGTCACAAGCACTATGAAAGAAGAACTGCACTTTCATATTCTCTTATTGCAGCCAACCTTACAGAGATTGGCAGGTACGAAGAAGCGCTTGAGAATTATCGTTTGGCGGAAGAGGTGTTGACGAGCGAACAGGATGATTTTATGCTGGCTCAGCACCATCATAATGTCGCCATTTTATATTCATTTTGGAATAAACCGAAAGAATCTATACGACATCTTGAAAAAGCATTGTCTCATCAAGAGTATTATGATTCAGATTTCTTTTTCCATTCTACGTATCTGATCAGCCGGGAACTCTGTGTGATTGGTGAAAAGCAGCGTGCAAGTCAGTATATAGATGCTGCATATGCCCGAATGAAAGAAGCTTCTCATGAAGTGTTTCAGCTCAAAATAGGCATCGTACATGATCTTTACTTAACGAATGTGCCACAAAGATTTCAGCAAATTAATGAGAAATTAAGAAAGTTAGAAGAAAAGAATGAATATCATGAAGTGAAAGAGCTTTCTCACTTTGCTGCAAAGTATTGTGAAAAGCAAGCACTTTATGAGCAGTCTGTTTTTTACTTGAATAAAAGTTTAGAAGCGGATTTACATATGAAAAGAATGGGGTTGATATAAGATGAAAACAGGATTAAAAGTATTATTCGTTGTGGGTTTAGCGGTCGCTGCGGCTGTTTTAACTGAAAATGTAGCGGGTTCTTTCGAAGTAGCAGAAAAAATCATTGGTGGTTAATCACCCAATCATATCTCGCCCTTGTTGATGATCATCAGCAAGGGTTTTTTATATGGGTGAAAATAGGCTCTTCTTATTAAACGCTGCAAGAACGTTTAATAAGAAGAATTCGCAACAAAGGGGGTGTGCAAATTTGTTACCTGCTCCATTATTCTAAATAAACATAGGGCAGAGCAACAAGTTAAAAAGGTCACCTTTCTTTGCTTAATTTAATTTTTTGCAGGACTTTTCATTCAAATTTTATGAAATTGGTCTATTGTACATAGAAATTGTTACAAAAGAGGGAACACCGCTCCATTTGTCACGCATATGATGAGATGAAGTGTAAGTTGAAGGCAGGTGATTGTATGGATCCACGGGTGTATGGAGGCTTTCATGGCGGCGGTTTTAGCGGTGGAGCAGTGGGACCTCATATTGGCTTTGGCGGGTATTATGTGAGCCCTGGCGTGTTCTCGGGCTTAGGAGGTTACCCTGGATATGGAGGGTTCGGGACGTTTTCTGGATATTCTCCATATGGCTCCACATTCATTATGGGGCGTCCTCCTGGTTTTTATGTAAGAAGTTATTAATGTTTCATCACAGTGGTTGAAATAGCCATCTAAGATTGGCTATTTCAATTGGTGAAAGTGCTTAAATGTAGCTGTGATCACAATAACCCCTAGGATGCAAATAGGCAGCCAAATGATGATAAACGGATCGTAAGCATCTGTATACGCAGCTAAAGCAGCACCTAGGCAGTAAAAGACAATAGAACCGATTCGCAGCAAGCTCACATGCTGAATAGGGGCTTTTCTTTTTTCCCGATTTGATAAGCGTTGCGCCAAATCTTCAAATAAGTTAGCAAGTGTACTCGTTAAAACTGTTGTAGAAATGCCAGCGACATTTAATTTGCGTGCGGCCGCCGTTTGCATGCCCATCGCCATACTTAAAAGGATAATCAGCATAAAATAAGCACCTTGCGTATAAGGAAAAATGGTCATAAGAGCAAATAGAAGCAAGATGATGACTTCTATGATAAAGATGCGTGTAACGGCTTTTGGCCAAAATGTTTTTTCTTGTTTTCCACCTATGACAACAGCTAGTAAAACACCTAGAACAAATCCGCTAAGTGCCGTGATGGAATGAAGAGCGGTTAACTGCAATGAACTGCCTGCTGCAATGCCAAGCAGTACAATATTTCCCGTCATATTTGCTGTAAACACATGCCCCAGGCTTAAATAGCCAATAACATCCACTATTCCTGCGGTAAGACATAAGAACATCAGTGCAATGTTTCGTATTGAGTGTGCGGTCAAAATGGTCATCCCTTTCTTCCTCTCTAATGAATAAGTGTAACGCTTAATGACCGCGTGTGTCCATTTTATGAGCTGGTAATATGTCCTGCAGCTGATATAAAACTTGTCGAAAAGAATCATCATTCACATGGTGCCTCATTTGACGGAATGGATCGCCTTTTTCCTTTAGACGTTTCATAACAGCCGGCATCGTAAATAAAGAAGGATGACATTCTTCGCTATTTAATTCTTCCCATTCAATCGGTGTTGCAACAAGTCCAAGCTCGTTTCCTCTCGGGGAATACGGGGCGATGATTGTTTTTCCAGCATCATGTTGAAGGTAGTCTAAATATAAACGGTTGCCGCGGTTTTTCTTTAGACGCTCTAGCGTAAACAGCTCGGGTGCTTGTTCGCATAAAAATTGGCAGATGAACGCAGTGAATTGTCTAGTTTGTTCATATGTGAAGGCATTTTTCTTCAATGGGATATAAACTTGTAGCCCTTTCCCACCACTTGTTTTAATAAATGCGGTGAGAAAGAGTCCATCTAAAATGGTCTTGATTCGTTTGGCTGCTTCTATTGCTAGGTGAAACTCTTTAACAGAAGGCGGATCTAAATCAAATACAATTTCTACAGGCCGATCTGTATCTCTCGTTTCAAAAGGAATATGAAATTCCATCGCCAGCTGGTTACCAAGCCAAAGCAACGTGTCAGGATCATTACAGATTGTGTAAGAAATATCGTGCGCTTGATCTGTCTCAACAAAATCAGGCGCATAATCGGGCGTTGCCTTTTGATAAAAAGATTCTCCACCAGTGCCATGAGGAAAGCGTATTAACGTAAGACGTCTTTCACGTAAAAAGGGCAATAAATAGGGAGCGGCTTGCCTCAAATAAAGTAAGTAATCTGCCTTTGTGATATGAAGGGCAGGTACAACCGGTTTCTCTGGGTGGGTGACGTCAATCAAAGCTGGGAGCGGATAAAGCTGTTTGAGCATGTGTTGAAAGGTACACGTTGCTGGATCTGCATCGAATAAAAACGAAGAAAACCGGGGCTCTCGTAAGGCTGATCCATCAAAAGAGATACAGGCAATCTTTGCGACAATGGATGGTGGGATTTCATAATGTGATGCTCCAGTCATTTGACCTTTGGTTAGAAATAAGGTGCGCAGGGTTTGTTCTTCTTCTTTAGAAAAACCATGCTTAAATTGGACAACCTCTAAGAGATTCGTTTCTTGATAAAGACATCCTTGAAAATAGCCATTGTCTTTATCAAAACGAGTCACGATGACAGATACATACCGCCAATTTTTGATTTTGAGCCATTCTTTCGAGCGGGTATGCTCCTGCCATTTACTCATTTTCTTTTTAGCAACTAATCCTTCCGCTAAATAGGTCAGCATGATTTTTTTCATGTCATCAGGGCTGCTATCGGTTTGGATGATTTGAAGAAGAGAGGGGTGATTCAGCTGAACGGAGGGAGGAAGATTTGCAGCTTGGAACACCTCATGCAGCTCAGCTTTTCTTTCAATCAGCGGTAAATCAACGAGGGATTTCCCTTTAAATCTCAATAGATCAAATGCAATCAAATGACATGGAAACCGCTTAGCCTGGCGTTGAATGGTTTCTTTGTTTTTCAGCCGGCCTCTTTGCTGAACCTTTGTAAAGTCGCTTTCTTGTTCACTCAGTAAAAAGACCAATTCTCCATCTAGGGTCAGCGGTAAAAAAGGTGCAAGCTGCTTTGTTAGTTGCTGGCACTGCTCAATGACTTCAGGAAATTGTTTGTTTAATCGTTTTCCCGCTCTGCTCTCTAAATGGATGGTGTCTTTTTCCCAAATAAGAATGGCCCTGAAGCCGTCATATTTTAATTCATACAGCCAGTCTGCTCCAGCAGGAATATCATGTGCAGACGTTAAACGCATCGGATTCATTGTGTTTTTCACTTCCTTACATCATGTGTTCTTATGGTGGGATGAAATTTTCATAAACATACATAACTCTGATGAAAACATTACATAGTAAGGAGAAAAGAACGGAGGCGTTACGATGCATACAGTATGGAAGGGCGGCATTAGCTTTGGACTGGTGAATATTCCAGTCAAGCTGTTTACCGCTACAGAAAACAAAGATATTAAATTAAGACAGCTTCATAAAGAATGCCATACGCCGATTAACTACAAAAAGGTTTGTGCTAACTGCGGCGAGGAGGTAGCGCCAGAGCAAATTGTAAAAGCGTACGAGTATGCCAAAAATAAATTCATTGAATTGGATGAGGAAGAACTCGAAAGGCTGAGAAAAGAAAATGAAGAAAAAGCCGTCGAAATTATTGATTTTGTGAAGATAGAAGAAATCGACCCCATCTATTATGAAAGAAGTTATTTTCTATCTCCAGATACCGGCGGAGCAAAGGCTTATTCATTATTAAGAAAAGCGTTGCAAGAATCAGGGAAAATCGGTGTAGCCAAGATCATGATTCGCTCAAAGGAGCAATTAGCGATTGTTAGGTGCTACGAACATATTTTACTAATGGAAACCATTCATTTCCCTGACGAAATTAGACAAGTATCAGACGTCCCGAATATCCCGCAAGAGGAAAACATCGTGAAGAAAGAGTTAGATACAGCACTCCTTTTAATTGAGCAGCTGACCACCACATTCGATCCAGCCGCTTATCGCGATGAATACAGAGAGCAGCTGATGAATGTCATTGGAGACAAAATTTCTGGAGAACATACCGTTCAACCAGCAACGACAGGTAAAAAAGAGGCTTCATCCAATGTCACTGATTTGATGGCCGCTTTGCAGGCTTCTATCGATCGATCAAAACCAGAAAAAACGAAAAAAGCAGCACCTAAGAAAAGAAAAGCACCCGCTAAAAAAGAAAAGAATGCATAAAGAAAAGACCGCTCCCCAAAGGGCGGTCTTATTTTGGCTTCACCACATCCTGAATCGTCCCGTCTGTTCGGTGGATGACAACTGCTGTTCCTTTTTTAGATGAAATCTCTTTCGCGCGGTCGATGGCTTCCTGTTTCGTTTCTTTTACCTCACTTGCACGCTTCGCTTTTTCAGTTTGAACCGCCCAGCCTTCATCATGTTTCACGACATGCTGCGCATGATCCATGAGCTCAGGTCGTGCAGAGCTGCTTTTCTTAGAAGGAGTCACAGAACCATGAGAGTGAAAGTCCTCCATTTCTTTTTCCGTCGCATTCTTTTTCCACTCTTTCGCTTGATTGATCGCAATTGGAATCGCTCTACCTTCTTCATAGCCTTCCTGCACCATTTTGTTGGCAATCTCAAGTGCTTTTTTTCGAATGACTTTGTCTAGTGATTGGAATGAAGCTGGATAATCTTCCATTGTCCAAGGCATATTGAACGCTCCTTTCTTTTATTTGAACACCTTCCCCCATATGCAATGGATCAAACATTTAACCATCTCAATCCAATGGCTTGGTTGAAATACATCGTTTTGCTGAGGAAGAATGTTTTCAATTCCTGCACAATAGAAGATAGTAAAGGAGTGATTGAAATGATGATGAAAGGCTTGTATGAAGCACATTTACCTGTGAGTGATTTGAAGGCATCCATTTCTTTTTATGAAAAATTGGAATTAACCCTTGCTCATGAAAATGAACGAGTGGCTTTTCTATGGATTGAGAAAGGAAAGAGCTGGCTTGGCTTATGGAAGGCTGATATATCCACTATTCCATATCATCCAGCCACTCGACATGTTGCGTTCCAAATAGAAACATCCAGCATTGAGCAGATCAAAGAATGGCTGATAGAAAAAGGGATCAGCATACATCCGATGTTTGGCTTTTCGGAAGAGCAACAGCCTTTAGTACTTGATAATCCGCCACAATTTCATGCCGCGATTTACTTTCTTGACCCAGATGGCAATTTGCTTGAATGCATTGCACCGCTTGAAATCGATGCAGGAGAACATCATGAGATGATGACATTTGAAGATTGGGAAAGAAAGAAACATCCGTTTATTGATTGACAAAACCGCTTATTGTAACTATATTGATTACAACGGTGGTGAAGGAATGTGAAACAAATTAGCAGCAGATATACCATTGCTGTTCATATCTTGTCTTTTATTGCGGGTGTTTCAAAAGAGTGCACAGGGGATTTTATTGCAGAAAGTGTTAATTCAAATCCAGTCATTATCAGAAAAATGATGGCTATGCTCAAAAAGGCGGATCTCATTGAGATTCGCCGAGGAGTTGGCGGTGCTTCCTTAAAAAGGCCGGCAGAGGACATTACTCTACTAGATGTGTACCGGGCTGTGGATGTAAGCGAAGATGAAGAGTTATTTAACTTTCATCAACCAGTCATTGCATGTCCAATTGGTCAAGCCATGGATACGAGACTGCGGCAAGAACTTAAAGAAGCACAGTCCGCACTTGAGCATCACCTTAAACAAGTGACAATTAAGCAATTATTAATCGAGGCGGAGTAGAAAAAGCTCATACATAGAGCTTTTTCTACCCCTTCGTTGTAACCATTTCGATTATAACGAATGATCTGATGTAAGAAACCAGCTGCTTCATACATGAAACATCACCGTTGAACGAAAAATGAGGAGGTCAAATCAATGACATTATTAGTGACAGGTGCAACAGGACAACTTGGATCGCTCGTCGTCAAACATTTGCTCGCAAAAGTACCAGCTGAACAATTGGCGGTCAGTGTTCGAGATCCGCAAAAAGCAGTTCATCTAAAGGAAGCTGGGGTGGATGTGCGCAAGGGAGACTTCACACAGCCGGATACACTTCAATCAGCGTTTCAAGGGATTGATCGCCTTTTGATCATTTCGTCTGGGGATGGAGACCGCGTGAAGCAGCATATCAATGCCATCCAAGCAGCGAAAGCAGCGAATGTGTCATTTATTGCTTATACAAGTGTTGTCAATGCAAGAGAAAGTCAGCTTAACCTAGCACATGACCATGCAAAAACAGAAGAAGCAATTTTGGCCTCTGGCATACCTCATGTTTTTCTAAGAAACAATTGGTATGTGGAAAATGAAAAAGATACGATTCTGGCATCAGTGAACGGAGCGCCGTTTATCAGCCCAATTGGTGAAGGTAAAGTCGGCTGGGCAACAAGAAATGACTATGCAGAAGCAGCAGCAAATGCGTTAACACTGCCGGCACATGATCAGGAAATCTATGAATTGTCAGGACCGCTTCGCACACACACTGAACTTGCACAAATGGTCAGCAAAGTGAGCGGGAAAGAAATCAAAGTAGAGCACATGGATGTAGATACATTTGGAGAATTTTTAGCGTCAAATGGTGTACCGAAAGAAGCTGTTCCATTTGTCAAAGCGATGCAAAGCGGAATCCGCGATGGGGCATTAGCAGTCGAAAGCCATGATTTCGAAACCTTATTAGGCAGATCCTTAACACCTATCAAAGAAAAAATTCGTGAAATGATTTCAAAATAAATCTTCTCAATCGCCCTTAAAGGGCGATTTTTTTCATGGAGACTACATGTTTATATAAAAAATGATACATTGAAAGAGCTATTAATTATGTTGAAGAGGCATTTAATGACGCATGACGTAACCTATACCCGTAAGAGTTAACAATCTTTTAACATTGAAAATAGTTAAATAGTATCTATTTTTTCACATGATAATGTTGAAGTCTAATATTATTTATTGTAATATTAGATAATAATAGAAGGAGGTGGTAATTATGGTAAATATTAATGGTAAACATTCTAAAATCCTAGCCGCTTTTGGGATGGTCTTTTTATCTATTTTAGTGATGTTTGGAACTATTGGGTCACCAGTGAAGTATAATCAAAACGAATTTAGTAATTCTGATATCCAGACTATAGAAAAATCATCGTTAGAAGTGAACCTTGCCAAAATCATTAATAAATATAGTAAAAAGACTACTTGGAACCAGGCTCAAAAAAAGGCATCCAAAATTGTCAACATGGTGATGACGGGGTCTGACGTTGCTTCGGCAATATCTATAGTGTTAGGTGCCTTTTCATTTGGAACCATAACAGCTATCGCTTGGGCAGCAAGGATGTCATTAAAGTGGTATATCAAACGAAAAGGTAAAAAAGCAGCTGTTACATGGTAAGTAAAGAAGAGTAGTTATGATTCTCATAACTACTTCTTCTTTACTAATTACGTATAAGGGGAGCCGTGTGGTGAAAGGAATTTTAGTGGGCTTTAAATCATTCGTATCTGTATTATTTGAACCAGTATCTTTATTTAATAAATTAATTGAAAAACCTAAGAATTTTTATCCGTTCATTTTAATCATGCTAATCGGAATATTTTTAGTGCTATCCACCTCACAATTTTTAATACAGGAAATTTCTCACCTGTTTGAACTAGAAGACAAGTTGTCTAATTCAGCTATTATTATTGGTATTTTCAGTTTTATTATAAGTGGAGGATTACTTATAGAGTGGCTGATTCAAGCAATTGTCATCTATTTTATGGTATCACTGTTTTCTACTAAAACCCTGGAATTCAGAGCGGTATCCAGTATTATTGGTTATAGTTGGGTTCCTATAGCCATTAAGGTGTTTTCTTTCTCGTTATTAGTTATGTTTTCTGGGGAATTGTACGAGATTAAAGGATTTTCTGGTATATTAAAAGATACCGATAATTCTCTTTTAAACAGCTTTTTAAAAAATATAGATTTTTTTGTGATCTGGCAGTATATAATAATGTATTTAGGTGTGAAAATTTTGTTAAGGGATTCAAGTAAGTGGATATCAATAATGATTATCGCTTTCACCTTCTTACTAAACATAATTTTAAAAATAATTCCAGAGATTTTCACTTCATTTATGTAATTCTATAATCAGTTAGTAGGATGTGATGAAATGTTACGAAAAGCCTCACTTTCTTTTTTTGTTGCAAGCATTATTACAATAATAGTCATTTTGATTGAAGTTGGTATCCGTTCAGCAGTTGTTTCTCCATTTGTTCTACTTGATTCGAACAAAGATAACAATCCAAAAGTATTGATCTCCCATTCCCTTTATCAGGGGGATTTTTTATTAACCTATCAAAAAGGTCACTCCAAAGATCGATCAGAAGCAGCCTTTCAATTGGGGGGAAAGCAAATACATTTCACGGAGATTCCATCTAGGGATGGAATTAGCAAAATTGAAACTAACAAATTAATGAAAGATAAGGCAACAGTTTTTCTAAGAAGAGGTTTTGTACCTATTCATGATGATAAAATCAAGATGGAACAGGTATCGCAAAATCCTTTTTTCTCTAAATACAACCTAACGAATTTAACAGAAACTACTAAGGTCAAAACAGGTTTTAAGCATAATACCACATTTATTATATTAATAACCTTAATGGGAATTCTTTTTCCAGCTATGTTATTTTTATTTTTTAATCTTCATGAATCTATGAAAAACCTATTCACATTATTTATTCCCTTTGTTTTAGCCATTTTTCTTCCCTTGGGATTAAATTATTATTTCTTAATGGGATATGTGCTATCAATAACAGGCTCTTATGTATTAAGCATTATTCTCTCTATACTTGTACCTAGTTTCCTGTCAATTTTATTGACAGCTTATTCATTTGAGTATACTACAAAAGATACGTCTGAAGATTTAGAAGAAAATGAAGGCGCGTCAGGAAATTCGTTCTTAATGAATGTTAGGGAGCAAGTGGTTTTGTTAGGTGCTGCCACATTATCTTTGCTATATTTCGGATCATATTTATTACTTCCTTTGTCATTTCAAGCGAAGATCATGGATAACCTTTTTCTATTTTGTGGCTGGTACTTCGCCCTAATCATATTATTTATTTTTGGTTACTCAATCATTCAAAAAATAATAAACAAATATGAACTTTTAAATACGGAAGCATTCATGAATATTCGCAAGGATATTGAAAATAAGACAAACCAAAAGGTAAATATTTGGGTCAAAAAAGACTCTAAACAGGATGTGAATGCCTGGATATATTCTTTTAAACTCCCATTTAAAAGAAGAGTCGATGTGTATGTGACAGAAGGGTTGTTAGATAAGTTTGAAAAAGATGAAATTCGCGCCATCTTATACCATGAAATGGGTCATGCGAAGTTAAAACATGCGCATTATACCATGTTTCTAACTTTGATCGTAACATTATTTATGGGCATCAGTATGTATTATGCCAGACAGGTGATGCTTGCTAACGGATGGTGGCAATATGTTCTTATTTTCCCAGTAGGAGTAATTCTCATGATCTTTATTACGGAATGGTTGCCAAAGAAAATCAGCCGGTTATTTGAGATTCAGGCTGATAACTTTGCTGTTGCCCATCTTGAGAATAAAACACTGTATCTCAATACTTTGATTAAATTAAGCAGTCTTATTGAAGAAGAAGATGGAGATTATGGAAGAAAGTCTGAATGGCGTGAAAGTCACCCCTCTTTTGAAAAAAGAATTGAGAACATAAAGAAAACCAATTGAGTCAACAAGGTGATTATATGAAGATTAAACTGTACCACTCCAATTATAATTGGCTAAAACTATTTATAAAGAGAAATTTTCGGGTATTGAAGCTAGCTTTATTAGTTGTTTTTATTAGCTTTTTCGGTACTGTATTATTTTTATCGATTAACAATGATATGAACGCGACTACCATTCCCCTTAGTTATTTGGAGGAAGGATTAGTGATAGTGAGAATGATGTTTTTGCTGTTTGCTTCTCAATTTTTTCGCATAATTTCATTATCTTGCTGCCAGCGTTAATTGGGGTTTTTTCACTCGGTTTTTTATCAATAATATATGTTTCCTTACAAGGATATTTACTTGGAGTATCCATCTAT
The DNA here is from genome assembly GCF_024398395.1 of Bacillus sp. FS02. Lineage (NCBI taxonomy): Bacteria > Bacillati > Bacillota > Bacilli > Caryophanales > Bacillaceae > Bacillus > Bacillus sp. FS02. Next base: position 147,742 of record NZ_CP074101.1, on the reverse strand, counting down.
AGCATCTCTCAAACAATGTCAATTTCAACTGTAATTAAATTCACAATATTTCATGGGATTTTTGAGATGATTGCTATAGCTCTAGTCACTGCATTTGCTATAAAACCTGCTGAAATAACGATTGAATCCATTCGTGGAAATCGGAAATTTATACAGAAGCAGGACTTAATAGATATGGTTGTCTTACTTACTATGTATATTATTTTTTTATTCGCAGCGTCATTGATTGAAGGATTGATACTCCTAAATATATGAAGATAGTTTTAAATATCATTTTGATGTTTAGAGGTAGATGGATATGAGAGAAATTTATTTGATTAACAAATATAAATTTAGAAGTATCTTAAACAGATTTTTGTATAACCATAAAAATGGGGAATGCATAGTGTTTATCTCCCATTTCTAGTAGGAAGTATCATCATCGCTGTTACTTTGACTATTGTTAATTTTTTTACTTCTTATACAGTTGAATTTATGCTTGAGAATTTAGAACCATTAACTAGAAAAGAGCAAAATGAATGGGCCTATAGACTATTTTCATTAATAATATTGTTCATTCTGACTAGCAATGTTTATTCTAATGTGTACCGTATGTTAGATCTTAAAGACTTTAAGTTACTATCTTCTATTGTTCCATCTGTTAATAAAATAATACTCAGTAAGTTAATTGGGCGGGAATTATTTAAACGTTTACTACTCTTCGTAATATTCGTGCTCTTTTTCATTCACATAGCCACAAAGCTGAACCTTAGTTTAGCAACTGGGATATTTTTATTTCTTTTTATAACTCCTATAATATTAATTGTAGCAACGTTAAAAATCTATATAGTGATGAAAATAATTTCTGCTAAAGTAAGTAAAAGAATTGGATTGAATTATAGCCTGTTTCTTTTTTTCACAAAAATAATAATAATTATACTCTTTTTTTCTGTTCTTTTTCCTTTTGTTGAATATATACCTAGTAGCTTGGTGAGGGAAAAATACTTATTAATTTACAACCATTATATTATCCAGTCTTTACTAGTATTCTTTAACCCATTTCATTTTATAAGTGATAAATGGACAATTCTCTCTATCTCCCTTTTTATAGGGATTTGTATTTGTTTGTTAATGGGTAAATCTTTAAAACATTTAGAAGTCTATACATATATTGTTTTTTTTCAGCGGAATAATTCCAATGTCTCTGGAACAGAGATAAGAAACAGTTTATTTAACTTGTATTTGTCCAGATTGCCTATGGTTCTAAAATACCTTAAATTTATTTCATTTTTAACAAGGAAAATTGTTGAAAAAGATTATAAACATTTTCAAAGAATCCAGATGTATAGATTTAATCAAACATTTTTATTAATTACCTTTCAATACATATTGATATTTATACCTTATTATCTTTTAGCCTCCAAAAATATTTCTTTTATAGAGGAAAATCATTTATCGATCTTTGCTATTCTCCATCTTTCAGGAGCCGTCATGGTAATCCATAGACTCTTTAATAGATTTTCGCCCGATTTTGAAGGTAAAAGTTTCGTTTACCTTTTACTTACTCCTGTGAGAGTAGAAGAAATTTGCTTAGCGAAGGTGCTTAGTTTGTTAGGAGTTGCACTGCCTTTTTCAATTATTGTTAGTTCAGCAACCTGTTTAGTATTTCACGTCAATTTCTTATTAATTCTTCCTTTAAATCTATTAACTACGGTTGTTACAATACTGATTGCTCTAGTCTCCAGTATTACCTTCCCGAATTATGGAAGAGAAACCTATCTGGATTTGCCTAGTACAAGGTCCAGTATCATGAGTAAATTTTTGTCGAGTTTATTTATTATCATTGGGAGTTTAATCATCATGCTCTCCAAAAATTCTTTGTTAACCGTAATATTATTTGCATGCATGGCATTTATGATTAGCTCAATACTCTTTCATTTATGCTGTAAAAAATTAACTAATTCGGAATTTAAAAACTTCGCATCTTTAAGTGAATTTAGTGAGTAAGGATGATTATATGTTAAATGTAGTGAATATTTCAAAGTCATATGACAATATACCTGCGATTAAAAAAATAAGTTTCCACATAAGTTCTGGTGAAATTTTAGGCTTATTGGGTTCAAACGGTGCGGGTAAAACGACAACTTTATCTATATTATCAGGATTAATGAAACCTGACAGCGGATTTGTAAGTTTATATGAAGTTGAGGATCCTAATGAATTTAAGTCACAGATTGGCTGTGTATTTGATGATTTAAGTCCCTATGATTATTTAACAGGTAGGGAATACGTAACCTTCATGGGTGAATTAAGAGGAGTTCCTTCTAATCAAATTGATCTTTTTATTTCCGAACTGTCCCAACTACTCTTTCTTGAAAGAAAAATTGATTTCTTAATCAAAACCTATTCAAAAGGTATGCGTCAAAAAATTATATTAATGGGTGCCTTAGTTCATAATCCGGTTCTTTTAATTATGGATGAACCATTTACAGGATTAGATCCAGAAAGCATAAAGGCGATTAAAGATTATTTAAAAGCCTTTACTAATAAAGGAAACTCCATAATCTTCAGTACTCATATACTTGAAGTAGCAGAAAAGTTATGTGACAGACTAGTAATAATTGAAAAAGGAAATTGTATTGCCACCGGTAGCTTGGAGGAAATAAGATTACAAGACAGTCAAATGAATGAAAATACTCATAGTTTAGAAGAAGTTTTTCATATGTTGACACATTCTTATAGTAATTTTAAAGAGTGATTGGTTTGAGAAATCACATAAAATAAACATCAAAACGCCCTTTTCATAGGGTGTTTTTTCATTTAGTCACACGAGCCATAAGTCCAGATTTTAGACAAATCCGTTCGTTGAAATTTCAGAAATTTGGGATTAAAATGAAATGAAGGTCCATTATTTAGTCATCAGATGACCAGACATAAATCAAGGTGCAGCAAAAGAAAGGAAGTTCGCCGATGAGAGTCAGTTTATTTGTCACCTGTTTAATTGACACGATGCAGCCACATGTAGGAAAGGCGACTGTTGAGGTATTAGAGCGGCTCGGTGTTGAAGTAGAATTCCCTGAAGCACAAGTGTGTTGCGGGCAGCCTGCCTTTAACAGCGGCTATACAAAAGAAACAATCAAAGCGGCCAAAAATATGATGAAAGCCTTTGAATCAGCTGAATATGTCGTCACACCATCAGGTTCTTGTAAGGCCATGTTTTTAGAATATCCGCATCTTTTTAAAGAAGACCGAGCGTGGTTCGCCCGTGCTCAGGCACTTGCTGCGAAAACATATGAATTAACGGAATTTATTGTTGATATATTACATGTAACAGATGTAGGAGCGAGTTTGAAAGGAAAAGCCACCTATCATACCTCCTGCCATATGACGAGACTGCTTAGAATTAAGGAAGCGCCTTTCACACTGTTGTCAAATGTCAAAGATTTGGTGATGGAACCATTGCCTCGCGCTGAAAATTGCTGCGGATTTGGAGGAACTTTTTCAATCAAAATGACACCCATTTCTGAGCAGATGGTTGATGAAAAAGTACAAAGCATAGAGGAGGCAGGCGCTGAATATATCATCGGTGCTGACTGTGGATGTCTGCTCAATATCGGAGGAAGGCTGAATCGTCTTCATAAGCCAGTTAAAGTGATGCATATCGCAGAAGTGTTGAATAGCCGCTGAAGCTAAGAGGGGGAACGGCACATGAGTATGAAAATTGGAGAGAAGGCTTTTAAAGAGCGGATCGGCGAAGGATTAGAAGACGCTGTGATGAGAGGAGCTGTTTCCTCAGCACAGGAGCGTCTGTATAAAAGGCGGATGACCGCAAGTGAAGAGCTTGGAAACTGGGAAAAGTGGCGTGAACTTGGAGAGGACATCAGGCAGCATACACTTGCCCATCTTGATGACTACTTATATCAATTAAGTGAGAACGTGAGTAGACGTGGAGGTCATGTGTTTTTTGCAAAAACAAAGGAAGAGGCATCGGCGTACATTCAAGATGTAGCACAAAAAAAAGCAGCAAAAAAAATCGTGAAATCAAAATCAATGGTCACAGAAGAAATTGAAATGAATGAAGCGCTAGAAGAGATTGGCTGCGAGGTAGTTGAAAGCGATCTTGGAGAATATATTCTTCAAGTTGATGACCATGAACCACCTTCACATATCGTGGCACCAGCCCTTCATATGACGAAAGAACAAATACGGGAAGTTTTTCATGAAAAGCTTGGATATGATATGTCAGAGACTCCTGAAGAAATGACCAAATTTGTAAGAGCTTTGTTACGAGAAAAATTTCTTCAAGCAGATATTGGTGTGACGGGCTGTAACTTTGCTGTGGCTGACACAGGATCGATTTGTCTTGTGACGAATGAAGGAAATGCGGATCTTGTCACGTCCATTCCAAAGACACATATCGCAGTCATGGGGATGGAGCGGCTTGTACCAACGATGGAGGAGCTCGATGTCCTTGTCGGTCTATTGTGCAGAAGCGCAGTCGGTCAAAAGTTAACAAGCTATATTTCTGTCGTGGGACCAAAAGGAGAAGGAGAGGTCGATGGACCAGAAGAGTTTCATTTGGTCATTGTGGATAACGGACGGTCAAATATATTAGGGACGGAATTTCAGCCAGTTTTGCAATGTATTCGGTGTGCAGCCTGTATCAATGTGTGCCCCGTTTATCGGCATGTTGGCGGTCATTCGTACGGATCAATTTACCCGGGTCCGATTGGTGCTGTTCTTTCGCCGCTACTTGGAGGATATGACGACTACCAAGAGCTTCCTTTCGCCTCAAGTTTGTGCGCAGCCTGTACAGATGCTTGTCCAGTGAAAATTCCACTTCACGAATTATTAATCAAACATCGACAAGTCATCGTTGAAAAAGAGGGGAGAGCGCCTAAAGCGGAAATGATGGCAATGAAAATGTTCGGAATGGGCGCATCCACTCCTAGAATGTATCGATTTGGAACAAAAGCAGCCCCTGTGCTCTTGAAACGTATGGCTTCAAACGGACAGATTTCAAAAGGTGCGGGTCCTTTAAAGAATTGGACAGAAATTCGTGACCTCCCAGCGCCAAGCAAAGAAAGGTTTCGGGATTGGTTTAAAAAGAAACAAAAGGAGGAGCGGCAATGAAAGGAACCATTTCTCATCGAGATCCATTTTTAGCACATATCCAGCAACAATTAGGCAAAAGCCCCTCCAAGCCTGCATCTATTCGGCGTCCGGTTTGGAAGCATCGAGTCAATTGGGAAACAAATGAAGGTCTGTCGAAAGAAGAATTGGTAGAGCAATTGAAGGTGCAATGTCAGCAAATTCATACGAGAGTGGTAGAAACAACGCCAAAAGAAGCACCCTCAACGTTACGATTATTGATGAAAGAGTATGGAGAAGGTCCTGTGATGACTTCGAGCGATAGACGTTTTGCACAATATGAATGTCATCCTATGTTTCAAGCCTTGCGGAAAGAAGGAATCTCAGTTACTAGCTGGAATGCAGATACATCAAGAGAAGAAAATATAAGGCAGGCAGAACAAGCGAAATATGCAGTGGTATTCAGCGATTACACACTTGCAGAATCCGGAACCGTTGTTCTTTCCTCCCATCAAGGTCAAGGGAGAGCACTTCATTTTTTACCGATGATGTATATCGTATGTATTGAAAAAAGCACAATTGTCCCGCGGATGATTCATGCTGTTTCAGCTCTTCATCGCCTAGTAGAAGAAGGAGAGCAGACGAAAGGTGCCATTCATTTTATATCAGGTCCAAGTAATTCTGCCGATATTGAAATGAATTTAGTCGTTGGTGTTCATGGGCCGGTGCGGGCTGTTTATGTATTAATAGATGATGAATAAGGGCTTTCGTGAAGAAAGCTTCAGCGTGTAGACAAACCCTCGCATTCGGTGTCAGTCCTGCGCTTCGGTGCTCACGAATGTTAAATTCGCTCCGCGCCGATGCTCGTCCTTCCTAGGGCTGCAAAGGTTTTCTATCACGCTGAAAAGAAGACAAAGGGCTAAAATAAAGTTCATTTTAGCCCTTTGTCAACAATCTGGGCTTTCGTGAAGAAAGCCTTTTTTATGTAAACATTCTTAAAATTCATCTTGCCTCTAGGCGAATAGTCATAGTAAGATGACGTCATACAAGATGAGAAGCTCATCTACTGCTGATGTAAAGGAAGCTGCTAATGGAAATGAAGACAAATGCTCCAAAGAAGTCGATTGCGGTGCCGCTTGTGATCTCCATCATTGCGATTTCGTTTTCGGCCATTATTGTGAAGTGGTCAAGTGCGCCTGCTGCTATTTTAAGTATGTATCGAATGATATTTGCGGCGGTTTTGATGCTTCCGTTTATTCTGCCGCGTCAAAAAGAGTTTGTCTCGTTAAAGCGGAGAGACTGGTTTTTCTTATGTATGTCAGGTTTCTTTTTAGGGCTCCATTTTGTTTTGTGGTTCGGCTCATTGAAGCTCACCACAGTGGCGAGCTCTACAATCATCATTGCACTTCAGCCGATGGTGTCATTATTAGGCGGATTTCTCATTTTTCGTGAACGAACAACGAAGTCAGCCATTTTCACAATGTGTGCGGCGATTGTTGGTGCGCTCATGATTGGATGGGGGGATATTGGACATAACCAAGACGCCATTATAGGAGACATTTTATCCTTTTTCAGTGTAATCGCTGTTGTTTGTTATTTATTAATCGGTCAACAAGCTGTGAGAAAGATATCTCATTGGATTTATAGTTTTTGTGTATTTGGTTTTGCCGGCCTTTTTTTAATTTTATTTAACCTTATACAGCAAACGCCTTTTGTAGGCTATTCGGGTAAAGAATGGGGGATTTTTTTACTGCTCGCCATTATCCCTACCATGTCCCATGTGATTAATAACTGGCTGTTAACCTATGTGAATGCGACAACTATTTCAATGAGTATTCTAGGAGAACCTGTTGGGGCAACGATACTCGCTGTTTTACTGCTTGGAGAGAAAGTCACGCTGCTGCAAATGTTCGGTGGTCTTCTTGTCCTTTTAGGTGTCTTTTTCTTTTTGATGCAGCAGCGACAAGGGATCGTAATGAAAACACAAAAATCCGGCTAACTCCCGGATTTTTTTACTCTTTTAAATGATTTTTTTCAATTACTTTGTTTCATCTAGCCTCGACTTTCTTCAATTCCACTTGTTTTCTTCTTATCATTCGAATCGCGATGACAACGATGGTCACGATCAATGCAATGAATAGAAGAGAAAATACTTGAAATACGATATCCCCAATGTTGAATGCAGTATTCGCTTCTTTAGGCATGTGTAACCCTCCTTATATCTATATATTACCATCATCAATAAAAGATTGAGATTTATCCATAATTTATCTATAATAGGTAAAATATCACTCATTAAAGGAGAACCATTATGAGAACTTTAGTCCTTTTACGAGGTCTCCCAGGTGCAGGTAAATCAACTTGGATCAAAGAACAAGGCTTAGAACCATATACATTATCAGCGGATCAGATCCGTCTGTTAACCCAGCCTCCGCAGTTATCAGTCAATGGGAAGCCGGAAATTTCAAGCAAACATGATCATAAAGTCTGGTCTTTATTATTTGAACTCCTCACAGCCCGAATGGAACGAGGAGACTTTACTGTCATTGATGCAACACATGTCACAAGTAAGTCCATTTCGCAGTATAAATCATTAGCTACTTCATATCGCTACAGAGTGTATGTCGTCGATTTTACGCAAGTGCCTCTTGCAACAGCCCTGCTGCAAAATCGCGGTCGAGAGCCGCACAAAGTAGTGAAGGAATCTGTGTTATATCAAATGAATGAACGGTTAAAGACAGAGAAGGTGCCTTCATGGGTAACCGTTTTGACGCCTGAGGAATATCCAGCCATTATGACGTATCAGCCCAGGTCTTTTGATCAGTATGAGGCCATTCACGTCTTCGGTGATATTCACGGCTGTTACACAGCTCTAAATACTTATTTGCAAGGAGACTTGAAAGAAAACGAGCTTTATATCTTTGCAGGTGATTTGCTTGATAGAGGAATAGAAAACAAGGAAGTTTTAGAATGGATGCTGGCACATAGAGAATGCCGCAATGTGATCGTCATTGAAGGAAATCATGATCAGCATCTTTACAAATATGCACATGAAGAAAAAGTGAGAAGTAATATGTTTAACCGTCATACTGCGCCTGAAATTGCGGAAGCAGGTTTTGACCTAAAAGAATTAAGGAAGTTTGTCAGAACATTTCATCAGCTCACCTATTTTACGTATCATGGTCAGACATTTCTTGTCACCCATGGTGGGCTTGCCCATTTGCCAGAAGAGCTTCTGCATGTCTCAGCGCAGCAGCTTATTCACGGAGTAGGTGAATATTCAGATGACATTGACCACTTATTTGTGCAAAATACTTCTGGATTAGATATCATTCAAATTCACGGTCATCGCAATTTATATAGACTGCCTATCCAAGCGGCGGAAAGATCTTATAATCTCGAAGGTCAGGTTGAATTTGGTGGACAGCTGCGGGTGTTAAAAATCACAGCAGGCGGGATTGAGACACATGAAATTGACAATCCTGTCTACAGAGCTTCTGAAAACAAGCAACCGGTCTTTGTTCAGCCCAATTTGACGCTGGATGATTTTTTAGCCCATTTAGATCAGCATGAATATGTACAGGAATTAAAGCTGCCACACGATATTTCATCTTTTAATTTCACCAAAAAAGCATTTAGTGAAAGACAATGGGATGAAATAAATGTCAAAGCAAGAGGGTTGTTTATCAATATGACTTCAAAGCAGATTGTGTCTAGAAGTTATAATAAGTTCTTTAATATTGATGAACGTCCTGAAACAAGAATGCAGCATTTAGTGAATCATCTTCAATTTCCTGTGACGGTCTATGATAAAGCAAATGGATACTTAGGCACGGTTGGGTTTAACGAAATAAAAGATGAGCTGGTGTTTACGTCCAAATCGTATACGTCACATGTGAAGCAAAATCAGCATGCTGCTTGGGTCGAAGAGCTATTTTATGCGACCTTTGACGATGTGCAGGTCGATTACATCAAATCATACGTACGTGACAACCATGTATCCCTTGTATTTGAAGTCATTTTGCCAGAGAAAGACCCGCATATTATCACATATGATCATGATCAACTCATTTTACTTGATATCGTGAAGCGTCAGCTGAGCTATGAAAAAGAACCATTTGCTGAAGTGAAAAGGCTCAGTGAACAGCTTGGCATGCGGTGCAAACAGCAAGTGGCAGTGTTTCATGATTGGACCTCTTTCTATAAATGGTATCAATCTGTATCACATGATGACACAATCAAAGAAGAAGGCTATGTCATTGAGGATAATAGCGGCTTTATGACCAAGTTAAAGCTTCCTTATTATCAATTTTGGAAGCAAATGCGATCCATTAAACAGCGTGTTGCAGATAAGCGCTCCACCCAAAAATATATGCAGGCTTTGCAAACAGCAGAGCAAGCAAGATTTTATACATGGCTACTCGAGCAAGATCCAGTAAACGTGAGAAACAGCTCAATCATTGAGCTGCGTTCACAATTTGAGCAAACGGAAGCGGGCCATTTGAATAATGACGGAATAAATGCATAGTATAACAAAGAGTCTTTTCTAGAGAAAAGGCTTTTTTTCATGAAATCGAAAGGTGGAAGCTGAAATGCCAGATCATATTGAAGTCATACTTCGAACCATATTTGCTTTTGCTATTTTATTCGGCGGTGCCCGTCTTCTTGGAAAGCAAACCATTGCACAAATGAATATTTTTGATTTCATTGCGGCGATCAGTCTAGGTTCAATTGCGGCGAACTTGGCGTTTAATACTACGCTTCCGCTTCATCACACAACCATTTCTTTTGTGACACTTGTGATCATTATTTATGTGATTTCTTTACTTGCTTTAAGAAGCCGGAAGGTGAGAGGTTTTATGGCCGGTAAACCAACGCTTGTGATTCAAAATGGCAAAATCCTTGAAGAGAATATGAAAGGAATGAGGTATACACTTGATTATTTAAATCAACAGCTCAGAGAAAAGAATGTGTTTGACATTAGTGAAGTTGAATTTGCAATGATTGAAACAGATGGGCATATGTCAGTGAAAAAATACCCTTCATTTGATTATGTCACGCGAAAAGATCTTAACCTGTGGATGCATGCAGAGCGTTACATGCCCATTGAAGTCATTATGGACGGAAAGCTCATTTTGAAAAACCTTCATGAAAACCAATTAACGGAGCAGTGGATATATGAAGAAATTCAAAAAAGGCAGCTGTCTTTAAAAGACATTGTTTATGCGGTTCGTTCAAGTAATGGCAGTTTATATATTGATACATATGACGATCACATCCATTCTCCAATTGACCAAGAATGAACATATAGTTCAGACGACACCCGCGCGTCACAGAACTGCCAATATTTATAAGTCGTTTGGATGTCATCTATCTAGGTATCATTTCTCAATTATTATTATTTTCAGAAAATGTAGTGACGGAGAAAAATAAGTGTGTTTAAGTATAAATAGAAGAATTTAAAATATTAATATAATATACACCAAGCGGAATGAATATTCATTCCTGATAAAACGAAAGGAGAGGATGAAATGCCCGCAGCAACTACTGATAAACAGGAGCAGATTATGAAGGCTTCTCTGGACTTATTTATTGAACGGGGTTTTGACGGTACAACGATGCCGATGATTTCGAAAAGAGCCAATGTTGGAGCAGGAACCATTTATCGTTATTTTGATAGTAAAGAGGCTCTTGTGAACATTTTATACCAGCGAAGCCTGACTGCATTTATCGACAAGGTGAATACAAACAGTCCAGACCCTAAAGCAAGCATTAGGGCTTATTTCAAACATGTCTTTTATTGCTTAGTGCTCTTTACAAAAGAGAATCCAAGTGGTCTGTACTTCTTAGAAATTGACAAACGCTCACACTATTTAGATGAGAAAAGTAAAGAGAAGATGCAGCAGCTATTAAATGAGCTATTTCATATTTTTGAAGAAGGCAAAAAGGATGGAATTCATCCAAATCTTTCAGGGAGAACGATTTTATCCATTGTATTTGGAGCGTTCGTTCAGCTTCATAAACAGATTCTAGCAGAGGAAATTGAACCAACGATTGAATTTTTAGAAGATATTGAGCAATGCTTATGGCGTGCCATTAGCGTTGCATCATAAAGAAATAAAGGGAGTGGGCACATGCAACAAACATCAATCATTCCAAAACCAAAAACATACGGACCTTTAAAAAATATTCCTCATATCAAAAAAGGAGAGCTTTCTCAAACCTTTTGGCGGCTGGCAGATGAATTAGGGCCGATCTTTCAGTTTGAATTTTCAAAAGCAACAAGTATTTTTGTTTCCAGCCATGAACTTGCTAAAGAAGTATTTGATGAGAGGCGTTTTGATAAATTCATTGGAAGCAGTCTCAATAAAGTGAGAACATTTTCAGGGATGGGTTATTCACAAGTTGGACAGAAGAGCCGAATTGGAGAAAGGCTCATCACATCTTGATGCCGGCGTTTAGCCAGCAGGCCATGAAGGGCTATCATGAGATGATGCTCGATATTGCCACACAGCTTGTACAAAAATGGCAAAGAACGGGCCGTGATGAAGAAATTGAAGTAGCAGAAGATATGACAAAGCTCACTTTAGATACGATCGGGCTATGCGGTTTTGATTTTCGATTTAACAGCTTTTATAAAGAAAATCAACATCCATTTATTGAAAGCATGCTGAATGGTTTAAATGAAGCGATGGATCAAGCAAGCAGATTGCCGGTCGCAGATAAATTAATGATCAAAAGAAGAAAAGAATTTGAACAAGATGTTGATTTTATGAAGCAATTAGTAGATGACATTATTCAAGAACGGAAAAAACAAGATAAAACGGGCAATGATTTACTATCTCTCATGCTACATGCAAAGGATCCTGAAACAGGTGAACGCCTGTCGGATGAAAATATCCGTTATCAAATCATTACCTTCTTAATAGCAGGTCATGAAACAACAAGTGGATTGTTGTCATTTGCGATTTATTTTTTACTAAAGAATCCAGACAAATTAAAAAAAGCCGTACAAGAAGCAGACAACGTGCTACAAGGCGGACTGCCGACATTTAAGCAGGTTCAAAAACTAAGTTATACGCGTATGGTCTTAAATGAAGCACTTCGCCTCTGGCCGACGGCGCCTACGTTCTCTCTTTATGCGAAAGAGGATACAGTCATTGGAGGAAAATATCCGATCCAAAAAAACCAAAGTGTCAATGTGCTGCTTCCTAAATTACATCGGGATCAAGCGGTTTGGGGGGAGGATGCAGAAGAATTCAAGCCTGAACGTTTTATGCATCCTGAAAAGATTCCACAGCATGCCTATAAACCGTTCGGAAATGGCCAGCGTGCATGTATTGGGATGCAATTTGCCCTTCATGAAGCCACGATGGTTCTGGCGATGGTTCTGCACAACCTTGAACTGATTGACCATACGTCGTATGAACTGGATTTAAAAGAATCTCTGACCATTAAGCCGAATGATTTTAAAATCAAAGTGCGGCCAAGAAAGCAGCAATTCTTTATGGCGCCTCCGAAAGAAGAACCAACAAAAAGCACGGCATCTGCTGAAGCAAAAATAGCGAGTCATGGAACACCGCTATTGGTCTTGTACGGATCAAATCTGGGCACAGCAAAGCAGATGGCAAACGAATTTGCTGAAGACGGGAAAGCAAAAGGGTTTGACGTGACAACGGCACCGCTTGATGATTATACTCGAAAGTTACCAGAGTCAGGCGCAGTTTTAATTGTAACGGCTTCATACAACGGTCATCCGCCTGACCATGCGAAACAGTTTGTGGATTGGGTGACGCAAGATGAGGAGCAGGATCTATCAAACGTGACATTTGCAGTCTTTGGGTGCGGAGATCGAAATTGGGCGAGCACATATCAGCGTATTCCTCGTCTGATTGATGAAGCACTTGAAAGAAAAGGGGCGAAGCGTGTAACGGATATTGGTGAAGGCGATGCGGGCGGTGATATGGATGAAGATAAAGAAACATTCCAGAAGACAGTCTTCGATGAGCTTGCAAAAGAATTCAATTTAACCTTGCAGGAGAAACGCCAAGAAAAGCCAAACCTATCCATTGCATATACGAATGAACTAGTGGAACGTCCTGTAGCTAAAACATACGGTGCCTTTTCAGCTGTTGTATTGAAAAATCAAGAATTACAATCTGAAAAAAGTACCCGCCAAACAAGGCATATCGAACTTCAATTACCTGAAGGCAAGCACTATAAAGAAGGAGATCATATCGGAATCGTGCCAAAAAATAGTGCAACACTCGTTCAGCGAGTGACCGATCGTTTTAAGCTGGATCCCAAGCAGCACATGATACTCTCTTCGGAAAAAGAAGCAAGTCATTTACCATTAAATCAGCCAATTCAAGTCGGAGAATTGCTGGCGTCACATGTAGAGCTACAAGAGCCTGTGACACGTACTCAGCTAAGAGATCTTGCAAAATATACGGTATGCCCACCTCATCGTATTGAACTTGAACAAATGGCGGGAGAAATTTATCAAGAAGCTATATTAAAGAAGCGTGTGACCATGCTTGATTTACTAGAACAATACGAAGCATGTGAACTGCCATTTGCTCATTTTTTAGCCCTTTTACCAGGATTGAAGCCTCGTTATTACTCGATCTCCAGTTCGCCAAAGGTGGATGAAAAGAGGCTTAGTATCACAGTAGCTGTTGTGAAAGGAAAATCATGGAGCGGACGCGGTGAATACGCAGGTGTCGCTTCAAACTATTTATGCGGACTGCAAGAAGGAGATGAAGTGGCCTGCTTCCTTCATGAAGCTCAAGCAGGATTCGGATTGCCGCCTTCTCCTGAAATACCAATGATCATGATTGGACCAGGAACAGGTATCGCCCCGTTTAGAGGGTTCATTCAGGCAAGGGAAACATGGCAAAATGAAGGGAAGACGTTAGGTGAAGCCCATCTTTATTTTGGCTGCCGCCACCCGCATGAAGATGATCTGTATTATGACGAAATGCAGCTTGCAGAACAAAAAGGAGTCGTCACCATCCACCGTGCTTACTCTCGCTACGAGGAGCAAAAAGTGTATGTCCAGCACTTCATTAAAAATGATGGAGCCAAGCTCATTGAATTGCTCGACAAAGGCGCCTACCTGTATATTTGCGGGGATGGAAAGGTCATGGCACCAGATGTCGAGGCAACACTTATTGAACTGTATCAGACTGAGAAACAGTGTGCGAAAGAAACAGCTGAACAATGGCTGACATCTCTAGCCAATGACAACAGATATGTAAAAGATGTATGGAGCTGATCATGTTGAACCGCCAAAATGGCGGTTTTTCTTTTTTCATAGAGAGATCGCTAGAATAAATATTTGGAAGATACGAAACACCTAATTTACAAATGAAATATTTTGTAAAAAATAAGAATATTCTCTCATTTACTCCAATATGAAACAATCGTATCATTTTTGATATAGGACATAAAGGAGGAATATGATGAAAAAGGTGAAAAAATTAATCCCTTCTCTACTCGTTTTTGGTGCTTTAAGTGTGCCTAGTTTTGCCCATGCAGCATCTGATTCAGTACTTACGTCTGATTATGACATGGTGACTTCTGACGGAAAGGTGATTTCTTCAGCTGACTTCCACAACGATACGAAAACCCCCTCATCCTTTGACAAAGTGGATGATCTCTCTTCTACTATTGGCGAAAAAGTAAAACCACTCACAAAATATTTAAAAGACTTTCAAACAAAAGTAGTCATTGGAGACGATGGTAGAACAAAAGTGACGAATACAAGAGTAGCACCCTATAATTCTATTGCTTATATTACATTTGGCGGTTCTAGCTGCACTGGAACACTCATTGCTCCAAACAAAATATTAACAAACGGACACTGCGTCTACAATACAGTCACAAGAAGCTATAGTGCAAAAGGGTCTGTCTACCCAGGCATGAATGACAGCACGGCTGTGAACGGCTCAGCAAACATGACCGAATTCTATGTACCAAGCGGATATATCAACACGGGGGCGAGTCAATATGATTTTGCCGTCATTAAAACAGATACGAACATTGGAAATACGGTCGGCTACCGCTCTATTCGTCAAGTGACAAATCTAACAGGTACAACGATTAAAATTTCTGGATATCCAGGTGATAAAATGAGATCGACTGGCAAAGTGTCACAATGGGAAATGTCAGGTCCAGTCACGAGAGAAGATACGAATCTCGCATACTATACGATCGATACATTTAGCGGAAACTCTGGCTCTGCGATGCTAGATCAGAACCAACAAATCGTCGGGGTCCATAATGCGGGTTATTCAAACGGAACGATCAACGGCGGACCAAAAGCGACTGCTGCCTTTGTTGAATTTATCAACTATGCGAAGGTGCAATAAAAATAGAACAATCAGCTTGTTTCCTTTACAGGGGCAGGCTTTTTTTATCGTCAAATGCAGAAAAGTTTCTTTTTTTGTTCATCACTATTTCATATTTACAAGCTATGCTGAATGAAATAAATGAAAAAGAAAGAAGAGATATGAGTGAAAAATAAAAAAATAGATATGATATTGTTGTTGATTTTATTGATTGCAGCTTTTCTCTACACTTATCAAATTTGGCAGAATGACAGTGCCAATCAATATTATTTAGCTGCAGTCAAAAGTATGTCCAAAAGCTTCCATCACTTTTTTTATGCCTCGTTTGATGCAACTGGATTCGTATCAATTGATAAACCACCCTTCGTTTTATGGATTCAAACCATCAGTGCACTTATTTTTGGCTTTCATACATGGAGTGTGATATTGCCGCAGGCGCTTGCTGGAGTGGGGTCTGTTCTTCTTCTTTATCTCATGATAAAACCGGCTTTCGGTCAAGGTGCTGCAAGGGTGTCAGCGGCCGTTATGGCTCTCACACCAATTGCCGCAGCTGTGAGCAGAACGAACAATATCGACAGTATGCTCGTCTTCACATTACTTGCGGGTACGTATTTCTTGATGCGTGCTGTAAAAAGAGGGAAGTTGCGCTGGCTTCTTATTGCCTTCGCTTTGGTAGCGGTAGGATTTAATATGAAGATGCTGCAAGCGTTTATGGTCGTTCCAGCATTTATTTTCTACTATTTCATTGCTGCTCGCGTACCGTTAAAAAAGAAAATTTTCTCTCTCTTATGCTCTATGGTCGTATTAGTCTGCTTATCTCTATCGTGGGCAGTTGCTGTAGATATGACAGCTGAAAGTGAGCGCCCTTATGTGGGAAGCAGCCAAACAAATTCAGTGTTAGAACTTGCCTTTGGTTATAACGGCACGGAACGGCTGCTTGGTCAGACGACAGGGAAATCCTTTGGAGACATGAACCAGCAAGCAGGTATGGTGATGCCAGATCATTCTGGATTAGGCGATTCGTCAGAGGATCAGTCAAACAGAAATCAGCCGCCTCCATCCCAAAATCAAATGATGCCACCTCAACATGGTCCAGGTGGTGGTTCTCCGCCTGGAAGTGCTGTAGGTCAACAAAGTATGAATATGTATGGCACTGGGAATCCCGGCGTATTTCGTTTATTTCAATCTGCATTGTCAGGTCAAATCAGCTGGATGCTGCCGTTTGCTTTGTTTGGGCTTTTAGGGATGATCATCAGTTGGTGGAAGGAGAGAAAAGCTCAATTAAATGAATGGAAACAAACGATGTTTTGGACAGCATGGCTGATTCCTGCTGCCGGATTCTTTAGTATTGCGGGTTTCTTTCACCATTACTATCTCATTATGCTTGCCCCGCCTATCGCAGCACTAAGCGGCATAGGAGCTAAGAAGATGAAAGAGTTATTTAAGGCAAACAAAGGAGTATCTGCGTATTTGCTTCCAGCAGCAATCGCTGTTACAGCCATCTTCCAAGGGTATATTTTGAGTAACTATACGACTCAAATCAGTAGTATTTGGATGTATGCCATTGCGATTGCGGGAACAAGTATCGCTATCCTATTGCTGATGTATAGAGAAAAACAATTGATAATGAAACGACTGCTCATTACTGCTTTGACAACGCTGTTACTGTTTCCAGGTTTTTGGTCCGCCACCCCAATCATATATGGTGGAAATGCTGTTCTTCCAGAGGCAGGTGTACAGCTGGCTAGTTCACGAGGAGGAAACATGTTTACATCTAGTGTCGATCAAGGCTTACTCACTTATTTAAAGGCTCATCAAACAGGTGAAACGTATTTATTTGCAACGCTTACGACTGTTACCGCAGCGCCATATATCATTGATGAAGATGAGAATGTCATGGCTTTAGGCGGTTTTAATGGGACAGATCCTATTTTGACTGTCAACAAATTAAAAGCACTTATTCAACAAGGAAAGGTGAAATACTTTTTATTACCAGACAATCAGTCATCAGCTAACAGCAAATTGGTTAGCTGGATTAAATCACATGGTACAGTCATCTTATCTGAAGAATATAAACGATCCTCATCAGCTGAAGAGGGGATGCCGTCCGAGATGTCTTCACAAAACGAAACATTATATAGAGTAGATGAAATATCTTAAGTAGAACAAGGCGAATGATGAAGAGATCATTCGTTTTTTCTTATGGATCAGTATCTAGGAAGATTCAGCTCATGTTTTTCACATGTCATCACTCAGCCACTCATACATTAAAAATGACTCATTCCCTTCAAGTCAACATCATTTCATCAAAAGTATGAGGAGGTCACGAGCTTTTGAAGATGAGAAAAGGCTGGATCGCTGCTGTCGTTCTTTGTTTTGTCATTTGGATGGGTGCGTTATTAGGTGGTTTTGGAGAGGATCGTTTCGCAAAAGGGGCAGATCGTTATGATCATGTGATTCAATTTCCTAAGGAACGGTATCCTGAAACAGGCAGTCATATTCAAGAAGCTATTCGAAAAGGACACTCAGATGTGTGTACCATTGACCGAAATGGGGCAGATGCCCGCAGGCAAGAATCATTAAAAGGAATTCCCACAAAACCTGGTTTTGACCGGGATGAATGGCCGATGGCGGTGTGTCTTGAAGGAGGAAAGGGGGCGAGCGTTCAATATGTCAGTCCATCAGATAATAGAGGCGCTGGTTCATGGGTCGGGCATCAAATCAGTGGGTATCCTGACGGGAAACGAATTTTATTTATTGTCAAATAAACATAGACAAGAGGCTCATTGAGAGGGGCTCTTTTTGTTCAACAGGAGCGTATTCGAGCTAGCAGGTACAAAAGATTCAGTGGTACAATCAATCCATCAGGTACAAAGACTGACAAGTAGAAAATGTGAAGGGACATATGCTTATGGAAAAGAACCGTGCATTATACGATTTTTTCATGCAACATGCAGAGAAACTGACTGAAACATGGTATGAATCAATTGAGGATGATGATCCAGAATCCATTTATCGTTCAACAGATTCCAGCATCATAGCAGAGCTAAAACGGCAAAATCAAGATTATTATCAGCATTTTATACGCGCACTTATTGAAGACAAGACGTATTTACATACGAAATTTAAAAAATGGTCTGAAGACTTAGCAAGTGATCCGAAGCACTTGAACACGCCATTAGATTACGTCGTGAGAGAGTATATGTCCAATCAAAGAGTGGTTCTTCATTACTTAAAAGAGTTTATAAAACAGCATCAAGGTGATATTGACATTGACCGAATATTTTATTGGTATGATTTGATATCTGAGGCATTTAACATTTCAATTCATGTCTTTATTCAGCAATATGTGAAAAATACCACCAATAAACTCGTTGCACAAAGAGACATGATTTATGAGCTGAGTTCCCCAGTCATTGTGTTAAAAAGTCATGTTGCCTTATTGCCTTTAGTTGGAGATATTGACACTGCGCGAGCAAAGATTATCTTAGAAAATACATTAAAACAGTGTTCGCAAAAAGGTGTTCAACATTTATGTATTGATTTATCAGGTGTCGTCATCATTGATACGATGGTAGCACATCAAATCTTTGATCTTGTCACGTCACTTCGGTTAATTGGGGTTGATACGACCATTTCAGGCATTAGACCAGAAATTGCTCAAACGGCTGTACAGCTTGGACTGCCTTTTAATGAATTTCAAACGGCTTCATCACTTGCTCACGCTTTAGATCGTATGACTGAATTTTCATCCATATAAAAACCAGGCCTAGTAAACGGCCTGGTTTTTATTTAGATCACAGCGTCAATTTTTGTTACTTTCCAATCCTTTTGTACTTTCTCGAAAGTGACAGTACGTTTTACTTTGCGTCCATCAAGTGTTGGGACTGTGAATTCGTATGTGCGGATTGTATTTTTCTTAGAGACGAGTTTAGGTGTTGCCTTATCCCAATTAAGCATATTGTCTCCGTCACCAACTGGCACAGCCATTTTTCCTTTATGAACGATGAACTGATAGTCTTTTAAACCGTGAGTAATGGCATCTTTTGTGAACACTTGAGATAGATAGCTGTTTAGTTTTTTCTTTGTATCAAATGTGTTAGACAGGTAGTTGTAAGTCATGTCTTTATAAGTAAATGATTTTAATTTGTAATCTGAATGCTCTTTAATGTTGTAGCCTGACATAGCACTCCAAAAGTGTTCTCTTGCATCAAGGGCAATATGTAACGCTTCTTTATTTGTCAAAGCGGCTGATTTTTTGGAAGCGGCCAGTGTTGTTGTTTGTAATGAGATCATAAGCATAATAGCGGTTAATAAAACAAATAATTTTTTCAAGGCGATTGCCTCCTTTTCTCAATGAAAACTTCTTATGTTACAAATGTTACAATAGTTACATAGATATTACAAGTATTAAATCTAAATGTTTTTTATTTCTTTTCTTTCTACATATATAACGTTTGAGGGAGACAAAAAGTTTTCATTTTTTTATTTTTTTCTTCCTCATTAGTATTTAACCGTTCTAAAGAAGAATAAAACGTCTTTTGGAAAGATTTCTATTTGTCTCCTCAACACTCTTTTTTTATGTATGACATATACTGTCGTGATGAATGTCTAAGAAAGTGGTGTTTAGTATGTATAATCCATATGAAGGTACGTGGAATGGGTACTTGTACGATCGGCAGGTCCAAAGCATGCCGGCGTTTCCTATTTCTCAAGTTGGAGGATTTCCCGGCTTGCCATTCGGAGGGACTGGGCAAGGGCAAGGTGCAGGAGGACAATCGGTCCCGCCAGCCCCGCCGCAGCATATCATCTCGCAATATCAACAAGCAGTCTCTCAGCCTCAAAGCATGCAGCCGCTCATTGCAGGGCAGAGTGTAGGCGGAAGCCAGCAAACGGTTCAATTTGCAGCTGGATGTAATAGAAGGTGGACCATTGTGTTCCTTAGAAACGGTCAAGTATTTCTCATGTATGTTCTTTCGTCGCAGCCTTTTGGCCGTACAACAGGTTTCATATGGCCGAACTTTACATTCGGCTCGTTCCCAAGCTCCAGTATTCTTGCATATTCTTGTTCATAAAAGAAAAAGCCGGCTCTCATCAGCAGTTGATGAAATACCGGCTTTTTTTAATGAATATTTCTAAATACGCCAATCACTTTACCTAGTATACTCACATTCTGTAAAATAATCGGTTCCATTGATGGATTCTCGGGCTGTAATCTAAAGTGTGTATCTTCCTTATAAAAACGTTTCACTGTTGCTTCATCTTCTTCTGTCATAGCCACCACGATATCTCCATTGTTGGCAGTGCTTTGCTGACGCACAATAACGTAGTCTTTGTCCAAAATACCTGCATCGATCATACTTTCTCCCATAATTTCAAGCATAAATACTTGTTCATCTGGCGCTGCAAAAGTTTCTGGAAGTGGGAAATATTCTTCTACATTCTCAACAGCCGTGATAGGCAAGCCTGCTGTGACTTTTCCGATGACTGGAACATTCATTACAGTGCTCTTTGGAATATTCATTTCCTCTTCATCTAGTACTTCGATCGCTCTAGGTTTTGTTGGGTCTCTTCTAATTAAACCTTTCGTTTCTAGTCTAGCTAAATGTCCATGGACAGTTGAACTTGATGCTAGACCGACAGCTTCGCCAATTTCACGAACGGATGGGGGATAACCCTTGCTTTTTACTTCTTCTTTTATGAATTTCAGGATATCGAGTTGTCTTTTTGATAGCTTCGTCATCTTTTGCACCTCAAAACGTCAATTTTAAAGAAATTATAGCATGTTTTTCCTAACAGTACAAACATAGGTTCGAAAAAAACGTTTGACAGAAACGTTTGTTCGTATTTATAATGAGTGACAGAAAGAACGAACACACATTCTATTAGGAGAGATGACATTATGAGGTTAAAGGAATCTATTATTTTTATTGGGCTATTCTCATTCATCGTTGGCATATTTCTCTCACTTATTGCAGTCACTAGCCATAATGATCCAAATCAATATGTTAAAATAGAGGTTCAATCAGGTGATACTCTTTGGGGATTAGCTGACCAAGTAAACGACAGTAAATCAATCGATAAAAATGCTTTTATTGACTGGGTAACTGAACACAATGATCTCGCTTCAACTGACATCCAGCCTGGAGATATCCTTGTCATTCCAGTTAAAAAAGAGCATCCAGTCGTATATCAACTTGCAACAGTACAGTAGAAAGGTCGATTGAAGACATGAATGCAATCATTTATGCGAGAGTAAGTACTGCCAAAGAAGAGCAAGAAACCTCGCTTACAAGACAAGAAGAAGAACTGCTTGCTTTAGCCGCAGCGCACAAGATGAATGTAGTCAAAGTGATTAAAGAAAAAGCGAGTGGATACGATCTTGATCGTGACGGTGTTTTTGACATGCTGGCTGCGCTGAAAGAGGAAGAAATCGATGCTGTTCTCATTCAAGATGAGACACGCCTTGGAAGAGGGCAGGCGAAAATCGCTCTTCTTCATTGTCTGTTTAAAGAAAAAGTCAAGGTGTACAGCGTATTTCATAGAGGAGAGCTTGAGCTTTCAGAAGCAGACGAGATGGTCATTGAAATTGTAGGCGTTGTAGAAGAGTATCAGCGGAAAATTCATAATTTGAAAATTAAGCGTGGGATGAAAAAAGCTGTTGAGCGAGGGTATCAACCCGAACTGAATTTAAAACACCAAGAACAGGCGCCTGGCCGCGAACGTATTGAAGTACCGATTTCTGAAATTGTTCGATTAAGAAAAAACAACATGACATTCGCTGAAATTGCGGTGACATTGCAGGCACTTGGTTTTGATATTTCAAAAGCAACCGTCCATAGAAGGTACCAAGAATATGAAAAAGGGCTTGCGACTTAAAGCGTGATTTGTTGTAAAAATGACTGATATTTAGTAGTATGTAGAGAAAATGTTTTAAAGGAGTTTGTCATGATTTCTAAAGAACAGCTTGCAAGAATCAATGAGCTTTCAAAAAAGTCGAAAGAGGCCGGTTTGTCGGACGCTGAGAAAACAGAACAGAAGCAATTAAGAGAGGAATATTTAAAGGCTTTTCGTTCTTCTATGAAAAATACACTCAAAACCGTGAAAATCGTCGATCCAGAAGGAAACGATGTCACACCAGAAAAATTAAAAAGAGAAAGAGACCAGAATCTTCATTAAAGGTCGTCATTTCTTTATTTTTGAAAAGATGGGAGGAATATTCTCATCTTTTTTCATATTTGCATAAGTTTTTAGGTGATCGATAAACTAAATGTGACAAAATCCTTCTTTTTCGGCGTGAAATAGTTGTGAAAAAAGGACAGTAGATTTATGATAATGGTGTACACAAGATACGGAAGGGGATTTATATGGAAACGATTGAATTGAAATCTATTGCAACAATACGTACTCTCTCCATAGACGCAATTGAAAAAGCGAATTCCGGTCACCCTGGAATGCCGATGGGCGCTGCACCAATGGCATACGCTTTATGGACGAATCACTTAAACGTAAGTCCGCAAAATCCAAATTGGTTTAACAGAGACCGTTTTGTGTTATCTGCGGGACATGGCTCTATGCTTTTATATAGCATGCTTCATTTAAGCGGATACAATCTGAGCATCGAAGATTTAAAACAATTCCGCCAATGGGGAAGCAAAACACCTGGACATCCTGAGTTTGGACATACAGAGGGCGTAGATGCGACAACAGGTCCTTTAGGACAAGGGATTGCGATGGCTGTTGGAATGGCACTTGCAGAAAGACATCTTGCAGAAACGTATAACAAAGACAATTTTAATGTTGTGGATCACTATACATACAGCATTTGCGGAGATGGAGACTTAATGGAGGGCATTTCCTCTGAAGCTGCTTCACTTGCTGGTCATTTAGGCTTAGGCCGTTTAATTGTTCTTTATGATTCAAACGACATTTCTTTAGATGGCGACCTTGATCGTTCTTTCTCTGAAAATGTGAAGAATCGTTTTGAAGCGATGAATTGGGAAGTTCTTTATGTAAAAGACGGCAATAACATTGAAGAAGTGACGGCTGCCATTGAAAAAGCCAAACAAAGTACAGACAAACCTACACTTATTGAAGTGAAGACGACAATCGGTTTCGGTTCTCCAAACCGTGCGGGAACGTCTGGGGTGCACGGTGCACCGCTTGGCAGTGAGGAAGCGAAGCTAACGAAGGAAGCTTATTCTTGGACGTTTGAAGAAGATTTCCATGTACCTTCTGAAGTGTACGATCATTTCAAAACAGCTGTTAAAGACGCTGGACAGAAAAAAGAAGCAGCGTGGAATGAACTGTTTGAGCAATATGAAAAAGAATATCCAGAACTAGCAGCTCAGCTGAAGCTTGCGATTGAAGGAAAACTTCCTGAGAATTGGGATCAAGAGGTTCCTGTTTATGAAGCAGGTTCAAGCCTTGCCTCTCGTGCTTCTTCTGGAGAAGTATTAAATGGCATTGCAAAACAAGTACCATTCTTTATTGGCGGGTCTGCTGACCTTGCTGGATCAAATAAAACAACAATCAAAGATACAAGTGACTTTGGTAGAGAGAATTATGCTGGCAGAAACATTTGGTTTGGTGTGAGAGAATTCGCAATGGGTGCAGCATTAAACGGTATGGCACTTCACGGCGGACTTCGTGTATTCGGCGGAACATTCTTTGTTTTCTCAGACTATTTAAGACCTGCCATTCGTCTTGCTGCATTGATGGGACTTCCTGTCACTTATGTATTTACGCATGACAGCATTGCGGTTGGGGAAGATGGACCAACGCATGAGCCAGTTGAACAGCTCGCTTCATTACGTGCGATGCCTAACCTTTCTGTGATTCGTCCAGCTGATGGAAACGAAACAGCTGCAGCATGGAAAATTGCTGTATCTTCAACGAATAAACCGACAGCGCTTGTTCTTACTCGTCAAAACCTTCCAACGATTGATCAATCACCAGAGAAGGCGTATGAAGGCGTAGAAAAAGGTGGATATGTCGTCGTTGAAGCAGCTGATGCACAGCCAGAAGCTCTTCTACTTGCTTCAGGATCTGAAGTAGGTTTAGCCATTGAAGCGCAAAAAGCACTTGAAAAAGAAGGCATTCGCGTTTCTGTCGTGAGCTTACCTGCATGGGATCGCTTTGATGAGCAGTCAGACGAATACAAAGAGTCCGTTCTTCCGAAAGCAGTGAGAGCACGTGTTGCAATCGAAATGGGTGCTTCACTTGGCTGGGAACGTTACACTGGCCTTGATGGCGATGTGATTGCGATTGATAAATTTGGCGCTTCTGCACCAGGCGAAACCATTATTGAAAAATACGGTTTCACTGTCAGCAACGTGGTGAGCCGCGTAAAGGCAAAGCTAAATAAATAATCAGTCTCCAAGCATCATGCTTTTTTGCAGTCGGTTTGCAGAGCTTTTCACTATGCTCTGCAAACTTTTTTCTTTTTTCTTGTTTTTTTGACAAAACTAGTTTCTTCTTGCTTCATATATAGACAATTCTTTCTTTCACATTTTTGTATAATACAAGCAATAAGCGAGATTGACGAAATGTGAAAGGAAGGGATAGACATGGAACGCCATTATTATATTTATTGGATTGAGGATGAGTTTGCTCATCATTATTTTGGTAGAGAATCTATCTTGTTTCATTTGTTTGAATCGTTACACTGGACGAACCGCAGTGATGACGAATTAGTCATGCTTGTTAAGCAAGTGGATTATGTAACGAAACGAATCCCTGCTTTTCATATGCACCAACGTTTAATGAACAATTTAACCAACATTCACTATACACAAATAGGCTCAATATACAGTGCATCGCTACCAGATGGAAAAGGCACAGCCGCATTCATTATAAAAGACCGTTACATTCAAATGTCTGCCACAGGCAGTTATGAGGCAGAAGCGGTGTTTTTTGAAGTACTAAGAAAAATTAGTCCTTGTTTCCTGGCTATGGACTTTGGATCAAAGAAGCACGGGTGGCTCAATCCGGTAAAAGTGAGGAATTTTGTTTAAAAAAATAAAATTGAACGTGAAATGTTGTATAATAGCCTTTTGTTTAGTACACTTTATACGAGACAACATGAAGGAGGAAGAATTATGGATTTATGGGTTGTCATCCTTGTAGGCGTTGTTGCATTGCTTGCAGGAGTTGCACTCGGATTCTTTATTGCTCGTAAGTATATGATGAGCTACTTGAAAAAGAATCCACCAATTAATGAACAAATGCTTCGAATGATGATGATGCAAATGGGCATGAAACCGTCCCAAAAGAAAATCAATCAAATGATGAAAGCCATGAACAACCAAGCGAAATAATACGTACGTTATTATGATCATAGATGGAACATGGTCCCTAAAGATTGGACAAGCGATGTCCTTTCTTTATTGAAGTCACCTTCATCAGACGCATAAAACCACTGTACTTGCTTGAATAAAGCAGGGAAAGTGGTTTTTATTTTGCCGTGAACCGTCCGTTAAAGACAAAACAAAAAACCCCTGTGAGCAGAGGTTTTCGTTTCTTTTATTGTCACACATATCAACTTTTCTAAAATCGTGCGGCATTTGTTTCTATCTTGAGATATCATTAGTTGGCTGAGTTTGAGTGTAAGTGTCGTTGATATTGTAAGAGGAGATGATCTAGCTGCTGGCTATGTTCGATGGTCACTGTTGATGTCATCCCATTATGCAAGACAACTTTCATCAGCTCTTCTCTTTTTTCTTCAATTTGAGTTAATAATGATGTTTTTACCAAAGTCATGTTCCTTTCATGCAAATCTTGATAAAAAGAATCGATTCTATTATATCCATTTTAAGGTTTATTTTCAAATTTAAAGGGTTTGGTATCTTGATGTCAAATTAAATTATATAAGGTTTTAAGAGATTAGACCATCTTTATTGAGGCGATGTAAAAAAAATGAAATGAATTTGTCATCTCTTATTGTATATTGTAAGAAGGAGGTGTTCTTTTGTCAGATTTGAATTACTTTTTAGCGTTTGGAGCAGGGTTTCTATCTTTTATCTCACCGTGCTGTCTGCCACTTTATCCAGCCTTTTTATCCTATATTACGGGCGTTAGTATAGATGAAGTGAAATCTGAGAAGGTGATGCTGAGAAGAAGAAGTCTGCTTCATACATTATTCTTTTTAATTGGGTTCTCTCTCATTTTTATTGCCATTGGATTTGGGACATCGTTTGTTGGGAAGTTTTTCATTGAATATCAAGATGCGATTCGTCAAATTGGTGCCATTCTCATTATTTTCTTTGGCTTTATGATTCTTGGTGTATTTCAGCCTTCTTTTTTAATGGGAGAAAAGAGGTTGCAGTTTAAAAATCGTCCAGCCGGTTTTTTTGGATCGATTCTCATCGGAATGGGTTTTGCTGCTGGTTGGACACCATGTACCGGCCCGATTTTATCAGCCGTCATCACACTTGCCAGCAACAAGCCAGAGTCCGCTGTGACCTATATGATTGCGTATGTATTAGGTTTTGCTATCCCGTTTTTTGTTCTTTCCTTTTTCATCACAAAAATGGCTTGGATCAGAAAGCGTCAGCAGCTCATCATGAAAACTGGCGGGATTATTATGATCGTAGTAGGGATCTTGCTGTTCTTTGATCTTCTGACATGGATCATTATTATGTTCTCATCATTATTTGGAGGATTTACGGGTTTTTGAAATCGTTTTCTACAGTCGCGGCGAATGGTTTTTTTTCGTCAATTGGAGTATATTATACATAGGCTGACCTTAAAGAATAAAGGAATGATTTGATATGATGATCATAATTTCTTCTATAGTGGCGGTATGTATGGCGGTAGCCGTCATGTTTATTCGCATTAAATCATCTGCAAAACCTGCAACCGCGAAAAAAATTATTTTACCTCCTATCTTTATGAGCACTGGTGCACTGATGTTTTTTGTGCCAATGTTTCAAGTAACTGGAGCTGAATTTTTAGAGGCGATTACTGTAGGGATGTTTTTCTCTATCTTTTTAATTAAAACATCGAAATTTGAAATTAGAGGCAATGAAATCTATTTGAAGCGTTCAAAAGCATTTGTGTTTATTCTCATTGGACTTCTTGTCCTTCGTATCGGAATGAAGACGATTTTAAGCTCTTCCATTGATTATGGTGCGCTTAGCGGGATGTTTTGGATTCTAGCCTTTGGCATGATTGTCCCTTGGCGGGTTGCGATGTATTTGTCGTTTAGAAAGATGTCTAAACAATTAGATGTGCAGCAGGCCCAAATAAATTAAACCTCCTTTTTAAAAAGGAGGTTATTTTAATAAAGATTCATATGGTGAATGGTCGATCTTTTTTTCTTGAAGGCGCTTTAGTAGAAATTTATGATCCCGCTTCGGTGTAGCGATAATATAGCCGCGAATGATTAAGTCTAAATTAATGCTGGCCGCTTGTTCTTTAAGTGCCAGCTCGCCAATTTTACCGGCGATTTTTTCTTTGGCGACATCTCTAAACAGCTCTGGAACCGGTAATACTAGCTCATTTAATAGCTGTTTGTCTTCATCGCGCCATAGGTGCAGGCTCTTTTGAATATATTCATCCTGCCAATCAAGCTCTGATTTCCCGTCTTCTTTCGGCAATCGTTTTAAAAACTTGCGAAACATAAAAAAGCCACCGATTGCTAGTAATCCAATCATCACTGTACCCCAAAATAAAATGAACCACAAAAACCAGCCGCTTAACATGTTCTCACTCCCTATATCCCTTCTCTCTACTCTATTTTACATGAAGGGAAGGTAGAAGAAAATAACAAAAATGTATGAGTTTTTTCTCTATAAACGCCTTTTTTGATCAAGAGGCGCCCATTTACTAGAATGACCCAAACCATTTAGTAGAAAAGGAATACATTATTGTATAGCGACTCTACTATTTGGCCATGGTGGTTCGCACAAGGTATTGACTTGAAACGAACGGAAGAGAGCCCGCCTGTATACAGGCGGGCTCTTAATGTTTGAAGTGCGGCATTTGAAAGGAAAATGCTCCGTCTTGACGATGGGCATCCTTTTTGATTTTGATTGATATGATTCTGTTTTCGTAATCTGTATCAATGTCTTTGTCATTCA
Source organism: Bacillus sp. FS02 (assembly GCF_024398395.1). Classification (NCBI taxonomy): domain Bacteria; kingdom Bacillati; phylum Bacillota; class Bacilli; order Caryophanales; family Bacillaceae; genus Bacillus; species Bacillus sp. FS02. The sequence continues at coordinate 119,238 of NZ_CP074101.1, read as the reverse complement.
AATAAAAAGGGAGCATGACACTTTTTTCAATCGGCTGTTCTCTTTCATCAATCAAATAAGCGAGGATGAGCTCACATCCGGAAAAGGTCAGTTTTAAATCAGTGATCGATAGGGTGGAGAGGTCGATCTCAATAATATAATCACGGCTCGTTTCATAAAGATCTATTGGGAGCTGTTCGTCATACCATGCAAAAGGATCGTCCATTAATACATTCAGCCAATCATCTATTTCAAGAAAATCAGAGGAATTCACTTGCTTTTCATTCTCCATAAACACTCCTCCATCACATCTCATAATAAATCATATGATAAAAGCTGAAATGTGTGAAAGACCTAAAACATCCCGTTTGGTCACGGGCTTTAGAGAAAATGTTTACATATCATGATGTGAATTGTGCTTTTGTCTTGTATGGTTGCGATTTTTCACTTTTTTACTGCCTGATAGTGGCTCAGGTTGCCCGCCTTGATGCTCTTTAGGAGAGTTTTGACGTATGTCTTTCCCAGTGTTTTTGTCCGTCATCATTTCTCACTCCTTTCTTATTGGTTTTTTTTACGCTTTTTATTGTTTTGCTTTTGTTCTTCTGTTAAAACGAGCTGATCATTTTCTATATAGCCTGCACCATTTCCTTGGCTTTTGGCTGCGTTCATGCCGTCAATGACATGATTTGCTTTTCTTTTTGTCATGTTCTATCACCTCAGCATTAGTATGAACCCGTGCTGCTCAGTTTATGAAGAGTAATCATTTCCTTATGATAAGCTAAACTTATTGAATTTAATAAAAGCATTGTTATTTACTTATGTATGAATTTGTTTTAAGATGAAATTGTGAGAAAATTGTGGTGAAATACGACGATTTTTCTGAGAATTGAAATTGATCTTGATCATCAAAAGGGGGATTTTGGACATGTCGAAACAGCAGCAAGTCGCTAAACAAGACGCTTTTCAATCTAGAAAAACGTTTTCGACAAATGGGAAAACGTATCACTATTATTCGTTAGAAGCACTAGAGAAACAAGGAATCGGAAATGTTTCTAAGCTGCCTTATTCCATTAAGGTACTTTTAGAATCAGTGCTTCGCCAAGTAGACGGTAGAGTGATCAAGAAGGAACACGTTGAAAACTTGGCAAAATGGGGAACTGCCGAGGTAAAAGAAATTGATGTTCCATTTAAACCTTCTCGTGTTATTTTACAAGACTTCACGGGTGTGCCAGCTGTCGTTGACCTTGCTTCTTTAAGAAAAGCAATGGCAGATGTGGGCGGAGACCCAGATAAAATCAACCCTGAAATTCCAGTTGACCTGGTCATTGACCACTCTGTACAAGTCGATAAAGCTGGAACTGAAGATGCATTAAACATTAACATGGATTTAGAATTCGAACGTAACGCAGAGCGTTATAACTTCCTTAGCTGGGCAAAGAAAGCGTTTAACAATTATCAAGCTGTTCCGCCTGCAACAGGGATCGTTCACCAAGTGAACTTAGAGTATCTTGCAAGTGTTGTTCATGCAATCGAAGAAGATGGCGAGATCATCACTTACCCAGATACATTAGTTGGTACTGACTCACATACAACAATGATTAACGGTATCGGTGTACTTGGATGGGGCGTTGGCGGTATCGAAGCAGAAGCTGGAATGCTCGGTCAGCCTTCATACTTCCCAGTACCAGAAGTTATTGGTGCTAAATTAGTTGGAGAGCTTCCAAACGGAACGACTGCAACTGACCTTGCATTAAAAGTGACACAAGTTCTACGTGAAAAAGGCGTAGTGAACAAGTTCGTCGAGTTCTTCGGACCTGGTGTTGCACAATTGCCGTTAGCAGATCGTGCAACAATTGCGAACATGGCGCCTGAATACGGTGCTACTTGCGGATTCTTCCCAGTAGATGAGGAAGCTCTTGCTTACCTTCGCCTTACTGGACGTGATGAAGAGCAAATTAATATCGTTGAAGAATATTCTCGCGCAAATGGCTTATTCTATACGCCAGATGCAGAAGAGCCAATTTTTACTGATGTTGTGGAAATTGATCTTTCTCAAATTGAATCAAACTTATCTGGTCCTAAACGTCCACAAGATTTGATTCCACTTTCTCAAATGAAAGAGACGTTCCATCAGCACATCGAAAGCCCAGCTGGTAACCAAGGGTTTGGCTTAGAAAAATCAGAGCTAGATAAACAAATCGAATTTGATCTAGCAAATGGTGAAAAAGCTGTGATGAAGACAGGTGCGATTGCGATTGCAGCGATTACGAGCTGTACGAATACATCGAACCCATACGTCTTAATCGGAGCAGGTCTTGTTGCGAAGAAAGCAAGTGAGCTTGGCATGAAGGTGCCAAACTACGTGAAAACGTCACTAGCGCCAGGTTCTAAGGTTGTAACAGGATACCTCGTGAACTCAGGACTTCTTCCATACTTAAGAGACCTCGGATTTAACATCGTTGGGTATGGCTGTACAACTTGTATCGGAAACTCAGGACCGCTTGAAAAAGAAATTGAAGATGCTGTCTCTGAAAATGATCTGCTGATCACTTCTGTTTTATCAGGTAACCGTAACTTCGAAGGTCGTATCCACCCGCTTGTAAAAGGAAACTACCTTGCATCTCCACCATTAGTTGTGGCTTATGCACTTGCTGGTACGGTGAATATTGATTTAACAAAAGATCCGATCGGTGTCGATAAAAATGGCGAGAACGTTTATTTCAATGACATTTGGCCATCAATGGATGAAATCAACAGCGTCGTGAAAAGCACTGTCACACCTGAGCTATTCCGTTCAGAGTATGAAACTGTTTTTGACAACAATGACCGCTGGAATGAAATTAAAACGACAGACGATGCATTGTATAAATGGGATGAAAATTCCACATACATTGATAACCCGCCATTCTTCGAAAACTTATCAGTTGAACCTGGTAAAGTTGAACCACTTAAAGGATTGCGCGTAGTGGCGAAGTTCGGTGATTCTGTCACAACAGACCATATTTCTCCTGCTGGAGCGATTGGTAAAGACACACCTGCAGGTAAATACTTGCAAGAAAGAGGCGTATCGCCTAGAGACTTTAACTCATACGGATCTCGCCGTGGTAACCACCATGTTATGATGAGAGGTACTTTTGCAAACATCCGTATTAAGAACCAAATCGCACCAGGAACAGAAGGCGGGTATACAACGTACTGGCCAACTGGTGAAGTGACATCGATTTATGATGCATGCATGCGTTATAAAGAAGATGGAACTGGTCTTGCGATCTTAGCAGGTAAAGATTACGGAATGGGTTCTTCACGTGACTGGGCTGCAAAAGGAACAAATCTTCTTGGAATTAAATTCGTTCTAGCGGAAAGCTTTGAGCGTATCCACAGAAGTAACCTTGTCTTCATGGGCGTACTTCCTTTACAGTTTAAAGACGGTGAAAGTGCAGAAACTTATGGACTAACAGGAACAGAAACATTCGAAGTAGATGTTGATGAAACAGTTCGTCCGCGTGATCTTGTCACTGTAAAAGCAATTGATACAGATGGCAACGAGAAAACATTTGAAGTAATTGTTCGCTTTGACAGTGAAGTCGAAATTGACTACTACCGCCATGGTGGTATCCTTCAAATGGTATTGCGTGAAAAATTGGCAAGCAACTAATAAAGCAAAGAAGAGAAGGCGCTTAGACAGCTTTCTCTTCTTTTTTAACATAGTGGAGGATCAATCATGTGGAAAAAAGGAATGGCAAGCGCTGTTTTACTTGTGTTGATTGGTTTACTTGCGTGGAATGTATTCGGACCAAAAGAACCTGCCATCGGTCTTGAAACTGGGGACAAAGCCCCTGATTTTGAGCTCAAAACCCTTGATGGCAAAACGGCATCGTTATCTGATTATCGAGGGAAAAAAGTACTCCTCAATTTTTGGGCGACATGGTGTAAGCCTTGCCGAACAGAAATGCCAGATCTAGATGCAATTAGAAGTGAAAATGACCAAGTTGAGGTACTAGCGGTGAATTTGACGAACACTGAAAAGAGTGTGGATCACGTCGCCTCATTTATTGATGAACTTAAGGTCAGTTTTCCTGTTTTATTAGATCAAAAAGGTATTCAAGCGAGATATCAGGTACTTTCCTATCCGACGACATACATACTAGATGAAAAAGGGCGTATCCTGTCTGTAAAGCATCAAATGCTCACAAAAAAAGAAATTGAAAAAGAGCTGGATCTATAATGATTCAGCTCTTTTTTGCTTATTTTCTAAATGTTTTGGCGAAAATGGTATGAACAGAGTGGAGGTGGTGATAGACATGAGAAGAAGAAAGCGCCGTACATTTGAAGAACTTGTGCTTGAAAATAAAAAAGAATTATTAAGCAATGAGGAATTTTTAAACCAGCTTGAAGAAAAGTTGGAAGAGCGATTTAGACAGAAATAAGTTATGATTTGTCCTTTTTCGTTCATCCTAAAGAAGAGGGAGGGATGAATGATGGGTAGAGAGCATGATAAACAAGCGCAGTTTACACCAGACCATTTAGGGACAAAACCTGTAGCATACAAACGAAATAAAGGCAAAAAGATGCATAATAAATCGAATGAACAGCCAGATGTGATACAGACGAAGGGCGAATAATAGGAGGGAAGCATGATGAATGACAAGTCATATCAATCCAATCCAGATGATCGTTCTGACAATGTTGAGAAGCTGCAGGATATGATCGAAAACACACTTGAAAATATTGATGAATCTGAAGCAGCAATGGGTCTTTCAACAGAGGAAGAAAAGCAGATGATCAAGCAAAAAAATGAAAACCGTAGAACAAGTATTGACGCAATGCGTTCTGAAATAAAGGACGAGGAAGCAGCAAGAAAGAGCGGTTACACTGAATAAACCAGGGATTCCTGGTTTATTTTATTGCCTCTTTTTAGAAGAACCATTTGGAATGTGGTAAAATGTCAGAGACGTTAGGTTTTGATAGGAGAGCGATGAAAACGTGTATGTATCTAAAAAAGAAATAGAAGTCCGTTATGCAGAAACAGATCAAATGGGCATTGTGTATCATGCCAACTATTTAATTTGGATGGAAGTCGGCAGAACAGCGTTAATTAAAGAATTAGGCTTTTCCTATGCCCAGTTAGAGGCAGACGGTGTCCTTGCACCTGTTGTCGATCTTCAGGTTCAATATAAGAAACCACTACTGTACGGTGAAACGGCTACAGTTCACACATGGATAGAAGAATATAACGGCGTGAAAACAGTGTATGGCTATGAAATACAAAAACCTGATGGACAAACGGCTATTACAGGGACCACCTCACATATTTGTGTGGACAAAGAAACCTTTAGACCGATTCAATTTAGAAAAGCTTTCCCTGCATGGCACAGCGTATACGAACAGTCCAAGAAGCAGGTTTGATTCATGGCATTTGGTATTAAAAGAAAGGATCTAAATGCTTGGAAATCAGCTGTTCGGCAAGGGAATGTGGCCTTTTTGACACACTATTGGCTTGATGACCGTTTTCCGCATGCGAATACTGTTACAAAGGCAGCCTGTCAGGATATGGAGCAATTAATCGCTTGGGGAAAAAAGCATGGATTAAAGAAAGAGTGGATTCATGTTCGCGAAGGTTTTCCTCATTTTGATCTCATCGGTGATTCGCAAAAACGGATTTTGCAAAAAGAGCGGTCATTAGGAAACATTCAGGAGTATGGACTTTATATTGAGTGATAAACAAAAAAGATACCCGAGGGATGAGGTATCTTTTTTGTTTATTCATAATGAAATTCTGGTTCTTTCACGGACTCGTTATAATCAATATGCAGATCATGGTTGTCAAAATACCAAATATCACTTTCTTCCACGAAGAAAGTAATGCCTTCTACTTCAGCGGTTGCGCCGGCATTTTGAGGTTCATCTTTTGCGACGCCGAGAGAAAAGCCTTTTTGTACATTACTGCACCCGCCATATCTGACAAAAAAGCGAACATGATCACCTTTTTCTAAATCCAGTTCATTCTTGTACCAATTGAGTGCATCATCTTTTATCGTTAATTTCAATGTGATCGCCCCTTTTTGAAGTCATGCTGTTTTTAAATGCAGGATGCAAAAACAGCTTTTCTTTACTTTTACCACATATTTAAATTGATGAAACGGCTAAAGCCATTTGATTTTCGGTTCAGTTTTGTTGAGAATTCGTTTGAGGTTGGCGATGTGTCTGAAGATCACAAAGCCAGCAAGAACAGCAACAACAATAATTAAAAATAGATCTTGGGTGAATATGCTGTAAATGAATGTGTAGATCCCAGTCAGCATAGATGATAATGAAACATATTTACTAATGTATAAAAATAAGAAAAAAGCAGCGATCATCGTGATAAATAAGAACGGGGCATAAAATAACAGCACGCCGCCTGATGTAGCGACCGCTTTTCCCCCTTTAAATTTTGCAAAGACAGGAAAGCTGTGACCGATAACAGCAGCAACTCCTGCTAATAAGGGATGAATGTCCAGTTGCATGAAAAACGGTAAAGCCGAAGCAAGAGTCCCCTTTAAAATATCAGCGGTGATAACGATCGACCCTGCTTTCACACCTAGTGTACGGAATGCATTCGTCGCACCTAGGTTCCCGCTGCCATGTTCACGGATATCGATTCCCTTTGCAGCTTTCCCGACAATGAGACCTGATGGAATACTGCCGAGAAGATAAGCCAAAATAAACATCAAAGCAATTAACATCTGCATAACTCCTTTATATTCTCCCTCTTGTCTTACATTTTAACATGATCTTATGAAAAACATGGCGATCTTTTTTTGAAAAAAACGATGGCCGATGAATTCAGCTTTGTTTTTAACAAGAAATTCGCTAAAATAGAAGAAAAGGAGTGTCTGGATGAATCATCCTTCAAAACAAGAAATTGGGCGTATATTAAAAAGCAGTAAGCGAATTGCAGTTGTAGGTTTGTCAGATCAGCCGCACCGAACGTCCTATATGGTTTCAAAAGCCATGCAAGATGCCGGTTATGACATCATTCCTGTCAATCCAACGATTGATGAAGCACTTGGGGTAAAAGCGGTCGCCTCTTTAAAAGACATAAAAGAGCCTGTTGATATCGTCAATGTCTTTAGACGTTCTGAGTTTTTGCCTGAGGTGGCGAAAGAATTTCTTGAAATAGACGCACCTGTTTTTTGGGCGCAGCAAGGCGTATATCATGAAGAGGCAAAAAGGCTGATTGAGGAAAATGGCAAGGTCGCCATCATGGACTTATGTATCAAAGTGGCTCATGCGATGACAAAAACTCATTAAATCGTCAAAAATCCTTGGTTTTTCAAGGATTTTTGCTTTTTTGTTGCAGAAATATATTTGCGATTCTAGAAGAAAGCGATAAAATAAGGCGACAGGGACCTATCGGTGACCTTGCATATCGAGAAAAAGAGCGATAAGATAAATATAGAACATTTGTTCTGTTTTGCTAAAACCATCATATGATTGCATTTGGCTTATGAAACAGTCTTGTTTATAATGGACTTCTAGTTCTGACTGCAGAATGTAGAACATTCTCATAACCGTGCAAAAGAGCATGTATCGCTGAATCACACATGCATGGTGATGATGCAGCTTATTAAAGTGGACAGTAATGAGCAGCATGATCATCATTAAAATCTAGAGAGATCATTGATGATTAGCCGGTTATGTTTGTTAGTGAAAGGGGATTAAGCATTTGGTTAAAAAGCAGCAAGTAGATTATAACGATGATTCTATTCAGGTGCTAGAGGGGCTTGAAGCCGTCCGTAAACGCCCAGGGATGTATATTGGATCGACGGATTCACGCGGTCTTCATCACCTTGTCTATGAGATTGTAGACAACTCTGTCGATGAAGTGCTCGCCGGCCATGGAGATCATATCATTGTCAAAATACATAAAGATAACAGCATTTCCGTCCAAGATAAAGGGCGCGGAATGCCTACTGGTATGCATAAGCTTGGAAAACCGACACCAGAAATCATTTTAACGGTCCTGCACGCAGGCGGAAAATTTGGTCAGGGTGGTTATAAAACAAGTGGTGGACTTCACGGGGTTGGGGCGTCCGTTGTGAACGCACTTTCAGAGTGGCTCACCGTGACGATAGAACGCGATGGATTTATTTATCACCAGCGCTTTGAACATGGCGGAAAGCCAGTCACATCACTTGAAAAAATCGGGAAAACGAAAAAGACCGGTACGCTGATTCATTTTAAGCCAGATCCAACGATGTTCAGTGTCACCACCTATAATTTTGATACATTATCAGAGCGTTTAAGAGAATCAGCCTTTTTATTAAAAGGGCTAAAAATAGAGCTGATTGATGAGCGCCATGATGTGCAGGAAACCTTTTATTATGAGACAGGTATTGAAGCGTTCGTTGCTTATTTAAACGAGGAAAAGGATGTACTTAGTGAAGTCGTTTCGTTTGAAGGCGAACATCAGTCCATTGAAGTCGATTTTGCCTTTCAATTTAACGACGGATATTCAGAAAATATTTTGTCGTTCGTCAATAACGTAAGAACCAAAGATGGCGGTACGCATGAGTCTGGTGCAAAAACGGCCATGACGAGAGCCTTTAATGAATATGCACGCAAAGTGACCCTTTTAAAAGAAAAAGACAAAAATTTAGAAGGTACAGATATTCGTGAAGGCCTGTCAGCTGTTATTTCTGTCAGAATTCCTGAAGAACTTCTTCAATTTGAAGGACAAACAAAAGGAAAGCTTGGAACGAGTGAGGCAAGGTCAGCTGTTGATGCCGTGATTTCTGAAAAATTGGCTTATTTTCTTGAAGAAAACCGCGAAACGGCGACACTGCTTGTGAAAAAAGCGATTAAAGCGCAGCAGGCAAGAGAAGCGGCTAGAAAAGCAAGAGAAGAAGCAAGGAGCGGCAAGAAACGAAAAAAATCTGAAGCAACACTCAGCGGAAAATTAACACCTGCTCAATCTAGAAACCCGGCAAGAAATGAACTGTATCTAGTAGAGGGCGACTCTGCTGGTGGATCAGCCAAGCAAGGACGTGATCGAAAATTCCAAGCGGTGCTGCCGCTTCGAGGAAAGGTCATTAATACAGAGAAAGCAAAGCTTGCGGATATTTTCAAAAACGAAGAAATCAACACCATTATTCATGCCATTGGCGGCGGGGTTGGTGTCGATTTTAATGTAGAAGACATCAATTATGACAAAATTGTCATCATGACAGATGCTGATACAGATGGCGCGCATATTCAGGTTCTATTGCTTACATTCTTCTACCGCTATATGAAGCCGCTCATTGAGCATGGCAAAGTATTCATTGCCCTTCCGCCTTTATATAAAGTTAGCAAAGGCTCAGGGAAGAAAGAAGTCATTGAATATGCTTGGTCTGATGAAGAAATGGATGACGTACTAAAGAAAGTTGGAAAAGGATATACGATTCAGCGCTATAAAGGTTTAGGTGAAATGAATGCCGACCAGCTATGGGAAACGACAATGAATCCAGAGTCGAGAACGCTTGTCAGGGTGAAGATCGATGATGCTGCACGGGTGGAGCGCCGCGTCACGACACTGATGGGTGACAAAGTAGAACCACGCCGTAAATGGATTGAAAAGAATGTCGCCTTTGGACTTGATGAGGAAAGCAACATTCTTGAAAATGAAAACTTGTCGCTAGCTGAGGAGGTTTAAACATGGCACAACAAGAACGATTTCATGATTTACCGTTAGAAGAAGTGATTGGGGACCGTTTCGGTCGCTATAGTAAATATATTATCCAAGATCGTGCACTTCCAGATGCACGTGATGGATTAAAGCCTGTACAACGAAGAATTTTATATGCAATGTATGCGGAAGGAAATACACAAGATAAAAACTTCCGTAAAGCTGCCAAAACAGTCGGTAACGTAATTGGTAACTATCATCCGCATGGTGATTCTTCTGTTTATGAAGCAATGGTGAGAATGAGCCAGGATTGGAAAGTGCGAAATGTGCTGATTGAGATGCATGGAAATAACGGGAGTATCGACGGAGATCCTCCTGCTGCCATGCGTTATACGGAAGCAAGGCTTTCTGCAATTGCATCAGAGCTTTTAAAAGACCTCGACAAGGAGACGGTCGAATTTGTCGCGAACTTTGATGATACAAGCAAAGAGCCTGTTGTCTTACCAGCGATGTTTCCCAACCTTCTTGTGAACGGGTCAACAGGGATTTCAGCCGGTTATGCGACTGATATTCCGCCGCACCACCTAGGAGAAGTGATTGATGGCGTGATTAAGCGAATTGAACAGCCGCATTGTACGGTTGAAGATTTAATGACAGTCATCAAAGGGCCTGATTTCCCAACAGGCGGGATCATTCAAGGTGTGGATGGAATTAAGAAGGCATATGAAACAGGAAAAGGAAAGATTATGATTCGCGGAAAAGCGGAGATTGAAACCATCCGCGGTGGACGCCAGCAAATCGTGATCACAGAAATTCCTTATGAAGTGAATAAGGCCAATCTTGTCAAAAAGATGGACGAGTTCCGCATTGAAAGAAAAGTAGAAGGGATTTCAGAAGTTCGGGATGAGACGGACCGTACCGGCCTTCGGATTGTTGTAGAGCTGAAAAAAGAAGCGGATGCGAATGGTGTCTTGAATTTCTTATATAAAAATTCTGATCTGCAAATCCCTTATAACTTTAATATGGTCGCGATACATAACAGAAGACCGACTTTAATGACGCTTACAACTGTACTAGACGCTTACATTGCTCATCAAAAAGAAGTGATGACGAACCGCTCAGCATACGAGCTTCGAAAAGCAAAAGAACGTCATCATATTGTAGATGGATTAATTAAAGCTCTTTCCATTTTAGATGAAGTCATTGCGACGATTCGTTCGTCTAATGATAAGCGTGATGCGAAAAACAATTTGATGGAGAAATATGATTTTACAGAAGCTCAATCAGAAGCGATTGTTTCTCTCCAGTTATATCGTTTAACAAATACAGATATCACTCAACTAAGAGACGAAGCAAGAGAGCTTGACGTGCGAATTGCAGAGCTTGAAGACATTTTAGCGAATGAGAAGAAGCTGTTTAAAGTCATTACGAACAACTTGAAGAAGTTGAAAAAGACGTATGCTGATGAAAGACGATCCGTCATTGAGGAAAAAATTGAAGAAATTAAGATTAACCTTGAAGTGATGATCGCATCAGAGGACGTGTACGTCACAGTCACAAAAGATGGATACATCAAACGGACAAGCCAGCGTTCATATGCTGCATCAAACGGTAAGGACTTCGGTATGAAGGATACAGACCGACTGATTCACCAGTTTGAAATGAATACAACAGATGTTCTTCTGCTCTTTACGAATAAAGGGAGCTACATTTACTGTCCAGTTCATCAGTTGCCAGATATACGCTGGAAAGACATGGGGCAGCACATTACGAATATTATTTCGATTGATCGCGATGAAACCATTCAAAAAGCGATCCCAATTAAAGAATTCGATGAATCATCGTATCTCTTGTTCTTTACAAAAGGCGGTATGGTGAAGAAAACAGAGCTTCTCCAATATAAAGCGCAGCGTTATTCAAAACCGCTTGTCGCCTTGAATTTAAAAGGTGATGATGAACTTGTAGATGTTCATGTCACAACAGGTCAGCAAGAATTGTTTATTGCAACGAAAAATGGCTATGGATTATGGTTTGATGAAGAAGAAGTGAGTGTGGTCGGTCCGAGAGCGGCTGGTGTGAAAGGTATCAATTTGAAGGACGGAGACGAGGTGGTCTCTGGACAAATCATTGATCCGAAGAACAATGTGCTTGTTCTCACGACACAAAGAGGTGCTGTGAAGCGGATGAACCTCTCTGAATTTGATAAGACTTCAAGAGCAAAACGTGGAGTCATCATGCTAAGAGAATTAAAGAAAAACCCTCACAGAATTGTTGCTGTGATTGCTGCTTCACTGCACGATACACTTGAGATTGATACGGAAAAGGGTGCCACGATCCCGCTCGATATTTCCACACTAAGGGCAAATGATCGTTATAGCAATGGATCGTTTATTTTAGATGAGGAAGAGCAGGGAGAAGTAACTCAAGTTCTTTTATCACCTGCTGCATCTGACCAAGATGACAATAAATAAGCAAAACGAAAACCCCCTGCCTTACGCAGGGGGTTTTTTTATGATGAGGTCAATTTAACTCTCGTGATTGCCAAACATGCTTGTAATGGCATGCACTACTTCAATTCCTTGGTAAACGAAAAGAGAAAGTGAAGTGACAGAGAATAGACCTAGAATGAATACTCTTAAGAAAAATAACATCGTGTAAAACCTCCCAATTTTTGTTTGATTTAAATGGTTGGGTTAACACGAGTTACTCGGAAATTCGAAGACTGGTAGAACACTGCAAGTAAATGCTTCTTTTTCCGGTCAAATCGATCAGTATAAGTGATGCGTGCAAATCCAGCTGCCATACTACCAATGACTAGCAGTGCTGTAAATGCCGCAAATACTGCGTTCACATGTTTTTGTTTCTTTTCATCGCCTGCTGTCTGAACGATTTTCATTTCATGTGATTCTTGATCAGCAACCACCTTTGCATGATGGTATACCTGAACGGAATGAGGCATTGAGAACAAATGAAAACTTGCAAGTGCTATGAATAAGACTGCTAATTTTAACAGCATATTTTTTTTCATTTTTCTCACCCCTTCCTGTTTATTTTCATGATCTTACCACGTTTTCAGTTATTTGAAAAGTCTTATTTTTTTACTTTCCCTCTTTAAAAAAGCGATAAACATCAAGACATCTATAGGACTGTTTCACTTCGTGAAAGGTTTCAATTTTATTTATTAAATTTAAAAAAAGTACCGAGATCAAAGATCTGGCACTTTTCAAAAAGAATGTATTGATGTCGGTTTTGCAACAGCTTTTGTAAAAATTCCTGCAATACAAATGGCAAACAGAACAAAAATAAACGCATGAAGCAGACCGACTTGATTGGCGAGCAGTCCTAAAACAGGGGGCCCTGATAGAGAGGCTGTATACCCAGATAAAGTGACGATACTGACACGTTTGACAGCATAGCGGCTATCATCACCAGCTGCTGAAATGGTCAGCGGGAAGCCTAAGGACGCGCCAAGTCCCCATAAAAAGATAGATATCATACACACGACGAGTGAAATCTTTAAAATCACCAAGAATAGTCCGGCGGCAGCAGATAAGATCGCGACTCTTAGCAACAGCACCCTGCCAAAGCGATCAATGAAACGTCCGCTCAGTAATCTGCCACTAATCATCCCGCACAAAAATAATGCATAGATGACCGTACTCATTGAATGAGAAACCTGATAGCCATCAACCATTGCTAGTGGAATCCAATCATTTGCAGAACCTTCTACAAATGCGAGACATAAGGCAATCATCGCTAATGAGATCGTCCGTTTGTTCAGCCATGATGTTTGAGAAGCCTCAACTGATTCTGTCTGCGTCTCATCCTGATCTTTTCCTGTCCCGTGCGGAATAAACCGTGTACAAATCAGGATGCTGAGAAAGAAAAGGAGTGCAATGGTGAGAAGGTGAATGAGGACAGACACACCTAAATAAATAAAGAGAATTCCGGCACCTGCACCAATTAACGTTCCAATACTGAAAGAAGCATGCAAAATCGGCAGGATCGTTCTCTTGATCTGATACTCAATCTCCGTTCCTTCTAAGTTCATGGCTACATTGCACATGCCTGAGCCTGAACCAAAAAGAAAAAGACCAGCAGTGACAACCAGCGTAGAAGAGAGGGCCGCGCCGATTGCAAGGGTTGAGAATCCAATAAACATCAAAAAAGCGCTGACCACAATCGCCACTCGGCCGCCTTTTTTGCGAACGAATACATTGGAAAGAATCAGCCCGACAATGGAACCTACAGATAAGCCGAGTAAAATGAGTCCCATTGTGCCTGTATCTGCTTGCAATAAATCTCTCACTTCTGGTGTTCTTGAAAACCAAGTGGAGATGGAGATCCCAGACATCGTAAAAATAACAATAATCGCTTTATACCACTTTAATTTCATCTAATCCCTCATATCTATGTAGTCATACAGAACAAATCTACTCGATTATAAATGAGACTTCTTGATTCGTAAATAACATGAGGGAGGATCATCATGAAGAAAATATTCCAACTTCATCATTCTTTGATAGAATAAAGACAAAAGGGGCGATACATATGTCATATCGAATAGGTGTTTTAAAGGGAGACGGGATTGGACCGGAAATTGTTAATTCTAGTATGCGTATTTTAAAGACAGCGCTGTCACAGTTCAAAGAACCATTTGTGGAATTTGTAGAGTGTCCTATCGGTGCTGAAGCCATTCATTCTCATCAAGATCCAGTGCCAGCTTCTACTATAGCCGCCTTGAAAAAATGCCATGGCTGGATATTAGGACCTCATGATTCAGCTTCATATCCTGATCAATTGAAAGAAAGAAGAAATCCAAGTGGAGAACTGCGTCATACATTTGATTTATTTGCAAATATTCGTCCATCGCAATCGCTGCCAGGTGTGAAAAGCGTTGCCAGTGGCGTCGACCTTGTCATTTTTCGAGAAAATACAGAAGGCTTTTATCCAGACCGGAATATGTATCAGGGGACAGGAGAGTGGATGATTACACCAGATGTCGCCATATCTACAGGTGTGTTTACAAAAAAAGCAATTACCCGTATTGCCCACGCAGCCTTTCAACGTGCAGTGGAGAGGAGGGGGAAAGTCACCATTGTTCATAAAGCGAACGTGATCAAATTAGGATCTGGCTTGTTTTTACGAACATGTCAAGAGGTAGCGAAAGCATATCCACAAGTGGAGGTTGAGGATATTCATATTGATGCGATGGCTGCCCATTTAGTGAAACGTGCAGGTGATTTTGATGTGATTGTGACAGAAAATATGTTTGGCGACATTTTATCTGATCTTGCAGGAGAACTAGTCGGCAGTTTAGGAATGGCACCCTCATTAAATTGCAACGAAAATCAAGCGATGGCACAGGCGGCACATGGTTCAGCACCTGATATAGCTGGTCAAAATATCGCCAATCCAATGGGCATGATTCTTTCTACAGTAATGCTTTGTAACTGGCTACATGTGAAATATCAAGATGAAAGATTAAAACAGACAGCTAGTCTGATCGAACATACTCTTGATGAGACCTTAAAAAAGAACTTGAAAACGAAGGATTTAGGAGGAAATGAGACGACGACACAATTCACCGAGGCATTCATTCAAACGATGAATGAAGTTTCAATAAAAGGGAGATGAACATGAAAACAGAAAAAGAAAAGATGATCAAGGGAGAATACTATCATCCAAATGACCACACATTGATGGCAGATCGAGCAAAAGCGCGACAATTGACATTTGCCTTTCAGCAAACAAATGAGCCATCACAGAGAAAGGCCATTTTAAAAGAACTTTTAGGCGCTTGCGGAGAAGATGTGGTGTTTGAAGGCAGAATACAATGTGATTATGGATACAATATCGAGGTTGGCGAGCATTTTTTTGCAAATTTTGATGCTGTGTTATTAGATGTTTGCAAGATTACAATTGGAGATCATTGTTTGTTAGGTCCGAATGTACATATATATACAGCTGGACATCCGTTAAATCCAGAAGAACGTCAAACAGGTATTGAATTCGGCAAACCAGTCACAATTGGACATCATGTATGGATTGGCGGCGGCGCCATTATCAACCCAGGTGTGACAATCGGAGATCATGCTGTCATTGCATCAGGAGCCGTTGTGACAAAAGATGTTCCGTCAAATGTGATTGTTGGCGGGAATCCTGCAAAAATTTTAAAACATTTAGAGGAATGAAAATCTGACGAATCAACCGTTGGATTTTCATTTTTTGTTTTATCTCAATAAGATAAGTATACTTAATAATGAGACAAAGAAAATTCAATTATTGTTTAACTTCCTAGAATATATATTATGTAAACTAATAAATAAAGATATACAGGCTGTACCCCTAATGAAAGACGAGGGTTCTTTGTCTCGAACCCTCTCTCCTCTTTATAATTAAATTTATTGGTTTTGCAATTCATTTTTTTCAAAACGTGCTATATCTTTCATTGCTCCAATGACAATTAGTATATCGTTTTTGTGAATTTGTTCATAAGCAAGTGGGGAAATAATCACTTCTTTCCCTCGTTTGATAGCGACAATATTGATTTGATATCTCGCTCGAATGTCAAGATCATATAGTGACTGATTTTCTAAATGTCCGTTTGATTCAACCTCAATTAATCCATATTCATCAGATAACTCCAAGTATTCGATGACATTATTTGTAATGATTTTATGCGCGATTCTTTTCCCCATATCTCTTTCTGGATGGACAACTCGATCGGCACCAATTTTATTTAGTAACTTTTCATGGTAATCATTATGTGCTTTTGCCGTTACCAGCTTAACTCCAAGTTCTTTTAATATAATCGTTGTTAAAATACTAGCCTGAATGTTTTCACCTATAGCAACAATTACATGATCAAAGAACCCGTAATCTATAGACGTACAATTAGACATGATGTGGTCATTAAAGCCTTATCTATTAGCTTTATCAGTTTATGTTTTGTGTTCATTACCATTTTTTTATTGACGATGACTGAAAAGGCTCCTTTCATTGATATTGTTTTTGAAACTTTCTCAGCGTTTGGTACGGTAGGACTTTCAATGGGATTAACACCGGATTTAACGTTTTTAGGTAAGGTTATTCTTTCGATTCTGATGTTTATTGGTAGAGTAGGTTCTCTAACGATCGTATTTATCTTTATGAAACGAACGAAAAGCCCAATACGTTATCCAGAGGGAGAAGTGTTTGTCGGTTAAAATAAACATTCATGAATTCACCTATAACATGGTGAATCCATGAATGTTCCGAGCTTTTGCTATTCAACCACTTTAACCACATGCTAATCATTACTTTTTTAACTTTTCTTCGCTAAAAATTTCCATTTCCAGTTGTAGTTTCAATAAATTAAAGGGCCCTATTTCTTGTCTTGGTACACTAGTTTAGAAGTATAAAATATAAGCAATCTACACATATAAAAACCAGCGCTCCCTTATGTAATAATGAACGCTGGTTTTTTATTATTTGATGTTTAATCCTTCTTTAATGGACTTTATTGTAATTTCATTTGACCATTCTGGACGGTCAGGATACGTAAAGACAGCATTTGTGACGATTCCATCGAATTTCATTTCTCGTAATTTTCGGTAAAGTGCTTCAAAATTGATTTCTCCTTCTCCAGGATTCAAATGCTGGTGAACTGTTACATTTGCATCTGGTGGATTCACGATGTAACGAAGCCCGTAAGCTGCTTTATGATTTAGTGTATCTGCGATTAATACATGTGCAAGCAGATCTCCTGCCTCATCAAGGTGCTTTTCTACATCACCAATCCCATCGTCATAGAAGAACGCATGGGGAACAGAATACACAAGTTTAATCCATTCTTTATCTAGTGCACGAATCATGCGGATCGCTTCAATGTTCAACTCTATAAAGTCATGTGGATGTGACTGAAGGTTTAGCTTAATCCCTTCTTTTTCAAAGATTGGCATCAGTTCGTCCATTGATCTGACAAATGCTGCTTCACTTTCTAAAGGGCGTGTTTTGTCTCCACTAAATTCACTGTTCATGAGATCAACTCCAAGTTCTGATGTGATCTCAATACATCTTTTCCAGTTTCTCACTGCCGCTTGCCGCTCTTGCTCATTTGGTGAAGACCATTGTTGAACAGGAAGTACAGAAGAAATTTTTACACCTGCATCACGACAATATCTCTTTAAGTCTCTGATCAACTGTTTATCAACTTTTGGATATTCATAAAACCAAATGAAATCTTTACGCGGGGACAGCTCTACATATTCATACCCGAGTCTTGCAACGTTATCAATTGTATCTTTTAAATTTGTATGATCACGGTAATGAGACGGGTCGTATGCTAAAATCATGTTCAATCTCCCTTTCTTTTTCAGCTAAGTATTTATTTTTGGACGGTTGTTAATGCTCGATCATAAAATGCTGGGCGCTCATCAAGGTGAATCGGAGTGACTTCACCAGATACTTTCGCTTCTAAACATGCATCAGATGTGACAGCTGCGACATAACCATCCCATGCTGTTGGACCATTGACTTCACCTTTTAATGTAGAATCAATCCAATCTTGTAGTTCAGCATCATACGCGCTTTTAAAACGAACTTGCCAGTCTACTAAAATATCTTTTGAATGTTTTGCATCAGTACGCAAAACAACCGTAGCAGGCTCAGGAAGATTGGCAATTCCTTTTTCTCCAACGACTTGGCACTGAATATCATATCCATACTCACAATTGACAAAAATTTCTCCACTAATGAGTGCCCCACGTTTTGTTTTCATCAAGACCATGATTGGATCTTGAAGGTGATCAGCCGCTTGACTTGTTTTCTTTGGTGCAATTGTTTGTACTGACACATAATCGTCATTTAGTAACCAGCGGTGAATATCAATTTCGTGGATAAATGTATCGACAATTGACATATCACCAGTATAAGTATCAGGTACTGTTGGGTTTCTATGTGCAGAATGAATGATTAATGGTTCACCAACAGTTCCTTGATCAAGAGTTGCTTTCAATGCTAGATAGCTTGGGTCATAACGGCGCATGTATCCAACCTGCACGAATAACTTCCCTGCTTCGATTTCAGCATTCACAATGCGCTTACACCCTTCTGCTGTTGTCGCAAGTGGTTTTTCGCAGAAAACAGGTTTTCCTGCTTGTATCGCAGCTAATACAAACTCTTCATGTGTTGGTCCCCAAGAAGTGACGATAATCGCATCAACGTCATCAGCTTGAATGAGTTGATGGCCGTCGTTGTAGACTGTTGCATCTAAATGTAATGCGTTTACAATCGCTTGGGCTTGCGCTTGATTCACATCTGTTACTGCCACAATTTTTCCTTTTGACAATGTGTTTGTGATTCTTTTCATATGTTCTTGACCAATTGCACCAGTACCAATAACACCAATTCTTAATTTCATTTGAGAACCTCCCTGAATGAGAGCGCTTTATGTATAGCGCTTGATCGTGTGTGTATCATGATTTTTTTATAAATGGATATTTCTTTTCAAAAGTACTTGTCATAATAAGGCCGACTGCACATACCCCTAAGATGGCTTCAAAATAAAATCCAAATGCGATGCCAAATACATGATTGACCATTCCTGCAATAAACGGACCACCGAAAATACCAAGTGCATATAATGCTTGATACGCACCCATGGCAGTCGCTCTAAAACTTTGTGACACCGATTCAATGGCCATTCCTAGAAGTATTGGAAAAATAAAACCTAATGCAAGTCCACCTACTCCTTGGTTGATATAAAAGATGACCTTTTGTTGAATAAAAGGAATCATACAGATCGAAAATGAGGCAGCCGTAAATGAACCGATTAAGATGTTTCTTTTATTCGCCTCCTTAAGTAGTCTCACAAGTAATAAAGGTGCTAAGGTGTGCGGAATCATAAAAGAACAGACAACGTAAAACAGTTCACTTTGTTTCATGCCGATGGTGAGTGCATACGTTGATGTAAATCCAAACATCGTCGTAAAAATCATACTGTGCGCTAAAATAGACAATAGTGAAATCTTTAGTAACGCTGGTTCTTTCGCGACTTTAATGAGTTGCTTCATTTTCAAATGGGTCTTGTTTTCTGTTTTTTGTTCGAGAATAAAGAGTGATAATACAAGTCCAATCAAGCCGATGAAGGATCCAATCCAAAACGGCGCTTTCCATCCAAAGATATCGACGATATAACCACTAAAGCTCATACCCAACAACTGCGCGAGGACAACGATAAATGAAATGTAATTCATTGCCTTGTGTGATTCATTTTCTTTGAAATAATTCGCATACATTATTGTGAAGGCAACCCATGTTGCTGCTGCTAAGCCAGCAAGACACCTCGCAATAAGCCCCCATATGAAGGCGTCCGTTAAGGCAAATAAAAGACAGCTACAAGTGGCCGTCATCATGCCGAAGACAATAAACGGTTTTCTCATGTTTAAGAAGTCGGAAAAGATCCCCACAGGCAACCTGCAAAAAAGCTGCATCAGCCCGTAACTACTTAACACGATACCAATAAAGGTATAGTGTCCACCAAGTGTTTTTAAATAAGGTGATAAAATCGGGACATAGAGAAACTGTGTAAACCAAAAGAAAAATGAAATGATAGAAAATAGGACTTTGTCTTTCGTGATGACCACATCCATTTATTTGGCAGGCTGTGATCAGAAGAGACACAGCCGCCTGTTCGCTCGTTTACATATAACGAGCTGTAACCATTTTCTTTCTAGTATAGAATTCTACGCCGTCTGTCCCGTTGGCGTGAAGATCACCGTAGAATGAATCTTTCCAACCGGAGAATGGGAAGAATGCCATTGGAGCTGGGACACCCACGTTAACGCCTAGCATACCTGCTTCAATGTTTTCACGAAATTCACGGACACTTGATGCACTGTCAGTGTAAAGGCAAGCACCGTTTGCAAATCTTGAATGGTTGGCAATGTCAATCGCTTCACCAAGTGATTTCACACGTACAACAGAAAGAACAGGTGCGAAAATTTCGTCTTGCCAAATTTTCATTTCTTCTGTAACGTGATCAAAAATCGTTGGTCCAACGAAGTAGCCTTCGCCTTCTGTCTCACTGTCTTTTCTTCCATCACGAATGAGGCATGCGCCTTCGTCTACTCCTGATTGAATGTATTGTAACGTGCGCTCTTTATGACCTTCACGGATGACAGGTCCAAGGAACACATCTTCCTCAATGCCATTACCAATGACAATTTGATTTGATTCAATTACTAATTTTTCAATGAATTCATCTGCAATCTCTTCTTCTACTGCCACAACAGCAGCTGCCATACATCTCTCACCAGCTGATCCGAACGCAGCACCGATGATTTGTTTTATTGCCCCATCTAAATCAGCATCCTTTAAGACGATAGAATGGTTTTTCGCTCCAGCTAACGCTTGAACGCGTTTGCCGTGTTCTGTTCCTTTTTTGTATACATACTCTGCCACTGGCTGAGAGCCAACAAATGAAATCGCTTTGACGTTTTTGTGCTCAAGTAACCCATTTACCACATCATGTGCACCGTTCACAATGTTAAGTACGCCTTTTGGGAGACCAGCTTCTTCAAATAGCTCTGCTAATCTTGCAGCAAGGATTGGTGTTCTTTCAGATGGCTTTAAGACAAATGTGTTTCCACAAGCAATGGCGAGAGGGAACATCCAGCAAGGAACCATCATAGGGAAGTTAAACGGTGTAATCCCGCCAATGACGCCGATGGGGTAGCGATACATACCAGACTCAAGTCCTGTTGCGATGTCAGGTAGTTGTTTCCCCATCATGAGGGTTGGTGCACCAGCAGCGAATTCCACACACTCTATGCCGCGTTGTACTTCTCCTTTAGCTTCTGTTAAGCTTTTTCCGTTTTCAAGCGTCACAAGCTCAGCTAATTCTTCCCATTTCTCCACAAGCAATTGCTGGTATTTGAAAAGGATACGCGCACGTTTTGGTACAGCTGTTTTGGACCAAGTTTTGAATGCTTCGTTTGCTGACTGGACAGCACGATCTACGTCTTCTATTGTTGATAAAGGTACTTCTGCAATTACTTCACCGGTTGCAGGATTGAAAACCTTTTCTGTTTGCGTTGTTGCAGCTTCGATCCATTTGCCACCAATATAATTTTTCACTGTTTTTAAGGTTGTTTTTGCCATGTTTTTTCTCTCTCCTCTACTACTGTTGTGGTTGATTTAGAATGAATTCTTCTGCTGTTGCCATAAACGCTTTGATTTCTTCTACAGATGGCATCGCATCAGATGAACTATGTTTTGAAATAACAATTGATGCTGAAGCACTGCCAAAGCGCATTGCTTCTTGAATTGTCAACCCATTCATTAGTGCATAAATGAGAGCAGATGCATATGAATCGCCAGCGCCAAATGTTTTCAGTACTTTCGTTTTAAAAATGCCCCCGCGATGGGAAAGACCATCTTTTGTATAGGCGATTGATCCTTCCCCTCCATGTTTAATGATGACAATTTTTGCATGATGTGAAAACCATTTATTTGCTGTGAATTCATCGTTTGATGGGCCGTCAACTGTCAATTTTTCCATCATGTCAAACTCTTCCCTTGTCCCGATGATCAAATCTGATTTTTCAGCAGCAAGGTTATAATAAATTGATGTTTCCTCTTCGGACTGCCAAGTATATGGACGGTAATCAACATCAAAAATGACGGTCACTTGATGCTTTCTTGCATAATCTAGCGCAACGAAAACGGCTTCTCTAGAAGGACTTTTTGCTAGCGCTGTTCCTGAGATAAGAATGGCTTTCGCTTGTTTGATGTAATCTTCAGACACTTCGCTGATTTCAAGTTTAAGATCAGCGACATTGTCTCTATACATTAAAATGCTGCATTCTTCGGGGCTTTTAATTTCAGTGAAAGCAAGGCCTGTCACCGCACCTGTTCGATCAATGACAATTCCTTCAGTATCAATGTTGTTTTCTTGCAAATAGCGTGTCGCAAAACGCCCCATTTGGTCATCGGCAACCTTTCCGATAAAGCCTGGCTTCATGCCAAGTCTCGCAAGACCGATGGAAATATTCGCAGGAGACCCGCCGACATATTTAGTAAATGTCACTGTTTCTTCCATTGGACAGTTGATTTCATTTGCATTTAAATCAATACATAATCTACCGATCGCAATGACGTCTAGTTTTCTATCTTGTTCAAAAGTTAAATAGGACATTGTCACTTCTCCTTGCTCGCAGCTAATTTGTGTTCCATAATCCACTCATGTTCCTTGCTGTTATGAAACTTCCATGTCCGAACAGGCCCTGCCATCACGTTCAAATAGTAAATGTCATAACCTGGGGCGCTGATACTGGATGATACCCTTTTGGTACTAAAACAGCACTGCCATCTTTGACAGCCATTGTTTCATCTAAAGAAAGGTCATCTGTATACACCCTTTGGAGCGCAAATCCGTGATCTGGATTTACCTTATGATAATACGTTTCTTCTAAGTAAGATTCATATGGTAAATGATCTTGATCATGCTTATGTGGCGGGTAACTCGACCAGTTTCCTTCTGGTGTAAATACTTCGACTACAAGCAAATGATCTGCAGGCTCTTGCTCTGGTAAAATATTATGAACCTGCCTTGCAATATTGCCTGCTCCTCTATGTTCAACCCCTATATGTTCTGGGGTAATAAGGCGCGCTTTGTATGTGCCTTTTCCTGGAGCAGAACAAATGGCAATTTCTACATCTGTTGTTGCCTCGATATCAAACTTGTCATCATTTGGTATATAGACGGAATATGGAGGAATCTTTTCAAAGATATCCATGCGCTCTCCGATGTTCTCCCATTTTTCTCTTGTTGTTGAAAGGTGGAGTTTACCAGAAAGAATGACAACACAAACCTCTTTATCTCCCGTTTCGCGATGAAGCGTTTCACCTTTTGAGAGGGTATACACATCAAATCCAATATATGTCCAGCCTGCAGATTCAGGCGTGATGCTCAGCACCTTCCCCTCTTTATCACGTTTTTGTCTTGGTACGATTAGATCAGTCATGATGATCACACCTTTCGTTTTTTTAGCATTTTAATATCTTCTTGCTTTATTTAGTTGATTTTCCTTTGCTTCGAATGCTTTTTGTACAGACTCCTGCTCTGATACAGCTGCGATACCAACATGCCACCATGAACCACCGTAACCGTCTGTCATCGTTTTTGGCAGCACTTTGATATCAATCAATGTGCTGACCGTTTGATGTTTTGCATCTTCAATCGCTGCTTTTAGCTCATCAAGTGTATACACTTCATACGCTTTTGCACCGTAAGCTGCTGCTGA
Organism: Bacillus sp. FS02; assembly: GCF_024398395.1. Taxonomy (NCBI): domain Bacteria; kingdom Bacillati; phylum Bacillota; class Bacilli; order Caryophanales; family Bacillaceae; genus Bacillus; species Bacillus sp. FS02. The sequence goes on along the minus strand of NZ_CP074101.1, from coordinate 95,322 downwards.
TTGAGCAAAATTGATTTTCATGATCTCGCCATCAAGCTGACCTGTCTTTTTATTTCTCATACGGAATTCTGTTGCGAAGCTGGAGATTCCGTTATCCATTTGAAGGTTGTTGATACAGCCAAAACCTGAGTTGTCAAAAAGCATAATGTTGATTTTATAACCTTCTTGAATACTCGTGACAAGCTCACTGTGTAGCATTAAGTAGCTCCCGTCTCCAGTCATCGCATATACTTCTTGGTCAGGTGCAGCCATTTTTGCACCGAATGCAGATGCGACTTCGTATCCCATACAAGAATAGCCATACTCTAAGTGATACGTATTTCTCTCTTTTGCGACCCACATACGTTGCAAGTCACCTGGTAAACTCCCTGCTGCGCAAGTGATGATGCTATCTTTTGGAATCCATTCGTTAATGCAACCAAGAACAGTTGTTTGTGGGAGTGTTGTGTTTAATTCTTTTTTGTATTCTTCCATTTCTTCTTTGAAATGCCCTTTGATCTCTGGCTCAAAGTCATCACCTGAGTATTCGATGTTGCGGAGTCTTTCAAGTTCTTGCTCCCACTTCGCTTTTGCTTCTTTAATCTCGTTCGTATAACCAGATTGATAGCCGTCTAGCGCTTTTCTTAATGCACGAAGTCCTAGTTTCGCATCAGCGATGATTTTTGTCGCTTCTAGTTTAGAAGCATGGAAGTCTGATAGATTAATTGTCAGGACATCTCTTTCTGCGTAAAAACGTTTGGATGATGTCGTAAAGTCAGTGAAACGAGTGCCTACACCGATGATCAGATCAGCATCATGTGAGATTTCGTTTGCCGAACTATTTCCTGTCACACCAAGTCCGCCAAGGTTTAATGGGTGCGTGCTTTCAATTCCGCTCTTGCCAGCTTGTGTTTCACTAAATGGAATATTGAACGTTTCTGCAAATTGTTTGAATTCGTCAGCAGCCTCTGAATAGCGAACGCCTCCGCCAAGAATTAAGAGTGGTTTTTTCTTCGTTTTGATCAGCTCAGCCGCTTCTTCGATGCTTCTGGTAGAAGGTGCCTGCCGATCTAAGTAATGCGTACGTTCTTTAAAGAATGACATAGGATAATCCCATGCCTCGCCTTGTACATCTTGAGGTAAAGAGATGGTAACAGCACCTGTATCCATTTGATTTGTTAACACGCGCATGGCGCTGACCATTGCACTCATCAGCTGTTCTGGACGTGTAATGCGATCCCAATATTTGCTGACGGCTCGAAACGTATCATTTGTAGATAAGCTCAGATCATGCGTTTGTTCCATTTGTTGTAACACTGGATCTGGCTGACGAGTAGCAAAGACATCACTTGGCAAAAGAAGAAGTGGAATTTGGTTCGCTGTTGCTGTTGCTGCCGCTGTCACCATATTGGCTGAGCCCGGGCCAACGGATGAAGAGCAAGCGATAATTTGTTTTCGGTGTTTTTGCTTTGCGAAAGCCATTGCTGCATGAGCCATTCCCTGTTCATTTCTTCCTTGATAGACTTCGAGTCTTCCTGGGTTTTCTTGAAGTGCTTGACCAATTCCTACAACGTTTCCATGACCAAAAATGGTGAAGATTCCTTTAATAAATGGTTCTCTTTTTCCATCGAACTCAACATATTGGGCATTTAAGAACTTGACCAATGCCTGACTCATTGTCAATCTAATTGTTTCCATCGTACTCCCTACCTTATCGTATAAATTTATTTCTGCTCTTGAAAGAACCTGAATTAATCAAGCGGTTACTCCTGATTTAATCTTTATCTGTCACTACAATTAATTGAATATGGTTTTCCTCAATAAAATTGATATACTGTGTATCTAATGGGTGATCAGTGATTAAATAGTCTATCTCATCCAAACCGCAGTACGTAACCATTGCATATCTGTCGAATTTCGTATGATCCACAAGTAAAAAAACATCTTTTCCTTTTTTTACAACTAGCTTTTTCATACTTGTTTCAACAGGTGATGAGTTGGTGACCCCATTAGAGATGGAGACACCTGTAGATGCCATGAATACTTTATCAAAATTATAGTAATGAAACTCCTCAGCCATAGAATAAAGGGAAAACGATTTTGTTTTTCGTTCTAGTTGTCCTCCAGTCGAAATCACTTGAAGTTGTTTATAAGGAGTTGCTTGAACGATGAAATCCAAATTATTTGTTACAACTGTAACTTGTTTGTCGTAAATGAAGTGTATGAGCTCTAGTGTCGTCGTACCAGAATCAATAAAGATTACATCTCCATCCTTCACCAGCCTTGCTGCCTCTTTTGCAATCAGACGTTTTTGCGCTTGATTTCTAATTTGTCTGTCTTGAAAGGCTTCAAGCTTCGCATGATTTGCAGCAACGCCCCCATAAACCTTTTGAATATGCCCTTCGCTTACTAATTTTTGAATATCACGCCGAATGGTATTTTTGGAAACGTCAAATGTTGCGACAAGGTCGTCTAAAGATACAGACTGATTTTTCAAGATATATTCTTTAATTTGTTGGATTCTTTTCATTTTTAACATCGTGATCTTCCTTTTCATCATGGCTTATGGCGAGTGGCTTCATGAGATGTTTTTTTATTTGAGCTGGCTAGATCCAAATTCCTTTATTTTCATTTTGACCACATTTTTAATAGCCTCTGTACCTGGGGTTAAGATTGTTTGTGGATCGTACACGTCAGCATCCTCTTTTAACTTAGAGCGTATCGCTTGATTCCAAGCTAGTAGACATTCTGTATTGACATTAATTTTGGCATGCCCTAATGAAATCGCTCTCTGAATTTGTTCATGGGGTATTCCTGAACCACCGTGCAGTACTAATGGGATATTTGTGCATTCTGAAATTTCTTTCATTTCTTTAAATCCAAGCTTTGGTTCACCTTGGTATGGACCATGAACTGAACCAAGTGCTGCCGCAAGTGCGTCTACATTGGTTTCTTGTACAAGTCGATGACAGTCTAACGGATTAGCATATACAATGTTGCCAATCATCCCATCTTCCATACCTCCGACTGAGCCAACTTCTGCCTCTACTGAAACACCTCTTTTCGCAGCATAGCTGACAACTTCGTTTGTCATACGGATGTTTTCGTTTAATGAATAGGCTGAACCGTCAATCATGACAGAGCTGAAGCCTGCTTCAATGGCTGATTGGCACCTAACGACACTCATCCCATGATCTAGATGCAAAGCAACTGGAACTGTAATCGATAAATCCTTCATCAGTCCTTCTACCATTCCAACAATTGTATGAAATCCACCTAAGTAATCAACTAGTCGATCAGAAGCTGCAACAATGACAGGAGAGTTCTCTTCTTCTGCAGCAAGTAGAATGGCTTTCGTCCATTGCAGCCCGTTGATATTAAACTGCCCAATAGCATATTTTGCTTGCTTCGCTTCTTTTAACATCTCTTTCATTGAAACTAATCTCATATTATTAGTTACAGTCATTTTGAACACTCCTTAATGGCCATTAGATATCCACTTTTCAAGCACGTTGATAGTCGTTTGTTTGGCTTTCTTAATGACTACTTCTGCATCCAGTTTGTAATAATCTGGTCTGAATAGCTCAACAGATACGACACCGTCATATCCTTTTTCTTTTAAGATGCTAAAAATCCCTTGAAGGTCGATGACGCCTTCACCTGGCCATACGCGATCTTCATCTGTTAAAAAACCGATCGGGAAATCCTCTGTATCATCGATATGGACGATAAAAACTTTTGAAATATCAACCTTTTGTAAATCCTCTAAACGTGAGCCCATTGCATGGAAATGAAAACAGTCTAGAACAAGCCCTACATTGTCACAATTGACCTCTTCAATGATTTTGTATGCTTGAGATAATGTGTTGACAGTACAATCAGGGTGACCTACAAACTCTAAAGCGATTTTCACTTTATATGGTGCAGCAAGTATAGAAAGTTCTTTTAACACGCTTACACAGCTTGTATGAATGTCTGATTTGAGAAATTTTTCTTTTGTTACAAGAGGAACAGCAACGATGTAAGGTGCACCAATTGCTTTGGCCGTTTCAAGCATGTCTTTAAATGTTTGAATGGTCGTTTCGTATTCTTCTTTTGATTGATTATTGAAGAAGACGAGAGCATTTAAGGCAAGTGGTTTAATTGTGGTTGATTGAAAATAGTTGTTTAGATCCTCAAGTGAAGAAGTTTCAAGGTATTCTGGTAATTTATCCATTGTTCGAATTTCAATAAAATCATAACCGTGTTTTTCGCAAAGATCTAAATCTTTTGATAAATTAGAATTTTCGAGAGTTGTCGCTTGGTTAAATGCAAGTTTCATTTATATACCTCTTTCATTAAGAAATCGTTTTATTATTTGATGTAACATCGACGCCTGAATGACCATGATTTCGGAAATTCGCTTCAAGCTCTTCTAATGTAAGCCCTTTCGTTTCTGGCAAGAATTTAGCAACAAACAATATTGACAAGATACCGAATCCAACGAAGATAAAGAATGTCGAAGACAACCCAAGTTGAGATAATAGAATAGGGAACGTTAGACCGACTAAGAAATTAACAATCCAAAGGCAGAAAACTGTGACGCCCATGCCGAGCCCTCTAAGGCGGAGTGGGAAGATCTCAGACAACATGAGCCAAGTTACTGGAGAAATCGCACCTTGTTGGAACGCTAGAAAGGTAATGGTTAATAACAACACAATATAAGGAAGTAATTCTGACCCAGCAAAAAGATTTGAAAAAATTCCGATGAAAAGTAATGTTGTCGTTGTACCGATTAATCCTGTAATGAGCATAGGGCGGCGTCCAATTTTACCTAGCAAGACAATTCCTACAATTGTCGCGATAACCGAAATAATACCATTTCCAATGTTACCAATCAACGCTGCTTTTGTATCAAAGCCGGCACCTCTTAATATCTCGGTTCCATAATACATAATAGAGTTGACACCAGTTATTTGTTGGACAATCGCAATCCCTACTCCGATGAGCACAAGTCTTCTCACCCAGGGTATTGAGAAATCTTTAAAGGTTGCTTTATTAAGGTTCATCTCTTTTTCGTAAGCATTCTCAATTTCACAAAGTTCTCTATTAGCATCTACATTTGAGCGAATTTTTTGCAGCACTTGAAGGGCTTCATCTCTTTTCCCTCTAGTGACAAGCCACCTTGGACTTTCAGGGACTCTTAGCATACCAAAGAATAAAATGATCGCTGGAAGAGCAGCGATTGGTAGCATAATTCGCCATACAAATGGATTTTCACCTAATAAGTTACCAATGATCGCATTAAAAACGAATGCAAGTAATTGTCCTGATACAATCATTAATTCATTTTGTGTAACGATTCTTCCGCGTTGATTTGCAGGTGACATTTCTGCTAAGAAAGTCGGCACTACAACAGATGCTCCACCAACTGCTAGGCCTAGCAGAAATCGGAAAATAATCATGATTTCTGCATTCGGTGAAACTGTACATCCGATCGTGGAAAAAAAGAACATTGCTGCAAGGGAAAAAATCGTTCTGCGCCTGCCATAACGGTCTGATAACCGACCGCATATCACTGCCCCAAATGCTGCCCCAAAAAGTAATGCGCTTGTCACTAGACCTTGTGTAATCGCTGTTAAATTCAGCTGGCCTGGTTGTGACATATATGGTAACGCCCCATTTAAGACGCCAGTATCATAACCGAAAAGAAGTCCGCCAAAAGTCGAAATTAAAATAATTGCCCTAAGATTTTGGTGTTGGTTGACTTGTTTATTCATGCTCGTTTTCTCCTGTTCTATTTTAAGTATGAATTGCTAATTTCTCATCAATATACTTACGAGCCAACAGCGCATATTCAAGTGGATGTGCAATTGAAGGATCTTGTTCAGCTTCGACCACAATCCATCCATTATAACCATTTTCTAGTAGAACGCGGTATACTTCTTCAAAATCAATGCATCCGTCACCTGGAACTGTGAAAATACCTTTTAGAAAGGATTTGAGAAACGATTGTTCTTCTTGCTTGCAAAGGTCCATTATTTCTTTTCTAACATCCTTAAAGTGAACATGATGTATGCGGTCAATATGTGTATGCAATAGGGGCATATAATCGCCATCTGATACGAAAATGTGACCAGTATCATATAGAAGATGAACATATTTTTCGTCCGTTCCTTCTAATAAACGAGTAATATCTGATAAGGTTTGAACCCCTGTGCCAAGGTGATGATGGTACACAAGTTTCAGGTTGAAAGCGTTAGCAATTTTACCTAACTGATTTATTCCTGTGCAGAGTAACTCCCATTCTTTATCCGAAAAAGTGGGTTGATCTTTGTAAACACTCACTTCTTTTTTTTGTATAGAGTACGTTTGTTCAGATACAACCGCTACACTTGCATTTACTTCTTGTAAATATCGGCAATGATCAGTAAATTTTTTTTTCGCTATCTCTAGTCCGTCTTGTATGATGTAACTACTAAACCACTTGCCTGCAATTTTTAGATTACGTAATTGAAGCTCTTTATTTAAAATGGTGGGTTCGGGGAAAAAACCACCTACTTCAGTTCCTTGAAAACCAGCGACACATATATCGCTTAATAAGTGAGACAATGTATTATCAGCCCCTATCGTTGGAATGTCATCATTTCTCCAGCCGATTGGAGCGATTCCCCATAAGATACAGTTTGTGTTAATCACGCGTTTGTCCGCCTCCTTTATGATTAAATGCTAAAGTTTTAAAAATAATCATGAGTTAATCAAAAGTTAACCATGTTTTTGGTAAACTTTTGATTAACTTTGAAATAATCATAATATTAAAAGCGCTTTCAGTCAATTGTTTTTCAGAATTTTTTCATTTTTTATCGATAGATGAAAAAAGCCTGATGCAATTGCACCAGACTAGACACCTCTCTACAAGGCTATACATTGGATTTAATTTTAATCATAGCTTCTCCATATTGTCGCATGGCACTATGGAGTTCTTTCAGCATAGCTTGAATCTTTCTTTTCAAAATTCATAACCCCTTTATGCTTCATTCACCTTTCATTATGAAGATGATGATTTTGTTTGGCAAAGTGAATGTATGCGTCAACATTCATCATGAAAGCGTAAACAACGATTGAAAACAGATGTATGTCTCATTTTCCTGCAAATTTTACAGTTATCCTTTACTTTGAATATATTTCCTGAAGGTGGCTTCTTTAATTTAGCATGGGAGAATACATGATTTCTTTTAAAACATTAGCCAACATACTATAAGAACTTGAGGCGGATCACTTAAGAATATCCCCAAGTGCCTCCAAAAGTAGAATATAGTTTATCTGAAAAGGGCTTATCACTGATGCCTGTATTAGATGAGATATGTTATTGGGGAGAGGAACAAATGAAAAATAATTAGGTAGAGTGGAAAGAAAGCTACTACGGTTTAAACATGCTTTCTAAAGTAGCTTTCTTCTCATCTTATATCAATCCGATTGGCTCATTTTGTTGATGCGCTAACTCCATTCCTTCTGCCAGATAGAGAGCGTTCTTCTTATCTAATCATGCCAACTGTGAATCAGTTGACGTAATCTAACTGCAACGGTCTTACAAACATCTTTCTACCAGAGTCCTAAGGTTATTTTGATTTAATCCCTGCCCCACAAAGAGGTATGATAATGGTTTCTTCTGATTCCTTTTGATATTTCATGTAACCCGCAAAATTGATGGCAGATGTCACTTCGACATAAAATCCTTTCTCACTCAGTTTAGAGCGTGCATGTATAATTTCTTCTTCTTCAATATCAATAAACGTACCATTCGTCTTGTATACAGCTTCTAAAATTTGTTTAGAACGCGCTGGGGCAGCAATAGCGATCCCTTCTGCTACAGTCCCTTTATTTGTCACAGGTGTTGCTGATTCTTCTTCATTTTGATAGGCTTTCACAAGTGGTGCGCAGTTTTTCGCTTGTACAGCAACAATTTTCGGTATTTTATGAATGAGACCATTTTCGAATAACTCTCTAAAGCCATAATATGCACCGAGCAGCAGAGTGCCGTTTCCAACCGGAATGATTAAAGCATCCGGTGCTCCTTTTAGTTGCTCATAGATTTCATAGGCGTATGTTTTTGTACCTTCGAAAAAATAAGGGTTATAGACATGGCTTGCATAAAAAACGTTTTCCTCGTCTACTGCCTTTTGGGCCGCAGCTGCAATGTCCTCTCGTGTACCATGAATTTCTTTAATCGTTGCTCCGTGGGCTTTTATTTGAGCGACTTTTTTAGGTGACGTTTGATCACTTAGATAGATGTCACAGGCAATACCACAACGCGCCGCATACGCAGCAATTGCCGTTCCTGCATTCCCGCTGCTATCAGCAATGACTTTTGTTACCCCTAATTCCTTAGCTTTTGTCATTAACACAGCTGCTCCACGGTCTTTAAATGATAGTGTCGGCATCATATAATCAACTTTTACATAAGTGTTTGGCTCATTAGGATCTAGAACGATTAAAGGAGATTGGCCCTCGCCCATTGTCACAGTTTCCCACGTCTTAGAATCTTTTGGAAATGGCATGGTTTCAACATAACGCCATAATGAATTTGGATAGTGATCCCAAGCTGTGACGTCTATTTTCGGGGTATCTTTCACTAGATTTAATACTCCACCACAATCACATTTCCATAGAGTTGGTGTCATCTCATATTTTTTCCCGCAATGGTTACAAATTAATTGATTCATTCATCATCTACCCCTTTGAATATTTTTTTATACAAAATATAATTTTTTATATAGGGTGGTCAAAAAAATATTCTAAATATATGCAATGGCATCCATTTCAATTTTGAAACCAAAATGTAATTCATTCGTTGGTACAATCGTACGTGCTGGTTTATGTTCACCGAAAAATTCGGTATAAACCGCATCTACTTTGTCCCATAATTCAATATCTGAAATGTATAATGTCATGCGCAAAATCTTTTCTTTTTGACTTCCAGCAGCCTCTACAATCATCTCTACATTCTTAAGCGCTTGTAATGTCTCTTTTTCAATGGGGCCGAACTCTTTTTCTGTCGTTTCAGGATTGATGGCAAATTGTCCCGACACATAGACCGTGTTTTGATGAATGGTTGCGAATGCATAGTGTCCGTTTGATTTTAGATTTCCTACCTCGAGTATGCTTTCCATGTTGACACTCCTTACCTCGATTTATTTTTGATTTCATCCAAATAGCTATAGACGGTTACTTTGGAAATACCTAACATAGATGCGACCTTCTCAACAGATCCTTTCATTAAAAAAATGCCCTTTTCATCCATAAATTTGATTAGTTCAATTTTTTCATGACGTTTCATGACTGGGTGAACACTGTTTTGAATGATTTGTTGAATCAATTGATCTACTATTTCTTCCACATTTCCAAGTTCATCATTTGATGTTGTTTCTTTCTCTTGAGCTTCCACCTGTGTAGTAAGAAAAGTATCCATAAATTGCTGCATTTGATTCAGTGCTTCAACATCAAAATTGATACAGAAAGCACCGATCACTTTTTGCTTTGAATCACGTATTAATGAAGTCGAAGAACGAATCGTACGCTTATCTTCTGTTACAAATGTATAACCAGCCAGATAATCTTCTTTAAAATCTTCTGATTGTAATACAGTCTTGACTAGATGATCAAATGATTGGCCGATTTCTCTTCCTGTCACATGGTTATTTACTGTAAACATGACAGATGCTTGAGGATTTGTTAAATCATGAATCACCACTTCACAATTTGGTCCAAACATTTTTGCAGTAGATTTTGCTAAAGGAATATAACTCTCTAATAACTTTTTAATATGTTCCATGCCTAAGCACCTCATTTTTTTATTCCACTAGATTATATAATTTTTTATATATAAAAACAATATATAGATTTATTTATATATTGTAATGCTCACAAGATCACAAATATGAAAATCACCACATAAAAAAAGCAGCCATTGACTGCTTTTTGCTTATGCTCCTTTCTAATTGTCTTCCTGCTGGATTCCATACAAAATGACGTCAATTCCCCATCGGAATCGTTCCATTGATACGGTATCACCTGCAAACATTTCTTCTTTTACACGATGAATGAAAGGAAACTGCGTTTTGTCTGCTTGAAGAAATGCTTTTTTTGTGTCTGAAATCTGTGAAGAGCCTTGTTTCTTCCAAGAGACCTTTTCGTAAGCTACAGAAGATACGTATAACAGCAATAGGTCTACTCCCCATGCTGCGGATGTAGATTTGATCCCGCCTTCATGCAATGCAGCGAGAATACGTTCGGTCAATTGAAGAAAGTTCGTTCCTTGTGGAATGGTGGAAAGAGAAATTTCAGCGAGACCCGGTTTTTCGAATAGCAGTAGGAAATAAGTATGCAATATGTCGAATAACTGTTCTTTCCATGTGCCATCCTCTGAATCTGGATAAACCATTTGTCCGAGACCATAATCCAATACGTAAGCACTGAGTTCTTGAACATTGTTCACGTAGACATACAAGGATGCAGGTCCCGTATCCAATGCTTTAGCCACCTTACGCATACTCATGCCCTCTATCCCATGCTCCTTAAGAAGCTCATAGGCCGTTTTCACAATAAGCTCACGGCTTAAGGGTTCTTTAGCCGGCCGAGACCGGCGACTGATCATACGACGATTTGAATTGTTCATACTCTCTTTATAACATGTCGAAGTAAAATAGTAAATTGAGCATCAATCATCATCCTTTTGAAAAGAATTCATCATATCTGCAAGCTTGACCGCAGCGTCTTTTGAAAAACACAGTTTTAAACTATTCTCCGATTCATGCGCTTTTTCCGATGAATATTCATACATCATGTCTTCATATTCTTCAATCGCCTTTTCAATATGATGAGGATGTCGGACAATAGCAAGTGCTAGCTCCCTTGCATCAAACATCGCCATGTTCACACCCTCGCCTGCGAATGGCGACATGACGTGAGCTGCATCACCGATAAGCGTTACTCCTTTATGACGATTCCATTTAAAACCGGTAGGAAGCGTATAGATCCGCCTTGGAATGATGGCATCTTCTGCATAACGAATATAGTTTTTCAGCTGATCATCCCAATCACTAAATAACGCTAATAATTGTTCTTTTGCTTCTTTCGCTTGATGAAACGGTATACCACAAGTCTCGATCCAATTGCGTTCTACCATAAGGCTTGCATACACTTTGATTCGGCCATCTCCATTTAACTGCCCAATCAGTCCTTTGTGGTCTGCCAAAGCAAACATCTTACCTCGTTTATTAAATTCAACTAAATCAGGGTGGTTCTCCTCTACGCTTATGACATTCAGTTCTAGCATCGTGAGCCCAGAGTATTCAATCTCAATATCTGTTAACAGAGGACGCACACGAGAAAAAGCACCATCAGCCCCAATCAAAAGGTCAACTGTTTCGACAACTCCGTTTTCAAAATGAAGCTCGGTCATACCACTTTCTAATGAAACGCATCTTTCTAGTTTATATCCATATTTGATGGTTTCAGCATCAATTTGTTCTAATAGTAGTTCACATAACACACCACGATCAATTTCCGGGCGAGTACCTTTTTGATCTGATTCCGTTTCTTCATCTAAATAAATTCTTCCTGATTTATCAAGTAATCGGAAATCTTCCCCTTCATAGCGGGCATTCCTTTGAAATTTCTCATAAACTCCTGCTTCTTTTAAGGCTTTTTGACCTGTTTCTTCGTGAATATCTAGTGAGCCCCCTCGTTCAAGGCTCTTGTCATGCATCTCCCGTTCATAGATGGTTGTTTGTATACCGTAATTTTGCAAAATTAAGGCAAGTGTTAGTCCCCCAGGTCCTCCTCCAATGATAGCGATTTGCTTTTGATTCTTAGATAATGACGTCATCTTCTGCATCTCCTCATCCCTTTGTGGAAAGCGTTTTAAATTTCATTTATATTATAACGAACACCGTTCGTAAAGAACAGTGTTTGTTTAAAATTGTTTGTTGTACGATTGTGTTTTCATGAAAAGAAACCAATCGCCCACCATCATATGATACACTCCATTTAGGACGGTTAAAGGTTGTCGAATCATAACAATGATACTTAGATCAGTAGGTCTCCATTGTTCTCACTCTAAGTGTAAGAGGTGTTTCTATGAATAAATTATTGGCCATGTTGATATTAGGATTAAGCTTTAGTGGTGCTGCGCTCATTCTTTCAGTCCCTTTGTTATTCAAACCGAAACCAGAACAATTTGAGTTGGTGTTTGCTGCTGGATCGGCGGGCGCTTTCGCAGTATTCGCTGTCTCATGCCTAGTTCTTCGAAAACGATCCAATCGCTAAAAAACCTAAACAAAATCCACCATTATAACAATGGAGATGTGTTTAGGTTTTTGTGGTTTTTTAATATGAATTTAAAGAATGTGGTATAAGCTGACACCGATACTGAGAGCGAATAAAACAAGTGCAGGGATTGCTTTTTTAAAGGGATCTTTGGCCAATACGATCAAAGTAAATGCAGCTGCCAGCATCGTACCTCCTAACAATAAGCCTGATAATAATGCTAATGTTGGGATCCATATGCCGACTAGCATTCCAGCAGCGCCTATTAACTCAAGAGCCCCTGTTAAAACATTGAAAAATGCAGGTAAACCAAATCGTTTGAACTCTTCTGCCATTTTTCCAGATATGATTTTCGTTCCTGTGAGGAAAAAGAAAACAGCCAATACAATTTGTAGAATAAGAATGAAAATAGTGATCACATCTTTCTAAGTTATTTGACCAGAAAGGGTCGCTTAATGGACACCGGTTTCTGGGGCCATCTTGATAAAATCTCACTTCCACATTGAATAGTTGAAATTTATATGTCATAGCATATATCGTGCGAAAATAGAGGTTGTTTCTACCTTACAGATTTATCAAGATGGATAGTCTGAATAGAATAATTTGTTTAAAAGTAATTTTAATTGTTCAATCTCTTCATCACTTAATTGATTTGTCACAGTTTGATGTGCATCCATGACGACAGGAAGAATCTCCTTTTTGATCTCGTCCCCTTTTTCTGTTAAAAACAGGTGATGCGAGCGCCGGTCTTGTTCATTATAGATTTTTTTGACAAGCCCTTTTCGTTCCATTGACTGGATCATTCTTACGACAGTGGTTTGATTTTTATCAATGCCTTCTGCCAATTCTTTTTGAGTCACGCCTTTTTCACGGCTAAGAATACTGATAATACTCCACTGCTCTGGTGTAACACCGTATGGCTTTAACCTATTCGTAAAATAATTCGTCATTTTCACATCAGTGCGATGAACGAGATAACCTATTAAATCATGTAACTTCATGTAAACACCCTCTAATCATTTTATATGCTATAGCATTTATATTAGTGGAGCGGTTAAACATTGTCAAATTGTCTACATGTTATGCTTAAAATCAATTCCTGACATGATATACGGCAATGTTGATTTGATAAATTCTTCTGAAGATATGTGCGAACTATTTTTTCTCCACTCAACAGAAGCTCCGTGAATTCCCCAGCTTAAAAAAACAGCCGTGACCTTCAACACTTGCTTTTCGACATTTGTATATTGATTCACTAACAAATGATAAAAAATAATTTCAAGCTGTTCTCGAACAATTGGAGCAAGTTCAGTTTCATATTCTACTTGGCAGCGGTTATGAAGAGATTGTTGGAAACTGGCTAGCGCTTTAAAAATATTCATCATTGTATCTTCATCTAGTTTACTATTGTTAAAATTGATACTTTCTAAATTAATTGACAATACTTCTGAGAGTGTTTTATCTAATAAATCGTATTTATCCTCAAAATGATAATAAAACGTGGCTCGGTTAATCATGGCTTCTGCTGTCACATCTTTCACCGTAATATCCTTAAATTCCTTTTTCGATGAAAGCTTCATAAAAGACTCCATGATTAATTTGCGCGTTCTTAATACACGCGGATCTGTCTTTGGCTGCGTCATCTTCTTCCCCCCTTCTTTTTAAACACATGCTTGAATCTGTCGGATAAACAACAAATTGAAGAAATTATTGGTGTTGATCTCACTCATTCTGTCTTAAGATTCAATTGTAAAGCAAATGATGACTTGATTCAAACAACTGAACAGGACATATTTTTCCCTGAAAAATTGAGGAGGAAACAACTTGAAAAATAATGACATGTTTTGTGATTTAGAAACTGGTGTATGCGGTGTAGGTGAAGAAGATATCCAGGTCATTGACTTTCACCAACCTAAAAAAAACATTACGCTCTACTATGTAACAGATCCAATTTGTTCTCATTGCTGGGCAATTGAACCTGTCCTGCGCCGATTTAAAGAGCAATACGGACATTATTTTCATTTCCAGACTGTGTTAGGTGGACTGCTAGAGAAATGGCATGACGGTCCAATTGATCCTGCGAACGGAATTTATAAGCCTGCTGATGTTGCGGGTCACTGGAGAGAAGTCGGAGAACATTCTCGCATGCCAATTGATGGGTCTTTAATGATTGACAATCCTGTTCAATCCTCCTACCCGTCCTCTCGTGTGTTTAAAGTGATTCAAAAACATCACGGTGATGAACAAGCTTATACGTTTTTACGCCGTGCAAGAGAAGCGCTATTTGCATTCAATCAAAATATATCGGATATTGCAGTTTTGATTGATATCGTCAACAACCTTGGATTGAACGGAGATGAGATTTTGCATGAAACGGAGCTCCCTAGCGGACAAGACTTATTAAATCAAGATTTTGCTCTTGTTCGAGACCTCGGTGCAAGAGGTTTTCCGACCATCATCCTCGTCAACGAAGAAAATAAAGGAGTTAAAATCACGGGTGGTCGACCATTAGACGTCTATATTGATGGTTTAAAGCAAGCTTTAAACACAGAAGAGCTTCAACCGAAGAAGCTCCCCGTGGTTTCTGCCTTACTCGAAAAAGAAAAATGTCTATTCTCTAAAGAGATTGAAGTGATGTACGATGTTGATCAATCGGATGTGCGATCTTTTATGGAGAAAGAACTTTCACAAGAATCGTTCCAAATGAAAGAAGTTCTAGGAGAACAGTATTTCACAACTTCAATATAAGGAGAATAACGATGGCTTACGTATTACAAGTAGATTTTAAGATGAATGGCCCTTTCGGAGATGAATTGGCAAAAGAGTTTTCTGATTTAGCGAGAAGTATTAATGAAGAGGATGGGTTCATATGGAAGATATGGACGGAGAGTCCTGAGAAAAATGAGGCTGGCGGAATTTATTTATTTGAAACAAAAGAAGAAGCTCAAACATATCTCGATATGCATTCTAAAAGAATCACTAGCTTTGGCATAACAGACATCAATGCGAAAATCTTTAATATAAACGCTGAGCTGACTCATATCACAAAAGGTCCATTAAAAACGCATTAAGATTAACACACGAAAAAAGAGCGGTTGTTGACTGCTCTTTTTTCTTATGAATGAAGTAAGATATTCAACTTTAAACCGATTCATTAAAAGGTTAGGATCAGCAGTTTCCCCTCTCCAGAGTTTAGTTTGTGAAGATGATCGGCTACGTACCTTACATCTTCTGCCTGTCGTTTACTCAAAATCCATCTGGATTCCTATGTAGCTACCGATTGGTTCTGGAAATGTGTCAAACCTTTTCGTTCTTTTATGCTCCTTTCATCATGAAAATGAATATCGGTTCTTTGCTGGCTGAGTATCGTATTGTGATATAATCTTGAGTCAAAGACAAGAGCTGATGGAAAATGAACTTGCTGAATGAACATCATGATGGTGAAAAATTTCTGAAGAAATGATAGGGTGATAGCGATGAGAAGACTTGAGTCTGGTATATCAGTAGACAACGAAGCATTTTCTGATGTGACCAGGTATGAAAACGAAACAATCAGCAGAACGACAATCATCAACTCAAATGTTCGTTTTCCTATTTTTTGGAGCTGTCACTTGGATCATCTTGTATTTGATACGTGTGATCTGACGAATGCGAGATTTTTTGCCGGTAGTACGATTGATCATTGTACTTTTAGTCATTCAGACTTGCGCTCTGTGGGCATTGGCAAAAACGAAGCTGTCTTCACCAATTGCGAATTTTCTTCCTGCGATATGAGGGGAATGACATTGGAGAATGCTACGTTTATCGATTGTACTTTCTCTAATTGTAGATTCAATGACCGTGTTTTACAGGCAGCGAACATCGTCAATTGTACCTTTGCTGGTAAGCTAATAGATATAACGTTTGAGGGAAATGGCAAACAAAAGCTGATCGCCAATTTTGAAAACTGCACCCTTGATGGTGTTCGTTTTTTAGGCTGTGACCTAGCGGTATGTATTCCGCCAGCATCCAAAAACCATTTATATGTTGAACATGTATCTGCACGTGTGAAAAAGGCCTTAGAGAAGATAGATGATGATCCTACTCTGTCTGATCATGATCGGAAAATACTAGTGCGGAGTCTGCGGAAGCTTGAACAAATGGAACAGTATATTTTTAACACGAAATATATGGAGAACATACATGGGGCCGCTTTTGTTGAACGCTTTTTCAGTCATCTTGGATGTAGCAAGGATCACATGTAACGTTTGCTACATCCCTTTTCCTACTTTATCTTTATGTCGTACATCAGCTTCTAGTATATTTGAGCGGAATGAGTTCTTCGATTTTCACCTTGACCAGCTCCCCATCCATATCAAGGATGACAAAACATGTTGGTCCAAAGTCTGAAATGAGCTCTCGGCAGATGCCACAAGGGCTGACTACTCTAATTCTTCTATCTTTTTCATCTGAATAAGGGTGTCTCACTGCAACAATTGTATCAAAATCTTTGTATCCATTCGATAAAGCGCTGCCAATCGCAATGGCTTCTGCACAAACAGTTACCCGTCCGATATAGGCTTCTATATGGACAGCTGATATGATTTCTCCTGTTTTCATCCGGATAGCTGCTCCTACATGATGCTTGTCATCTTCATAAAGACTGATTATCTTCTTTTTTGCTTCGTCTATTAATTCGATATCTTCTTGTGATAGATCAAACGTTTTCATCGCGTTTCCCCTTTCGCCTCACTGCTCGTATGTATTATATCAAACATGAGGTGATGAACTGAACTTCACTCTCCTTTACTAACCAGCCAAAAGACCGTTTAATCTGTAGTGAATGGCCATTTTGAATGTATTTCATATTCAATTGAAAAAGGCTGCTTTCAAGTAAGCAACCTTTTCCCTTATTTACATCAGAACATTTACCCTTTCTAGGTGTGAACTGAATCCCTATCGATTGATCACTTGAATGATTTTCTTCAGAGCATCTGCCGCTTCTGGAATTGGCATGACAACAAACACATGCAGCATTTCAGGATAAACAAAGGTTTTGATGTCCATTCCTTGTGCTGATAGTTTTTCATCGAGCTTTATGGCATCTGGATATAACATATCATGTGTTCCGATAAAATGAGTGATCTTCCCGAGCCCTTTAAAGTCACCGTAAATCGGACTAATCAATGGGTCTGTGAGACTTTGATCAGCTGCCCACAATTTTGTGATGACTCCCATTCCTTCATGACCTAGAATCGGATCTTTTTTTGCATATTCAAATATGAGAGGGTTGCTCATACTCATATCCACACACGCAGATAGTAACACGATATCCTTCGGCTGCGGCAGATCCTCTTTCTTTAAAAGGTGCGCAAGACCAAGTGAGATGTTTCCGCCAGCTGAATCTCCCATGATCGTCAATTGATTGGCACTTCCAGCAGTTTTCAGAAGGTCTTTATATAGGTTAAGCATTTTCGGATACGTATCCTGGTTGCTATAATGAGGTACTTTTGGGTAAATAGGAGCGACTACTTTCGCACCTAGTGATTGCGCCATTTTATCCATGAACCACCAATGGACATTCAAAGGCTGATTTGTCCACGCGCCACCATGTAGATAGAGAATGACTTTTTGATTTTGTGATGATTGTTCATTCAATGTGAAAACTTGCATGCCTTCGAAAGTCTGCTCTTGTACCTCACTGATTAACTTCACACCCTCCCCAATGGCATAAGGCTGTGTATTTTCATTTCCTTTTTGCTCAAGAAATTTTTTTGTCTGTTCGATACTGGAAAAACTCTCTTTATTACTTTGCGAAGCGAATAATGTTTCAAATTGAATACTTTCTTTAGAACGTTCACCATGATACATTTCTACACTCATTTTTTTCTCTCCTTCACCCAATAGGTTTATTGATCATCCTGCTTCGGAACACGAAATGATTCCAGGTAGACTTGTACTTTTTTCTCAGGGGTTTTTAATAAGTTAGATAAAAGGTCTTGAATGAGACGAAGGCTTTTAATTTTCTTTTCAATTTCTTCATGTTTAAGATGGACAATTTGTCTTAGGGTATCAAGGTCTATGTCTTGACTTAGCATGTCCATAATTTCAGCTATTTCCTTTAATGAATAACCGAGCGTTTTCGCATCTTTGATCAATTGAATTTTCACAACATAGTCGTCTGTATAGAATCTGTAACCGTTTGAACGTCGTCTTGGAGCAGGTAATATGTTGTGCTCTTCATAGTAACGAATTGCGGCAGGACTTACTCCTGTTTTTTTGGCAAGTTCTCCTCTAGTCATCAACTCCATCGTTACTCCTTTTTTATTATTTTGTTTTACTATATGTACATTATAAAGGTTGAACTATACTTCAAGGTCAAGGTGAAACATTTTTCGGCCAACTTTTGTTATCAAATGATTGTAGCAAAGAGATCTCTAGTGCTTGCTATGACATAATTGAGGTTACTTTTTGGGTAAACAAAAAAACACCATCGCACCCGGCCAAATAAGGCGGATGCAATGGTGTCATCATCATTCCATCTGGATTATGATAAATCTTCCCCATTTGTTTCAATCACTTTTTTGTACCAGTAGAAGGAATCTTTTTTGTAACGATTTAATGTCCCATTCCCTCTGTCGTCTTGATCTACATAGATCAAACCATAGCGTTTACTCATTTGAGATGTTCCGCAGCTAATTAAGTCAATACAACCCCATGGTGTATACCCCATTAAGTCGACACCTTCTTTGACTGCTTCTTTCATCTGTTCAATATGTTGTTTTAAATAATCAATTCGATAATCGTCGTGAATTTCTCTGTCTGGTGTCAATGTATCTCTTGCGCCAAGTCCGTTTTCACAAACAAATAAAGGTTTTTGGTATCTGTCATACAGTTTAATTAATGAAATGCGCAGCCCCATTGGATCAATTGGCCAATCCCATTGTGATAACTCCAAATGCTCATTTTTAATTGGACTATCAAATGTACCCGCTAGCTCTGCTGCATCTTCTCGCGCTTCTGCTACGTGGGACATATAGTAGCTGATCGCCACAAAATCAACGATGCCCTCTTTCAAAATTTGCTCATCCTGCTCTTCGATATCAAGTTTGATGTCGTTGTCAGCAAAATATTTCACCATGTATGTTGGATATTCACCTCTAGCTTGAACATCCGGATAGAACATATTCAATTGGTTTGATTTTACCGCTTGCAGCTGGTCCTCTGGTTTCGTTGTTTTTGCATAGGCTTCAATTTGGTTAATCATACAGCCAATTTGTGCATGTGGAATGATTTCTTTTGCAGCCTTCACTGTGAGAGCGCTGGCGATAAATTGGTGATGTGATGCTTGATACGCAGCCTGTAATTTATGGTCTACTAGGTCCTCTAAAATTCCAGCACCGGTGTAAAGGCTATTGAGGTTCATATTCATTTCATTGAATGTAATCCAATACTTCACTTTATTTTTATATCTTTCTAAAATGGCGCGGGCATATTTTTCAAACAACGGGACAAGCTCTCTACTCATCCAGCCATTATATTTCTCTGTTAAAGTAATCGGCATTTCATAGTGAGACATCGTGACTAGCGGTTCAATTCCATATTTCGCACACTCATCAAATACGTTATCGTAAAAAGCCAATCCTTCTTCGTTCGGCTTGTCTTCTAAACCAGTTGGAAAGATTCTTGCCCATGAAATAGACAAGCGAAACACTTTAAAGCCCATCTCTGCAAATAGTGCAATATCCTCTTCATATCGATGGTAAAAATCGATTCCGCGTCTTTTCGGGAAATCAAATTCATCGGGTTGTTCCTTGTATCTTTTTAATTCAGCTGAACTCACATCGAAAGTAAAGTTGTTCACTTTTCCTTTTTCATAAGGATCTTTATATGCAGCAAAGTCTGACGTCGACAGGCCCTTGCCACCTTCTAAGTATGCGCCTTCTATTTGATTGGCAGCAGTTGCGCCACCCCATAAAAAATCATCTGAAAATCCTTTTTTTACATTCTTCATTTCAATCATCCCTTCTCTTTATATTAGTGAATAAGCATTAAGAGCTTATTTTGACCTGCGGTGACATGAGCGTCACCTGTATGAATCACATCAAGGTATTGCGTTGAATTTGTGACGATAATAGGTGTCACTACATCTAAATGGTTTGATTGAATTCCTTCTATATCAAACGATAATAAATGATCCCCCGTCTTCATCTCATCGCCCTCTTTTACCAGTACATCAAAGAATTGGCCATTTAGGCTGACGGTATCAATCCCCACGTGGATCAATAATTCAATCCCATCATCTGAAACGAGTCCGATGGCATGTTTAGTAGGTGTAACAGTCACTACTTTTCCTGAGAACGGTGCTTGTACCACCCCCTTATCAGGCAAAATTGCGACTCCCTTCCCCATCATTTCACTTGAGAACACGGAATCATTCACTTCAGATAAAGGAATGACCTTTCCACTCATAGGTGCTTGAACTTCATAAGGACTTGTTTGCTTAGACATTTGTTGATTCTCTGTACTCTCAGTGTGATTTCGCTTTTCTGCTGCTTGCTCGTTAGCGGCCGTGACAGACTCCTGAAATCCAAGGAGAATGGTGATGAGAAGTGACACGATGAAGCTAAGGGCGATTCCAATCAGAGCCAGCTGAAAATTATTTGTCCCTTTCATAATGTAAGTTGGCAGTGAAGTAATGCCTGGGATCGAAAAGGCTGTCGTTTTAACTGAAAATAAACCGTAAAAACATCCACCGACTGCGCCGCCAATTAATGAAGCATAAAAAGGTTTTTTTAGTCTAAGTGTGACTCCATAAATGGCTGGTTCTGTGATCCCGAAGAAACTAGGAAGCAATGTTGAAAGCGCTAAAGACCTTGTTTCTACCCGCTTGGTGCGGATGATGACACCTAACACAGCGCCTGCTTGTGCCATATTCGCAATGAAATTCATTGGAAGCAGCATGATATCGTAACCCACTTTTTCAAAGCTGGCTAACGTGCTTGGGAAGAATGCGTAATGCATTCCAGTTAACACAATGAGTGGCATAAGGCCCCCCATTAATAAACCGGCAATCGGACCAGCGAAATTGAACAATGAAGTGAAAAAGATTTCTAAATATTGCCCAGAAACGTTCCCAATAGGAGCGATAAAAGCCAGTGTAAGAGGAGCCGTGATCATCAGGCTCAGTACCGGTGTAAATACGATACTTAAGGATTTTGGGATCGCTTTTGTTATCCACTTATCGACAAAACTTAGTAATAGCACACCTAATATAATTGGTAATACAGAAGATGTGTAATTATTTAGTGGAATACTTAACCCTAAAAAAC
This sequence comes from Bacillus sp. FS02, assembly GCF_024398395.1. Classification (NCBI taxonomy): domain Bacteria; kingdom Bacillati; phylum Bacillota; class Bacilli; order Caryophanales; family Bacillaceae; genus Bacillus; species Bacillus sp. FS02. The sequence goes on along the minus strand of NZ_CP074101.1, from coordinate 73,726 downwards.
TTAACGGGTCTGCTCCTTTTGCTGCACCTTCGATCATCGTTGGATATAGTAAAATCCCTGCTAATGCGAGCGCAAGAGATTCTCGCGTTTTAAATTTCTTCGCTGCCGAATAAGCAATGAGGAAAGGTAAAAAGTAAAAGACAGCATTTGAAAAAATTTGAAGTACTTGATAGGTAGAACTTGTCTCCGTCAGCCACCCTAAGCTAACGAACAGTGCCATGATTCCTTTGATCAATCCACTACCAACAATCGCTGGCAAAATAGGTGTGAAAATCCCGCTGATCACATCGAATACGACTTCAATTGGGTTCATCTTTGACGTGTTTTTAACAGGAGCAGAATCATTGCTACTATGACCGGCCAGATGATCGATTTCCTCATAAACCTCTGCTACCTTTGCTCCAATAATGACTTGGAACTGTCCACTTTGGAATTGAGCACCTAAAACACCATCTAATGTTTTCAGCTCATCTACTTTTACCTGACTTTCATCGTTGAGATTAAATCTTAGCCGTGTGATACAATGCCAACTTTGAGATATATTTTCGGTTCCACCAATTAATTTCACAATTTTTCCAGCCAATTCTTTGTTTTCCATGCTTTCACCCCTTCATTTTCACAAAAAAAACCTAAACAAAATCCACCATAGAAAAGATCATTCTTTCTCATGGAGATTTGTTTAGGTTAATGCTTTTTCATAACACGCCTAAAAGAAATCATTTATTTTTTTGGTGTTCCTTTGTGATTCTCTCAATATGGATGACTAAAAAAACAAGTTCGTCTTCTGTCACATTCCAATTGAATTCTCGTTTTAACATTTCTTTGATGATCAATCCGCAGGCATAACTCTTCATATAACGATCCTGTATTAATTCTTTTAACGAGTCATCCATCTGCTGCGGTGGTTGATTGGTTTCCTGCCTGACAATAAAATATCTCAAGTGGGTAATAAACCTCGAATAATTAATGGATGATTTATCCAATATCATCTCGAAAATATTTTGAATGATTTTGACGATTTCTTTCGTGAGGTGAGTCATCTTAATGGTGTCTCCCATAGACTGACCATCTATTTGAGCGTTTACAAAATGCAGGGCAATGAGTGAAGCTTCAGTATCTTCAAAAGAAATGCCCATCATCTTTTGAATAATTGTCAGTGCTTTTTTCCCGACTTGATATTCTTGAAAATAGAGATGTGGAATTTCCCACACAATGGGGTTTTCATACGCCATTTTTTCTTCGTGCCTTTGAATAGCGAAGGTGAGATGATCGGATAGCGAAAAGAGCGCGCTGGAACCTAACTTCTTATTCAACATCTCTTCGCCCACGCGAATGATTTTTTCAGTTAATAAAAGGATATCAGTTGGGATAGCGGCAAGTTGAGATTCTAATGGAGACGTCTGATCAGAATAAAATGTCTTACTGACAGCGCTCTCATCAAGTGTATCACCTTTCTTCTTTTTAAAACCTATTCCTGTTCCAAACACAACGACTTCATTTTGAGCCTCTGTTAGAGCTAATACGATATTATTATTTAAAACTTTAACGACGGTGAACATCCTCATCCCACCTTACCTAAAATGCTAAAAAAAGCATAAAAAAACACCAAAATCTCAGCAAACAACGTACAAATGTACAATCTGTTTACCTGACTTGGTGGTGCCTGATCATATCAGTAACACTCCTGCATCGGTTACGACTTTATTTTAAATAGAGGGATGACCAAAGTCAACTATTTTTTCTGAAAAAATAGATTAAATACCCAGAATCATTTTATCTTTCCTTGTCATTTTACAGTTTAACATATTTAAGGTTGCTGTAAGGTTCGGATTAATACGAGTTAAGGTTGAGGTTGTACAATGGGTTTGTAAGGAATTGAGGGATGAGTCAAATGGTCCCCTCTTCTAAATCAATCATAGAGGTGAAAAGCTTTGAGAGAAAATAAAATTTTGTCTTCATTATGTTACTTCAGTATCTTTTTTGCACCATTTCTATTTCCGATTATCGTTTATTTCTTAGGAAAAGACGAAGTGAAATACCATGCGAAAAAATCACTATGGACACATATTATTCCTTATTTGATTTTCGGTCTTGGGATTGCCGGTTCAGGTTTACTTGGCATGAACGATATCAGTCATGCTGGTCCGTTCTTAATTGCAACGTATGCTGTGACATTCCTTGTGGCGATCTACTTCTTCATTTGGAACATTGTGAAAGGTATTAAAGTGTTTTCAGAATAAGAGTTAGAAAAAACGGTTCTGTGATTGATCAGAACCGTTTTTTGTATGTCCGTTTAAGCGGGTAATTGGATATCAATCGTTGTTCCTTCTCCTATTATACTTTGTATTGTAATATCTCCCCCGTGTTTTTGGATGATATCTTTTGCAATCGCCATTCCAAGACCTGAGCCTGCATGTGTCCCTCCTGTATTCGTCCCTCTATAGTAGCGGTCAAACACTTTTTCTAGCTCCGCCTCTTCAATTCCTTTGCCGTTGTCTTGAATGGTGATGTGGGTATGTTCTTTTTGTTCAAGCTGTACAATGATTTTCACATCAGCATTATTGTGAACAAGGGCATTTAAAATGAGATTGGTGACCGCTCTTCGTATGAGGATCGTATCAATATTCAGCATGAGCTTGTCTACATTCGTTTGTAGCTCAATGGTCTGATCTGCATATCTCGAATCGTTGAGGATATCAATTAACGTTTCACGCAGCAATGGCACAATGTTCACCAGTTCTTTATGCAACATCACGTCGTTATTTTTCAGCCTTGTTGTTAAATTGAGATCCTCCATCACATCTTTGATGTACAATGATTTATTCTCTATGATGCTGGCATAATGTCTAATGTCTTGATTTGAAAGAGGATAATTTGGATCTTTCATGATTTCTGCATAGCCTTGAATAGAGGATAATGGTGTTTTAATATCATGAGAAATATGACTGATCCACTCTTCCCGCATTTGCTCTAATTTGTCTTTTTCTTTTTGGCTTGAAGCGAGCTGCTCGGATAAGTGATTGACATTATAGAACACATCTTTATATATCCCCTTCGTTGGCAGCTTCGTCGTATAATCTCCGTTTGCGAGCCGCTGGATGCCGTAAATGGCACGGCCGAGCGGTTTGATGAGTTGCCGGCTGAATAAGTATCCAATGAATAAGGCAATGATGGCATCAATCGATAATAAAATCATCGTCCCGATATTGAATTGCGATATTAAGTCTTTCGTATCAAAAGAAAATAAATATTTTCCGATGGAAGGGTCCTTAAATCCGATGAAGTAGCTGTATTCCTTACCCTTTCCATTTTTCCCTCCAGCATAGATCGTCGACATCAATTGCTTATCTTTATATTTATGTAAGTTTACAATTTCTATAGGTGTGTATTTGCTCTTTATGCCTTTAGGTGCTAGTGCATGATAGACGTCTTGTCCATTTTCGTCTAATATTTGAATCCACGCATTTTGTTGTTTTAAGGCTTGCTGTCCTTCTTTACTCACAGTGATATTTTGATTAGACAAGGTGATGTATTGTTCAAATGTTCTTGTGAAGGTTTCCGGCGTATTTTCTTCGTTTTGCTGACTGCTTGCTTGTAGTACAAGCCCTATCATGAATCCAAATAAGTTAATAAAGACCGTGATAATGGTCACGATAATGACAGAGACCATGTATCTGCCTGTTAATCGCCATTTCATCTTTACGCATCCTTTACAACAAATTTATAGCCAAGTCCTTTGACCGTCACGAGAAATTCTGGTGTAGATGGGGAATGTTCTATTTTTTCCCGCAGTCTTCGTATATGAACCATTACCGTATTATCAGAACCGAAGAAATCCTCTCCCCAAACCGTTTGATAAAGCGTTTCTTTACTGATGACGCGATTCGGATGCTGCAAGAAATAAGTCATCAACATAAGTTCTTTCGGTGTGAGTTCAATTGCCGCACCGTTTTTCGTCAGTTCGGCTTGCTGCTCGTTTAACTCAAATGGTCCTTTTTTGATCACGGGCTCCGCTTGAGAAGGCTGTACGTATGATGACCGTCTTAGCTGGGCTTTTACCCGGTAGGCGACTTCTTTTGGACTAAACGGTTTTGTAATGTAATCATCGCCGCCAATGGCAAGTCCTACAATTTTGTCTGATTCCTCTCCCTTTGCTGATAAAAAAATAATCGGAACATGCGAAACATCTCTGATTTGTTTGCAAATATCGTAGCCTTCACCGTCTGGCAGCATAATATCCAATATGACGAGATCTGGTTGTTCTTGATGAAATTGCGTGAGCCCATCACGGGCAGTTGAAGCTGTTAACACCTGGTCAATGCCTTCTCTTGTTAATACGGTATGGATTAATTCTAAAATTTCTTTTTCGTCATCTATAATCAATACTTTGCTTTGAACCTTTGGCATGATGATCACTCTCCTGAAGTCATTGTTATTATTATACCCAAAGTGTTGACGTCGTGAAAAATCAACTTTCTATTTACACAGAAAAAAGCCAATTTTCTTTTTTAATGAGAAAATTGGCTTTTCGTGTTTCTTTAGCGTTTGACCACAAATGTTGTCACACTTTGAGCCGGGAGATGAGCCCAAAATTGATTTCCTGATATGTTTAAGTCAGTTCCAGGTTGAAGGTTGCTGCTGCCGCTCGTCACCCATCTAGACGCCTGAGAAACGGAGCCATTTTGCACGACGAAGTGTTGATTGACCCCTGCATTGCTTTTATTAATCGCCACAATGACGACCTGATTGTTTCCTTTGTAGGCTGAGACGAAAACATTTGGTTCAGGGCTTTTCGTTGCATCAATTCTGACGAAACCTGGTCGCACAAACTTGGAGAAATGCGCCATGTTGTATCCGCGCTTGCTAATCATTCCATCTTCTTTCATAGGACCGTATGATCTCCGGATGTACCACCACACATACGCCTGAAAGTCCCCTTCCACCATTGAATGGTGAATATGCTCTGATACCCCTAATGCTTCAGGCCAGCGGTCCGCTGAATTGTTATCACTATTCGGATAGTAGACCTCTGTCATCCATAGCTCTTTCCCTGCCCCTTTTTGTTTGAAAAGAGGGTACGGAAGCTGGCTAATTTGGGTGCCGTATAGATGAGCGCCGAGAATGTCCATATTCCTTAGCGCCTGTGGATCGTTTAAGATAGGATCTGAGATATTCTTAAGATATTGAAACGATTCTGGTGCAATCACACGTGCATTAATGGAGCCGGCATTTTCTCTCATGAATCGCAGGATTTCCTGAGGTGTCCACCATGTCCATTCATGCGCATAATCAGGCTCGTTTTGTACAGAAATGGCATAAAGATTGACTCCGTTGTTTTTCATGTAAGTGACAAAATCATTCAGATGCTGAGCATATGCTGCGTATTGATTGTATTTAAGCCGCTTGGCAGGTGATCCATTCCGGTTAAGTGTTTCAACCATACTGCTTGGAGGATTCCAAGGGGAAGCAATCACTAGAGCACCATGCTCGATCGCTCGTTTGGCCGTCGCGACTTCTCTGCTCCAATTGTTTCTGTTTTCGTCTACATAAATTCTAAGAATGGAAAACCCTAACTGATTTTGTCCATTGCCAAAGGCAGTCTCCCTTTGTGGCGCTGTCAAATCACCAATCCAAGCTGGATGGTTCATTCCGCCAAAACCACGAATCACTTGTCTTTCTGCATTAAGGTTAATGTTTGCGTCAGCTGCTGATACTTCAGCTACTCCAGGTCCTATGAACATGACAGACAGCATGGTGAAACACACCAATAAAGCAAGCATTGGTTTTTTTATACATGACATCAAATTCCCCACTCCTCTATCAAACATTTAAGCACCTTTATTCGCTACCTTTGAGTAAACTGCCAAGAATCAAATTGGAATAGATTTCCCCCGCCTGTTCCGGTAAAGACAAAAAATACGTTGTGCACACCGGATGCGCCGTTAATCGCTGTTTCTATTTCCCGCCAGTTTTGTGTTCCACCGGTGGAAGGTACATTCAGTGTACCGACCAGTCTGCCGTTCGCGCTTCCAAGTCGTACTTCTATTTTCCCGCCTACTGTCGATGCGACATTGGCTTTAAATGTTCTAGCGCCATTTGAACCAAAGTCTACATTCCCTAAAGCCACCCAATCGCCATTTTGAATATTGGTGACATGCTGGTTATTCACTGGTCCTCCTGGTGCTGACGAGGCTTCTGTCAAAATGCGTCCATTCCAAGCGAATGTTTCAGCTTCAACACGTTGATATGGATTCAGATTAGATAGCTGTTTCACCCCTTCATAATTGGCTGCTACTTCTCGAAGGGAGCCATCTGCATTATGCACAAGCTTGTTAATATGTGGAGAGCGATAGCCTTTGCCGCTTCCGTATAATGCAGAGCTAACGGTTTGCGTATGATACACGACATACCACTCGTTTTTAAAATTGAACACCGCATGATGGTTGTTACCGCCGCCACCAAAAAAAGCACCCGGATTTTTCAGAAAGTGTCCTTTATACGTGAAGGGTCCCATCGGGCTTGAACTCGTCATATAGCCGATTTCACCGGGTGGTTTATCAGCAGGATGTGAGCCGCCAAAATTGATGCAATAGGAATAGTAATAGGTACCGTTATACTTATGCATCCCTGAATCTTCAAACATAAAAGGAGCATCAATGGTGGATGCGCTACTGGCCACACTTGTCATATCAGCACCTAGCTTCAGGACTCTTGCTGTTTTAGGATTTGCCCATTGTCCCTGCGTTGGATTGGAACCGCCTGGAACGCCACCGCCGGCATATAGATAACCAGTACCGTCATCATCTACAAATACGGCCGGATCAAAAAGCCATACAACTCCAGACATGCCAGGTGTACTTGGCGTAACGAGCGCTTTTCCAATTGGATCAGTCCATGGACCAATCGGGCTGTCTGCTGTAAGGACTCCAATCCCTCCGCCGCTGTTAGCGAAATAAAGGAAAAATTTATCCTTTCCGTTGATCTTCTTTACCGCTGCTGATGGGGCCCATGATGCGCCTGCCCATTTGGCAATGCCTCTGCCGCCGTTTGCCCCATTTGCCCCCGCTACTGGAATCGCTCCGTGATCGGTCCAGTTGACCATATCCGCCGAAGAGATGACGAATACTCTATTCAGATTTGCAAATGAATTGTCCTTAATCGTTCCGTTGCTTTGATATTCATAGTCATCACTCGACATATAAAGGTACACTCTTCCGTTATAGGTAAGCGCAAACGGGTCTGCTCCTAAGTGATGATCAATGAGCGGGTTTGCATTTCCTACTTGCTTGGCAATTGGTGTGCTTGCCGCATGCGCTTCATATACTGGCAAACAACTCAGTACCAAAGTGAAAATCAATAAACAAACGCTGCACTTCATCCTCGTCCTCATCGTGTCATTTCCTCCTGTTTTCATCTTCCTGATATTGGGGTTTAGGCCCAATTTCAAATTATGTTGATGTTTCGTGATGAAGAATGAATACAAAGAATGATTTCTCCCTGCGAATCCCTGTAAAGAGTACAATGAAAACCCTTACTTTTTAACTAGAAGACAACAAAAAAATGCAGTCTCCATTTTGGAGCTGCATTCTTTCTCAATGTTCAATAAATGTACGCTACATATACCGAGCGGTCACCATTTTCTTTCTCGTGTAAAACTCTACTCCGTCTGTTCCATTGGCGTGCAAGTCTCCGTAGAAGGAATCTTTCCAGCCGGAAAATGGGAAGAAAGCCATTGGAGCAGGAACACCAATGTTAATGCCTAACATGCCGGCTTCGATGTTTTCACGAAATTCTCTTATGCTTGAAGCGCTGTCTGTGTATAGGCAGGCACCGTTTGCGAATTTTGATTGATTGGACAGGTCGATTGCTTCTGCGAGTGATGAGACACGGACAATGGATAAAACTGGGGCAAAAATCTCGTCCTGCCAGATTTTCATTTGATTTGTGACATGATCAAAGATCGTTGGTCCGACAAAATACCCTTCTCCATTTATTTCTTTATCTTGTCTGCCATCACGAATCAGGCTTGCGCCTTCTTCAATTCCTGATTGGATATATTGAAGAGTTCGTTCTTTATGCTCCTTCCGAATGACTGGTCCGAGAAAGACATCTTTATTTATTCCGTTTCCTATGACAAGCTGGTTGGATTCATCGACCAATTGTTGAATCAAGTCGTCTGCCACGTCTTCTTCCACTGCGACAACGGCTGCTGCCATGCAGCGTTCACCTGCTGATCCAAAAGCAGCGCCAATGATTTGTTTTGTGGCTGATTCTAAATCAGCATCTTTCAAGACGATAGAGTGATTTTTTGCACCGGCAAGTGCTTGTACACGTTTACCATGTGATGTCCCTTTTTTATAGACGTATTCTGCGACTGGCTGAGAGCCGACAAACGAAATGGCTTTTACCTTTTCATGTTCAAGTAGACCGTTTACTACATCGTGAGCGCCGTTGACAATGTTGAGCACACCTTTTGGAAGTCCTGCTTCTTCAAATAGTTCTGCTAACCGTGCAGCAAGGATTGGCGTCCGTTCTGAAGGTTTTAAAACAAATGTATTTCCGCAAGCGATGGCAAGCGGGAACATCCAGCATGGGACCATCATCGGAAAGTTAAACGGAGTAATGCCGCCGATGACGCCAATTGGGTAGCGGTACATGCCAGACTCTAGACCAGTCGCAATATCAGGTAGTTGTTTCCCCATCATTAAGGTTGGTGCACCAGCGGCAAATTCCACACATTCAATTCCTCGTTGCACCTCTCCTTTTGCTTCTGTTACACTTTTTCCGTTTTCCAGCGTGACGAGTTCAGCTAACTCATCCCATTTCTCTACGAGTAACTGTTGGTATTTAAATAAAATACGTGCGCGCCGGGGAACAGCTGTTTTAGACCAAGTGGTGAACGCTTCTTGTGCTGCCTGGACTGCATGTTCTACATCCGTTTTTGTTGAAAGTGGTACTTCTGCGATGATTTCGCCAGTAGCTGGATTATAAACAGCTTCCGTTTGGTTCGTTTCGGCGTCCACCCATTGTCCGCCAATATAATTTTTCAACGTTTGTACATCTGTTTTGGTCATGTTCCCTCTCTCCTCTTTGTTTGGATTGTGATGCAATCGTGTGTTGATTTATCGTCATTGTCTCATCTAAGGGGCCTTCATCTGTATACACTCTTTGTCAAATGAAACCACAATTTTGCTTTACGTTCTGATAAAACATGTGAAGTCTATACCTTCTAGCTCTTTTGGTTCCGCAGATCTGTCCCCCTTTTAGGTCGTTTTGTCTGTGTGTCATGTGGCATGATCATGTTAACTAATTGATGATATATTTTTGGTTAACTGTTGGTTAACTTTAGAAAAATCATAATATTAAAAGCGCTTTCAGTCAATGATCAGTTTGTTGATCTAAAAAAACCTGATGCCAAGTGCATCAGGCTAAGACTGTTTATGTTAGTTATTTAGAAGAAATTGCGTATTGACTCGGCTCTGTATAAGCCGGGAGCATCTCCCCGTGTGCTTCAATTAATTCATTACATAGTTTGATGGTGTCATCAATTGATAATTCAGCACTTGTATGCGGGTCTAATAATGCCGCTTGGTAAATGTGTTCTTTTTTGCCGCTGATTGCAGCTTCAATCGTCATGAGCTGTGAGCTGATATTGGTCCGGTTGAGTCCAGCCAATTGTTCAGGTATCTCTCCGATATAACATGGCATGATGCCGCTCCGGTCTGCAACACATGGCACTTCGACACAGGCTTTTTCAGGAAGGTTGTGAATGAGTCCTCCTGTGTTCAGTACATTTCCTCCAAATTTAAAGGGAACGTTCGTTTCAATCGCTTCAATGATACGTGAACCATATTCTTTAGAGCGCGTATGCGTGATCTGCGTGTTTCCCACAAGGTCATGTTTCATCGTATTCCAGTTGTTGATTTGTTCCTCGCAGCGTCTTGGGTATTCATCGAGCGGAATGTTAAACTGTCCAATCAGTTCTGGATAACGAGATTTGATAAAATACGGATGATATTCTGCATTGTGCTCTGAGGATTCGGTGACATAGTAGCCGAATTTATCCATTAGTTCAAAACGAACCATATCAGGATGCCGCGTTTTTTGTTTTTCTTTTGCTCTTTTTTTGATTTCTGGATATAAGTCTTGACCGTCCCGTTTCACTTCTAATAACCATGCCATGTGGTTAATGCCGGCAATTTTTTCTTCAATGCCTTCATGGTCCATTTCAAGTGATTGAAATAAATCTTTCGTACACACCTGTACGCTATGGCAAAGACCAACCGTTTGAACCCGAGTATAACGCAGCATAGCGCCAGTCAGTGTGGCCATTGGATTCGTGTAATTTAATAATAAAGCGTGTGGACATACTTCTTCCATATCCTTTGCGAAGTCCAGCATCACGGGTATGGTTCGAAGTGAACGGAAAATACCGCCGATGCCAACTGTATCCGCAATCGTTTGTCTTAATCCATATTTTTTTGGAATCTCAAAATCAATAACAGTGCTTGGCTGATAGCCTCCCACCTGAATGGCATTGATGACATATTTCGCATTCTTTAAGGCTTCTTTCCGGTTGTGATACGACTGAATGGTCACATGTGCACCGTAGTTCTCTTTTAAGTGACGTAGCATCGTTTCTGATTCTTTCAGCCGGTTATGGTCGATATCATATAACGCAAATTCAAAGCCGGCAAGTGCGGGAACGAACAGACAATCTCCTAATATATTTTTAGCAAACACGGTACTTCCTGCACCGATAAATGTAATTTTAGACATAGACGACACTCCTTTTTACATCAAGGTTGGATTACCCTTTAACAGAGCCTTGAGACAGCCCTGCGATAAAGTATTTTTGCAAAAGTAAAAACATCGTGACCATTGGCAGCATCGCAATAAGAGCAGCGGCGCCAACTAGCTGGAGCTGGTGTTGATTTTGACCAAAGAAATTGGATAAGGCGACTGTCAGTGTATGCATGTCTTTATCTTGCAAGAAGAAGATGGCAAATTGATAGTCGTTCCAAATATACACACAGGCAATGATTAAAACAGAAGCGGTAATCGGCTTCAGCAGCGGAAAAACGACGGTGAAAAAGACTCTAAGTGTTCCCGCGCCATCAATACGAGCGGCTTCTTCAAGCTCCTTGGGAATCGTCGACCGGATAAAACCGGCATATAGAAAAATCGTCAGTGGCAAAAAAGCAGCAACATTGTTTAAAATAGCGATTTGATAAGTATTCATCATGCCAATTTGTACAACCATTTTGTATAGCGGGACAAGGGCGGTGAGTGGCGGTATCACCATAATGGCAATGAATAAGAGATACACCGCTTGATTCAGCTTTGTTCCTCTTCTTGCGAGTGGATAGGCGGCAAGTGATCCAAAGATGATGAGTAGGGCAGCCGAGCTGAACGTAATGATCACTGTATTCAAAAAGGACTGGCCAAGCTGAGCATCTGTCCATGCCATGCGAAAGTTTTCAAAATGAAGCGTTGATGGGAACAGCCATTTTGAGCTAAAATCTCCTATCCCCTTTAGAGAGGTCGTGACTAAAATATAAAATGGAATCAGGTGAAGCAATGTTACCAAAAGGGCGAGTAAGGAGTACCATCTTTTCTTTCGTTTATAGGCGTTATCCATCACACCTCGGTCTCCTTTCGTTTGAAATAAATGAGCGCTGCGACACTAACGACAAGGATGATAATAGCCATGAAGACACCTTGCGTCGCTGCATAGCCTGCATCCTGCCGTTTGAAATACAAATCGTACATAAAAGTCGACATCGATTGCGAGGAATCTCCGGGTCCTCCGCCAGTGAGCGCGACAATGACATCAAATAATTTAAGTCCACCGATCACATTGAGCACAACATTGATGGTGATAGATGGCATTAAAAGTGGTAATGTGATGCGCCAAAATTGCTGAAGACCTGAAGCTCCGTCGAGTTGTGCTGCTTCATAATAATCTTTAGGAATGCTTTGGAGTCCTGCTAAATAAATGATCATGGCAATCCCGACGAATTGATACGTATTCACAAACACAATGATCCAAGTGTTTAGCTGCGGATTACCAAGTGCATTCATTGGATCAAATCCAAAAAAGGTAACAACGTCGTTTAAAGCACCACCTTGGTACGCAAAGACAAAATACCAAATATAGCCCATAGCAATCGGGCTGATCATGACGGGTAAATAGATCACCGTTCTTGTGATGGCTCTCATTTTTAAACTTTGATTTAATAAGAGTGCATATCCAAGACCAATCATATTTTGTAAGATGGTGCTCCCGATGCCGTAAAGAAGGGTATTTTTCACAACAAGCCATGTGGTTGGATCTTGTAGTAGCCGTTTGTATTGATCCAGTCCGATCCACTTATACTGTTGTGAGAAACCGTTCCAATTTGTAAAAGAGAGCTGAATCCCGTTAAAAAAGGGATAAATGATAAAGGTACTGACAACGAGAACAGCAGGCAGATACATCCACCAAAGTGAAGAATTTTGGCTATTTTTCATCTTCTGTTTTGGAAAAGAGGTAAATGTCGCCGCCTGTTTTTCTTTTGTGATGTCACTCATTGGCTTCACTCCTGTTTCAGCATGAGCCTGCTATTGTTTTTTCAGACGCTTATATTCCTCTTCCATTTTCTTCGATAGTTGTTCCGGTGTGATGGAGCCTGCTAATAATTCTTGACCGGTCGTTGCCATGACAGCCCACATGCCGCTCGGTAAGTATTTCCGATCAAAATATGGTTCAATCTTAATATCTTTATATTGCTCGTAAAATGTAGAGTAATAGTTTTTGGCTTTGACTTCTTTTAAAGCCGTTTCAGAGGAAGTGCCCTCTGCGATTTTTTTTGCGTTTTCAGGCTTTGCTAAAAAGTCAATGAATTGTTTTGCTTCTTTTAGATGCTTTGAGTCTTTCCATGCCGCGACAGTAAAGCGTTCCCCGCCAATCCAGCTTTGCTCATCTCCTTCATGAATCGCTGGTACGGGCATGGTGCCTACTTTGATCGATTGATTGAGTTCAGTCGCCTCAGGTCCTAAAGATCCTCCCACAAAGGTGAAAGCGATTTTGTTTTGTGCCATTAGCTCAGATGCTTGAGATAGTTTCGCAGTGAGTACATCTTTGTTTAAAAGGTCTTGATCTTTCAGCTCCTTCATAAACTGTGCAAGCGGTGTATAGCGAGACCAATCAAATGATCCATTTTCAAGGTCTTTTCCGTATTGATGTTTTTGATCGGTAATGAGTAAAGGCGTTGCCAGCTCATCAAAGACTTGGGCAATATTTGAATTATCGCCTCCTGGGATCCAGAGCGGCACAACGTCTCCTTTACTTTTTTCTTTGACAGTTTGTAAAGCAGTTCTCAGTTCATCCAGTGTTTTAGGAACTTTTATGCCATATTCTTTTAATAGATTGGCATTAAAACTAAGTCCGTCTTTTGCTTGATTCAGCGGATAGGCATAGACTTTGCCATCTTTGTCTTTTAAAATTTGATCGAGTGAAGGATCGAGTTGTTTTACCCAGTCCATCTCCTTTAGATCAGCCACGTATTCGCTATATCGCAGCTTGGCCCAGCCGTGTGTATCAAATAGGTCTGGCATGTCGTTTGCGCCCATTTTGACGCGTATCATATCTTCATAGCTGTTGCCAGGGAAGTTGGCATCAATTCGGATGTTTTGATGTTCTTTTTCAAAGTCACGGATCACTTCTTCAAATGCCTTTCTCTCCCCGCTGTTGCTCATTGTAGAGAATAGAGTCAAGGTCACTTTTCCGTTTGCTTCAGACGCACCGTTATTGCCACAAGCAGACAAGATCATCGACAAAACTAGAGCTGCACACAGCATCAAATTTTTTTTATTCATCGTTTCCTCCTTTTGATCACTGAAAATTCAGACGATTATAGGTAGAATTCATGCAGTTGCGGAAACAAAAGAAGTCCATTATACTGGAATTCTATTCTTTTCAAAGAGATAAGAGAGCAATTGGGTAAACTGCGTTGTTTTCAGCATGATCTGGCCATCATGCTCAGCAGCTCCCTCCCTGCTTTTTTGTCTCTTTTTTGTTTGCTGAAATGCTCGTTCACCCCCTTTCATGGATTGGGCATGTGCTGCCTCTTTGCATGAGTTTTGTTGGCACGACGACTTTTAAAGGAAGCTTTCTTCCTTCTATCCGCTCAAGCAAAAGCTTTAGACCTACTTCCCCCATTTCTTCTGTATATACTTTGACCGTTGTGAGCGGCGGGCTTGAAAAGGAAGCGGCTTCGATATCATTAAACCCCACGATTGAGACATCTTGAGGTACACGAAGACCGGCTTCATGTAGCGCTCGCATAGCGCCTATTGCCATAGAGTCACTTCCGATAAAAAAGGCTTCTGGAAGCTTTCCTTTCTGAATGGCTTTTTGCATAAGCGAGTAGCCTTCTTGCATCGAATATTCGCCTATGTGGATGTCATTCATATGAAGAGTTCCCGCTTCTTGCATTCTTTTGATAAAAGTTGTTTGTCTTTCGTCCTCAATCACAGCATTTCCTTCGAAATAATGCTCCCTCTCTTTCCCGCCAATATAGCCTAGATGTGTATAGCCGAGAGATTGCAGATGACGAATGGCACGATCTGCCGCTCTGACAAAATCCACATGTACACAATCATACAAATCTTCATCCGCATAATGATTGATAAAAACGATATGTTCCATTCGGTTTGTCATCTTTTCAACCGTATCAGGGCTGATTCGTCCAATGACAATCAAACCGTCAATATCCTTTAGTATCGCCCCTTTATCCATGTTTCTTAGGCGAAAGGTATGGAGAGTGGACAGACCTTGTTTGGCATATTCTTTTTCAATTCCTTTTCGAATCGATGAAAAAAAAGGATCATTTAATTCTTCGTCAATGGATTGGGCGACAACGACACCGATGACTGGGGATGCGGGTGGGCTTTTTACTTCTGCTTGGTCGGCTTTTCTTGCTCTGACTGGGGTATAGTTTAATTTCTTAGCTATGTCGAGGATGTTTTGTCTTGTTGCGTGTGAAACGGCAAGCGTTTGGTCGCCATTTAACACACGGGATACAGTAGAGACGGATACTTTTGCATCATGAGCAATATCTTTGAGTGTAGTCATAGGCAAACTCCTCATCATTTTTGACTAAATGTTTACTAAAGATATTTGAAGAATAACACATAAATAAAGCGCTTTCAATTATAAATTTGTGCTTTTATGAAGTTTTTGAGTATGTTTTGATAAGGAGATAGTTTGTTTAGTAAAATTGCGTAAAAAAGAGGATGGGCTTCATCCTCCTTTTTACTAAGGTGATTTCATTGTGGCTGTTTCTTTTGCGAACAATTGCTTCATTATTTCCCATGCTTTATCTAATTCTTCGTGAAGTCCAAATAAACCTGAGGTACCGATGATGTAAATTTCATTTCCTGCCTCAGCAAGCAACCGGAACGTGCTTTCATTACAAGAGCCGTCTACCTCAATTGAAAATGAGTATCCCCCCTTCTCTTTGATTTCTTTCACCGCTTTCATTTTCGGAAGCATTTCTTTGATAAAAGGCTGACCCGCAAACCCTGGATCAATTGTCATGATCGTCACCCGGTCTATTAAATGAATAAAAGCATCTAATGCTGCAACTGGTGTGGCGGGATTGAGAACAAAGCCGACCTCACACTTTCTTTCGTGGATATGCCGAATGATTCGAAAAACGTCTTTTTGCACCACTTCTGGATGTAAACAAATCATCGTTGCGCCTGCATCAATACATGCATCAATTAAAAATTCCTGAGGCTGTTCGGCCATTAGATGAACATCAATCGGAACGTCTGTCAGTTTCCGAAGTTGTTCAATGAAAAAGGGTGATAAGGTCATATTTTTTACATAGTGACCATCCATGACGTCGACATGATAACGGTCTGCCCTTGTGTTCAGCAGCTGAATTTGTTCACGGAAGTGCGTTAAATCCATGCACATCAATGAAGGTGAGAAAATAGCTGTCATCCTGAAATGCCTCCTTTTTAAAGATGAAATATAAATTTGATCAATCCAATCAAGATTCCGATGATACCGAAGTCTGTATCGCCAAATGTTGTCCCTTCAAAGCCAAGAGTGCCTAACACAGGAAGTAAACAAGCTGGTAAAAATGAAAGGAGTATTCCATTCACAAAGGAACCGGCGACTGCACCTCTCACTCCCCCTGTTGCATTGCCATATACGCCCGCTGTCGCACCGCAGAAAAAGTGCGGCACAAGTCCAGGAACAATGACAGTTAAACCAAACAAAGGAAGAAGGAAAATAGACACGATGCCTCCAGCAAAACTGCATAAAAAACCGATGATCACTGCATTTGGAGCAAATGGGAAAACAGTTGGCGCATCAAGTGCCGGCTTTGCCCCTTTGACGAAACGATCGGCAATCCCTTTGAAAGCAGGCACAATTTCCCCGATTGCCATCCGTACACCTGCTAAAATAATGTACACCCCAGCAGCAAAGGTAATTGCCTGAATGAGAATGAAGACAGCAAAGTTCGTACCACCACTAATGTTTTCTATATATGAAATTCCCGCAAACGGTGCAATCGCAAAGAAAAGCAAAGCCATCGTAATGGAGATGGCTACCGATGTATCTCTTAGAAAACCGAGTGATTTAGGCACTTGAATGGTTTCCGTTGATTTCTCTGGGCGCCCGACCCATTTGCCGATCATTCCCGCTGTAAAATAGCCGAACGTACTGAAATGACCGAGCGCTAGATCATCACTTCCAGTGACTTTCCTTGTAAACGGCTGAAGGATTGCGGGAGCAATGACCATCGCTGCACCTAATACGATTGAACCAGTGGTGATCAGCAGCGTTCCTTGCATGCCGGCTGTTGACAGAACGACTGCAAGCATAGCCGCCATATATAGCGTATGATGCCCAGTTAAAAAGACGTATTTAAAGGGTGTGAATTTTGCCAAAAGCAAATTGACCAACATGCCAAAAATCATAATGAGCGCTGTCTGTGTACCGAATTCCTTTTGGGCAATGGCCGCCATGGCATCTGTATTTGGGACAACCCCTTGAATGTGAAAGGCTGCTTCAAACATCTTCCTGAAAACCCCAAGTGAATCAGATACGACTGTGGCGCCCGCTCCTAATATTAAAAAACCCATTGTTGTTTTTAAGGTGCCTGATACAGTATCGGCAGCTGACTTTTTCTGCAAAAGTAAACCAGCGAGTGCAAACAAACCGATGAGAATTGCGGGTGTGCCCAATATATCGTTCATGATCAGTTCTATCATGATGTGAATCCCCCTTTTTCCGTCGATTATATGTGTTTACGAAGGACGTCTTTAATGGCTTCCTGGTCTAACAAGTTATTTAATCCAGCGACCTTTCTTGTGCCGTCATCCAGCTGATCGATAATGTCTGTTGCGCCAATATAGAGGTCTGCTTGTTCATTTTTGCTTGTACTGAGATCGGTGTGATCCACTTCCGCTAAAAGTCCTAATTCTTCTAATGCCTTTTTGACATTCATTTCAACAATAAAGCTGCTTCCTAAACCGTTTCCGCATACAACAAGAATTTTTTTCATTTTCTTTTTCCTCCTTTATACTTGTGAAAATCGATTGATTAGTTGTTGAATGGCTGCTAATTCCTCTGCTTCAATCAATTGTCTCACCCGTTTTTCTTCACTTAACAGCATCGTCAGCTGTTTGAGTGCTTTCAGGTGGGTCATACTGTCAATGGCAGCTAATACAATGATGAGACGAACTTGCTTTTTTCCATCCTTTGAAAAGGAAACGGGCTGATGACATGACATAAGTGACATGCTTAATTTGTTCACGCCATCCTCTGGTCTGGCATGCGGAATCGCCACTTGTGGCGCAATCACAATATAAGGGCCATTTTGATGAACAGACTGGATCATCGCTTTCACATAACTTTCCTGAATCGCTTGTTGATCAAGCAAAGGCTGTGCTGCTTTTGTAATGGCCTCCTGCCATGTGTCTGCTGTTTGCTGGAGCTGAATGGTTTCTTCTGTTAATAAATCGTTTAACACTGGTTTCCACCCTTTCTGGTGTGATACATATGTGGGATGAAGCAGCTCCTTCAGGTCATGAAGCAATGCTTTTTCATTTTGAACGATGGTATGCTGCTGAATGATATTGAATAAAGCATTCACATGGTGCTCATCAAGCTTAGGTTCTGAGCCTTCTCCATATTGAAGCAATGTTTTTTTCTCATAAGCAGTGAGAATCGGGTGCACGAGATGAACAGGTTTTCCTTTAAACGATATAGGTGTCGTTGACACAACAAAGTCGGCATCAATGGATGTTAATTCTTCATATGAACGTTTTGATAACAGTCCGCGTATGTCGATGTAGCCGATTAATTCAAGAAGCTGCGTTTTCAGCATGTGACTGGTGCCAATTCCTTCTCCGCAGACAATGTAAACAGAACGTTTCGCAATCGATGAAATCCCTTCTCTTCTCATCCAGCCGCCAAAATGCATCGCCACATAGGCAATTTCATGATCGCTCATCTTTGAACAGGCTGCCTTCTCTAAATGGCAAGCAACCTTTTGCGTGATGTCAAACACCTCTGGCTGTGCATGTTTCATGGAATCTGTTAATTCATTGATGATCTCAATGTGATAGATGAGCCTATAATAGGCCGGAATTAAATGCATGGTTAAGTTTTGTTCCAAGACTTCTACTTCCTGGAAGGAAATACACGCATAACGCTGAAAGTCCATGATCATTTGTCTCGCAATGGTTCGAATGAGATGTTCTTCTGGTTTTTGACTTGTTGGAAGTTTTTGTTTTTTGGCACTGAGCCATAAGGTGCTAAGAAAATAGATTTCATCATCATGAACCAAAAGACTGGTTTCTTTTTGAATTTGCGCCATGAAACGAATAGCAGCCAAGCATTCATCTGTTTCCTGCAGTGTCCGTTTTTCTTCTGTTGAAATGTGTACAGCACGTCCTAGCTTCATCCGTTTAAAGTAGAAAAAGAGATCCATAGACAGCTGATCCAGCATGTCATCTGCAAATTCAAGCTTCAGATCTTGTTCGGATTGTTGAAGGAGATCATGTATTCTCTTATATGAGATAGGACCCTTTAACCAAACCGATGGAAACGTTTTTTCATTTTTTATCATGGTGCGAATGAAATGAATATAAGGTTTCAGCGCCAACCGAATTGTTCTTTCTTCTCCTGAAATTAAATAGCCACTGGCCGCCTGATAATGAAGTGTAAGCTGCTGTTTTGAAAGTGCTTCTTTTAGTTGTTTCATATCTTCAAGCAGTGTATTGCGGCTTACCTTTGTTATCTTCATAAAATCATCAATTCTTAGACAATGCTCGCTACATGCAATGGATAAAAGCAAGATGGCCCTTCGTTCCTTTACACATGGTTCATAGTCATGACCGACAAGAACAGTGTCAGCTTTTTCGATAATGACTTCTTTTTCATGAGGATTTAAATAATAGCCAAGTTGGCCTTTTCGCTGCACACCACTAAGCTGATGAGTTTCCAGCCAGCTGTTCATTCGTTTGATTTCAGCATAAACGGTTCGAGTCGAGACATTCATTCGATTCTGTAAATCTTCTATTGATAAATAAGATGTCGTATGAAGCAGCATAGATAGCAAAGTAGTACCCCTTTTGGTTAAGTACAGTTGGAATTCCTCCCTTCTTCCCTTTGGTTATAAGTCTAATCAACTCGCATGCGTCAAAGAAGTCCAAATGTTTTCAGTAAGTATTGTGCAGCTTTTGGGTGATTCTTTTGCCATAAGAAAAAGCACACCCGCATGAGTGTGCTTTGAGATTTGTATAAAAAGAACCCTTTTTCTGCTTTTAATTGCCTTGCTATGTGATCAGCTTCCGAATGCCCCATTGAGCAATTTCAACCGCCTCTTGACTCAACAGATTGTCGATAGCGGCTCTCTGGCATTTTTCAATTCAGTTAAGTTAGCAGCTGAAAACTTTCTACCTGCTTTTGCGACTTCTTCAGGTGGATCAGTTTGGATCACCGCTAAGTCATCAGTAAGCAAAATCTCCTGTGTAATTTCCACAAAATCTTGCAGTGCTGACCTCACCTTGTCAGGATCATTCTCCAAGTCTTCATCGGTGTAGGAATCCCATTTAAACAAAACGGAATTCAGCGCATCTTGTGCAGCCCAAAACTCACGACGCATGTGGCCTTTGTCATATCGGTTCTTTACTTCTCCTTTAGAAAAGAAGTTTTTAAGCAAAGAAAAAAGCCCCTTCTCATCAGAAGCTGGCTCACGTTCTTGCTTTCCTATGTCTGCTGTTCCGGCCATTGAGTATCCGGTGATCTCACCCTTTTGAATCTGTTCCCAGATTTCATCAGATGCTTTTGTCACAAGGACCCACGATCCTTTCTTGATAACTTCACCGCCCATTTCAAAATCGGAAGGAGCGATATAAGATTCAACGACTTCCCCGACACCGCCTTGGAAATCATGCTGCTTGTCGATCTCACGTGCATCCTTCAGGAACCCATGAGCGAGCGGCTTTTTCAATTTCTTCTGGTGTCATGTAATCCCTATGTGCATCAGCTACGTTTGGTTCGTACACAATACCGTATACTAGACGCTGCGCATCATCAGCCTTCGCAATGACCTTGATCTCTTTTTAAAAGTCATTTTCTTTTTCTGACTTAACGAAAAAAAACTGCTTTTGATTAGCAGCTTTGTCTACGTATGAAACATGTGTGATTTTTGCATTAATCAATTCCCGTGGCAATTCATTAACCTCCTTTCAAAAGAAAAAAGACCTTCTTTAGAAGAAGATCTTTAATCAAAATTTATGCTTTGGAGACCCTTAATTATTTTCTTTGTTAAATCGTTATATTTTTTTGATTCTATATAAGATATATTTTTTGCTTCTTGATAATTATGAACCGCTACATTTCTTAAGCGTGCCAAATCTCTAAAAGCATCAAAATAACTTCTTTCCAAATAATTGTTTTCCACAAGATAACCCATTTTAGCAATAGGGGGATGGCGCATTAGGTGGTCTACTTCTAATTTATTTAAAACAGAATTCAATTCATCTTCAACTAAAAGCCAGGACATAACTACTGCTAAATAAGGAGCTTCCTTAGCTATCTTATTGATTTTAGGATTTGAATTATTATCCCCCACAGTAATAGAAGCGCCAAGATCATCACTTGAATTTTTAGAAGGGGACTCCTTATTTGTTGGAAAATCCTCAGCATCAGAATTGCTAATTTCAGATTCTTCTAACTCTGACTCGACTTTTTGAAGGCCTTGACTAAATACCGCTTCAAAATCTTTATATTTAAGTGAAGCGAGCTTCCACTCAGCTATCTTCTCAATTAATTGAGTAACAGGCTTTCTCAAACAATAAACTGCTATTAAAACGATAATAGGCCAGGATAAAGATTTAATTATTGACGACCAAAACTCCAACCAATCCATAACTTCCCTCATTTCATAAAAGTAATGAGGATATTATACTATTTCGTTCCATGTTTTGTAAGTGCTTATCTCTTCTAAAAAACATTCTAAATTCCTTTACTAATCCCATCGCAGTAAAATATTATTTAACTTTACTCTCAGTGGTTTTATCATTGCTTATATTTAGAGCTAGGTTTGCCAATGTCTCTTGCCTTTTATGTTCATCAGTTATTTGAGATATTAGAAAGTTGCTAAAATAAAAATGATGTGTGTTAACAATCCTATTATGAAACTCAGTTAAAGAGTTTATAGAATTAGTATGCATTTTCAAGTAAATAGCTCCAATAAAATTTGAGAGAATTCCTGCCAGTGCACCGGTTGCAGCTACTATTATTTTGTTTTGTGGACCACCCAACATATTTCCTGATATCAGATACAGTGTTATCCCTATAAATACAAAACCTAGAGTAATGCAACTGATCCCAACCCAAAACACAAAAGAGTTTTGCCTTAGATTAAGGTCATAATATCTTTTCAATTGTAAATCGTGTTGTTTGAATAGAGTCTCACTTCTATTTTTTAAGGAATCATCACTTTGCAGCAAGTCAATTTCCCTTTCAATATCGTATATCATTGTGGTTAGTCGTTGGTTTGGAGTGATATATGGCATTAAAATTATGAGTACACCAAACAAAGAAGTCATTAAGATCATCATCCCACTATGTTCCATTCTAATTTGAAGGGAAATACCTAAACCAAATAACATATAAAATAATCCAATTACAATGCAAATAACTTTTCTTCTTTTTGCCCTAAGTTCTAATAATGTCTTTTCTCTCTCAAGGCGTTTAAGATCGGGTTTTGTATCACTACTCATTGTCTCTCCAGGATTTAATGAATTATCCATTTTAATAACCTCTTTACTTTTAATATAAAGTAAAGATATCACAAAACAGAATGATTATATAATAATTTTTAGCATTACATACATTAATTTCATGTTAGATAATTCTCTCTCTTCTAATCTCTTCTTTTTCCTCAGCTGACAATCCGAGAATAACAGGACCAACCGCACAATGACAGTTCACACGCTCTTTAGGAGAAAGCTTGGTATCTCTCGGAAACATGCACCGCTCTCCGCTTCCTGGTATCTCAAATTCTTCATCCAAAGGAATGATCGTGCCGTCCAGCTGCACATGACTTTCTCTGGACTGATTCTTTTTTCCACCGCTATGCTTCCACTTCTTCCCCGTTACTGCCGGGGATTGAACATAGGATTCATGTTGAGCGACAGAAGAAGCGGTCAGCACTTCAGTTACAGCTGTGACACGTGCACGCTTCCGGCTGAATTCAGGAAGGTCCTTCAGCTCCAGTTCAATTTCTTGGATAGAGCGGCCTTCTTTTATTCCTTCCTTCAGCGTTTGCTCAATGGCCGTATGAATATTCAGCTTCATCAGCTGCGCCAACTCCTGCGACCACGATTCAATCCACTGTTCAGTTTTCTCAGAAAGCACCTTGAATGGAATATCAGCATCGATGGAATGCATAATCTTCTCGGCCAGCTGCGTGACGGTCAATGTCAGAAATATGGCCGTTTCTTTTCCAAACAGCTCCGCAAATTCGTCAGCTGCAAACAAGTCATTTTGAAAGAATGCTAGAATTGATTCTAACGTCTCCGAATCGTCCTTGGATATAAAAACCATTTAGTTCATTCAAAAACGTCCTGCGTTGCAATCTGAGAAGTTTTGCGGTGGTTTTCTCGTACTCTTCCACCAAAGAGGGTATATCCGTCAGTTCAGGGAAATCAGCTACAGCTGCTTCTAGTTCTTCAACCTCATCCGATTCCACTTTTTGCACAAAGACATTAATGCTTCTGATTAGCTGATCGACCTTGCTCATTTGCGGATCTCCTCCATTACATCTCTAAGGTCCTTGAGGATCGATACCAATTCATTCTGAGAACCTGCTGACTTTTGAAGAACCGTATCAAGAAAGCTTGTTGATGCCTTTGGCTTAGTCTCAATCGGTCTGTGATATTGTTCTTCAGGCCATTCTTCTAAAGTTTTTCCTAGAATACGGCCAGCCAGATCACGCAGGTCATTCGGTGAAACCGCTCCTGCTTGAATAAACGGTGTAAGAACCTTAGCAATTTCGAGCAGAACAGATCGAGATCAGGAAGAAAGAGTGTGTTGAACTTGCCAGTGATGATCATTCTTTCCGGCTGAAATACCTGCTCTTCCGTTGTCTTTCGAGCGGTATCTGTTGTAGCCTTGTTATAATCCTTTGATTCGCCTGTGTAGATCGGCGGCAGACGGAAAGAAGAACGTATCTTGTTTCTCGTCTTCTCGTCGTATTCAAGAAACAGCGCATCCTCCTGAAGAATCTCGGCCAGTTATTTTATTTCAACTTTCACAGGTGCAGGGTCTTCGTCATTGCTTACTTCGTCCTTTTTCTTTTTAGGAATCCCTTCGACTTCAAGCAAAAGAAACTTATGTGCATTGTCTGAACCTTCAATGCCGTTCATGTACTCTTGCAGCTGCTGATAGGAAGACTCGGACAGCATTCCATTTTCCACTGTAATAACTGCCGGCACATGCCGACCTTGTTTAAAGTACAGATAGTTCAGTTCTTCTGTCTTGCGTGCTCCGTACATTTTGACGATGTTACCAATCCAGCGAGGAACACCATATGTACCGCTGCCGCTCTGCTTGAAGTCCAATAACACCAAAAACCTTGAAAGGTATTAAGCCATTCAAGGTTTTTTTGTATAATCTCATTAAAAATGAACTAATTTGAATTCATTTTTGAAAGGAAATCTTGAAGAACTAATTTTACTGGTGAATTCGCAGTAGTAGCCAACACATTATTTACACGTTCTAAAATTTGAGGATGCTCCAATATCAATTTTTTGCCTTCCTCAATTGGAAAACTTCTCAATGTATCAATACAGATCTCAAATAGTTCTTTATCATTAGTATTCAACAAATCCATTAAAATTTTCAACTCATATTCATTGCACTCATTATCCAGACAATACGCAATTTTCCGCTGCCACTCTATTGGCTTATTGCGCACCTGATTTGATAATTCTTCCCAATCGTTCAGGCTAAAATCCGAGAGAATCTCACTAGCAATCAAACACCCGTCGTCATACCACGAATCTACCGTTGTATCAGCAGATAAAAGATTATCTAATTCCTTAAACACATTTAATACCTCCATTTAAATTAAAATCCTGATGGGCGTAAAGCATTTTCTGTACCTGTCGGATACCCGCTAGTTACATCTTTCCCCACTTTAATCACATCAATTTCTACACCATCAATACGTGCTCTATGCCAAGTTGCTCTATCTCTTAATCTTGATGAAATAGCTGCTGTATCTCCAACGTCGGTAATACTTTTGAGAATTTTCTCATCCTTCCAAGAATCAGGAAAGAGCGTGCTTTTTTTAATCTTAGAGATATTTCCATCAGAAAACTGTTTTGTAAATATAACATTTTTTGTACCATTCGCATTTGTTGATAATACTTCAACTGCAAATTTTTCATTATCATTATTAATTCTAGGCGAATGTCCACCTATTAACTGATTTTTGGGGACCTTCCGTTGTCCTTCTAGAATCTTAGCTTCAATTTCTGGACTAATTACAGTTCTTCTAGCAGAATCTCCACCTGCACCCTGAATTCCCACCTTTCCATGAAACCCTTTCGCCCCAAACGGCAAAAGCATCCCCAGCGCCGCATTCATACTCGCTTCCTGCTGTTCTTTCGAGACCTTGTTTCCAAACATATCTCGACCCGTAATCGCTTCACTGAAGCCGTTGGTCGCGGTGAGTCCATATAAGCCTTTTTGTGATGTTTTCAACGCATCGAAAGACTTCTGTGATGTCTTGTAAATGTCGACTGCTCTGACTGCGGCGGACGTGGCTTGAGTCGTTTTATAGACGGCTTTTCCGCCTTTGAAAATACGTCCTGCCCAGCCGACAATCGGGATGTATCCTGCTGCTGCCATGCCGCCTGCGGCGACTCGCTGGCCTGCGGTAAGTTCTTCACCTGTGATCGGATCGACACCTGTTGCGGCACGTTTTGCATCGTTCACGCCTGTCAGTTCATTGACGATATTTCCTCCGTAATCAAGAGCTTTTTCATACCAAGGACGGTTGGCGAGCGCTTCCTGTTCCTTTGCGATCTCGCGGGCTTCTTCTTGATCTTTTTTGATTTTTAGATATTCAGAAGTTTGCTTCTCAATATCGCTTTTCGCCTTGTAGATTTCGCTATTTTGATACGATTTCTTGTCAAAATTCATAGGCGAAATGGACTTTCCGTCATTTGTGGCATTGATCATTTCTGCGTACAATGCCATTGTAGCCTTCTCCTCAGTCTCTGACAAAGCATATTCATCTTTTAGATTTTGATCAAGTTCTATTAAATCTTTAACCGTTTTCTTCCGTTCATCTTCCGCATCTGCAATCTTTTCGTCAAAGGTTTTACTATCAAATACCTCCAGAGAAATGAGGTCATCAATATCTTGAAAAATCGTTTTGAGTGCCTTTTTTTGATCCTTCACGATGCTTTTGGCATTCTTGATTCCCATATGTACAGCGTTGTCTAAAAAGTGTTCTTCTACAAAGGTGTCGCCGCCAAAGTTTGTATCATCAAGTGTCCCAGAAACACCTTCATGAAAGGCTTTTTGTTTATCAATGAAATTAATAAACATGTCCACATTTCCGGCGAGTTCTTTGTAGAAGCTTTTAATGTTATCGGCACCTTTTCCAGTGAAGTCGTCACCGAGATTGGCAACACCTTGAAGTGCCTTTTTTAAATCTATCATTTGTTCGCGGAGTTCCTGATAGTGTTTTGCCCTTGTATCCATGGCACTGGTTAGTGCTTTTGCATCAAGTATCTTCCCCAGCAGAATTCACTCCTTCCTATTCATTGACAAGGTCAATTTTACCAACACGAAGTTTGTCATTAAATAGGAATAAAGATACAAAAACAGTACTTAATATGTAAATGATCAGAAGCATATCCTCGCTATTTTATTTTTCAAAGAAAAGCACCCCCTTAACATTGTGCTCTCTTAAGACTTAGACTTAAGCAATTGTAGCTCTTGGTCCATAATATCTGCTGCTTCGTTAATAAATTGAATGATCAAGTCTAAATCTTCTCGTTTGTATTCGTTTGTGAGCTGTTTAGTTGATGCCGATAAAGATTGAAAGAGTTCCTTCACTTGTGATTTCCCAGCCGTTAATGGAACAATGATGACCCTTCGCTTGTCTTTTGGGTCCTTCTCCCTTTTGACGTAGCCTGCTTTTTCTAACCGGTCAATGAGAGCTGTGACCGCACCTGAGCTAAGACCGGTTTTTTCACTTAATTCACCTGCTGTGAGTGGTCCAAGTTCGTTTAACAAATCTGCTGATTTGAGATCTGTTGGGAAAAGGCCGAGCGCTTGAGCGGCTGCTTGGTGAAATAGGACTGTTCGTGTAGCAAGGCGTCTCATCGTATGTATGATCTGGTCCGCTCGATCTTCTGCCTCGTTCTTTATTGACAACTTGTTCTCCTCCCTTTAAAATCAATTTATCTTGATCATCAAGATAAATGTTCTCTTACTTTATAATTAACTTGATCATAGCAAAAAAGTGAAGAGAACGTAAGCAGGAGGTAAATGAAATGAATAACGTGGATCATAAAGGCAAGGCATCCACTCGCTTTGTTGTCATCGGGTTGCTGTTAGGGATTTTTATGGCAGCGATGGACAACACCATTGTCGCAACAGCAATGGGAAGCATCGTCGCCGATTTGGGCAGTTTTGATAAATTTGCTTGGGTGACTGCTTCTTATATGGTGGCAGTGATGGCCGGTATGCCGATTTATGGAAAGCTTTCAGATATGTATGGTCGAAAGCGTTTTTTTCTGTTTGGACTTATTTTCTTTTTAATTGGATCTGCGCTGTGCGGCATCGCACAAACAATGGATCAGCTCATTATTTACCGTGCGATTCAAGGACTTGGAGGCGGTGCTCTTCTTCCAATCGCTTTCACGATTATCTTTGATATCTTCCCGCCAGAAAAGCGCGGGAAAATGTCCGGTATGTTTGGTGCAGTTTTTGGTCTATCCAGTGTATTAGGACCGCTGTTAGGAGCAATTATTACGGATTCGATCGGCTGGCATTGGGTGTTTTATATTAACGTACCAATTGGTATCGTCAGTGTGTTCTTGATCGCCAAATTTTATCAAGAATCGCTCGAGCATCGTAAGCAGAAAATTGACTGGTCAGGTGCCATTACACTTGTCGTTGCGGTTGTCAGTTTAATGTTCGCCCTTGAGCTTGGCGGTAAATCGTATGCGTGGGATTCTGTTCAAATCTTGACACTATTTGCTGTGTTTGTTGTCTTTGGCACCATCTTCTTCATTGTTGAACGGAAGGCAGAAGAACCGATTATTTCATTTTGGATGTTTAAAAATCGTCTGTTTGCGACATCTCAAATCTTGGCGTTTTTATATGGCGGGACGTTTATTATTCTAGCTGTCTTTATTCCTATCTTCGTCCAGGCGGTGTACGGTGAATCTGCAACAAGTGCCGGGTTCATTTTAACACCGATGATGATTGGTTCCGTGATTGGCAGTATGATTGGCGGAACGATGCAGACGAAAGTACCTTTTAGACGATTAATGACTATCTCTGTGATTTCATTTTTTGCTGGGATGCTGCTGCTTGCCAATATGTCGCCTGATACAGCAAGATTGTGGCTTACGCTCTTTATGATGATTTCAGGTTTTGGCGTTGGATTTAGCTTCTCCCTTCTGCCATCTGCTTCAATGAATGATCTCTCTCCGCGCTACCGCGGCAGTGCTAATTCTACCAATTCGTTCATGAGATCACTTGGGATGACTTTAGGCGTGACGATTTTTGGAACGATTCAAACCAATGTCCTGACAAATCGTTTAGCAGATGCTTTTAGCGGAATGAAAGGAGCTTCTTCTCAAGTTGGTGATCCACAAGCCATTTTCCAAGAGGGGGCACGCTCACAAATTCCGCCTGATATTTTAAATAAAGTGATTGATGCGATGTCACAAAGTATTACGTATGTATTTATGATTGCTTTATTCCCGATTGCACTTGCGGCGATTACGGTCGTATTTATGGGAAATGCACGAGTACGTACATCAAATGAAATGAAAGAAAGCGAATAATGTGAAAAAAGCAGAGCGATGCGGCTCTGCTTTTTTTCATCTTATTGATATAAAAGTTGGGCTTTTCCTTCACTGCCAACGATCTTTATTTTAGATGTGACCATGTCTTTGGCTGCTTGTTTTGCTTTTTGTAAATACATACGCGGATCTAAGCTTTCAGGTTCGTTTGAGAAATGATCACGAATCGCTTCAGAGTATGCATTTTTCAGTTCAGTGGACACATTGACCTTTGCCATACCGAGTGCGACACATCTTTTGACATCCTCATCTGGTACAGCTGAACCACCATGAAGGACAAGCGGCACATCGACAAGCGCTGCAATTTGTTCAATGCGGTCAAAGTCGATATCCGGCACCCCTTTATAGATGCCGTGGGCCGTGCCGATCGCAGGTGCTAAAGTAGGTACACCAGTTTCTTCTACAAATTGACGGCATTCTGATGGAATGGCTTTTTGAGCATCTTTTTCATCCACGACAATATCATCTTCTACCCCGCCTACCTTGCCTAACTCGGCTTCTACATTCACACCTACTTTTAAGGCAAGGTCCACCACTTCTTTTGTGCGGCGTACATTTTCTTCATATGAATGCATGGAAGCATCGATCATCACGGATGTATATCCCGCTCGTATACAAGTCAGAATCACATCAAAATCAGTGCAATGATCGAGATGAAGGCCGATTGGTATTTGGTATTGATCAGCTGCCGCCTTTACTGTATCTGCAATGGCTTTTGCGCCAAGCGATTGGACCGTGCCAACCGTTGTTTGCAAAATGACAGGTGATTTTAATTCAGCTGCCGTTTCGAGTACCCAGTAAATACTATCAAAGGAATGTACATTGAAAGCGACAATTCCGTATTTTTCTTTTTTTGCTGCTTCAAGCATAGGTGTTGTGGAAAGTAAAGGCATGGTCAAACATCCTCTCTCGTCAAAATATCTGTTTTTAATACAGCGAGCATTTCTTCATTTGTTCTTGTTTCGAGCAGTTTTTGCCGTTTCGTTTCATCCATTAATCCGCGTGAAAGAGCAGAAAGTGCTTGTAAGTGAGTGGTTCCTGCTTCACTTTTTGGAATGAGTAAGGATAAGAAGAAAAAGCAAGGCTTTCCATCAAAAGCGTCCCATTCGATTCCGGTTTCTGTACGGACGATGACGAGTGCCGGTTTTGTGATGGTGTCTGACTGTGTATGCGGAATGGCAAATCCATCTTGAAAGCCGGTTGTACTCAGAGCTTCTCTTTCAGCTAGTCCTTTTTTGACAGCCTCAGGAGATGTACAAATCCCTGCTTTAGAGGCAATGTCAGCTATGGCTGCGAAAACGCCAGCCTGTGAAGAAGCTGTTTCATGTAGATTCATATAAATATGTTCCATCATTTCTCTTCCTCCCTATTAAACTGCGGGTTTGTCTATTTTCTTGCGGTAAAGTCCGTATAGAATCGCACCTACAAGTGAGCCGATGAGTATGGAAAGCACCCACTGGAATGCGCCTGTGACGACTGGAAGGACAAGGAATCCGCCATGCGGAGCTGGAACCTGTACGCCAAAGAGATACGTCAATATAGCAGAGATGGCGGAACCAAACATGATAATTGGCAGGACAACGACTGGGTTTTTTGCTGCAAATGGAATGGCTCCTTCGGTAATATGAGTCGCTCCGAGAATATAGTTGATCATCCCAGCATTTCGTTCTTGTGGTGTAAAATGTTTTCGGAAAATCGTTGTGGCAATCGCAATGATAAGCGGTGGTGTGATACATGCTGCTGACACCCCTGCCATGAAGTAAAGGTTACCTTCTGCGAGTAAAGCCGTTCCTGTGACATAGGCTGCTTTGTTAAAAGGTCCTCCCATATCAAATCCACACATGGCTCCAACAATTAAACCTAAAAGCAATGGATTTGTGGATTGAACTGATGAGAGAAAATCCATTAATGAATTATTTAGCCCTGTGATTGGAACTAATAGCGGGGTCATGACAGCCCCAATTAAGAAAATACCAATGACAGGATAGATAAAAATTGATTTTAATCCGTCAAGTGATGCTGGTAATTTTTGAAGCAGGAATTGAAGAAGTACGATGATATACCCTGCTGCAAAACCTGCGATAATACCACCTAAGAATCCAGCACCTCCATCGTTTGCAAGCAAGCCACCGATAAATCCGACAACCATCCCTGGGCGCTTGGCGATTGAATCAGCGATAAATGCTGCTAAAATAGGTACCATTAAGCTAAAACCGAGTCCGCCAATGTTTTTCAAGTAGGCAGCAAACGGATGATACGTTTCATGCTGAGGATCAGCTGAGTAAATACCGAATAGAAAAGATAAAGCAATTAAGACCCCGCCTCCAACAACAAATGGAAGCATATGTGATACACCGTTCATTAAATGTTTGTAGATGATGTGTATCCACTTATTCGCTGACTTTTGTTGAGCTGATGAAGGCGCAGATGTTGTTTCTGTTCCAGAAGCTCTTCCTTTCACTTGATGAACGGGGGCTTCTCCATTGATAATGCCTTGAATCAGTTCGTTTGGTGTGCGAATCCCCTTGGCTACAGGCACTTCAATCAGTGGTTTGCCGTGAAAGCGATCTGTATTCACATCTTTGTCAGCAGCGACAATGACCCCATCGGCCTCCAAAATGTCTTGATCCGTTAAAGCGTTTTCAATTCCTACTTGACCATGCGTTTCAACTTTGATGTCGACCCCTAATTGCTCAGCTGCGATTTTTAATGCCTCAGCTGCCATAAATGTATGCGCAATGCCTGTTGGACAGCCAGTGGCAGCGACAATTTTCTTGCGGCTCATGTGAACTCCCCCTTATATGTTCTGAATGTGTATTTGCTCAATTAATGAATCAATGTCATGTAAATCACTTAACCCTTTTGAAAAGGCGGTAGATGCCCCTGTTGCAATGCCGTAGCGTAAGCATTCTTCATGAGGTTGTCCTTCCAGCTGTTTACTTAGGAATGCAGCAAGCATGGCATCACCAGAACAAGCCGTGTTTACGACCGTTCCTATTGGTGCATTTCCTTTTAATACGGCTTCGTTTGTAAGGAATAGAGCTCCTTCCCCTCCTCGGGAAATGAGTACTTGCTCTGCACCCATCTCGATCAGCTTTCGTCCTGATTCAACGAGTTCTGTTTCTGATAAACGGTGGGTTTTTCCAAAAAATGCGGCTATCTCTTCTTCATTTGGTTTTAGTAAATATGGTTTGTATTGAAGTGTTTCTAAAACCGCTTTAGAGCTTGTGTCTAAAATAAATTTCACGTTGTTTTGATGACAAATAGCGGCTATCTCTGAGAAAATGCTAGCAGGAACGCCTTTAGGCAGACTGCCTGACATAATGAAGATGCTGCCTTTTGGAATGGTCGAGATTTTTTTACGAAAGGCATCAAGCGCTTTTGCCTCAATAGCAGGTCCTTGATTCACAAGCTTGTATTCTTCCGTTGTGTTAATAAATACATTAATGCGTGTAATCCCATCCACTGGGATAAAATCAGTTTGAATGGAGAGATCGTTTAACGATTGTTCAATATATGAACCTGAAAACCCAGCAATAAATCCTAATGCAGTGCTGGTGAAGCCATATTTCTTTAGCATAATGGACACATTAACACCTTTTCCATTCGGCTGATAATCCTCATCTTCCGTGCGGTTGACTGTATCTGCCCGCATTTCTTTTAATGCAATATATAGGTCAATAGCAGGATTTAAGGTGCAGGTATAAATCAATTGGTTTCACCTTCTTTCTTTTCTCTAAAGAAAGTATCTCATACGATTCAGTGAAAATGTTTTCAGATTGTGTAAAGGTTTTCACGGTAAAAAGCCCCCATCATAAAGTGTGGAAGGCTTTTTGAGTATTTATTTCATCCGAATCACATAGGCGTCTAGTAAAATGCGGGCAATGACATGAAGCGACAGGCGGGACCTGACTTCATAATCTGGGAAGAATGATTGTTCCCCTTTATATCCGACGAGTGTCATATCTGATATTTTACTTAATGTAGAATCAATTCTAGTTGTGACTGTAATGGTCGTGACCTGCTTCATACTGAGGTTTTGGCAGGCTTCCACTAGTTCTGACGTTTCTCCATTTAATGAAACAAAGATGGCAAGTTCGTTTTTATCAATGTCACGCGATTTGAGCCGAATGATATTCGGGTCGTCATGAACTTCACATGTTTTTCCGATGAGCTGCAATTTGATGGTCATCTCTTTGGCGATCATCTCTGAAAAGCCTCTGCCAAAAATATAAATTTTGTCCGCATCATGGATCTTTTGAACCGCATCCTCAATTTGCCCAATACTTTGCAGTTGAATCGTCTTTAAGACCTCTTCTTCATTTTTTCGAATGGCTAGTTTGATGTCTTCGTCAATATTTTTTAGTTGATCACTATCATCTGTCATTTTCTTTTCTTGTTTCAATCGATATTTAAAGGATGTATAGCCGTTGTATCCGATTTTCTTCATCAGTCTGACAATGGTCGCTGTCGACACGTTGGCTCTTTCACTTAATGTGACGATGGATAAGGTGGAGATATCCTCTAAATGCTGGTGAATATAATGCAGTAAATAACGTTCTGTTTCACTTAACGTTTGATACACATCACTTGGTATATTAAATAATGGTTCATTCAATGCGATTCCCCCTTACTCATTTCATACTATAATTAAATGCCCTATGAAAACAAGGTGATTCTTTTATCCTGTATTTTTCATTGGGAAAGCTGGATGAGTGAAATTTTGTTTTTAACATAAACTAAGAAAAAGAACGGTTTGTGTGAAAGGAGTTGATCACTGTGCTTCAATTCTTGTTTTTTCTGATCCTTTTATATGTGGTGTATGTATTTTTGACCGCATTTGTCTTGTTTTATTTACCGTTTCAAAAAACATGTAAAGAACATTGCATCTATAAAGCCTCTTCTATCTCAGGAGACGACCAAGGCATAAATCAAGTCATGCTGCTTGATGACGGATTTGAATCAGGTCAAGTGAGAGTTCAAATGATTCGAGAGGCTGAAAAGAACATTCGTTTGAGTTATTATTCCATTCAAAAAGGAAAAACCGCCGAATGGGTGCTTGGTGCTTTAATTGAAGCGGCTGATCGAGGAGTAAAAATTCAGCTGTTGTTAGATGGCATTTGCCATAGCCTGCGTGGACCGCTAAAGCATTTGCGTTATGCTGTGGCGAATCATCCGAATATGGCCATTCGTTTTTATGAGCCTTTTCGTTTGTTCAAGCCATGGACGTGGCATAACCGCCTTCACGATAAGCTTCTTTTGGCAGATGGCAGGGTCGCTGTCATGGGCGGCAGAAATATTGGTGATAAATACTTTGCAGATCAGCCGCCGAAAGACTTTGCATATGACCGAGATGTGCTGCTCTACAACGCCAAAAAAGGAAAAGTATTAGATGAAATGGAACAGTATTTCGTTTATTTGTGGAATCATGATTTTACGAAAAGAACGAAAGATGTATTTTCCAAGGCAAAAGCGAAAAAAGGAAAAAAGCTAAGAAAACAGCTGCTTCGATCTTATCAGGAAGCCATTCGTACAAAAGAACCCTTTGTCATGTCCACATATGATTGGGCAAAAGACGCCATTCGTGCAAAACAGATTGCATTTTTCACAAATCCAGTGGAACGCTTAAATAAACGTCCGCTCGTCTTGAAAAAGTTAAACGATCTCGCACAGCGGTCAAAGCGTTCGGTTCTTATCCAGACGCCTTATGTCATACCGACACGGCCAATGAAAGACGGACTCACGCCATTACCAAGTGATATTCAAACGACGATCGTGACGAATTCTCTTACAGCGACACCAAACCCTTTAGCATTTGCAGGATATTTAAGCACGAAAAAGGAACTCATGAAAACAGGTGTTCATTTGTATGAGTATCAAGGTCCGTATTCAATTCACGCGAAATCAATGGTCATTGATGATAACTTAAGTATTATTGGAACATATAATCTAGATGCAAGATCCAGCTTTTTAAATACTGAATCGATTTTGGTGATTGATAGTGCACCATTTGCGTTATCTCTGACGGAAGCAATGGAACGAAAAATCGCTTATAGTGTTCTCGTAGCGAAAGATCGGACAGCATATAAAGCAAGCGACTACGGACAGAAAAAAAAGCCTTTCATGAAAAGGCTCCTTTTAACTGGTTTATCTACCATAACGGTTTTATGGCGGCGGTTGATTTAAATAAAAGGGCAGCTACTTTTGTGGCAGCCCTTTTTCTCTTGACTGCTCCTCTTCTACTGGTTCAAGCTTGGTTAACTTAAATACGAGGATTCCTGCCACAATGACAAGTACACCTAATAATTTTGTAAAAGAAAATGTCACTTTTTCTAACCCAAGCCAGCCAAGCGAATCAAATAGAAGTGCACAACCTAGCTGGGAGGTGAGAACAATCGAGATTCCATAAGTGGGACCGAGACGTTTGATGCTCTGAACAAGACAGATGACAACGCCTACCCCGATGGCTCCGCTTATCCAGTACCAGGCTTCCATATGCCTTAATTGAAACATGCCGGTTCCTTCTAACAAAAGACCCATTAAAAGTGAAGCGATAAAGCCCATTCCTAGAACTAGCGTCGTTGTTGACCAAGAGCCTGTATGCTCATTGACTTTACTATTAAAAATGGTTTGTAAGCTGACAAGTGCCCCAGCAGTGACAGCTAATATTATTCCTATGATCATATATAAGTCCCTTCGTTTCTTCTATTCATAAATGTTGTGTTCTGCTATTTCTAAAAGCCCTTGTTGATCACAAATCGTAATCTTTCCTCTTCGCCTTTCAATCAGCCCTTTTTCTTGGAACTGCTGAATGACCCGATTAATATGGCGGTAGCTTGTTCCAATTAAGCTCGCTGCATCCGTGAGGCGAAGCGTGCGTGCGTGCGCGTCATCATCACCTGTTAAAACAGACAATAAATAGCTTGCAAGCCTGACCTCTACAGGGTATAAAAGGTGGAAGCTTAAATCATTTGATTTTGTATAAAATTTGTTTGTGATGCCCTTGAGTAAAAAGGTTAAAACTCGAGGATCGTCCTTTGCATGCCGCATGAGGGCTTGATGAGAAATCCTGAGCATATGTACTTCTGTAACGGCTTCAACTGTATTGACCATATCTGTCTGCTGAACGTATTCAATATCTCCAATCGCTTCAAGAGGGTTTTTAAAGCAAAGAATAAATGTTTTTCCTTCTTTTGTGGTGGTGAAAATCTTTAATTTTCCTTTCACCAGCAAGTACATATACTCCCTTTTATCCCCTTTTGAACAAATCAGCTCACCTTGCTGATAGCGCCACAAGCTCACATGTGAGATGAGTTTTTGATGAAAGACATTCTGTAACTGATGCGTCTTCATATAAGAGGAAAAAAGGGATTCATCATGCAGCTCCTCCATCTGATACCCTCCTTTATAGTTTTAAGATGATGACGCCTGCAATCATTAAAAAGATGCCTGCATAATGGGGCCATTTCATTTTTTTCTTCTGAACACCAAACCATCCTTTTGCATCGATGGCAAAGGTAAACGCAAGCTGTGCGATAAGTAAAGCAGCGATGGTGAGTGTCACACCAATGATTTGAATGGCAGTGACCTCATTAAAGATAATAATGGCTGCAAATGCACCTCCAATTAAATAAAGAGGCTGCACTTTTTTGTATTCCTTAAAGTGGCCATCCCGTACGATGAGTAAAATGACGAGAGAGATGATAAACCCTGTCAGCTGCGTGATCGTTGCCGCCTGCCACGTCCCGATATCTTGACTAATTCTGGCGTTGGCTACGCCTTGCAGTGTAATACAAGCGCCTCCTAATAATGCAAAAATAACACCTTTCATTCGTTCAAAAGCTCCTTCTTTTTTCAGTCTAGTTTCATTAAATGATAGATGCCCTCATGTTGAAAAGGACATATGTCCCACTTTGCGTATTATATCAGAAACTTTTTCTCATGCAGTTTCTCCGTTTTAGATTTTTCACAGTGGGTACAGTTTTATATGAGCTGAAAACAGAATATTGGATTGAATCACATATAAAAAGGAGACATGTCAGAATGAGAAATCAAGAGAAACACTTTATTAATGGAGAATGGGTCGCATCAACAGGAAACGAAACGACGGAGGTCATTAACCCTGCGACAGAGGAAGTCATTGGCACCATTAGTTTAGGAACGAAAGAAGATTTAGATCAAGCTGTCAAAGCAGCTCGAGCTGCCTTCCCTTCTTTCTCAAAAACATCTCAAAATGAACGAGTAGAAATGCTGGAAAACATTGTGCGCGGGTACGAAAAACGCAAGGATGAACTTGTAGAAGTGATGACAAAAGAGCTTGGTGCACCGCTGAAAGTGTCCGAAGAAGTTCATTACAAAATGGGTTATGAACATTTTTCTAAAGCAGCGGAAGCACTGAAATCTTATACATTTACCGAAGACCGCGGTGGACATACGATTATAAAAGAGGCGATTGGTGTCAGTGGATTGATTACACCGTGGAACTTCCCGACGAATCAGACATCTCTTAAAATTGCGGGTGCCATTGCGGCAGGCTCAACAGTTGTCTTAAAACCAGCGGAAATTACCCCTTTTGCTGCGATGATTCTTGCAGACATTATTGATGAAGCAGGTGTACCGAAAGGAGTCTTCAACTTAGTAAACGGAACGGGTGACGTGATTGGTGACGGCATTAGCTCACATCCTGATATTGACTTCGTTTCATTTACAGGATCAGGTGCCGTCGGCTCTAAAATTATGGAAAACGCAGCGGACAATGTGAAGAAAGTAGCACTTGAGCTTGGCGGAAAATCCCCTCTTATCGTCTTAGACGATGCAGATGTGGACGAAGCAGCAGAAACAGCTATTCATCATATTGCAATGAACACAGGTCAAGTATGCTCTGCAGCTACACGTGTGCTGATTCCAGAATCAATGAAAGACAAGTTTGAAAAAGGGCTGCTGAACGCCCTGCCGAAGTTTACAGTTGGTGATCCGAGAGAAGATCACGCTACTGGTCCGCTTGTTTCTAAAAAGCAGTGGGATACGGTGCAATCTTATATTGAAAAAGGAATCGAAGAAGGTGCTACCCTTCTTGCTGGGGGAACTGGAAAGCCAGACGGAATCGATAAAGGATATTTCGCCAAGCATACCATTTTCACCAATGTGAAAAATGATATGACCATTGCGCAAGAAGAAATCTTTGGGCCAGTCATGAGTGTGATCACGTATCAAGACCTCGATCATGCCCTTGAGATCGCCAACGATACAGTGTATGGTCTTGCCGGGTATGTTGTTGGTCAAGATGAAAAAACATTAAAATATGTCGCTGAACATATTCGTGCCGGTCAAATCACCATTAACAATGCAGAAACAGATTACTTTGCCCCATTTGGAGGCTTTAAGCAATCAGGTATCGGAAGAGAATGGGGAGACTTCGGTATCGAGGAATATTTAGAAGTGAAAGCTGTGATGGGACTTCCAACGGCGTAAGTCAGGCGAAAAAGAGGAAAACGGTGATCCGTTTTCCTTTTTTTGTGCCCTCTCCCCTATTCATCCGTGTTTTGTCATTAGAAATCTTAATCATGACAATCAATATTATATATTTTACTTAATGGCAAACTTTCGGTAAAGTTCAAATTGAACCTATATATATAATTCCTATCGAATTAATCTATGTTTATATTCCTTGTGAGGTGGATATTGTTGCAACTTCATGTATTGAACAGTCCGTTTAGCCAGGAGCAGGCAGAGTTACTCAATCAGCTGCTTCCGACTTTAACAGAACAGCAAAAAATTTGGCTTACTGGTTATTTATCAGCACAGGCAACCCTTGCCGGCTCAGAAGTTGTCGCTCCGGCGCCTTCTGCCGCAGCAGCTGTACAGCCTGTGAGCAAAGATGTGACCGTGCTTTATGGGTCGCAAACAGGCAATTCCGAAGGGCTAGCAAAAAAGACAGCCCAGCATCTTGAAGACAAAGGCTTTCAAGTGACGCTCTCTTCTATGTCCGATTTTAAACCGAATAATCTGAAAAAAATAAACAATTTACTAGTCATTGTCAGCACACATGGCGAAGGAGATCCGCCGGATAATGCCCTTTCGTTCCATGAATATGTTCACGGCAGACGTGCGCCAAAGCTCGATCATTTAAGCTTTTCTGTCCTTTCATTAGGTGACAGCTCATACGAATTCTTCTGTCAGACAGGAAAAGAATTTGACGAACGCTTCAAAGAGCTTGGCGGCACACGTCTTTTTGACCGAGTGGACTGCGACCTTGATTATGATGAGCCGTTTTCAGAATGGCTACAAGGTGTTGCCTCCTCTTTGAGTGAAGGTGAAGCTGTATCAATTCCGCAAGAATCAGCGGGAGTCAACAATCAAGCCGTTTCTGAATATTCAAGAACGAATCCTTTTTATGCTGAAGTTCTTGAAAATATCAACCTAAATGGGCGTGGATCTAATAAAGAAACACGTCACTTAGAGCTTTCTCTTGAAGGATCAGGCCTCGTGTATGAGCCAGGTGACAGCCTTGGCATTTACCCGACAAATAATCCTGCACTTGTCGATGAACTGATTCAAACATGCGGATGGAATGCAGAAGAATCCGTCACCGTTCATAAAAACGGAGACACTCTCCCTTTAAAAGAAGCACTCACCTCGCATTTTGAGATTACGGTTTTAACAAAACCACTTCTTCAAAAGATCGCTGCACTGACAAAAAGCGAATCCTTGCATGCCCTTTTAGAAGAAGGAAACGAAGAAAAACTGAAAGAATATATCGCAGGCCGGGACCTAGTAGATGCGGCTCGTGATTTCGGTCCTTTTGAAGGAACCGCCGCAGAATTCACGTCCATTTTAAGAAAAATCCCTGCACGCCTTTATTCCATTGCAAGCAGTCTCAAAGCAAATGACGAAGAGGTTCATTTGACGATAGGGGCTGTCAGATATGATGCGCACGGCAGAGAACGCCAAGGTGTCTGTTCGATTTTATGTGCAGAGCGCCTGCAGCCAGGTGATACGTTACCTGTTTATATTCAGCACAACCAAAACTTTAAGCTTCCTCAAGATCCAGATACACCGATCATTATGGTAGGACCAGGCACAGGCATCGCCCCTTTCCGTTCATTTATGCAGGAGCGTGAGGAAATGGGTGCAAACGGAAAGTCATGGTTATTCTTCGGTGATCAGCATTTTGTGACGGATTTCTTATACCAAACGGAATGGCAAAAGTGGTTAAAGGATGGCGTCTTAACGAAAATGGACGTGGCTTTTTCAAGAGATACTGAGGAAAAAGTATATGTCCAGCACCAAATGAAGAAACAAAGCAAAGAATTATTTGAATGGCTTGAGCAAGGTGCTTACGTGTATATTTGCGGAGATGAAAAGCATATGGCGCATGATGTTCACAATACCCTTCTATCCATCATTCAAGAAGAAGGTGCGATGAGCAAAGAAAAAGCAGAAAGCTATCTTGCCAACTTACAGCAGCAAAAACGCTATCAGCGTGACGTTTATTGATTTGATGCTTGAAAGAAAGGAGCTTTTACTTACATGGTGAAGACAGCATTAACAGCGCCGGATGGACCTCCGAGCGACGTAGAGGAAATCAAAGAAAAAAGTGATTATTTACGGGGTACGTTAAAAGAAGTGATGCTTGATCCGATTTCAGCGGGAATTCCGGATGATGACAACCGTCTGATGAAGCATCACGGCAGCTACTTACAAGACGATCGTGATCTGAGAAATGAACGGCAAAAACAAAAGCTTGAGCCTGCCTATCAATTTATGCTGCGTGTCCGTCTGCCTGGCGGAATCGCCACATCTAAGCAGTGGCTTGTGATGGATGAGCTTGCTCACAAATATGGAAACGGTACGTTAAAGCTGACTACTCGTGAAACCTTTCAGCTTCACGGTATTTTAAAATGGAATATGAAAAAGACCATTCAAGACATTCATTCTACTATGCTTGATACAATTGCTGCTTGCGGCGACGTGAACCGGAATGTCATGTGTACTTCAAACCCCTATCAATCAGAAGTGCACCATGATGTATACGAGCTGGCGAAAAAATTAAGTGATGACTTACTTCCACAAACAAGAGCCTATCATGAGATTTGGCTTGATGAGGAAAAGGTTGCGGCAACGCCAGATAAGGAAGTTGAACCGATGTATGGTCCGCTTTATTTGCCAAGGAAATTCAAAATTGGTGTGGCGGTCCCTCCTGCTAACGATATTGATGTCTTTTCGCAGGATTTAGGCTTCATTGCCATTATCGAAAACGATCAACTGGTCGGTTTTAATGTCGCAATTGGCGGCGGAATGGGTATGACGCATGGTGATACAGCGACTTATCCGCAGCTTGCAAAGGTCATCGGCTTTTGTACACCTGAACAAGTCGTAGAAATTGCCAAACAAGTCATCACCATTCAACGTGACTACGGAAACCGTTCCGTGCGAAAAAATGCCCGCTTTAAATATACGGTGGACCGCCTTGGTCTTGAGAATGTAAAAGAAGAACTTGAGCGCCGTCTTGGGTTTACTCTTTTAGAGGCAAAGGATTATCACTTTGATCATAACGGTGACCGTTACGGCTGGGTAAAAGGCATTAATGGCAGATGGCATTATACGATGTTTGTAGAAGGCGGACGCATCACAGATTATGATGATTATCCGCTGATGACAGGCATCCGTGAAATTGCCAAGGTGCATACGGGTGACTTCCGTCTAACCGCCAATCAGAATTTAATCATTGGGAATGTGACAACTCATAAAAAGAAACAAATCGAACAGCTCATTCAGAAGTTTGGTTTATCAGACGGCCAGCAGCATTCTGCCCTGCGCCGCAGCTCAATGGCTTGTGTCTCTTTGCCAACTTGCGGTTTAGCGATGGCTGAAGCAGAGCGCTACCTTCCACGATTGATTGATAAAATCGAAGACATCGTTGAAGAAAACGGATTAAGTGATAAAGAAATCACCATTCGAATGACTGGTTGTCCAAATGGTTGTGCTCGTCATGCGCTTGGAGAGATTGGATTTATCGGAAAATCACCTGGTAAGTATAATATGTATCTCGGTGCCGCATTTGATGGCAGCAGATTAAGTAAATTATACCGTGAAAATGTGGGTGAGGAAGACATTCTAAAAGAACTTGGCTCTATTCTCCCTCGCTACGCAAAAGAACGAGAAGAAAATGAACATTTCGGCGATTATGTCATTCGTGCAGGGATTGTGAAAGAGACAACAGATGGAACGAATTTTCATGTGCAATAAAAAGAGACAGGAATTATCCTGTCTTCAGGCTGTCGAGAAAATCTCGACAGCTTTATTTTTTTCTTAAATTTTCCACTACCCCATTTTATAATAGAGAAAAGCATACTAAAGGAAGGTGTTTTTCTCATGTTCCACACTAGAAATTCTTCTCAGCACGAAGCCGAATTTGTTTTGCTAGATCAATTGGTCGAAGAAGATCACCTGCTTCGTAAAATTGATCAATACATTGATTTTTCATTTATCATAGACAAAGTAAAACCATATTATAGTGAGAATAAAGGTCGTCCCTCACTTGATCCACTTATTTTGTTCAAAATGATGTTTATCGGATACCTGTACGGTATCCGTTCTGAAAGACAACTTGAAAAAGAAATTTACTATAACATGGCGTATAGATGGTTTTTAGGTTTAAACATCAATGACCCCGTTCCCCATCACTCGACCATTAGCTGGAATCGTCGTACTCGATTTAAAGATACAACGATTTTTCAAGATATTTTCGATGAAATTGTTCTTCAAGCCATCAATCACGATATGGTTGGAGGCCGCGTTCTTTTTACTGACTCCACTCATCTTAAAGCCAATGCCAATAAACATAAATATACAAGAAAAACGATTGAACAAGATACCCAGAACTATATAAATGAATTAGAAGAAGCGATCCAAGAAGATCGGGTGGCACACGGAAAAAAGCCCTTAAAGGTAAAAGAGGAGGTGAAAACGGAAAAAGACATTCGTCAAAGTACGACTGATCCTGAAAGTGGCTATCTTTATCGTGAAAACAAACCGGAAGGCTTTTTCTACCTAGACCACCGTACAACGGATATGAAGTACAATATCATCACAGATGCCCATGTCACGCCTGGCAATGTCCATGATTCCGTTCCGTATCTTGAACGATTGGATCACCAAATCGCACGATTTGGTTTTCAAGTAAACGCAGTTGCCCTTGATTCTGTTTATTTGACAACCCCAATCTGTAAAGGTTTATCTGATCACCGTATTTTTGGTGTCATCGCACATAGACGTTTTCATCCAACAAGAGGATTATTCGAGAAGTGGAAATTTCAGTATGATTCTGAACAAGATCAATACATATGCCCGAATGGTGAAAAGCTTTTATATACCACCACTGATCGAAAAGGTTATAGGTTCTACAAATCAGATCCTAAAAAATGTACATCGTGTCCTTTCCTTGAAAACTGCACAAGATCTAAAAATCATCAAAAGGTCATCTCGAGACATGTGTGGGAGGAATATAAAGAAAAGATTAGGCAAAATCGTCTGTCTGCCGCTGGAAAAGAGCTATATAAAAAAAGAAAAGAAAAAATAGAGCGAAGCTTTGCAGATTCAAAACAACTGCATGGGCTTCGCTACTGCCGGTTGAGGGGAAAACAAAATGTGAGTGAGCAAGTGCTTCTCACAGCTGCCTGCCAGAACATGAAGAAGATTGCCACACACCTAGCAAAGCTAGGCTAGGTGTGTGGGAGGCCTTTTTCATGTTTTTCCTTCAATCTCATCTATCATAATGATGGTGAAAATAAAAAAGATTGTAGAAAAACATGAGTTTCTCTACAATCTGGAGACAGGAATTATCCTGTCTTTTTTATTTGTTCTGTTTCTTATTTAAGTATTCGGTCAGACTCTTATATACATCTGGATTGTCTAATGAAGATAGATCGGGTGAAGGCTTCTCTTCATACGCCCCTTTAAGTAAACGTCGTACAATTTTTCCATTCCTTGTTTTCGGCAAAGCTGAAATGAGATGAACTTCTTTTGGTGTGAGCGCTTTTCCAGCATGTGAACCAACATGGGCTGAAAGCTCTTGGATAAGGGCTGCTTCTTCAAAAGCATGCGGACTGGTCACGATGAAACAGACGAGCGCCTCCCCTTTCACCTCATCCTTTACCCCAATCACAGCGGCTTCATGCACGGCAGGATGCCAGGTAAGGATGGATTCAATTTCAGCTGGCCCGATGCGTTTCCCTGCTGTATTAATGACATCATCCGATCTGCCGGTGATGTGGAATTCTCCGTCCTCTGTTTGCATGACCCAATCTCCGTGTGTCCATACACCATCAAATCGTTTGAAATACGTATCTTCATAACGCTCCGGTTCGTTCCAAAAACCACATGTCATGCCGACCCATGGCTTTTTCACCACAAGCTCCCCTACTTCATTTATCACGCTTTGCCCAGCTTCATTGTATACATCTGCCGCCATTCCTAAGATCGCCGCATTAAAGAGAATCGGTTTGATGGGACGAAGCAACGTACTGCCTACAATGCCACCAGAAACCTCGGTTCCTCCTGAATAATTTAAGATGGGAATGTTCTTTTGACCAATGGTGTGAAATAACCATTGCCACGGAGCTTCATTCCACGGCTCCCCAGTAGAAATAATGGCTTTGACATGCGATAGTTCGACCCCATCAATCGTTTGCTGCATCGCAGAACGAACAAATGTAGGGGAAAGCCCAAAATGAGTGACTTTCTTCTCGTGGATGAATGACCAGAGC
Source organism: Bacillus sp. FS02 (assembly GCF_024398395.1). Classification (NCBI taxonomy): domain Bacteria; kingdom Bacillati; phylum Bacillota; class Bacilli; order Caryophanales; family Bacillaceae; genus Bacillus; species Bacillus sp. FS02. Next base: position 29,324 of record NZ_CP074101.1, on the reverse strand, counting down.
TGCTGCTCATCTGGATAATCGGGAGCACCGTCATATAAAACGATGGTAGCTCCATTGATCAAGCCACCAAAGACGAGGAATGGGCCCATCATCCAGCCCATATCAGTCAGCCAAAACAGTCGGTCTCCTTTTGCCACGTCCATACATAGCCCGGCATCAAAAGCTGCCTTTATCGGAAAGCCTGCGTGTGTGTGAACGGCTCCCTTTGGTGTGCCGGTTGTGCCTGACGTATACAAGATCATCAGCGGGTCTTCATTTGTGACATAGGTCGCGCCGGTGATCGGCTGTTCTTTTAACAAATCATTTAGCAATACATCGTCCTGATATCCAGTATGAGAGGAAGTGTGCACAATCACTTTTTGCACAGTTGTGGTTTTGTTGATGGCATTAGCCACACATTCCCGCATGTTGATCGTTTTCCCTCGCCGCATCATTTCATTCGCTGTGACGACTATGGATGCGCCTGACGCACGAATGCGTACAGCGAGTGGCTCGCTTCCATAGCCTGAGAAGACTGGGCTGAAAATCACACCAATCTTTGCAAAGGCAAGCATGACGGCGACCGTTTCTGGAAGCATTGGCATATAGATGATGGCTACATCCCTTTTTGAAGTCCTTCTTTCAAAAAGCCAGCTGCAAGACGGCTCACTTTCTCTTGAAGTTCGAGAAATGACCATTTCTTTTCTTCACCGGCTTCATTGCTCCAAATGATGGCGGGCCGATGCTTCGTCTCTTCTTTTTCTGCCCATTTGTCCACAGCCGTTTCGGTGATGTTAAGTGTGCCGCCCTGATACCATTTCGGCCACATCAATGAGTGGTGACCTAATGCCGCTTCATATGGTTTTTTCCACTGAATGCCGACCGCCTTCTCCGCTTCTCTCCAAAACCAGTCTGTGCGATCAATACTGGCTTGATAGAATGAGTCATACGTAGAAAAACCAAGAGATTTCATCCACTGATGCAAACGTGTTTTTTGGCTCTGCTTTTCTTCCGGTATCCATTCTGGTTTCAGGTTGATCATGAGATCTGCCCCCTTTAGACCGGATAGACCGGATGTTTTCGTTTCGTAAATGTCATGTCTTTCGATGAATAGGCTACTAATCTATGACAAAGTTCCGTTCTTAGACGGTCAAATGGGATGATGCCATCGACAATCATTTCAGAGGCAAGCTCATAGATATTCATATCTTCCTGGTATTCCTTCCGCTTCTCTTGTATAAATGAAGCCCTCTCTTCGGGCGGGAGTTCTGCAATTTTATTTGCATAGACGGCATTTACAGCGGCTTCTGGACCCATCACAGCGATTTGCGCCGATGGAAGAGCGAGACAGCAGTCTGGCTCAAAAGCAGGGCCTGCCATTGCATATAATCCTGCTCCGTATGCTTTACGGACGATGACGGATATTTTCGGAACGGTCGCCTCTGACATAGCGGAGATCATTTTTGCCCCATGACGAATAATGCCGGCTTGTTCCACTTTTGTTCCAATCATAAATCCTGGTATGTCCGCGAGAAAGAGCAGCGGGATATGAAAGGCATCACAGAGCTGAATAAACTTGGCGGCTTTATCAGCTGAGTCGTGGAATAATACGCCGCCTTTGACCCTTGGCTGATTGGCAATGAGACCGATAGGCTGACCGTTCATTCTGCCAAAGCCGGTGATTAACTCTGCGGCAAACAGTTTTTTGATTTCAAAAAATGACCCTTCATCAATCAGTAAATCGATGAGTTGATACATATCAAATGGGGTATTCTGGCCTTTAGGAATTAAGTCTTGGATGGTGATGTTAGATGGTTTAGGTGCTTTTGCTGCTGTCATTTTTGGTTTTTCCATATAGTTGGCAGGCATATAGGTTAAATAATCACGTGCAATTTGAATGGCCTCTTCCTCTGTTTCGGCTAATATATCTCCGCATCCAGAAATGCTACAATGCATTTTCGCACCGCCCATTTCCTCAAGTGATACTTTTTCACCGATCACCATTTCAGCCATTCGCGGCGACCCTAAATACATGGATGCATTTCCTTCGACCATGACGACAATGTCACAAAAAGCAGGGATATACGCACCACCGGCAGCAGAAGGACCGAATAGTAAACAAATTTGAGGAATGCGTCCAGACAGCTTGACTTGGTTATAAAAAATGCGCCCTGCTCCTCTTCTGCCTGGAAACATGGCGATTTGATCGGTGATTCTTGCACCAGCAGAATCGACTAAATACAGCATTGGACAATTGAGCTTCTCGGCCGTTTCTTGAATTCGAATGATTTTTTCTACTGTTTTGACGCCCCACGATCCTGCTTTAACCGTAGAGTCGTTTGCCATGACACAAACAGTCTGCCCATTCATACGCCCGGTTCCTGTGACGACACCATCTGCTGGTAAATGTTCATCTTTGCACTCTGCAAACATGGCATCTTCAATGAAAGAATCCTCATCTAATAACAAATGAAGCCGATCACGGACAAATAATTTTCCTTTTTCTTTGTTTTTTTGATGGTAGCGTTCTGCCCCGCCCTTTTCAATTCGTTGTTTATTTAATTCATATTCTTCGATCATAAACATTCCCCTTTCTTACTATTTGCCAATGTAATGAGGCGTTCGTTTTTCTTGAAAAGCCTTGAGACCTTCTAGTCGATCTTCTGTATGAATTAGCCGCAGATAGGCTTCGTATTCTTTCGTCAGCCCTGTTTGTAAATCGTGATCAAGGCTGGATTGAATGGCTTGTTTTGCTTCTTTTAAAGCAATCGGTCCATTCTTGGTGATTTGTTTTGCGAATGTGATAGCATCATTCATCAGTGAATCGACTGTAGAGATACGTTCAATCAGTCCGATTTTAACGGCTTCTTCTGCTCGTAAAGAAGTGCCTGTGAAGATCATTTCTTTCGCTTTCCCGGGTCCGATCAGGCGCGGAAGTCTTTGTGTGCCCCCTGCTCCCGGCAGGATAGCTAGTCCTGTTTCCGGCAGGCCGAGCGCTGCACCCGCTTTTGCGATGCGGAGATCACAGGCGAGCGCGAGCTCAAGACCTCCGCCAAGTGCGTGTCCGTTTATCACGGCAATGACAGGAACAGGCAAAGATTCAATGTCTGTAAAGGTTTGCTGAATGGTCAGAACAGCTTCTTTGGCTTCTTGTTCTGTCATCAATCGCCGTTCTTTTAAGTCTGCTCCTGCGCAAAAAACTTTAGCGCCAGCTCCTGTCATGAGCAAACAGCGGATGTTTTCATCATGTTTGATTTCTTGAATCGTTTGATTGATTTCCTCTAGCATAGCAGCTGATAGAGCATTGGCTTGTGCTGGTCTGTTTAAGGTCATGATGCCAATGTGATCATCTTGTATTGAAAAATGGACCAATGAAGTCATGTGATTCACCCTTTATCAAGTAGTGTGAGACTGAAAAGCGCGTAAACAGTGACTTGGCAGGGTTCGATCCACTTTTGCTTCAATCCATTCAGCCGCTTTAATCAAGCGAGGGAGGTCGACATTTGTTTCGATCCCGAGTTTGTGAAGCATGTGCACCACGTCTTCTGTCGCCACGTTTCCGCTGGAGCCAGGTGCATAAGGACAGCCGCCAAGCCCCCCGCTAGAGGCATCAAATATGGTGATGCCGGCTTTTAATGCTGTATAAATATTGGCAAGCCCCATTCCTTTCGTATCATGAAAATGAAGTGCGATTTTATCAGCAGGAAAGCGTTCAAGTAAAAGGTCTAACCGTCTTTCTACTTGTAGCGGATGGGCTTCCCCAATGGTATCCCCGAGTGATATTTCATCAATGCCGAAGGAGAGCAGCTGTTCCGTTAATCGCAACACTTGGTCCATCGGCACTTGTTTTTCATAAGGACATCCAAACACGGTTGAAATATAGGCCCGCGTTTGCCGTCCTTCTGCTTTTAAATCGGCTGTCATTTGTTTGATCACAGGCAGTGTTTCCTGTATAGATCGATTCATATTCTTTTTGTTATGTGTCTCACTCGCTGAGATAAACATAGCCCCTACCTCAAGGTTTGCTTCAAAAAAATGAGCTAATCCTTTTTCATTTGGGATGAGTGCGGCATAGGTGATATTATCTTTTTTGTTTAATGATTGGGCTAATTCTTTGGCGTCTTTTAAGGCTGGAACCCATTTCGGATGAACAAATGAGGTGACTTCAATATAAGGAAGATGGGCTTCTTCGAGTAAATGGATCCATGTTCGCTTCTCCATTGTGTCCAGCCAAACGGATTCATTTTGCAGGCCATCGCGCGGGCCGACCTCTCTAATGAGCACGTTTTTTGGTAATGCCATGCGGCTTTCCCCCTATTCTGTCAGCTCCAAAAGTACCTCTCCCTCGTCAACAAAGTCCCCCTCCGCCTTATACACTTTACTGATCACACCTGCTTCTTCTGCAACAATGGGAATCTCCATTTTCATCGATTCTAAGATGGCGACTTCCTGTCCTTTTTGCACGTCATCACCCTGTTTCACAAGAAGCTTCCATAAGTTTCCGGCCATTTGTATCGTGACAGTTTTCATGAACGGTTTTCCTCCCTTTTTTTCATCAGATAATCGGTTGTGATGCTGCCATGTAAAAAGGCAGTTGATTCGGCCATTTCCTTTAAAAGCGGTACATTGGTTTTGATCCCTTCTATTTCATATGCTTGTAATGCTGCTTTTAATCGTTCTATGGCGAGTTTTCGAGTATCACCGTACACAATCATTTTCGCAATCATTGGATCGTAAAATGGGGTAATGACACTTCCGCTCGTGACGCTTGACTCATGACGGATATATGGGGCATCAGGTGTAGAAAGCCGAGTGATCGTGCCTGGCGAAGGGTAAAATGTCACAGGGTCTTCAGCGTATATTCTAACTTCAATCGCATGCCCAATTTGATGAATATCCTTTTGACTGAAGGACAGGGGCTCTAATGCGGCAACTTTCAGCTGCTCCTCGACAAGATCAATCCCGGTAATTTCTTCTGTGACAGGGTGTTCTACTTGCAATCTCGTGTTCATTTCTAAGAAATAAAATTGCTGGTTTTGATCGACTAAACATTCAATCGTGCCCGCATTTTCATACCCAATCGCTTTGGCAGCTTTGACGGCCATCTGTCCCATTTGCTGTCTCACCGTTTCTTCAAGACAGACGGCTGGTGCCTCTTCAACAATTTTCTGATGTCTTCTTTGGAGTGAACAATCTCTTTCAAATAAGTGAACGCCGTGACCGAACGAATCAAAAAGAACTTGAATTTCGATGTGCCGTGCGTGTTCAATCACCTTTTCCATGTATAAAGTACCGTCTTGAAAGAAACTTTGTGCTCTTTTTTGATTTCCTTCAAACGCTCGATGCAGCTCTTCGTCGTTGCGGACGAGCTGCATACCAATCCCGCCGCCGCCGCTCGATGCTTTTAGCATAATGGGATAGCCGAGTGTCTGTGCTTTATGAACCCCTTCGTCTGCATCATGTAGTGGGGCTGAAACACCAGGAACGATTGGAATGCCCGCTTGTTCCATCGTTTTTCTCGCTTCAATTTTATTTCCCATCTGCTGAATGACTTGTGCAGATGGTCCAATAAAGGCAATGCCTTCGCTCCGGCAACGCTCAGCAAATGCCGCATTTTCTGATAAAAGACCATACCCTGGGTGGATAGCATCAGCATTTGTTTGTTTGGCAACCTTAATGATCGCTTCCATGTTTAAATAGCTTTCAGAAACTTTAGCGCCGCCGATATAATAGGCGCTGTCTGCTTCTTGCACATGAAGTGCATGCTGATCAGCCTCTGAATAAACGGCAACGGTTTTGATTCCGAGCCGTTTACATGTCCGAATCACTCTACGGGCAATTTCGCCTCGATTGGCGATCAATACTTGTTCAAACATCGCTGCCTTCACTCCTTTATTAGATCAAGCGCCTGCTTTTTCAAGCGGAATTTCTGAATTTTGCCTGAGGCGGTCATTGGGTACTCATCTGTAATGAAAAAGTATTTCGGGATTTTGTAGCGTGCCATTTGCGACTGACAATAGCTCGTTAATGTCTCAATTGAGACCGACTTCCCTTGTTTCAGCCGAATGAATGCGGCTGCTTCCTCACCGTATGTCTCGTCAGGAATACCAACGACCTGTGCGTCAAGAATGGCAGGATGAGTGTATAGGACATCCTCAATCTCTTTTGGGTACACATTCTCTCCACCTCTGATGATCATATCTTTGAGCCGGCCTGTGATTTTCACATAACCGTCATGATCCATCTCAGCTAAATCCCCTGTATGAAGCCATCCGTCCTCATCAATGACTTCATTTGTTGCTTCTTCGTTTTTATAATAGCCTTTCATGACATGGTAACCTCTTGTACAAAGCTCCCCTTGCTGTCCTCTTGGCACTTCTTCTGATGTCCCTGGTAAAGCAATTTTGACTTCAATTTGAGGAAGCGCACGCCCGACCGTTTGAACGCGTCTTTCAAACGAATCATCGGTTCTTGTTTGGGTAATGACGGGTGAACTTTCGGTTTGACCATAGGCAATCGTGAGCTCTCTCAGTCCCATTTTTTCAATGACTGCTTTCATGACGTGGGATGGGCAGAGTGAACCGGCCATAATCCCCGTTCGTAATGTGGACAGGTCATAGGAGTGGAAATTTGGATGATCGAGCTCTGCGATGAACATGGTTGGTACACCGTGAAGAACCGTGCATTTTTCTTTTTCTACTGTTTGAAGGACTCGTTCTGGATGGAATGATTCAAGTGGAATGATCGTTCCCCCTTTTGTGAGACAAGCAAGTACACCAAGAACAGAGCCGAAGCAATGAAAAAACGGTACTGGGATACACATACGGTCCTGCTCTGTTAATTTCATACAATCTGCGATCTGACTCGCATTACAGACGATGTTTGTGTGGCTGAGCATAACGCCCTTTGGATAGCCGGTTGTGCCTGAAGTGTACTGCATATTAATAACGTCATCAGGCGTGAGCTCATTCATTCGCTTCTCCCATTCATGATCTTCGGTTCTTTTGGCAGCCACTTGAAGACGATCCCAGCTGAGCATGCCGTTTGGTACATGCTGACCGATATAGATACATCTTTTTAAATAAGGAAATTGTGTGGAAGTGATCTCCTCTTGATGAGCGGTTTGAATTTCTGGAATCAGCTCTTCAAGCATGTTGACATAGGACGTTTCTTTAAAGCCGTCTACAATAAACAACATTTTGCTATCAGAATGCTTGAGTAAATAGGCGAGTTCCTGTGATTGAAAATTGGTATTCACAGTGACAAGAACAGCACCAATGGAGGCGCAGGCGAATTGAAGAATGAGCCATTCAGGTATATTTGGTGCCATAATGGCGATGTGATCTCCCTTTTTAACCCCTAATGCCATGAGACCTTTACCTGTTGCCTTGACCTCTCGATAAAACGCTTCGTACGAATAACGTAAAGAACGTTCTGGGTAAACAATGGCTTCATGTGCTGGGTGCTGTTCTTTTTTTTCTCTTAATAGGGAGCCAATCGTTTGCGGGTGAATCGACATCATTGCTTTCCTCCCTCATGTGTAGTAAGCGTTTTCATTAAGGTGTTACGCTAACAGCTGTCTTGCGATCACGAGCCGCTGAATTTCAGAGGTTCCTTCTCCGATTTCCATGAGCTTGGCATCTCTCACAAGCCGTTCAACACCGCATTCTTTCATATAGCCTGTTCCTCCATGAATTTGGACCGCATCAAGACTTGCTTTTGTGGCCATTTCTGAAGCAAACAGTTTGGCATAGGCCGCTTCTTTTGTAAATGGTTTGCCTTGATCTTTCAGCCAAGCGGCTTTCCAGACCATTTGTCTTGCAAGCTCTATTTGCATCGCCATATCCGCCAGCTTAAACTGAATGGCCTGGAAGGATGAGAGCGTCTGACCAAATTGTTTTCTTTCTTTTGCATAGGAAAGTGAAGCATCAAGTGCAGCTTGCGCAATTCCGACAGATAAGGCTGCAATGGAAATTCGTCCGCCGTCTAATGTATATAAAAATTGCTTGAATCCTTTCGATTTGTCTCCTAATATATGATGCGCTGGTACACGCACTTCGTCTAAAATGATTTCAGCCGTATCTGAACCACGAACTCCCATTTTGTCATATGGGTTTGTAATCGACAGTCCCTTTTGTCCTTTCTCCACAATAAAGGCGGAGATGATTGGACGTCGGTTTTCATCATGATCTGTTACAGCGGTGACAATAATCGTTCTGGCATAATTGGCATTTGTGATCCAGCACTTTTCCCCACTGATGACATATTCTTGTCCGTCTTGAATGGCTTTTGTTTTTGTTCCTTTTGCATCTGATCCAGCGTTTGGTTCTGTTAATCCGAAGGAGCCAAGCGCTGTTCCAGAGGCTAATGGAACAAGATGGTCCATCTTTTGCTCCTCCGTCCCGAAGTAATAAAGTGGACTTGCGCCTAAGGAAACCGCTGCGGCATAACTTAAACCTGTACTCGCACACTGTTTTCCAATTTCCTCGACTGCCAGTGCATACGAGATCGTATCTCCTCCAGATCCTCCATATTTCTCTGGAAAGGGTATACCCATAAAACCGAGCTCCCCCATTTTTTGAAATGTTTTTACGGGAAATGCTGCCTGTTCATCAACAGTTTGAGCGTGCGGTGCAATTTCTGTTTTTGCAAATTCTTTGACCATCTGACGGATCATTTGCTGCTCTTTCGTTAATTCAAAATCCATTGTGCTTCCCCCTTTGGCGCTTTTCTATCATATTTATTATTGAAATAGCTGCTTCATGCCAAGCTTGATTGAATTCAGAAAATTAAAATAAAAATAGTAGAAAAATAGAGAAAGCAAAAAAGCATAAATGGAGGAAAACCCTCATTTATGCTGTCTTTGTTATTTTACTGTTTTTGTAGAAGGTTTGCTTTCATGATGAAGGCGATTGAGTGCCGTCACTTTATAGGTATAGCTCTTCTTTTGATTGGCTAAAATGTCTTTCGTTTGTGTGAAGGAACCTGTTTCTTTTCTGACCGTTTGCACAAATTCGTATGTCCCTTTATTCGACAATCGATAGACTGCATAATAGGATGCACTAGAGCGCGGATCATTTTGTATCTGTAAAACTGCGCCATCCTCTGTCTTTTTCACAGATTGGATGATTGGTTTTTTTGGCGCTTTTTGATGAAGCCATGGCATCTCTGGTATGAGAGCTGGTTTGCTATAGGTTTCTTCTATTAATCGTTTCTTTACATTCAAGGGATTCCGATTGATATCTTTCAGACTAAAATGCATGCTTCCTTGTACGAGCTGTGACTGCCTGTTCAGCTCGATCTGGCGAAAATACTCCTCTGGATCAGACCAAGCAGGATCACTGTTTTGATTGATTTTATACGTCGCTTGGCCAATGTACAAGTGAACAGGCTGCCCCTTCACTTCATTTGACCACCATTTCGTCAGCACATCATAGGCAGCGGGCTGAAAGCCAATACTCCAATAAATTTGCGGGGTGATATAATCAATATGGTGCTGCTGTATCCACTCTCTTGTATCAGCATACAAATCATCATAATTGGTCATCCCTGCAGTTGTGTTTGAACCGGTTGGGTCATCTTTTATGTTGCGCCATACACCAAATGGGCTAATACCAAATTTCACATACGGTTTTTCTTTCTTAATGGTGTTATTGATCTGCTTCACTAGCTCGTTCACATTATCCCTTCGCCAATCTTCTATATGAGTGAACTTCTTCCCGTAAGTTTCATACGTTTCTTGATCTGGAAATGGCACACCAGCGATTTTATTCGGGTAAAAATAATCATCCATATGCACCGCATCAATATCGTAGTTTTTCACTACTTCCTCTATCCCGTCAACAATGAAGTCCTGAGCATCAGGAATGCCTGGATTAAAGTAAAGCTGATTTCCGTAGGCGATGGTCCACTCAGGGTGTGCTTTTGCAGGATGATCGTCTGATAACCGGTTGAGATCGGTATGATTCATGGTGATTCGATAAGGGTTAAACCAAGCATGAAATTCAAGACCGCGTTTATGTGCTTCTTCTATCATAAATTCAAGCGGGTCATATCCAGGGTCTTTCCCTTGTGTACCAGTCAAATATTCAGACCATGGCCCGAATTTCGATGGATAAAAGGCATCTGCTGTTGGTTTAATTTGCATGATGACGGCGTTCATATTCATCGCTTTGATATCGTCTAACAGTTGAATGAACTCTTGTTTCTGCTCATCTGCGGGCAGTCCTTTCTTTGAAGGCCAATCTAAGTTATAAACTGATGCGACCCACACTGCACGCATCTCTCTTGTGCTCTCAAGCTTCCCTTTTGGCATCGAACGAGCTAGACTGCTAGACGGAATCAATAAGAAGACACCCATGAAAACTAGTGTCAGAACCGTCATACTGATCTTTTTCAGCATGTTTTGCATCACCTCATATTAAGTTTATTCTGCGTTTTGTGATGGAATGCCAGCAGATGGTGTAAGCAAGATGTTTTTTACTTTAAGCAGCTGAGCTTTAGGGACGTCGCAGGCTTCTACTAAATACCGCTCTGCATTTCCGTATGTATCCATCATCTCATTCAGTACATCTTCAAGATAATTTTGCTGCACACCGAGCAGGGGCTGAATTTGTTCTTTTGACACCCGATATAAACTCATCATGCGAACAAATCGTTCTTGTCTTTTCACTAGCATTTTCACGCCTTCATTGGAACGCATGTATTCACTTAAAACGGTATGCACCGGCACACCCGCTGCTAATTGAATAAGAGCAGATAAAAAGCCTGTACGGTCCTTTCCGCTTGTACAGTGAAGCATAAGCGGATAATTTTTTTCATCGGACAGTAATGTAAACAATTGCTGAATCTCTTTTTTTCGCTCATAGAGCATGCTTTGATATACTTCTTTCATGATCGGTGTAAAGGATAGAGATTTTCCTTCTGCTATCAGCATACGAAACATGGTCCATTTGCTAGGCATCATGCTGTCAGGCTGCATAGGGATATGAACAATTTTGTCATGTTCCATGATCTTTGGCGGGTGTGATTTTCGTTCTGAGCTTGTACGCAGGTCACAAATCGTTTGAATTCCAAGTGTTGAGAACGTCAATATGTCTTGCTTCGTGAGACGTGATAAATCGGCAGACCGATAAATCATTCCTTGTTTGATGACCATCTGATCCGTTGTTTGGAGTCCCCCTACTTCTCTAAAATTTGCAAGCTTTGAAAATTGTATGTTGTGTTGATTCATAGAAGTGAAAATCCTTTCTATCCTCTTTTCTCTATCATACGCTTTTATGAAAAATGAGAAAAGATAAGAGAAAAAGATCATTCGATTCTCCCATGTTGATCAGTGACATCTTTTACGTGGAATTATTGTTATAATAGAATCAGCATATTCGTATTGATTGGAGATTGTAGCATGATAAAAACAAAACGTATTCAGCAAATAAAAGAGTATGTATTTGACCGGGAATCTGCCTCTCTTGATGAGCTTGTGACGCATTTTGGCGTCTCAAAAAACACCATACGCCGAGATGTACAAGCATTGGTAGAATCCGGCGTGCTAAAGAAAGTGTACGGCGGCGTCGCTGTGAATCACTCAACATTGGTGGTGTATCAGGAGCGAAAGACTCGTCAGCTGAGTAAAAAACAATTGATCGGACAGGCTGCCGCTGCTTTTGTTGAACATGGTGATATGATTTTTGTTGATTCTGGTACAACGACACTGGAGATGCTTCCCTATTTGAAGGAGAAACGGATTACCGTTGTGACAAATAACGTGGATTTCATTACACAGGCTATGCCTTATGAACACCTCACCATCTTTTCAACCGGCGGTATGCTAGAACGAAAAACAAATTCTTTCGTTGGTTATCAAAGTGTTGAGCGTCTAAAAGCATACAATGTCAATAAAGCATTTATTGCATCAACGGGTTTATCCATTGATCATGGCGTCACGAATTCCTCCCCGCTTGAGACAGATATTAAAAAAACGCTCGTTGAAAAAAACGCCAAAACCTTTTTATTAGTCGATGATAGTAAGTTCGACCATTATGCCTTGACCACGTTTTGTGACTTAAAAGACATAGACATCGTCGTGACGAATGAACAACCAAATGAAGATTACCTTCAATATGGAAAAGAGCATGATGTGAAATTTGTCACGCCTTAGTCCAGAGCGAAAAAGCCAAGCGTCAATGTGTTGGCTTTTTTCTTATGCGCAAAAGAGTGAATCGGCGAAGTGTTGGTTACATTATGATTGTATATTAAACACATATTTGGAGGTTGACCTGATGCCGTTGTTACGTTTTGACGTGATAGAAGGCCGTTCAAAAGAGGAATTAAAAAAACTGCTGGACACTTGCCATGAAGCAATGGTTGATGCCTTTGGGGTACCTGAACGAGATCGCTATCAAATTGTTCATCAGCACCGCCCTGAAGAGATGATCATTGAAGACACTGAGCTTGGTTATCCGAGAACAAAGGATCTGGTTGTCATTAGTGTTGTCAGTAAACAGCGGACGAAAGAGCAAAAGGAACAGCTTTATGCACAAATCGCAGAACGTATAGAAAAAGAATGCGGGATTGCCAAAACGGATGTGATGATCTCCATCGTGGAAAATGGAGACGCCGATTGGAGCTTCGGGATGGGTGAGGCTCAATTCATAAGAGGAGTGCTCTAAAAAACGGCTCAGGAATGTGAGCCGTTTTTTGATTCATTCATTTTCAAGCTGCATGAGCAGGTTGAATAAATAGCGGTACACTGCTGAGATCACACCAATTAAAGGCGTATCTTCTTTGATGTCTTCTAGTTCAAGAAGCGGAATGTTGATATCAAATAATCCGTCTTGTCCATTAAATTGAAGCTGAGCACCATTTAATGTTGAGAGCATCTCTTTTAGTAATCCAGTATCTTTTTTAGGACGCTTCAATCCGAATAACACGGTATACGTCTGAAATACTTCATCCCATTCTATGGCAAGTCCGTCGGCTCTCACCACATCAAACCACTTCGACTCGATATAAATGAATTCTTTTTGTTGTTTTTTTACGTATGTAAGAGGTGTATTTAAAAAGGAAGCATTTTCTGTTTGAATCATTTCCTCCGATTCCTTGTCTACACGTTCTATATAAACATCTGCAAAGCGTGCTTCTTCTGTCATTTTTGCCCCTTCTAGCGGCCAATTTTGACTTGCGGCTTTGTTATATTCAAAGTCGGTGAGCGCCTGCCCTTCTTTCAATAAATCTTGTAAGCGATTTTGCAGTGACATGACTGTATCTCCTTTCATCTACTTCATATGCGTTTTTTATTTTAGCATAACACATGAAAAGAAAGATATGCCTGAGCATATGATGGTATGATAGTGTAAAAAGAAACATCTCGGAGGGGACCGTTTTGCTCACAATGACACTGGCAGAAAAAATCGTAGATGAGGTCAAAAAGGTACTGACGGAAGAAATCATCATCACACAAACAAACGGTACCATTATTGCTGCAACAGATCCAGCACGCATTGGTCAATTTCATGAAGGAGCATATGTCACATCCTTAGAAGGGCAGAAACGAATTCTCACAAAGGATGATGTGCTGCAGATGAAAGGCGTCAAAGCCGGTATCAATCTGCCTATTTATTTTAAACAAGAAGTCATTGGGGTCATTGGAATGACAGGTGATCCAAGGCATGTCTCCCCTTTTGGCGACATTTTACGTAAAATGACGGAGCTGCTCATTCAAGAGCATGAATTCTTTCAAGAAACGGAAACAGATGAACGGCAGCTTGAAGCCTTTGTATTCGACTGGCTTCATCTGCCAGAGACAGCGGTTGGAATGACCGAGAAGGCGCAGCGGCTTGGCTTTGATGTCAACAAGCAGCGTGTCGCTATTCTCATTGATTGTCAAGACGAAACGTTTATGAAGCAGGATCAATACAAACTGATGAAGGACAAATTGCAACTCACCAATCAGGAGATCATTGTGCGCTGGGGGCATGCACGTTTTTTGCTCATGCTACAAGCCACACCAGATGGTCGAGAAACATGGCACAAGCGCTTGTTCCATATTCATGCTGCGCTCACAGCGCTGTCACCATCGAGGATTTTAATGGGGCAGGAAAACCAGCAGCTTCTCATGTCATGAAGCAGTCCTTTCATCAAGCTTTTCGCGCTTTAAAATTGGCACATGCTGAAACACCCATTGTGTTTGATGAAGATTTGACGCTTGAACTTTTTATGGAGGAAATCAGTCAGGAAACAAAAGATGCGTTTCTTGATCGAACGATTGCGTCCCTTTTCCCCTATCCTGAACTAGTGAAAACATTGCGGGTACTCATCGCTTCGGATTACTCATTGAAACATACAGCAGAAGCTATGCATGTCCATATTAATACACTTCATTACAGATTAAAACGGATTCAGGATTTAACGACACTTGATCCAAAGCGCATGCAAGATGCGATGCTTTTTTATTTGGCCTTGCTGCTTTTAGATCATGATACAAAAAATACGATAAAACAGCCTGATATTTTGTAGAATCGTCTATAGTCATGTGACGGTTCTTTTTTTATACTGGTAGAAACGAGACGTTAAATGAGCGGGAGTGATTGCATATGCTAGATTCAGAATTTTCAAATCAATTAAAAGAGATTGTCGGTGCGCCCAATGTCCAAGACAGCAAGGCGGATCGTCTTGCCTACTCTTATGATGCGACACCAAATTTTCAACAGATGCCAGATGCCATCGTGACACCTCGCACGGCAGAAGAAGTGCAGCAAATTGTGAAACTGTGCGCCTCTTACAAGGTGCCGATCGTCCCAAGAGGCTCAGGGACGAATCTGTGCGCAGGAACATGCCCTACTCAGGGCGGATTGGTGATTCTCTTTACTAGAATGAATCAATTATTAGAAATAGACGAAGAAAATTTAACCGCAACGGTGCAGCCTGGCTTAATTACGCAGGAATTGATTCATCAAGTAGAGGAAAAAAGTCTCTTCTACCCGCCTGATCCAAGCTCTATGAAAATTTCCACATTAGGCGGCAATATTAACGAAAATTCAGGGGGACTGCGGGGGTTAAAGTATGGAGTGACAAGGGATTATGTCCTTGGGCTTGAAGTGGTTTTGCCAAATGGTGACATCATCAAAACAGGCGGAAAGCTTGCAAAAGATGTCGCTGGCTATGATATGACTCGATTGTTCGTTGGTTCAGAAGGAACACTCGGGATTGTCACAGAAGCGGTGCTAAAGCTCCTGCCGCTTCCAGAAACGAAACAAACAATGCTTTGTTTATACGAAAGCCTTGAAGAAGCTGCGACTTCTGTATCGGCCATCATTGCTGAGCGTATCATTCCTGCTACATTAGAATTTATGGATCAGCCGACCCTTGAAGTCGTTGAAGATTTTGCAAACATCGGCCTACCCACCGACGTTCAAGCTGTGTTATTAATTGAACAGGACGGCAACCCTGAAGCTGTTTCTCGTGATATCCAAAAAATCGCAGAAGTCTGTGAGCAGCACGGGGCTAAAAGCGTCAAGATTGCACATTCAGAAGAAGAGGCAAGTGCGCTCTTAACAGCGAGACGCTCTGCTTTATCTGCCCTCGCTCGATTAAGTCCTACAACGATTTTAGAAGATGCTACCGTTCCCCGGTCTGAAATTGCCAATATGGTTCGTGCAATCGAAGACATTGCACGAAAGTACGAGGTGAACATTTGTACGTTTGGTCATGCAGGTGATGGCAACTTACACCCCACTTGTGCGACAGATGCAAGAAATGAAGAAGAAATGAAACGTGTAGAAGCTGCCTTTCAGGCCATTTTTGAAAAAGCTGTTGCACTTGGCGGCACGATTACAGGCGAACATGGCGTGGGTCTCATGAAAGCCCCCTATTTGGAGCTGAAGGTCAAAAAAGAAGGAATCGCTGCCATGAAGGCGATTAAACAGGCACTTGACCCGGCAAATATCATGAACCCAGATAAAGTGTTTGGAAAAGCCTCAAGAAAGCGAGTGGTGGTCTCATGAGTTCTTCTTCTAAGCAAAAAGAGATCCAGCAGCAGTTTCAGGAGCAAATGAATGAAAAGGAGCTGCTTAATTGCATGCGCTGCGGATTCTGCCTCCCTTCCTGCCCTACCTATATTGAATCTGGACAACAAGAAACGCACTCTCCTCGGGGCCGAATTGCGTTAATGAAAGCTGTAAGAGATGGCGTCATTGAGCCAGATGAAGATGTTGAACATTCCCTTAATCTTTGTCTTGGCTGCCGTGCATGTGAACCAGTCTGCCCTTCTGGCGTCAAGTATGGACAGTTGCTAGAAGATGCCAGAGACATTATTCAACAACATAAAAAACAATCATTTCCTGTCAAATTGATGAGACGTGTTGTGTTTAAAGGTCTCTTTCCGTCACAAAGTCGTATGCGACAAGCTGCTAGTTTTCTTCGATTTTATCAAACATCTGGACTGCAAACAGCCGCCAGGAAGACGCGCATACTGAAGCTGCTTACCTCCCATTTACAGTTGATGGAACAGGCACTTCCAAAGGTACCGCCTCAAAAGAAAAAACGTTTGAATGAATATAAAGCCATTGGTCAGGCAAAAAAACGGGTGGCGTTTTTTACTGGCTGTTTAATGGATACAGTTTTCTCAAACACAAACAAAGCGACCATTCATCTCTTGCAGCTGGCAGGCTGCGATGTGATCGTTCCTCCTATACAAACGTGCTGCGGCGCGCTACATGGTCATAGCGGAGAAAAAGACCAAGCAAAACAGTTAGCCAAGCGGAATATTGAAGCATTCGAGGAAACAGATGCCGATGCGATTGTCATGAACGCGGGCGGCTGCGGTGCCTTTTTAAGTGATTACGGTCATTTGCTTCAGGATGACCCAGATTTTCAAAAACGAAGTAAAGCCTTCTCACAGAAAATAACCGATATATCAAGCATCCTTGTGGAGCTGGAGTTTCACCGCCGCGTGCCACTGGTTTTGCCAGCGCAAGTGATCACCTATCAAGACTCCTGTCATTTACGAAATGGGATGAATGTACAACAGGCGCCGAGGGTGCTCATGAAAGCCATTCAAGGGGTAACGTTTAAAGAAATGAAAGATGCCGGCCGCTGCTGCGGATCTGCAGGAATCTACAATATCTTGCAGCCAGACATGTCGATGCAAATTTTAGATCATAAAATGACGGAAGCGAGCAACACAGCTGCAGCTGCCATTGTGACGTCGAATCCAGGCTGTCAATTACAAATGGCAGCAGGCGTCAAAAAGGCAGGACATATGCCTAGCATGAGAGCGATTCATCTGGCTGACTTTTTATTAGAAGCCGTTCAATATGGAAAAAAAGCGTCCAGCTCATGAAGCTGAACGCTTTTTTTATGCATATCTTCAGACGATTGGTTGGATAATAGAGGAAAATCGCGGAAGGAGATGGTTCAAGTGCTGAAGAAAAACAAATCAAAACAGAAAGACCCCAATTCAGTATTTGAGGCACTATCGCGTTCCTCTGATTTTATCAATGAATTATCAAGTTCCGGAGGTTTCCTTTATAGAATTTCTTTTTTTCGTCCTTTAATTAATGGCAATCTCCTTCATGAACAAATCTTGCCTTTTATTCAGCAATTGCATCTGACACCCACCCTTGAAGAGCTGAAAGAACACATCCCAATCGAACAAGCTGTGATTACGAGGGACCTTCAAAAAGTGGAAGAAGCTCTTCATCGAGGCAGTATTGCTGTTCGAATTGAGACAGACTGGGGCAAAGCGCTCCTTTTGCCGATTGAAGAAAAGAAAGGCAGACAAGTGAGCCAACCTGAGATTGAATTCGGGATTATCAGTGCGCAGGAAGCCTTTGTGGAAGGGCTGGATACAAACTTAAACTTGCTCAGACGCAGGCTGCCCACTCCTGACCTTAAAGTAGTTGAACACACAGTTGGTACCCTTTCTCAAACGAAAGTAGCCGTTGTATACATAGAGGATATCGCCAACCCGCAGAACATTGAAACCGTTCTTCAGCGGATTCAAGATGTTGACTATGACCAAATTCTAGATTCTAATTATCTTGCGCAAATGCTTTATGATGTGTCCAATACAATCTTTCCATTGTTTTTAAATACAGAACGGCCAGACAGGGTTTCCTCAGGTCTAACGGAAGGAAAAATAGCCATTATGGTTGACGGTTCGCCTCATACCCTGCTTGCACCTACAATTTTACTCGAGTATTTTTCTACAATGGAAGACTATAACATGTCTTGGATCGCAGCATCCTCCTTTCGACTGTTACGCATTTTTGCTGTGATTTTTTCTATTTTTGCAACCCCTTTGTATGTAGCTGTTTTAACGTTTCACTATGAACTGATTCCTAAGGACTTATTAGAAACGATAGTCGCATCACGCTATCTCGTGCCCTTTCCGCCTATTATTGAAGCTTTATTTTTAGAGATATCGATTGAGCTACTTAGGGAAGCCGGTTCTCGCCTTCCTGCAAAAGTCGGACAGACGCTCGGGATTGTTGGAGGTATTGTGATCGGACAGGCTGCGGTTGCAGCGGGATTAACAAGTAATATCCTGCTCATTATAGTTGCATTATCAGCTCTTGCCTCTTTTGTCACTCCTATATATAAAATGGGGACAACCATTCGTCTCTTACGTTTCCCATTCCTTTTTGCTGCACAAGTGTGGGGAGCGCTAGGGATTTCGCTAATGGGGGCTTTTCTTCTTACACATTTAATGAAATTAACGTCTATAGGCCAGCCCTACTTAGAGCCAATCTTTCCACTTCGATTGGCCGATTTAAAGGGTAGTTTGATTCGGCCACAACTCCGCTTTTTGAAAAAGCGTCCAGAAAATTTACGCCCGCAAAATGAAACGATACACCGCCAAAAGCCAAAGCAAGGCCGTAAGGGGAAAAATGATTTTTATGAATAAGGAAGTGAAGGCATGAGCTCTTCTTCTATGAAAGAAAAATTTCAAGTATCCCCTTTTTTTGTATTTTTTCTTGTCAATGCCAATCAAGTAGGTGTTGGTATTTTAAATTTCCAGACGAATCTTGTCCGGACGATTAATAATGATGGGTGGATCGCCATTTTAATTGCTGGTGCAAGTGTCAATTTAATGATTTTCCTTATTTACTATTTGTTTAAAAAAGCACCTACTGACGAATTTAGTGACATTACGCAATCTGTGTTTGGTAAATGGCTCGGACAATTCATCAACATTCTCTACATTTTATATTTTTCTTCATTGTCTTTGATTGTGCTTGTTCATTATATGGATGTGATCCATGTTTGGCTGTTTAAAGAAATTCCTGGTCTTTTATTTGCATCAGTGCTGCTCATCCTCGTCTATTACATTCACACAGGCGGATTTAGAACAATCGCAGGCTGGGCATTCTTTAGCATTGTCCTAACGTACTGGATGACCTTTATCTGTTTTTATGTCATGAAATATAGTCACATCCGGTTTATGTTCCCAATGTTTGATCATTCATTTTCACAACTCATGATGGGGGTCAAAGATGCCTCTTTATCCATGTTTGGTTTTGGAACATTGCTTGTCTATTATCCCTTTATTAAAAAAGCACAAACGTCGCAAAAATTTGCACATATGGGAGTGTTGCTAACTACATGCCTGAATTTGCTTGTATTTCTCGTCTCTATTGCGTACTACTCAAGTGCTCAGCTCAAACTAACGAAATGGCCAACATTGACATTAACCAGCATTGTCAAACTTCCGTTTATCCAGCGCTTTGAATTTATTGAAGTGTCGCTATGGCTTTTGCTTATCGTTCCAAATATCGCCATTCCATTATGGGCAGCCAGCAGAATGGCAAAACAAGTGTTTCACACGAGCCAGCGCACCACGTTAATAGTTCTCAGCCTTCTCATTCTCGTCATGTTTTCATTTTTTATTAGAGCTACCTCATTTGAGACATTTAATAAATGGGTGGAATATAGCGGATACATCCTCGTCTATGGATTGATTGGATGTATGATCATTGGGCTGCTGCTGAAAAAAAGGTGGGTGAAAAAACGAACATGAAACATTATATTCTGGTGTGTCTCATGTTATTGAGCCTTTTCTTAACGAGCTGTGCACAGCCTCGTCTCTTAGATGAATTAAGTATCTCGCAGGCGGCGGGATTTGACTTATTGGAAGATGGAGAAATGAAGGGCTTCTTTGTTTTCCCTGTTTTTAAAAGCGAAGAACAAGGAAGCTATCAAATTGTAAGTGCTAAGTCAAATACCATTAGTAATATTCAGTTTCTTGTTTCGGAAAAATCGCCTTTCCCCGTTGTCATGGGACAAGTACTCGTGATTTTAATAAGTGAAAAGCTGGCGAAAGAAGTGGGTATGATTGATTTGATGAATTACATCTATCGTGATCCGATCATTGGGTCTCGTCAAGTATTTGCCATAGTAGACGGAGAAGTTGAAGATTTATTGCATACAAAAATGAATCAAACCAACTTAAATATCGGTGTATATCTTTCAGATTTACTGGCTCAAAACATGCGAAACGGCAATCAACCTGTGACCAATCAGCATATTTTTATGAATCAGATGATGGCAAAAGGCGTGGATGCCTACCTCCCTTACATTAAAAATACAAGCAACTCTATTAAAGTGTCAGGTGTCGCTCTTTTCGATCAAGAAAAAATGGTTGGGCATATTCCAGGGGAAGATACATTTACGTTTAAAGCGATGATTGAAAATCATAAAAATGGGATTTATGAGTTTCGATTTAATGACAGAAAGAAAACCCATGTTGTTATTGAAAATATCAAATCACATGTGTCTTATCACATTAAACCAACTGAAAACCTTTCAAAAAAGCCTCATATCACCATTGATATCAAGCTGAAAGGTGAGTTAAAAGAATTCATGAAATCAAAAAAAATCGATACGCCTTCTATCTTGCAGCATGTTGAAAAAGAAGTGGAGAAGCGTGTGGCCCAGCAAGGGCAAGACCTTGTTCAATCCTTTAAAAAGCAAAAAATTGATCCGCTTGGACTTGGTTTGAGGTATCGCTCTAAAGATAAAGCCATGACACCGGAGGAATGGCAAAAACTCTACCCTGATGCAGATGTCCAAGTGAATTGTCATATGAACATTGTTCAAACGGGTGTCAGCCAATAAAAAAGACTGTATGAAAAGGTTCTCCCTTCTCGTACAGTCTTTTTTAATCTTCATCTTTTACGTCCGGGTCCTCAGGGATTGGTTCATTTAAGATGTCTTGAATGAGCTCTTTATATTGTTCTAGCTGTTTCATATGGGTTTGAAACTGCCCTTGATAAATGAGATACGATTCCCCGTCAAATACGTAACGAATCTTTTTTTGCTGGATTAATTTTTCAACATATGCTTCTGATACTTCTAAGTATTCAGCTGTTTCTCCAATTGTTAAATACATGCATGTGCACCACCGTTCGTTTCATCTTACAAATTATATCACGAGCTGGTGAAAAAAACAGATATCGCTTGTTCATGTTTTTTTCATCTTTTCTTCACTGATTCGTCAACTCGCTTTTGTACAGTATTCATACACCCACTCAAACACTAGGAGATGATGATCCTTCGCATGACAAAGAAAAATATTCGGACCTATGTCACATTTTTAACTGTAGGCGCAAGCAATACGATGATTGACTTTCTGTTCTTCTTTTTTTTCACTGCTTGCTTTGTTCCCTCTTTTCTTGCACAGTGCCTGTCCTATACAGCAGGAATGATGAACAGTTATGTTTGGAATCGAAAATGGACGTTCCAAGTAAAAAAGAAAGCGGACAGGTGGGAATGGATCAAGTGGGCCACAGTCAACGGCGCAGCGTGTCTCCTCACCTATGTTGTCTTATATGTCATGCAGCAAGCAGGTTTCTCATTATTCATTAGTAAAGCGATTGGTACCCTTCTTGGCATGATGATCACTTTTACTGGAAGCCGCCTATGGGTGTTTCCATCAGAAAACAAACGATCAGAAATGGAGCGATGATTCAATGAACATCAAAAAAGCCGTTATACCAGCAGCCGGATTAGGCACACGTTTTTTACCCGCAACGAAAGCACAGCCAAAGGAAATGCTGCCGATTATCGACAAACCCGCCATTCAATACATAGTTGAGGAGGCTGTTCAATCAGGCATTGAAGATATACTGATTATCACAGGAAGAAATAAAAAATCGATTGAAGATCACTTTGACCGTTCGATTGAGCTAGAACAGAATTTGCTTGAAAAAGGAAAAAAAGAACAGCTGGCTGAAATCAAACATATTGCGGATATGGCCAATATTCATTATATTCGTCAAAAGGAGCCCTTAGGTCTTGGACATGCGGTATTATGTGCACGTCATTTTACTGGCAATGATCCTTTTGCGGTGCTTTTAGGTGATGATGTCATGGTGTCAGAAAGACCTGCACTCTCTCAGCTCATGGAAGTCTTTGAAGACAAACAAAGAGAGGTCATTGGCGTCCAGCAAGTGGATCGTCTAGATGTCAGTAAGTATGGTATGATAAGACCAGCTAGAGTAGACGGTCAAGTGTTTGAAGTCACAGACTTAGTGGAAAAGCCAGCTATTCATGAAGCTCCTTCCGATTTAGCCGTGATGGGCAGATATCTGTTAACACCATCGATTTTTCCTATTCTACAAGGAATCGAGAGAGGTGCTGGGAACGAAATCCAGCTGACAGATGCGCTGAAAATCATTGCACATGAATCACCCATTTATGCAAAACAATTAGATGGGATGAGATTTGACGTTGGTGATAAGCTGGGCTCATTTAAGGCAGCGGCTGAAATTGGATTGATGCGTCATGATATGCGGCCAGCCATGCTAGCATATATGCAAAGCATACTCATGAGAGAAGCAAAACAAGCATAGGCTCTTATAAGGATGCTTGAAGAAAATTCGTATTTAAAGGCAGAGTGAAATGAATGGGAACCTTGTTTAATGAAATTTTAACCTGGCTGACAAGCCTTGGTTACGCAGGTGTTGCACTTGGACTGATGATTGAAATTATCCCGAGTGAAATTGTACTTGCCTACGGCGGATATATGGTGTCAACAGGAAGCATTGGATTTGTTGGAGCCGTCATCGCTGGGGTGATTGGAGGAACACTTGCCCAGTGCTTTATTTACTGGATCGGCCTTTACGGCGGAAGACCTTTTTTAACAAAGTATGGGAAGTATTTATTCATCCATGAGCATCATATTGCCACGGCAGAACGCTGGTTTGACCGATATGGAACGGGTGTCGTATTTACAGCTCGTTTTATCCCAGTCGTGCGCCACGCGATCTCAATTCCAGCTGGTATTGCAAAGATGCCATTTCTGAAATTTGTTTTTTTGACCGGATTAGCCGCCATCCCTTGGTCCATCCTATTTATTTATCTTGGAATGCAGCTTGGGACAAAATGGGACCACATTCAAAGTGTCGCTCACACGTATACAACACCAATTATGGTCATTGCCATCGTTCTCATCGTACTGTATTTCGTTTTGAAAAAAATTCGCACAAATCGAAAACGGACAATCTAACGAAAACGCCTTTCACTCGTCATGTGAAAGGCGTTTTTTCTATGCGTGCGTCGATTGTTTTTTCATATATTGAGATAATTCCATAATCATTGCACCCATTCTTTCAAGTGAAGGGGCTAGAATTCGGCTTATCCCCTCTTCTTTTAATGCTTCAGCTGTGACTTTTCCAACAGCTACAGCTAATACATGCTGCTCGAATAGATGTTGCAGTTCTTCTTTTTTGCCCCATTCTTCTGCTAGTTTGAAAAAGGCATGAACCTGAACAGCGGTTGTAAAACAAACGGCATGGACCTTCCCTTCTTTCATTTCTTGAAGCAAAGTGTCCGCCGCCTCTGGTTCAGGGGGCGTGTGCTGATATGGCATGAGCTGCAAAACGTCTGCTCCCTTGTGATGTAAAAAATCAATGAGAGCTGGTGCATTTTCGCCGTGAAGCTGCACCATGACCCGTTTACCTTGAAGTTCTTTGTCTTCTAACTTTGAAATGAGGTCACGAACGGTTCCATCTTCATCAGAAACATCTGGCTGAATGCCGTGTTTTTTTAGAGCCGCAAACGTTTTGTATCCTCTTGAAGCGATATGGGCACTTGATAAAATGTTCATAAAAGCTTCTCCAAGCTGCAGCTCTAGTGCACTTTCAATTAATGTGTCTGTGCCGATACCCGTTGTTAAAATGACCCAGTCAGCTCCCTTCTTTACAAAGGTTTCTATGCCTGGCTTCAATTCCTCTTTGGCTAAAAATACAGTGCCCTGAAGAGAACGAATAACAGCTTGTCCTCCTTGCTTTTCAACAAGTGTACGCATTTCTTCTGTTTTTCTTGTTCCGCATATGGCAATGGTCTTTCCAGCTAAGCCTTTACTCATTCTCATCCCTCTTTTTCTATCACATGTATGATGTATTGTATTAAATATAGATTTATTTGGAAGACGTTGCAAGTGTCTACTAAAAAAGAGCTTGACGTTTCTATCGAATTCGAGTATCTTTTGTAAGTGCAAATTGTAGGAGGTCATTATGGAAAAACAGAATGTTCAAGCAATTCGATTATCAATCGCAGACCCAACACCACTTGGTTTGTTTGGTTTAGCAATGGTGACGCTTGTTGCGTCTTCACAAAAACTAGGAATCACAGATGGCACATCCCTTATTTTACCTTGGGCTATCTTCCTTGGAGGAATCGCGCAGCTGATTGCGTCCATACAAGATTCAAAGCATCATAATATTTTTGGAGCCACTGCCTTCGGCGCATTCGGTCTTTTTTGGATGGGCGTTGGAACCACTTGGCTCATTCAAGCGGGCGTTTTTGGGAAAACGCTTGCGGGAGCTGCGGACCCAAAACAACTAGGTTTTGCTTTTATTGGTTATTTGATTTTCAGCTTATTTATGACGATCGGTGCAATGGAAACACATAAAGTATTGTTTTTGATTTTCGTCTTTATTGATTTCTTATTCATTGGCCTGTCCCTAAGCTCGTTTGGTGTGATGTACGATGTGACTCATACGATGGCTGGTATTGCAGAATTGATTATTTCTCTTCTTTCATTTTATGGTTCTGCAGCTGTTGTGCTGAATACACATTTTGGTCGTACAGTACTGCCAGTTGGACAACCATTTCGCGTGTTTACTAAAGCATAAATAAAAAAGAACTGCTCTTGGCAGTTCTTTTTTTATTCTTATTTTTCTTGTTCCTCTTGAAATATCTCTGCAATGATTTCATAAGAACGCATTCTTTCTTGATGGTCAAACATATCAGAATTAATCATGACTTCATCTGCTTGAGTCGCCTCAATAAAGGCTTCTAACTCTTTTTTCACCTTTTGTTTATCCCCGATCATCGTCGAACTTAATTGTTCGTCCACCATCGCCTTCTCATATGGACTCCATAGCCCATCCATACTTTCAACAGGGGCTTTGAGTTTTCCTGGTGTATTGCGAATGAGGCTCAAGAAGCGCTGATAATGAGACGTCGCCAAATATTCAGCCCGCTCTGTTTGATCAGCAGCAAAAACCGTCACACCAACCATCGCATAAGGTTCTTTTAACACATCTGAAGGTTGAAATGACTGTCTGTATAATTCTAAAGCAGGAATGGTATTTTTAGGGGAGAAATGTGCCGCAAAGGCAAATGGCAGTCCCAGTTCTCCTGCAAGCCTTGCACTAAAACCACTTGAACCAAGAAGCCAAATTGGTATATCCAATCCTTCTCCCGGAACGGCTCTTACATGTTTTTTGACCTGACCAGTCGGTTTGAAATATTGCCGAAGTTCTTCAAGCTGCTCAGGGAAATCCTCCCATTATGAAGATTACGTCTAAGTGCCCTTGCCGTTAACTGATCTGTTCCTGGTGCCCTGCCAAGACCTAAATCAATTCTCCCTGGATACAAAGTCTCCAGTGTTCCAAATTGTTCTGCAATAACGAGTGAAGAATGGTTTGGAAGCATAATCCCCCCAGAACCAACCCGGATCTTTTCAGTCCCTCCGGCAATATATCCAATTAAGACGGATGTTGCTGAACTCGCAACCCCTTCCATATTATGATGCTCCGCAAGCCAATATCTATGGTAGCCCCACTTCTCAGCTTTTTTTGCTAAATCCATACTATGTTCAAATGACTCTTTGATTGTGCCACCTTCTGTTACAGAGGATAAATTTAACACGGAATATGCTGCACGTTGTAAAACTGATTGACTCATACATGATGCCCCATTTCTTTCAAAAATCATACTAGTTTCATTCTTTCAACACCATAACATAAAACGATTTAACTTTTAAATGATTTGATTCGATGATTTTCGAAATGATGAATTTTCTAGGTTTTACTTCCGATTTAAAAATTCGTACATAGAATGAAATATCAATTTTAGGAGATGGGCAATTTGTACAATCAATTCGATCACAAATGTCCCTTTTGCGGTAGATATCATGAGCAGCCTCATTACAAAAGATCACGTCATGATCGTCCTCAAAGAAGAGACTGTCCTTTTATTAAACAAGAACATTCAAAACAAAACAGACCTCAAGGGGATCCGTCTTGTGCAAAAGGAGAAAAACAATCAAAAATAATTCAAAGGGTTGGACGAAGAGGCCCAGCAGGTCCGGTTGGGCCTACCGGACCAACCGGACCTGCTGGCGGATTAACCGGTGTCCTCCCTTTTAACCCCTCACAATCACAAGATTACGAGGCTGGTCAAGTTGTCACGTATAATGGCAGTACTTATATTGCTAAGGTAGATGCTCCCTCAGGAATACCTGGACTTTCCCCCGACTATACCCTTTTGGCGGCTTCTGGGAAAACTGGCCCAACTGGCCCTACAGGGGTAGGATTAAGTGGTATTGAAACATATGATCCAGAAAGAGCATCAATGTATTCAGTCGGTCAAGTGGTCACTTATGAAGGTGGTACGTATATTGTGAACTCTGCTCCACCTTTAGGTACGCCAGATACGTCCCCGGATTATACGCTTTTGGCAGCATCTGGTGCTCCAGGTTCTACTGGAGTAACGGGCAGCACTGGAGCTACAGGAATTACTGGTTCAACCGGACCTACTGGGGCAACGGGTATCACAGGTTCAACCGGTCCGACTGGTGCAACTGGTGCTACAGGAATTACAGGTTCAACCGGATCTACTGGGGCCACTGGAATCACGGGTGCAACTGGAGCTACTGGTGCCACGGGTATCACAGGTTCAACCGGACCTACTGGTGCTACAGGTATCACAGGTTCAACCGGATCTACTGGGGCCACGGGTATCACAGGTTCAACCGGTCCGACTGGTGCTACTGGTATCACGGGTGCAACTGGAGCTACTGGTGCTACAGGAATTACAGGTTCAACCGGTCCGACTGGTGCTACTGGTATCACAGGTTCAACCGGACCTACTGGGGCAACGGGAATCACAGGTGCAACTGGATCTACTGGTGCTACAGGTATCACAGGTTCAACCGGACCTACTGGCGCCACGGGTATCACAGGTTCAACCGGTCCGACTGGGGTCACTGGTAGCACAGGTTCAACTGGAGCTACTGGTGCCACGGGTATCACAGGTTCAACCGGACCTACTGGATCTACTGGTGCTACAGGTATCACAGGTTCAACCGGACCTACTGGTGCTACAGGTATCACAGGTGCTACCGGACCTACTGGTGCTACAGGTATCACAGGTGCTACCGGTCCGACTGGGGTCACTGGTAGCACAGGTTCAACTGGAGCTACTGGGGCCACGGGTATCACAGGTTCAACCGGTCCGACTGGTGCCACGGGTATCACAGGTTCAACCGGTCCGACTGGTGCCACGGGTATCACAGGTTCAACCGGATCTACTGGGGCCACTGGAATCACGGGTGCAACTGGAGCTACTGGTGCCACGGGTATCACAGGTTCAACTGGAGCTACTGGGGCCACGGGTATCACAGGTTCAACCGGTCCGACTGGTGCCACGGGTATCACAGGTTCAACCGGTCCGACTGGTGCTACAGGAATTACAGGTTCAACCGGACCTACTGGGGCCACTGGTGTGACGGGCAGCACTGGACCAACTGGTCCGACTGGAGCTACGGGAATCACAGGTGCAACCGGTCCGACTGGTGCTACTGGTATCACAGGTTCAACCGGTCCGACTGGTGCTACTGGTATCACGGGTGCAACTGGAGCTACTGGTGCTACAGGAATTACAGGTTCAACCGGTCCGACTGGTGCTACTGGTATCACAGGTGCAACCGGTCCGACTGGGGCCACTGGAATCACGGGTGCAACTGGAGCTACTGGGGCCACGGGTATCACAGGTGCAACCGGTCCGACTGGTGCTACTGGTATCACAGGTTCAACCGGACCTACTGGTGCCACGGGTATCACAGGTTCAACCGGTCCGACTGGTGCCACGGGTATCACAGGTTCAACCGGTCCGACTGGTGCTACAGGAATTACAGGTTCAACTGGAGCTACTGGGGCCACAGGTATCACGGGTGCTACCGGTCCGACTGGGGCCACGGGTATCACAGGTTCAACCGGTCCGACTGGTGCTACAGGTATCACAGGTGCTACCGGAGCTACTGGTGCTACAGGTATCACAGGTGCTACCGGTCCGACTGGGGTCACTGGTATCACAGGTTCAACTGGAGCTACTGGTGCCACGGGTATCACAGGTTCAACCGGTCCGACTGGGGCCACGGGTATCACAGGTTCAACCGGTCCGACTGGTGCAACTGGTGCTACAGGAATTACAGGTTCAACCGGATCTACTGGGGCCACTGGAATCACGGGTGCAACTGGAGCTACTGGTGCCACGGGTATCACAGGTTCAACCGGACCTACTGGTGCTACAGGTATCACAGGTTCAACCGGATCTACTGGGGCCACGGGTATCACAGGTTCAACCGGTCCGACTGGTGCTACAGGAATTACAGGTTCAACCGGACCTACTGGGGCCACTGGTGTGACGGGCAGCACTGGACCAACTGGTCCGACTGGAGCTACGGGAATCACAGGTTCAACCGGTCCGACTGGTGCTACTGGTATCACGGGTGCTACCGGTCCGACTGGTGCTACTGGTATCACAGGTTCAACCGGTCCGACTGGTGCTACTGGTATCACGGGTGCAACTGGAGCTACTGGTGCTACAGGAATTACAGGTTCAACCGGTCCGACTGGTGCTACTGGTATCACAGGTGCTACCGGTCCGACTGGGGTCACTGGTAGCACAGGTTCAACTGGAGCTACTGGTGCCACGGGTATCACAGGTTCAACCGGACCTACTGGTGCTACTGGTGCTACTGGTATCACAGGTTCAACCGGACCTACTGGTGCTACAGGTATCACAGGTGCTACCGGACCTACTGGTGCTACAGG